>CAWEYC010000012.1:0-644576 GCA_963813195.1 uncultured Alphaproteobacteria bacterium | reverse complement strand
GACTGACGTTCGTTCAAGCCGCCTACCGCTTGCACGTCGGGAGGGGCGGAGCGCGGCGCAGGGAACATAGCCGATCGCCGCGAAGTTCTGACGGGAGCGTAGGAGAGGAAGAAGATGTCGAGGGGTCTCGCATATGCGAGTCTGATCAGCACGGCATGCGCCGGCTCCATCGTGCTCGCGCAGCCGTCTTTAAAGTCGGATGCACCCGGTTCCGACCAACGCGGGGGCGGCGCGTTCGGAGGAGCCCTAACGCTCGACCGGCGCGGCGGCGCCGAGGCAACCCATAGGAGGACATGATGAGAGACAGGCTTTTCGCGGCGACGCTGGTGGCTGCAGTGGTCGTCGCGTCCGGGGGCGCCCGCGCGGAGGACGCCGGGGTGTTCGACAAATGGGTCAGTCCGGAATCGCCGACCTGCGTACGGGTCGCCGATATAAAGTCGGTTTCCAACGTCGTCCAATTGACTCCGGAACAGTTCCAGTTCGCCAGGGCGCTATACGTCGCGATACCGCCGGTTTCACGCAGCTTGCCCCCAGGCGATCATGCGGTGGTGGCGCGAGCGGGGGCCGTGACGATGATCGCCCTCGTCCAAGGCGACGTGTCCTGCGCCCGCTTTCTCGCGCCGGATTTCATCGAGACGATGCTGATGCAAGTCGGCGAAGGCGAAGTCGGCGTAATCGGCGCCGCGATGTGAGCATTGCAAGCCCCGCGCTGGCGCTCTGCTCGGCGCGTGGCGCATCGCCGCGACAGGCGACGGGGCGTTCGTCACGAGCCGGGGAAGCGTCGCCAATTTCGAATTCCCCACCGATATCAAGCTCGACGCGTCCTGTGGGTGACATATCCCGGGTCGCGGCGTCGCCACGCTCTCGCCAAACTGCCCCGCCAGTATCCCCGCCGCCTCGGACCCATAAGCCGATCTAAAGCCGACGACGGGGGGTGACTCTGCGCGCATTCTTGCCGACGATTCTCATTTTCGCATCGGCGCTCCTCACCGCGACGACGGCGAACGCTCAGACGGTTGAGCGCCCTGCCAATTCCGTCCAGCCGCCCGCTCAGACAAACGCGCTGACCCCAACTGAAGCGGATCGTGTGCTGAGCGTCCTCACCGATCCCAACCAGCGAGAACAACTGATCGGGACATTGCAGGCGATCGCCAAGGCGGCGCCGGCGGCGACCGCCGCTGCGCAACCTGCCGCCGCAGCGTCCCACAAACTCGCCGGCAAGCCGCCCCCTCCTCAGTTGTCGCTGCAACCCGACAGTTTGGGCGCGCAACTCGTCGTGCAGGCCGCCGCATGGGCGCAGGGCTTCTCCGACGAGATCATCGCCGCCTCGCGCGCCTTGACCGACATTCCCTTGGTTTGGCGCGGCCTGGTCGCTTTGTCGTCGAACTCAGCCGTTCGCGCCGAGGCGCTGGAAGCGGGCTGGCGCTTGATCTTCGTGCTCGCCTGCGCCCTCGTGGTGGAGGCGCTCCTCGCCTACGCGCTTCGCCGCCCGCTCGCCGCGCTGGAATTCGAACGACCCACCGGCAGCGCCGAAGCGGCTCAGACGGCGCCCGCGATCGGCGCCGTCGATTCTTCGCCGCCGCCCTCCGCGGGCGAGGACAATTGGCGATTGACCCAGCGACTGCCTCTCGCGCTTCTGAAGTTGACGCTGTGGCTGCTTCCCGTCGGCGCGTTCGGCGCCACTGGCGCTCTGCTTCTGGTGACGCAGATCGGTTCGTCCGACTCGACCCGGCTCGTCATAATCGAGGCCCTGAAGGCGTACATGTTGTGCCGAGCGATAATCTGCGTCGCCCGGATGCTGGCTTCGCCCACCAATCCCAGGCTGCGCCTCCTGTACGTCGGAGACCAGACGGCGGCCTATATCGAAGTCTGGGTGCGCCGCATCGCCGCCGTCACCGTCATCGGCGCGACACTCGCCGAGACGGCTCAATTGCTCGGCGGCAGCGAGCACCTTCACCACGGTCTCGTCAAGACGGTCGCTTTCGTTCTGATCCTGTTTCTGCTGACCATCGTTCTGCAATGCCGCGCGGCGATCGCCGCACAAATTCGCACGACGGACGATGCGCGCGGAACCATCGCCGTGCTGCGCAATCGCCTCGCCGATACGTGGCACTACATCGCGATCTTCATCATCGTCGCGCTTTGGCTGATCTGGGCCATCAAGGTGCGGAACGGTCCCTCCCGCTCATTGCAACTCATCGTCGTCAGCATCGCCGTGGTCACGGTCGCGCGCCTCTGCGCCATCCCGGCGCTCGGGGTGCTCGACCGCCTCTTTCATGTCAATCCCGATCTCGCTCGCCGTTTTCCCGGATTGGAGGAACGGGCCAACCGCTATTACCCGCTTCTGCGGGCAGCAATTTCCCTCGCGATCGGCTGGATCATGATGATTGCGCTCTTCGAGGTATGGGGCGTCGATGCGCTGGCATGGTTCAAGGGCGATGCGATCGGTGGGCGCCTGGTGTCGGCGCTCGTCACGATCGCGATCGCGGCGGCGGTGTCCGTCGCCGTCTGGGAAGGCGCCAACGCGGCGATGGCTCGACATCTCGAGCGGTTGACCCGGGAGGCACGCAGCGCCAGATCGGCGCGCTTGCGCACGTTGTTGCCAATATTTCGCACTTCGCTGCTGATCGTCATCCTCGTCGTCGTCGGCATGACCGTGCTGAGCGAGATCGGCGTCAATATCGCCCCTCTGCTCGCGGGCGCAGGCATCGTCGGCATCGCCATCGGTTTTGGCTCGCAGAAGCTGGTCCAGGACTTCATCACCGGGCTGTTCCTGCTCCTCGAGAATGCCATGCAGGTGGGCGACTGGGTCACCGTCTCCGGCCTGTCGGGCTCGGTGGAAAATCTCTCCATCCGAACGATCCGACTGCGCGCCGGCGACGGATCGGTCCACATCGTTCCCTTCAGTTCCGTCACCAGCGTCACGAACTGGAATCGCGGCATCGGCAACGCGGCCGTCAGCGTCAGCATCGCCTACGAGGAGGATACCGACCATGTCGGAGAGACGCTCCGGCAGATTGCCGCCGAAATGCGGGCGGATGCGAGGCTCAAGTCCGAGATGCTGGGCGATCTGCAATTGTGGGGCGTCGACAAGGTGGATGGCGTCAGCGCGACGATCGTCGGCCAGATCCCGTGCACGGATTCGGGCCGCTGGGAGGTGCAGCGCGAATTCAATCGGCGCATGAAGCGACGGTTCCAGGAACTTGGGATCAGGATCGCCCCACCGAACCCGTCCGTCTTGATCCAGCAGACCTCGCCTCCGGCGAGCCCGGATGACGAAGCCGAGGAGACGCCGGAGCGAACCCTCGCCGGACTTCGAAGAGGCCGGCGATGAACCACGGAGCGCCTGCGCCTAAAGCGCTTTGCATTTAGGTTGAACCGGCCCCGCCGCCTTCGCGAGCGAAGCGTGGCGATCCAGACTAAGCCGCCGCCGCAGTCCCTCGCCAAGACGGCTGAGGCTTGATTCGACCTGAAAGCAACGCGCGCCTAGACGGACTTGAGGCGTGGCCGTGTGCGTTCGCTGTCGGCCATTTTGCGATAAAGACGGAGGTAGTCTTCGGCCATGCGGCGAGCCGTAAATCGCTCTTCGAACCGCCGGCGGATCAGGCTTCGCGACAACGACGGGACCTTTCGGACCGCGGCCGCGGCGCTCGTTTCATCTTCGACGACGAAGCCGGTGACGCCGTCCTCGACGATTTCGGGAACAGAACCCCGGTTGAAGGCGATCACGGGAGCGCCGCACGCCATGGCTTCGATCATGACGAGCCCAAACGGTTCCGGCCAATCGATCGGCACGAGCAGCGCGATCGCGCCGCTCAGGAACTCGGACTTGTCTCGATCGCCGATCTCCCCGATGTATTCCACGCCAGCCGCGAGGAGCCGCGGACGGATCGTCTCGTCGAAATAGTCCACGTCGGCGCGGTCGATCTTGGCGGCGATCTTCAGCGGTATGCCGCAGCGCTGCGCAATGGAGATCGCAGTGTCCAAACGTTTTTCGGGCGATATGCGCCCTAGGAACGCGAGATATGACGGCTCAGTCGCTTGCGGCTGCAACGCATCCGCAGGCAGTCCGTGATTCACCGTCGCGATCCAGTTCGCCTGGGGGATCGGCCGGCGTTGCGAATTCGAGATCGAAACGACAGGTATCGATGAAAAAGTTGTGAAGACCGGCTGGTGCTCGGGGAGATCGAGCCGTCCGTGAAGCGTCGAGAGGAAAGGCGTCGCCTGTCGCGACATGAGCGAAAAGGGAAAGTAGTCCATGTGGAAATGAAGGAGATCGAATTCGTGCGAACGCCTGTAGACCTGTTCGATCATCATCATGTGGAGCGCATAGGGATCGCGCACGGTGCCGTCGAGTCGCAGGGCGCGCGGCCACATCGGTTGCAGCTTGGCCGAGGTGACGGAGTCTCCGCTCGCGAACAGCGTGACGTCCTGCCCGAGCGCGACCAGCTCTTCGGTCAGCCAGGAGATAACTCGCTCGGTTCCACCGTACAGCGCTGGCGGAACCGCTTCGGTCAGGGGAGCAATCTGCGCAATTCGCATGGGGCGACCTCTCACTCAAAGTTGAGCCTTGGAGCGTCTCCAAGCGAGTGAAGCACGCCCGATCGAAACTATAATGCGATGGGATTTTTGGCGTTGTTGCGGCGAAGCGTCAGACGCCGTCGAAAGCCGCCATCGGCTCGCATCTGCAAATCAGAACGCGTTCAACGAAATGGCGATCCGTCCTTGTCACAAAATATTTCGCGCTGTAGGAATATTTCACGCTGAAAGGAATATGGCGTGTCGCGCTCCACGAGCGCATCCTCATAAGCGGCATCCCCGGCGGCGCCGCCGCCTTGTTCGCCGCGAGATTGGCCGAGAACGGCGCCCGGGCGTGCGACAGACGCCCGGCGTGCGAGAGCATGCGCCCGACACGACCACCCCAAAGTTTCGTCACTTTGAGGCCGCACTAATCCCGTTCCATATCCTTGCCCAACGCGAAAGGTCGAGGACGTGACACACGTGACAGACGAAACGATATTCGCGCCGACGCCAGAATCGCATGAGGCGATTTCGACGAGGCAAGCGAAGCTGCACGGTCCCGCTACGACATCGTTGCAGGACGGGCAGTCGCGCACGCTCAAGCACGACGACACCTTTGCTGTCTTCAATCATAGCGGGGATGCGCTGTCCGGGCCCGGCAGCCCCGAGGGCGTCTATCATCGCGACACAAGGTTCTTGTCGCACTTCCACCTCGCCGTTGAAGACGCCGAACCGAAACTGCTCAGTTCGACCGTGAGCGACGACAATTCCACGTTGACTTGCGATCTCACGAATCCCGATCTTTATGATCGGAGCGGCAGGCTGGCGCTGGCGCAAGGGCTTCTTCACATCCGCCGAACCCGTTTACTCTGGCAGGCGAGCCTCTACGAGCGGCTCGCGGTGACCAACTTCGACGACAAGCGACATCACGTCCGTTTTGAAATCGCGATGGGCGCCGACTTCGCAGATCTATTCGAGGTTCGCGGCACGAAACGAGTGCGGCGGGGCGAGGACCATCGACCGAAAATCGCAGCCGGCAGGGTCACGCTCGGCTATACCGGCCTCGACGGGCAGGTCCGCGAGACGACGCTGATATTCGCCCCGCCGCCGACGAGGCTCACGAGCACGCATGCGATTTTCGAGCTCGATCTGGCGCCCAAGGAGACACAGGTCGTCTTCATCGAGGTCGGCTGCGGATCGGACTGCGTCAAGCGCCCGCTCCCCGACGGCTTCTTCGTAGCGCTGCGCGACGGCAAGCGATGCTTGCAGGCGAGGTCCAAACGCTCAGCCGCCGTCAGGACCTCCAACGACGTCTTCAACGAGATGGTGAGCCGGAGCGTGTCGGATCTCCACATGCTGACCACCAGCCTACCGTCGGGCCCCTACCCCTACGCGGGAATCCCGTGGTTCAGCACGGTTTTCGGCCGCGACGCGCTGATCACCGCGTGGCAGATGCTCTGGTTCGACCCGAGCATCGCACGGGGTGTGCTCCGGCATCTGGCCGCCACCCAGGCGAATGAGGAAAACCCAGTCGCCGACGCCGAGCCGGGAAAGATACTGCACGAGGCGCGCGGTGGCGAAATGGCGGCGCTCGGCGAGGTGCCTTTTGGCCGCTACTACGGCAGCATCGACGCGACGCCGCTCTTTCTTTTCCTCGCCGGCGCCTATCTGAAACGGACGGGCGACATCGATCTCATCCAAAGCATCCAGCCGAATCTCGCGGCCGCCGAGGCTTGGATCGACCAGTTTGGCGACCGCGACGGCGACGGATTCGTCGAATATGGACGCCGGTCCGATGATGGGTTGATCAATCAAGGCTGGAAGGACAGCCACGATTCGATTTTCCATAGTGATGGCGCATTCGCTCGCGGGCCGATCGCGCTCGCCGAGGTGCAGGCGTATGTCTACGGCGCCCGATGCGCGATGGCGGATATCTGGGAGCGGCTCGGCGATGTGAACCGCGCCGCCGCGCAGAGGAAGATCGCCGGCGCCCTGCGACAGCGTTTCGACGAACAATTCTTCGACGAGGCGCTGGGGACCTATGCGCTGGCCCTCGACGGCGACAAGAAGCCGTGCCGCGTCTACTCTTCCAACGCTGGGCATTCGCTCTTTGCGGGGATGGCCTATCCCGAGCGAGCTGCGTCGGTGGTCAAAAGCCTGATGTCGCGCGCGTCGTTCTCCGGATGGGGCGTCCGGACCATCGCTTCGACGGAGGAGAGATACAATCCGACGAGCTACCACAACGGTTCCGTTTGGCCGCACGACAACGCCATGATCGCGGCGGGATTCGCGCGCTACGGCTTTCGTCACGAGACATTGCGGATCTTTGGCGGTCTATTCGCCGCCTCGACCTATTTCGATCTGCATCGCCTGCCCGAGCTGTTTTGCGGGTTCACGCGGCGGCGTGGACGGGGCCCGACGTTCTATCCCGTCGCCTGCGCGCCGCAGGCGTGGGCGGCGGCCACCCCGCTCTCGCTGCTCAACTCGTGCCTCGGTCTCGAGTTTGATCCGGCTGGCCGTCAAATCACGTTCGACCAGCCCATCCTGCCGGAATTCCTCTCGGACGTCGTCTTGCGACGCCTTTCGGTCGGCGGCCGCTCGGTCGACGTCTCCCTGAGCCGGGCAGGGGCGCGCGTCGTCGTCAATGTCCTCTCCGAGGATGACGGTTTGAGCGTCGTCACCCGCGCCTAGGCGATCGAGATCGCGGGACTGCGGGGGCAGGCCGCGCGCGAGCCCTTAATTGGCCAGCACGTGTCTGGCGTCGTCGAGAGCGCGCTGGCATTCGGCGACCTTGCCGGCCGCGTCGGCATCGCGCGCCCGGGTCATGGCCTCTGTAAAGACTCGCGTATTCTCCGGCGAAATTTCGCCCAGACTCTCCTCCGCATGGGCGATCGACCCAGGCGTCGGCTGGCGGTGCATCGTGGCTTCCGTCGATTCCGCCGCTGGCGGCCCCGACGCGGCGACCGAATTCAACTTGGAATCGAATTGGAGCTGCACATCGGAAATATCCTTCGAGCAGGGGCCTGCATAAGCCAGCGCGGTCGACAGCAACACCATGGCGGCGCCAGCCGCCAGCGCGTCACGAATGTTCATGGCGGGAACTCCCGATTTCAACCAACCCCGTCCACATAGCAATTCTTCCGCAATTTGAAATGGGCGCGTTCGCTTTCGCCGGCCGGAGAATTGCTTGCGATTTCGCCGATTGCATGAATTGAAATCAGGCGGCCGCGCGCCGATCGCGCGTGGCCCGACGCCGAGCCGCATGCTATTTTTGTTGTTAGGCCCGAATCGCCGAGGGCCGGCGCACCTCGCCAAAGGGCCGATCGTTATGCTGCTGACCCCTGAGCAACGCCTCGTCCGCCTCAGGGTGCGGATCGCCGAACTCTGGCATTGGCGAATCCGCCAAACGATCGAGGTCGACGGCTGGACGTTTGACGGTGAACCGATCGCCGTGGGAGCCCCCTGGCCCCGGCGCGAGAGTGTCGCCCATCTCGCGGCGAGCGCGGAGGTTCCCTCGCACTGGCCCCTGCCGGAGTCGCGCCTGACGCTGAACGTCGGCGGCGAAAGTCTTCTCACTATGACTTACGAGGGGGGCGAGGCGGTCAGTTGGGGCCTCGATCCCAACCACGAGGAATTTCCGCTCGAGCGGCGCCGTTTCAGGATCGAGACGGAAAGCGCGCCACGACTGCCATTCGGCCACCCCGTGCCCAAGCCGCACCTTGTCCGCGCGGCGCTGCTTTGGCTCGATCCTCCGGTCTGCCGGCTCGAACGACGGTTGAAGCTGATCGCCGAAACCATCGAAGCGTTGAATGCCCATGAGGCGAGCGCCCATCTGCTGGACGCGGCCGAAGAGGCGCTGCGATCGCTGCAATGGCCCTCGACGACGGCGGACTACATCGCCCGCGTCGCTCCGTCGCGCGCCCAGCAGACGATCTGGCGCCTGCCGGACCTTATCGACAATCCCGCCCCGCTCACTCCCGGCGAACGCGCCACCGTCGAAGCTGCCTACGACACGTTGACGACGCGGCTGCAGTCGTTGCAACGGCGCTTCCCGCCGCAAGGCGACATCGCGATGACCGGCCACGCCCATATTGATCTTGCCTGGCTGTGGCCTTATGGCGAGACCCGCCGCAAAGTCCGCCGCACTTTCCACACGGCGCTGTCGATCCTGCAGCGAGCGCCGGATTTCCGCTTCAATCAGTCGACCGCGCATTACTACGCGCAACTCGAAGACGACGATCCCGCGCTGTTCGCTCAGATTCGCGCGAAGATCAAAACTGGCCAGTGGGAAACGTTGGGCGGGATGTGGGTCGAGCCCGACACCAACATGCCGACCGGTGAAAGCCTGGCGCGCCAGATCCTCTATGGCCAACGCTATTTCGAGCGCGCCTTCGGCGTTCGGCACAAGGTCTGCTGGCTGCCCGATTGCTTCGGCTTTTCGCCGGCCCTGCCGCAATTGCTCCGGCAAGGCGGAATCGACAG
This sequence comes from uncultured Alphaproteobacteria bacterium, assembly GCA_963813195.1. Taxonomy (GTDB): domain Bacteria; phylum Pseudomonadota; class Alphaproteobacteria; order Rhizobiales; family Beijerinckiaceae; genus Roseiarcus. The sequence goes on along the minus strand of CAWEYC010000012.1, from coordinate 635,573 downwards.
TTTCTTCACCATCAAAGTCAATTGGTCGGAGACCAACCGCTTTCCCCACGACCTCTTCTGGTGGGAGGGCCTCGATGGCAGCCGCGTGCTCGCGCACACGTTCGACAATCCGATCGGCGGCTACAATGGCGACGTCCAGCCGGGATGCGTCGCGCCCACCTGGCGCAATTTTCGCGGCAAGACCGCACATCCGCAGACCCTGCTGGCGGTCGGCTATGGCGACGGCGGCGGCGGCGTGACGCCGGAAATGGTCGAACGCGAAGTCGAATTGCGCGACTTTCCCGCTTTGCCGAAAGCGCGCTGGTCCACCGTCCACGGCTTCTTCGAGGCTGCGCACGCCACCGCGGCGGAAACGAAACTCCCGACCTGGTCCGGGGAGATCTATCTCGAGCTGCATCGCGCGACCTTGACGACGCAAGCGTGCGTCAAGCGCAAGCACCGCTTAGCCGAGCGCGCGCTGATCACCGCGGAAACCGTCGCTTCGCTCGCCCATCTCCGCGGAGCGCCGGCGCCGCAGAATTTGGAGCCGCTGTGGCGGACGTTGCTCAAAAACCAGTTTCACGACATCCTGCCGGGATCGAGCATTCGCGAAGTTTACGAGGACGCCGAGGCCGAACTCGACGGCGTGATCGCGAAGGGGGCGGCGGTCCTGCGATCCGCGATGAAGGCAATCGTCGCCGGAATGCCGGCCGGCGGCCTCGCCGACGCCTTGGTGGTGGTCAACCCGTCGCTGTCGCCCCGTCCCCTTCGCGCAACGCTCGAATGCGGCGAGGCCGTCTCCACCGCCGAAACCGTCGGGCCGCTCGGCGTCGCGGTGTTCGATCGCGCGGCGTTGCGTCCCGTCGCTGGGTTGGAGGTCAGCGCGACCCATCTCGAAAACGCGTTCCTGCGCGCGACGATCGGAGCGGACGGCGCCCTCGAAAGCCTTCTCCACAAACCGACCGGCCGCGAAGCCCTCGCCGGCCGCGGCAATCAGCTCTGGATCTTTCCCCAGGACAAGCCGCGCGACTGGGACGCTTGGGACATCGAGGAGGACTATGCCGAGAGCGGCGAAGAACTGCGCGCCCTCGAGAACCTGGAGATCGTGGAGCGCGGGCCGCATCGCGCGAGCCTTCGCGTCCGACGGCGCTACCGCGCCTCGGTCATAACGCAGACCCTCGTTCTCGGCGCCAACAGCCGCCGGCTCGATATCGTGACGGAGATCGACTGGCGCGACCGGCGCACGTTCCTGCGCGCCCTTACGCCAGCGGCGGTGCGCGCGACGAGCGCGACGTTCGAATGCGCCTTCGGCGTCGTCGAACGCCCGACCCACGCCAATACGTCCTGGGACGCGGCGAAGTTCGAAGTTCCGGGCCATCGTTTCGCCGATCTCTCCGAACCCGGCTTCGGCCTGGCGCTGCTCAACGACGCCAAATACGGCCATAGCGCGCGCGGCAATGTCCTCGGTTTGAGCCTGGTGCGCTCTCCCGTCTATCCCGACCCGCTCGCCGACGAGGGGGCGCATAGGTTCACCTATGCGCTGATGCCACACGCAGGCGCCTGGCACGAGGCGGGCGTGCGCGAAGAGGCGGAAGACCTCAACCAACCGCTGGTGGTCGCTTCGGCGCGCGATCTCGCGCCTAGCGCGTTCGCGCCGATCACGACCGGCGGCATCAACGCCGCCCTGTCCACGCTCAAGCCCGCGGAGGACGGCGCCGGCCTGATATTGCGCGTCTACGAACCCGCAGGCGGCCGCGGCGCCTTCGATTTCGCGCTGCCGCCGGGATGGCGCGACGACGGGCCGATAAATCTCCTCGAGGAGCCCGCGCAGCGACAGGGAGCGCAAGAGCTCGCGCCGTTCGAAGTCCGAAGCTGGAAATTGGCGCGGCGATAAGCGGCGATCGACGCCCGTCGCGCTTCAACTCACTGTCGAAGCTTATTCCTCTCTGCTGCCGCCCGCTCGCGACTGGCGGCATGAAGAAAAGCCTGGATGTGATGCGCCGCCCGCGAATACAGCCGGGCGTTTTCCTGGGAACCGAGTTGCAGCGCCACTTGGGCCAAATGAGCCGCCTCCTCGCTCGCGTCCGCGCCATGGCGGTTGATGAGATCAATGGCGATCGCCCTGACCTCCGCTCGGGAGGGCCCTGACCATGGCATTTTCACCGTCGCACCCGCTCGGCGGAAGGGAAACATTCCAGTTCTCCACAACGTCCGTAGCGGACGGGCCGCCCCCCAATGGCGACCGATCGCAACACGAGCCCCCCGACGCCGCGCCGGAGGGCTCGGTACGCACTGGTTACTCTCGCGCAAGGCCGGGGCGGAACCGCGCGCACAGGTAATCTTTGCTCCGCGCTTGCGACGTGTCGATTCGTCCCTTTGGCCGACCCGAGCCTCTACGTCCTTTGGACAGGCGGCGCCGCGAACGGCTCGAGAGCCCCCCGGGTGCGGGCCGGGGGACTCAGGCAGAGGGGGCACTCTGGTGCGTGAATAGGGAGCCGCACGCACGGTTAAAATTTGAGACCGGATTCGCCCTGCGTCTACTCGGCTCTTTGGTCAGTGCCTGACGCTAAGCCGAAAGTTCGAGCGTCGTTAAGGGGCCGGCACGGCGAGAGGTATGACGTAGAGCCAGTTCGATGCGGTCGAGGATCGCCGGATGCTTGGCATGGCGGTTGAGATCGCGAGGACCGGGCCGGAGCCGCGGCCGCGATCGCCCCCCAATGCGAAAGCCTTAGATGTCGACCGCTCCTACCCCGAGGGATCGTCGGTCCGCGACTTTCGCCTCGGCCGCGCTGCGCCGGCTTCCAGCCCGGATGGTCCATTGGGCGCTGAGACGCGCGCCGAGGCGAATGAAAGGCGTCTCGACGAACCGGTGGGCCGCCAAGGCGAAAACGAACGTCGCGGCGGCCACCGCGGCATAGTCGAGCGCCAGCATGGGGAGGCCGCGGTTGGACGTCATAGCCAGGCATAATCGCGAGATCGGCGGCAAGAGGGCGAAATGCATGAGATACATGCTGAACGAGACCGTTCCGATCCGGGCGATCGCGCGATTCGCGATGGCGCTTTCCCCGCTCGCATGCAGCGTGTAGGCCAAACCACAACACAACACGCCGAAAAGCGCGACATTGGCCGCCCACGGGGTCTGCGGCAGCCCCAGAACGATGAACGCCAGCAAAGCGGCGCCGAAGCCCCGATTGAGCCTCTCCCAACGCTCCGTTCGTATCCGCGGCGGGGCCCCGACGATCAGAACCGCGGTGGCGACGCCGATCAGGAAGGTTGGCAGCTGGCTGGGAAACACGATCGCCAGATCGTCTGGAAAGCCGGGAGCGACATGATGAATACGCTCGTAGGCCAGGTCGGCGGCGAAGGCGATCAGGACGAGGCCGAGCAAGGCTTTCAACGAGCGGCGGCCGATCCAGACGGCGCACGGCAGCAGCGCATAGAAGTTCATCTCGGCGCTGATCGACCAATCGCCGGGGACGACGCTGTTGATGGCCGAATCGCGCCAGATGTTGACGAAGCCGAACGTCGCGGCGACGTCAATGACGTCGATCCCGTGCGGGGCCCACGCGCGCGGACCCCAACCGTCCCGCACGAGATAGAGGACAATGGCGAGGTAGAACATCGGCGCGATGCGCAGGAATCGCCGAATCGCGAACGCTCCGAGGTCAAAGGAATCGCGTGCCAGCGCGCTGAACGTCAGCGACATGGCGCTGACAATAAAGAACAATTGGACGCCGTGCCGGGAATAGACGCAAATCTTAGCGATCCACGGCGGCAGCGCGATCAGAGAATCCTGCCCGAACCCGGGGCTGGGGACGGTCAATTGCACGCCGACGTGGATGAGCATGACCATGAGGATCGCCCATCCGCGTAAAGCGTCGAGGTAGAGATATTGGGGATGGACCGCGCCTGAGACCGCCGCGGCGCCTGGCGAGACGCGCATCGGCGCGCCGCCACCCATAACCCGCGCCGTGGGCGCGGACCCGAACTCCAGCGCTCTCGACTCGACGATCATTAGCGCCCATTGCGCCCGCCGGCGCGAATTGTGTTTTTTCGAGCCGGCCACCGCCGCATTCGCTCGAACGCGAATGGCCCCGCTCCGTCGCGCACAATGACAGGGCAGACTTGTCGGCCGGTTAAAACCCTGACGAAAACATCCAGCGGGCGGCGTCCGGGAACGGTGCTTCGCCGGCGCCGCTCGACTGTCTCGGTCGACGCTTCCGTTGCAGGATTGTGGCGGGGCTGTCGCCTCCCCCACTCGCAAATTCGGCTGAATCCCATTATAGGCGCGTGCCGAGACACAAAACGAGGAGGCTTGGACGCCTCCGCACAGGAGCTTCCATGAAATATTCCCTGCAACCGCCGGCTCGCCGGCTCGCCCTTTCCCTCGCCTCCAGCGTCGGCGCGGCCCTGCTTCTGGCCGGCGCCGCCCATGCGGACCCCAAGGTTCTCGCCAAGGTCGACGGCGTTCCGATCACCGAGGACGACGTGAACGATGCCCTGCTCGACATCGGGCCGGGCCTGCCGCCGAAGCTAGAAGGGCCGGCCCGCGAGAAATACGTGCTCGACTACCTCATCGATTTGCGTCTGGTCGCCAAGAAGGCCGAGGCCGACAAGCTCGACGCGAGCGCCGATTTCGCCCGCCGCCTCGCCTATTACCACGACAAGCTGGAGATGGAGGCGTTGCTGACCAATGTCGCCAAGGCGGCGACCACCGACGCGGCCGAACACAAGGCCTATGACGAAGCGGCCAAGGCGCAACCCCCGGTCGAGGAAATTCACGCCCGCCACATCCTGGTGCCGACCGAGGCGGAGGCCAAGGCCGCTCTCGCGCGCGTCAAGGCTGGCGAAGATTTCGCCAAGGTGGCGACCGAACTCTCGAAGGACCCGGCCGGCGACGGCGGCGATCTCGGCTGGTTCACCAAGGACCGCATGGTGCCGGAATTCGCCGACGCCGCCTTCAAGCTCCAACCGGGCCAGATCTCCGATCCCGTGAAGAGCCAGTTCGGCTGGCACATCATCAAGGTCGAAGGACGCCGGATGAAGACCTTCCCGAGCTTCGACCAGGTCAAGGACCAGGCGGCTCGCTACGTCGCTCAAAAGGCGCAGAGCGACTTGATCGCGTCGCTGCACCAGGGCGTCAAGATCGAGCGCATGGACCAGGAGGAGAAGCCGGCCGTGCCCGCTGCTCCCGACAGCGGCGCCAAGGCGCCCGCTGGCGACTCCAAGGCGCCCGCCGGCGACGCCAAGCCCAAAACGCCCTGACGGGCCGAAGACGTCCTGATCGGGGCATTCCCTCCCAAGCGTGATCTGGTAAGAGCTGTCCCGCTCTACTTCATCACGCTGACAGGCTCGTAACGAGGACCCCCGCATCATGGCCGCTCCCGCCCCGCTCTCCCCGCTCGCGCCGAAGAAATACCCGGCTTTGCCGGCGATCGAGGGCGTGCGTTTCGCCACGATCGCGGCGGGGGTGCGTTACGCCGGCCGCACCGACGTTATGCTCGCGCTATTCGATCGGCCGGCGCAGGTCGCGGGCGTTTTCACGCGCTCGAAATGCCCTTCGGCGCCGGTCGATTGGTGCCGCGCCAACCTGCCGAGCGGCGAGGCGCGCGCGCTGATCGTCAATTCCGGCAACGCCAACGCATTTACCGGCGCACTCGGCGCGAGCGCCGTCGCAGACGTCGCGGCGGCGGCCGGCAAGGCGACGGGCGCCGCGCCGCGTGAGATCTACATGGCCTCGACCGGCGTGATCGGCGAGCCGCTCGAAGCCAGCCGGATCGCGCGCGTGCTCGACGCCTTGGTCGCCGCGGCCAAGCCAGACGCCTTGATGGACGCCGCCAAGGCGATCATGACCACCGACACGTTCCCCAAGGTCGCGACCGCGAGAGTGAAACTGGGCGACGCGGACGTGACGATCAACGGCATCGCCAAGGGCGCCGGCATGATCGCGCCGGATATGGCGACGATGCTGTCCTTCGTCTTCACCGACGCGCCGATCGCCGCCCCTGCCCTGCAGGCGCTGCTCGGTAAATCGGCCAACCGCTCCTTCAACGCGATCACGGTCGACAGCGACACGTCGACATCGGACACATTGTTGCTGTTTGCGACCGGCGCCGCCGCCGAGCGCGGGGCGCCGCAGATCGACGACGCCGCCGATCCGCGCCTGAACGCATTCCGGCGCGCGCTCGACAAATTGCTGCTCGATCTCGCGCAGCAGGTCGTCTGCGACGGCGAGGGCGCCAGCAAGTTCATCGAGGTCAGCGTCGCCGGCGCTGCGTCGCGCAAGGCGGCCAAGCGCATCGCGCTGTCCATCGCCAATTCGCCATTGGTCAAGACCGCCTGCGCCGGCGAGGACGCCAATTGGGGCCGCGTCGTGATGGCGGTCGGCAAGTCCGGTGAAAAGGCCGAGCGCGACAAGCTCTCCATCCGCTTTGGCGACATCCGCGTCGCCCACGCCGGCCAGCGCGACCCCGACTATGACGAGGCCGCCGCCTCCGACTACATGAAACGAAAAAAGATTGTCATCGGCGTCCAAGTCGGCGTCGGGACCGCGACCGCGAAAGTGTGGACCTGCGACCTGACGAAGGGGTACGTCGCCATCAACGGCGACTATCGCTCTTGAAACTGCTGTTCGTCGTCGCCGCGGCGCTCGTCGATGTCGACGACCGCGTGCTGATCGCCCAGCGCCCGAAGGGCAAGGCGCTGGAGGGCCTGTGGGAGTTCCCCGGCGGCAAGATCGCGCCGGATGAGCGGCCGGAGGACGCGCTCATCCGGGAACTGCGCGAGGAGTTGGGCATCCTCGTCAAGGCGCCGTGCCTAGCGCCGCTGACCTTCGCCAGCCACGCCTACGAAGACTTCCACCTCCTGATGCCGCTCTATGTCTGCCGGCGTTGGGAGGGATTCGTTCAGCCGCTCGAAGGCCAGGCATTGAAGTGGGTCCGCCCAAGGGACCTGCGCGCCTATCCCATGCCCCCGGCCGACGAGCCGCTGATCCCGCATTTGTTGGACTTGCTGGGCTGAAGCGCCGCGCCGGGCCGGTTCGCGGAAAGCCTTCGGAACCAGGCAAGGCGGACAAGCGTTCTACAGCGTGACACGGGCTTGTGACCGTCGGGTGCTTGTTCCGCAGTTTACATCCCCAATATTTTCTCAACGGCGCTCTCCGGCGCCGGACTTTGACGCGGGATAAAATTTATATTAATTGAATTGACCACCGTTCTGCAGTATTTAATTTGTACTGGCTGATGTGTACATATTGATTATACAGTCGCCACAAGAACAGTCGACTTGCTATAGGCAATTACGACTGCATAATTATTGTTGAACTATTGCCGACTCCGCTACAGCGTCGCAATTAACGGAACCATGAGCGCGCGCGCGAGGCATTCGACTTCGCGACCAGCGCCGTCGCCGGCGAGTCGGCGTATGAGTCTTATGGAGGCGATCATGAGGCAGCTTCAGTGGAGCGCTGTGGCGCTCTTTTGGCTGACATCCGCGGCGTACGCCCAATCGGCGAATCCCGGCGGAACAGCGCTCTGGCCGAACAACGATCCACGGGCGTACATCATCGTTCAATCAGGCTCCGGACGGTTCCATCATGTCGTCCGAAACGCCAATCTTTGCGCGCCGGACCAAGCAGAGGCGGTGTGGGGGTACCACCAGGAGTTGCTCGGCTACCGCTGCTATGAAAATCCAAACGGCAAGTGACGCATTCGCTGTCGCGGCGGGACGTCAAACCCCGATCATGAGCCGCAGGGCGTCGTAGATCGCAGCATGGGTGTTGCGCGCGGCGACGGCGTCGCCGATGCGGAAGAGCTGGAAGCCGCCTTGCGGGTTGACGCGAATTGTCTGCCGCCGGCCGGCGAGCAGCGCGTCGTGGTCGACGGCGCCGCCATTCAGGGAATGCGGCTTCAGGGCGAAATAGAGTTCGTCCAACGGCAGCGTGCCGTGATTGACGACGATCTGCTCGACAATGCGTTCCTTGTCCGCCGAGACATAGTCGCTGCCGACGGTCGCGATCAATCGATTGCCCTCGCGCCTCGCGCTCGTCAGGCGAAAGCCGACGGTGAACGCGACGTCGCGCACCTGTAGGCTGCGCATATAGGGCACGAGATTCATCGCCATGACCTCGGGCGCGAAGGCGCGATCGGGCGTCATGATCTCCAGCTTCGCGCCCGTCGCGGCGATGATCTCCGCCGCCTGCAGCGCCGCGTGGTCGCCGGCGTCGTCGAACAGCAGCACGTTGGCGGCGGGCTTCACATCGCCCGACAGAATGTCCCAGGCCGAGGCGACGAGGTCGTTGCCGCTCGAAAGAATCTCGGTGTCGGGAAGACCGCCGGTGGCGATGATCGCGACATCGGGATTTTCGCGCATGACGTCGCCGGCCTCGGCCCAGACATCGAAACGGAAGGTCACGCCGCGCGCCAGGCACTGCGCCATCCGCCAATCGACGATCCCCATCATCTCGCGCCGGCGCGCGCTGCGCGCGGTCAGGCGCACCTGCCCGCCCGGCTGGCTCGCGGCCTCGAACACGACGATCTCGTGCCCCCGCTCGGCCGCGACGCGCGCCGCCTCCAAGCCGGCGGGCCCGGCGCCGACGATGACGATTCTGCGCCGCTCGTCGCTACGCGCGATCTCGTGCGGCATCGTCAATTCGCGCCCGGTGGCGGCGTTGTGCAAGCAAAACGCCTCGCCGCCCTGGTAGATGCGGTCGAGGCAGTAGTTGGCGCCGACGCAGGGGCGGATTTCGTCCTCGCGGCCTTGCACGATCTTGCGCACGATATGGGGATCGGCGATGTGCGCGCGCGTCATGCCGACCATGTCCAATTTGCCCGTTGCGATCGCGTGACGGGCGGTCGCGACGTCGGCGATCCGCGCGGCGTGAAAGGTCGGCATTCCCGTCGCGGCGCGCAGTTCTCCGGCGAAATCGAGGTGCGGCGCGCTGGGCATGCCCTGCACGGGGATGACGTCGGTCAGCCCGGCGTCGGTGTCGATATGGCCGCGCACGACATTGAAGAAATCCACCATCCCCGAGGCCTTCAGGCGCTGCGCTATCTCGAGCCCGTCCGTCGAGGTTAGGCCGCCGGCGAGCGCCTCGTCGGCGGTCAGGCGCAGTCCAAGGATGAATTCGGCGCCGACGCGCTTGCGAATGGCCGCGATCACCTCGAAGGCGAAGCGCAGGCGATTGTCGAGCGAACCGCCATAGGGACCATCGAGCGTATTGGTCAGCGGCGACCAGAACTGGTCGATCAGATGGCCGTAGGCCTCGAGTTCGACGCCGTCGAGCCCGGCGGCGCGCATCCGCTCGGCAGCGTCGGCGTAATCGGCGACGATCCGCGCAATGTCCCAATCCTCGAGCTGCTTGGGAAAGGCGCGATGCGCCGCCTCGCGACGGTGCGAGGGGGAGACGACGGGAAGCCAGTCAGCTCTGTCCCAGCGCGTGCGCCGGCCGAGATGCGTCAACTGGATCATCACGGCGGCGCCGTGTTCGTGGCAGGCGTCGGCGAGATCCCGCAGCCAGCCGACGACTTCGTCCTTGTAGGCGAGGACATTGTTGAAGGCCGGCGGGCTGTCGCGCGAAACGGTCGCCGAGCCGGCCGTCATCGTCAAGGCGACCCCCGCCTTGGCGCGCTCGACATGGTAGGCGCGATAGGCGGCCTTCGGCATGCCGTCCTCGGCGTAGGCCGGCTCGTGCGCCGTGATCATCAGCCGGTTTCGCAACGTCAGATGCTTCAGCCGAAACGGTTGCAGAAGCGGATCGTTGGTCATGCCCTAGGCCTCGCGAGCACCGGTGGATCGCGAAACTAGGCAAACTGTTCACTAGTGTCAATTTTGCCGACAGGCTCGTACAATCCCATTGCGCGGCGCGTTTTCGGCGTTATTGTCAGGCCTATGCGGCCCTCCAAGCAGAGCGAAACGGGTTGGCGCGGGTCACGCGAAGGCTGGCTGGAAGCCGCCTACGAATGCTTGCTCGAATCCGGCGTCGACGCGGTGAGGATACTGCCGCTGTCGAAACGGCTCGCGCTTTCCCGTACGAGCTTCTACTGGTTCTTCCGGGATCGCGGGGCGCTTTTGACTACGCTGATCGATCGGTGGCGGGCGAAGAACACCGGCAATCTCGTGAAACAGGCCGAGAGTTACGCCGAGAGCATCGGCGAGGCGATCCTCAACGTATTCGACTGCTGGCTCGATGCGGCTCTATTTGATTCCCGCCTCGAATTCGCGGTGCGCAGTTGGGCCCATCAATCCCCGGAGGTCGCGGCGGAGATCGCCGCCGCCGACGCGACGCGCGTGAAGGCGCTGATGGACATGTTCGTTCGCTTCGGCTTCGATGCGCTCGCCGCGGATGTCCGAAGCCGAGCTATCTATCTCACCCAAATCGGCTACATCTCGATGAAGACGGAGGAAGACATCGATCTCAGAATGTCGCGCATTCCAGAATATATCGGCGTTTTCGCCGGCAAGCCGCCGCGTTCGAGCGAAATGGAGCGCTTCTTTTCACGGCACGGCTTGGCGGCCAAGCCGCCCGCGGTCGCGCGGGCCCCTGCATTGTGATGTCGGGAGCGCGCCGATTTGGCAGGAAACTTGCTTCGAGCCCGACGCGACGATCCCGCGAGCGGCGCCCGGAGTGGAACGGAAACTGGACGGAGAGCGAAAGGGCGCCGCTCATCGTCCGACTTAACGTTGAGCGCCCAAGCGATAGGGAAACGACAATGAAGGCATTTCTTGCGACCACCGCTCTCGCCGTGGGCGTGTTCGGGTCCGGCGGCGCGGCTTGGGCCGCGGGCTGCGGCGACGTCACCATCGCCAGCATGAACTGGCAGTCGGCCGAAGTTCTTTCGAGCATCGACAAGATCATCCTGACGAAGGGCTACGGCTGCAACGTCAACATCGTGGTCGGCGACACCGTGCCGACCATCACCTCGATGACCGAGAAAGGCGAACCCGATATCGCCCCCGAGGGGTGGATCGATCTGCTGCCCGACGTCGTGAACCGCGGCGTGAAGGATGGCAAGCTGGTGGTCGCAGGGCCGTCTCTGTCCGACGGCGGCGTGCAGGGCTGGTGGATTCCGAAATACGTCGCCGACGCCCATCCCGACATCAAGACGATCGCTGACGCGCTGAAGCATCCAGAACTCTTCCCCTCGCCGGAAGATCCCTCGAAGGGCGCTGTCTTCAACGGTCCGCAGGGATGGGGCGGCACGCGCGTGACCGGGCAGATGTTCAAGGCGTTCGGCGCCCAGAAGGCCGGGTTCGTCCTCGTCGACCCGGGCTCGGCGGCTGGCCTCGACGGTTCGCTCGCCAAGGCCTACGAGCACAAGCAGGGCTGGCTCGGCTACTACTGGGCGCCGACCGCGCTGCTCGGCAAATACGAGATGGTCAAGCTCGACCCCGGCGTTCCCTTCGACGACGCCGAGTGGAAGCGCTGCTACACGGTCGTTTGCCCGGATCCGAAGCCGGATGCGTGGTCGAAGGATCATGTCGACACTCTGGTGACGGCCAAATTCGCCGAGCGCGGCAGCGTCGCGATGGGCTATCTGAAGGACCGCTCATGGGCCAACGCCACCGTCAACAAGCTCCTGGCGTGGATGACCGACAATCAGGCGACCGGCGACGATGGCGCAAAGCACTTCCTCAAGAGCGACCCCGAGGTCTGGACCAAGTGGGTCCCGGCGGATGTCGCGGCGAAGGTCAAAGAGGGTCTTTGAGTCCTTCAGGGCAGGCCCTCATCCGGCCGGCTGAAGCCGGCCACCTTCTCCCGCAAGCGGGAGAAGGGAGCTGCGCCGTAAAGCCCCTCTCCCGTTCACGGGAGAGGGGTTGGGGTGAGGGTTTCGGCGCGCAGTAATCGCCTTACGCCAAAGGGCAAATCGATGGATTGGCTGATCAGCTTTCCGCATTTGAGCGACGACACGTTGACGGCGGGGAAGAAGGCCGTCGACGCGGGTTTTCTCGCGTTTACGCGGGCCTACGGCGACAGCATCGAACATCTGTTCGATCCGTTGCAGTATTTTCTCATCCACTCGGAGCGCGCCTGGCTCGGCGCCCCGTGGCCGGTCGTCGTCGCGGTCTTCGCCGTGATCGCCTGGTTCGCCGGGCGCAATTGGCTCGTCGTCGCCGGAACCGTGTCGACGCTGCTGCTGATCGGTCTCTTCGGCATGTGGGACAACACGATGAAGACGATTTCGATGATCGTCGTCTGCGCCGTGCTGTCGATCGTGCTGGGCATTCCCATCGGCATCGCGATGTCGCGCTCGGATCGGCTGCAAAAGGCGATCAATCCGATCCTCGATGTCATGCAGACGCTGCCGAGCTTCGTCTATCTGATCCCCGTCGTCATGCTGCTCGGCATCGGCAAGGTTCCCGGCCTGATCGCGGTCGTCGTCTACGCGATTCCGCCGATGATCCGGCTCACCGATTTGGGCATAAGACTGGTCGACCGGGACGTTCTGGAAGCCGCCGACGCGTTCGGAACGTCCGGCTGGCAGAAGCTGCTGAAGGTCCAACTGCCGCTCGCGCTGCCGACGATGATGGCCGGCGTCAACCAGACCATCATGATGGCGCTGGCGATGGTGGTGATCGCCTCGATGATCGGCGTTCAGGGCCTCGGCCAACCCGTGCTGATGGCGATCGCCAATCAGTATTTCACGCTCGGCGTGATGAACGGGCTCGCCATCGTCGGCATCGCGATCATCTTCGACCGAGTCAGCCAGGCCTACGGTCGCCGGCTGCAAAAGCACCGGAGCGCCGCCCATGGTTGAGCATCCCGCGGAGGCTTGCGGCATCGAGATCCGGCGTCTCTACAAGATCTTCGGCGGTAACGCGGCGTCCTATCTCGACCTCGTCAAGCGCGGGATGAGCAAGGCCGAACTGATGGCTCGCCACCGGCATGTGCTGGGCCTGAAGGACGTCAACATTCACATGAAGCCCGGCTGCATCCAGGTCATCATGGGATTGTCGGGGTCGGGCAAATCCACCCTCATCCGCCACATCAACCGGTTGATCGATCCGACCGCCGGCGAGGTGCTGGTGGGCGGCATGGACATCGTCAAGATGGGCCAGGGCGAATTGCGGCAATTTCGTCGTCGGCAGACGGCGATGGTGTTCCAGAAATTCGCCCTGCTGCCGCATCGCACCGTACTCGACAACGCCGTCTTCGGCCTCGAAGTGAAGGGCCTCTCGCGCGCCCGCCAAGTCGAATCGGCGATGCGCTGGCTGGCGCGGGTCGGGCTCGACGGCTTCGAGGACCGCTACCCCAACCAGCTCTCGGGCGGCATGCAGCAGCGCGTCGGGCTGGCGCGCGCGCTCGCCAACGATGCGCCGATCATGCTGATGGACGAGGCCTTTTCGGCGCTCGACCCGCTGATCCGCGTCGATATGCAGTCCGTTCTTCTCGACCTGCAGAAGGAAATCAAAAAGACCATTGTGTTCATCACCCACGATCTCGACGAAGCGCTGCGGCTCGGCGACGCCATCGCCATCCTGCGCGACGGCGAGGTGATCCAGCAGGGCACCAGCCAGGACATCGTGCTGCGGCCGGCGGACGAATACGTCGCGAGCTTCGTCAAGGAGGTGAACCGGGGCCGCGTCATCAAGATCGAGGCGATCATGGGTCCGGTATCGGAGAACAGCGAACCGAAGCTCGCTATCGCCTCGGACGCCGTCCTCGAAGACGCGGCGCGGCTGCTTGCCGGCGCCAGCGAGAACGCGCTCGCCGTTCTCGACGCGAAAGGGCGGCGGGTCGGCGAGGTCGACATGCAGCGTATCCTGGCCGCGATGGTGACGCCGGCGCCATGCGCGAGCGCCGACCGCCAGGATTCCGCCCCGCTCGCCGCAATCGCGGCTTCGGCGGAAACGGCAACCCAGGATTAACGTCGGCCTGCGAACATCGGTCGGCACTAACCCCCGTCACGGCCGGGCCAAGCCCGGCCATGGCGCCGAAAGAGCGTTTTCCGACGGATGTCCACCGAAGACCGCCTCGCGCAAGCCGCCCTGCCCGCCGCCCCCGACCTCGCGGCCGCCGTCGCCGGCTGGCTCGCGCATCTGCGCGACGAGCGCCGGCTCGCGGCCCCCACGCTGGAGGCCTACGGCCGCGACGTCAGGCAGTTCCTCGCCTTCCTGACCGAGCGTTTCGAGGCGCCGCCGGCGATCGCCGATTTCGTCGGCCTCGTCGTCGGCGATCTGCGCGCGTTCCTGGCGCGCCGCCGCGCCGAGGCGATCGACCCGCGCTCGCTGCAGCGCGCGCTCTCGGCGCTGCGCTCGCTGGCGCGCCATATCGAGCGCGGCGGCGGCGGCACGGCTTCCGCCTTCGCGGCGCTCAGCGCGCCGCGCGCCGCCCGCGGCCTGCCCAAGGCCCTGCGCGTCGCCGACGCCAAGGCGGTCGCCACCACCGCCGTCCGCGACGGCGAGGCGCGCGAGCCCTGGATCATCGCGCGCGACGCGGCGGTCCTGGCGCTGCTCTACGGCGCGGGGCTGCGCATCGGCGAAGCCCTGTCGATCCGCCGCCGCGACGCGCCGACCGGCGACGTCGACGCGGTCACGGTTCTCGGCAAGGGGGCGAAGACGAGGCAGGCGCCCGTCATCGCCGCCGTGCGCGCCGCGATCGAGACCTATCTCGAGCTCTGCCCCTATGTTCTGCAGCCGGACGGGCCGCTGTTCGTCGGCGCCAAGGGCGGGCCCCTCTCCCCGCGCATCCTCCAGCTCGCGATGGAGCGCCTGCGCGGCGCGCTCGGATTGCCCGACAGCGCGACGCCGCACGCATTGCGCCATTCCTTCGCCACCCATCTGCTGGCGCGCGGCGGCGATCTCCGGACGATCCAGGAATTGCTCGGCCATTCCTCCTTGTCGACGACGCAGGTCTACACCGCCGTCGACGGCGCGCGGCTGCTGGCGGCCTATCGCGCCGCCCATCCGCGCGCCTGAGCGTCTTCGCCGGCGCGCACGCGACACGACCGCGCGAGTGCGCTATGAAATCGCCGAGCCTCGACGACAAACGAAACCGGAGCGTTACGCCCATGCGCATCGTCTTCACCGGCGGATCCGGCAAGGCCGGGCGGCACGCCGTGGCCCATCTGCAGGTCAAGGGCCACCAAATCCTCAATGTCGATCTGAAACCGCTCGACCTGCCGGGCGTCGACACCTTGATCGCCGATCTCACCGACAGCGGCCAGGCGTTCAACGCGCTGACGACGCATTTCGGCTTCGGCGGCTTCGAACTCGGCCGCACGCCGCGCGCCCCCGACGCGGTCGTGCATTTCGCGGCGATCCCGCGCGTGCTGATCGAGCCCGACAACGTCACTTTCGCGAAGAATGTCGTCAGCACGTACAACGTGATCGAGGCGGCGATGAAGCTTGGCGTACGCAAGGTCGTCATCGCGTCGAGCGAGACGACCTACGGCGTCTGCTTCGCCGAAGGCGACAAGGACTTTCGCAGCTTCCCGCTCGAGGAGGACTACGACGTCGATCCGATGGACAGCTACGGCCTGTCCAAGGTCTGCAACGAGAAGACGGCGCGCGCGTTCGCGATGCGCTACGGCGCCGACATCTACGCCTTGCGCATCGGCAACGTCATCGAACCCGACGAGTACGGCCAGTTCGAGACCTTCCTCGCCAATCCGATGGTGCGCAAGCGCAACGCCTGGAGCTACATCGACGCGCGCGACCTCGGCGAAATCGTGCACCTCTGTCTGGCGAAGGACGGCCTCGGCTTCGAGGTCTTCAACGCGGTCAACGACACGATCACCCTCGACACGCCGACGCGCGATTTCCTCGCGCAGCATTTTCCCAACGTGCCGATAACCCGCCCGCTGGGGAAATTCGAGGCGCCGCTGTCCAATCGCAAGGCTCGCGAAGTGCTGGGGTTCAAGGAGGCGCACGATTGGCGGCAATACGTGCGCGCCCGCTGACGGCGCCCAGCGGGGCGGGTCGCGGGCCGAAGCAAAATTGGGGGCATTACCCATTTGGGTAATGGATCGATCGTCTCGGCAAGCTAACGGTTCGGAACGCGCCCGCGCAGTCGAAGCTGCCTTGGGAGGGTGGCGTCGGGTGTTCATTTTGGGCGGGTGGTAGTGTGACGACGCGCGAGGCCGAGGCGGGAGCGGACTCAAGGGCGCGGGGCGATCGGCCGCGCAATCTGGTCGTCGTGCGCGCCGGCGACGCGTCTCTCCACCCGATGTGGCTGGCCGGGCCGGAAGAGCCGGCATTCGATCTCATCGTCAGCTACTTTGGCGACGATGCCAAGCGTTTCCGCTCGCCCCGAGAGAACCGGATCGACCAGAAGGGGGGAAAATGGAACGGCATCGCCGCGCTTTTCGCCGCCCGCCCCGAACTGCTCGACCAATACGACCTCTTCTGGCTGCCGGACGACGACATCGCGGCCGATACGCGGACGATCAACGGCATCTTCGAATCGATGAGCCGCGGCGATCTCGCGCTGGCGCAGCCGAGCCTGACGATCGACAGCCATTACACCTATATCGCCTACCTCAGCAGCCGCGCCTTCTCGCTGCGCTATTCCAATTCCATCGAGATCATGGCGCCGTGTCTGCGCGCCGATCTGCTGCGGCGAGCGCTGCCGCTCGTCGCGGATTCGCCGAGCGGTTGGGGGCTCGACGTCGTCTGGACGCGGCTCAACGACGACAATCGCCGCAAGAGCGCCATTCTCGACCAATGGCCGGTGAGGCACACCCGCCCCGTCGGCAAGGTCCTCAACGCCGCGATCGCCAGGGAAGGACGCAGCGCCTGGAGCGATCTCGCCGAAATGCGTCGCCGCTTCGGCAAGGCGCGCCTTTATCCGCTGATTTACGCGGCCGTCGATGCGCGCGGCCGCGCCTGGACCAGCACGCGCGCCATCGGCCTGCGCATGGCCGTCGACTATCTCATGCAGAAATCAAAGATCGCACACTATAACTCTGGCAAGAACAATGTCTCTCGGTTGCTGCGCAGGCAATTATACTATTCGCCGGACCTTACAAAGCTCGCGATGAACGAGGGTTGTTGTGCGTTGGAAGGGTCCTGACCGGAATATGGCGAAGGTGACTGAAAATCTTGACGAAGTCCTCTCCCGCTGCGATGTCCTCATCGTCGGCGCGGGGTTTTACGGCGCCACGCTCGCCGAGCGGCTGGCGAACGGGCGGGGTAAGCGGGTGGTGGTGATCGACCGCCGCGCCCACGTCGGCGGCAACGCCTATAGCGAGCGGGACCCCGAGACCGGGATCGAGATCCACAAATACGGCGCGCATCTGTTCCATACGCCGAACGAGGCGGTGTGGACTTATCTCAGACGCTTCACGGCCTTCACCGACTACCGGCATCGGGTGTTCACGACCCACCGCGACCAGGTCTACGCCATGCCGATCAATCTCGGCACGATCTGCCAGTTCTTCGGCCGCCGCCTGTCGCCCGACGACGCGCGCGCCCTCATCGCCGGCCAGGCGGCGGAACTCGGTGGACGGGCGCCGCGCAATCTCGAGGAGAAGGCGATCTCGCTGATCGGCCGGCCGCTCTACGAGGCCTTCATTCGCGGCTACACCGCCAAGCAATGGCAGACCGACCCGCGCGACCTGCCCGATCACATCATCACGCGTCTGCCGGTGCGCTACACCTTCGATAACAGATATTTCTCCGACGCCTTCGAGGGCCTGCCGGTCGACGGCTACACCGCGATATTCGAGCGGATGCTGGACCACCCGCTGATCGACGTGCGGCTCGGCGTCGACTTCTTCGACCTCAAACCGCAACTCCGCGCCGATCTGCCGCTGGTCTACACCGGGCCGATCGACCGCTATTTCGACTATGCCGAGGGAGAACTCGGCTGGCGGACGATCGATTTCGAACAGGAAACGCTGCCGACCGGCGATTTCCAGGGCGCGTCGGTGATGAACTACGCCGACGAGGCGACGCCCTTCACCCGCATCCTGGAATTCCGCCATTTCAATCCCGAGCGCGACTATCCCAAGGACCGGACAATCATCACCCGCGAATATTCACGCTCCGCGCGGCGCGGCGACGAACCCTATTACCCCATCGACACCGCGGCGGATAAGGCGACCTACCTGCGCTACAAGGCGCGCGCCGCCGAGGAGACAAACGTCCATTTCGGCGGACGCCTCGGCTCGTATCGGTATTGGGACATGCATCAGGCGATTGGGGCGGCGCTGAAGGCGTTCGAGAGGGAGTTGGGGCCGGGGTTTGAACGACCTGACGCTAATCTAAGTCTGCGTCCGGCTGACCCGGCGGGATCTGAATACCACAGTTAGAATGTCAATGACGCATATGAAAGATGACGTTAGCGGCGTCTCGCAGTGCCTTTCGTCCATTTCGATAGCGACATGAAAACGCTAGCACGAACCAGCGAAATCGTCATGATGCCCAGTAGCTCGAAATACAAGATGTTCGTTTGCTATCACAAAGATGCGCCACGCATCAATAACGATATTTTTACCTCAATTCACGTAGGTCGTGCTCTCAATAAGACGGCCTTGCAAGGGACGATTGGCGACGATACGGGCGATAATATTTCGGATCGGAACCAAAGCTGGTGCGAATTGACCGCGCTTTATTGGATGTGGAAAAACGTTAACGCGGATTACTACGGGTTGTTTCACTATCGTAGAATGCTGAAGTTTCGTGACTCGCACAAACAATGGTTCCACGACTTTTCCGACGAAAATCAAGCTCGCTTCGGCTGGGATGAAAAAAGCGTTGCGTCCGCGTGCCGGACTTTTGATGTCATAACTGCGCCTAGATGGCGCGTCCATCCTGTCGGCGTCGGCCACAAAACGATGACGAACTATGAATTCTATACACGCGACCATTATCAGAAGGATATTGACAACGCTCTGACTGTTATCAAGCACCTATCTCCGGACGTGTACCCTTACATAATGCGTTATATGTTCGGTTATCAATGCTCATTTGCTAATATCGCGATAATGCGGTCAGACCTATTCGATAGCTACGCAGACTGGCTGTTCACTGTACTCACGGAATGCGAACGGACTACCGACATTTCAGCGTATGACGCCTATCAGCGGCGGATTTGGGGATTTATCGCTGAGCGGCTATGCGGCGGGTATGCCGACTTTCTTGCGTCGACAAGAGGCGCTCGCGTCGGTAGCCTCGAACTTATCCAAGGCGTCTTCGACGAACCGACACAATCGAGCTCGCAGGTAAATCATAATATACGGATGCAGAGAAAAACGGCCGTCGAGATTGCATCGCCCGCCACAATCTGCGTGGCGCTATCGACTGACGACAATTATGCTCCACATTGTGGAGCTGCACTTGCATCTATTCTCTCTAATATTTCACCTCTACAGTCGATTTCGGTATATATTGTGCATGACGCGTCCCTCGACGACAATAATATCCGGCGACTATCATCGATAGCAACACAGCAGACTCATGTTGTCAATTTCATCAGACTTGATAGAAACGCAGTTGCGTTTTTGCCAAACACCGGCGAGCAAGCGTCGATAGTAAAATATTGCCGACTTGCGTTGCATCGAGCGTTGCCTAGCGATGTAGACAAAATCATATATCTCAATTCTGACGTAATTGTTGAAGATAATATCTCTCAATTGTGGGACGAATGTCTCGGGGACCACCCGATAGCGGCGTGTCTTGATGGCGGTGGGATCACTCACTCCAGGCGCTTGCGGTTTCCCTTTTCGCACAACTATTTCAATGCTGGCGTCTGTGTGTTAAACTTGGCGAAACTACGTGAAGTCGATATTGATACCGTATACTTAGAGTCATATTTAAGACAACAAGAAGATATTTCATTGTATGTTCACGATATTATGAATATCGCGTTCGCAGACAACGTAAAAATACTGCCTTTGCGTTGGAACGCAAATGCAAAACTTTATAACTGGAATGATGCGGAGCGCAAATACTCTATCTCTGAGGCGACGGGGGCCTCACATCGCCCGGCCATAGTCCATTTCAACGACTTGAGCAAGCCTTGGCATCGAGGATGTCGCCACCCGATGAAGCAACATTACTGGAAGTGGCGCGCAAGCACTCCTTGGCCTGAAAGTCTTCCGGATAAGATCGAACGGACAGTGGTTGACGCCGGCCGACATTCGCAGCGCAAAGCGCGGCTGTGGAGGGATGTGCTCCGTGGAAAGCATATCAAGCGATGCGGTTAGTTGGGTGCCTGGGGCGCGCGACTGTCTGGCGGGGCGTGCGCTGTGTGTGGCAGGCGCGGCTAAGGCCGATCGATGTCGCTCCCCGGACGCAATCGCGTGCGCGTCGCCGCGGGTGTGCCGGAGAAATGAGGGGCAGCGTCTTCAGGATTGTCGCGGACAGCGGCAGAGGTCGTAATCGGGCCACATGAAGTTGGGGAGTGCACACTTGTCCAAGCGGGAGCAACACAAACAGCGTGAGGCGAGCGTCGCCATAATTACGCGAACAAAAGATCGATCCATTCTTTTATCCAGGTGCATAGATACGGTATTGGGACAAGAATACTCGGATTGGGTTCATGTTATAGTAAATGACGGAGGCGACAAGAACACGCTTGACGCACTAACGCATCGATATGATAAGAAATATGATGGTCGTCTATTGATATTACATAACGACGCGTCTGTTGGTATGGAGGCTGCGGCCAATATCGGCGTAAGATCGACGTCGTCTAGATTTGTTGTTGTATTGGATGACGACGATGCGTGGCATCCGACGTACCTGTCGAAGATGGTTGCCGCTCTGGAGCAGCCCGAGTTTCCAGACGTGAAGGGGGTTATCTGCCACACTGAAATTGTCTACGAGCGGATCGACGGCAATATGGTAATTGAGGAGGGCCGCGCCGACTTCAATTCGTGGGTAGATTACGCGGACCTTATAAGGTTGGTGGCCTGGAACCGTTTCACCCCAGTATCCTTCATGTTCGAGCGTTCCGCGTTCGATACAGTGGGAATGTTTAATGAAGCTCTTCCGGTGTGTGGTGATTGGGATTTCAACATTCGTTTTTTAGCAAAGTTTGAAATTTCCGTAGTTCGAGAAAAATTGGCGTTCTATCATCAACGCAGAGGCGCTCAAAACAATTATGGAAACACCGTTCACCTAGGACGTGACGACCACCGTAAATACCGAATACGTTTGTCTAACAAATGGATTAGGGACGGATTGCTAAATGGAACCGTTGGATTCGGCGAGTTGTTTATATTATCGAATATAATCGAGTATCATGAAGAGTACGGGCAACTGCGCCGACGCTGGGAACGAAGGCTCGACCGGAGGCTAAACCGGCGACCGATGCGCGATTTTTTGCGTAAAGCTAGGCGTTGGCTCCCCCAGATATTGTTCCGCGCTAAATGAGATTGTGGCTCTGGAGGGTCATCGATGCGCAGATGGTTTCGCCGTTTATCCGCGGCCTCCCGTGCCATAGCGGAGAGCCGGCCGCGCATCGAGGCTGCATTGCAATCGATTGTCGAGGCGCAGGCGCGCGCCGTGGAAGCGCACCGACAGGATGTCGACGCGTTGCGCGAACGTCTCGATACGGCATTGGCGCAGACGCGCGAAGAGAGGGAACGCCAAACCGCTTTATTGCGAGCGCTCCTCGACGCCACGCGGGCCGGCCATGATCGACAAAGCGGAGTGTTG
Source organism: uncultured Alphaproteobacteria bacterium (assembly GCA_963813195.1). Taxonomy (GTDB): domain Bacteria; phylum Pseudomonadota; class Alphaproteobacteria; order Rhizobiales; family Beijerinckiaceae; genus Roseiarcus. The sequence goes on along the minus strand of CAWEYC010000012.1, from coordinate 613,991 downwards.
CAGGAACTGCTCGAGGCGACCCGAGTGGGCCAGGCGCAACAATCGGAAGAAGCCCGCAAACCGGCCGAATTAATCAACGCGCTCGCGCATCACCTTTTTCCCGCTTGGGGTGAGCTCGGCTGGGACGATCCGCGGCTCCCCAAGAGCTTATTTCGTGCCCGTTGTCTGGAGGCGCAAGCTGAGACGCTGCAACTGATCGGCAGCGAAATGCCCTCGGCCGTTTGCGAGCTGGACCATCGCGCTTTCCTCCTTGGCGCGGTCGCACGAGCGCCCGTCGAGGGCGACATCCTCGAATTCGGGGTATTCTCGGGGACGACTCTGCGCTGGATGGCCGAAGCACATCCCTCGCGACGCTTCTTCGGTTTCGACAGCTTTCGCGGGCTGCCGGACGAATGGAACGGCTACAAAACTTTCGACTTCGACCGGGCCGGCGCCCCCCCCGAATTGCCAAACAACGTCGAACTGGCGATCGGCGACTTCCAGCAGACTCTGCCGGCCTTCGCCGCCAGCACACCGCGCATCGCCATGTTGCATATCGATTGCGATCTCTACGAATCGACCCGCGTGATATTCGAGGCCTTGGCGCCTCGCCTCCAACCGGGAGTCATTCTGGCTTTTGACGAGTATTTCAACTACCCCGGCTTTCGCGAGCACGAATACCGCGCTTGCGCCGAGTTTCTGCGGCAAACCGGCCGCCAAATCGAATGGTTGGCCTACAGCGGTGAGCGCGCGATGGGACGCTTGGTCTGAGGCGCATTTGAGCGCAACTGATCGACGGGGCCTCAGTGCTTATGAGCGCAAGGCCACCCCCCGCGGACGCTGTCGCCCCGTCATTGCGCCTAAGCGGTGGAATGGGCACGCGATCACCCGGTTTTGAATGGCTCGCGCCTGACTGCGGCTTATATGCTAGGCAGCGGCACCAGAGCGGATATTTGTACATTTTTACGGAATACTGATGGATTATTTTGGTCAGCGCGGGCGGCTCAAGACGATGCGGGGAGACTTATTAGCGAACCACAAATTGGCGCCGTTAATTAGCATGACGCATATCTCGCTAAATCATCGATACATCTATATATCGACGCCAAAAGTAGCTTCTTCATCCTTATTAATGACGTTGCAGCGACTCGAATGGGGTGACGCTGCGTTTCTGCACGACCCAACGTGGGAGGTACACGATCGAGCCTTATCGCCTCTTCTGACTCCGTTGCAAGTGACATCTTTTGAGAAACTCGTGTCGGATCGGGCGTTTGTAAAATTTTGCTTTGTACGTAATCCATTTGACCGCCTGATTTCAGCATACTTGAACAAGGTGCGCGCGGAAGACCACTTCAAAGAACGGATGATGGAGAGGTTAGGAAAGTCTGGCGCGGATGTGTCGTTTGACGAATTTGTCGATTTCGTTGTGAGCGAGCCGGCAGAAGAGATGGACTTACACTACGCCATTCAATATTATCAAACATTTCACGAACTGATCGATTTTGACTTTACAGGCCACTTTGAAACATTCGACAGCGATATCACGCAGGTAGGTCGGTTAATTGGCATCGACATTGCGCAATATTTGGTACGATTTGACCCACATAGGACCGGGGTTAAGAACTACAGTGAGTATCTTACGGACCGTAATCTCTCGCTCATACGGGAAAAGTACGAGAGAGATTTCACTACTTTTGGATATTCCCGTGAATGTCCCGTATCAGCGGTTGATTGCAGTCCGATACCCCGACAGCTTGCTTAACCCCCAAACGGAGCCCGCGCGACAGCAACTCCCTTCTGCGCCGCTGGTCGCGAAGATATCCGATATGCGAGTCCCGTTCGCCGCGCGGGGCGGTGAAATCGGAGCTCCATTTCGACCCTCGAACTTTTCCATTTCCGACAATCAGAAACCGTGCTAACCTGCCAAGATCGCTCTTCGCCCTGCCCGCCTCGCCGTCGGGCGGGATGAGGACCGCAAGGATTTGCAGGACGGTGAAATTTCCTTTTTCCGCTTGCAAGCCTTTGATATCACCCAAAACGGCCAACGAAATCCTTGGAAAAGCTTGGCAAGGCGGGCCGCAAATTTGGAAAGGCTTGGCTGCGGCTTGGCAAAGGCTTGGGAAACCTCGGCGGCTTGCTGGAGCGTTTTGCATCCAGGCGTAAGCGGCCCCCTCGCCCCGTTTACGGGGAGAGGGCAGGGGTGAGGGGCTTGGCGATTGGCCGCGCCGTTGCGGCTTGTCGCCTGGCCCATCCCGGCCTTCTCCTGGGATAGGGCGCTCGTCGGGACGCCCGTCTTCCGACGGGCTATGCGGGGAGACGGGACGGCGCACGGCGGCGCGGCGGAAAATCGCCTCGCAAGCGGTTGAAATCAGGCCCTCGCGCCGGAAAGCGGGGCCCCCTTCCCCCCCTTGCGGGGTGTCAGGCGAACGTATCGTTCGCTGAGAGGTGTCGGGCGCAGCCCGACGGATGAGGGGTCGGCGCCGCAAGGCGCCGGCTTCATGGCGCCGACGGGCGTCGCCGCTCTCACCGCAGCGCGGCGGTGAGGCCGGCGCCACCCCTCATCCGTCACGCCTTCGGCGCGACACCTTCTCCCGCAAGGGGAGAAGGGGGCGCGTGCCCGGTTTCGTTCAGCGAGATCGCCTTGAAAGGGCGGTCCGAACTCGCCATGACGGCGGAGGGTTAATTCGATCTCGGAACAACGCGCTTTATGGCGCGCGCGCGCCGATCAGCCACTTCGCCGCCCGGCTCGGCGCCAGCCGCAGCGCCAGATGCGCGGCTTCGGCGGCGAGGCGCCAGTGGCCGCGGCGGAAGGCGAGGCGGGCGCAGCGCACCAGCGACAGCGCGCGGTAGCGCCGGCCGTCGCCGAGGTAGCCCCGCCGGGCGTTGGCCACCACATCGGCGAGCGCGGCGAGGCTGGGCGCTTCCCCCGTCATCGCTTCGAAATAGGCGAGAGCCCGATAGGCGCTGGCGATCGAGGCGATCGACGGCGGCAGGAAGGCGATGGCGGGGTCGACGCTGTCGAAGGCGATGGGCGCGCCGACGCCGTCGAACGGATCGGGGCGGCCGGCGCGCCGGTCGCGCGCCGCCAGCACGGCGAAATCGTGCGACAGGCGCTGGCCGAGGTTGACCCCAAACGAGACCTGATCGGGGTGGACGCGGTAGTTCAGGAGAACGTCGGGCAGATTGGCGAGGCGCGAGGTCTCCGCCAGGCGCAGCCACAGATCGTAATCCTCCGCCTTGGCGAAAGCGGCGCGATAGCCGCCGGCGCCCAGCAGCGCGTCCCGACGCGCGACGACGCTCGGATGCTTCAGCACGCAGCCGCGCTTCAGCAGCGCCGCCGCGACCGCCTCGGGCTCGGTCGGAAAATGGGTGCGCTCGCCGGTCAGCCGGTCCGACGCATCGATGAAGGCGACCTGCGAGCCGACGACCGCGACGTTCGGCTCGGATTCGAGAAACGCGACCTAGCGCGCCAGCCGCTCGGGCAGCGCGATGTCGTCGCTGTCCATGCGGGCGACGAGGGTGGAGCGCGCCTCGCCAAGCCCGAAGTTGAGCGCCGCCACCAGGCCGGCGCCGGGGTTCTTCAACACGCGCAGCCGATCGTCCCGCGCGCCGAGCGCGGCGACCGCGCCGTCGCTGGAGCCGTCGTCGACGACGAGGAGTTCGAGATCGCCGAGGCTTTGCGTGAGAATGCTCGCCACGGCCGGCGCGAGAAAAGCGCCGCCGTTGCGCACCGGCAGGACTACGGAGACGCGCATGGCGCCGCCTCCCGCAAGTCCGTCGGAGCAAGGAGCGAGCGCGGCCGGCCCCCCTCCGGCCGATGCGCGCCTGCACGACGCGCAAGCGCGGCGCCCGCCCCCGCCGCGCCCAATGAGGCCACGGGGCCGCTCATGACCCTGACTTACGCGTGGAGACCATCGCCAACGAGACCGATCCGCCCGCCGGCTTCGACCGGCGGCGCTCGGAAACGCTAGCTTGACGTTGGGGCTAACACATTACCCATACGGGTAATCGGCCCGCTTGGCGGGCGACGGCGCGGGCTTGCGGAGCGCCGCCCTCAGGGCGCGTCGGCGCCCGCCCAATCCAAGACGATCTTGCCGGAGCGGCCGCTGCGCATGATCTCGAAGCCTTCGGCGAAGTCGCTGGCCGGCAGGCGATGGGTGATGACCTTGCGCACATCGAGCCCGCTCTGCAGCATCGCGATCATCTTGTGCCAGGTCTCGAACATCTGCCGGCCGTAGATGCCCTTGATGGTCAGCAGTTTGAAGACGATCTTGGTCCAGTCGACCGGCGCCGGCTTGGCGGGGATGCCGAGGATGGCGATATGGCCGCCCATGACGAGGTGGTCGACCATCTGCTCGAAGGCGGCCGGCGCGCCGCTCATTTCGAGCCCGATGTCGAAGCCTTCCCGCATGCCGAGCCGCGCCATGACCTCGCCGAGATCCTCCTTGGAGACGTCGACGGGAACGACGTCGGCGACCTCGGCGGCGAGCGCGAGGCGGGTCGGATTGACGTCGGTGATGACGATGTGGCGCGCCCCGACGTGGCGGGCGACGGCGCCGGCCATGATGCCGATCGGCCCGGCGCCGGCGATCAGCACGTCCTCGCCGACGAGATCGAAGGCGAGCGCGGTGTGGACGGCGTTGCCCAGGGGATCGAGAATGGCGCCGAGCTCGTCGTCGATGTCGTCGGGCAGCGGCACGATGTTGAAGGCGGGAATGCGCACGTATTCGGCGAAGGCGCCGGGAATGTTGACGCCGATGCCGCGCGTCTCCGGGTCCATGTGGTAGCGCCCGCCACGCGCGGCGCGGCTGTTCATGCCGATGACGTGGCCTTCGCCGGAGACCCGCTGGCCGATCGCGAGATTGCGCACATTGGCGCCGAGCTCGGCGATCTCGCCGGAATATTCGTGGCCGACGATCATCGGCACCGGGATCGTCTTCTGCGCCCATTCGTCCCAGTTGAAGATATGAATGTCGGTGCCGCAGATGCCGGTCTTGTGGACCTTGACCAGCACGTCGTCCGGCCCGATCGGCGGCGTCGGCTGTTCGGCGAGCCACAGGCCGGGCTCAGCTTTCTCTTTGATCAGGGCTTTCATCGCGACGTCTCCCAATGTTCAGATCACGCCGATGGCGCGGCCGGCGTCCTCGAACGCTCCAATCGCGAACTCGACGTCGGCCTCGCTCAGCGCGGCGGACAATTGCGTGCGGATGCGCGCCGCCCCCTGCGGCACGACGGGAAAGAAAAAGCCGGCGACGAACACGCCGCGCGCGTCGAGCGCGGCGGCCATCTCCTGGGCGCGGCGCGCGTCGTGCAGCATGACGGGAATGATCGGCGTCGTCCCCGGCAGCAGCGCGAAGCCCGCCTTGGCCAGCCCGTCGCGGAAACGCCTGGCGTGCCGCTGCAGCAGCGCGCGCCGGTCGTCCGCCGCCGTGGCGATTTCGAGCGCCTTCAGCGAGCCGCCCGTCACGGCGGGGGCGAGGCTGTTGGAGAAGAGATAGGGGCGCGCGCGCTGGCGCAGGAGATCGACGATCGGCTGCGCCGCGGCGACGAAGCCGCCCATGGCGCCGCCCAGGCTCTTGCCGAACGTGCCGGTCACCACGTCGACACGGCCGCCGACGCCGGTCAGCGCCGGGGTGCCGCGGCCCTTATCGCCGAGATGGCCAGTCGCGTGGCAATCGTCGACCAACGTCAGCGCGCCGTAGCGCTCGGCGAGGTCGCAGATATCCTTGAGATTGGCGACGTAGCCGTCCATCGAGAACACGCCGTCGGTGGCGATCAGCTTGAAGCGCGCGCCCGCCGCGTCGGCCTCCTTGAGCCGGTCCTCGAGTTCGTTCATGTCGGAATTGGCGTAGCGATAGCGGCGCGCCTTGCTGAGGCGCACGCCGTCGATGATCGAGGCGTGGTTGAGGCTGTCGGAGATGATCGCGTCCTCAGGCCCGAGCAGCGGCTCGAAGACGCCGCCGTTGGCGTCGAAACAGGCGGCGAACAGGATGGCGTCGTCCTTGCCGAGGTGGCGGGCGATTCGCTCCTCGAGTTCGCGATGCAGCGTCTGCGCGCCGCAGATGAAGCGCACCGAGGCCATGCCGAAGCCGAATTCGTCGAGCGCGCGCCGGGCCGCCGCGATGATTTCGGGGTGATGGGCGAGACCGAGGTAATTGTTGGCGCAGAGATTGACCATCTCGCGCTCGCCTTGCGGACCGGCGATGCGGATGCGCCCGCCCTGCGGCCCGGCGATCAGCCGCTCGCGCTTGGTCAGCCCGGCGGCGTCGATCTCGCTCAGGATCGATCGCATGTGGCTCATGAAGGCCTCGGACATCGGCAGCTCCCGCAAGCGATTCGCCGCGAGACGGAGGCCGCCCCGCGGAACCAATCGCGTCATACCAGGAATCCGCGACGCTTTCCGAGGTCGGCGGACCGAAAATTGTTTTGGGCCGCGGCGCGCCGCCCTTCACCGCTGAGCGATGATCTCGCGCAGGAACGCAACGTGCCGTTCGAAAGCGGCGCGGCCGGCGGGGCTCGTCTTGACAGTGGTGCGCGGTCGGCGCGCGACGAAGGCCTTGCTCACCTCGACATAACCGGCTCTGGCGAGATGATCGATATGGGCGCCGAGATTACCGTCGGTCGCCCCCGTCAGCGCTTTGAGCCGCGTGAAATCCAGCCCCTCGTCGCTCGCGGGCAGCGCGGTGAGCGCCGCCATGATGCGCAGGCGGACGGGTTGGTGGATGGTTTCGTCGGCAGCGTTCACGGCTCAAGCCCGCCGAATCCACAGTCCGCACAGGACGAATCCGCCACCGTTGACGATGGCGAGCCACAGGCCGAACCAATCGCCCGACCAGAAATACCCCGCCAGAATGAGCGCGCTGAGGCCGAGGCCGAGCGCCGCGAAGGCGGCGCCGAACCACAGCCCGGCGAGCGCATAGCCAAAAAGGAACAAGGTCGGCCAGAAGGCATCGAGCTCGCGCTGTCCGAATCGGCCGATCAGGTCGCTCCAGACGAAGCCGAAGAGGAAAAAGAGCGCGAAAGCCCCAAGCCAGCGCAGGGGGACCTGCATTCCCGCCGAGGAGCGCGCGCGCGCGATGAGGACGACGGTTGCGGCGACGCCGATCGCGTCCGCCACGCGCCATTCCCAGAGCGCCCAGCGCGGCGTCGCCAAGCTGACGAGTTGGCCCACGGCGATGATCACGCCCCACAGGATCGTGATCTGCCCGGTTCGGTGATAGAGGCGTGTCTGCTTGACCCGCGCGACGATCGCCTCGACGTCCGCGAGCATGGCGCCGGCTTCATTGGGACTGATCGTCATATCCGCCTCGGACCTCTCGTCACTGCGGCGCGACGAGCGGCTTTCCCCGCTCGCTCCCCGCCGGGGCTGGGAGGAGGCCGAGCCAGCGGCAGAGAAAGAACATCCGCCGCCCCTGCGTCATGCTGAGCGCGATCATCACGCCAAGGCTGACGCCGCCGAGGATCGATCGCAACGCCATCGCCTGCATGATCGGCAGGGTCCAGGCCAGCCAGCAATAGAGCAAGGCCTTGGCGAAGAAATAGACGGCCCAGAAAAGGGTGAAGATCTGGAAGAAGCGTCTGACGTCGGGCGCGTCCGGGAACGGCGTGCCGGCCCTCTGCTCCGCGACCTCTTGGATGAGAGGCTTCGTCCCGAAAGCGCCGATGGCGAAGGCGACGCCGGTCGCGACATTGGTGATCGCCGCTTCGTATTTGAGCATGAAAGGCTGGGCCGACATGAGATCGACCGCGCCGAACACCAAGGTCAGGCCGCTGGTCAGGAGATAGAGCCGGGTGAAAGCAAACCGCCGCAGGCTGCGCCAGATGGCGTCGACCACGATGACGGCTATCGAGCCGACGATCGCCGCCTTGACGCCGAGCGTCAGCGAAAGGATCCAGAACGCGGCGAGCGGGCCGAATTCGAGCGCGACGAAGCGCGCGACGGCGATCACTCTGGCCATTGTCCATTCCTTATCACGCTATCGATGCCGCCCGTCGCGTCGCGGCTGGCTTCTTACGAAACGGCGCCGGGCGCGGTTTTGCCGGTGCGGGCCAAAACCAAATCCGTGAGATTCGCGAGCGTGAAGGGCTGTCCGCCGGCTTGCAAGGCGCGTTGGAACTGGCCAAGCGTCCGGCCCCAAAACACGCCGGCAAACAGGCCGCCCACGGCGGCCATCAAGCTCGACAATTCCGCGTGGGCCACCACATCCGGAGTGAGCGCCAAGACGACGTTGCCCGCATATTTCGCCGCGAAGGCGGCGCAGATGAGAACCAGCGTCACCGGCGATCCCGGCATCGCCAGCAATCCCGTCGCGCGCGAAAGGCGCGGCGCGGGCGAAAGCGACGCCGGCGCCCGTCCAATCGCCAGGCCGATCAGCAGCGCGCCCAGGAACAGCTCGGCATTCAGCGCCAGGCTATCCGTCGCGGCGAGCAGGCCAGCGCCTCCCCAGCAGAAGAAAATGACGGGAATGATCAGGCTGCGGCTCGGGGAGACGTCGCGCGGCCGCATCGCGATGACGCCGCGATAGACAAGAAACGCGAGCAGAACCCAGACCCAGGACGGGGTGTGAGAGAGGATTGCAAAAACCAGCATCGATGGCGCTCCTTTGTCGTCTTCGAAGGCGCTACGCCTATTTCGCCGCCGCTACGATCGCCGCCAGCGCGGCGGGTTCGTGCACGACGCCCATGTGATCGACGCCGGGCAACAGCGTCACGCGGACGCCGAGCGGCGCAACGGCGTTTCGGTAGGCCGGCGCGTCCATCAGTTCATCCTTTTCGCCGGCGATCAATTCGATCCGGCTCGCCGCCGCCTGCAAGGCGCCCTTCCAATCCGGCGGCGGCCCGTAATTGGCGAGCAGACGGTAGGAATAGCGCGAGGTCACGAACATTGCCGCCTCCGGCGCGCTGGCGAAAGCGATGACGGGGAGCGATTGCGGCCAGTCGATTCCCACGCGTCGCAGCATCATGATCGCGACGATGCGAGGCATGTCGGGCGCCGCCCAGCGCCCCGGCCCTTCCGAGGGTCGATTGGTCGGCGCGGAATAGCCGAGGTAGGGCGCGAGCAGCACGAACTTGTCGAACGAAGCGCCGAGCGGCCCGGCGGCGATGCGCAGCACGAAGCCGCCGCCGGAGGAATGGCCGATCAGCGCCAGCTTCGCCTTGGGATAGGCCGGGCGCAGATGCGCGATGAGATCGGCGAGATCGTCGTCGAGTTGGCCGACATAAGCGATGTCGCCGCGCATGCCCGAGGCGCCATGGCCGCGCGCGTCGATTGCAACCGCCGCGACGCCCCTCGCGGCGAGCGCCTTGGCGACCGCGTTCATCTCATCGGAAGAGGCCGACGAACCATGCGCGAGAATCGCGAGCCGATCGGTCTCGTCGTGCGCGGCTGGATAGAGCCGATAGGCGAGCCAGGTGCCGTCGCGCGCCTGAAAGCGGCTGAGCTCCGGCTTGCCCTCTTCGTCGATCGCCATCGCGCCGGAATGGATCGAGGCAAGCGCCGGCGGCTGGCTTAGGGGCGCCGCAAGCATGGCGCCGAGCCCAAGCGCGACGACGCCGACGAGCGCCAGGGGCCAAAGCAGGAATTGCGGCAGGCTGGCGAGGGGCATCGGAATGGCCTTGGTTCAGATAACTCTATGTGACAGAGATATCTGAACTTGTCAACCCACCCGCTTTGTGCACTGGGCGGCACGCTAGAGCTCGCCGATCACCCTATCCACGGTCATCGCCGAGGGACGCGACGACCATAGTGCGCTTCCCGACTGCGGCGCGCACCCATGAAAGGTCGACTGGCCCAAGTCGAGCTGCTTGACGGTGTTATCATCTGGTGATAACGTATCCGTTGATGGCGAGAACGCGGCGCGATTCGGGTTTGGACGCTCCGCTCTCGCTCGATGGCGTCGTTCTCGTCGTCGACCCGAACGGTTCCCATTGGGTCAAGATGGTCGTCAGGCAAGTCGCTCCCTCGCCGGAGCGGCCGCAGGGGATCAGCTATTCTCTGACACTACATGGGAGGAACGGCGACCGTCTGGTGGGCTACGACAATGCCCATGCCATTAGCGCGGGAACCCGTCCGGGCCGTCGCGCAAGCGCGACCCACGATCATCGCCACTTGCGCGGCCGGACAATACCTTATGCCTTTCGCGACGCGGCGACGCTGATGCAGGATTTCTGGGACGACGTGGACACGGTGTTGCGCGAGAAAGGGGTGAGCGCATGAAGACCCTACGAATTGGCATCGCGTCCATGGCGGACATGAAGTCGCGTACGATGGCGGTCGCACGGGGCGAGTTGAAACTCGGACCCGATGAACCCAAGCTTTGGCTCACATCGATCGAAAGCCTCGCCCGCGTCTTGTCCGACAGAAATCGCCTGCTGCTCGATCTCATCGTTGAACAGCGGCCGAATTCGCTCGCCGAGTTGGAAGCCTTATCGGGCCGGGCGAAGCCCAATCTGTCGCGCACCCTGAAAAGCATGCAACGCTTCGGCCTGGTCGAACTCCTCCGGGGCGAGGGCGGCGCCGTAAAGCCGCGCGTACCCTACGAGAAAATCAAGCTCGATCTACCGATCGGCCAGCATCGTGGCGCGGACTAACAAGCGCAGTTCTCGTCCAAAACCTGCCAGTTGTCGCACCTGAAAAGTCGCCGCGCAGAATTTCTTGGTTGGACACGCGGCGCGATGGATAGCGTCCATTCGACGCGCAAGGGTCGCGGCAGCATTGTCTTTCTGTTGATCAGAAATTGTGGTAGCTTTTCTCTTCGGTAATTCCATTCACGCGGCAGAGACCGTCGCGAGCGAGAGGAGTACGCGCCCTCATGCAGGCGTTCGTACCATGCCCAACTTCCCGCGCCTTGGGCGCGCAACGCGGGAATCCCGCGACGAGGCGGGCCCCTGCGAGAGGCGCATGAGGAGGTAGCGCGAAGCGACAAAAATTCGCTACACGGCGCTGCCGCCCTTGACGTATCGCCAATTCCGCCCTTGACGCATTGCAACGTCTTGATTTTGCTCAATTCGGCAGGACGTCGGCTTGGAAATCCTTGACGAAACTTGACAAGACTTGACATAGCTTGACGAAACTTGACGAGGCTTGACGCCGCGCCTTCCGCGCCGAGTGTCCGTAACGCCGCCGCCCTCAGTGCCGGAAATGGCGCATGCCGGTAAACACCATCGCCAGTCCGGCCTCGTCCGCCGCGTCGATCACTTCGGCGTCGTTCAGCGATCCGCCGGGCTGGATCACCGCGGTGGCGCCCGCTTCGACCACCGCCACGAGCCGTCGGCGAAAGGAAAGAACGCGTCCGAGGCGGCCGACGAGCCCACCGTGCGCGGCTCGCCCAGGCCAGCGGCGCGCGCGGCGTCCTTGGCCTTGAGGGCGGCGATGCGCGACGAATCGACCCGCGACATCTGGCCCGCGCCGATGCCGACGGTCGAGCCGTCCTTCACATAGACGATGGCGTTGGACTTGACGTGCTTGCCGATGGTGAAGGCCAGCAGCATGTCAGCGATTTCGGCCTCGCTCGGAGCGCGCTTGGTGACGACCTTCAACGCCGCCTCGTCGAGAACCCCATTGTCGCGGGTCTGCACCAGGAAGCCGCCCGCCACGGAACGAACGGTCAGTGTCGGCGCCAGCGGATCGGGCAGCGCGCCCGCGATCAGCAGGCGCAGGTTCTTCTTGGCGGCGACGATGGCCAGCGCCTCGGGGTCCGCGTCCGGCGCGATGATCACTTCGGTGAAGATTTCGACGATTTTGCGCGCCGCCTCGGCGTCGAGCCGGCGGTTGAAGGCGATGACGCCGCCAAAGGCGGTGCGGGGTCGCAGGCCAGCGCCGCTCGATAGGCCTCCTTCAGGCTCCCGCCCAGGCCACGCCGCAAGGGTTGGCATGCTTGATGATGGCGCGGCCGGCGCGTTCGGATCGAACTCCGCCACCAGTTCATAGGCGGCGTCGGTGTCGTTGATGTTGTTGTAGGAGAGCTCCTTGCCCTGCAGCTGGCGTGATGGTCGCGACGCCGGGGCGCGACGAGCCGGCCCGAGATAGAAGGCGGCGCTCCTGGTGCGGGTTCTCGCCATAGCGCAGCGCTGGCGCCAGCTCCGCCGAACGCGCGGCGGCGCGGCGGTTCCTTGTCGCCGTCCTTTTCAGCTCGCCGGCGAACCAGTTGGAGACGCGGCGTCGTAGGCCGCGGTGCGGGCGAAAGCGCGCTGCGCCAGCTTCGCGCCGCAAGCTCAAAGCTGGTCGCGCCGCCATGGGCGCCATTTCATCCAGCACGGCGCTGATAATCCTCGACATCCACCACCACCGTCACCCAGTCATGGTTCTTGGCCGCCGACGCGGGTCATGGCCGGGCCGCCGATATCGATATTCTCGATGGTGGTCTCGAAATCGGCGCCGCGCGCCACCGTGGCCTCGAAGGGATAAAGATTGCACACCAGAAGATCGATGCCGTCGATGCCGTGCTCGATCATCGGCGGCGGCATGTGTCGGGCTTGTCGCGCAGCGACAGCAGCCCGCCATGCACATGGGATGCAGCGTCTTCACCCGGCCATCCATCATTTCCGGAAAGTTGGTGACGTCGCGACACGTCGGTGACGGTAAGGCCGGCTGTCGCGCAGCGCCTTGGCGGTGCCGCCGGTGGAAACGATCTCGACGTTTCCAGCCGCGAGTGCGTGTCCCAGTTCGGTCAATCCGGACTTGTCGGACACGGAAATCAGCGCGCGGCCGACAGGCGCAAGTCGATCGATGGCCATACCAGGGGGCTCGCTAGGTTCGAGGCAAAACGCCGGCGCGCCTTATCATGGTTTGGCCGCGATCGAAACTCGCCCTGCGCAGCCCGCCCTTCACGGCCGCCTTTGCAAGCGGGCGGCGAAGAAGCCGTCGAGACCGGAGAGGCGCGGGACCGTTCCCTGCAGGTGGCAGGGCAGCGTGCGCAATTCGCCCGCAGCGTTGACGCATTCGTCGAGTCCGCCGATTTCCGCCGCCTCGATCGGAATGCGCCGGACGTCCGGGTTGCGGCGCAAGAGCGAGGCTATCTGGCCTTCGCCCTCCTCCGGCTCCAGCGAGCACGTGCAATAGACGATGCGTCCGCCCGGCCTGGTCAGCGCAATCGCCTTGTCGAGCAGACGCCCTTGCAATTCGACGAGGGCCGGCAGATCGCCCTGACGCTTGGTCCAGGCGACGTCGGGGTGGCGGCGGATCGTCCCCGTCGCCGTGCAGGGCGCATCGAGCAGCGTCGCGTCGAACGGCGCCGCCTCGATCGTGAGGGCGTTCGACACGACGACCTCGGCATGGAGGCGCAGGCGCTCGAAATTCGCGGCGAGACGCTTCAGTCGCTCGGCTGAGCGATCGACGGCGGTTACATTGGCGCCTGTGATCGCCAATTCGGCGCTCTTGCCGCCAGGGGCGGCGCAGAGATCTACGGCGCGCATGCCCGCCCCAGCCCCGAGCAGCCGCGCCGGCAAGGCGGCGGCGGCGTCCTGGACCCACCATTCGCCGTCCCCATAGCCGTCCAATTCGGCGACCGGCGCGTGGGTCACCAGCCGCACGGATCCCGTGGGGAGGACGACGCCGTTAAGTCGGCGCGCCCAATCCTCGGCATCGCTCTTGACGCTGATGTCGAGCGTCGGCTCGTCGCGATGGGCGCGCGCGATCGCCCGCGCCGTCGTCTCGCCGTAAGTCGCGCGCCAACGCGCGGCGAGCCAATGCGGGGTGTCGTCGTCGAGCGGGTCGGAGCTCGCGAGGACCTCGTCCTTGGCGCGCGCCAGATTGCGCAGAACGGCGTTGACCAGCGCGGCGAACGGCGCGGCGCCGGAGTCGAGCCGCGTCGCGTGAACCGCCAGATCGACCGCGGCGTGATCAGGGATATCGAGAAACAGCAGTTGCGCCGCCGCCGCGATCAGGATCCATTCCAACGCGCCGGCCTTTTTGGGCAGGCCCTTTCGAGAAAACGACCGAGCGCCTTTCGGATCGTGCCTAATCGCCGCAGCGAAACGGTCGCGATCGAACGCGCCAAGGCGCGATCGCGGGCGTCGAGCGCGGCGGACCGGGCCTCGAATTCGCCTGCGCCGGCGCGCTCCTCCAGCGGGCGCGCGAAAGTCAGCACCTCGGCGATCCCCTGCGCGGCCGCCAATCGAGCGGCTAGTCCGGGAGCCATTTCCTGCGTTGGCGGAGGGCGCCGGGATCCCCGCGCGCCGAAGCCGTTTGGTCTGTTTGGCTTCAATGTCCGCCCTTACCGAATCTCGCCGCCCACAATGGGTGATTATAGCGCGAAACTCCCTTGTGCCGCGCTGGAGGGGCCCGACCTTTGCCGCGCCACGCTCCCGATATAGGTTGGCGCTGTGACGAAAGGATGTGCCCATGGCGGCGAAGAATTCTGGCCCCACGGCCGAAGCTGAAAGTGAAGACGGCGCGGCGAAGGCCGCGAGCCGCAACCGAGCGGACGCTGCGAAGCGCGCCCTGGCCGAGGCCGAGGGACGCCGTTCGCGGGAAGCGACGCGGGCCTCGCGCGAGTTCAATGGCCGCGGCGGGCTGGACCCGGCCCGCTACGGCGATTGGGAAGTCAAAGGCATCGCCTCCGATTTCTGAGTCTCCTCACCGCGTCATCACGACCGGAGCGCCGACGCTCACGCGATCGTAGAGATCGATCACGTCCTCGTTATACATGCGGATGCAGCCATAGGACGCCGCCGTGCCGACGGAGGCGCGCATCGCCGCGGTGGTCCCGTGGATCGCGACCTCGTCGCGGTCGAGCGTGATGGCGCGGGCGCCCATCGGATTGTGCGGCGAGCCGCCGGGGATCAAGTCGGGCAATTCCGGATGATCCCGACGCACGGAATCGGGCGGCGACCAGGCCGGCTCGACATATTTGCCGTCGACGCGAGCGTATCCGCTCCACTCCTTGCCGTGCTTGGCGACAGCCACGGGGTAGGCGATCGCGGTGTGCAAGTCGACGATCAGGAACAATTTGCGCGCGCTCTGACTGATTACGATCGTTCCCGCGGAATAGGGCGACGGAAATACAACGATCGGGCGCGCGCCCGCCGCGCCGACGAAGGACAGCGCCAACGCGCCCACACATAACGCTCGACACAAGATCTGGCCGACCCTCATCTCTCGACAACTCCGCATCCGCCCTCTATGGGGCGCTGGCAGAATACACCGTCGAACCGATGCGGTCCTTCGCGTCAAGGAAATGAGGTAAATCGGATCGAAGCGGCGCGGTCGACGATCAGTGCTGGGCCTTCGATTTGCCCTTGGCCGACCCGTTCGGCTTGCCCCCGAGCGCATCGATGCGAGCGTGAAACTCGACGATGCGCGGCGTGATCTGCGAGCGAAAGCGCGAGCCGTTGAAGACGCCGTAATGCCCCACACCCGTCTGTCCCCGTGGTGGGTCTTCATTTCCGAAGGGATATTCACGCACAAATCCTGTGCCGCCTGGGTCTGCCCGACCCCGGAAATGTCGTCCTTCTCGCCCTCGACCGTCATCAAGCCGCAACGGCGGATCGCGCCGAGGTCGACCTTGCCGACCCGATGCGTCATTTCACCTTTCGGCAGGCTTTGGCGCACGAAGACCGTTTCGATGGTCTGCATGTAATATTCCGCCGTCAGGTCCATGACGGCCAGATATTCGTCGTAGAATTCACGGTGCTTCTCGGCGGAAATCGCCGTCGCCGGAAACGAGGTGATTGAACATCTCGAGATGCGCATTGACGTGGCGGTCCAGATTCATCGCCATGAAGCCGGAGAGCTGGAGGTAGCCGGGATAGACGCTCCGTCCGAAGCCGGGATAGGGGAACGGCACGGTCTGCAGAACAATTGGAGCGGAACCATTCGACGCCACGCTTTTCCGCCAGCACATTGACGGCTGTCGGGCTGCGTCGCGTGTCGATCGGGCCGCCCATCAGGGTCATCGACGCCGGCGTGTTAGGATCACCCGCGGTCTCCATCAAGGCGACGGCGGCGATCAACGGCACGGCGGGCTGGCACACGCCGAGCGTATGGACGCCGGGACCCAAATGCTCCAGCATTTCCTTGAGATAATCGATATAGTCGTCGAGATCGAAGCGGCCCAGCGCCATCGGCGCCATGCGCGCGTCGGTCCAATCGGTCACGTAAACGCGATGGGTCGGCAGAAACGCCTCCACCGTGCCGCGCGGCAGCGTCGCATAATGGCCGGACATCGGCGCGACGATCAGCAATTTGGGCTGCGCCTCATGGCCCTCGAGGGAGGGGCGGACGAAATGGAGCAAATTGCAGAAGGGCCGCGTCCAGACGATTTCCTCGAGCACCTCGTGTTTGACGCCGTCGACCTGGATGCTGTCCAGACCGAACACGGGCTTACCGTAGCGTCGCGTCATTCGCTCGAACAATTCAGCCCCGGCCGCGACGTTCTTGCCAAATGCGGTGTTAGACAAAGGATTGAACGGACTACGAAAAACGAAATGCGCAGCGTCGGACATCGCCCGCGCCGGCACTAGGGCCGCATGGGCCATTTCATAGAGCTGATAGGAATAGCCCCGGAGGAGCATTCTCGTGCCTCGCTTCGCGCTTTCGACGCCCGCTGGAATGTTAGCGATCGTGTTTTAACGTAAGGTTCGCATTCGAACGAATCAATCCACCAAAAGGTATAAGTCCGCATTTTCAACAGAATGTGCCAATGATTTCAACACAACGAACGAACGCGAAATTGGCTCATTCCCCCGTTTGCAGCAGCGAACCGGCGTATCGGGCGCTGTCGAGAAGCGCGAGGAAGCTGGCGCCGCCGGCGAGGAGCAGGCCGAGATTGATGGCAAAGGCCTCGGCCATCAGATCGGCGCGGAACACATGGGCGACGATCGCGGCCCGGAGGCCCTCGAAGACATAGGTCGGCGGCAGGCGCCAGGCGAAAATCTGCAGCCAAGGCGGCAGGGTCGAGACGGGATAGTAGACGCAGGCGAAGGGCATGAGGAAGAACAGGATGGACCAGGCAAGTCCTTCGGCCCCCATGCCGTTGCGCAGGACCAGCCCGGCGATGACCAGCCCGATGGCCCAACTCGTCAAAACCAGATTGATGAAGAACGCGACGAGAACGAAGCCCAAGCCCCATAAATTGAAGCCGAAGAACCACAGCGCCAAGAGCGTCACCAGGACGAGGCCGATTGTCAGTCGGATCAGGCTCATGGTCATCAGCGCCGCGACGAATTCGAGCGGCCGCAGCGGGCTCATCAGGACTCCCGGCCGTAGCGCGCGACGAGTGCCCTGGGCGAGCCGTCGTCGACGATGTGGCCCTGTTTCAGCATGACGACGCGATCGCACAGCCGCTCGACCTCGGCCATGTTGTGCGAGGCGAGCAGGATCGTCGCGCCGAGAAGGAACGCGCGCACACGTGTTGCAATCGAGACACACCAACGACCGAAACAAGGCGCGAAGCTGACGATGCCCCCGGGGTCACCGCGATGTCACATGAGTGTCATGCCACCCTCTTAGCGTTTTCCGCGGGCATTGCTGGGATATCGGGCTTCCTTCTCCGGTGCGCTGTCATTAGGACCGTGGCATTTGTGCCACATGGCCATTATTGTGCGCTGGAAAATCAAGACCGAATCACACGGAGGGAACGAAGGGGCCGGGCGAGCGAAGCTCGCTCAATCGAATTACGAGAAGCGCGCGCGCCTCGGGCAAAGCGCGGCGAACACTTAACAGGACTGCAAACCACCGCGCGAGCGAAATTCGGCGCGGCCAACGAACTGACGGGGCTGATTATGCGATTTTTAAAACCTTTGCTCTTGGCCTCGGCGGCCGGGCTGCTGTTTGTCGGCGGCGCGCAAGCCGCCGATCTGCCGACCAAGAAGACGCCGCCCGCGCCGCCCGCGGCGCCGTCTGCTTCTCCAGCTTCCTCGCCTACCTCGACTCGAGCCGCGGCGGACTGCCCGCTCAGCTATATGGGCATCACGCTCTACGGCACGATCGACATGGGCGTCGGCTACGAAACCCATGGCGCCGCTTCAACCGGTCTACCCGACCGGCGTCGAGGAACTGATCTCGAAGAACAGCCAGGGCGGCAAGTGGCTGCTGACGCCGGGCGGCCTCAGCCAGTCGAACGTCGGCATCAAGATCGCCGAGCCGGTCCCTGGCGCCGCCGATTGGTCCGTCGTCGGCAATTGGCACATTGGCTTTGATCCCTATTCGCTGCAGCTGTCGAACGGGCCGGGCTCGATGAGGGCCAGACACTCAGACGTGCCGCTGCCGTTCCAGAACAGCAACGGCGACTCGAGCCGCGCCGGTCAGTGGGACAACTCGCTCGCCTATGTCGGCGTCAGCAACACGACGTTCGGCACGCTGACCTTCGGCCGCGAGTATTCGCTGACGCTCGACGGCGTCAACGCCTACGATCCGATGGGCGGCTCCTACGCCTTCTCGCCGATCGGCTACTCGGGCAAGGTTCGCCGGCGCCGGCTCGACCGAGGACACGCGCCCCAACAGCGCGTTCAAGTACAACGTCGCCTTCAACAATTTCCGCCTCAGTGGCTTGGCCAGGTCGGCGGCTACGACCAGGGCAATGGCTCGAACGGCGAATACGAAGATCGGCGCTCGGCGCGACCTCTACTCAATTCTCGTTCGACGCGATTTACACCTACATCAAGGATCAGGTGAACCTCGGCGACCTACAACACCGCGTATCTCGGCCGCCCTGCCGACGGACGCTTTGACGGCGACGCTCTCGAACAACAACAGCGTGATGCTGCTCGCCAAATACACCTATGGGCCGCTCAAACTCTTTGGCGGCTATGAGTACATCAACTACGCCAATCCGAGCGACGCCTACCCGGGCGGCTTCACCTCGATCGGCGGTCTGCCGGTCACGACCGGTGTCAGTCGACCGCGTACACCGACAACCTGAATTTCCAGGTCTTCTGGCTCGGCGCGAGATATTCCATCCTCAGCAACCTCGACGTGGCCGGCGCCTACTACCACTACAACCAGGCGAACTACGACACGAACCCGGCGCAAACTGCGGCGTGAACCCCTAGCCGGCCCCGGCTACCGCCTCACGGCACCGAAGACTGGCGATTGCGCCGGCACGCTCAACGCCTATTCGGCGCTGATCGATTGGAAGCCGACGAAGCGCCTCGACGTCTATGCCGGCCTCATGTACTCCGAGGTCGGCGGCGGTCTCGCCTCCGGCTATCTGAACACCAGCAATCTCGACCCGACGGTCGGCCTGCGCCTGCAGTTCTGATCGAAGCGCTTCGCGCTTACACAACCTGCGACCCCGGGCCACGCGCCCGGGGTTTTTCTTTTCCGCAACCGTCACGAGCGACGTGCGGACAGCGCCGCCCTTCCGTTGCCGACAGTTGCCGCCGCGCGATTGCCTTTTGCCTGGGGAAACTCTAAAAAGGGCTTCGCGCGGTCCTTGCGCTTCCGTAAGTCGCTGAAACGATTGTCGGAATGCGGGTGTAGCTCAATGGTAGAGCAGCAGCCTTCCAAGCTGAATACGAGGGTTCGATTCCCTTCACCCGCTCCAACCACGCCCTGTGGTAATCTGTTCCTGTTTTCCGGTCGGAAATGGCTTCGGGGCGCCGTCGTGAACGACGTAGAATCGCCGCCCGAGCAGGGAATGCGTGCGACCGGATCATTCGGAGGCACTCATGGGCATTGCAATCTCGTTCAAGCGTCCCGATGGAAGCGACGCCAACGGCTATCTCTCGAACGCAGCCGGCGGCGACGCGCCCGGCCTCGTCGTCATTCAAGAATGGTGGGGCCTGCAGGACCAGATCAAGGCGATGTGCGACCGCTTTGCGCTTGCGGGCTTCGATGCCCTGGCGCCGGACCTCTACAAGGGCGTCGTCGTTCCGTATCACGACACCGAGGCCGCCAACCGAGAGATGTCGTCGTTGAACTTCATCGACGCGACCGAGCAGACGGTGCGCGGTGCGGTTCAGTACCTCGCGCGGAACGGCGCCAAGGTGGGTCTTACCGGCTTTTGCATGGGCGGCGCCGTCGCGATCATCGGGGCGGCGAAGATCCCGGAAATTTCCGCGGCGGTTTCATTCTATGGCATCCCGCCCGAACAGGCCGCCAAACCCGCGGATGTGAGAGTGCCGCTTCAAGGCCACTTTGCGAACAAGGACGACTATATCACGCCAAAGGTCGTCGATGATTTTGAGAAGGGCCTGAAGGCGGCCGGCAAGAGCGCCGAGTTTTTTCGCTACAACGCGAATCACGCCTTCGTCAACGAACAGCGAATGTCGGTCCACGATCGCGAAGCGGCGGAGCTGGCCTGGAGCCGCGCCACCGCCTTCTTCAGAAAGCATTTGCGGTAGTCTGCGCGGTCACGTCCGGGCTCGCTATAGGCGCAGGAAAGCCCGGCCTTAAGGCACGAACAGGGTGGGCTAACGAGCGATGAACGCGAGAAAGCTCGCGAAGGCTTCGCTCGTCATTGTTGCGCGCCCGCGCGCCCGGACCATCAGCTTTGGCCCCTGTTGGACGAATGCGGCGTCTTCGATCGTCACATCGAGACCCGGCATCGGCGGCACGGCCGCGCGGGTGCGACTGGTGTCGAGCAGTTTGCTCAATTGTCTGGTCAGCGCCGTGTTCACATCGCCGACAAAAACCTCCGCCGCCTGCGCCGTCAACGGATCGCCGGTCTTGATCGTCGCGGGACCGGAAAGCCGCAGAGCGACGGTCTGCGGGTTGGGCAAGAACAGTTCCACCGGAGCGGAAATGGTGACAGTGTCCGAAGCGATCTGCGTTTCGAGCATCGAGCCCAGGATCTTCTTGCATCCCCAGACCGCCGCATGCCCGGATAGCTCGACGACGACGCTTCTATCGTGCGGCGTGATCGCAGCGCGGTCGATGCTGTTGACGACGACGTTGAGACCCTTGTGAGCGCAATGCTCGCGCGGCAGGCGCAGCGCCCGCGCGACCGCGAGAGCGTGATCCTGGATCGCCTGGAGATCGCCGGTGGCCGACGCTTTGACCGTGATATCGGCGGCGCCCGTGTGAACGTCGAGCGAACCGAGCACGGGAATCTGCACGGGCACGCCTGCGACCGTCAGCGGCAGGCTCTTCGGCCCGACCTCGAGCGCACCCGCGGGGCTCAGAGCACCGCCTAGGACGATCGTCGCGGCAAGACCGACCGCGACGCCGAGGGTGCGCACTAGCCGTTGATCCCAATCCCGTCGGCGCCTGCAAGCGTTGTTCATTTGGCCTCATCCCATTGCGATCTGGCGCGTCGCCTCAGCCGCCGTCCGACGCCCGTGATTCGCGGGCGACCCCTCGCGGTTTCACCCCTTCGCGCCAATCTCGGCGCGCGACAAAACCATCCGCTTCGCCGCATCGAGAACGTCGACGACCGCGCGACGGCGATAGTCCCACATCGGCTCCGCCAGTGGCGCGATGACCACCATTGTCGCGTTGGCTTCAAACAGCAAGATCGAGCCGTCGGCGGCGAGCGCGAAGTCGACGCCGACATAGTCCAGCCCGATCTCGCAAAACAGTCCAGAGAGCGCCGCCATCGCACGCTCGCCGAGCGCGCCCGGCATGTCCTCCAAGAAGCGGCGCTCTTCGGCGCGATAATCTGCGCTGTCGGCCATGGCCGCCGAGAAGTAATGCACCTTCCAGTCCGCTGAAATCGCGAGATGCAGGGGGAAGAGCTTCCCATCGATGCACATGACACGAAATTTGCGCGCCATGCCGTCCGACCCGCGCGCATCCAGATACTGGATCGCCATCAGCGGGTCGCCGGGCAAGGTCGCGAGCGTATTCGCCAAGCCGTCGCGAGATTCGACGAAGTGGAAATGCTGGCCGGTGTGGAAACCGGGCGCGCGCAACAGGAGGGGAAAATCGAGACCTTCCGTTGCCTCGATCTCCGCGCGCGCCAGCGTGGCGATCCGCGGCGCGACCACGCCTGATATGGCCGCCAGACGCCCCGCATTGTCCGCCCGGCCGGTCGCCCGCACGCGCGCGGGCGGGTTGATGACGGGGGCCCCGCTTTGTGCGACCACCGCCTCGGCGCGAATCAGCGCTTCGCCGCAGAGGTCGGCGTCGCCGATCGCGTTCACAATCAGCGTGTGCGGCGGCAAAAACTGCTCCGCATCCCAAAATTCGACGTAAATAACTGTGATCGAAAAGACACGCTCGTCGATGAATTGTCTCGTCGGCATGTTGCCGAGATGCACCGTGGCCAGCATCAGGACGGGGATACCCGGGCCAACGCCGCGGTAGCGTCGGCGCTCGATCGCATGTTCGCGGTAGCCCTTTTGCCGATGCCATTCCGCCCGATCGTCGCCGAGCTCCGAAAAAATCCGAGCCAGACCTCGATGCGCCTCGGGAAAATCGGAATCGGCTTCGAGCGCCGCTTGGTAGTGCGCTTGCGCGCCGCCCGAATCACCTTCCTCGGCCAAAACATTGGCGAGATTGACATGGCCGATCGGGTTGGACGGATGGCATTGTACGGCTTGGCGGTAGGCGGTGCGCGCCGCAGAGCGGTGGCCGCTGGCGTAGGTGAGCGCCCCGAGATCGTTCAATGCATCGAAACAAGTGGCATCGAGTCGCAACGCGTCGACATAGGCTTGCTTCGCCGCTTCGTCGTCGCCCCGCATGGCGAGGCCGCGGGCGCGCCTCACAGCCGCATCAATTGCGCTTTCATGTTGCAAGGCAGCCGCCCAAACCGTCTCAATCGCGCGAACGATAGGCAGCGTAGCTTGCTTCTGGCTTGATGCTTATCCGCGCGACGGCCAGCAATTCCGGGCGTCTCAGCCCGCGGCTCGCGACGCGGCGCGGGGATTCTGACGTTGCGAGGCGGCTCGGGCGGAGAACTCTTCGGCGGCGCCGTGCGCGCGGGCCGAGGATGCCGTACCCTTGAGCATCGCCTCGACGAGCAGCGCTCTAAGGCGCCGATTTTCCTCTTCCAGTTCCTTCAGGCGCACCGTGAGCGAGGGAGGAATCCTGCCGAGTTCCGCCTTCCAGCGGTAGAAGGTGCGTACGCTAATGTTGTGCCGCCGGCAGAGCTCGCCAACTTCCGCGCCCGCCTCGTGTTCGCGCAGCACGCCGACGATTTCGTCCTCGCTGAACTTGCAAACGTAGACCATTTGCGAATCCGTTCGTCTCGATGGTGAAGGCTAGCCGAGACATGACGACAGTTCCGAGACAAAGTCGAATTCTGCAGGATAAAAAATAATTAATAAAACAAAATTTATAAATTGACTTTTATAAATTGTCACCCTTGCTGCAACGTGTTGCATTAAATGCTGTGACTCGCCTGACAATCAGCAATCCTCGTTTTATAAATTACACTTTATAAAGTATACTTAATAAAGATATTATTATAAATGCTGTCACATTTTGTCATAATAGCTATTTTGAGAACGCTTATTTCTCTGGGTAATGAGGGGCCACATTTCCAGAACTGCCAACAACCGCGCGCGAGCGAATTCAGCGCGACAAACTGACGGGGCCGACTATGCGACTTTTGAGAAATCTGCTCTTGGCCTCGGGGGCCGCGGTGCTGTTTGTCGGCGGCGCGCAAGCCGCTGATCTGCCGACCCAGAAGACGCCGCCCGCCGCGCCGCCGGCCTCGCCCTGCAGCCCGCTGCTGAACCTCAGCCAGATGCACAGCCCGGTCGACTTCTTCAACACGCCCGGCACGCTGACCTGCTACGGCATCACGCTGTACGGCACCTACGACGTGGGCGTCGGGTACGAAAGCCACGGCGTGCCGTGGAATTCGCAGATGCACACCGGCGTCGAAGAGCTGATCATGAAGAACAGCAACGCACCCCAGACCCTGTTCACGCCAAACGGCCTCAGCCAGTCGGTCGTCGGCATCAAGGGCGAAGAGCCGCTCTTCGCGAACACGAGCGTCGTCTTCGACGCCGAAACCGGTTTCGATCCGGGCTCCTTCCGGCTCGGCAACGGCGTCGGGGCGCAGGTTGACAACAACGGCGTGCCGCTGACGCAACAGAATGCGAACGCCGATTCGAGCCGCGCCGGCCAGATTTTCAACTCGCAGATCTATGCGGGTCTCAGCAATACGACGTTCGGGACCCTGACCTGGGGCCGCCAGAACACCCTCGATCTCGACGGCATCAACGCCTACGATCCGATGGGGGGCTCCTACGCCTTCTCGGTGATCGGCTGGTCCGGCACGACCGCGGGCGGCGGCGACACCGAAGACGCCCGCTCCAACACGGCCCTGAAGTATCGCGTCAACATCGGCCAGTTCCGCCTCGCCGGCATCGTTCAGACCGGCGGCTTCGAGCAGGGCAACGGCGCCCAAGGCCTCTGGCAGGTCCAGGCGGGCGGCGATTTCTTCGGCGGCCTGTCGGTCGACGCGATTTACAGCCACATCACAGATGCCGTGGCCGCTGCGAACTACGTCCCCGGGGCGACCGGCCTGACCGCCGTGCAACAGCTTGCGGTGAACGCTCAGCAGCTCACCGCAACGCTCTCGAACAACGACAGCGTGACGTTGCTCGCCAAATATAAGTGGAATCAACTCACGGTCTACGGCGGCTACGAACACATCCTGTACGACAACCCCAGCAACGACTTATCATTCTTTCGCGGAATCAACGGTTATACGTTCAGCAACGTTACTTATACTGCCTATGGCTCAGGCACCGCGAACTCTAGGCAGCTACAAGTGATGTGGACCGGCGCTAAATATTCCATCACGCCCGATCTTGATTTGATAGGCGCGTATTATCATCTACTCCAGAGCGACTACTATATCGCCAGCGCCAAGAACGGTAACTGCAACAACCCAAGCCAGCACTCGCAATGCGCGGGCACCGAGGACGCAGTTTCCGCCGTGGTCGATTGGCGCTTCTGGAAACATGTCGACACCTACGCCGGCGTGATGTTCTCCGAGGTCAACGGCGGCATGGCGAACGGCTTCCTCAACCACACCGAGTGGGCGCCGACGGCCGGTCTGCGCGTCAGGTTCTGACAGGCCCCTACCCGCTGTCTGAAACCGACGCCATCAGCGGCCGGATGGCTTGTCGACCATCCCGAGAATCAAGCCCGGGCCTTGCGCCCGGGCCTTTCTGTCCGCCCGTCCGTCTACGGTCCTTTTCGCATCGAGCCGTGCGCAAGCTTCGATCCGCGATCTGCGCCATTGGCGCGTCGCCATCCACATCGACGCGCGTCAGCCGTTCGAGTCGCTGTAGCAGGCGTAGCCGACTAGAGCGCGCCCGGGCTCCAGACCGCCCGCGCCATTTCCGGGCCGCAATTGTTCGCGTTTCGGACGTAATGACTAGTGGATCGAATTTAACATTTGGTGCCCGCGTCTGACGGCAGCGATGATTTTGTCGGGATCGGCGACCCACTCGAAGGGCTTGGAATGGGCGTTGTGGTCTTCGAGGAAGCGATTGATCGCCGCCTGGAGGTCGACGACGGATCGGAAGACGCCGCGCTTGAGACGCCGCTTCGTCAGGGTGGCGAAGAAGCCCTCGACGGCGTTGAGCCAAGAGGCCGAGGTCGGCGTGAAATGGAAGGTCCAGCGCGGATGGCGCGCCAGCCATTGCCGCACGGCCGGATGCTTATGGGCGGCGTAATTGTCGAGGATGGCGTGGACGGTCTTTCCGGCTGGAACCTCGCGCTCGACGGCATTCAAGAAGCGGATGAATTCCTGATGGCGATGGCGCTGCATGTTGTGGCCGATGACGGTCCCGTCGAGGATGTTCATGGCCGCGAACAGGGTGGTCGTCCCGTGCCGCTTGTAATCATGGGTCATGGTTCCGGCGCGGCCCTTCTTCATCGGCAGGCCGGGCTGAGTGCGGTCGAGGGCCTGGATTTGGCTCTTTTCATCGACGCTGAGCACCACGGCGTGCGCCGGCGGATCGACATAGAGGCCGACGACGTCCCGCAGCTTGTCGACGAACTCGGGGTCCTTCGACAACTTGAACTGGCGCACGCGATGCGGCTGAAGCCCATGCGCCCGCCAAATGCGCTGCACTGAACTGACGCTGACGCCCGCCGCCTCGGCCATCGCCGCGCCGGTCCAGTGCGTGGTCTCGCCTGGCGGCGCGGCAAACGTCAGGCCGACGACGCGCTCGGCGACCGAGGGATCGAGCTTGGGGATGCGCGATGGCCGCGTCTTGTCGCGCAGAAGGCCCTCGAAACCTTCGGCGGCGAAGCGCTCCTGCCAGCGCCAGACGCAGGTCTTGGACTTGGCCGTCTCGCGCATGATCGCGCTCGTGCCCAAGCGCTCGGCCGTCAGCAGCACGATTTGCGCCCGCCAGACGTGCTTCTGAGGCGCGTTGCGGTCTTTAACGAGAGCGTGAAGCCGATCGAGATCGGAGGCCGTCACGGAAAGAGAAATGCCGGTTCGCATCCCGCAAACTCGCACGCCGCGAGCCCGCCGGGAATCCCTCCAGGGATTCAAATGTCAGACTTGATCCACTAGCTGGATAGAGGGGCATCGACGCCGCGGCAACTCGTGCGATCTGGTGATGGCTGATTGGGACGGGATTGGCCCAACCTTGGGCCAAGGCGGCGGACGAAAGTGACAAGATGGCCAGTGTAGCAACACAGGTACGTCTCATGATCGCCTCCAGGTGATGTTACTGCGAGTCGCTGGAGAGGGGCTCGGGGCGGAAGCCGGCCGGCTCTTCCCAGGCGAATCCGGGTCGGCGGCGCTGCTGACGCCGCTACGGGGGCCGTCGACTTCCTTGCGAAGAGCCGCCGCCCGATCTCGGCGCGACACACCCCGAAGATCTCCGCCAAACAATCGATCGCCATCACAAGCACATATTGTTTCCGACACAAATAACTATTTACTGCGCTTTCAGCTCGTACTCACTCCTGATACGTACGGTATACGTATCACAACTACAAAACCCAACAATTTCCTTTGTAGTCGTGCGTGGACGACCACCGCTATTTGCTTGCCGTATAGTACCCGTTCGCACTCGGTCGATCCATTTAATTATTATTGTGCTATCAATCGATCGAATGATTAACGCACCCCAGCGGACTCCGAGCTGCTCGGCGCGATTCCGTTCCGAACAACAACGTCGGCAACGCTGGCGAGGAGTGCTGGAGCAGCGCCAGAGCCGCATCTCTTTGATGGTCGGCGCCGACAACACGATCTGCTCGATCGAAGATTCGTCGAAATCGACCGGAGACGGCAGACCAAGTCCGCCCAGGAAATCACAGCAGGACTCTGGGACACCATCCACAAAGGCGGCTTCGGCCAACTCAAGGCCGGTGGAGAATACGAATACATCCGACGCCAGCTCTTCGCCGGCACGGACAGCGCGCCCAACGCGAACGAACAAGTCGTGATGTGCAGCTTGCGCTACTAT
This sequence comes from uncultured Alphaproteobacteria bacterium, assembly GCA_963813195.1. Taxonomy (GTDB): domain Bacteria; phylum Pseudomonadota; class Alphaproteobacteria; order Rhizobiales; family Beijerinckiaceae; genus Roseiarcus. The sequence continues at coordinate 586,742 of CAWEYC010000012.1, read as the reverse complement.
CCCTTCTAGGACTACATCTTACCATCTGAGATCGAGCTACGCGCGGAACGCCTATCCTATTGGCCGCTCCGCGCGAACAAGACTGGACAGAGCGTTATGCTCGAAGGCGCGAATTCGGGACCAAAATCTTCGGTCCTGGTTATCGAGGACGAACGCGATTTGGCGGAGGAAATCCGCTTCGAACTGCAGGCCAACGGCCACGCGGTCGAACTCGCTGGCACCCGGGAAGAAGGGTTGCGAGCCGCGCGGATGGGCGAGGCCGCCGTCCTGATCATGGATCGGATGCTGCATGGCGAGGACGGCTTGACGATCCTCGAAACCCTGCGCGAAGAAGGCAATTCGACTCCGATACTTGTGATCAGCGCGCTATCGTCGGTCGACGACCGCATTCGCGGATTGAAGGCAGGCGGCGACGACTACCTCGTCAAGCCCTTCGAACTGCGCGAACTCACCGCTCGCGTCGAAGCCCTGCTGCGGCGCATTCCGGATGGCCGCGTGACGCGGTTGCACGCCGGCCCCCTCACGATGGATCTGGTCGAGCGCACGGTGCATCGCAGCGATCGGCGCGTCGATCTGCTTCCACGCGAATTCAAGTTGCTGGAATATTTCATGCGCCGCCCAAATCAGATCGTCACTCGGGCAATGCTGCTCGAAGACGTCTGGAACTACAAGTTCTTACCCCAAACCAACGTCGTCGACGTTCACATCAGCAATCTCCGCCGTAAGATCGACGCAGGCGGCGAAATGCGTCTCATCGTCAACGTGCGCGCGATCGGCTTCAAGCTGCATGTGGACGAATGAGGTTCTGCGGGCGCGCGCCTTCCGGCTCGCCCTCGCCTTCGCGCTGGCGACCACCGTCAGCACCGCAGGTATTTTTGTCCTGATCTATCTGCAGGTGTCGAGCGCGAACATTCAGCGCGTCAGCGCGATTCTGATCGCTGAGTCCGCCAAGGGGGTCACCGACAGCGACGACCTGCTGCGGCAAGAGTTGGATCTGCGCCTCACCCGAGATCTTCGCCGGGTCGACTACGTCGCGCTCTACGACGCGAACGGGAAAATGATCTTCGGCAACGTACCGACAATCCCGGCGATCCCGGTCGACGGCCGGGCGCACCGCGTCGACGACGTTCGCTTGCCGGATTCGAGCGAACAGAGCGAACCAGCGATCTTCGTCGCCCGCCAGCGACCGAACGGCGGCGTCCTCCTGCTCGGCAGGACGTTAATCGAGGTCAACGCCCTGCGTGAGTCGGTGTTGCGCGCGCTTACCGTCGCGCTCGCGCCGACGATTCTGCTGATCCTCGTGATCGGCGCGTTTTTTGGCCAACGTGCGACGCGGCGATTCGCAGAAATCCACGCCGCGATATCGGAAATCATGCACGGCGACCTCACCTTGCGATTGCCGGTGTTGAGCGAGGGCGACGACATCGACAGAGTGGCGCGCGACGTCAATCTGATGCTCGACGAGATTGCGCGCTTGCTCGATCAGTTGAGAAGCATTGGCGACAATATCGCCCACGACCTGCGCACGCCCCTCGCGGTCGCGCGCGCCAAGATCGAGCGCGGTCTGAAGCGCGGCGCGACGGCCGACGATCTGCGCGCGACGATGTCGGACGCCCTGGACCATCTCGACAAGGCGGCGGCGACCATCGCCGCCGTGCTCCGGATATCGGCAGTGGAGAACGGACCGGTTGACCAGCGGTTCGCTGATATCGACCTGGCGGCGATCTGCGCGAACGTTTTCGAGTTCTATGAACCTCTAGCGCAATCGAAATCGATTGCCATTACGCTCGATACGCCGAAGTCCACCGTCGTTCGCGGCGACGAGGACCTCATGCGTGAGGCGATCTCGAATCTCGTCGACAACGCGATCAAGTTCACCCCGGACGACGGCAGGGTGCACATCGCCGCGGCGACGATCGACGGGCGAGCCGTCGTGCGCGTAAGCGACAGCGGACCTGGCGTTCCCGAGCAGGAACGGGACAAGATCTTTCGCCGATTTTATCGAATCGAGAGCGACGGCTGGCCTTCGGGACATGGCCTCGGACTCAGCATTGCCGAGACCATCGCCAGGCTGCATGGCTTCAGTCTGACCGTCAAAGACAATAGTCCGGGCGCTTGCTTCGAATTGCGGGGGCCCGACAAGGCGCCGTCTCCGTTCGAGGCGCGGCGCGGCGCTCGAAGACTCGGCCCAAACCCCCGTGAACAGGGCGCAGCTCAGCGAGAACAAAATATAATTTAGTGGTTGACTCCCCCCGCTGACGGTATCACCAATCCCAACTTGCGGACCGGGCGTCCGCTCGGTGCGCCGGCGCCGCGCGGGCCTGCGCGCGGCGCTGGGGAACCGTCGCGCGGAAGGCTTTATGCTCGCAATCGTTCGTGTCGCACTTAGTCGTCCGTACACCTTCGTCGTCATGGCGATGCTGATCGTCATTTTCGGGGCGACGGCGTGGGTGAAGACCCCCGTGGACATTTTCCCCAACATCGGCATTCCCGTCGTCGCCGTCGTGTGGACCTACAACGGCCTGCCGCCCGACGACATGTCAGGCCGCGTCATCTACTATTACGAGCGCACGCTCAGCGCGCAGGTCAACGACATCGAGCACATCGAGTCGCAGTCCCTGCCGGGCTACGGCATCGTCAAGATTTTCTTCCAGCCCTCGGTCAACATCAACGCCGCACTGGCGCAGATCACCGCCGCCTCGCAAACGGTCCTGAAGCTGCTACCGCCCGGCATTACGCCGCCGTACGTTCTTCAGTTCAACGCTTCGAGCGTGCCGGTCCTGCAACTCGCGCTCTCCAGCAATTCATTGTCCCAGGCGCGAATTTTCGACGCCGGGCAGAACTTCATTCGCCCGCAGTTGGCGACCGTAGCCGGCGCCGTCGTGCCGTCCCCTTATGGCGGCAAAGTCCGGCAGGTGCAGATCGATCTCGACCAGCAAAAGCTGCAGGCCTACGGAATCGCCGCGCAAGACGTCGTGGACGCGGTCGCGCGGCAGAACCTCATCACGCCGATGGGCACCGAGAAAATCGGCCGCTTCGAGTATATCGTCTCGCTCAATGACTCGCCGTCGCGGATCGAGGAGCTGAACGACCTGCCAATTCGTCAGGTCGACGGCGCGACGGTCTTCGTCCGCGACGTCGCGCATGTTCACGACGGCAGCCCGCCGCAGACCAACATGGTGCGCGTCGACGGCTCAAACGCTGTCCTGATGACCATTCTGAAGGCCGGCTCAGTGTCGACGCTCGACGTGATCGACGGCGTCAAGTCGCTGCTTCCGAAGCTGCGCGAGACCTTGCCGGCGAGCTTGCATCTGGAGGCGGTCGGCGACCAGTCGACCTTTGTCAAGTCGGCGGTTTCCTCCGTCATTTTCGAAGGCGTCGTCGCCGCGGCGTTGACGGGGCTGATGATTCTCATCTTCCTCGGCAGCTGGCGCTCGACCCTCATCATCACCATCTCGATCCCGCTGGCGATTCTGGCCTCCGTCGCGATGTTCTCCGCCATCGGCGAGACCATCAACGTGATGACGCTCGGCGGCCTCGCGCTCGCGGTCGGCATTCTCGTCGACGACGCGACCGTGACGATCGAAAATATCAACTGGCATCTCGAACAGGGTAAGGACATCGAAAGCGCGATCATGGACGGGGCGCGGCAGATCGTCATTCCTGCGACGGTCTCCCTGCTGTGCATCTGCATCGTGTTCGTGCCGATGTTCAAGCTCGGCGGCGTGGCCGGCTTTCTCTTCCGCCCGATGGCGGAAGCGGTCGTGTTCGCGCTGCTGGCCTCCTATGTCCTTTCGCGCACGCTCGTGAATACGATGGCGCGCTTCCTCCTGGCGAACCAACACAGTCACGTCCACGGAGAGGCGCTTCCGGCGACGCGCAACCCGCTCGTCATGTTTCAGCGCGGGTTCGAGCATCGCTTCGAGAGCACGCGCGTCGCCTATCGGCGGCTTCTGGCGACAGCGCTCGGCGGGCGCTGGGTCTTCGTCATCGGTTTCCTGGCCGCGGTCGGATGCTCCTTCGCGCTGGCGCCGCTTCTCGGGCAGAATTTCTTTCCGCCCGTCGAGGGGGATCAGATCAAGCTGCACGTGCGCGCGCAGGTCGGCACGCGCATCGAGGAGACCGCGCGCCTCTGCGATCGCGTCGAAGCAGTGGTGCGGGCGACGATTCCGCCACAGGCGCTCGTCAACATCGTCGACAATATCGGGCTGTCGATCAGCGGCATCAACACCGCCTACGGCAATTCCGGAACCATCGGCGCGTCCGACGCGGACATCTTGATCAGCGTGAAGCCAAAGTGGGCGAGCAAGGTCGAGGGATTCGTCAACCAACTCCGCGAGCGCTTGCCCACCGAGTTTCCCGGCACAACCTTCGCGTTCCTCCCCGCCGATATCGTGACCCAAATTCTCAACTTTGGTCTGCCGTCGCCGATCGACGTCCAGGTCATTGGTCGGAACCTGGACGCCAATCGCACTTATGCGGACCTACTGTTGCGGCGTATCGCCCGCGTGGACGGCGTCGCTGACGCCCGAATCCAGCAGGCCTTCAACGCGCCCACGCTCAATGTCGACGTTGACCGGGCACGCGCCAGCCAGGTCGGATTGAGCGAACGCGACGTCGCGACGAGCCTGCAGGACACATTGGCCGGCAGTATCCAGACGGCGCCGACGTTCTGGTTGAATCCGAGGAATGGCGTCTCCTACCCGATTGTCGCGCAGTCGCCGCAATATTGGGTCGATTCGCTCTCGGGCCTCGAAACCGTGCCAGCCTCGCAGGGCGATTCGAAACAGCTCCTGGGCGGCATCGCGACGGTTAGGCGCGGCGTCAGCGACGCGGTCGTCTCGCATTACGCGGTCCAGCCGGTCATCGACATTTTCGCTACGAACAACGAGCGCGATCTCGGCGCCGTCTCGCACGATATCCAGAACATTCTGAACGAGACAGCCAAGAAGGCTCCGCCGGGTTCCACAGTCGTGCTGCGTGGTCAGACCTCCACGATGACATCCGCGTTTTCCCAGTTGTACGCCGGCCTTGCTTTGGCAGTCGTGCTGATTTACCTCCTTATCGTCGTCAACTTTCAGTCCTGGCTCGATCCCTTCGTCATCGTCAGCGCTTTGCCGGCGGCCTTGGCGGGCATCGTGTGGATGTTGTTCGTCACGGGCACGACGCTTTCCGTCCCCGCGCTCACCGGCGCCATAATGTGCATGGGTGTCGCGACCGCAAACAGTATTCTGGTCGTAAGTTTCGCCCGCGAAAGGCTCGCGGATGGGGCCGATGCGCTGACGGCGGCAATCGACGCAGGCTTCACGCGGTTCCGGCCCGTGCTGATGACGGCTCTCGCCATGATCATCGGCATGGGGCCGATGGCGCTCAGCGCCGAGCAGAACGCGCCGCTGGGCCGCGCCGTGATCGGCGGCCTGATTATCGCGACCGTCGCCACTCTGTTCTTCGTGCCAGCCGTGTTCCGTCTCGTTCACGCGCGAAGGACCGACACCGCGTCGGACGCCTTCCCAGGATATCAAACCGAGGCCGAGACGATATGAACGCAAGTCCGCCGCACGATTTCGAAGAGACAGCGAAACAGCGCGCGCCGGTGAAAGTCGGACGCGCGATTTTCCTGCTCGTTCTCGTCGCGGCAGCCGCTGCGGCGTGGGGGATATCGTCGCGTCGCACCGATGAGACGAAACTGGCGCGATGGACCCTCGATCGGGCGACTCCGACGGTTTCGCTCATCTCTCCCGAGCGTGGCGGCGGGACCCGCGAACTGGTGCTCCCGGGCGATGTCGACGCCTTCTATAACGCCGTTGTTCACGCTCAGGTGAGCGGTTACGTCCACACCTGGTACAAAGACATCGGCGCCCACGTGAAGGCGGGTGAGACGCTCGCCACGATCGACACGCCGGAACTCGACCAGCGCCTTGCGGAAGCTCGGGAACAGCTGACCAAGGCGAAGGCCAATCAAGCGCTGGCGGCAGTCACCGCCGGCCGCTGGAAATCATTGCGCCAGTCCGGCGCAGTCTCGCAGCAGACCGCCGATGAGAAGGTTGCCGACGAGGCGGCCAAGGACGCCGAGGTCGCCGCGGCGAGCGCGAACGTGGATCGCCTGAAAGCCCTTAAGGCCTTCGCCACCATCGTCGCGCCATTCGACGGCGTGGTCACACAGCGGAATATCGATATCGGATCGCTCGTCAGCGACAGCGCGAACGCCGCCTCCGGCCTCTTCGCCGTCGCCGACACGCACGAGATGCGCGTCTACGTGAAGGCCCCGCAAAGCTTCGCAGCCGACATGCGGAACGGCATGAAGGCGGTGCTCAAGCTGCCGCAATATCCTGGTCGAGATTTCGAGGCGACGATCGGGACGACCGCGCAAGCCATCGACCAGCGGTCGCGCTCGCTGCTGGTGGAACTGATGGCGAAGAACAACGATGACGCGCTGCAACCCGGCGCCTTCGCGGAGGTTCACTTCCAAATTCCGGTGAATGCCGATACCCTGAAACTCCCAGCGAGCGCGATCATTTTTCGTGACAAATCGGTTGAAGTGGCGACTGTCGGCGCGAATGATCGCGTCGTGATGAAGAAGGTGGAGATCGGCCGCGATCTCGGAACTGAGGTCGAGATCGCCAGCGGCCTTTCGGCGGCGGACCGCGTGATCGCCAGCCCGCCCGACTCGATCGACGCAGGCGACGAGGTGCATGTTCTCCCGTCGACGGCCGCCGGGCGCCCCGAAGCGGGCAAAGAGGGACCGTCGTCGGGACAGGCCAGCGGAGCAACGGACAAGTCGGTCGCGCAGGCGCGGGGACATGCAGAATGAAGTTGCGTTGTCTACTTGCGGCGTCGGCGGCTCTGCTGATCGGCGGGTGTGATCTTGCGCCGGATTATAAGCCTTCGAGCCTGGCGCTTTCGGCGCAATTCAAGGACGAACAGGGGCCGGGCGGCAGCGGTCTGTCGGGCCTCTGGTGGCGAAGTTTCCACGATCGGACGCTCGACGACCTGGAGGATCAGATCGAAGTCGCCAACCCCGACCTCGCCGCCGCTTTAGCGGCGAACGACCGGGCGCAAGCCTTCGCCGCGGCCGCCGAATCCGGCCTCTATCCCGAACTCGACGCGGGCGGGAGCCTCTCGTACAACCGGCAGTCCAACAATCGCCCGCTTCGTTCGCCGAACCAGCCGACCTACTACGGCGCGAACCAGATTCAGGCGCAGGTCGCCTCCTACGAAGTTGATTTTTGGGGACGGGTGCGCGACCTCATCAAGGAGGCGAAAGCGGATGCCCAGGCCAGCACCGATGCGCTGGCGCAGGCACGCCTCGAACTGCACGCGGAACTCGCGACCGACTACATCAACCTGCGCGGCTACGATGCGGAAGCCAAGCTGCTCACCGATACGATCGCCAACTATCAGGCCGCCCTCGACCTGACCCGCAACCGGCTCGCCGCCCAGATCGCGCCGCCGATCGACGTCGAGCGAGCCGTGACGCAACTCGAGGTCGCCAAGGCGCAAGCGTCCGATCTCGTCGTGCAGCGCGCGGCGATGGAAGACGCGATCGCAGCGCTGGTCGGACGATCCGCTGCGTCGTTCAGGATCGCGAGCGCGCCCAAGCCGATCGCGTTTCCCAAGCGGCCCCGCGCGGTTCCTTCGGACGTCCTGAGCCGGCGACCCGACGTCGCCGAAAGCGAGCAATTCGCCGCCGCGGCGAGCGCCGGAATTGGCGTCGCCCGGGCGGCGTTCTATCCCAGGTTCACGATCAATCTTCTCGGCGGAACCCAGGACACCGGCCTGAATTTGTTGACCCCCGGCAACTCGATCTATTCGGTGGGGCCCGCGGTCAATTTGCCGCTATTCGACGGGGGACTGCGGCAAGCCCAACTCGCGGCGGCGACCGCCGCCTACACCGAAGCGGCGGCGAACTATCGCTCGACGATTCTGCTCGCGGTCAGAGAAGTCCAGGACAATCTCTCCGCGCTGCGCTGGCTCGCGCAAGAGGAGCACCAAACCGTCACCGCCGCCGACGCTGCCCAAAAAGCCGCGGACGAGTCGATGTCGCTCTATCGCGATGGCGCGGCATCCTATCTCGACGTCGTGACGGCGCAGAATGCCGCGCTCAGCGCCGAGTTCACGGTCATAGCCTTGCGCGCGCGCGAACTTAACTCCAATATCGGCCTCATCCTCGCACTCGGCGGGGGGTGGTCGGTCGACGCGCCGGCGGCGGCCGTGGCGTCGAAATGAAGGCGTGACGGACAATCAGGGGAGTACCGCCTTGAACGACGCGCAAAGCAAGCTGGTCCGCTGCTCGGAGTGCGCATTCTGGCGGCATAAGGTCGCGATCGACGGATCGTGCCACCGCCATGCGCCGGAAAGCGGCAAGAACTCGGAAGAGGTCGCGCATTGGCCACAGACCCGCCGCTATCAAGGGTGCGGAGACGGCGAGCCCGCCACCTCCCCGGCGCCAGGGTCGACCTGCGAATTTTGCGTTTTCTGGCACCGTCCCGCCGGCGGCCTCAACCCGTTTGACCGCGGCGACATGCCGATGTCCTGGTGGGCGCAGGCCGGTATTTGCGTCCGGCATGCGCCGAAGCCGTTTTCGGAGCCCGGCGCACGTGCGTTCTGGCGCGCGACCAGCGCGGCCGAGGGTTGCGGCGAAGGACGACCGCGCAACCCTGACCAAACACCCGCGCAATAACTCAGCGCGCTGCAGCGAGTTCCGACCGCGCCGCGGAACGCAGCAGGAGCAGGTCGGTCGAAATGGAACACAAGGCAAAGCCGCGCGCCAGCGCCGCCTTGGCGCGCGCGCCGTCGAAGCAGAAAACGCCGGCGAACTTGCCGTGCGCCCTGACGCGGTCAACGATGCGCGACAGCGCCGCATCGACATCGCCGCCGTGAGGATCGACCACGGCACCGCGATTGAGCGCAATCGAAAGATCAGACGGCCCGACGAAGACGCCGTCGATTCCCTCTGTCGACAATATATCGTCCAGCGCTTCGAGCGCCGCGCGCGTCTCGATCATCGCTATCGCCAGCGTCACCGCATTCGCGCTGTGGAGATAAGCGGGGCCGATCAATCCGCTGAGCGAAAGCGCCGCGCGCGGCCCCCACGAGCGCTGCCCGAGCGGCGGATATTTCATGAAATCGGCGAAACGGCGCGCGTCCTCGGCGCTATTGATCATCGGGGCGATGACCGCCGCCGCGCCAGCGTCGGCAAGACGGCTGGCGCACGGGAAATCGCCAACCGGAATTCGCACGATCGCGGGCTTTCCCGCGAGCGCGACAGCGACGATCGTCCGAGCCGCGCCGACGAAGTCGACGCCGCCGTGCTGCATGTCGAGCGTGACGGCGTCGAAGGATTCACGCGCCAACGCATCCGCGATCGTGGCGTCGTTGACGCCGATCCAGGCGGTGAGGACACCGCTCCCGCTTGCGAGGCCATGAGCAAGCTTACCGATGACGCCGCCCTCGCTCATTCCGATTCCTCCACAAAAGCTGAGCATTGCGGGAAGCGCGAACGTCCGTCAATGGCATCTTTGACTCGTCGGCGCAGACACGAGGATGTAACTTGAATGTCAGAATGAGGCGATAGAGCCTCGGTCTGGAAATGGAAAAGGCGAACCGATGCAAAAGCTCGTCGTTCTCTCTTTCGCTGTCGCTGTGCTGGCCAGTTCAGCTCCCGCGCCCGGCGCCGCCGCCGCTCCCGACGATCAGACGGCGCCTGCGGGCCAACTGCGAGATATGGGGCAAATGCGCGGCGTCATGCTCGACGCCCGCCTGGCCGGCATGAAAGCGGCCTTGAAGCTGACGCCCGAGCAGGAGAAGAACTGGGCGCCGTTCGAGGCCGCCGTCCGCGACGCCGCCAAGGCGCGCGCGGACGAGATGCACGCCATGCGAGAGGCGGACCATGGCCAGCGCCCCTCCCCGCTCGAACACTTGAATAGCATCGCTGACCGCCTTGCCAAGGCTTCCTCGGATCTCAAGGCGATCGCCAGCGCGGCCAAGCCGCTTTACGACAGCCTGGATGATTCGCAGAAGAGCCATTTCCGCTGGCTGCTTGCGACCCTCAGGCCGTCTCGACAGCACGAAGGACGGATGATGGATCATCGGGACAATCCCGGTCCCGACGCGCCGAAGTAGGCGCCCCTCGACTTTTTTAGAGACCTCGTGCGAGCGCACGTGTGGCCCCGCCGCGCACGAGCCTCAGCGTCGCGCCCTGGATGGTGAGCGCCGCGAGCGTCGCCATCGAGAAGGCGGCAAGCAGACCGGCGCGCGGGAGCGCCAAGCCGACGACGTAGAAGAAAGCCGCGAAAGCGAACAAGGCGCTCGCCATGCCCCTGAGAACAGCAACGCCAGCGCGGGGCCCGTGCGCGCGATGGGCGAAGACGCCGAGCGCAGCGCCGATCAGCGGAAATGTCGCGACGACGCCGCTGGCGCGCGCGCCGCGCAGTGAAGCGAACGACGTAACCGCCACGACCAGCGCCGTCACCAGCGTCATGCGCGTCGGAATTTCCCACCATGGCGCTCGGGTCGGAGCGGGCGCCTGAAAGTCGCGCGGCAAAAGTCGGAGCGTGACGACAAGCGCGCCGAGCGCGAGGGTGAAAAGGATCGACGGCGCGAACTCGCCGACCTGAAATGCGGCTGCGCTCGCCGCAAACGCGCCGGCGCCGCCGAGCAGACCGGCGGGCCAGCCCCACCGAAGAGACGCGTCCTGGCAAGCCGTCACGTCTTTTTCTGATCGCCCGATATTAATTTTGCCGCGTCGTCGAGAGCGCCGCCGCCATTGTGCGCCCATCAGGGATGGCGCAGTTTCGTCGTTTGGGGTTTGCCTCTGGGCGAACAAGAAGGCGGGAGGGGCCCATGAACCACGAGGTCATCATATCCTGCGCCGTGACCGGCGCGGGCGACACGGTCGGCAAGCATCCCGCCATTCCCGTCACGCCGCGCCAGATCGCCGATCTCGGCGCTGGAGGCGGCGCGCGCCGGCGCGGCGATCGTGCATCTTCACGTCCGCGATCCCAAAACCGGCAAGGCCGCGCGCGACCCCGCCCTCTACCGCGAAACAGTCGGCCACATCAGGCAATCGGGCGTCGACGTCGTCATCAACATCACCGCCGGCATGGGCGGCGACTTCTTCTTCAACGCCGCGCATCCCGATCGCGGCGGCCCTGGCACCGACATGGCGGGCGCCGCCGAGCGCGTGGCCCATATCGAGGAACTGCGCCCGGAGATTTGCACGCTCGATTGCGGCTCGCTCAATTTCGGCGACAGCGCATTCCTTGCGACGGCGGATGTGCTGCGCGAGATGGCGACGCGCATCCGCGACGTCGGCGTGAAGCCGGAGATCGAATGCTTCGAACTCGGCCACATTTGGCTCGCCAAACAACTGATCGCCGAAGGTCTCGTCGAGGCTCCGCCCTTATTCCAGCTCTGCATGGGAGTTCCCTGGGGGGCCGAGGCGACGACCGAGGCGATGCTGGCGATGCGCAATCATTTGCCCGCCGGGGCCAATTGGGCGGGTTTCGCGATCGGCCGGTTGCAAATGGCGTTCGTCGCTCAGGCCATCCTGCTCGGCGGCAACGTGCGCGTCGGCCTCGAGGACAATATCTGGCTCGATCGCGGCGTGCCCGCCAGCAACGGGTCGCTGACGGCGCGCGCCAGAGAGATCGTCGAGCGGATGGGCGCAAAGGTTCTCGGCCCCGCCGAGGCGCGGGCCAAGCTCGGCCTCGCAAAGCCGCGTTCATGAGCCGAGGCGCTTTGTCGCCGGCCGGCGCGACGGCGATCCGCTCGCAACCCCGCTTCCTCGCTGGCGCGCTCTATGTGCTCGCCGCGGGGCTGTGCTGGAGCTTCACCGGCGTTTTCATTCGCCTGGCGCCGCATCTCGATTCCTGGCAGTTTCTCGTTTATCGCGGGCTCGGCACCGCCGTCGCCTTCGCGCTGCTGGCGCGCTCGCGAGAGCCCCGCGCGCTCCCCAACCGCCTCCAGGGCGCCATCGCCACGCTCGCACTGAGCCTTTCGGCGATCGGCTTCATCGTGGCGCTGAAACTCACCAGCGTCGCCAACGCGCTCTTCCTCTCCTCCAGCTCGCCGTTGCTCTCGGCCGTCCTCGGCTTCCTCGTTCTGGGCGAGCGGCTCGACGCCCGACAAGTCGGCTCGGTGGCGCTGGGCTTCTGCGGCCTCGCCGTCATCGTCGGCGGCGGGTTTGAGACCGGCCATATCGTCGGCGATCTCCTGGCTGTCCTCTCGGCCCTGAGCTTCGCCACGGTGAGCGTCTGTATGCGCCTGGCCCCTGACCGCGACTTCGCCCCCGCCATGGTGGGCTATGGCGTCTTATCGGCGCTGCTCGCCGCCGGCGTCACGCTCGGCGAGGGGGCGACGCTGGCTCCCCCGCTCTTCGAGACGCTCTCGGCCTTCGCCGCCGGCTTCGTCCTGATGGGCCTCGGCTTCACCTTGTTTCTCCGCGGCGCGCCGGTCGTGCCCGCGGTCGGGCAGACCGTGCTCGCGCAGACCGAGACGATTTTCGGCCCGGTGTGGGTTTGGCTCGCGTTCGGCGAAACGCCCGCTACAGCCACATTGGTCGGCGGGGCGATCATCCTGGCCGCCGTAATCGCCATGGCCGCGTCAGGAGCGAGCGCGCCCGCCCCCAACGTCTCGAATTAGCGTTTTTCCGTCGCCTCGTCTGTTTTCCGTCCCCTTGCGACGTCAAACCGACGTCAAACATTGTCAAATTTCCAGCCTTCTTCTCCAAACATTTCCAAGGATTTCGTTGGCCGTTTTGTGTGAAATCAATGGTTTGCAAACAGAAAAATGGGATTTCGTCGACCTGTCAACTTGCGCCAACGACGCTCCCGCGCGCCCGCAGCCAACCGACCAGCGGAGCGCCTGGCGAAGAGCGATTTTCATAGCGTAACATGCGTTCCGTTTTTCAGAAACAGAAAACTGGCGGCCTTTGGCGGCGCCAGCGGGCTGCGGGCGCGGCGCGTCGGTCCTATATATCCTTCGATCGACACTGGAGCCCGTTGACATGATTGATCTGCACTATTGGCCGACGCCGAACGGCAAGAAAGTCACGATCCTGCTGGAAGAGTTGGGGATGCCGTACAATGTCGTGCCTTGCAACATCGGCAAGGGCGACCAGTTCAAAGAGAACTACCTCAAGATAAGCCCCAACAATCGGATGCCGGCGCTGGTCGACCACGCTCCAGCCGACGGCGGGCCGCCGATCAGCATCTTCGAGTCCGGCGCGATCATGATGTATCTCGCGGAGAAGGCCGGCCGCTTTTATCCCCAAGACATTCGCCATCGCTACGAGGTCAACCAGTGGGTGATCTGGCAGATGGCCAACCAAGGTCCGAAGCTCGGCGAGGGCGGCCACTTTCGTCGCCTGGGCGACAAGCAGGGCGACCAATCCTACGCTGTCCGTCGCTTCACCGACGAGGCCAACCGGCTCTATGGCGTCCTCAACAATCAGCTCTACAATCGCCGCTATCTCGCCGGCGACGAATATACTATCGCCGACATGATCTGCTATCCCTGGACCGTGAACTGGCAGGCGCAGGGTCAGGACATCGAAGAGTTCAAATATTTCAAGCGTTGGTTCGACGAACTCAGCGCGCGCCCCGCGGTCCAGCGCGGCTTGGCGGTGACGGGCGGCCCGACCGAGGATCCCGAGACCCTGCCGGCGGAAGAGCGGGAACGGCGCATGAAGCTGCTCTACAACCAGCGCGCCCGACCGGCTCCCGCGGAAGGCGGCCTGATCGCCGTCTAGCAGTCGAGTTGGGGCAACTCTGCGACGGGGGGAGATCGGGGTTCAACATGGAAGCCGATCGCTTCGATTTCCAGCGATTCGTGACGGCGCAAGCGCCGGTCTTCGAGACGGCCCTTGGCGAACTGAAGGCGGGGCGGAAACGCAGTCACTGGATGTGGTTCATATTTCCACAATTGCGCGGCCTCGGACGCTCCTCGACGGCCGAGTTTTATGGCCTCGCGTCCCTCGAGGAGGCGCGGGCCTATCTCGCTCATCCGCTGTTGGCGGCGAGGCTGAGCGGCTGCGTCGAGACCGTGCTCGCGATCGAGGGTCGATCCCTTCATGCGATCTTCGGCGCGCCCGACGACATGAAGTTCCGGTCTTCGATGACCCTGTTCGCGCGCGCGGCAGCAAGTCGCGAGAGCCCGTTCTGGCGGGCGCTCGATCGCTATTGCGAAGGCTGCACGGACGAGCGCACCCTGGCGCTTCTCGACGGAGAAGCGTCTGGCGCGCAGTGAAGTTCCGAGCCGGCGCGGCGCGGCGCGTCGGGGTCCAACGTGGGGCCGAGCCTGCCCGCCGAAGCGGTTTACGGGCGGCGGAAAGCTGGTTGCGGCGAGTTTGACCAAAATGCGGCGAGCGCTGTTTCGCGGCCTCGCGATTCCGGATAGTAAGTCATTGTTTTGCGGGTCCGGCGCCATTCGTTAACCCTGGGAAGAGCGCTTATGAAGGTTGAAAGTTGGTCGCGGCTTCTATTCGCCGCCGCCCTGTGCGTCACATCCTATTCAGCCCTTGCCCAGCAGGCGCCCGGCAAGCCGCCCGCCGTCGGCGTCGTGCCGGCGGCGCTGAGGCCGATCACGCCGTCGAGCGAGTACATCGGGCGCATCCAGGCGACCGACCGGGTCAATCTCGTCGCGCGGGTGGCGGCGTTTCTCGACGCGCGCCTCTTCAAGGAAGGCGCCGAGGTCAAGAAGGGCGACCTGCTCTATAGCCTCGAGCCAGGCCCATTCAAAGCCGATGTCGAGGCGAAGCAGGCGTTGGTCGCCCAGTATAAGGCGCAACTGCAGAACGCCGATCTGACCTTGGCGCGCGCCAAGATGCTGCTCAACACGCCGGCGGGACAGCAGTCGAACGTCGACACGGCGCTTGCCAACGAGTTGTCGATTCGGGCTCAGATGATGAACGCCGAGGCGCAACTCGAGCAGTCCAGGATCAATCTCGACTATACCGACATTCGCGCGCCGGTCGACGGCAAGATCGGCCGCACAGCGGTAACCGTCGGCAATTATGTCACGCCGAACTCCGGCGTGCTTGTCACCCTCGTCAGCCAGGACCCGATGTACGTCGTCTTTCCCGTCGCGACGCGCACCGTCGTGACGCTGCTGGAGCGCGCCGCCGCGAAAGGCGGATTCCGCTCCGTCGTCGTCAAGATTCGCCTTCCGGACGGCCGCATCTACGACCAAACCGGCGCCCTGGATTTCCTCGACAACTCCGTGGCCCCAGGCACCGACACGATCGCCCTCAGGGCGGTGGTCGCCAACCCCATGCTGACGAGCGCCAACGGCGACCTCACGGCGCGCACGCTCGTCGACGGCGAACTGGTGACCGCGATCCTGGAGGATGCCCAGCCGGTCGAGGCTCTCACCATCCCCCGCGCCGCCGTGCTCACCGATCAGAGCGGAGATTATGTCTTCGTCGTCGGCGACGACGACAAGGCGCAGCAGCGGCGCATAGAGCTCGCCGAGTCCTCGCCCTCGCCGATGCTAGCGGTGGTGGCGAGCGGCCTCAGCGAGGGTGAGAAAGTGATCGTCGAGGGCGTCCAGCGCGTCCGCCCGGGCCAGACCGTGGCGCCCGCTCCCGCCGCGAGCGCTCCCGAAGCCGCCGCGGATGCGACCGCGGCGCGGTCGGCGCCGAGCCACGAAGCGCCGAAATGATCTCCGCCCTCTTCATCCGTCGCCCGCGGCTCGCCATCGTCATTGCGATCGTCATCACGCTCGCCGGGTTGATCGCGATCACCCGCATTCCCGTCGCGCAGTTTCCGGACATCGTGCCGCCGCGCGTCCAGGTCACCGCGAACTATCCCGGCGCGTCGGCCGCTGTGGTCGAGGCCTCTGTCGCCCAGCCGCTCGAAGCGCAAATCGTCGGCGTCGACAAGATGATCTACATGAAGTCGACGAGCGGCAATGACGGCAGCTACAACCTGACGGTCAGCTTCCTGCCGGGAACCGACGCCGACATCGACACCGTCAACGTCAACAATCGCGTGCAAAGCGCGCTGGCGCAGCTGCCGCAGGAGGTGCAGCAGCAGGGCCTCACGGTGCTGAAGCGTTCGGCCGCGGTGCTCCAATTCATGACGCTCTACAGCGAGGATCCCAAGCTCACCCCCACGTTCATCACCAGCTACGCCACGATCAACGTCCTCGACGAGCTGTCGCGCGTGCCGGGGGTGGGACAAGCCCTGCTGTTCGGCAGGCTCAACTACTCCATGCGAATCTGGTTCGATACGCAGCGGCTCACCAGCCTGAGCCTCTCGCCGTCCGATGTCGTCAACGCCATCGAGGCGCAGAACGTCCAGGCGCCGGTCGGACGCATTGGCGCGCGCCCGGTCGGCAACGACCAGCAATTTCAGATGAACGTGCAGACGCAGGGCCGGCTGACCACGCCGGAGCAGTTCGGCGACATCGTCCTGCGCGCCAACCCGGATGGTTCGAGGGTGCGCGTTCGGGACGTCGCCCGCGTCGAAATGGGCGCCCAGAACGATGACGTCGTCACCCGCCTCAACGGCCGCCCGGCGGTCGGCATGGCGCTCTATCTCACGCCCGACGCGAATGGGGTGCAGACGGCGAAGATGGTCGATCAGGCGCTGGCGAAGCTCAGCGCGCGCTTTCCGCCCGGGCTCAAGTCACATGTCGTCTACGATTCGACCGTCTTCGTCGCCGACACGATCCAGGAGGTGCTCAAGACGCTCGCCGAGGCTTTCGCGCTCGTCGTCGTCGTCGTCTTCCTCTTCCTCGGCAATATTCGCGCGACTCTCATTCCCGCGGTTGCGGTTCCCGTAAGTCTGATCGGCGCCTTCGCCGTTCTGCTGCTCATGGGCTATTCCGCCAATACGGTGTCGCTCCTCGCCATGGTGCTCGCCATCGGCATCGTCGTCGACGACGCGATCGTCGTGGTCGAGAACGTCGAGCGCGTCATGGAGGAAGAGCCGAGCCTGACGCCGGCCGAGGCGACCATCAAGGCGATGACCCAGATCACCGGCCCGATCATCGCGATCACCTTGGTGCTGCTGTCGGTTTTCGTGCCGGTGGCGTTCATCCCCGGCATAACGGGGGTGCTCTTCCGTCAGTTCGCCGTCACCATCAGCGCCGCCATGCTGATCTCCGCGCTCAACGCGCTGACGCTGTCTCCGGCGCTCTGCGCCGTTGTGCTGCGCCATGAAGGGCCGCGGCGCGGCGTCATGGGGCGAGTGCTGCGAGGCATCGACTTTGTGCGCGACGGTTACTCCGCGGCAGTTCGGCGGCTGGTGCGCGTCGCCATTTTGTCGCCGCTGCTCATCGCGGTCTTCGCCGCAGGCGTCTATGGCCTGTCGCGGATCACCCCGACCAGCTTCCTCCCGGAGGAGGACCAGGGCGCCTTCTTCCTCAACGTGCAACTGCCGGATGGCGCCTCGGTGGCGCGCACCAGCGAGACCGTGCAGCAGGTCGAGCAGGTTCTGCGTTCGATGCCGCAGGTGCAGGACGCCTTCGCCGTCATCGGGTTCTCCCTCCTCGACAGCGCCAACGAGTTCGAACGCGGCGTTCCTGGTGGCGAAGCTCAAGCCGTTCGAGGACCGGGTCGGCGCGGCCAATTCGGCGCAGGCTCTGATCCGCCGGATGTTCGGGGAGGCGCAGCAGGTCCGTTCCGCCACCGTCGTTCCCTTCAACCTGCCGCCGATCATCGGCCTGTCGACCAGCGGCGGGTTCGAATACCAGCTCGAGGCGCTCGAGGGGCAGGATCCCGCCAAGCTCGGCAGCGCCGTGCAGGGCGTCATCGCCGCCGCCAACCGGGACCCGCGCTTGGCGCGAGTTTTTTCCACCTTCACCGCGACCGCGCCCTCGATCTATCTCGATATCGACCGTGACAAGGCGCAAGCGCTGGGCCTCAACATCAACGACGTCTTCACCGCGCTGGAGTCGACGCTCGGCGGCTTCTACGTCAACAACTTCAACCTTTACGGCCGCACCTGGCAGGTCAATATCGAGGGCGAGGCCGGCGATCGCAGCAGCATCGCGGACATCTGGCGGATCTATGTGCGCAACAAGGCCGGCCAAATGGTGCCGATGCGCTCGATCGCGCAAGTGCGGTACGTCACCGGGCCGCAGGTGATTACGCGCTATAACAATTATCGCTCGGTGACGATCAACGGCAGCCCGGCGCCGGGAGCGTCCTCGGGCGCGGCGCTCGCCGCGATGCAAGAGGTGTCGGACGCGACGCTGCCGCCGGGCTACGCCTTCGAATGGACCGGCACCGCTTTTCAGGAACACGAGGCGAGCGGACAGACCGGACCCATCCTCGCCACCGCGGTCATCTTCGCCTACCTGTTCCTCGTCGGCCTCTATGAGAGCTGGATGATCCCGATCCCGGTTCTGCTTTCGGTGGTCGTCGGCGTGCTCGGCGCCTACGTCGGCGTCATAATCGGCGGATTGACCCTCGATCTCTATGCGCAGATCGGCCTCGTCGTGCTGATCGCGCTGGCGGCCAAGAACGGCATCCTGATCGTCGAATTCGCGAAGGAGCGCCGCGAAGCCGGCATGTCGATCGTCGACGCTGCGGCGCTTGGCGCACGGATGCGCTTTCGCGCGGTGATGATGACGTCGTTCGCCTTTGTGTTCGGCCTCGCTCCGCTGGTGGTCGCGCAGGGAGCGGCGCAGATCAGCCGGCGCGACATCGGCACCTCGGTGTTCGCCGGCATGTTGGCGGCGACCTCGATCGGCGTCTTCCTGATCCCGATGCTCTACGCCGTATTCCAACGGCTGCGCGAATGGGGCCACGAGCATCTTTCGCGCCGCGAGGGGAAGCGCCACGCGGCGCCGGGCGAATAGCCGCGGCGACCTCTCGCAGTTTTGACGAGCCCTCACGCAGGCGTGTTGAAGCCTGCCACGCTGCCATCTCAATTCGGCTGTCAAATTGTGCGCGCGCCGCCATCGATATGCGGTGAGAGCGGCGCCGTGCGGGGAACGCGGCAAATCGCTCGATCGACGATCCGCGCGCGAAGCAACATGGCGAGCATGAGGCGCGCGGGATGGTTTATGCGATCCAACTGAATGGCGTGAAGCGAACGGTCGATGTCGACGGAGACATGCCGCTTCTCTGGGCGCTACGCGACGAACTCAATCTGAAGGGAACCAAATTCGGCTGCGGCGCCGGGCTTTGCGGCGCGTGCACGGTCCATCTCGACGGCGAGCCGGTGCGCGCCTGTCTGACGGCGATCTCTTCGGTCGGCGCCAGCGCGGTCTCGACCATCGAAGGCATGGCCGCCAACCCCGTCGGCAAGAGGGTGCAGGCCGCGTGGCTGGCGCTCGACGTGCCGCAGTGCGGCTATTGCCAAGCCGGGCAGATCATGTCGGCGACGGCGCTGCTCGCCAAGACCCCGCATCCCACCGACCACGACATCGACGAGGCGATGAGCGGCAACGTCTGCCGCTGCTGCACCTATCTGCGCATCCGCGCCGCGATCAAAGAGGCGGCGTCGGCGCAAGCGAGCACGGCGGAGGCGAAATGAACATGGCGACCCCGATCCCGATGGGCGCGCAAGAGCGCGCCGAAGCGCCCGCTCCGCTCGCCTCCCGCCGCGCTTTCCTGAAATCGAGCCTGGCCGCCGGCGGCGGCCTGCTGCTGCACGCAATTCTGCCGTCGGCTGCCGGCGAGGCGCACGCCGCGACGGCGCTCGACGACGTCGCCGAGGCCGCGCCGCTCAACGCCTTCATCCGCATCGCGCCCGACGGCATCGTGACGATCATGTCGAAGAACCCGGAAGTCGGTCAGGGCATCAAGACGATGCTGCCGATGGTCATCGCCGAGGAGCTCGACGTCGATTGGAAGGACGTGCGCATCGAGCAGGCGCGGCTCGACGCGGCTCTGTACGGCCGCCAGTTCGCCGGCGGCAGCATGGCGACGCCCCTCAACTACGATCCGCTGCGCCGCGTCGGCGCCGCCGGGCGGCAGATGCTGATCGAGGCCGCCGCGCAGACTTGGGGCGTCCCCGTCTCTCAATGCTTCACCGATCCCGGCGTGGTGCGCGATCGGAATAGCCAGCGTTCGCTCTCCTATGGCGATCTCGCGTCCAAGGCGGCGGCGCTCCCCGCGCCGGACCTGACCCGCGTCACGCTCAAGGACCCCAAGACGTTCCGGATCATCGGCAAGCCGATCCACGGCGTCGACAACGAGAAGATCGTAACCGGGCAACCGCTCTTCGGCATCGATGTCACGGCGCCGGGCATGCTCTACGCCGTCTATCAGAAATGCCCCGTCTTCGGCGGCAGCGTCGCCTCGGCCAATCTCGACGCGGTCAAGGCGCTGCCCGGCGTGCGCGACGCCTTCATCGTGCGCGCGAGCGAGATCAACCGCGGCCACGATCCGCAGGGCGCCAGCGAGGGCGTCGCCATCGTCGCCAAGAGCTGGTGGGCGGCGAACCAGGCGCGCGAAAAACTCGACGTCAAATGGGACGAGGGACCGACCGCGGCGCAGAGCAGCGCGCTCTTCGCCAGCGACGCGACGAAGCTCAGCCAGGCGACCCCGGCGTCCTTCCTGCGCCGCGACGGGGACGTCGCCACGGCGCTGCAAGGCGCGGCGCATGTCGTCGAGGCGGCGTATTCCTATCCCTTCCTCGCTCACATCAATCTCGAGCCGCAGAACTGCACCGCGCATTTCGCCGACGGCAAGGTCACGCTGTGGGCGCCGACGCAGAATCCGGGACCGGGGGCCAAACTGGTGTCGGCGGCGCTCGGAATCCCCGAGTCGAACGTCACCGTCAATATGACGCGCGTCGGCGGCGGTTTCGGGCGGCGCCTGCGCAGCGACTTCATGGCCGAAGCGGCCTGGATCGCGCGGCGCGTCGGCGCGCCGGTCAAGCTGCTGTGGACTCGCGAGGACGACATCCAGCACGACTTTTACCGGCCGGCGGGATTCCACTTCCTCAAGGGCGGGCTCGATTCCTCGGGGTCGCTCGTCGCTTTGAGCGACCATTTCGTGACCTTCGGCCGGGACGGTCGGCTCGCCAATTCGGCGGCGCTCGACGCCAACGAATTCCCGGCGCTGCTCGTGCCGAACCTCGAATACGGCCAGTCGATGATGGAACTCGGCGTGCCCACGGGTCCCCTGCGCGCGCCGCGCTCCAATGCCCTCGGTTTCGTCTTTCAATCCTTCATCGACGAGCTCGCGCATCAGGCGGGGCGCGACCCGCTGGACTTCCGGCTCGCGCTGCTGGGCGACCGGAAGGTGCTGGTCAACTCGACGGGCAAGCCCGATCCGCTGCGCGATTTCGACACCGGCCGCATGCGCGACGTGCTGCTGCGTGTCGCCGAGGTCTCGGACTGGGCGCATCGCGACGCGCTTCCCGAGCGAACCGGCAAGGGCATCGCCTTCTATTTCAGCCATCTCGGCTATTTCGCCGAGGTGGTGCAGGCGACGGTCGCGACCTCCGGCGAGATCAAGCTCGACCACGTCTGGGTGGTCGGCGACGTCGGCCGCCAGATCGTCAATCCGAGCGGCGCCCAAACGCAGGTGCAGGGCGCGGCGCTCGACGGCCTGGGCGCGGCGCTCGGCCAGGCGGTCACCATCGAGAAGGGCCGCGTCACCCAGTCGAATTTCGACACTGTGAAACCGCTACGGATGGATCAGGCGCCGCCCGTCGAGGCGCACTTCCTCATCACGGACCATCCGCCGACCGGTCTCGGCGAACCGGCGCTGCCGCCGGTGATTCCGGCCCTCTGCAACGCCGTCTTCGCCGCCACCGGCAAGCGCATACGCAACCTCCCGGTCAACGTGGAGGACCTGAAGGCGTAAAAGAGGCGCCCAAATAGAAACGACCGCGCGGGCTCGGCGGCCGGCGCCGTCGTTTGCTGGAATATTCGCTTCGAGAACCAGTCCTATTTTTCATCGAGCACGATCAACGGGCGCCAGTCAGGAGCCAACTCTTCTGTCGAATGTTTGGCAAACCTGCGCTCGTTGAAAGCATAGAGGCCCTTGACCGATTCGGGCGCCAATGAGCGAGCCTCCCTCGCGAGGACGCACGCGCTTTCAAAGTCCCTGTTGCGGTAGGCCGCAAGCATCTTTCCATGAAGCTCATTGAGGTCGATGAATTCCGGACTCGCCGCGAGAGCGGGGTCGCCTGCAAGCGCATAAACCCCAACCGGCCTCAACTTGTTCTTGAGTAACACGAAATCAATCTCGAGCCAGGCAAAATCCAATGTCTCGGTGCGCGTCGCTGCGCTGCCGATGATGTCGACGTCGAATATCTTGCAGGCGCCCTCCAAACGGGAGGCGATGTTCACTTCGTCGCCGATCGCCGAATAATCGAAACGCAGAGTCGAACCAAGGTTGCCGACGCAGCATTCGCCTGTGTTGAGACCCACGCCGAACTTGAGCTTTCGAAAGGCGCGACCTGTTCTCGATGCCCTTTCCTCCCACCGCTGATTGAGTTGCTCGAGCGTCGCCCGCATCTCGAGCGCAGCGCTCACCGCGTGGGCCGCGTGCGCGAGATCATCGAGCGGCGCGTTCCAGAAGGCCATGATCGCGTCGCCCATGTACTTGTCGATCGTACCCATTTTTTGAAGCACGACGTTCGTCATCGGCGTCAGATATTCGTTTAATAAACTCGTTAATTCGACCGCCGACAAACCTTCCGATATCGCCGTAAACGAGCGCAGGTCGCACAGCATAACCGTTAGCGTGCGTTGCAAGCCGCCCAACTCCACGCTCTCTGGATGCTCCGCCAATTTCGTAACGACCGCCGACGAAACAAACCTTCCAAAGAGCGATTGCATCTCGGATAATTGGCGTCGTTTCTGACCGTACAGCGCCAGGACTCCGGCCAGAAAGACTACCCCAGAGAACACGCTAGGCGAAATCGGGTCGATCAGGACACCGAATCTAGTGAAGGCCAGCCAGCTGGACGCGGTCATCACCGCGACGGCGCCACCGCCGACGAACGCGCTGCTTAGAGCTGAAGTCACCGGGAGAGAGACAACCAACCCGAGCGACACGATCGTTGTCGCGAGAAGTTCGGCGCCGAACGCCCAGTCAGGGCGCAGCAATTCGGCGCCGTCGATGACTTGTTCAATTAACTGCGCCTCTGCTTCCACCCCTGGCGTGGAGGGGTTAAGTGGCGTCGCAACGACATCCGAGATCATCGAAGCGCTCGCGCCAACCACGACTATCTTACCGCTGAGGTCGGACAGGTCGGAATTCTCATCCAACACCTTCCACGCAGGCACAATGAGGCGGGGATCCGCCTCCGCGAAATAGGCCCGAATCTCGCCTCCAGAATGGGTTGGAATAACCACGTCGCCGACTTTTATTGCAATTACGCCAAAGCTCGGAGCGAAGGAGAATTCCCTGTTGGCGCTGGCCGACTTGATAATATAAGTCGAAGCCCCTTGTGCAACGCGCAAGGTCTCGATTGCCAAGTTCGGGATCAAATGGCCATCGATTGCGCTCAGTAACGGCACGTGGCGAACGACCCGATCCGCGTCGGTTTGCCAATTGACGAATCCTATGCCGCTTGCGTTCTCCGCCAGACTGTTGACTGGCATGAGCATGCCTTGCGACTGAGGAATGCCGGCGACCGGATCGTCGCCGACAAAAACGAATCCGGCCTTGGCCGGAATTGCTTTCGCGCCGCCGCGCTTTGTAACCAGCCCGCCGAGAACCACCGGCCGGCCGACGATCGCTTTGGCAAACGCCTCGTCCCCTCTGCTCGCGGCGCCGCGGTCATCGTTATCGATATCGACATTCGGAGCGCCCGGACTGTCGGGACCTGGATCGCTTACACCTGCTCGATCGGGCTCGGAAAACAGGACATCGAAACAGATGGCGGCCGCATTGGCGTTTCCCAAGGTTTCGACCAGCCTGGCCATGGTGCGGCGAGGCCACGGCCATTGACCGAATTGCCGGATCGATTCGTCGTCAATTTCGACAGTACGGACCAGGTCTTGATTTCGCGTTCGGGGATGCCAACGCTCATACTGGTCAAATAAAACGTTCTGAAAAGTCGAGTGCACTGGCCTGAAAATGAGCACCAAGAACAGTATATCGACGTAAGCGAACGCGACCACGAAGAGATAAACGCCGAGTTTTTTCAGACTTCGGATCACGGCTCCCCCCGGGTGTATTTCACGCGGCGCTGTCGCACAAGTATCCTGTCGACCTTCGGCGGCTTGCCCGCTCCCGCCACCGATTGTGCTGATATTTCAACGATCACATTGTTCTTTGCCGACTGCGCCGGTCAATGGCCGTGACCGTGGCCGTGACCACTGTTTCCGTTTCCTCCGCCGCCATCGCCATCGTTTCCATGGCCGTGACCATGGCCACTGTTTCCGTTTCCTTCGCCGCCATCTCCGTCGTTTCCATGGCCGTGACCATGGCCACTGTTTCCGTGTCCTTCGCCGCCATCTCCGTCGTTTCCATGGCCGTGACCGTGGCCACTGTTTCCGTGCCCTTCGCCGCCATCTCCATCGTTTCCATGGCCGCGACCGTGACCGTGGCCACTGTTTCCGCGTCCTTCGCCGCCATCTCCATCGTTTCCAAGGCCGCCGCTGGGGCTCGTTGCCGCGCCGCCGCTGGAGCCCGTTGCCGTGCTACCGCCGCCACTGGCCGCGCCGCCGCCGTTGCTCGCTGCACTTGCGGCAGTTGAGCCGCGTCCTCCAAGCCCACCACCGTTCGTGGCCGGAGCTGGGCTAGGCGAACTTTCGGACACCGCGACCTGGGTTACGGTTACAACTGCTTCTGAATTCGGCTGGGTTAGTTCGGCGCACTGTTTAATCGTGGCCCGCCGGGTACAGACGATCGCAGCTCCTTCTTCGAGAACGACTGTCGTCTTGGCAGCCGTCGAACTGATCCTCAAAATGGTGCCGCGCACCCCTAACGTTGCAGTGGGAGTCGTAATTATGTAGGCGGCCTTGTCGGCGTTGCCGGTCGCAAAACGCAACGCGCCCTTGACGAAGTTGAAAGCGATTGCTCCGTGCTGGCCAGCGCCGCTGTACACAAAACGATCGATCTTGATCGAAGATGACGGTCCGAGCGACAAGCTCGTGCTGTCGAGGAGCGTTATTTTTGCAGTGCTGTCGATGTCCGTTCGAACAGCCTCATCTCGAAAAACGTTGTCGCCTTGAGTTACGCGAACAACGCCTCCGGACGCGAGGTTGCCCCTGACCTGATTGACAATGAGTTCCGCCCCGCCAACATTCTGGTCAGCGTATAAAAGTGTCGCGCTTTGCAGCAAAGTGATTGCGGCGATCAATAATTCAAGGCGGCGAAGCACACGATTGACGCCGCCCCAATAAGGGTGCGGCCCGGATACGCTTCTCGGCTCTACTCCGCCCCCTGTTCGCATAACAGGCATTCCAGTTCGGAATTGGAATGCGGACTTTATCAGAAAGTTAACTGAAATATTCTACTTTTATTTTGCGATCGCGGCCGATAATTACACACATAGTTTGTTGAGCGCTGCCGCAAAGAGGCGGATCGGGGTCGATGTCTGGTCGTTCTCGAGGCCGCTCACAACCAACATCGACGCCCTCGTCGACAGGAAGGGCGGGCGGAGTTCGACGGACCGCGACGCGCTACGACCGCGGTCCGCATCTGGCTACGCGATAACGAGTCTACGACTAAGTGACGACCTCGCTCAGTAGTCCATGCCGCCGCCGGGCATCGCCGGCGCCGGGGTCTCCTTCTTCGGCTTCTCCGCAACCATCGCCTCGGTCGTGATGAGGAGGCTGGCGACGGAGGCGGCGTCCTGCAAAGCGGTGCGGACGACCTTGGTCGGGTCGATGATGCCGAGCTTGTAGAGATCGCCGTATTCGCCGGTCTGGGCGTCATATCCCCAGGCGTAATCCTTGTGTTCCAGGATCTTGCCGACCACGATGGAGCCGTCGACGCCCGCGTTCTCGACGATCTGCCGCGCCGGCGACTGAATCGCCTTGCGTACGATCTCGACCCCCGTGCGCTCGTCGTCATTGGCGAACTTCAGACTTTCCAGCGCTCTGACGGCGCGCAGCAACGGGACGCCGCCGCCGGGCAGAATGCCTTCTTGCACAGCGGCGCGGGTTGCGTGGAGCGCGTCGTCGAACTCGATCCTTCTTCTCCTTGACCTCGACCTCGGTCGAGCCGCCGACGCGGATCACTGCGACGCCGCCCGAGAGCTTGGCGAGACGCTCCTGCAGCTTCTCCCTGTCGTAGTCGGAGGTCGTCTCCTCGATCTGCGCCTTGATCTGGGCGATGCGCGCCTGGATGTCGGCCTTCTTGCCGGCGCCGTCGACGATCGTCGTGTTCTCCTTCTCGATCCGCACTCTCTTGGCGCGGCCGAGCATGGCCAGGGTGACGTTTTCGAGTTTGATGCCGAGGTCTTCGGCGATCATCGTGCCCCCGGTCAGGATGGCGATGTCCTCGAGCATCGCCTTGCGGCGATCGCCGAAGCCCGGCGCCTTGACGGCGGCGATCTTCAGGCCGCCGCGCAGCTTGTTGACGACCAGGGTCGCCAGCGCCTCGCCCTCGACATCCTCGGCGATGATCAGCAAGGGCTTGCCCGACTGCACGACCGCCTCGAGCACGGGCAGCATCGCCTGCAGCGCGGTCAGCTTCTTCTCATGAATGAGGATGTACGGGTCTTCCAGTTCGGCGATCATCTTCTCGGCGTTGGTGATGAAATAGGGCGAGAGATAGCCGCGGTCGAACTGCATGCCCTCGACGACGTCGAGCTCGGTCTCGAGGCTCTTGGCCTCTTCGACAGTGATGACGCCCTCGTTGCCAACCTTGTCCATCGCCTGCGCGATCATCTTGCCGATCGACTTGTCGCCATTGGCCGAGATCGTGCCGACTTGCGCGATCTCGTCGGACTTGGTGACCTTCCGGCTGTTCTTTTCGAGGTCGCCGCGAATGGCTTCAACGGCCAGGTCGATGCCGCGCTTGAGATCCATGGGATTGGCGCCGGCCGCAACCGACTTTGCGCCTTCCTTGACGATGGCGTGGGCGAGAACCGTCGCCGTCGTCGTGCCGTCGCCGGCCGCGTCGCTCTGCTTCGACGCGACTTCGCGCACCATCTGCGCGCCCATGTTCTCGAACCTGTCAGCCAGTTCCAATTCCTTCGCGACGGTCACGCCGTCCTTGGTGACGCGCGGCGCGCCATAACTCTTTTCCATGATGACGTTGCGCCCCTTGGGGCCAAGCGTCACCCTGACCGCGCTGGCGAGAATGTCGACGCCGCGGAACATCTTCTCCCGTGCGTCCTGCGAAAACTTGACATCTTTGGCGGACATTGGGTCACACTCCGTAGACATGAGGGAACGGGTCGTCGGCCCCGGACTAGGCGGCCTTGCGGGCGGGGGCGGCAGCGCCTTCGATGACCCCCATGACGTCGCTTTCCTTCATGATCAGAAGGTCCTCGCCGTCGAGCCTGATTTCGGTCCCGGACCACTTGCCGAACAGAATGCGGTCGCCGACCTTGATGTCGATCGGGACGAGTTTGCCGCTCTCGTCGCGCCCGCCGGGTCCTACGGCGATGACTTGCCCCTCCTGGGGCTTTTCCTTGGCGGTGTCGGGAATGATGATCCCGCCCTTGGTCTTCTCTTCCGCGTCGATGCGCTTGACAACCACGCGATCGTGCAGCGGGCGAAACTTCATGCGTTCCTCCTCTTTTGAAAATAACCTTGGCGCCGGAGCCGCCGGCTCCGGAACCCCACAATTGGGAAGTGCGTTTTTGCAGTTCAAGAGGAGTGGGAGAAAAATCAGCACTCGCGCCGATAAGTGCTAACAGACTGACATTGCTGTAAAATCCACCATACCCCTCTTGCGGATGATCGTTGAAGTTGCAAACATTGTAACGATTCGTCGCTCAGGAAGGTCGCCATGGTCTCGCCGGATTTCCGCCGCCAGCTCGAGGGCTTCGGGCTGACCACCGCCAATATCTTCTACCGCATGCCCGATTATCCGGCTGTGCTGCAGAATTTCATTTGGCAACGATACGATCTCCATCCGCACTTTCCCGAACTGCGAAAGTTCCTGGATTTCTGGACGCGGGAACTCGACGGCGGCCTTCATTCCGTCGTCGTCGCCCATGTCGCCCTGATCAGACCAACCGAGTTCACGGCGGTCGATGGCGAGTTTCGTCTGAATTGAGCGGGACGGCGCGTTCAGCGCGCCGCGTCGCCGCGACGATACTCGAGCGTCACTTCGTCGAGCTTTTGCTTCAGGCTGGGATCGAGCAGATAGCTCGCGGCGGCGAGGGAATCGTCGAGCTGATCGGGACGGCTGGCGCCGAGCAACGGCGCCGTTATGGCGGGGTTCGCCAGCGTCCAGGCGACCGACAGGGTGGTTAGGGAGACTCCCGCCTCGTGCGCAAGCCCCGCAAGGCGCTGCACCGTTTCAAAGGCGCGCTCGTTCCAGTAGCGATCCTGGTAGGTTCCGGCCGCGGTCCCGAGGGTAAAGCGCGTTCCCGGCGTCGGCGCGGAGCCCGGCTTGTACTTTCCCGTGAGCAAGCCGCCCGCCAGCGGGTTGTAAGGGATCACGCCCACTCCCTCTTCCAACGCCAGCGGCAACAGCTCGCGTTCGATTTGTCGAAACAGCAGGTTGTAGCGCGGCTGAATCGAGACGACGCGGGCCAAGCCCTTGATGTCGGCGCGCCCCAATGCCTTCGCCACGCGATAAGCGTGGAAATTGGAAACGCCGACGTAGCGCGCCCTGCCCGACTTCACGATCACGTCCAGCGCTTCGAGAGACTCGTCGAGCGGCGTGGCGGCGTCGTCCGAATGCAACTGATAGAGATCGACATAGTCGGTCTGCAAGCGGCGAAGCGACGCGTCGATCGCGTCAAGCAGATGCTTGCGCGACGCGCCCTGGTCCCAGGGGTTCGGGCCAACCCTGCCGACCGCCTTGGTCGCCAAGATATAGGATTGACGCTGACCCACGAGCCAGCGACCAACGATTTCTTCCGTGCGGCCGACCGTGGGCAAGCCGCCGCCGAGCGGGTAGACGTCGGCGGTGTCGATGAAGTTCACGCCTGCCGAGGCCGCCTTGCTCATGATTTCGCGAGCGACGGTCTCCTCGGTCTGCAACCCGAACGTCATCGTGCCGAGTGCGAGACGCGAGACGGTGAGGCCGGTGCGGCCGAGGCGGGTGGTGGGCATGCTCATCGTGTCGAGCCTTCGTTTTGATGATCCAAACGTTTGCGCGCGAGAAGAATTCCCAGACACGCGCGCGGCGCTCTTCCAGGCGCCGACTATCGCCGATTCAACGCAGGCGATCAAATCGGCGTCCGGTGGCGAGAGCGCGCCGACCGGGCGCGCCCCCGGCGCCGTCTATCCCTGCCGGCGGAGGAAGCCCGTAATCTGCACATCCTCCCAGATTCCCGCCGCGTAGAACGGATCGGCGCGATTGAAGCGCTCCACCGCGGCGCGATCGGCGGCCTCGACGAGGAAGAGGCTGCCGATCATGCTCGTCCCATCGTCAGCGACGAGCGGGCCCGACATCACGATGCGCACGCCGTGCGGGCTGGTGTCGGAAAGGAACGCCTTGTGCGCGTCGTAATTGGCGAGGCGGGTGGCGAGCGCCCCCGCTTTATCCCTTGCGTGGATGACGAAAAGCATCGTGAACCTCAGTTCTGTGGGACCTGATCCCAGGCCGGGCACTGTCGCTGGTCGACGGGCACATCGTAGGGGCCGAGGTTGGCTTTCTCCACCACCACCGACGGCTGCGTAACCTTCTTCGGCACCGGCTCGTGACGCAAGTAGCGGATCGCGATCTCCGTGCCGATGCAGCCCTGCACGAAGCCGTTGTAGTCGCCGGTCGCCAGCATCTTGCCGGCCTTGATCGCATCGACCGCTTCTTTCGTGCCGTTGATGCCGATGATCTGCGCCTTGCTGCTGGCGTCCGCCAGCGCGTCCATCGCGCCGATCGCCATGGCGTCGTTCGCCGCCATCACGCCCGCCACATTGGGGTTCGACTGCAACAGGTTCTCCATCACCTGCATCGCTTGCAGGCGCTGATAATTGCCGGGTTGGGAAGCGACGAGTTTCGCGCCGGGAAATTCGGCGATGGCGTCCTTGAAGCCGCGCAGGCGATCTTGAGCCGTCGCGGCGCCGCGCACGCCCTCGATGATGATCACGTCGCCCTTGCCGCCCATCGCTTTGAGCAGGACCTCGGCGGTCGCCTTGGCGATCGAATAATCGTCGGCGCCGACGAAGGAAACGAAATCGCCGCCGGCGCTGCGATCGGTGACGTTCACCACCGGGATCTTGGCCGCGTTGATCTTCTGCACGCCGGCCACCATCGCCTTGTAATCCACCGGCACCATGACGATCGCGTCGGGCTTCTTGGTGACGACGTCGTCGATCTGGCTCATCTGCTCGGGGATGCTGTCGGGCTGCGTCGGCACGTATTGCAAGACCTTGGCGTGCATCGCTTCGGCGGCCTTGGCGGCGCCGACGCGTTCGGCCTGGAAGAACGGATTGGTTTGGTTCTTGGTGAGAACGGCGATGGTTTCGCCGTCAGCGAGCGCCACCGGCGCGGTTCCCGCCATCGCGGCGAGCGCAAGGGCGATGATGGATATGCGTTTCATTGGGTTACTCCAGGTTGTCAATTGCGAGCGCGAGCGTCGCGCAGATCGAGCCAAACCGCGGCGACGATGATCACGCCGGTCACGAGCGGCTGCCAGCTTCCCTCGACATGAAGCAGATTCATGCCGTTGAGAACGAGCGTCAGCAGAAGTGCGCCGACGAATGTTCCGGCCAGCGTGCCGACGCCGCCGAACAGCGAGGAGCCGCCGATCAGCACCGCCGCGATCGCCGGCAGGGTCAAGCTGCCGCCGATATCGGCCTCGGCGGAGTTGAGCCGCGCGAGGAAGACGAGCGCCGCGAATCCGGCCGCGAGGCCGCTCAGCGCATAGACGAGAATCAGCCTGCGCCTCACCGGCACGCCGGACAGCCGCGCCGCCGTTGGATTGGCGCCGATCATCGTGATCTGTTGGCCCCAGATACTGCGTTGCGCGAACAGCGTGCCGACGACCAGCAAGGCGGCCATGAGAAGGACGGGGATGGGAATGCCGAAGAGATAGCCGTTGCCGAGTTCGCGAAAACCTCTGGGGAAGCCGTAGACCGTGTTGCCGGCCATGTACGTGTAGGTCAGCCCTTGCAACACCCACAACATGCCGTAAGTCGCGATGAACGAGGGAATCCGCAGCAGGCTGACCATCATGCCGTTGAGCAGGCCGACCGCGGCGCCGACCGCCAGCGCGGCCGCGGCGCCGAGCCAGGGATCGCCGGTGGATTTGATCAATGTCCCCGCCACGCAGGCGGCGAGACCGATCGTCGCGCCGATCGACAGATCAAGCCCGGCGGTGATCACCACCAGCGTCAGGCCGGAGGCCATGAAGAACAGCAACGCGGCCTGACGCAGCACATTGACGAGGTTGGCGACGCTCAGGAACGCGCCGCTCAGGATGCTGAGCGCGAGACCGACGACCAGCACCGCGGCAAGCCGCAGCAGCACGCGAACCAGTTCTGGCGGCAGAGCGGCGCGGGACCGGCCGGCTTCGGTGGCGGAGATCATGGCGTTTGTGTCCGAAAGGCTTCCAGCGTGAAGGCGAGGATGACCAGAAGACCGATGCAACTCACCTGCAAGGCGGACGACACCGCGAGCAGGTTCAGCCCGTTGCGCAGGATGCCGATCGCCAGGACGCCGAGCAGCGTGCCCGGCAGCCAGCCATTGCCGCGTTCGAAGGAGGTGCCGCCTAGGGCGACCGCCGCGATCGCGTCGAACTCCATGCCGATCCCGGCCGTCGGATGGCCGGCGCTGAGCCGACCCGCCAACAGCAGGCCGGCTAGGCCCGCCCAAGCGCCGGCGAGAACGTAGACGGCGACGAGCACTCTGCGCCACGGCACGCCGGCGAGCGTCAGCGCCTCGCGATTTCCGCCGAGCGCGAAGACGTAGCTGCCGAATCGCGTGCGATAGAGAAGCCAATGCATGAGCGCGTAGGCGCCGATGATGATGAGGAGCGGCACGCGGACGCCGAGGATCGACCCGCCATAGACGAAGATCACGCTATCGGGCAGGCCGGTGACGCTCTGGCCGCCGGTGACGAGCAGGGCCAGGCTCTGCGCCACGCCGAGGGTGCCGAGCGTCGCGACAAATGGCGGGATGCGGAGATAGGCGACCAGGCCGCCGTTCAGCGCGCCGACCAGACCCCCGACCGCCAAAGTGGCCGCAAGCACGGCCGCAAAGGATCCGGTCGCGAGGGCGGTCTGCGCCAGGACCACGGAACAGAGCGAAACCACGGCGCCGATCGAGAGATCAAGACCTTCCGTCAGGATCACGAACGTCATCGGCAGCGCGATCAGCAGCAGCACACTCGATTGCAGCAGGATGTTCAGGGCGTTGCCGGGCGTCGCAAAATCTCGCGTCGCGACGGCGAACCCGCCCAGCATGACGGCGAGCACCAGCAGCAGACCGGGCGCGCGCAACCGGCCGGGAAGCGCGAGGGCGGTCATTGGTGCATCCCCAGGCGCACAATGTTCTCCTCGCTGAGTTCGGCGCGGCCGAGTTCGCCGACGATGCGCTTGCCGCGCATGACAAAGGCGCGGTCGCAGACGTGAACGATCTCCGCCTGTTCCGAGCTGATCATCAGCACGCCCGCGCCGGCGGCGACGAGTTCGTCGATCAGCGCGAAAATCTGCGCTTTGGCGCCGACGTCGATGCCGCGCGTCGGCTCGTCGAAGATGAACAGCCGGGCCTTGGCGGCCAGCCACTTGCCGATCACCACCTTCTGCTGGTTGCCGCCGGAGAGCGTGCCGACCTGTTGCTGCAACGAGGCGACGGCGATGCCGAGCCGCTTGACGATCTCGAGCGCGGCGACGCGTCCGACACGCACGCGCATGAGGCCGGAAGGAAACAGCGAGGGCAGCCCGGCCAGCAGAAGATTGTCGCCGACGGTGCGAATGAGCGCCAGCCCCTCGCTCTTGCGGCTTTCCGGGATCAACGCCATGCCGAGCCGGGTCGAGCAGTCGGGCGAGCCGGGATGGACGCGACCGAACACCCTGACCTCGCCCGATGTGACCTTGTCGGCGCCGAAGATCGCCCGCGCGACCTCGGTCCGGCCCGAGCCCACCAATCCGCACAGGCCGACGATCTCGCCCTCGCGCACGGTCAGATCGATGCCGGCGACGCCCGACGCGGCCGAGAGGCCGCGCACCTCCAGCATCGTCGCGCCCGGTTCGCGGAAGCGTCGGGGATAGGTCATGTCGACGGTGCGCCCGACCATCAGCCGCACCAGTTCGTCGGGCGTCGCCTCGCGCGGCGACAGGCTGCGCACGCGTTTGCCGTCGCGCAGCACGGTTATGCGATCGCCGAGCGCGAAGACTTCCGCCATCCGGTGCGAGATGTAGACGATGGCGACGCCATCCGCCTTCAGCCGCGCCATCATCGCGAACAGGCGCTCGCTCTCGCGATCGGACAAAGCGGCGGTCGGTTCGTCCATCACCAGGATGCGCGCATCCTGTGACAACGCCTTGGCGATTTCGACCATTTGCTGCTGCGCGACGCCCAGCCGATGGACGCTTTCGCGCGGATCGATGTCGAAGCCGATCATGTCGAGCACGCGGCGCGCCTCGGCATAGAGACGCGCGCGGTCGATCGCGCCGGGCAGCCGGCCGCGCGGCGCCCGGCCGAGGAAAATGTTGTGGGCGATGTCGAGATGAGGAACCAGCGAGAATTCCTGGAAGATGACCGCGATGCCGAGCGCCCTCGCGTCGACGGGCGAGGCGATCCTCGTCGGACGGCTCTCGTACAGAATCTCGCCGGAATCGGCGTGGATCGCGCCGCATAGGATCTTCATCAGCGTCGATTTGCCGGCGCCGTTCTCGCCGAGGAGCATGTGCGTCTCGCCGGGCCAGATGGCGAAGGAGACGTCGTCCAGCGCGCGCACGCCGGGAAAGCTCTTGCTGATTCCGCGCAGCTCGAGTTTCGGCGGCGCGAGGCTCGTCTCCGCCGGCGCAGTCGATGTCGACGCTCCGCTCATGCCGCGGCCTCGCCGGCGTGCGGCGCGTCGAGGAAAATCTTGCCGGGGTTCATGATGTTCAGCGGGTCGAGCGCCTGCTTGATCGCGCGCATCGCCTCGACCGCGCCGCCGAGCTCCTGCTCCAGATACGCCCGCTTGCCGACGCCGATCCCGTGCTCGCCGGTGCAAGTCCCGTCGAGCGCAAGCGCCCGGGCGACAAGGCGCGCATGCAGCGCGCGCGCCCGCTCGATCTCGGCGCGGTCGGACGGATCGACGAGAAGCAGGAGGTGGAAATTGCCGTCGCCGACATGCCCGACCAGCGGCGCCACCAGCCCCGAACTGTCGAGGTCGCGGCTCGTCTCCTCCAGGCATTCGGCAAGCGCGGAAATCGGCACGCAGACGTCGGTGATGATCGCCTCGCAGCCGGGCCGCAGCCCCCGCCCCGCGTAAAGCGTGTTGTCGCGGGCATGCCAGAGGCGCGAACGCGCCTCGGGCTCGCGCGCCCATTGCATCTCGGCCGCGCCGTGCTCGGCGACGATGGCGCGGACGAGCTCGGCCTGTTCCTCGACCGCGCCAGGCGTGCCGTGAAACTCGATGAACAGCGTCGGAAGCTCGGGATAAGCGAAGCCGGCGTAGCGATTGACGCCGCGCATCATCACCGCGTCGAGAAGCTCGATGCGCGCGACCGGAATGGCCGACTGCATCACCGCGATCGTCGCATCGACCGCGCCGCGCAGCGCCGGGAATGGGCAGACCGCGGCGGCGATCGCCTCCGGGATCGGATGCAGCCGCAGCGTCACTTCGGTGATCACGCCGAGCGTCCCTTCCGCGCCGACGAAGAGACGCGTGAGATCGTACCCCGCCGCGGATTTGCGGGCGCGACGGCCGGTGCGGATCAGCCGCCCGTCAGCCAGCACGACCTCGAGCGACAGCACGTTGTCGCGCATCGTGCCGTAGCGCACCGCCATGGTTCCCGAGCCGCGCGTCGACGCCATGCCGCCGATCGAAGCGTCGGCGCCGGGATCGATCGGGAAGAAGAGCCCAGTGTCGCGCAGCGCCGCGTTCAGCGCCTTTCGCCGAATGCCGGGACCAACGCGGACGTCCATGTCGGCCGCCCCTACGGAGACGACCTCGTCCATGCCGCTCATGTCGAGACAAAGGCCGCCCTGAACCGCGGCGGCGTTGCCTTCGAGCGACGTTCCCGCGCCGAAGGCAATTACCGGCACGCGCAGCTCGTGGCAGGCGCCGACGATCTCCTGCACTTCCCCAGCGTTGGCTGGGCGCGCGACAAGATCGGGCGGCGAAAGGTCGCGATAGGCTTCGCTCCGGCCGAATTGACTTCGCACGCCCACAGCGTCGCTCACGCGCTCGCCCAGCAACGGACGCAAGCGCTCCAATAAAGCGGCGACGGCTGGAACAGGCATTGTCGTTTCCTCTCTTGGCGGCCCTTCATCGGAGCGCGCGCAAACTCTTCTCAAGCCGCCGGCGTCAGTCCGAACCGGTAATGCAACACCCGATAGGGCTGCGCCATCGTCTCGCCGTTGGGCGCGACCCCGGCGGGCTGATGGGGGAAGCTGTCGATCAGCGACTCCTTCACCCCGAACACCGCGTCGCTGTCGAGGTATTGGTCGCCATCGACGAATATATGCGTCACGAGACGACGGAAGCCGGGCGCGCTGATCATGAAATGGACATGCGCCGGACGCCACGGATGCCGGTTCGTCGCTTCCAGCATCTCGCCGACAGGGCCGTCATGCGGGATCGGATAGGCTGCCGGCGTCGTGGTTCGAAAGCGGAGCCGGCCTGCTTCGTCGGTGACGAATCTCGCGCGTCGCACAAGTTCGGCGCCTTCGCGCTGGACGTCGTAGAAACCCTCGGCGTCGGAGTGCCAGACATCGACGGTCGCGCCCCCGACCGGCTTGCCCGAGGGGTCGGCGATCGTGACGTCGACGAAGAGCGGTTCGCCGCCGCCCGCGCCGCCGGGATCGATGTCGGCGCCCTGGGCGGCGACTGGCGCGTCTTCGACGAAGAAGGGGCCGAGCACGGTCGACTGCGTCGCGCCTGGGGCGGGACGATTGTTGATCGCATCGACCAGGGTCGACACGCCCAGCGTATCGGACAGCAGGATGAACTCCTGCCGCGTGTCGCTGCACATCTGGCCGGTGCGGGTGAGGAAGTCGACGGCATAGACCCATTCGGCCTCGGTGACCGCCTGCTCGCGCACGAAATCGTGGATGTGACGCACCAGGCCATTGAGCAACTGCTTCAGGCGGGGATTCTCGCAGCCGTCGAATCGCCGGAGGACTTCGTCGGTGATGCTGTGCTCGTCAAGCTCGCGCATGGCTTTCCTCCACTCAAATTCCGGCCAGTCGCGCGGCGTGGCGAACGGTCGCGATGAAATCCGTCTGCCCCTCCCCGCCCGCGATCAGAGCGGAATAGGTTTCGCGCAGTTGCGCCGCCAGGGGCGCGGGAACCGCGTTCGCGCGCGCGGTGTCGAGGATGAGGTCGAGATCCTTGGCCATCTGGCGGCACGAGAAGGTAGGGCTGTAATCGCCCGCCTTCAACGGCGGCGCCTTGTACTTGACCATCGGCGATCCGACGGCGCTATCGGCGAGAAGGTCGAGCATCTGCGCGAAGTCGACCCCACCTTTGCTGGCGAAGGCGAGCGCCTCGCCCATCATGCCGGCAGAGACCGCGATCATCAGATTGATGGCGAGCTTGGCGTAGCGGGCCTGCTCGGCTTGCCCAAGATAATGCTGAGCGCGCGAGAACGCCGCCATCGCCGGCCGCGCGGCGTCGAACGCCGCGCGCGGGCCGGAGGCCAGCACGGTGAGTTCGCCGCGTTCGGCGAGCACCGGATTGCCGGAAACCGGCGCCCGCAGATAGAGCGCGCCAGCGCCTTCCACGATTTCGCCGGCGCGGGCGGAAGCGCCGGCGCTCACGGTGCTCGTCTCGACGAGGATCGCGCCGGGCGCGAGCCATGGGGCGAGGGAGCGCGCAGCCGATTCGAGCGCCGAATCGTCGGGCAACGAAGTGAACACGAGGCCAGCGCCGTTGAGCGCGACGTGCGGTTCCGGCTTCATCCGAATTTGCTGCGAGGCCGCCAACTCGGCCCGACCCGGCTCGACATCGTAGCCGATGACGGCGCGCCCCGTCGCGGCGATGCGCGCCGCCATCGGCAGGCCGAGCTTACCCAGGCCAATCCAACAGATCTTCAGTTCGTCGCTCACGCTGAATGTTCCTTTCCTTGCGGGCGCCAGCCGAGCGCGTCGAGAATTCGCCGACCCGAGCGGGCGAGTTCGTCGCGCAGCCGGTCGAGATCGCCGCGCAGCAGCCTGCCGTGCCGCTTGCGCCAATCGCCGGCGATCATCACGCTGTCGACATTGGCGAGCCCGGCCTGCATCACGACGGTCGATACGGGATCGTGCACCGGCCAGAGATTGAGATCGTCGGCGCGCAGCATCACGAGATCGGCCTGCATGCCCGGCGCGAGGGCGCCGATGCGATCCTGCATCCGCAGCATCCGTGCGCCTTCTGTCGTGATCCAGCCGAGCGCGGCGCGCGTCGTGATCGTCGAAGTGTCCGGGATCTTGCCGTCGCGGGCGCGGCTGGCGGCGTTGTCGAGCGCCCGCTGGTGGCCGAGCGCGATGCGGCTTTGGGTCATCATGTCGCCGGAGAGCGAGCTTTCGAGATCGACGCCCAGCGCCGGCGCGGCGCCGAGGTCGCGCAGGCGGCCGACGATCGGATGGCCATGGCCCTGGCTCATCTCGTTCTCGGCCGTGACAGCGAAGCTGACGCCGAACTCGACGAAGCGCCGCAGCCGGTCCTCGGAGAGATCGTTGCCATGGACGACATTGACGTTGTCGCCGACAAGCCCCTCCTTCTCCAGGACGTCCCAGCCCTCCGGCGTCTTGGCGGGGCCGCCGCCCTGATGCATCGACGCGACGAGGCCGAACTCGCGGGCCAGGCGGAAATCGTGGAGCGCGACCTCGAGCGTGGAATAGTGCGGGCCGAGGATCGCCAGGCCGAGGCTCATCTTGCCGTTACGTCCGGCGAAGGGGCCGGCCAGCAGCCGCTCGACCTCGTGTCGCGGATGCGGAATCTCAGAGAAATGGCGCTCGCCCGGACGCGGATCGGGCTTCGGCGAGCCGTGAAAGAACGCCGCGCGAATTCCCGATTCGTCCAGAGCCGCCACCGCCGCGTCAGTATGGGCTGGAGTCGGATTGTTGTGACACCAGTCGACGAGGGTCGTCGCGCCGCAATTGATCTGGTTCAGCGCCCCCACCAGCGTCGCGATATGAATATCCTCGGGTCGGAACTGCGTCGCCAAGCCGGCATGCACCCAGCGGAAATATTCGAGCAGCGTCCAGTTCGCCGCGGCGCCGCGCAGCGCCGTCTGCCACGTGTGCATGTGCGCGTTGATCAGACCGGGAATCACGATGAAGCCGCGCGCGTCGATCGTCTCGGCGTCGTCCGCCTCGATATCCGGCGCGACGGCGGCGATGCGCTCGCCCTCGATCAGCACGGCGCCGCGCGGCAGATCGCCGATCGCGGGGTTCATGGTGACGACGCAGGCGTCGCGCAGGAGAATACGGCGCATTGCGATCATGCCTCGGGCCTTGCGCCGCGATAGGCGCGCTCGAGCAGTGCCCGGATCGGCTCGGGCTCGACCGGCCGCGGATTCCAGTACGGAGACTCGGTCGCCAGCGCGACGGCGCGCTCGACCGCCTCTTCCTTCATGCCGAGATCGCGCAACGCGAGCGGGCCGCCGAGTTGGCCGATCATGTCGTATAGTCCCTGAGCGGCGTCGGCCGCGCCGATCGCGGCGGCGATTTTAGCCGCTGCTTCCGGAGCCGCCGGCGCGTTATAGGCGAGCGCGTGCGGCAGGACGACGGTGTGCGTCTCCGCATGCGGCAAATCGAAAGCGCCGCCGAGCACGTGACAAAGCTTGTGATGCAGCGCCATGCCGGCGACGCCGAGGCAGACGCCGCAGAGCCATGCGCCATAGAGCGCATCCCGCCGCGCCGAGGGGTCGCGCGGCGTCTTGACGATGACCGGCAGGGCTCGCGCGAGCGCGCGCACTCCCTCTTCGGCGATCAGCGAAGTGATCGGGTTGCGATCCCGCGCGTAGAGCGCCTCGGCGGCATGTGCGATCGCATTGATGCCAGAGGTGACGGAGATGAGGGTCGGCAGGCCGAGCGTCAGATCGACGTCGTAGATCACCGTCTCCGGAAGGACGCGCGCGCTGCGTTGCGTGGTTTTGCGTCCCTCGGCCGTCTCCCCGAGGATCGGCGTCATCTCCGAGCCGGCGTAGGTGGTCGGGATGACGATCTGCGGCAGATCGGTGCGCAGCGCGATCGCCTTGCCGAGCCCCGTCGTCGAGCCGCCGCCGATCGCCACCGTGCAATCCGCGTTCGCCCCCCGCAGCGCCTCGAGAGCCCGCTCGGTGACAGTGACCGGCGTATGCATCGCCGCGCCGGAAAACAGACCCGCGGCGAGCGGGCCGAGGCGAGCGACGATTTCCGCGCCGGTCGCCTCCTGCTGCGGGGTGGCCAGCACGAGCGCTCTGCGGCAGCCGAGCGCCGCGACCTCATCAGGCAGAACGGCGAGCGTACCGGCGCCGAACACGACCCGCGCGGGATGCGCGGTGTAGACGAAACGATCTTGCATGAGGAAATGCCGTTTCCTTCCTGCGCTCCCGACCGTCGGAGACGGAAGCGTTCGTCTTCCCCAGGGGGAAGGCTAGGCCCGACGAGACGACGGGTCTAGCGTGCAAATGTTCATTTTGGATATATTGCACGCATGAACGACCTCGAACTCCTGCGGGTCATCGAATATCTGGAGCGCACCCGCGGCCCCTATCGCGCGCTGTTCCCGATGGCCGAGGAAGATCCGGTCTGGAACATCCTCGCGCATCTCGTCAAAAACCATTTGCGAGGCGATCTCGTGACCATTTCGGCGCTCGCCGCGGTGGCCAACGTGCCCTATGCGACGGCGCTGCGGCGCATCAAGTCAATGATCGCCGACGGTCAGATCGCCAAACGACCACGGGGGCCGAAGAGCTTCAGCCTTCATCCCAGCGCGACGACGTTCGAGGCCTTCACTTCGTACGCACAGCACATCAAGTCCCTCTTGGCCCAGGTCATGGGCGTGCGCCCGACCGAGGAAGAAGCGGATGACTTCTATTTCGGCGGTTCCCGACTGGAGTCGCAACTTGCGCCGCCGCAGGGCGTTTCGCGGCGGCGTCCCGAAGGCGGTCGCCTGCGCTTCCTGCTCCACGCCGACAATTACTTTGCGTCGCTGCAGAACCTCTGGGCCGATTTTCGCGCCAATCGCGGGTCGCGGCGCGATTTCGACCTGCGCCCGCTGCCTGACCTCTATCGCCGCGCCAGCGAGAACGCAGCCCAGCCGGTCTCGGACTACGACGTGATCGTGCTGAACGTTCCCTGGCTCGGGGAGTTCGTCGAAGCGGGGCGCATCCGCCGAGCGGAATCTTTCCTCTACTCCAGCGGCATCGACAGTCTCGACTTCGATCCCCGGGTTTGGGCGACTGGGCGCTGGAAGGGCCGGCAGGAGGCGGTGCCGGCCTTCACCTCGGTCGAATTGCTCGCCGTGCGCGGCGACCTGATCGATGAAGCGGGTCTTGCAAATCCTAGGACATTCGCCGACGTTCTGCATGTCGGACGCGCGCTGCACGCGCCGCGGCAGGGCCGATTCGGCATAACGTGGACCGCGCAGCGCGGCATGGCGTTGGCTTCGACGTTCGCCTTCCAACTCGCCTGCTGCGGCGGCGCAGTGCTCCATTTGCCGCGCGGCCGCTCCGATTGGTCGCTCGGCGACATCGACCCGCGCGAAATCGCCGTCGGCATCGACAGCGAAGCGGGGCGACAAGCCCTCGACTATATGCGGGAGCTGCTCGCGATCTCGCCGCCGGGCGCCCTGGATCTCGACTGGAATGGTTCGCTCGACATCTTCATGAACGGCAAGGCTGCGATGGCG
This sequence comes from uncultured Alphaproteobacteria bacterium, assembly GCA_963813195.1. Taxonomy (GTDB): domain Bacteria; phylum Pseudomonadota; class Alphaproteobacteria; order Rhizobiales; family Beijerinckiaceae; genus Roseiarcus. Next base: position 545,778 of record CAWEYC010000012.1, on the reverse strand, counting down.
TATTGCTGGTCGATGCGGGCGGTGCGCTTCGAATACGACGTACGCTCGCGCGTCAAGCGGCGGGTGCGCTATCTCCCGGAACCTGCCGGGCCGAAGGGCAGCAACGTCTCGCCACTCGGCGGCTTTGTGCTCGCCGTGCCCGCCAATCTGCCGGAAGCGCGCGTAGAGGCTGCGTTCGAGGCGATCCGCTGGATGACTTCGCGCGAGGCGATCCAGACGCACATCAAGACCGGCTTCCCGGTGCTGCCGCGTTTCAGCATGAGCGCCGATCCCGAAATGGTCGCGGGATCGCCGATCGTGCACGCGGTCAATGAATTCGCCCGACGCGATTTGCTACAGACCTGGCAGCGCGCCCCGCTGCCTCAGTACACGCGAATCGAGGCGGTGCTCGGCGAGGAAATCCACGCCGCCTTAAGGGGCGAGAAGACCGCGCCGAACGGCTTGCGCGACGCGCAAGCTGCGATCGAGGGAATATTGCGAGCGGCGGCCGGCGCCCCGTCGCGCGGCGGGACGTTCTAGTCGTGCTCGAATCCGTACACCTCCGGCAAGATGAAGATCGCGGCCAACAACCCGATCAGCGGGAAGATGGCGACGAGCAGCGTGGCGGTCGCCTGCCCGACGGCGGCGAACAGCGACGGGAACAGGAAGATCGCGAGAAAGGACGGCAGCTTGACGAACACGTAGGAGAAGCCGCTCGCCGTGCCGCGATATTCGGGCTTGGCGACTAGGGTCGGGATCGTCATGCAATTCGACGCGTCCCAATAATGCCCCCACAGCATCGCCGCGGCGGCGAACGGCAGGACCTTGATGTTGCCCGTATAAAGCGCGGCGGCGGCGACCAGGAGGGAGACCAGAACGATGGCGAAACCGGCGATGCCGATGCCGCGCTGGCCGATTTTCGGCGTGAGCAAAGGTCCGACCCAACCCGATATCGCCGCGATGACGTAGAGCGCCATCGTCACGAGGTTGACGCCCAATATCGAGGAGACGCCCACCATCACGAACAGCACGGGCAGATAAAAGGCGAACGTGGAGAATTCGCTGCCCTGCGCGAAGCAGGCGATCCAGCCGTAGATGGTGGCCCGCCAGCGGATGGGATCCTTGCTGATGTCGGCGAGGAACGCGGACGGCCGGGCTCTCGGCACGACGATGTCGGTATCGGGCAGCATATCCAACTTGTCGCCGAACATTCGCGTCGAGACCTGCTTGGCCTCATGAAACCGTCCTTGGCGGATCAGCCAGACGGCGGTTTCCGGCAAGTCGTGACGCAACACCAGGATGATGAAGGCGGGAAGCGCGCCGAGGCCCAACGTCACGCGCCAGATCACGGGATGCGGCAGGTCGGCGATGAGGAACACCGCAATGACGGCCAAAGTCAACACTTCGCCCACGGCGAACATGAACTGCCATCGATTGCCCATCACCTCGCGCTTGCCCTTCGCCATCGACTCCATGATGTAGGTGTAGCCGTTGGAGATGTCGCTCCCCAGGGGCACGCCGAGAAGGAACCGGACCACGACCAGCCACACGACGCTCGTCACGAAGGCCTGCATGAGGGCGAGGACGATGAACATGATCATCGTCGACAGGAACATCACCCGTCGCCCGATCTTGTCGGAGAGCCAGCCGCCGAGCAGCGCCCCGACCACCGCTCCCCCTTGCGTCCCGGCCGCCGCCAAGCCGAGCAGCAATGGGCTCGGATGATATTGCTCGCGAATAAAAACGAGAACGAACGCGATCGAATAGAGATCCCAAGCCTCCACCAATATGGACGACATCATGAGCCAGCCGACGCGGTTGCCGCTGGGATTGTATTTACTGACGAGATGTCGGACGGCGCCGTCCATGGCTGCTTGATTCGATAGAGCGATCGTCACGTTTGCTTCCTCCGTTCATATTTTTATTTTGGGCTTCGCGCCCGGTCGTGATTCCTAAGCGAGAGATTCGGGACCTCTCGCTTTTGTCATCACGCGACTTCACGCAATTGCCGATGCTAATTTTCAGGTGAAATCGAGTTGCACTTTCGCGGCCTGGGAACGATCACCAGCGAGTTCGAAGGCCTCCCGCGCGCTCGCGAAGGGGATTGTCGCCGTCAGGAGCGGCTTGACGTCGACCCAGCCGCGATTCATCAAATCGACGGCCAACCCGAATTCCGTATCGAAGCGGAATGTTCCGCGGATGTCCAGTTCCCGCGTCACAATCATGTTCACCGGCAGCGGGATATCCCCGCCAAGACCGATTTGGACAAGCACGCCGCGCGGCCGCAAGTGATCGGGCGCGCTTCGCAGGGCGTTTGCGGCGCCCGAAGCTTCGAAGTGCACGTCGATTGGCCCCGATCGCTTGACCTGCTCGGTGAGCCCTGCGGGGTTCTCCGCCACATTGACGGTCGTGTCGGCGCCGGCTCTTCGCGCCAAATCGAGAGCGAAGGCTTGAACGTCGGTCGCGACGATTTCGCTCGCGCCGGCGTGTCTGGCGGCGATGATCGCCAGGGTCCCGATCGGGCCGCAACCCGTCACGAGAACGCGGCGGCCGACCAGAGGTCCCGCCCGGTTGATTGCGTGAAGGGCGACCGCCAGCGGCTCCGCCATCGCCGCTTCCGCCAGAGAGACATTCGCGGCCACCGGAATCGCCTGGGACTCGTCGACGACCAATTCCTCTCGAAAGCCCCCTTGCACATGGGGGAAGCGCATCGCGCTGCCGAGGAAGCGCATGTCGAGGCAATGGTTGTGCAGCCCCTCTTCGCAATACCGGCACTCCCCGCAATGCCGGCTCGGGTTGACCGCGACACGGTCGCCGACCGCAACGGCCGTCACCGCGTCGCCGATTTCGGCGATCGTTCCCGCGACTTCATGGCCGAGGACCATCGGCTCGCGGATCTTTATGAACCCCGTTCCGCCATGATTGAAATAGTGCAGGTCCGAGCCGCAGATGCCGCCCGTCTGGATTCGCACGCGAACATCGTTAGGGCCGAGGATTTGGTCCGGCGCCTCCTCGATGCGAAGATCCTTTGGGGCGTGGATCACGACGCCGCGCATGATTTCCTCCCGAACGCCTTTCAAAGGTTCACGGGTCCGCGCGTCACAGCACGGCCAGCATGCCGCCGTCGACATAGATCATCTGCCCGTTCACGTAGGCCGAAGCCGGAGACGCCAGGAACACCGCGGCGCCTATGAGGTCGTCGGGCAATCCCCATCGTCGGGACGGCGTCCTGCCGCGCACCCAAGCGTCGAATTTGGGGTCTTCGATGAGGGCCTTGTTCATCTCCGTTACGATGTAGCCCGGCCCGATCGCGTTGGCCTGAATATCGTGGCTCGCCCATTCCGCCGCCATCGAACGCGTGAGCATCTTGAGGCCGCCCTTGGCGGCCGTGTACGGCGCGATGGTCGCGCGCGCCGCCTCGCTCGCCAGGGAGGCGATGTTGACGATCTTGCCGCCGCGCCCCCGCGCGATCATCCGTCGCGCCGCCTCGCGACCGACTTGAAAGGCGCTGGTGAGATTGGTGTCCAGCACGCCGCGCCACTCCTCGGTCGTCAGATCGACCATCGGCTTGCGCAGTTGAATGCCGGCGTTGTTGAAGAGAATGTCGATCGCGACGCCCTCGGCGTCGAACCCCTCGAACGCTGCCTGCACCGCCGCATCCTCGGCGACGTCGAAGGCCCTGGTCCAAATTCGATGCCCCGCCGCCGCAATGGGCTTGGCGGCGGCCTCGAGCTTCGCTTCGTTCCGCCCGTTGAGGACGATCGCCGCTCCGGCCTCGGCGAGGCCGCGCGCAATGGCGAGGCCGAGGCCGCCGGAGGATCCGGTTATCAGCGCCGTTTTGCCGGTGAGGTCGAAGAGTTTCGGCGCGTTCATGCTTGGCTCCTACGGACGATGAGGTCGGATCGCTCGAACACCGCCGGCCTGAGATCCGTGCCCAGCCCCGGCCCCTCCATTGGAAAGACGAAGCCGTCGCGAATGGTCGGGACCTCGGTGACCAGTTCTTTGTACCAGCCGGTGTAGAAGGCGCGAACCAATTCCTGGATCAGCGTGTTTGGCTGGCTGAACGACATGTGGACCGCGGCGGCGAAAGCGACCGGGCCGACGCAGTCGTGCGGCGCGAACGGCTTATGGTAGGTCTCGGCGAGCGAGGCGATCTTGCGCCCCTCGGTCAGGCCGCCCGTCCAGCACAAATCCACCATCACGACGCCGATGGCGTCTTGGTCCAGCATCTCCTTGTAGGGCCAGCGCGAACCGAGCGTCTCGCTGGCGCAGACGGGCACGTGGGTCGAGCGGGCGTATTCGGCCAGCGCCTGGCTTGAATTCATCCGGATCGGATCCTCGTACCAGGTCGGATCGAATGGCTCCAATGCCTTTGCCAGGCGTTTGGCGGTCGTCAGGTTCCACAGCGAGTGAAACTCCACCATGATATCCATGCGGTCGCCGACGCGCTTGCGGATAAGCTCGAACGGACGCAACGCCGCCTTGAGTTGTTCGGTGGAAATGTCGATGCCGCCCGATTCCATCGCGGCGGGATCGAAGGGCCAAATCTTCATCCCGTTGATCCCGCTTTCCAGCAGGTTTTCCGCCAACGCGCCCGCGTCCGTGGTGAAGGCGTTCAAGTCCTCATAGGGACCGTCGGCGCTGATGTTCCACGTGTTGACGGGACGAATGTCGCGATTGCGAACATATTGGTAGCCGGCGCAAGTGTTGTAGATGCGCAGCTTGTCGCGGCAGAGCCCGCCGAGCAATTGATGCACCGGCTGGTTCGTCGCCTTCCCCCAGAGATCCCAGAGCGCGATGTCGATGGCGGACGCGGCCCGATATTCGGCGCCGGTGCTCGACTGCGCCATCGGCAAATTGACGAGTTCCTTGTGGATCGCCTCGATGCGCAGCGGATCGCGGCCCAACAGCCGCGCCGCCAAGGTGTCGTGGATGTGTGCGGCGACGGCGCCGGCGCCATAGAATGTTTCACCAAGACCGATGACGCCCGCATCGGTGTGGACGCGCGCCCAAAGGACGTTTTCGAACTCGCGGGCGTACAAAGTCTCAATCGCAACGATCTTCATGTGGGACCTCGGATCTTTGATTGCATCCATATTCGGTCGGGCGGCGCCTATGCGAGCGCCGCGATCACGTGGAAAAACGAGCCCGTCACGCACCCGCGGCGCGAACCGGAGAATGCGGGGGCGCTGGCGTAGGCGTCATGCGTCAGCGCGAATGGCGCATCGTCGCCCTGCGCGACGATGCTGGCATAATGAAACTCGTGGCCGCGCAGACGCCGCCCGGCCGGTCCGATCGCCCCGTCGGCCAAGAGGGTCGCCTCGCGGTAGCCGAGGTTCATCTTGCGTTTGGCGAAACTGGTCTCGATCGACAAAAGCCCCGCCATTGCGTGCGTCGCGCCGGATGCGTCGGTGAGCGTCGCGCCCAGCGTCATGTAGCCGCCGCACTCGCCGTGGATCGGGCGCGTTTGCGCAAAGCTCCGCAGGCCCGCCATGAAACGTCCATTCGACGCCAGCCGTCCGGCGTGCAGTTCGGGATAACCGCCCGGCAGCCAGCACATGTCGGCGTCGTCAGGCGGGGGTTCGTCGTTCACAGGCGAAAAGAAACGAAATTCCGCTCCGCTGGCGCGCCAGCCCGAGAGGACATGGGGGTAGAGGAACGAAAAAGCCGCATCGCGGGCGATCGCGATGCGCTGACCCGGAGGTCGGAGTGCAACGGGCGTGGGACGCACCGTGGCGTCGGCGTCGAAAGGCGCGGCCAAGGCTTGAATGGCCGCAAGGTCGGCATGTTCGGCGACGAACTTCGCCATAGCGTCGAGGCGCAGAGCGAGGCTCTGCGTCTCGCTCGCCTGAACGAGACCGAGGTGACGCTCAGGCAGAGCGATGTCGATGGACTTGGGCAGCGAACCGACCACGGGAATGCCAACCGATTGAACGGCGTCCGCCGCGAGTTTGTGGTGGCGCGGGCTGCCGACCCTGTTCAGCACGACGCCCGCGATTCTCGACGCGCGGATCATAAAGCGCACACCCCTTGGCGACGGCGCCGGCCGACTGAGCCTGCCCGGAAACGTCCAGCACCAGCAAGACCGGGAAACCCAGCGCCGCCGCGACATCGGCGGAGGCGCCCGAGCGGCCACGCTCCGCGGGCGCGCCGTCGAACAGACCCATCGAGCCTTCCACCAGCATGAGGTCGCTGTCTCGTCCCGCCTGTGCCGCCAGAGCGGCCAGCAGAGGCGGGTCCATCGCCCAGGAATCGAGATTGAGGCTGGCGCGCCCGATGGCCGCTTCGTGAAAGGCGGGATCGATGTAGTCCGGACCCGATTTGGCCCCCGCGACCTTGAGCCCCTGCGAGCGAAGCGCGCGCATCAGGCCGAGCGTCACCGTCGTCTTCCCGCTGCCGGAGCGCGGCGCGGCGATCATGAGGCCACGCGGGCTCACGACGCCTCGATCAAGTTCAGCGCCAGCGGCGCCAAAGCCGCATGCAGATTGACGATCTCGCCGATCGCGATGATTGCCGGCGCGCCAAGCCCCTGCGCTTCGGCGTCAGTCTTGGCCCGCGCCAGGGTGGTGATCAGCGTGCGCTGTCGCGGCGTGGTCGCTTGCGTGACGATGGCCACCGGCGTTTGCGGATCGGCCCCCGCCTCGATCCATGCGGCGGCTATGCTCTCGAAGCGCATCATCGCCATGTAGAGGATCACCGGCAGGCCGGCGCGGGCGAGATTCGCCCAGTCCGTCGGTTCGTCGTCGCCCGCGGCATGGCCGGTCGCGAGGATCACGCCCCGGTTGGAGCCGCGCGTCGTCGCCGGAATGGCGGCGTAGGCGAGACCCGCGAGGCCGGCGGTCAGACCCGGAACGATGCGAAACGGCACGCCCGCCGCGACTAACCCCAAAGCCTCTTCGCCGCCGCGTCCGAATACGAAGGGATCGCCGCCCTTCAGCCGCAAGACCTTTTTGTTCTCTCGGGCGAGCGCGATCAGCCGCTCGGTGATGTCGGCCTGAGAGGCAGACGGCCTGCCACCGCGTTTGCCAGCGAATTCGCGCGCCGCCTCCGGCGGGATCAGGGCCAAGATCTCCGAGCTGACCAGCGCGTCGTAGACGACGACGTCGGCCTGCCGCAGGGCATGGACGGCGTGCAGGGTCAACAGCCCGGGATCGCCAGGCCCGGCGCCGACGAGCCAGACCTGGCCCGGCGCGAATCGAGGCGAGGCGGGAGAGGGGAGAGCGGCGAGGCTCATCGGCGCGAACTCCTTTGCACAGCGAGCGAAGCGCGGTAGCAAAATGCATGGATGATGCAAAGCCTTCTCTGCGCCGTGGCTGGACCACGGGCGCCTGCGCCGCCGCGGCGACGCGCGCGGCCTACGAGGCTTTGCTGACGGGCGACTTTCCCGATCCCGTCGCCATCCTGCTGCCGGGGGGGCAGCGCCCGGCCTTCAGCCTCGCGTTGCAGGAGCTTGGAGCCGGCTTCGCTCGCGCGGGCGTGGTCAAGGACGCGGGCGACGATCCCGACGTGACGCATGGCGCGTTGATCGTCGCGCGCGTAAGTCGGGCTGCCCCGGGGTCCGGCGTCGTCTTCCGCGCCGGCGAGGGGGTCGGCGTCGTAACGCGGCTCGGCCTGCCGGTGGCGGTGGGCGAACCCGCTATCAACCCGGTTCCGCGCCAGATGATCCGCACGGCGATCGCCGAGGCGGCAAGCGCCCGTGGCGGCGACGGCGACGTCATTGTCGAGATCGCCATCCCCGACGGCGCGAAAATCGCCGAGCGCACGCTGAACGGACGGCTCGGCATCGTCGGCGGTCTCTCCATTCTCGGCACCACCGGGATCGTCGTGCCCTATTCCTGCGCGGCCTGGATCGCCTCGATCCATCGCGGGATCGACGTCGCGCGCGGCATGGGGCTCGACCATGTCGCGGGCGCGACCGGCTCGACTTCGGAAGCCGCCGTCAAGACGCTCTACGGCCTGCCCGAGCAAGCGCTGATCGATATGGGCGACTTTGTCGGCGGCATGTTGAAATACCTGCGCCAGCATCCGGTCCGGCGCGTCACCATCGCCGGCGGGATGGGCAAGATGACCAAGCTCGGCCAGGGCCTGCTCGACCTTCATTCGAAGCGCGGCGAAGTCGATCTCGGCTTTCTCGCCAATCTCGCGACCGGCGAGACGGCGCGGCGCATCAGGGCGGCCAACACCGCCAAGCACGCCTTCGAGATCGCAGGCCAAGCGAATTTCGATCTCGCGGCGCGGGTCGCCGACGCTGCCTGGGAGACGGCGGCCAAGGTCCTCGCCGGCGTCGATTGCGCAATCGAGATCGTCATCTTCGACCGAGATGGCGCGCTGTTGGCGCGCAGCGGTTTCAGGCGGGTTCATTGATCGGCCCGCCATCGCCGGGCAACCCGGATCGGCCGCGAAAGCGGCGGCGATAATCGGGATCGTAAAGCGCGCTCTCGCGAAAATCCCTTGCGCCGAGGGCCGGACCGACAAGGATCAGCGCCGTGCGCTCGATCGGGCTCCGTGCGACCTCCGCCGCGATCGTTGCGAGCGTGCCGCGCACGACGCGCTCGTCCGGCCAACTCGCGCGGAAGACGATCGCGACTGGGCAATCCTCGCCGTAGAAGGGAACCAGCTCCGCCGCCAGCCGGTCAAGCACGGGAATGGAGAGATGGATCGCCAGCGTCGCCCCGGTCGCAGCGAAGCTCGACAGCTTTTCGCGTTCCGGCATGGACGAAGCGCGGCCCGGAGTGCGGGTCAGCACCAGCGACTGCGCCACTTCCGGCAGCGTGAGTTCAAGCCGCAAAGCCGCGGCCGCCGCCGCGAAGGCCGGCACGCCCGGCGTCACGGTGTAGGCGATCCCCAAAGCTTCGAGGCGGCGCAATTGCTCGCCCATGGCGCTCCAGATCGACAGGTCGCCGGAATGCAGCCGCGCCACATCCTCGCCAGCGGCATGGGCTGTCGAGAATTCCCCGGCGATCTCGTCGAGCGACATCGGCGCTGTGTCGATGATGCGCGCGCCCTCGGGGCAGTGCGCCAGCAATTCCTTCGGCACCAGCGAGCCCGCGTAGAGGCAGACCGGACAGCGGGCGAGAATGTCGCGGCCGCGTAAGGTGATGAGATCGGGGGCGCCGGGGCCGGCGCCAATGAAATGCACGGTCATTTCCAAGCCTCGAATTGCCCGCGGTCGGCCGCGATGGCGCAGGTGACGCCGTGTGCGGCGAGGCGCGGTACGATCAGCGTCGCGCTCGGCCCGGCGCCGAATAGGGCCGCGGCTTCGGCCACGCTGTCGAGACCCGCAAGAGCCCGCGCCTTCGCCGACGGCGTCGCGCCGCGCGCGACGAAGTCCGCCTGTCTTTCCGCCAACGCGGCTTCCGGCAAAAAAACGAGATCGTAGCCCAAAACTTCGGCCGCCGCGCGCAAGCCTTGCTCATGCGCCTTGCGCTCGATCGTGTAGAGCCGCACGGACTGGGGCGCGTGCGGCAAACGCGCCAGCGCCGCGCGCGCCAAATCGACGATCGGCGCGGCGGCGATGTCCTTGCGGCAGCCAAGGCCCATGGCGACTGCCCTCACCATGGCTTTTCGTAGCTCCACTGAACCACCGGGAGCGCCGGGCGAAAGGCATGAAACCCGCCGAGCTTCTCCGCGCGGGCGACTTGCAATTGCGTGAGGGCGCCGCCAAGCGCGCCGAACCGCGCCGCGAGTTCCGCCTGGGTCTCCAGCGTCACGCCATTGACGACCAGCCTCCCGCCAGCCCGCAAGGCCAGCAAGGCCGTGTCCAGCACGCCGGGCGTCGCGGCGCCGCCGCCGATGAATATAGCGTCGGGCGTCGACAGATCGCGCAAAGCCTCCGGGGCTTTGCCCTGCGCGAGCCGCAGCCCGGGTACGCCCAAGGCCGCGGCGTTGCGCATCAGGCGCGCGGCGCGTTCCGGGTTCTGCTCGACGGCGACGGCGAGATTGGCCGGGTCGGCCAGCATCCACTCGATGCCGATGGAGCCCGACGCCGCGCCGATGTCCCACAAGAGTTCGCCGCGCCGGGGGGCGAGCGCCGACAGCGTCAGCGCGCGAATGTCGCGCTTGGTGATCTGGCCGTCGTGCTCGAACCAGTCGTCCGGTAGGCCCGGCGCGCGCGGAATTGTCCTGGCGCCGGGCGCGGCCACGACCTCGATCGCCAACGTATTGAGCGGGCGCAGGTCATCGAGCTCGAAGCTCTTGGCCAGCGCTCCGCGGACGCGCTCCCGCGGGCCGCCGAGATTTTCGCACACGGTAAGACGCGATTGGCCGAGGCAGCGCTGGGTCAGAAGCTCCGCTGCCGCCCGCGGCGTGCGCTCGTCCCAGGAAAGCGCGAGAATGCGCGCGCCGTCGTGCAAGTGGGGAATGATGCGTTCCAGCGGGCGTCCGTGCAGCGATAGCAGCGCGCAATCCTGCTGGCTCCAGCCGAGCCGCGCGGCTGCGAGGCTGAACGCGGAGGGCGCGGGCAGGCAAATCATTTCCTCCGGGCGGACAAGGCGCATCAGGCTCGTTCCGACGCCGTAGAAGAACGGATCGCCGGACGCCAGCACGCAGACGCTTTGGCCGCGCCGCGCCAGAATGGCGGGATAGGCGCCTTCGATCGGCGAGGGCCATGCCAGCGTCTCGCCGTCGAGGTCACCCGCCAACTCGAGATGTCGCGCGCCGCCGACGACGAACTGCGCTTGTCTCAAGAGCTGCGTTGCGGCAGGAGAGAGACTGGCGAGCCCGTCTTCTCCAATGCCGACAATGGAGAGCCAGGGCGCGCTCATGCGACGGCTCCGGATAGAACGCCTCGATGCGCATTTTGATTTTGGGCGGAACCAGCGAGGCGAGCGCCTTGGCGCGCGCGCTTGCAACGAGGAGCGATATCGCCGCCACCCTCTCCTTGGCCGGACGCACGCAAAAGCCGGTCGCCCCGCCCCTCCCCTACCGCATCGGCGGCTTCGGCGGAACCGCCGGTCTGCGCCAATATCTGGCGCGGGAAACCATCGAAGCGGTGATTGACGCGACCCATCCGTTCGCCGCGCAAATGTCGGCTCACGCGGCGGCGGCGTGCGAAATGACGCAGGTTCCGCTGCTCGCCTTCTCCCGGCCCGCGTGGACGCGACAGGCCGGCGACGACTGGGTCGAAGTCGAGGCCATCGATGCCGCCGTCGGCGCCTTGGGCGAAATGCCGAGAACGGTGTTTCTGACCCAGGGGCGGCTGCAACTGGCCGCTTTCGGCGCCGCGCCGCAGCACTCCTATGTCGTGCGCGCCATCGACCCGCCCGAAGAGATCGCCCTGCTGCCGAAGCATAAGCTCATCCTCGCGCGCGGCCCGTTCGGGCTCGACGAGGAACTGGCGTTGATGCGCGACGAAAACATCGAGATTCTGGTCACCAAGAACAGCGGCGGAAACGCCACCTACGCCAAGATCGAGGCGGCGCGCCGTCTCGGCGCCAAGGTCGTCATGCTGCAGCGCCCCTCCGGGCAAGGCGTCGAGGAAACGCACGATCTCGAGCGGGTTCTCGCGTGGATCGAAGCTCATCGCCGCGTCTCATAGCTGCGCGGGGTCAAAAGCCAGGGCTGCGCTTGGCCGCGCTGGATGAACCGGGTCTGGCTCGATCCGATCAGCACCAGCGTGCTCATGTCGACGCTGCTCACGTCGGCCTCGGCGAGATTGGTCAGGAGGATGCGCTCGAGCGGCCGCCCGACCGCCTGCGCGAAGGCTACCGGCGTCGCCCCGTCCTTCAGGCGATTCAGCAGCGCAAAAGCGTCGTGAATGAGCCGCGGCCGCGCCTTCGAGGCCGGATTGTAAAGCGCGATCACGAAGTCGCCATGCGCGGCGGCCTCGAGCCGCCGTGCGATGACCTCCCAAGGTTTGAGGTTGTCCGAAAGCGAGATGGCGCAGAAATCATGCCCGAGCGGGGCGCCGAGACGCGCGGCCGCCGCCTGCATCGCGCTGACGCCCGGCAGCACGCGGATGTCCAACGCCCGCCACGCCGGATCGCCCGCGTCGATCGCCTCGAAGACCGCCGCCGCCATGGCGAAAACGCCGGGGTCGCCGCCTGAAACCACGGCGACGACGCGCCCCGCTTGCGCCAATCGGAGGGCGTGGCGGGCGCGGTCGATTTCCACCCCATTGTCACTGGCGAAACGCTCGAGCCCCTCACGCTCCGGCACGCGTTCGGTGTAGGCCTTATAGCCGATCAAGGCGCTTGCTTGCGCCAAGGCGGCGGAGGCCTCGGGCGTCAGCCAATGGTCCGGCCCGGGGCCGAGGCCGACGACGAAAAGGACCCCGGCGCCGTTCAGCATGCTCATGGGCGCCTCCCCGTCCCGCTCACAAGGATCGTCGCGAAGTACGGCGCGAGGTCGTCGCATTTGTCTTTGAGCGCCAGCACCTTTTCGCCCGCCATCGTGCCGCGTTCGACATAGATCGCCCGGTCATAGAGGCCCGTCGCGATCAGCGCGGCGCGGATCTTGGCGAAATTCTTGCCGATCTTCATGATCACCGCTGCATTGGTCCCCTGAAGCCGCGCCACCAGCGCATCCTGATCGAGCGTTCCCGGCAGGACCGTCAACACGTCGTCGCCCCAGGTGATCGGCTCGGCCGCCGCCGACCAGCAGCCCGCCATACCGGTGACGCCCGGCACGATCGTGACGGCAAATCGACCCTTCAAACGAATGTAGAGATGCATGAAGGAGCCATAGAAGAGCGGGTCGCCCTCGCTCAGAATTGCGACGTCGCGCCCGGCCGCGAGATGCGCGGCGATCGCCTCGGCCGAGGCTTCGTAGAAGCGTGCGAGCTCGGCGTTGTAGGCGGGGTCGCTGACCGGGATTTCCGTCGTCACGGGATAGTAGAGCGGCATCTCCTGCGCGCTGGCCGGCAGCCACCCATCGACGATGACGCGCGCATTGCCGCGCCGCCCGGCCTTGGCGAAAAAGGCGATGACAGGCGTCGACTCGATCAAACGCACCGCCTTCACAGTGAGCAGCTCGGGGTCGCCGGGGCCGAGCCCCACGCCGAAGAGCCGTCCGATCTTGCCGTCCCCGCTCATTCCTTCGCGCTCGCCATCGCGTTGATGCAGGCGGCGGCCATGGCGCTGCCACCCTTGCGTCCCCGCACCGCGATCACCGGCGCTCGCCGATCCGCGATCGCGGCCTCTTTCGATTCGGCCGCGCCGACGAAACCGACCGGCATCGCGACAATGAGAGCAGGATTCGGGGCGCCCGCATCGAGCATTTCGAAGAGATGAAACAGCGCGGTCGGCGCATTGCCGAAGACGACGACGGCGCCGGCGAGGTGGGGCCGCCATAGCTCCATCGCCGCCGCGGTGCGCGTCGTGCCGAGCGTCCTGGCGAGCTCGGGCGCCCGCGGATCGCTCAGCGTGCAGATCACCGGATTGGCCTTGGGAAGCCGCGCGCGAGTGACGCCGTGGGCGACCATGTTGGCGTCGCAGAGGATCGGCGCGCCGGCGTCGAGCGCGGCGATTCCCGCCGTTGCAGCGCCAGACGAAAAATATATGTCCGCCGCCGCCTCGACCATGCCGCAGGCATGGATAATGCGCACGGCGACGCGTTCTTCGTCCGGATTGAAGCGCGCCAGATCGGCCTCGCGACGGATGATGGCGAAGGAGCTCTTATAAATCTCCGCACCGTCACGGATGTAGTCGTAACCCGCGCTCAAACCTGCGCTCCTTGGCGATGAATTGTCAGGAAATCCTCGAGCCCGGCAAGATCGAGCCCACGCAATAAGGGCTCGTCGCGCGCCAAGCCGTTTTCGACGAGGTCGAACCCCGTTGTCGTCGCCACGATGGTCAGCGCCGACGCCGCGTGGCGGGCGCAGCCCTTGGCGCAGCCCGAGACGTGCAAAACGCCGTCGCGGCCCGCCAACAGCGGACTCAAACGCAATGCCAAAGCGCGAACGTCGGCATTGGCGCTGGCGCAAGCGGGCTTGCCCGGGCAGGCGGCGAGGGCCAGACGGGGATCGCGCCCATCGAGTACGAAGTCGCGCGATTCGAGTTCGCGCGCCAGGGCTTCCGCACAGGCGCGGTCGAGCCCGGGCGCCAGCAGAGCGCGCCACGGGGTCAGACGCAATTCCGCCGCTCCATGCGCCTGCGCCCGGTCAGCCAGAAAGCGGAGATCATCGGCGCGCAAGCGACCGAAGGCGAGGCCGGCGCCAACGAAGGCCCTGCCGCCGAGCGCCTTCGCGCCGACCACTTTGGAGGGGTCAATGCGCTCTTGCGGCAAAGGCGAGTCGGCGCCCTCTTCGAGATCGGCGCCGTGCGCGAGCGGCGGCCCGCCGATGCGCGCGACGAGCGCCCCCATGCGCCGCTCGTCACCGCGCAACCGGAGAAAGTTCCCCGCGATGGCGGCGCCGACGTCGCTGAGCTTTTCGGGCGCAATCGCGCCGACGCAGACGCCGCCGAGCCGCACGCGCAGACGCGCGCCAGCGCGGGTCGCGTAGGCCTCGAAACGAACATCGGCATCGACGCCCGTCAGTGGCAAAAGGCCGCCGCCATCGATGAGAAAACCGAATTTCGACGGCAAGGCGCGCAACGCCTTTTCTCCCGTCAATCGCGCTTCCAAGGCGGCGACCAGCGGTCGCGCGTCGAGCGCCGCGCTGGCGTCGAACCCGGCGAGCGGGCTCGGCACGACATTGCGCACCGCCTCAGCTTCAGGGTCCTCGTCGAGCAGACCGATTTCGGCGAGCCGCGCCCAGAGCGGCGCCAACGCGTCCTCGCTGACGCCGCGAAATTGCATGTTGGCGCGGGCGGAAAGATCGATCAAGCCGTTGCCGAAGCGCTCCGACAGCGCAGCGATTTCCGCCGCGCGAGCGAAGGACAGCGCGCCGTTGCTCAGGCGCAGCCGCACGAGATAGCCGTCGCCCGTCTGCATGGGACGCAGCGCCCCGGGGCACCAGCCTTTTGGCGCGAGCGGACTCACGTTCGCGCCCTCAGGCTGGCAAGGATTGCGGCGGAGGAATTGCGCCGCGAGGTCCAAAACCCGCGTCGCGCCGCTTCCTCGAATTTTTCGGCGATGGCTTTGGCCGCCTGCGGATTGGCGCTCTCCAGGAAGGCGCGCACGGCCTCGTCGCCACAGGTCGCGTCGAACAGCAGATCGAAGTGGTGGCTCGGCGCGGCGTCGGTCAAGGCGGCGAAGGCGAAAAGGTTGTCGACCGTCTCGGCGATTTCCGCCGCGCCGCGATGGCCATGGCGCATCTGCCCCTTCAGCCAGCGCGGGTTGATCGCGCGGGCGCGCAGAACCCGCGCGATCTCCTCTTTGAGGGTGCGCACGCGAGTTTGCTCGGCAAGGCTCGTATCGGCGTGATAGACGCTCGGCGCGTTGTCGAGATAAGCGGCGGCCGCGGCGAACCCGCCTTCATGCTCGGCGAAGGCGTCGGAATCCAGCACGTCCTGGCCGGCCATATCCTGCACATGCACGAACGCGTCCGCGCCGGCGACGCTGGCGCGGAACGCCTCCGGGGCCGCTTCGCCGTCGGCATTGGCGCCGTAGGCGTGCGAACCCGCCGCGAGATAGGTTTGCGCCAGTTCCGCGCGCTCGCGCCATTGGCCGTCCGCCAATCGCGCGCCCAGACCAATGCCATAACGGCCGGGCGCCGCGCCAAAAATCCGGCAGAGCTCGCTGGCGCCCGCCAGCGGATTGTCCTCGATCGGCTCGTCGCGCTTCGCGACCGCCCGCACGGCGGCGTCGAACAAAGCGATCTGCGTCGGGAAAGCATCGCGGAAGAGGCCGGAAATGCGCAAAGTGACGTCGACGCGCGGACGCCCGAGCAGGGCAAGCGGCAGAATTTCAAAGCCGCTTACCCGCGTCGAGCCATTGTCCCACAGCGGGCGGGCGCCGATGAGCGCAAAAGCCTGCGCCAGGTCGTCGCCGCCGGTGCGCATGGTGGCGCTGCCCCAGAGGTCGATCAGGATGCGACGCGGCCATTCGCCGTGATCTTGCAGATAGCGCGCCAGCACTTCGCGCGCAGTGCGCTGGCCGATTTCCCACGCGGTGCGGGTCGGCGCGGCGCGCGGATCGATCGCATAGAGGTTGCGGCCTGTGGGTAGAATGTCGCGCCGGCCTCGCGTTGGGGCGCCGGCTGCGCCGGGTTTGACGAAGCGGCCCGCCAGCGCGCGCAGCAGGCCTTGCATTTCCGCCTCGCCGCAGGCGTCGAGTTCTTGCGCGATCTCAGCCTCCGCTTCGCCGGTCGACGCGCCAAGGCCGGCGAGCATCGCCGCGCGTTCAGAGCCCCGCGGCGAGCGGCCGAATACGTGCAGCCCATCGTTGATGCGCATATCCTTGAGATCGCAGAGCCAGGCGTCGAGCTGCATCAGCGCGTCTCGATCGGGGCTGAGGCCGCATTCCTCGAGCAGGCCGGACTCCTTCGCCCGCGATAGAATCACATCGGCCAGCAGTTGCGCGCGTCGGGGATCGAGCGATTGCGCTTCGGCATATTCGTCGAACAAGGCTTCGATCTCCGCCGTCGCCCCATGCGCGCCCGCGGCGACCAGCGGCGGGGTGAGATGGCCGACGATGACCGCCGCGGCGCGGCGCTTCGCCTGCGCCGCCTCGCCGGGATTGTTGACGATGAAGGGATAGACCAGCGGCATCGGCCCGAGCACGACTTCCGGCGCGCAATCCTCGGAGAGCGCGACGGATTTGCCGGGCAGCCATTCGAGCGTGCCGTGCGCGCCGCAATGGATCATCGCATCGAGCCGCTCGCTTTCGCGCAGCCAGAGATAGAACGCGACATAGGCGTGGCGCGGCGCCAGCCTTGCGTCGTGATATTCCCCCTTGCGTTCGGAGGAGCGGCCGCGGTCGGGCTGGATCGCGACGATCAGGTTGCCGCAGTTCAGAAAACGGAAGGCGAACGAGCCGTCGACGAGAGCCGCATCCTCGGTCGGATCGCCCCAGGCGGCATGAACGCTCTCGACGAAGGCGGCCGGAAGGCGCCGCAATCTCTCCCTGTAATCGGCGAGCCCCATCACCGGGCGAAGTGGGCCGGTCGACAAAGCGGCGATCAATTCGCCGCCTGCCGGCGGTTCGCCGATCCGATAACCCTCGGCGCCAAGCCGCTCCACGATCGCCAGGGCGCTCTGCGGCGTATCGAGGCCGACGGCGTAGCCGGCGCGCCCGCCCTTTCCCGGATAATCCGACAGGATCAGCGCGAGCCGTTTTTGCGCATTGGGCGTCTTGCGCAATGCCGCCCAATGGGCCGCGAGCGCGGCGACAAATTCGACGCGCGACGGCTCGGGGCGATGCGCCAGGGGCGTGAATTCCAGGTCGTCGTCGCGTTGTTTCTCGGCCTTGAACGACACTGCGCGCGTGATGATGCGCCCGTCGATCTCCGGCAGCACGACATTCATGGCGAGATCGGCGGCGCTGAGCCCGCGGCTCGACTCCCGCCATTGCGCTTGACGAGAGCCGGACAGGATCACCTGCAGGACGGGCGCGTCAGCGAGATCGAGAACGCCGCCGCCGCCATCGACCCGGCTGGAAAAGGCGGTGGCGTTGAGGACTACGTCCGGTCGGCGCGCCGCGATCAGGTTCGCCAGAGGACCGCTCGCCGCCGGATCTTTTAGGCTCGAAACGTAGACGCTGACGACGCCGAGACCCCGCGCGGCCAGCGATTGCCCGAGATCGCGCACCGGCGCCGTATCGCCCGAGAGATAGGCTGAGCGATAAAACACGATCAGCGCGAGAGCCGCGCCTTCGCCGGCCTCCCGGGACCCGGACTGGTACAGGCCGAAAGGCTCGACCGCCTTGGGCGGCGGAACTTGGCCGCCGCGGCCGATCCTGGCGGCGATGAAGTCGAGGCAGGCGGCGAGATTTTCCGGGCCGCCCTCCTGGAAGTAGGCCCAGAGCTGGCGCAAATCCTCGACCGGAAGCGTCGAGGCCCCGTCGAGCCGTGGGTCCTCCATCGCGTCGCCGGGAACGACCGCCAGGTGGAAGCCGGTTTCACGCGCCCTGGCGCTCAATTCCTCCACGCCATAGCGCCAGTAATCCAGCCCGCCGAGCAGGCGCACCAACACGAAGCGCGCCTTGGCGCAGATCTTTTCGACGTAGAGATCGATCGAATAGGGATGCTTGAGCGCGGCGAGCGAGGCGAGCCGCAGGCTCGGGTGACGCGCGCTCTCGTGGCCGGCCGCGATCACCGCGAGATCGCTGTCGGTGAACGACAAACAGACTACGTCCGCAGGCGAATGCTCGAGATCGACGGCTTGCGCCGTTTCATCGAGAGATCGCTGTTCGGTGCGGACGAGGTGCATCGCTTTGTCAGGCCGAAAGTGCGGCGGCGATGGCTTGCTTGTCGAAGCCCTTCTCGCCGATCACCACAAGGCGCCCGCCGCGCGCTTCGCCGGTCTTCCACGGCCGGTCGAACTGGTGCGAAAATCGGGCGCCGACGCCTTGCACGAGCAGCCGCATCGGCTTGCCCGCGACTTCGACGAACCCCTTCATGCGCAGCACGGCGAAGTCGCGGGCGATGTCGGCGAGTTTGGTCGAGAGCGCGCCCGCGTCGGCGACGACAGGGAGATTGACCACGAAGGTCTCGAAGTCGTCGTGGTCATGGCTCTCCTCCGCATCGTGATGCGAGGGGCGCGCCGCCAGATCGTCCTCGGCTGCGGCATGCAGCCCCAACAATATCTCTGTGTCGAGACGACCCTCGCGGGTCGGCACGATCTTGACCGCGCGCGGGATTGCGGCGGCGATATCGTTGCGAACGCGCTCGAGCGCGGCGGGGTCGACCAGATCGGCCTTGTTCAAGATCACCAAATCGGCGCAGAGGAGCTGGTCCTCGTAGACCTCTTCCAACGGGTTGTCGTGGTCGACCGAAGCGTCCTTGGCGCGCTGGGCGGCGAGCTTGGCTTCGTCGTCGGCGAAGCGGCCCTCCGCCACGGCCGCAGCGTCGACCACCGCGATCACGCCGTCGACCGTCAGCCTGGAGCGGATGGCGGGCCAGTCGAAGGCCTTGACCAAGGGCTTGGGCAGCGCCAGCCCGGACGTTTCGATCACGATGTGATCGGGGCGCGGTTCGCGCGCCAACAAGGCGTCGATCGCCGGCACGAAATCGTCGGCCACGGTGCAGCATATGCAGCCGTTGGCCAATTCGACGATGTTTTCCTCGGGACACGAGTCGATGCCGCACGATTTCAATATCTCGCCATCGACGCCGACATCGCCGAATTCGTTGATCACCAGCGCCAGACGCCGGCCTTGCGCATGAGCGAGGACATGGCGGATCAGCGTGGTCTTTCCGGCGCCGAGAAATCCGGTGACGATGGTGACGGGGATTTTGGCGAGCGTCGTCATATCAATGGCTCCGAGTTGGCGGCGAATGGCGGAATGCGCGTGACGACGCCCTTTTTCAGCGCGCTCGGACGCTGTTTCCAGGGAATGAGGCCGTCGGGAGCGCGAGTGTAGAGTTCGGCGGCGGCGAGAATTTCCGGCGCCGCCTCGGGGGGGAAATCGCCGTAGACATAGGTCCATTTGCCGGGCGCGGCGAAACCTATGGTGCAGGGGCGCTTGCAGACCGACAGGCATTCGACCGGCGCGATCGCCACGTCATCGGCCGCCATTGCGTTCAGCGCCGAGAAGAGGCGCGCGCCGGCGCGGTCCGCCTCGGCCTCGGCGGACTCGTCGGCCTGCTTGCAGGTCACGCAGACATAGATCGTGGTTCTCGCGGCCATCTCAGCCCGTCGTCCTTCAAACGCGGGCGCAAGCGGCGACATCTCGCCATCCGGGTTCGACACCGGACCGCGACAGGAGCACCCCGCCCGTCGCGTTGCAGTTCGGCCGACGGCAGGTTTCCTGGCTCATGGGTCCCTGCCTCGCGCCGCCTTCCCGATCCGTAACCGAATCAGTGGCTCTTTCGGCGTCAGGCTACCCATTCACAGTTGCGGGGGCAGCTGCGGCTTCAGGCTTTGACGCCCTACCGCATTCCCTTTTCGATGCCTCTTCGTCTGAGAAACCGTCAAGCGCCCCCTTGCTAGGCGCGTCCACGCGTCTCTGTCAATGGATCGCGGAAAATCCGAATGCCCTGGCGGTCGGCGACGGCTTCACCAAGGCTCGACGCGACCCCATATAGGCGCGTGGCCGGAGCGGTCGGCGAGCAGCCGAAGCGCGGTTTGGCGAGGAAAGCGACGAGGCGTTTTGCGCGAATCTGGCTCATTATTTTCCCTGGATGCGCTCTCCGGCGCCGACGCACCGGCACGGTCGCAGAGCGCCGGCGCCGGGCCGGTTCCGCCTCGCGCGGCCACGAACCTCTCGAAGCTGTTCCATCCCGCGGTCGAGGCGTGGTTCTCGGAACATTTCGCCCAGCCGACGCCGGCTCAGGCCGAGGCCTGGCCGGCGATCAAGGGCGGCCGCCACACTCTCATCGCGGCGCCGACCGGCTCCGGCAAGACCTTCGCAGCATTTCTGGCGGCGATCGACGATCTGGTCCGTCAGGGACTCGAGGGGCGGCTGGCCGACGCGACTCAAGTCGTCTACGTCTCGCCGCTCAAGGCGCTGTCGAACGACATCCACCGCAACCTGGAGGCGCCGCTCGCCGGCATCCGCGAGGAGCTCCGACGCCGCGGCCTGCCCGACGTCGAGATCCGCGCTTGGGTGCGCACGGGCGATACTCCCTCCGCCGAGCGCGAGCGGATGCGCCGTCGCCCGCCGCACATCGTCGTGACGACGCCGGAGTCGCTCTATGTGCTGCTCGGATCGGAATCCGGGCGGAAAATGCTGGCGACCACGCGATCCGTGATCGTCGACGAAATCCACGCTCTGGCGCCGAACAAGCGCGGGGCCCACCTGACCCTTTCATTGGAGCGCCTTGCCGCCCTCTGCGGCGACCGGCTTCTCCGGATCGGCCTGTCCGCCACGCAGAACCCGATCGACGCGGTCGCGCATTTCCTGGTGGGCGCGAGCGCCAACGAAGCCACCATCGTCGACACCGGGCATCACCGGCCGCGCGATCTCGCCATCGAGGTTCCCGACTCGCCGTTGGAGGCGGTGATGTCGGGCGAGGTCTGGCAGCAGGTCTACAACCGACTGACGGACCTGATCGAGGCGCATCGCACGACGCTGGTTTTCGTCAACACCCGCCGCATGGCGGAGCGCGTGGCGCGCGAGCTGTCGGAACGACTGGGCGACGCAGTGACCGCGCATCACGGCAGCATGGCGAAGGAGAAGCGGCTTTCGGCCGAGCAGCGGTTGAAGCGGGGCGAACTGAAAGCCCTGGTCGCCACCGCTTCGCTCGAACTCGGCATCGATATCGGCGACGTCGATCTCGTGTGCCAACTCGGCTCGCCGCGGTCGATCGCGAGCTTCCTGCAGCGCGTCGGCCGCTCGGGCCACGCCGTCGGCGGCACGCCCAGTGGACGCTTGTTTCCACAGTCGCGCGACGATCTGGTGGAGTGCGCGGCGCTGCTCGACTGCGTGCGCCGCGGCGAACTCGACCGGCTCTCGATTCCGCGCCAGCCGCTCGACGTGCTCGCGCAACAAATCGCGGCGGAGGTGTCGGCTCAGGACTGGCCGGAGGCGGCGCTCTACGACCGGCTGCGCCGCGCCTGGCCGTTCCGCGCGCTGGCGAGGGCCGATTTCGACGCCGTCGTCCGCATGTTGGCCGACGGCTTCGCGACCCGCCACGGACGACGCGGGGCGCTCATCCACCGCGATGCGGTCAACCAGATGCTGCGCGGCCGGCGCGGCGCACGCACGACCGCGCTTACCTCGGGCGGCACGATCCCCGACACCGCCGACTATCAGGTGGTGTTGGAGCCGGAGAATCACGTCATCGGCAGCGTCAACGAAGATTTCGCCGTCGAGAGCATGCAGGGCGACGTCTTCCAGCTCGGCAATGCCTCCTATCGCATCCTCAGGGTCGAGCGCGGGACGGTGCGGGTGGAGGATGCTCACGGCCAGCCGCCGACCATCCCGTTCTGGCTCGGCGAAGCGCCGGGCCGCACCAACGAGCTTTCGTCCGCGGTTTCGCGCCTGCGCGCCGAAGTCGAATCGCGGCTGCTGACCGACCCGTCGAAGGAGCGCGCGTTACAGTGGCTGGAGACGATCGGTCTCGCCGCGCCCGCCGCCGAGCAGTTGGTCGAATATCTCGCCGCGGGGGCCGCGGCGCTCGGCGGCCTGCCGACGCAGGACCGCATCGTGCTGGAGCGCTTCTTCGATGAAGCCGGCGGCATGCAGCTCGTCATCCACGCGCCATTCGGCAGCCGCATCAACCGCGCCTGGGGACTGGCGCTGCGCAAGCGATTCTGCCGCAAGTTCAATTTCGAATTGCAGGCGGCGGCCACCGAGGACAACATCGTATTGTCGCTGACCACGGCGCACAGCTTCGATCTCGGCGAGGTCGCGCGCTATCTCCACTCGACGAGCGTCCGCGCGGTGTTGATCCAGGCGATGCTCGACGCGCCGATGTTCACCACCCGTTGGCGCTGGGTGGCGGGGGTGGCGCTCGCGCTGCCGAGATTCCGGGCCGGCAAGAAAGTGCCGCCGCAGTTCATGCGCATGCAGGCCGAGGACCTCATCGCGGCGGTGTTCCCCGACCAGATCGCCTGCGCGGAAAATCTGGTGGGAGAGCGCGAGATTCCCGATCATCCGCTGACCAATCAGGCGATCGACGACTGCCTGCACGATGCAATGGATATCGACGGGTTGGAGCGGCTGCTGGCGCGACTCGAAGCGGGCGTCATCCGTGTTGCCGCCTGCGACCTGACCCAGCCGTCGCCGCTCGCGCTGGAAGTTTTGTCGGCGCGACCCTACGCTTTCCTTGACGATGCGCCGCTCGAGGAGCGGCGAACTCAAGCCGTCATGGCGAGACGCTGGCAAGATCCGGAGAGCGCATCGGAGCTCGGGCGGCTCGATCCGGACGCGATCGCCCGGGTTCGCGCCGAGGCGTGGCCGGATGCGGCCAATGCCGAGGAACTGCACGACGCGCTCCTATGGCTCGGCTGCCTGACCGACGCGGAGGTGCAAGCCACGCCAGCCTGGAGGGACTGGCTCACTTCGCTCGCGCTCGAGAAGCGGGTCACCCGGTTCAAAACGCGGCGGACCTCACTCTGGGTCCCCGCCGAGCGGCTGGCCCAGTTCACGGCCGTATGGCCGGACGCGGCGCTGCAGCCGCGGATCGCACCGCCGGCGGAACAGGCGCAGACTGTCTGGGAGCGGGATCAGGCGCTGGTCGAGATCGTGCGCGGCCGTCTGGAAGGTCTCGGCCCGGTCAGCCAGGCTGACCTGCCAGCGTCGCTCGGGTTGGAGCCGGATGTGGTCGCCAACGCTCTCGTAGCGCTGGAGGTCGAGGGGACCATCCTGCGCGGACGGTTCATCCCCGGCGTCAACGATGAGCAATGGTGCGACCGCCGCCTGCTCGCCCGTATCCATCGCTACACGATCCAGCGGCTGCGCTCGGAAATCGAGCCCGTCTCGGCGCGCGACTTCCTGCGCTTTCTGTTCGCTTGGCAGCATGTGTCGGAGGAGACGCGCCTCGAAGGCCCGGACGCCCTTCCGATCGCCCTGGCCTCTTTGGAAGGCTTCGAGACCCCCGCTCGCTCGTGGGAAACGGAGATTTTGCCGGCCCGAGTTCAAGGCTACCAGCCCGCTTGGCTCGACGCTCAGTGCCTTGCCGGCCGCTCGGCCTGGGCGCGCCTCGCCCCGCCTCCGCAAGGCAACGGGCGCGCTCGGTCAGCCACGCCGATGCGCTCCGCCCCGATCGCATTGCTGGATCGACGGCGGATGCCGCTCTGGATGACGCTGGCGCCCCAAGTCGACGCGGCGCCTCCCGGGTCCCGCGCCCACGCCGTGCTCGACTGCCTCGGCAGGCATGGCGCCTTGTTCTTCAACGAACTGGCCGAGGCGGCGCATCTGCTGCGGCCACAACTCGAGGAGGCGCTCGCCGAGCTGGTGGCCCTCGGGCTGGTGACCTCGGACAGTTTCGGCGGCCTGCGCGCCCTGCTGGTTCCGTCGGGCCAGCGCAAACCGCTCAACGGCGCCAGGCGGCGCGGCAAGGTGCTCGCGTTCGACATGGAGAGCGGCGGGCGCTGGGGATTGGTCCGGCGCGCGCCGACCACGCCCGTCGACGAGCCGACCAAGGCCGCCGGCATCGAGCATGTCGCGCGCACTTTGTTGCGCCGCTATGGCGTGGTGTTCTTTCGCATGCTGGGGCGGGAAGGTGGTTGGCTGCCGCCATGGCGCGAATTGCTGCGGGTCTATCGCAGGCTCGAGGCGCGCGGGGAAATTCGCGGCGGCCGCTTCGTCGCCGGCTTCTCCGGCGAGCAATATGCCTTGCCGGATGCTGTCGCCTTGCTGCGGGAGACGCGACGGCGGCCCTCTCCCGACCAATGGATCTCGCTGTCCGGCGCCGACCCGCTGAACCTCGTCGGCATCCTGACGCCCGGGCCGAGATTGGCGGCGCTGACCTCCAATCGGCTCGTCTTTCGGGACGGCCTGCCGGTCGCCGCCCTCGAGGGCGGCAAAGTGCAGTTCCTGGCGTCGCTCGACAATGCGAGCCGTTGGGAGGCGGAAAAGCGGCTTGTGCGATCCGCGGCGCGGGGAGCGCTTGCCGACCTCTAGCGTCAGAACGCGCTCTTGACGACGCCGCCATCGACCCGGAGCGCCGCGCCAGTCGTGGCCGACGCCAGCGGGCTGGCGACATAGGCCACCAGCGAGGCGACTTCTTCAGGTGTGGCGAAGCGCTTGATCAGTGAGGTTGGGCGCACCTTCTCGAAGAATTCCGCTTCGAATTCCTCGAAAGATTTGCCCTCGGACTCGGCCAGGGCCTCGACGAAATCGTTGACGCCGCGTGACTTCGTCGGCCCCGGCAGGATGCTGTTGACGGTGATGCCGGTGCCGGCGACCGCCTCCGCCAAGCCGCGCGAGACGGCGATTTGAGCCGTCTTCGTCATGCCGTAGTGGATCATCTCGGCCGGGATCTGCACAGCGCTTTCGCTGGAAATGAAGATGATCCGGCCCCAATCGGCGCGCCGCATGCCAGGCAGGTAGAGGCGAGCCAGGCGCACCCCGCTAAGGACGTTCGCCTCGAAGAATCGCCGCCAGTCGGCGTCGGGAATCTCCTCGAAAGGCTTCGGTTCGAAGATGCCGAGGTTGTTGACTAAAATCTCGACCTCGGGAAAACGGCGGGCGAGAGCTTCGGCCGCCGCGGCCGTGGCGAGATCGCCGGCAAATCCTTCCACGTCGCCGCCCGTCGTCGATCGCAATTGCGCCACGACCGCATTGACGGCGGGCTGCGTACGTCCATTAACGATCACGCGCGCGCCTTCCTGTGCCAGGCGGCTGGCGATCGCGAAACCGATGCCGGCTGTGCTGGCGCTGACCAGAGCGCGTTTGCCCTTCAATTCGAGATCCATGGCTTTTCTCTCGTCTCGTGCAGAGGGCGTACGACCGCCGCCGGCTCCGCGTTACAGATTGATCGTGGCGAAGTCTTCCGCGCCGTAGGTCGGAATGCCGGCAACGCCCTCGCCGCGGACATAAGGCGAGATTGGTTCCGCCGCAATCGCGCCGAGGCCGAAATTGTCCGCGGACGAGACCGAGAGATAATCCGGCATCGCCGAGGCGTTCCGCTGCGAAACCGCCGGCTCGAGGGGCGATGCGCTCCCAGGACTGCCCCGCTGACCACTTAATCTCGCCTTGACTAGGCCAGAATGATTCTTTGAAAGAACATCCGCCAAATCTAAATTTGAAAGAACATCCGCCAAATCTAAAGGAGATCAGAATGACAATTGGACGGAGGTTGAATGTAATGTTGGTGTTGCTTGCCACTCTTATCCCGGCCTCGGCGCAGGCGGCATCGGTGAGTTCGTGGGACGGAACTTGGGTCGGCCTGCTCAACAACAGCGAACCGGTCTCCGTGACGATATCCGCGGGAAAGGTGGTCAGCTACGCGATCAGGGGCGGCCAGCCGTTCGGCATCGGATACTGTCAGATAACCCACAAGACCGTTTCTTTCGGCGACCACGAAAACTACGACGTGAAAATCACCAAAGTTAACGCTGCGACCGCCTCTGGTTTCGCTCACAGCCCGATGGGGGACGGCTTGGCGACACTGACGCGGCAATAAAGGACGAGAGCCGACCGCTCAGTCGTGGCGCTCGAACGAGAGATGCAGTAACGTTCAAGTGCGGCCAGCCGGAATCTGCAATGCCCTCGTATGATTATGATTGTGCCGACTGCGGTCCATTCCGCCTGGCGCGGCCGATGGCCGAATCGGACCGAAAGCAGCGATGTCCACAATGCAGCCGGCCGGCGCCGCGAGCTTTTTTCTCCGCACCGGCTATGGGAACGCGAGATCGCTCGTCAGGGTCTCGCGGTCTTGCAAGAGGCGAGTTGCAGAACAGCGGTCAATTTCGCGCCGACGATGTGGGGGCCGCGACAGCCGCCCATCGCGCGGGTTGCCGCTGTTGCGCACCGCGCCAGTCCCGACCGTCGTAGGCCGGGAAAATCCGCCAGTACTCGCCCGCCCCGCGCGGCGCTCGCGCCTCACCCCACGCGGACACGCCAGTCCGCTGGGGGGCGCACGGGCGCACCCGTCGGCGGCACGAAGGTCGGCGTGACGACGTGGGGATGGCGGAGCCCGGCCGGAGCCGCCGGCGCCTCGACGACCGGCCGCACATGGCCCACGGCGGCGAAAGCGAGCGCGAACAGCACGGCCAGCGAGAGCCAGAATTGTCGCCGCACGCTTTCGTGCAGAACGCCGGCGTCGACGGGCAAGTGTTTGTAGATCGGAGGGAAAAGCGTCTTCATGACGATGCCACAGCGTCGCGAACGGAAGCAACCCAGATGCGCCTCGCAAACCGACTGCGGGCGCGGCGTATTGTCCCTGAGCCGGAACGGATCTGGTTCAAGATCTCAATCGGAAGTGATCATCCGCCTCTGGCGCCGCCGCCGTAAGTCGGCTCTTCGTATAACCGAATAGTCCATCGGGAGGATCGGCTCGGCCCATCGCCGCTGCTATCTCGTTCGATCTAAGCAAGAGGGCTTAGGCGGTGGGGACGGAATGATTCGGTTCTCGGCGCCGGGGCAGGAATGCCAATTCAGCGCATCAGGTATGCGGTTTTTCCGTTTCACCAATTTTCGAGGGCCTCTATGCTTTGGGTTTTTCTGGTCCGACCAGTTCTAAATCGGCCCAATTCGCCTCGTGGAGTCGCGTGCGCCTGATCTTTGCGCGACGCCTGTGCAACTGGAAACACTGCCGATCATGTCGGAACTGACTGCTGGACGCGCCGTAGATATCCGGAGGTCGAACTACCGTACTACCGCGCTGATCATCGCCAGCGCCATGTTCATGGAGCAGCTCGACGCGACCGTGCTTGCGACGGCGCTGCCGGTTATGGCGCAGCATTTCGTGGTCTCGCCGTCGCATATGAGCATCGCGCTGACGTCCTACCTTTTGAGCCTTGCGGTTCTCATTCCGGCAAGCGGCAACCTCGCCGACAGGTTTGGCGCGCGGACGGTGTTTTTTTCCGCTATCGCGATTTTTACCGGCGGTTCGGTTCTATGCGCCCAGGCGCCCAATTTGACGATGCTCGTCCTCGCGCGGCTTTTGCAGGGCGCCGGCGGCGCGATGATGATTCCGGTGGGCCGTCTTGTGCTCCTGCGCAGCGTCGACAAGCAGGACATGGTGTCGGCGATGAACTGGTATCTCGTGCCGGCCTTGATCGGTCCGATTCTGGGACCACCGATCGGCGGCCTCATCGTCACCTACCTCAACTGGCGCTGGATATTTTACATCAACGTGCCGATCGGCATTCTTGGCCTCGTCCTGACCCGGATCTTCATCGAGAACACACGGTTCGCGACGCGCCAGACTTTTGACATCGTCGGCTTCGCGCTGTCCGGCGTCTCGCTGGCGTGCCTGCTGTTCGGCTTCGAGACTTCTCAGCCGCGGCGCCGGCGAAGCGCCGGTTGCCCTCGCGCTGATCGGCGCCGGTTTCGCGGTCGGCCTCGCCTATGTCGGCTATGCCCGGCGCCAGCGGCGAATGACGGCGATCCTCGATCTCAGCCTGATGCGCATTCGGACATTTCGCGTCGCCGTAGTCGCCGGCTCTCTGACTCGCATCACCCAGGGCGCGCAGCCCTTTCTGTTGCCGCTGATGATGCAGATCGGCTTTGGCATGTCGGCGGCGGAGACCGGCTTTATGACTCTCGCGACCGCCGGCGGGTCCATGGCGATGAAGGCGGCCGCGGCGCCGATCCTGAAACGCTTCGGCTTTCGTACGGCGTTGATCTGGAACGGCGTCCTATCCAGCCTGCTTTACGCAATTTGCGCCGCTTTCCGACCGGATTGGCCGCACTGGATCGTATTCGCCGTGCTTGCCGTCTGCGGCTTCTCGATGTCGCTGCAATTCACCGCCTACAACACGGTCGCCTACGACGACATTCCGTCGGAGCGCATGGCCGCCGCCAACAGTTTCTACACGACGTTCCAGCAATTGATGTTGTCCTTCGGCATCTGCACGGGCGCCCTCGCCCTGACGGCGTCGAAGATGATCGGCGACCACGTCCACGTGACGATCGGCGGCTTTTCGGCGGCGTTCCTGGTCGTCACCGCCATCTCGCTGCTCGCCGCCCCGGTCTGCTTGGGTTTTCCCATCAATGCCGGCGCGATGATGAGCGGTCACCGTCGCAAGAAGGACGTCGTCGAGGCCGACACCGCGACATAGACGGCCACGGCCAATCGCTACGCGACGAACCTGGAGGCGGCCTCCTCGATCGCGCGCTTCAGAGCTTCGAGGCGGAACGGCTTGCGGATCAAGATCGCCTGATCGCCGATCTTCTGGTCAATGATCGCGGTATCCGAGTAGCCGCTGACGAGCACGATCGGAAGATCGCTAATATGTTGGCGGGCCGCCCTGGCCACATCGGCGCCGTTCAACCCCGGCATCGCAAAGTCGACGATCATCACGTCGGGCCTTTCGCCCAGGAGCAACGAGAGGCCGGCCTCGCCATCCTCGGCTTCCGTGACATCGTAGCCAAGGACCTCCAGGGATTCCCGCAAGGATCGGCGCATGTCCTGGTCATCGTCGATAATCAACGCCTTTCCCCCTTGCCTAGGCGCCGAGGGGATTTCCGGTTCGGGTCGGGCGGCGCTCATTTGTCCGATTTCGACGATCGGGAGGAGGATGCGCACTGTTGTCCCCGCTCCTGGCGTGCTCTGGAGCCGAATCGAGCCGCCGCCCTGGCGCGCAAAGCCATAGACTTGGCTCAGGCCCAGACCGGTCCCTTTGCCGACGGGCTTTGTCGTAAAGAATGGGTCGAGAGCGCGGGCGAGCACGTCAGCCGGCATACCCGAGCCTGCGTCGCTAACCGAGAATTCAAGATACTCGCCCGCCGGGAGCTCGGGGTCGTGCTTGAGCCAGACCCGCTTGGTGCGGATGGTGATGTCTCCTCCCGCGGGCATGGCGTCGCGAGCGTTCAGGGAGAGATTCAACACCGCCATTTCAAGCTGTGTGGGATCGCTTCGGACCTTTGCGTCGCCTCCATCCAATTGAAAATTAAGCTTGATCATCGGGCCGAGCGTGCGCGTCAGCATCTCGCGCATGCCGTCGATGAGGCCGGAAAGGACAATAGGCTGGAGCTCCATTTTTTGTGAGCGCGAGAAAGCAAGAAGCTGACTTGTCAGCTTTGCGCCGCGCTCCGCGGCGGCCATTCCCAGTTCGGCCCAGCGTCGGACCCGCTCGGCGTCGTTGGCCTTGCGGCGGATCAGCTCAAAGCTACCCACCACCGCTCCCAGCAGATTGTTGAAGTCATGCGCAATTCCGCCGGTCAACTGACCGATGGCCTCCATTTTCTGAGACTGCCGGAACGCCTCTTCGCGCTCGCGCTCGCGCGTGACATCGCGCCCGACGGCGTAAATGTTGTCCTCATGCGGCACCGCGGTCCACGAGATGCAAATGTTTTTCCCGTCGGCGGCTGGCGCCCTGATTTCGAACCCTTCAATGAGGCCGCCGGCTCTGAGGGTCGCCAACACCTCCTGGGCTGCCTGCCGATCGTCGGGGTGGATGGATTCAATGAAAGGCGTGGCGAGGATCTCCTCCGTGGGACGGCCAAGCAGCTTGGTCCACGCGGGATTGATGAGCTTGAAGCGGCCATCAAATCCGGCCACCGCGAACAAATCGCTCGTCAGCTCGAAGAGCCGATCGCGCTCCTGGGTTCGCGCTTCGACCTGTTCGGCCAATAGCGCATTGAGACGCTGCAATTCGAGCTCGGCGTTCTTTCGCGCCGTGACGTCGAGGCAGACTCCATAGGCGCGATAGGGCTGGCCGGCCGCGTCTCGAAGGATGCGCCCCTGGATGTGAAGCCACATCCAATGCCCCCGGGGGTGCCGGTAGCGAAGCTCACTGTCGTAATTCACATTCGGATCGTTCAATGCGGCTGCGAAGCGCGCTTGGTCAGCCGCCTCGTCATCCGAAGAAACGCGGCTGTAGAAATTCTCCGGGCTTATTCCCTCGCCAAAAAACTCTTCGGAATTGTCGGAGCGGAGAACTTTCCGGGTGGCGAGGTCCACCTCCCAAGTGCTCATCCGGCCAGCCAGCATCCCAAGCCGAAGTCTGGTTTCGCTGGCGGACAAATCCAATTCCGCCTTCGCCCGTTCAGCGAATGACCAGGTCCGCTCGGCGACTTCTCGGACCAGAAGCACCTCGTCTTCCGACCATCGACGCGGGGTGGCGCTCTGAACGAACAACACACCCGAAAACCGGCCGGAAATGTAGCGAGGCACCGCGATTTGCGAGCGGACCGACAATTTGACGAGCTCGTCCGCAATACTGCCGGCGGTGCGCGGATCTGTGACAAAATCATCGACCACCATTGGTCGACCGGCGCGGAAGTCCTCCCTGAAGAGCGCTGCGTATCGAGGAATGTTGTGACGTCCGCCAACCGACGGCACCGCCTCAGCGCGCCACTCGATGTCAACGTGTACTTCGGTCGCCTCCCCCTCTACGAAGATCCCTCCGTAGCCAACACGACTTACCTCCAGATAGCGTCCCAACCGCTTAGCCGTCGTCGCCAACACCGCGCGCGGCTCCTGCAGAGAGCGCAAGGCGTCACCGAGATCGCTGAGGAAGTCCCTGCGCCGCTCCGCTCGGACGCGCTCGGTCGTTTCCCCGACGATCGCGATCACGCCGGCGGGCAGCCCGTCCTCGCCGAAGACCGGCGAGTAATCGAGATTCATCCAGACCTGCTCGGCGAATCCATGCCGATAGAGAGTCAGCTCTTGATCGCGATAGGCCAGCGTACCGCCCGCCAGGCACACTCTCATAACGTTATCGTTGAAGTCGGCGACTTCGGGCCAACCCTCGCGCACTCTCGAGCCCAGGAGGTGGGGATGGCGACCACCGGCGAAGACGGAATACGCGTCATTGTAGAGCATTATCCCCTCTTCGCCCCAAAGCATGACGATGGGAATCGGGGAATGGAGAAGAAAGCCCAACGAAGTCGTAAGGCTTTGTGGCCATCCAGCGATGGCTCCCAGAGGTGTAATGGACCAGTCCCGGTTGCGGATAAGTTCTCCGGTCACGCCGCCTCCAGGCGGCAGCGCGCCCAGTCCGACCGGAACTCTGTTTGTCACATGACTTTGAGTTACGATACTTCTGACCATCGCGAACGCCCTCGGGCAACTCGGCGCCACTCGCACACCCATCATAATGCACGGCCGACAATTTAAAGAAAGTGTTCGGTCTCCACGTGAATGCTCGCAGGCAGCCCTTGCGACGCCGAATTGAAGCGCAACATAATGCACCAGAGTGCACAGGATGATTTCGTGCGCCCTAGCTGGCCTACCTCGGATGGAATATCTGGACCATCGACGCGGTTTGCCTCATCGGCGGAAGGATCCCTTAGTCATAAGCTGGCTGGCGTCACTCCTCAACTGCAGACTTGGCGACTAGACGAAGACTCTGCGTGACGGTTTGTGAATAACACGGGGCGCGATCGCGAGGCGACGACCCCGGAAGGCGGCAGCGACGCGGAGGACGTCGAGGCTAAGCTCGGTTCCTCCATCGCCGGTCATCTACGAAATCGTCCGTCTCGCCCGGTCGCGGGTTCAAATTAATGCGCGAACGCGGCGCAGGCGGAACCGAACGCCTTCGCAAACGTTCAGCCGCTCAAGCTATGGCAAGGAGCGCTGTCATGCCGGACATGGTCATCGGGTCACTCTCTGAGCGGTATGCCCTCGACGTATCGCCTATGATTTCCGCCCTTCGTTTCCAACCAACGGACTTTGAATACGCACACGGCCGGCTGCTGCATGTGCCGAGCCGCCATCGCTTTCACTTCGATCGCAAGGGGAACGTCAAAATCGAAGCGGAGTGCGGGTGCGCGGGGATGGCCATTCGCGCCGGACAAGGGGCCGATCTGTTCTTGGCGTTCAACGCGTGGCGCGAAAATTACTGGCATCAAATTGAAGTCGACCGAGAGTTCGCCTCGCACTTCAGGACACCTAGCGCGTGGCTTCGTCTGCTCCGGGATTTTCGCATGGCGTGGAGGCGGTTCCGCGGCCGAGAGGAGCCCGTCACGGTCGCCGTGAGCGACTTGTCGGCTGCTTACACGGACTGAACCGACCGCGCCTCACCCCGCGCGCCTGAGCCAGCAACGCGGCCGATTTGATATCGCGCCGGCCCCAGCGAAGGTCCGGCAGGGGTCAGACTCTGGCGCCGCGAGCGACAAGGGGCTCGCGGCCGGGCCGGTCGTCCACGCGATCGGCGCCCTCAGGCCGCGACGGCGTCACGGCCGCGATCCGCTTGCCTTCCACGAGCACCCAATGGTCGCGAAGAACCTCCTGCTCGCGCCGCACCAGCACGCAGGCGCCGACGAGAACCACGGCCGGCTGTGGATGGGCCGACCGCTCTAGGTCTGAAATCGTGCGAGACGGCCGATCGGCGAGCCCAAGACTTCATCCTCGCGCATCACGGTCTCGCCGCGGACAATCGTCGCGATCGGCCAGCCGAGGACGGACGTGCCCGCGAACGGCGTCCAGCCACATGGCGACGCGATCCAACTGTCCTCGATCGTGCGGCGGCGCCTCATGTCGACAAGAGTGAAATCCGCGTCGTAGCCCGCGGCCAACCTGCCCTTGCCGACGAGACCGTAGACCCGGGCGGGGCCCGCGGCCATCAGATCCGTCAGGCGCGAAAGCGACAGCCGGCCCGCGTTCACGTGGTCGAGCATGATCGGGACCAGGGTCTGCACCCCCGTCAGTCCGGCCGGGCAGTCGGGCCACGGCAGCGCCTTGGCCGCTCGGGGATGGGGCGCGTGATCCGAGCCGATCGTATCGACCGTGCCGTTGCGCACCGCCTCCCAGCTCGCCGCGCGATGACGTTCGCCGCGGATCGGCGGATTCATCACCCCCATTCCGCCAAGCCGGTCGTAGCAGTCCGGGGCGACCTGGGTCAGATGGTTGACTAGCACTTCGACGGTGGCGACGTCGCGAAAGTCCCGGAGGTACTCCAATTCCTCCGCGGTGGACACATGCAGGATATGCGCCGGCCGGCCGGTCTTGCGCGCCAACGCCATCAGCCGCCGGGTGCCGAGGAAAGCGCATTCCTCGTCCCGCCACTCCATGTGGCTGCGGTAGGGCATGCCGGAGTGGAAGAGCGGCTTGCGTGCGCGAAGTCGATATTCGTCTTCGCTGTGAAAGGCGATACGGCGCCGGCCGGCCCGCATCAATCGTTCGAGATGCTCGTCATCCTCGACCAACAAGGCGGCGGTGGAGCTGCCGGCGAAGACCTTAATCGCGCAAACGCCCCGCTCGAGTTCGAGCGCCGCGAGGGTCTCGATGTTCGTCTTCGCCCCCGCGAGATAGAGCCCGATGTCGCACCAGGTTTGCTGCTCGGCGTAGCCCCGCTTCCACTCGAGTCGTTCGTGATCGGCGATCGGCGGATTGGTGTTGGGCATGTCGAACACGGTGGCGACGCCGCCCAGCACGGCCGCGCGCGTGCCAGAGCCTAAAGTCTCCACATTCGGATCGCCGGGGTCGCGCAGGTGGACATGGCTGTCGATGAGGCCCGGAAGCACGTGCAGCCCGGCCGCGTCGAAGATCGTCGCCGCCGTGCTCGTCCGCAGGTCGCCCAATGCGGCGATGCGACCGTCGAGGACGCCGACATCCGTTTGTTGTTCGCCCCACGGCAGCACGCAGACGCCGCCGCGTATCAGCAAATCGTAGTGCATCGCATGGGGCTCCAGATGGTGATTTCCCGGCTTGGCCAACCGGCGCTCGGTTACGAATTTGTCGCACGGACGGAAATCAATTTTCAATTAGGTCCGCTGTGATATATCGCGGCGATCGTTGACCCTTCGCCAGCTAGGGATTTTGCGCGCGCTGAGAAGCGCAGCCGCTGTCGCGTTTGGCCCGCGCTTTCGTCCAGGAGATTCGATCAACCGTCCAGGACAGAGTGAAGAGTGCCCCAAGAGCCTGACGCGGGCGCGGTCGGCGCGTTTCTCCTCGCCTATTCCGCGATGGCGAGAATCTCGATCTCGCCGTCTCCCAAGACGACGACGTCGCCAACAGCCTTGCCCATGAGAGCACGCGCGACGGGGGAGACGTAGGAGATTGATCCGGACCGCGGATCCGCCTCGTCCTCGCCGACGATTCTGAATGTCTGGCGCCGGCCGTCATCGCGCCTGAATGTCACGCGATTTCCGAATACAACGACGTCGGCCGCCGCCGGCGGCGGAACAAGCTGAGCAGTCCGCAAGCGCTCGGCAAGATATTTCATGTCCCGAAGCGCGGGCGCGGCCGCGCGTCGGCGCTCGTTCACGTCCTCGATCTGCTGCGCGCCGTCATAAGTCGCGCGCGCTTCCGACATCGCGTTCTCCAACGCTTTCAACCCAGATCCCGTCACCAGATTAGGATGCGGCGAAATAGGTCGATCGGGAAGCGCGACCTCCGCAGCGGTCTCGGCGCTTTCCTCTCGGGTAAAGGCGACACTCATCGTTTCGCTTTCTTCTTCATTCAAGCGACCACCCGCTCACAGCACGAGGGCGGTATCAAGACTTGGCGCAGTTCACATTTTAAGAGATTCGGCCGCATATAATCCACACCCCGTCTCCAGTTTTGCGGCGGCGCCGCGTCCGCGGAGCAGCGGGGCGACAAGAAGACCATCGATTCAGCCGAGGGCCGCCAAGAGCGGCCGCCCTGGCAGAGCAATGAGGACAGAGAGATTTGACTGCACGTTATCGAGCGAACGCCGGGATCAAATCACGGAAGAAGCGCAGCAGGGTGCGAAATGGGAACGCCGTTGAGCAGATCATCGCTTTCGGCGCCATCGGAGCGGCGGTCGCTTTCCTTGCGCGGCGCCCAATCGTTTTTATGCAGGCGACGGCGGGCTTGCTGGTCGTTGCGGCCGGTTTCTACTTCTTCGAACATTCCACGAACCGGCGCCCGTCCAACGATCAAGTTGGATCGGAAGCGAGGGCCACGTCGAAGCCGATCTCGCCCGCACGAGCGGCGGTTGCCGACGCCAGGCCGGACGAATCCACCATCGTCAAGATGCGCGGCAATGGCAAAGAGCCCTCGCCCCCGGTCAAAGCGCCCCTCCAGACCGGGCCGATGAATGCGCCGCGCGACGCCGCGCTCGATAGCTGGTTCATAAAGGCCTACCTGCGCTGCTGGACGCCACCGACGGCGCTTCCCGCTGGCGAGAAATACGCCGCGCAGATTCGAGTGGTTCACAACAATGACGGCTCGCTGGCCGCCACGCCGTTGCTCGTCAATCCGCCAAGCGATCCAGCATGGCGAGCCTTCGCCGAAAGCGCGGTTCACGCAGTGACAAAGTGCAGCCCTCTCAAGGCGCCCGGTCAATACCAGGCGCGTTTTGAGCAATGGAGAAGGATGACCCTGTACTTCAGCCCGGATAGCGCTCAGGATTGAATGTCGGAGGACCGCCTTCGACAATCGCTTCGGCCTCGATTTCGACCTCGTAGTCACCCACGAGGCGAGACGTTTCTATGAGAGTGTTCGCCGGACGTATCTGTCCGAAATAGCGGCCGTGAACGCGCGAGACCGCTTCCCATTGGTCGGCATCCCTGACATAGACGCGCGTGCGAACGACGTCCTCGACCGTGCCGCCGAGGGCGGCCAGGCTCGCGGCGATCTTGTCGAGGATAAAGACAGTCTGCCCGGCTGGATCGCCAGGACAGACAACCTCTCCAGAGCCATTCGTCGCCGTCGTGCCGCTGACGAGAATGCGATCGCCGACCCGCACCGCCCGACTGTACCCTGCAAGGGGTTCCCAGACGCTGCCGGAATCGACCCGCCAGCGGTTAGGACGCCCTTCGACGCGCGCGGCATGGTAGATCTTCGGCATGTTTTCGAGGTGGTGGCTGAGGTCGCCGGAAGCGGTCAGGAACGGGGGCCGGCGATATTCGTCGCCGCAATCGCCCGGCAAGGGTTCCGCGGCCCTGAGCGCCGCCTCGATCATCGCGTAGTCGTTTTCGTCCAGGTTGAACGAAAAGGCCTTCAGATTATCGGCGCTGTGATCGCGCTCGCCGAGCCGCGCCCCGACGATTACCGCGGTGACCGCCGGTTGGTCGAGCGTCCAGCGGGTCGCGACGTTCGCGAGCGACACGCGATGCTTCAGAGCGATACGCGCGAGTGTGGAGAGCAGGCCCTGCAGGACCGGCCAGCCGCCAACCGCATCGACGAAGCGCTTGTATTTCGACTTGCTCCAATCGGCGATCTCTGCGGACTTCGGCTCGGTCCGTCCAAGCCACCGTTCCGAGATCAATCCCCCGGCCAGCGCGCCATAAGCGAGCAGCCGCACGCCATTCTCGAGGCAGAAGGCGCTCATGCTCGCTGCCGCCCGGCGATCGAGCAGGGAGAATGACACCTGATTGGAGGCGACGGGGATGCCCTGCTTGACCAGCACTCGCAGGTGGGCGGTGTCGAAATTGGTGACGCCGATGTGGCGTATGAGCCCCTCCTCGCGCAGCGCGGCGAGTTCCTTCATCGCATCGAGATAGGCGGGGTGCTCGAAGCTCCACCAGTGAAACTGCAGGAGATCGATCGTCTCGACGCCAAGTCTCTGCCGCGCGCGATCGACCCCGGCGCGAACGATCTCCCGAGTCATCGGTCCAGGCGCCGGGCACCATTTGGTAAAGACGGCGGGATGCGCTCCGCCGCCGGCCTCCCCTGCGGCGACGCGTCGGAGAAATCGGCCCGCGATGATCTCCGCGCTGCCGTAGTGATCGGCCATGTCGAAGCTGTCGAAGCCTGCTCGAGCGTATGCCAGCATGGCTGACGACGCGGCTTCCGGGTCGAGCGGCCCGGCATCGCGCTCCTGATCCGCAACCTGCCAGAGGCCAGTGACGATGCGGCTGATCTCGAGGCCGGGCGCCAGCAGCGCGCGAAGGGGCTTGGCGTCGGGCATAGGGCTCCTCATTCGTCAAGATGGCGGGAAACCAGCGCCCGTTCGCCAATCAGACCGCGTGGCCTCAACAACAGCATCAAGGCGAGGATCACGCCGATCGCGACGATCTGCAATGCGGAAGCCCTGGCCTGCTGGTCGGGAGGGAAAACGGCGGCGATCGCGACGCCCGAAACGCTCCACAGCGCCCAGACGATCACGCCGCCGAATATCGCGCCCTTGTTGTTGCCCGAGCCGCCGATGATCAGCATGGTCCAGACCAGGAACGTCAGGCTCGAGAGATAATTGTCGGGCGCAATGAAGCCGATGAAATGGGCCTGCACCGCGCCGCCCAATCCCATAATCGCGCCGCCCAGCGCGAATGCTTGCAGGCGAAACAGGTTCGGATTCTTGCCGAGCGACGCGGCGGCGCGTTCGTCCTCGCGTATGCCCCTCAGCACGCGGCCCCAGGGCGAGCGCACAAGTTGCTCCAGTGCGATGAACAGCGCGAGAGCCAGCGCCGCGACCAGCGCAAGATTGAGCGCGTTGAACAGCAACGCTTTGTCCGCCAGATCGCCGAAGGGTCTCGGAATGAATGCAATCCCATAGGGGCCGCCGGTCAGCCGCTGGGCGTTCAGCGCCACGAGATGGATCGTCACCGCGACCCCGAAGGTCGTGATCGCGAGATAGTCGGAGCGCAGCCGGAGCGTCGCGAAGCCGACGAAGGCGGAGGCGGCGCCCGAGGCGATCATCGCGCCAATCCAGCCAAGCGCGATCGGCAATCCCCAGCCCATAAGGTGCGCCTCGGAAGCGGGCGTGGTGAGCAGCGAGGAGGTATAGGCGCCGATGGCGACAAAGCCGGCGACGCCGACATTGAAGAGGCCCGTCTGTCCCCATTGCAGATTGAGACCGAGACAGATGATCGCGTAGGAGAGCGCGATGGTGAGAAAGAACGAGGCGTAGCTGGCGAAGCCGATCATTCTCGCGCTCCGAACAATCCCGCCGGCCGCACCAGCAGCATTGCAATCAGCAGTACGAAGGCGGCGGCCGCACGCCATTCCGCGCCCACAGTCGCGGCCGACGCGGCCTCCGCGAGGCCAACGATGAGGCCGCCCGCCAACGCTCCCGGCACGCTGCCGATGCCGCCGAGGATCGCTGCGGAGAACAGGGGCAATAGCATGTCGAAACCCATGAACGGCCGTATCTGCACGATCAGTCCGACCATCACGCCTGAAGCGCAGGCGAGCGCCGCGCCGACAATCCAGGTGAAGCGCACGATGCGATCGACGTTGACCCCGGCGACGCGCGCGAGGACGGGATTTTCGCTCACGGCCCGCATGGACCGACCGACCTGCGTGCGGGTCAGCAGAACATGCAGCGCGATTACGAGGATCGCCGTCATAGCGACCAGAGCGAGTTGGTCGGGTGTGATCCGCAGCCCGCCAATACGCATGGCGATCTGCAATTCGCGACTGAAATAGGCAGGACGGGAGGTGAACAGGAACTCGAGCAGGCTGCGCAGCGCCATCGAGGCGCCGAAGCTCGCCATGACGATGGTGATGCTGTTGGCCTTTTCCCGCAGTCTGGCAAACAAGGCCCAATCGAGCGCGAGGGCCAGCAGACCGGTGAGCGGCATGGCGACCAGCAGCGCCACGATGACGCCCCAGCCGAACGAGAACGGCCCGATCGGCGTCGCCGCCCCACCGACCAGCCAACCCAGCGCGCTGGCGACGCCGAGTGCGAGATAGGCGCCCCAGGCGACGAACTCGCCGTGAGCAAAATTGGCGAAGCGCAGGATCGAATAGGTCAGCGTCACCCCGATCGCGCCCAGACCGATCATCGCGCCGGTGAGCGCGCCATCGACGATGAACTGGAGGTTCATGCCCGCGCGCCTCCGAGATAGAGCTCGGCCACGCGCGCGTCGCCCCACAGGTCCGAGGCGCGTCCCTCGTGACGTTCGCGGCCTTCCACCAGGATCACGCCGCGATCCGCGACCGCGAGCGCCGCACGCGCGTTTTGCTCCACCAGAATCATAGCGACGCCGCTTGCGCGTATTTCGGCGAAGCGCGCGAACACGTCCTCGACCAGCTTCGGCGACAGTCCCGCGGAGGGCTCGTCCAGCATCAGCACGCGAGGCGTGACAATCAGCGCGCGCGCAATCGCCGCCATCTGCCGCTGGCCTCCGGACAGGCGCCCCGCGGCGAGGCGCCGCTGGCGCTGCAGATCGGGAAAGAAGCGGAATATTTCCGCGATGCGAGGACCGCGTTCCGCCGGCTTCAGCACCCCGGTGGCGAGCCGCAGATTGTCTTCGACGGAAAGACTCGTGAAGACATTTTCCGTTTGCGGCACGAAAGCGAGGCCCTCGCGCACCATCAAATGCGCGGCGAGCCGCGTGATCTCCCGTTCGCCTAGAAAAACTGATCCGGAATGGACCGGCGTCACGCCGGCGATCGCCTTGATGAGCGTCGACTTGCCGGCGCCGTTCGGGCCAAGGACCGCGACGATCTCGCCCGCCGCGACGCTCAGGGAGGCGCCGTTGACGATGGGCACGCCCGGCTCGTAGCCGGCGATCAGCCGTTTCACGGTCAACGCCGCGCTCATGCAGCGCGCCCCCCGAGATAGGCTTCGATCACCTGGGGATCGCGTACGATCTCGTCGGGCGCGCCCTCCGCCAGCCTCTGCCCGCGCGCCATCACCGTGACGCGCCCGCACAGCCGGGCGACCATGTCCATGTTGTGCTCGATGATCAGGAACGTCACGCCGCGCGCATGGATGTCGAGAATGCGCGCGATGATCGTCTCGAGCAGGCTCGGATTCACCCCGGCCGCCGGTTCGTCCAGAAGGATGATCGCCGGCTCGGCCATCAGCACGCGCGCGAGTTCGAGCAATTTGCGCTGGCCGCCCGACAGCGTTCGCGCCGGCTCGCGCGCCAGCCGCGAAAGCGACATGAAATCGAGCAGCGCCATCGCCTTGTCGCACGTGTCGCGCTCCTCCCGCGCGACGCGGCCGGGCGCCAGCCAGTTCGGCAAGATGCGTTCGCCGCGCTGGCGCTGCCCGCCGAGCATCACGTTCTCAACAAGAGTGAGATTGGGGAAGGGTCGAGGAATTTGATGCGTCCGCGCGAGCCCCATGCCAATGCGGCGATGCGCAGGCGAGGCCTGCGCCTCGACGCCGCCAATGAGGATCCGCCCCGCATCGGCGCGTTGGCCACCTGCGATGAGATCGAACAGCGTGGTCTTGCCAGCGCCGTTCGGCCCGATCAAGCCGGCGATTTCGCCTTTGCGCACGCTGAGGGAGACGCCGTCCACGGCGGCAAACCCGCCGAAACGCTTGACGAGTCCCTCGGCCGCGAGGATCGGCCCGACCGGGTCCGGCTGGGCGTTCCAGGATCGACCCACAAGTTTCCGCTTCCATTTGTGATCAAACTATGGATGATCACGATAGCCGTAGCGCTACGGCGGCGAAAGTGGGAAAAATGCTCGCTGGCGAAGAAACCGGAGCGCGGCGACCGGGACGTCGGCCCTCGCGGTTAAATCGCGCGGCTTCGGTCAACCTGACCCCAGTGCCGCGCGAGACGGTGAACGACCGCGTCTATCACGAATTGCGGCGCGCGCTGATCCAGGGCCTGTTCGAGCCGGGCCAGGTGCTGACGATCCAGGACCTTGCGACCACGCTGGCGACCAGCACGATGCCGGTCCGCGAGGCGCTGAGCCGGCTTATCTCCGAGCAAGGGCTCGAAGCGATGCCCAACCGCTCGGTGCGTGTGCCCCCGGTCGACGCGACCCGGATCGAGGACTTGCTCCAGGCGCGCATCGTCATCGAAGGCGCGGCCCTCGAAATGGCGGCGCCGCGACTGTCCGCGCATGAGCTTGATGAACTCAAGCTGCTGGTCCGGCATCACGACGCCCAGCCACACGCGGCCAAGACCGCCGTCGAAACCCAACTCGAACTGAATCAGACCTTTCACTTTCGCATCTATCGGGCGGCTGGTTCGTCGGTCCTGATTCCCATCATCGAAAGCCTGTGGCTGCAATCGGGTCCTTATATCCGCGCCGCTGCGATGGCGTTCGATCCCGCCAGCAAGATCGCCAGCTCTCACTACCATTCGGAGATTGTCGCGGCGTTGCAGACAGGGAACGTCACGGCCGCCCGCGCCGCTCTGGCTTCGGACATCAGCCGGGCCTTTGATCTGCTGCGAGAGAACCGCGAACCCGCC
The DNA here is from genome assembly GCA_963813195.1 of uncultured Alphaproteobacteria bacterium. GTDB lineage: Bacteria > Pseudomonadota > Alphaproteobacteria > Rhizobiales > Beijerinckiaceae > Roseiarcus. Next base: position 504,249 of record CAWEYC010000012.1, on the reverse strand, counting down.
AATCCGGCGCCCGCGAAGCGCCGCCCGGGGGAGCGACGATGAGCGCGGCGCTCGACGAGTTCTTCGACCTCTATGACCTACGCGTCGAGGTCGTCGCGCCGCCGGGGGCGAGGCTCTACTGCGGCGCCACGCCCGGCGATTATTTCGAGTTGCGCGGAGAAATGCTGACGCTGCCGCCGGGCCAGGGCATGTCGATCTATTCGATCGCTTCGGTGCTGCCCCTGCTCGCCGCGAAACAGCGCCCGACGCATCCCAACGACTGGATGACGAGCGACGCTGAAATCGCCTGCCCGGATCCAAACTGCCCGAGCCGTCTACGCGTGATCCGGCTGGGTCTAAGGCGCTTCCGGCATGCCGAGACGACCGCGGTTCCGCTGCCGCGAGCAGAGGACAAATGAACGGCATCGCTCGCATAAGGCTTCGGCCCGAATATGAGATCGCGCGCGTGATCCGCGGCGGCTGGCAGCTCGCCGGCGGGCACGGGAGCATCGACAGGCAGACTGCGGTTGAGGACCTGATGGCGAGCTTCGACGCCGGCCTCACGACTTTCGATTGCGCCGACATCTACACCGGCGTCGAGGAACTGATCGGCGAGTTCAGGGCGAGAGTGGAGCGCACGCGCGGCGACGAGGCGGCAAGGAGGATCCAGATCCACACCAAGCTGGTGCCCGACCTCGCAGCGCTCGGCCGGATCGACAGAACGTATATCGAAGGCATCGTCGATCGATCGCTAAGACGGCTGGGCGTCCAACGCCTCGACCTCGTTCAGTTCCATTGGTGGAGCTACACGGCGCCGGGCCTTCTGGACGTCGTCGCCTGGCTCGATGAATTCCGTCGCGCGGGCAAGATCCGGCATGTCGGCCTGACGAATTTCGACACCGCGCATCTGAAAGAGATTCTCGCTGCGGGCGTGGACATACTCAGCGTGCAGACGCAATATTCCGTGCTCGACGCGCGCCCGGCGCATAAACTTGCGCGCCTTTGCGAGGCGCACGGAATTCTGGTTGTTGTGCTATGGGTCCGTCGCCGGCGGTTTCCTGTCGGATCGCTGGCTCGGCCAGCTCGAGCCGGCAGCTCCGCTGGAGAACCGCTCGTTGGTCAAATATAGGTTGATCATCGACGATTTCGGCGGCTGGTCTTCGTTCCAAGCCGTGCTTCGCGCGCTGCGCCGCGTGGCGGATCGGCATGGCGCCGATATTGCGACGGTCGCCAGTCGCTATGTCCTCGACCAGCCCCGCGTGGCGGCCGTCGTTGTCGGAGCTCGCAATCGCGCGCATGTCGACGACAACGCGCGCATTACCGCCATCGATCTGACAAGCGCCGACAGGACGGAGATCGACGCGGCGACGGCGAACCGCCAGGGACCGCTCGGCGATTGTTATGAGCTCGAACGCGATCTTACGGGCCGGCATGGCTCGATCATGCACTACAACAACAATGCGAAGACTTGAGAAGGAGGGCGTCATGACGAAACTTTTGGGGACGGCGGCGGCTTTGGCGCTCATGGCTGGAGTTGGCGGCGCCCACGCGGCCGACTGCACGATCACCGTCGGGCTCGTCATGGAGTTGACCGGGCCTGCGGGCGAATACGGCCAGGCAGGCGCCAAATCGGTGGAAATGGCCTTCCGCGATCTGAACGATGCCGGCGGGCCGCATGGTTGCAAGCTCGTCACTGATACGCGCGACTCGCAAAGCGCGGGGAACGTGGCGGTCGACGTGGCGACGCAACTCGTGCAGGTCAAGAAAGTGCCGGTCATTATCGGCGGCATCATCTCCTCTGTCTCGATCCCGATCCTGACCTCCGTGACCGCCCCGGCAAAAGTCGTGCAGGTGTCGCCGGCGTCCTCCTCACCGACGCTGACCACTCTCGGGCGTGAGGGTAAAACCAACGGGATTTTCTTCCGCACGATCACGTCCGATGCGCTACAGGGCGTCGCCGCGGCCAAATACGCCCTTGATCAGGGCTTCAAGAAGATCGCCGTCATCCATGTCAACAATGACTTCGGCGCCAATATGTTCAAGGAATTCGCGCGCGCCTACAAAGCGCTCGGCGGCCAGATCGTTTCGGTCGTCCCCTACAACGAGAAACAATCGAGTTACGACGCCGAGGCGACGGCCGGCATGGCCGGCAAGCCCGATGGGCTTTACCTCATCGCGACCCCCGTCGACGGCGCGACGATCGCGCGAGCGTGGATCAGTCAGGGCGGCGTCGCGAAGTTCCTGCTCAACGACGGCATGAACAGCCCCGACTTCATCTCCAGCGTCGGCGCCAAGTATCTCAACGAAGCCTATGGCACGTCTTCCGGAACCAGCCCGACGGCCTCGACCGAGTATTTCAACGCCAACTACAAAGCGTTCTCGAACATCGATCCTGGCAATCCCGCCGCCGACCGTTCCTATGACGCCGGCGCAATCGTCGGACTCGCCATCGCCGCGGCCCCTACGCAGGACCCGCTCGCCATTCGTGATGCGATCTACAAGGTCGAGGATCCGAACGGCGTGGTCATCCACGCCGGCAAGGCAGATTTCGCCAAGGCGCTCGAGTTGCTGAAGGCCGGCAAGCCGATCCGCTACGAGGGAGTGATCGGCGCTGTCTCTTTCGACAAATACGGCGACATCACGGGCCCCTTCCGGCTCTGGAAGATCGTCGACGGCAAGGTGACCACGACGGGCGAGATGAGCACCGACGACGTCAATACCCTGCTCAAGACGATCGCGACGAAGTAGCATTTTCCGCCAGGCGCCTTGGCGGCGCGGTCACTGCCTCTCGTCGCGCGAGCGAAGAACGGCGGAGTCCGGAGCCTCGACGGGCGCGGGTTGAGCCTTTGGCGCCCCGCGGCGTTTCCGACGCTCCTCGAAGCCCTGCATCACGACATAGAAGGAGGGGACGAAGACCACCGTCAGGCAGGTCGAGGCGATCATGCCGAAGAAGACCGCGATCCCGATCGACTTGCGCGCCGAGGCGCCGGCGCCGGTGGCGAGGACGAGCGGCAGCACGCCGAGGATGAAAGCGAACGACGTCATGATGATTGGCCGGAACCTCAGCCGCGCTCCCTCGACCGCTGCGTCGAGCGCCGCCATGCCTTGATCCCGCCGCTGGCGGGCGTATTCGACGATGAGGATTGCGTTCTTGGCTCCGAGCGCGATCAGGAGGATGAGGCCGATCTGGGTGTAGAGATTGGTGGCGGCGACGCCGCTCTGGCTGGCGGCAACGTTAGTCGCGGCGAAGTAGGTCAGTGCGCCGACGGTTCCGAGCAGGGCCAGCGGCACCGCCAGGATCACCGCGAGCGGCAGGATCCAGCTCTCGTACTGGCCGGCGAGGACGAAATAGACGAGCAGAATTGCGAAGCCGAAGACGAAGTAAATCTGCGCGCCGACCTCTTTTTCCTGGTAGGACATCGCAGTCCATTCGTAACCCGTTCCTTTCGGCAGAGCCTGGGCGCCGATCTGCTCCATGAGGTCGAGCGCCTGGCCGGAACTGAAACCGGGCGCCGCGCCGCCGATGATCGTCGACGACGGATAGAGATTATAAAGACTGATGAGCGGGGGTCCCTGGACCTCCTTGACGTCGACCACGGTGCCGATCTGCGCCATCGCGCCGTCGCCCGCCTTGACCTTGAGGTTTCGGATATCGTCGGCGCTGGCGCGAAACTGCGGCTCAGCCTGGGTATAGATCTGGAAGACGTGACCGAACTTGTTGAACTGGGCTACGTAGTTCGATCCGACATAGCCTGAAAGGGCAGCGAACACCTGTCCGACCGTGATGCCGAGGGTCTCGGCCTTGATGCGGTCGACGACGACCGTGAATTGCGGCGCGCCCGCCCGATAGGTGGTGGCGACCCTTTGCAAAGCGGATTGCGCGTTGGCGTCGCTGACCACGGTGTTGGTCAGGCTCTGCAACAGCGCGTAGTCGAAATCGCCGTTCTTGATTTCAGCCTGCATAGTGAAGCCGCCGACGTTGCCGATGCCCTGGATCGGCGGCGGCGGGAGCGCGAACGCGATGGCTGCCGCTATGCCTTGCAGCGAGCCGTTCAGGCGCTGGGCGATCGAGCGGGCGTCCTGTCCGGGCTCTTTAAGGCGCGCGTCCCAGTCCTTCAGGATGACAAAAGCCACGCCCGCGTTGACGAGGCTCGCCAGGTTGTCGAAGATCGAAATGCCGCTGACGGTGACCACATGTTCGACGCCAGGCACGGCCCCGGCAATCTTTGAAATCTTCTGCATCACCGCATCGGTGCGCTGCTTGGAGGCTCCGTCGGGCAGCTGTGCGACGACGATCAGGTAACCCTGGTCCTCGGTCGGCAGGAACGCAGTCGGGACGCGGGTCAGTCCCCAGATGGCGCCGCCGACAAGAACCAGCGCAAGCAGCACCATGGCCCGGGCGCGGCGCGTCATCGCGCCCATGAGGCTCGCGTAACCGCGCTCGGCGGCGCCGTAGACGGCCTCGAAGCCCCGAACAAAGAAGTTGCGCCGCGCACCCGGCGTCGGCGGCCTCAGCCACAGCGCACTTTGGGTGGGCTTCAAGGTCATGGCGTTGATGGCGCTGATGACGGCCGTGGCCGCGATGACCAGGGCGAATTGCCGATAGATCTGCCCGGTCAGTCCCGGAAGGAACGCGGCGGGGATGAAAACTGACATCAGCACCAGAGTGATGCCGATGACCGGACCGGTGAGCTCGTCCATCGCCCTGCCAGCCGCCTCGCGGCCAGGGACGCCTTGCTCGACGTATCGCGACACGCCCTCGACGATGACGATGGCGTCGTCGACGACGATGCCGATCGCAAGTATGAGCGCAAAGAGCGTTGGGAGATTGATCGAAAAACCCAGCGCGGCCATCGCGGCGAAGGCGCCGAGGATCGTCACCGGCACCGTGGTGGCCGGCACCAGCATGGCTCGCCAGTCCTGCAGGAAGACCATAATGACGATGAGCACCAGAATGAGGGCCTCGAACAGCGTCCAGTAGACTTCGCTGATCGCGGCCCTGACGAATTTCGTCGTGTCGTAGGGGGTGACGTATGTGAGGCCCTCCGGGAAGCTCTTGGCGAGCTCGTCCATTTTCGCTTTGACCTCGTTGGCGACCGCGATTGCGTTGGCGCCCGGTAAGAGCGAGATGCCAATCCCGGCGGCCGGCCGGCCGTCGTAGTTAAACGCCTCGCTGTAGGTCTGGGCGCCGAGCTCGACGTGGCCAATGTCGCGGATTCGGGTGATGCGTCCGCCATTGGCGGGTTCGACCTTGACGACGATGTTCTCGAACTCGGCGGGATCGTCGAGGCGGCCCTTGAGGTTCAGGGTATATTGAAAATCCTGGCCCTTCGGCGAAGGCGGCGCGCCGACCGCGCCGGCGGCGACTTCCTGGCTCTGCTGCTGGATGACGTTGATGACGTCTTGCGGCGTCAGACCCCGCGACTGGAGCAGGTCAGGGTTCATCCAAACGCGCATCGCGTATTGCCCGGCGCCGATGACCGACACGTCGCCGACGCCGGGGAGGCGCTCAAGCTCATTCACCACATTGATGACGGCGTAGTTCGACAAGAACAGACTGTCGAAGCGGCCGGCCGGCGAAACCAACCCGACATATTCGAGAATCGAAGTCGACTTCTTTTTCGTCGTCACGCCCTGGACCTGCACTTCCAGAGGGAGCGAGGAAATGGCGGCCGAAACACGGTTCTGCACCAGGATCTCGTCTTCGTCGGGGTCCGTGCCGATGGCGAAGGTGATAACCAGGGTGTAGGTGCCGTCGTCCGCGTTCGTCGACTGCATGTAGAGCATGTGCTCGACGCCGTTGACATTCTGCTCGATCGGCAGCGCGACGGTGTCGACCAGGGTCTTGGCGCTGGCGCCCGGGTATCGCGTCGTCACCTGCACAGTCGGCGGAACGACATTGGGATATTGCGAGGTCGGCAACTGGAGGAGAGCGACGAGGCCGATCAGGACGATGACCAGCGCCAGCACGTTCGCGAGCACCGGCCTTGCGATGAAGAAGCGGGAGATCATGCCGGTCAGCCTCGAGATTCAATTCGGCGATGTGTCGTGGACGTCCTTCTTGTCGGCGTCTGAAGAATTGGCCGCGACCGACGTCAGACTGACTCTCTCCGGCTCGACCTTGGCGTCGGGAAAGGCTCGCTGAACGCCTTCGGTCACCACCCAGTCGCCGGGATCGAGTCCGGATTCGATGAGCCGAAGTTGACCCTCGCGTTGCCCGATTGTCACGATCTTGCGCCGAACGACATTGTCCGGGCCGACCACCAGGACATATTTGCCCTCCTGACTCGTCCCGATCGCGTCATCCCGCGTCAGGAGAGCCTTGTTTTGTTGTGCGATCGGCGTGCGGACCCGCACGAACAGGCCGGGCAGCAGGACGTGGTCCCTGTTGTCGAACGTGGCGCGCACCAGAAGCGTGCCAGTCGACGTGTCGACCTGCGGCGAGGCATAGTCCATATGTCCCTTGTGGGGATAACCCTGCTCGCCCTGCAGGCCGATCTCGACCGGAATGCTCGATAGGTCTGTCGTCCTGAAAGGGAGGCCCACCTTGGCGTTGCTCTCCTTGATCGCCAGAACCTGCGGCTCGCTCAAATTGAAGTAGACCCAGATCGGGTCGGTCTGGATGATGGTCGCCAGCTTGGTCGGTCCGCTGACGCCGACCAGCGCACCGAGATCGACGAGGTGATGGGTGACGACGCCATCGAACGGGGCGAGCACCTGCGTGTACCCGAGATTGATGCTGGCGATCTCGATCGCGGCCTTGGCGTTGAGCACGTTCGCCGCAGCCTGGTCGCGCTGCGCTTGCCAGTTCTGGGCCGTGGCTTGGCTGGCGAAGTCCTGCCGGGCGAGAGTCGACTGCCGCTTATATTCCGAACTCGTTGTAAGCAAGCGTGGCCTGATTTGAGGCGAGCGCCGCGTTCGCCTGATCGAGCTGGGCCTGATAAGTGTCCCGCTCGATGCCGAAGAGCTGCGTTCCCTTCGTGACCGCAGCGCCGTCCTTGTAATCGATCGATTCAAGATACCCCTGGACGCGCGCCACGAGATCGACGGAGTTGACCGGCGCGGTGTTGCCGGTGAGCTCGATATACAAGGTGACGGGCTTCTGAAGCGGCTGCGCCACGACGACTTTTGGCGGCGGCGGTGGGACGTAGGCGTTCCTGGAGGCGTTGCACCCGGCAAGCAGAACGCTGCACATCACAGCGACAGCAGCGGAGAATCTTAGGCTCCAACTGCGAGCTGCGGCGTCCCGCCGCAATCGCCGTTCTGGACCCGCCGCGGAAACGTCCCGGCTCGGATCCTCGCGCTTCGAAAATGCGGCGTCCCTTGGCCTCACGACGTTCTCCCGAACTGAAGCGCGGCATCAAATTGTGGTTCTTCTTGCTTCGATATCCTGCCCTACCGAGCGACCAAATTCTGAAAAAAGTCTCAGTTCGGTTCCGCGCCAACGCCCAATAGGGCCCGCTCGAAGCACATTACCCCAATCAAAGTAATCGCGACAAGGTCGAGAGTTGATGGGGGTTCCGGCGCTGTCGTCGTGCGCCAAGAGACCGGGCGGGATCGGCTCGTCCACCCTCACGCGAAACGGAGAGGGGCCTATATCCGGAGCGAGGCGCTATAGCGCCGGTCCGAGGATTCTCGACTTTGCCGCAAGATCTCCGCCCTTCCACACATACAATGCGAGCATGGGCTCGTCTCGCGTGCGCATCGCATGTGGTTCCCAGGCGCGATGCAGGATCGTCGCGCCCGGATGCTGCAATTCGAAACCCAACTCGCCCCTCTGCCAGAGCGCTGCGCCGGCCAGCGGGATGTAGAGCTCCTCGGCCTCATGCGAGTGAGCGGGATAGTCGATCCGGGGTCCGAGCAGCAGAAAGCCACAAGCGATGCGTTCGCTCGCCATCGGCCCCCGGAGGCCGATCAACTCGGTCCAGCCGTAGCGCTCGAGGAACGTCGAGCCAAAATCGTCGGCTGAATAGGTCTGTCGCCATTCGAGCGTCGGCCCGCCTGTGACGACACAGCTTGCCAAGTCCTGCGTCGGCGGCGCGGCAAAGGTGGCGAGGCCGCTCAGCCATTGGCAAACGGGCAGGCTCCTCGCCGCCGTAGGTCGGCTGGCGACCAGTGGCGGCCAGCCATCCAGAAACGGTGCGGCGGCCGGGATTGGCTCAAGCTGGCGCCTAGCCGCGCGGCCGAGTGAAATCGCCGCGCTCTCTTCCATTGACACTTGCGGCGCCTCCATGGCCCCCTCGGTAAAGCGCCGCCGGGCCGGAGGATCCCCATCGAGCGCGGGCGCGATCGTCGCAGACTAGCGCCCGCCGACCAGACGCGCCAGTGCCGCGAAGCCCGCCTCGCCGGTAAGCGACGCGGTCAAGGCCCCGGAAATGACCGGGATGGATAACGCGCGCATCGACACGCTTGATCCGAACTGCGGCGCCGTTGTGGACTGATGCTCGACGGAGTGTGGATTCCCGTCGAGCCGGCGCCGCTGGCTTTCTTCGTGCTATCTGGCTATCGCGCCCGGCAGGACAAAGCCTAAAATGTCTGCCGGTCTGCGACCTACGATCGCTTCGTAACGCGCCTCATCGGTAGCGCCTTCGGTGTTTATAACCAGAACGCGCGAATTGCCGTCCAGTTTGAGGGCATTTCGGATGTTTGCGTCGTTCATCGCCACACACAGGCCGGCTAGACCTGCGCAGCCGCTTTCGCCCGCCACAATCGCCGGGTCGCCGTTCGTCGGGAACGCCAGACGCCGCATGGTTTCAGCCGCATCTTCCTCGCGGATGGTCATGAAGGCGTCGGCGCTACGGTTGAGGATGCGCCAGGCGACAAGCGAGGGTTCGTAGCATTCGAGCATGGCCATGATGGTGGCCTCGCCCTGGTCGATCTTGACGGGTCTGCCCGCCTTTGCGCTTTCGAACAGGCACGCCGCGCGATCGGGCTCGACCACGACAAAGGTCGGACGGTTCGCGCCATAGACAACGCCGAAATAGCCGGCCACCGCCGCCGCCAAGCCGCCAACGCCAGCCTGGATGAAGATGTGGGTCGGCGGCGCGTCCATATCGCGGCGCGCCTCGTTGAGCATTGCCGTGTAGCCCTGCATGACGAGACTTGGGATGCGTTCGTACCCCGGCCAGGAGGTATCCGACACGACGATCCAGCCGGACTTGGCGCAGACGCGCTCGGCTTCAGCAACCGAATCGTCGTAGGTCCCGTCGACGTGGACGATCGTCGCGCCGAAGCGAGCGATGGCGGCGACACGCTCGTCGCTGACGCCGGAATGGACAAAGATCGCCGCCTTGGCGCCGACGAGTTGCGCTCCTGCCGCGACGGAACGGCCGTGGTTCCCGTCTGTCGCGCAGCCAAACGTCATGAGCGCCGCAATCTGGCGGACGGCGGGCGCGTGCAGTTCGCCGATGTCGACAGTGCGACCGAATTGCCGGCTGGCTTCCTCCAGCACCAAGCGGATCACCGCATAGGACCCGCCGAGCGCCTTGAAGCTGCCAAGTCCCAGTCGTGTGCTTTCGTCCTTGACCAGGATCGAATCGAGACCGAGTTCGATCGCCATTTCCTTGAGATGGTGGAGGAGCGTGGGCTTGTGGTTGGAGCGGCGCCTAAGGAAGCGCTCCACCTCCTCGGTCGCTGAGGCGCTGAAGGTTTCCGCATCGGCGGGATCGAGCGGGCAATCGTGGTCGGGAAGCGAATTGAGGAGAAACATGCCGGGAGTTTCCTGAAAGAGGTACGCAACGTTATTGCAAAAGTCGCTGGGGAAGCGCCCTATCTGGACCGTTTCCGCGAGCCGTTGTTGCACAGGAGGCCGCCATGCCGAGTGAATCCATCGCACCGTCCGCTCAGCTGGACGATTACGACCTCGCGATCCTGAAAATACTTCAGGCGGACAATACGGTTCCGCAGCGACTGATTGGCGAGAAGGTCAATTTGTCCGCTGCCGCCGTGCAGCGGCGTATCCGTCGAATGCAGGACGATCGCGTCATCGTCGGCAATGTCGCCATTGTCGATCCCGCGCGCGTCGGGCGCTCGATCACGATCATCGTCGAGGTCGACATGGAAAGCGAGCAGCCGGCATTGTTCGACGAAGCGAAGAAGGCCTTTCTGGCGGACCCAGATGTACAGCAGTGCTACTACGTGACGGGCGCCGCCGATTTCGTGCTCGTCGTCACCGTAGCGTCGATGGGCGATTATCAGACGCTCACGCGGCGGCTGTTTTTCGGCAACCACAACGTGAAGCACTTCCGTTCGTTGGTGGTCATGGACCGGATCAAAGCCCAGCTCTCGCTGCCGCTCGACGAACGGCAATAAAAAGCGCCCCGGTCAACTGACCGGGGCGCCAGGACGTCGTTAAATCCAAATCAGAGTTTCGGAACGATGATTTTGCCGTCCTTGATCTCCACCAGCGTTCCATTCGCCATATATTGACCGCTCTCGCGGCCGGCCGGACCGTCCTTGACGAATTTCACGTCGCCATTGATGGTGGGAACGTTGATCTGCCAGAACGCATCTTTGATGGCGGCGGGATCAGCCTTGCCAGCCTTCTGGATCGCCGCTGCTATCACATAGATGCCGTCGTAGCCGCGATAGCTCTCGGTCAGCCCCGCCTTGTCGTAGCCTTTCTTCGCCCACGCTTGAATGAAGTCCTTTGCCTTGTCGGGATGCGGCGTGTTTTCAGGCGTCCAGGGCGCAAAGAACACCAGATGCATCGATTTGTCGGCCGCGGGTCCCGCCTGGGTGATGAGCTGGTCGGGGTTCTGGGAACCGCCAGTCGTGACGATCTTCTTCGTAATGCCGAGCGCCGCCGCCTGCTTGAGCACCAACGTCAGCTGATCGACTTCGGTCGTGACGATGATTGTGTCGGAATCGGAGGCCTTGATCTTGGCGAGCTGGGCGCTCATGTCCTGATCGTCGGCACCCATGATCTCCTTGAGACCGACCCCGATGCCATTCTTGGCGAACATTTTGGTGAAGTCGTCGATCGTCCCCAACCCCCAATCGTTGTTGATGGCCAGAAAGTCGACCTTCTTGATGCCGAGCTTGGGAACTAATTTCGCGAACATCGCGGCTTCCACCCACGAGGGCGGAGAAATACGGAAGATATAAGGATTGCCCTGCCGGGTGATCTTGCTGGAAGACGACGTTTCGACGAGCATCGGGACCTGATATTGCATGAGCTTCGGCATGACGGCGAGCGTCAGGCTAGAGCCCCAGGCGCCCATCATCACGGGCACTTTATCGTGATCGATAAGCTTCTCGGCGACCGCGGCGGCTTCCGTCGGGTTGCTTTTGTTATCCTCGACGACGAGCTCGATCTTATTGCCCAGGACGCCGCCCTTGGCGTTGATCTCTTCCGCCGCAATCTTGGCGCCGTTGACGATGTACGTGCCGGACGCGGCAAAGGGGCCGGTTAAAGGTTCATTCACGCCGATCTTGATGGTATCGGCCTGAGCCAGGCCGGCCAGTGCGAAGATCATGGATGCGGTTGATAATGTCCGTAAGATGGTATGCGTCCTCATTTGCGCTCCTCCAATAAATCACTTTCCACTTTTTGGGTCTAGACAGAAGTTTGTACTTATCGGTCGGCGCCAACTACTTGGCTCGCCGACCCAATTCCCGCGAAACCCAATACCCGCATCCGCCAGGGCGGCCGACTGATGATGTCATATGGTCTTTAGTATGTTAAGTCAACCGTTGACGCATCTAGCAAATCAGATCCATATGCCCTGGGGTTGCGGTCGGCGGGCTCGCTCACGCTCACTTCGCCGAACCATTGTTCGAGCCAAACGGGGAGTGTCTGCTGCCGCGAAATCATCCGCGCTCGACAGGTCCAATTTGCAATTTCGACGTCGCCTTGCCGCTATGACCGGCGTCCAACAGCGCCGTGCGGCAGGAGTTGGGCCAAACGTGGAGTCATATGACGGAACGGGACTGACGCTACTTGCGACTCTGCGCCGTTGTGCCGCTACGTGGGCCACTTTGGCTGAGAAGATCTATGCGGAGCGCAAAGCAATCCTTGATGTAGTGGATGTCCGCGGCGTAGATCGCGATTCCCTTGTCGTCGACGAGAACGAGATGACAGTCCGCGGTCGGTTCTCCCAAGCCGATCTTGAGGAGATCGGCCGTCTCGGGATCGGCAACACCAATCGTAAGTGTCTGATATGCGTGGGTGATGACGACGTCGTCCATCTCGACGATCTTCGGCAAGGCCGCCGTGCGCGTGAAGCGCTTGCTGTCCCGGGAAAAAATTCTCTGATCAAGGTGGAGATTGACGACCGAGAACGGCTTACCGGTATTGTATTGGACGCTTCTGAGAAACGTGTAGGCTTCCGCGCGCGTTCCCTCACCGTCGCCGAGATCCGGCGGCGTGGAATTCTCTTCGATGTGCACCCGCTTCAGTACATTGTCTTTGATCGACGCCAACATCCCGTCGAAATCAATCGACAGATTGAACCATCGATTGTTCTTTGGCCTGCCCGAGACAAACGTTCCTCGTCCTTGCTGGGCGTCGAGCAGGCCCTCCTCGCGTAGCACTTCAATGGCTTGCCTGACGGTTACCCGGGCAACCGCGAATTCTTCCTCGAGTTCGCCTAGCGTGGATATCTTCTCACCTTCGATCCAGCGACCGGTGTCGATCCGCCGCCGCATCACTGAAGCGACCTGGATGTAGAGCGGCACTCGACTGCGATCATAAATCGACGAAAGTTTTCTCATAGTAGCAATATACGGCAAATAGTTTCATCTCGCCATCTCGGGCGGGGTTCTTCCTGCATCCAACCACCAACAAATGTTCGCCGATCGGGTTCGTATGCGCCCGACATGCCCCGGGGCGCGACTTGAGCGCCGCTGGAGCGGCAGCGTCTCTGGCGGGCGATAGGCTGAACGCCGTCGGCGAGGTGCGTCATAGACTGGTCTTCAGCCGCGGCCGAACAGTTTTGCGAGAAACCGCTTCACTCGGCCTATGGCCACCGACCAGATCAGCGACCCCGCGTCGAGCTCGGTGATGACGGCAGGCGGGGGTGTTCCCCCGTCCCCGCTCGCCGCATGGGACAGTCGCGCCTCGAGGTTCCGCGCGAAAGCCGCCGTGAGTCGGCTCGCGACGTCTTGAACGATGCCGGAACGGCCGAATTGAGCGAGCATGCCGGTCAGCGTATAGCCGACCTCGACGTCCACGCGCGTTTCCCCGGATTGCTCGCCAGGCCTCACGACGTAGCGGATCGCGCCTCGCGTCGTCGAATTACTGCGTGTATCTCGGCCCGATCCGATGATCGTACCGCTCCGCGTCGCGTCGTCGCGCGTGACGTCTGCGACACCTTCGAACTCAGCAACAATAGGTCCGACCTTGACCCTGATCCGACCACCGACGTGGCCGTCTGTGGGGTCGCCATTGAGCGCTGCGCCGGGAAGGCAACTCGCGACTTCCTTTATCCGGCCGAAGAACGCCCACACCTCGTCGACGGGATGACCGACCGAAAAGCTCTGGTGGAAGGAAACCTGCGGCTTCAAATCGGCGCGCGGCGCCTCCGCCTGTTTGATCGGCGCGGCAATCGATTTGGCGGAGGAAGCCTCTGCGACGCGCGGCGGCTTATCGCCATTCGTCGCGCCTGCGTTGCCTGATCCCGCGGGGCCGAGCCGCCGGCGGTTGCCGTCGGGAATCCCCGCGATGCCGCGCCTACGGCGATCGTCAATCACGCCTTGGACCGCCCGCACGATGCCGACATAACCGGTGCAGCGGCAGAGATTGCCGCTCATGGCGACGCGGATGTCGTGCTCACTCGGCGCCGCCAAACGCAGCACCACGTCGCGAGCGGAAACGATCATGCCAGGCGTGCAATAACCGCATTGCAGTGCATGCTCTTTGGAAAAGGCTGCCCGCAGCTCAGCGGCGATCTCGTCGTCGTCAAGGCCCTCGATTGTCGTGACTTCCGCCAGCTCGCACGCCACCGCGAAGGTAATGCATGAGCGCGTCGGCACGCCATCGACGAGCACGGTGCAGGCGCCGCATACTCCGTGTTCACAGCCGATATGGGTTCCGGTGAGGTTATGTGCCTCACGCAGGAGATCGGCCAGGTGGGTGCGTGGCTCGACGTCCGCGCTGAGCGCCTGCCCGTTGACTGTAAGACTGAACCTGCTCATTGCGTCGGCGCCCGTTCGATCGCGCGCCGCAGCGCCACGACGTGCAACTGGCGATCGAGAGGATCGCTCATGCCGGCTCCTTCGGCCAATTCATAGGCGGCGCCGCTATTGAAGCACCCCGGCGTTCCGTCGCCCAGAAGATGCTCCGCGTCGGTCACGACAATCGGCCGGGTCTCCGTGGCGCCGATCACTGCGCGGCTTACGTTCCGCTCTGGGTCGATCATGAAAGCGCCGATCGCATGGGCGAATTCGCCGGTCTTGCGGCACGTCTTATAATAGCCCCAACGGGCGCCGCGGCCGAACTTCGGAATGCTGATCGAAATGAGCAGTTCGCCGTGTCTGAGGTCGGCCTCGAGGGCTCCGAGCATGTAGTCCTCGACGGGAATCGTCCGCGCGCCGGATGGGCCGCGCAGCGTCACTTTGGCGCCGACTGCGGCAAGTATGGAAATCCAGTCCGCCGACGGGTCGGCATGGCTCAGGCTGCCGCCGATCGTGCCGCGATTCCTGACCGCGCGGTAAGCAATTCCGCTCGCCACAGCGGGAAGCGCGCCACGCGTCACGTCGGGCACGCGACGATCCTCGATGTCGGAATGAGTGATGCAAGCTCCGATGACAAGTTCATTCGGCCGCTCGTCGACGCGCCGCAGGTCCTCGATGCCGGTGATGTCGACGAGGAGATCCGGCTGTACGAGACGCATGTTGAGCATCGGGCCGAGCGATTGGCTGCCGGCGACCACCTTTACCGAACGGCTATCGTCTGCGATGAGGGCCACCGCCGCCTCGACTTCGGCCGGGCGCGCATAGTCAAAATTGACGGGTTTCACGCGACTTCTCCTCGAGTCGCGCCTTCGGGGCTGGACCGTTTCGCCGCATCGATCGCCTCGAGCACCCGGCGCGGCGTCATAGGCGAATGCAAAAGCTCAGCGCCGAGTTCACGGAGCGCGTCGTTGACCGCGTTTCCAATTGCCGCCGGCGGAGCGATGGCGCCGCCCTCGCCGATACCCTTGACGCCGAACTTGGTATAGGGCGCGAGCGTTTCCATGTGACCGAGGCGGGGCGCGGGCACTTCGGTCGGGCCGGGCAGGAGATAATCGGCGAAGGTCGAGGCAAGCGGTTGACCCGAGGCGTCGAAATTCATCTCCTCATACAGGGCCGTGCCGATGCCCTGGGCGAGACCGCCGTAGATCTGACCGTCGACCACCATGGGATTGATGAGCTTGCCGCCATCTTCCACGATGACATAGTCGAGAATCTCAATGTCGCCCGTCTCCGTATCGACCGCGACGGTTGCGACATGGGCGGCATAGCTGAACGTGCCGGAGTCGCGCATCGGCTTATAGCCGATGGTTGCTTCCAGCCCCCTTGGATCGACCGACGCGGGAAGATCTTGCGGCCGGCGATACCAGGTATGCGCGATCTCCTTCAGGGTGACGCTGCCGGACGGGCCGTGGACCGACCCGGCGGCAAGTTCGACATCCTTTGGATCGGCCTGCAGCAGATGGGCGCCGATCGCCTTGGCGCGTTGAGCAATCTCTTCCGAAGCCGTCGCGACGGCGCCGCCGGCCATCACCGCGCTGCGAGACCCCCAACTGCCTGTCGAATAGGGCGTGTATTCCGTGTCGCCGTGGACGAGCTTGATCTTGGAGGTCTCGATGCCCAAAATCTCGTGCGCCACCTGCGCGAGCGTCGTCTCCATGCTCTGCCCATGCGAATGAACGCCGACCCTGAGCTCGAGCCCTCCGTCGGGCGTCATCCGCGCTGTCGCCTGCTCGTGTCCGGGCACCATGGGGATGCCCCAGCCGGCATAGACCGACGTGCCGTGCGCCCCCTGCTCGCAATACACCGCCATGCCGACGCCGATGCGCCGCCCGTCGGGCTCCGGCCGCTTTTGGCGCTCCCGGATGCCCTCGAGGTCGACATATGCGATGGCGCGCCGCAGCGCCTCCGGATAGTCGCCGCTGTCGAAGTGCTTGCGGGTGATGTTGTCGAACGGCATCTGCCCGGGCCGCACCAAATTGATTTGCCGAACCTCGGAAGGTTCGAGCCCTGCCTCCCGCGCGATCGCGTCGATCATGAGTTCCAGGGCGTAGCAGACGCCGGTGCGCGCAACGCCGCGATAAGGCAGAATCGGACATTTGTTCGTCGCGACCGACCACGTGCGGCAGCGGTACGACGGAAAGTCATAGGGACCGGGCAGAATGCTCGCGACCTGGGCGGCTTCGAGGCAGGCCGAGAAGGGATAGGACGAATACGCCCCGGAATCGACGGTCGCCTCACAATCGACGCCGCGTAGCTTGCCGTCGCGGTCGGCATAGGCTGTGATGCGATAATGATGCTCGCGGCAATTCGCGCCGGCGGTCAAATGCTCCCGACGGTCCTCGATCCAGCGAACCGGATGGCCGCATCGCATGGCGAGCCAGCCTAGGCATATGTCCTCCGGCAGGAGAATGCCTTTGTAGCCGAAGCCGCCGCCGACGTCGGGCGACACGATGCGCACCTGCGTCTGAGCGAGGCCGAGGCATTCGGCGAGGCCGGTGCGCACGATGTGCGGCATCTGGCTCCCGGTGTAGAGCACGAGCTGGTCCATGCGGCTGTCCCAGGTCGCCACCGTCCCGCGCCCCTCCATCGGAGCCATGCTCTGGCGGGCTGTAGAAATCTCTCGCGTTATTTTGATGGGAGCGTCGAGAGCCGCCTCCATGTTGATGTCGACGAAAGTCTCGAGAAAAACATTGTCGCCCCAGTGCTCATGGAGCAAGACCGAGTCCGGGCGCCGCGCAGCGAGCATATCGTGAACGGCCGGCAATTCGTCGAGATCGACTTGAACGCTGGCGGCGATATCTTCGGCCTCGGCCCGCGTCCGGCCGACGCACATGGCGATCAGTTCGCCGACCTGGCGAACCTTTTCGCGGGCGAGGGCCGGCTGTTCGGAGGCCTTGAAGCCGGAGAGGCCCGACACAGCCACGATCGGCTTTATGCCGTCGAGATCCGCGGCAACGAACACTTTGCCGCGGTTCTCGTCGGGGAATTGGATCTCGCCGAGTTTGGCGTGGGCGAGCGGGGAGCGAACAAACGCGACATCCTTCATGCCGGCGAGTCGTATGTCGCCGACATACTGGCCACGCCCCCGTAGGAAGCGATCGTCCTCCTTGCGCTTGAGCGACGCTCCCACGCCCTGTTCACTCATGCCCAAACTCCTTAGGGCCGCGTCCGATCACGACTCGACCGTTTCTCCGATTTGTCAGCGGAGCGGGCTCGCGTTGCACCAATCGTATATGCTAAGCGCCATCACTTTGATCGACGTGATGTAGTCGTCGATGGAGACATATTCGTCGTCGGCATGCATCACCGCCGTCGAGCCCGGCCCGAAAATCACGGTTGGCGTCTTGCCGTAGCTGTTGAGGAAACGGGTATCGGCCGCACCCTGCCGTCCGCTGATGACTGGCTTCTTCCCGGTGATTTCGGTATAGGCTCGCGACACCACGTCGACGATCGCATGATCGCGCGGAATCTCGGAAGCCTGCGCATCGTAGCCGACGAAGCGGACCTCGGGCGGATGATCCTTCATCCACGGATCTTCGGCAGCGGCGCGCGCCACCTGGTCGACCAAGCTCTGCTTGACGCCCTCGTGGTCCTCACCCGGCACGGTGCCGATGCTGCCTTTGAGCAGGCAGTTCGCCGGAAACGCGCTCGGATAGTTGCCGGCTTGAAAGCTGCCGATAATGCACGGCAGGGAATTGATGGCGCTTGGGTACAGCGGATGCGTAACCGTCGCGACTCGCTTCGCCTCGAGGTCGGCCACGGCCTTGGCGATCTTGTTGCCGAGATCGATGCCGCTGATCCCTTGGTAGCGTTGCTGGATGCCGGCCGGCTTGCCGTGGATCTCGATCTCGAACCAAATGCGCCCGATGCAGGCGGGCTGGACCGCCAGATCGCTGGTCTCGCCCGAGATGCCCCCGTCGGCCGTGTACCCGCGGATGACCGTATCGAGCGTTCCGTGCCCGCTCACTTCCTCGTCGATGACGACGTTGATCATGACGTCGCCTTTCGGCGTGAGGCCGAGTTCCTTGAGGTACTGGACCGCGAGGATATGGCTCGCCACACCACTCTTCATGTCACAGGAGCCTCGGCCGTAGATACGACCGTCCTTTATGCGCGCGGACCAGGGATCGTCGCTCCACCCTTCGCCCTTACCCACGGGAATCACGTCGGTATGGCCGTTGAGCAGCAGCGATCGGCCGCCGCCCGTGCCTTTCAAAGTGCCGACGATATTAGGCCGGCCTTCGTAGCCCCGGTCGACCGGCCGATAGCCGGGGTGTTTCTTCAGTTCGTTCCAGTCGGTTTCCCACATGTCGACGTCGAGGCCGACGCGGCCCATATGGCTCGACACATATTTCTGGATCGCCGCCTCGTCGCCGGTGACGCTCGGGATGGCGATCATCTCTCTGAGGAAAGTGATCGCCTTGTCTTTGCTGGCGTCGATTTTGTCGAGAATCTTCTGGCGATTGGGGTCGGTCATTGAGTGTCTCCGGATCTCGGTGAGTGAATGGTTCAGAGGGACTTGAGGCGCGGAATGATCTCGCGCGCGATCGTCTCGATCTGGTCGGTCTGATATTTGTAGGGAACGAAGATGATCTTCTGCACGCCGGCCGCGATGTGCTCGCGCAACTGTGCGACGCATTCGTCGACGGTTCCCATGATGGCGCTCTCGCGCGAGCAGTCGCTGTGCGCTGGGAAATCCCATTCCTTGTTCAGCCAGTCCATCATCTCGTCACGCACGGCCTCCTTGGAAGGACCGACCATGATCGGGAGCTGCGACGCGTTCAGCAGGGCGTCGGGATCTTTTCCGCCTTCCTTTGCGAAACCGCGCAGCTTGTCCCAAGACTTTTTGAAATCCTCCGGACGGTAGAAATAGGTCAGCCATCCGTCGCCCACGGTCGCCGCGCGCTGCAGCACCTTGTCGACGTAGCCGCCGATCAGGATCGGCATCCGAGGCTGTTGATAGGGCTTCGGGTACATGACGGCGGCCGATAGATTGTGATTTATGTATTGCCCGGTGACCTTCTCCTCGGTCCACAGGCGGTTCATGATTTCGAGATTCTCATCCATGATCTTGCCGCGCTTTTCGAACGGCACGCCGACCGCGTCGAACTCGCGTTTGTACCAGCCGGAGGCCATACCCATGATCAGCCGTCCCTCGGAAAGCTGATCCATGCTCGAGAGCTGCTTTGCGAGCGCCACCGGATTGCGCAGAGTCAGCACCAGGATGCCGGTGCCCATCTTGATGCGCTTGGTGCGGGCGGCGATGCCGGTCAGCACCGTTAATGAGTTGATGATCGGGAAGTTGGGTTCGACGCCAAGCAGCATATGATCCCAAACCCAGACCGAGTCGTAGCCGAGTTCCTCGACGCGCACGCCGTAGTCGACAAGTTGCCCCGCATTGGGCATTTCGGGGTAGGCGGTGAAGTTGCGTGCGGCGATGCCGAAGGTTTTGGCGAGCGTGGTCATCTTTTTCTCCGAAAGGAATGGCGTCAGGCTGTGAACAGGCGCTCCGGGTCGAGCATTCTCAGCGTTTCAATTTCGTGGTTCGTCGGCGGCTCGGTCAGCGCGATGCCATCGTCAAAAACGAGTGTGAAGCCCGTGTTGTCCTGGACCTCTTCGCGGCTCACGCCGGGGTTGAGGGCGAGCACCTTCATGCGCCGCGTTTCGTTCTCGAAGCCGAATACGGCGAGTTCGGTGATGACGCGAAACATTCCTCCCGCCGGAAGTCCGCTTTCACTACGCGTCTTGCCCCCTCGAAGGAAGCCCGGGCTGGTGATGAAGTCGACATGCTCCACAAACCGTCGCTTCTCGTGCTTCATGGCGACAATCATATTGGTGAGACTCGAAATGTCGTTGCCGCCGCCGGTTCCGGGCAGCCGGGTCTTCGGCGCAGCAGGGTCGCCGATGAACGACGAATTCAAGTTCCCGTACTGATCTATCTGCGCCCCTCCCATGAAGCCGATATCGATGTAGCCGCGCTGCAGCAGCAGAAGAACGTCTGCGCTGCCGAGCACCATGTTTGCCCGCTTCGTGCAGCGCTGGTCGTTTGTCGAAGGGGGCAACTTCCCGGGCTCGACGAACGCGCCGATGACGCCGCCTTCGAAGAGGATGGTCAGGCCGGGACAATGCAGACGCTGCGCAAGCGTCGCGGCAAGCAATGGGACGCCAACGCCGGCGAAAACGACCTGACCATCTTTGAGTTGCCTCGCGCTCAAGATCGCCAGGATTTCGGCGGCAGTGTATCGATGCCTCTCAATCATTGTAGATGCTCCGGCCCTTCGCGCTTGCCTCGATGATTTCCTCCATGCCGATCAGCGAAAGGAATTCCGTCCAACTCTCGGGGCCATAGACGTAGCGTTCCAGATAGTCGCGCATGCCTTTGACGGGCTCGGCGTTCACCTGAGCCACATAGGCCTCCAAGTGTTTCATCATGGGCTCATACAACCCGTAGCATTCGTGCGGAGCGGAGCCGTACGGCGCCTCGACGACGGCTTCGACGCAGAAGAATGGAATCTTCGTCTGGTCAGGCGCGCGCCTGATCTGGTCGTTCGAAACGATGCGCTCCGTCGTCAAGATCACGCGGTTCGCCGCCATGGCGAGATCAATATCCATGAACTGAAGGCCGTCGATCTGGGCATTGCCGTAGGCGTCGCAACGCTGGACGTGGATGAGCGCCACATCGGGATTGACGGCAGGCACGAGGAGAAGATTCTCACCCGTGAAAGGGCATTCGAATTCCTTGGCCTCCGGCCGCACTTTCAGGATGTCGGAGCCGAGCATCGAGCGGATCGGCAGGAAAGGCAGGCCCATCGCGCCGGCGCGAAAACGCATGCCGATCGCCATATGGCTCCACTCCTGATAGCGCTTATTGCCCTTCTCGACATGATGTCGCATCACTTTGGAGAGACCCCACAGGATGCCTTGAGCGAACCAGCTGGTGACGATCTCGTCAGCAACGTCCGAGCCCAGCAGCAGATCGCCGTCTGTCGAGACGATGCAGCGCAAAGCGGACAGATGCTTGCGGCGCTGGCGAATCAGCTCCCAAATCATCGCCATGGGCGTCCGCGACATGGTCGAACCGCCGATGCCGACTGTCATCCCGTCACGAACGAGAGTCGCGGCCTCTTGCAAGGACATGACCTTCTCGCGCAGGCTTCTGTCGCGTTGGGACAGATTGTCCCTCAGCGTGGCGTAGGATTGTACCTGGGATGAATGCACCTGTTGCTCCTTGGGCCGGCGAGCCGGCGCACGCGTCAGTTGATGCCTGCTTCGGCGTTGAATTCCTGGATGACCGCGTCCCAGAGCGGAGCGGAGGCGGCGACGCCCTGCCAGAAGGATTGTTCCTTGCGGCTGTCGAAATCCTCGACGGAGATCCCCTGCTGTTCGACCCAGGTGAAATAGCCAAGATTGAATATCCGTCGCCGTTCTGCCGGACCGAGCGGCAAAACGTGTTCCGTCGAGGTTTCGGCGAGGCACGAAGCGAAGACTCCGCCCGCATCCGCCGGCGAAAATCCGTCGGGGAAGAACTTGGCCTGGGCGGCCTGCATCTCGGTCTCATAGAGGCGCGCGCTGTCGGTCGCGATGGTCATCACGACATCGTCCGGACCGTAGCCGCGTGATCTCGCAAGCTTGATGGCGGCAACGATATTGACCAGCCCGGAAATGCCGATCTCGCCGAAGTCCGCGAGGACGTTTTGGTCTAGATCGCCGCGCCCCGCGAGATAGGTTCGGCCGGCGCCTGAGTTGAACAGAAGGTTCAGCTTATCGGTAACCTTGTCGGACACCGCGATGACGAAATCCGAGTTCATCACGTTGTGGATCAGCGGAATGTGCTTGTCGCCGATGCCCTGAATGTTGTGCTCTCCATATCCGTTCTCGAGCATGGTCGGACATTCAAGCGCCTCGACGGCGACGATGCGCGTTCCAAAGCGCGCCTTCAGATGATCGCCGGCGGCGATCGTTCCGGCTGAACCGGTCGCCGAGACGAAGGCGGCGAGCCGGCGCTCCGTAGTTTCCTTGTTCAATTGGCTGAACACGCGCTCACAAGCTGCGCCCGTGCATAGGTAATGCACGAGGTAATTCGAGAACGCCGAAAATTGATTGAAGATGACGTTGTCTTCTGAGGCCGCCAACTCGCGGCACTTGTCGTAGATTTCCTTGACGTTGCTTTCAGAGCCAGCGGTGCGGATGATGTGCGATGGGTCGTTCACCCAGCGTCCGAGCCATTCGTAGCGCTCGCGGCTCATGCCCTCGGGCAGCACCGCTACGCCGTCACAGCCGAGAATTCGTGAGATCGCGACGCCGCCGCGGCAGTAATTTCCCGTCGAAGGCCAGACCGCGCGTTGCCGCTCGGGGTCGAAACCGCCAGTGACGAGGCGCATCACGAGGCCGGCGTAGGCCGGCAAAACCTTGTGGGCGCCGATCATCGGGAAACGTGAGCCGAGCAGGACGACGATGGGCGCCTTCACCCCGGTAAGCGCCTCCGGCAGTACGACATGGTCGGGAACGCCGATCCGAGCCCGGCGATCCCGCGCATTGCGCCAATGCACGCGCCAGAGATTGTCCGGGAGTGGCGCATCCGGATCAACGCTCGACAGCCGTCGCTCGATCGCCTCCGGAAACTCTGCGTGACCGGCAAGTTGGGCGAAGGTCGGCAGGACGATGCCGCGGGCGCGGGCGCGCTGTATTGCCGAGCGGCGTATCGCGCCGTCGACCACTTCGGGGCTTGCTATGAGGCCGCCACCCGCCTGAGGCATTGTCTACCCACTCCCTCCCGCCGCAAACCCCGGCCACGGCGGCTACAGTAAAACTATCATACTAACATTAGAACGACTAGCTCATAATTGAGCCCACGACAAGCGGCCGCCTTGCCGAGATTGACCACATTCAGGCCGCGGCTGTCGCCTCGCGTCCAGAACGTTCGTTCACCGCGTCAAACGAACGCGTCCGGCGTTCCTCAGGCGGATTGCCATAGAGCGTGTTGCGCTGGCGAGGACAGCGCCCGGCGGAGCGAATGATTTCCTCCATACGCTGCGGGGTCATCTCCTGTCCGTGACTCGCGCCGGCGGACCGCGAGATGCTCTCATCCATCAGCGTCCCGCCGAGATCGTTGACGCCCGCATTCAGGCAATGGCGAACGCCTTCCGCTCCAAGCTTCACCCAGGACGCCTGGATGTTGGTGATGTATGGGTGGAGCGCAAGTCGCGCGACGGCGTGCATGAGAACTGCCTCACGGAAGGTCGGTCCAGGCCGCGACCGGCCCTTGAGATAGATCGGCGCTTCCATGTGGACGAAGGGAAGCGGCACCAGTTCCGTGAAACCGCCCGTCTCCATTTGCAGATCGCGCACCCGGATCAGATGCCGCGCCCAGTGCTCATAGCGCTCGATGTGCCCGAACATGATGGTTGCGGTCGAGCGGAAACCGAGACGGTGCGACGCGCGCATGACTCCGAGCCACTCGGCGGTATTCACCTTGTCGGCGCAGAGGAGCTGCCGCACCTCGTCATCCAAGATCTCGGCCGCCGTTCCCGGCAGCGTACTAAGACCGGCGGCCTTCAGCTCGCCGAGAAATTGCTCGACCGGGATGCCGAGCGTCTTGGCGCCTTGCGACACTTCGAGCGGCGAAAAGGCGTGAATGTGAATCTCGGGGATGCTGGCCTTAACCGTCCGGCAGATATCCAGATATTTCTGACCAGTATAGGATGGATGGATGCCGCCCTGCATGCAGACTTCGGTGGCGCCTCGCGCCCATGCGTCCCTGACGCGGCTCGCCACCTCATCCATATCGAGGTCGTAAGGTCTTCCGCGCAGATTTTCGCTGAGCTTCCCCTTGGAAAAGGCGCAAAACTGACACTTGAAGTAGCACACGTTGGTGTAGTTGATGTTGCGAGTGACGACATAGCTGACGACATCGCCATTGACTTTGCGACGCAAATCATCGGCGGCGCGGCACACTGCCGTGAACTCCTCCCGCCGCGCGCGAAACAAGCGGACGATATCGGCCTCGGTCAGTCGCCTATTCTCGTCCACTTTGTCGAGGACGGACCGAAGCTCGGCCGATACACGCTCCGGCCTGGCCGCTTGGATGAAACTGACGTCAGCCGGCGGCGGCGGATCGGTTCGACCTGGGCGCCAGCCATCCGTGCGTGGCCAGCCGTCTCCGTCAATGAGATCGTAGAGGGGCTTGCGCAAGCCTTGGTCGACCCACTTCAACGGGCTTCGCGCGTGGGCCGGATAGATCGCGAGCCGCTCGCACAAAGTCTTGCCGGCCTTCTCGCAGGCCGCTTCGAGGGTTTTGAGCTGCGGCCAAGGCGCCTCGGGATTGACGTGGTCCGGCGTCACGGGCGATACGCCGCCCCAGTCGTTGATGCCTGCCGACATGAGCTCGGTCAGCTCCCGAGGACTGAGATTGGGTGGCGCCTGAATGTTCATTTCCGGCTCGAACAGAAGGCGAGCAATGGCGATCGTCCACAGGTGATCGTCGAGTGACGGCGCTTCGGCGGACGCCATGCGCGTGCCCGGCTTCGGTCGAAAGTTTTGAATAATGATTTCCTGGATGTGGCCGTGAGCGTCGTTGAGATCGCGCAGCGCTATGAGCGCATCGATCCGCTCCATTCGCGTCTCGCCTATTCCGATCAAAATGCCAGACGTGAAGGGGACTTCTTGCTCGCCCGCGCGCCGGATCGTGTCGAGCCGCGCCGCGGGATGCTTGTCCGGCGAACCGTGATGCGGCTGGCCTTTGCGGCAGAGGCGCTCGGACGCGCTCTCCAGCATCAGACCTTGCGAGACTGAGACGCGGCGCAAAGCAGCTACGTCATCGTCGGACATCAGCCCCGGATTGACATGCGGCAGGAGGCCGGTCCTCTCCAAAACGAGTCCAGCCATCTCCGCAAGGTACGACAACGTGGTCTCATGACCGAGCGCCTTCAGTTCCTTGCGAGCGACCTCGTAGCGCAGCTCCGGTTTGTCGCCCAGGGTAAACAACGCTTCCCGGCACCCTGCTTTCTTGCCCGCCTCGGCGATGCCCAGCACTTCGTCGCGAGTGAGATAGGCGCGCTCGCCCCTCCGCGGCGGATGCGCGAAGGTGCAATAGTGGCAAACGTCTCGGCAGAGTTGGGTCAGGGGAATGAAGACTTTGCGCGAGTAGGAGATGGCGTTGCCGTGGGCGGCGTCGCGGCGACGCGCGGCGGCGGCAAGAAGCGGAGCTTGATCCGGCAAGTCGACAAGGCCCAGCGCCTCGTCGCGGCTGAGCCGATGACTATCAGGAATGTCGAAGAGGGTCTTGGACTGATTCATCACAGGGATGCCCTTTCGACTTGTCCCGCCGGAATGTCCAGCCCGGCGCCCGCGAAGCGACGGAGACACGCACGCGTTCTCGAGCCCGCGCAAGGGCCGCCTTCGAAGACAAGATCCGCCGCGACGTCGATATCGTGACTCGCGCCATCGAGTCTGAGAACGGCGGGCCGGATCCCCATCGCCGAAACGGCGGCGACGTGGCGGACGAAGCTGTCGGGACCGAACGCCGGCGCTATCAGGCCGAGAGGAGACAGAGCCAGAATATTTGTCCCGCCATCGCGGGCAGCCGGTACGAGCGCCACGGACGTCTCATCGAGAGCCGCGAGAACGTGACGAAGCTCGTCGGCGGTGACGGCAGGAATGTCGCCGGGCGCCACGACGACGCCCCCAGCTTTGCCCGAGGCGAGGAGTTCCTGAATGCCGCGGAGCACGGCATCGTTGGTGCCGCTTTCGACGGGATCGGCGACCACCACTGCCCCGAATCCAATAGCCATCGCGGCGGCTTCGGGATCTCCGGTGACGACGAGAGCGCCTGCAAGTCCCTTGGTTCGCGCAAGTTGCTGGAGAACATCGCCCAACATCGCCTTGGCGAGTTCGGCCCGCTCGGCCCGGTCGAGCGTGCTTGCCAGACGCGCCTTGGCGCGATCAAACCGCTTGACCGGAACAACCGCCCAAATCTCACCGCGAGCATTGGGCGTCATGACACGGCCATCGCGGTGGCGATTTCATCCGCAAAAGTGAGCACGTCGTGCGCGAGACGTTCGCGGTCTGCGTCGCTCACCATGAGGGTATGCGCGACTCGTGCGGCAATTCCCAGCCGATCCTTTTCGAGCGCGTCGCTCTCGTCGATTACAAGGCCATCGATTAGGCCGCGATAGTGGTCGACGATAGCCTGCGACGTTGCGGGAATGCGCAATTCGCCCATGATCTTGGCCGTCGGCCCCTTGACTGCCGCGCCACCAATGATCGGCGACACCGCGACGACCGGCGCCTTCGCCGTCTCGACCAACGCCCGCACGCCGGGCGTCGCGAGAATGGGGTCGACGCTCAGAAACGGGTTCGACGGACAGATCACGATGGCGCGAAGATCTGGCGCGCGCAACGCCTCGCCCACCAACGCGGACATTTTCGCTCCATTCGCGCCGTCGAAGCGAATAGCGCGGACTTCAGGCGCACAGCGGCGCTCGACGAAATAGCGCTGGAAGGCGAGCGTCCCTTCCGGCGTCTCCACCATCGTGCGGATAGGGTCATCCGACATGGGTAGAATCCTCGCCGCGATGTCGAACTTGCGGGCGACGTCGGCGACGATCGCCGTCAGCGAGCGGCCGCTCTGTAACTGCTGCGTGCGATAGACGTGCAATGCAAGGTCGCGATCGCCGAGTTGGAACCAGGTCTCCGCGCCGAGTTGCCCGAGCGAGGCCATGAAGTTCCAACTCTCGTCCGCCCTGCCCCACCCGCGTTCCTTGTCGGAGAGACCACCGAGCGTGTAGAGCACCGTGTCGACATCGGGCGAGATCATCAGCCCGAGATGCTCGAAATCGTCGGCGGTGTTGACGATGAGGGTAAGATTCTCGCCGAGTATGCGCGCAAGTCCGAGCGCGAGCTTGGCGCCGCCGACGCCGCCGCAGAGAGCGACGACACGACCCGAATCCGTGCCTGAAGTTGATGCGCGGGTCATCGGAACATATCCCTTTCCCGGCTCCGGATAAGTGCGGTTGCGGGACGCTCGGGCGCCTCGAGTCGGAACCCGCGTACGAGGACCGCCGGAAGGCCTTCGGCCGCCTGGCCCATCATCAACGAACCCGCGGAGGCCAGTTCGTCGGCGACAGCAATCTCGGTCACCTTCAGCTTGCGACCAAAGAGATCTACGCTCCCGACTCGATCGACGAGCGATGGAACGCCTGCGGCGCCGATCGCGACTCCGACAACGCCGTTTCGCCAGGGACGCCCGAAGCTGTCGTTGATCAGAACGCCTATGGACACGCCGAAGGCCGCATCGAGCTCGCGCTTCAATTGCAGCGCGCTGGCGTCGGGATCGCGCGGCAACAACAGCACACGGCCGCCCCCTTCGCCGTGGCTGATGTTGGATTCGTCGATCCCCGCGTTCGCCATCACGAATCCAAGCTTATGGGCCGCCACCACGACATTCGGACCAACCTTTACGATCTCCTCGGATTCCGAAAGGACAACTTCCACGTGACGCGGATCCTTGCCTGTCTTTCGCGCGATCTCGACCGCACGTTCAGACGCCGCGATCTCGTCCAACAAGACATAACGCCCCTCGGCTTTCGAGACGATCTTCTGAGCGACCACCAGAACATCGCCGTCGCGGAGCCCGACCTCGGTCCTTCGCAGAGCCTCCGCCAAGATCGCAGCCAAGTCGTCGCCGGGTTCGACGAGCGGAATGCCAGGCAGGGCGAAGAATGAGACGGTCGTCGTGCTCATCGGGGCGCCTACTCGGGACCCGACGTATCAAGGCCAGTTATGCCGATTCCGGCGCCCGGCACTTTGTACTGCCGATTGATCCAGATTAGCACGGAAGTCATCGCTTCGGCCGCCGCCGAATTGGCGAGCGGGCCGCCCCCGACTCCCCGCCGCGCCACAACGCCGGCGAGGTCGATCACGGCGTTGCGCGCTTCCTTGTCGTCGCTGAAGACGAGCACGTCGCAATCGGCGCGACCGCCGGCATGAAGTTTGGTCGCGCCGACGTTGTGAAAGGCCGAGACGACCCGCACGCCTTCGCCAAGCAGGCGTTGGGCGATCTGCGCCGCCGACCCGGCGCTCGGCAATTGAACGGTCGAGACTTTGGGCGGCACGAGCGGCACGGCGGCGTCGACGACGATCTTACCGCCGACAACGCCTTTGATCTCCTCGATGATCTGGTCGTGGTTGGCGAACGGCACGGCAAGCAGCACGATGTCCGCCGCGCGGGCCGCGCCCACATTATCCTCGCCGATGATGCCGTCGCCGAGTTGCGCCGCGACCTCGGCGGCTTTATCGCGCGAGCGCGAGCCGATGACGACCTTGTAGCCGGCTGCGGCCCATCCCTTGGCGAGACCCGATCCGAGATCCCCGGTTCCGCCGATAATGCCGAGGACCGGCTTGGACGCGTTCGTCATGATTTCTCCACTGCCTGGATCCCGTTCGGGATTCTATTTGGCGCCGCGCCCTTGGCCGGCCTCCCGAAAATGCGCGCACCAATCGGAGCCAAAACATACTATCAATAGGACCATAAGACAAGTCGTCGTCGGCGGCGCGTCGGGCGGGGCGATCGACCGGCGCGCGCGGTCGGACCTTTCGCCTGCTCCCTCGTAGGCGATCAGGCCGGGGTGACGCCGGCGCCGAGATAAGCCTCTCGCACATGGGGGTCACTAATCAACCGATCGCCGGTCCCCTCGAGCGGTATCGAGCCCACTTCCAGGAGATATGCATAGTCGCACATGTCGAGTGCCGCATAGGCGTTTTGTTCGACCATCAGCACGGTCGTACCCGAAGCTCGGATGCCGCGGATGATCTCGAAAGTCTGCTCGACGATGTTCGGGGCAAGCCCGAGGGACGGCTCGTCGAACATGACAAGCCTGGGCCTCGACATGAGGGCGCGGCCTATGGCCAGCATCTGCTGCTCGCCGCCCGACAACGTGCCGGCGATCTGTTTGCGCCGCTCCTTCAGCCGCGGAAAGAGGCCGTATATCCGGTCCATGTCGGAGGCGATGCCCTTTGCGTCGGAGCGAAGATAGCACCCCATCTCAAGATTTTCAGCTACGCTCATGTGGGGGAAGACACGCCGGCCCTCTGGACAATGAGCGATGCCGAGCGCGAGGATTCGGTTCGCCGAAAAGCCCGTGATGTCCTGGTCGTCGAAAATGATTCGGCCGGAGGCAGCCGGCACGAGCCCGGATATCGCCCTGAGCGTCGTCGACTTGCCCGCGCCGTTGGCGCCCACGAGGACGACGAGTTGCTTCTCCGGCACTTTAAGCGAAATGCCCTTGAGCGCCGCGACCTTGCCGTAGCGGCAGACGAGGTTGCGGATCTCAAGCATGTTTCACCCCCTGCCCTAGATAGGCTTGAATGACGTCGCGGTCGTTTTGAATGGCCGACGGGGGTCCGTCGGCGATGATCCGCCCGTAGTTCAGCACGACGATGCGGTCGGATATGCCCATCACCATCGGCATGTCGTGCTCGACGAGCACAATGGTCAAACCCCGCGCGCGCAGCTTGCTGACGAGTTCGATGAAGCGGCCTGTCTCCGAAGCGTTCATGCCGGACACCGGCTCGTCGAGGAGGAGCGCCGCGGGATCGGCCGCTAGGGCCAGGGCAACCCCGAGTAGACGCTGATTGCCGTAAGGCAGGCTTCCGCCAAGCTCGTTCGCCTGGTGGGCGAGACCGACGAGTTCGAGGATTTCCCAGGCCTTTTCTCGCAATCCCGTCTCCGCCCGCCGTTCCCTCGGGAAACCGAAAAGAGTGCCCAGAATGCTCGGCGACGCTCTCCGATGCAGGCCGATGAGCACACTGTCGAAGACGGAGCACTTGTCGAATAGATTGGTGCGTTGAAACGTGCGAACCAGGCCGCGCTCGGCGACCTGGTGCGGCTTGAGACCGGTCAGTGGCGCGCCGCGGAACCTGACAACCCCATGAGTTGGCGCGAGGAATCCGGTAATCACGTTGAAGGCCGTCGTCTTTCCGGCGCCATTGGGGCCGATGAGGCTCACCAATTCTCCATCCGCCACGTGGAAGGTCAAATCGGAAATAGCGACTAGGCCGCCGAAGTGAACAGCGACGTGTTCGACAGCCAGAACCGGCGTGCCTGCTTGTCCTCGCAGAGCACTCACGAACGGACCTCGCTTTTGACGGAGAGCACAGAGGAATCCTCGGATGAGCGCGGCCGCGACGGCTGCCTGAAGAGGCGCTCGATGGCCGGAACGATACCTTCAGGAAGAATGTAGACGATCGCGATCATGAGCGCCCCATAGAGGATCCACTGGACTTCAGGACCGACATAGGCGCGCAGGATGACTGGCGCGATGCCGAAGATGAGGCCGCCGACGATCGGACCGGACAAGGTGCCCTTGCCGCCGGCGATCACCATGATCACCATCGTGACCGTGTTGAGGAACGTAAAGACCATCGGATCGATGATCAGGATGTAGTGCGCGTAGAGGGCCCCCGCCGCGCCGGCCATCGCGCCGGAAACGATCGCCGCGAGCACCAGGTACTTCGTGACGCTGATGCCGACCGACACCGCGAGCGTTTCGTTCTCGCGCAGCGCGATCATGGCGCGGCCGTAGGGCGAATGAACCAGTTGCTTGATGATCAGATAGGAAACCGCGACGAAGAAGAGCACTACGTAGTAGTTGCCGGTCTTGCCCCAGAGCGTGACGGAGCCGGTCCAGTCGAAGCCGAGGGTGATCGGGGGAATGTTGGAAAGCGCCAACGGACCGTTGGTCAACTCGACCCAGTTCAGGGCGATCAGGCGCACCACCTCGGCGAAGCTGATGGTGACGATGACGAAATATGCGCCGCGAACCCTGAAGGCGAGCTTGCCGATGAGATAGCCGCACAGACCGGCCGCAACGATCCCGAAAAGAATGCCGACGACTGGCGGCCATGGGTCATGGGTGATCTCGTAGCCGAAGATCGTGACGGTGAAGCCAAGCGACGTCAGCGCGCTGACGTAGGCTCCGATGCCGAAAAAGGCGACGTGCCCGAGACTGAGTTGTCCGGTATAGCCGAGCAGCAGATTCAAGCTCATCGCCGCCAGAATGAAGATGCCCGCAATGATGAGCGTGTTCAAGAAATATTGGTCTTTGAGCCAAAACGGGACGGTGGCGAACAGCGCGAGGACGATTAACGGAAGAAAGCGTGTCATCCGATTCGCTCCGACCTGGCGAAGAGGCCCGTAGGCTTGACGAGAAGAACGGCGATGATGATCAGAAAGCCCATAGCGTCGCGATATCCGGAGGAAATGTAGCCCGCCCCGATCTCCTCGGAGAAAGCGAGAATGAAGCCGCCGATCGCGGCGCCTGTTATGTTGCCGAGGCCGCCCAGAATGACGATCGCGAACGCCTTGAGCGCGGCGATGTCGCCCATATTCGGCGAGACGACGAAAACTGGCCCGAGAAGCGCCCCGGCCGCGGCCGCGAGGCCCGAACCCAGAGCGAACGTCATGGTGTAGACGCGGTTCACTCTGACGCCCATCAGCGCCGCGGTCGAGCCGTCCTGAAAGGTCGCCCGCATCGCCTTGCCGAACTTCGTGCGATGGATGACGAGATACGTGCCGGTGATTAGGAGAAGCGCGAAGGCAAGGACCACGACGCGCAGCCACGAGATTGACACCGGGCCGATCGTCAGGGGCGCCGTCGGGAACGGCGATGGCACCGCCTTGGCCACGCTGCCCCAAACAAGAACCTCGATGTTCTGCATCACGATCCAAGCGCCGATCATGATGAGCATCGTGGTGTCGATGTCCGCAGACCGCTTGGGGCGGATCAGGGTGAACTCGATTGCCGCCCCGAGACCAATGCCGGCCGCGATGGCGAAGACGATCGAAGCGTAGAAATTCAATCCGAGCACGCCGGCGAACAGGTACATCATGTACGCGCCGAACGCGTAAAGTTCGCCGTGGGTGAAATTGACAATCCCCATAATGCCGAAGATCAACGTCAGGCCGATCCCAAGCAGCGCGTATGTCCCGCCCATGATGAGCGCATTCGCCAAATGCTGAAGAAGCTGATCCAAGCGGTTCCCCGTCCTTTTCTGAGCGTGCAGTCGGCTCTTTGTCGTGCAACGGCGACGCCGCTTGCCATTTATCCGCGCCTCGGACTAATCCGGATTGGCTGCCGCGGAACGCAACCCTCCGACGAGTCCGCCTCGCCTGACTGGGACCGCAACCTTAGCCGGGCAGACATCAAACGCGATCCCTTATGATCCTATGATACTAATATTGGTATCATAGTGATGGAATTTTGCCGGGCTCGCAAGCCCTTTTATCGTCCTCGACCCCGATACGAGGGGTGGCGATCGGTTCACGTCGCCGGTCGTCACACCTTTCCTGCAGGGGACCCGGATTGACCGGGCGCCCATGGGTAGAAACGCAATTCCTGGCTTGGCCTTGGCGATGCTCCACCCCATCCGCCCCTGCTGGACGCGCGCGCCATTCCGGCCGCGGCCCCAATATGCCGCCCAACTTTCTCCCGCCGTCCGATGGCCGTGTCGGTCGATCCGACCCACACGAACGGCCTCTCCCGAGCTGTCGATTAATACCGGAGTATCTGTCCGCTCAGGCGGAGGTATGCTCCCGGCGCTCGTCGTATAATTGAAAATCGCGGTTCGCCGCGTATCTTGTAGATGGTTTTATTGAGATGAATTGCGTCGAGTGTCGGCTGAGGTCAGCGCACGACTATTCGATAGAGACAAATAGTGTTAACCGCGCACGACCGTTGCCAAACTGTTGCGTAACGCTCGCGTAGCGCCATGCAACGCTGGCTGACGACTAGAGACATGTTTGCACGTAGAATTGCATTCCGCAGTACACGAATATGAAAGATCACTTTTCCCAGAGCTTACGTCACTCAGGCGACGACGATGCATGACTTACGCACCCAGAGTTGCGCTGCAATTCAGTACCAGAGCAACGCCGCCGACAGGCGGCGCCGCCGGAGGCGACGACTATCGGCCTTGGCCAACGCAAATCGGCGGGGTCCCTGTCTCCCCCAACCAATCTTGGATGAACCGTAGGAGGTCCTCATGTTGACTAAGTTGACTCTCGCATTCGTCGCCGCGGCGGCGGTTCTGCCGCAAATGGCGTTTGCCGCTGAAAACTCCTCTAGCCTGTGCACGGACATCTCCGTCCCGAAGAACGCGATCATCGCTCGAAACGGCAAGTGGATCGAGCTGACGCAGGACCAGTGGCAGTTCCTGCGCGGTATCTATGCGATGAACCCTGCGACGCCTGCGGGCTTACCGTACGGCAACAAAGCCGTACTCGCTCAGATCGACGGCTACAAGGGCGGCTTGGTGTTTTTCATTGACGGAGACAAGGCCTGCACGCCGATGCCAGTCCCGGGCGAGCTTGTCACCTTGATGCGCGAGGTCGCATCAGCAACGATCAATCATGAAGGCGCCGCCATGTAGCCGTGTCGCTCGGTTCGTCTGAAATCGGGCCATGGTCGGCAAGGCCGCGCGATGGATCACCGGTCAGCGCGGACCTCGCGCCAACTTTCGATCGGCAACCACTTAGAGCCTGAGGAGGCCGCGTCATGAGCGGAGATCGTCGATGCTTCTTGCAACACTTAGTCATCTGCCTGGCGGTCTTGGCAGGCGTATTCTACGCGGCTGTCAAGGGCGCTCCGCAACAGGTGTGGCGCACCGACCTATCCTACATGACTTCGCTCGTCGCAGGGTTGGTCATCCTCGCGGCCGTCTATTTGGGCTGGCAAGCGTGGTCCGTGTCTGAGCGCACCAGTTCGGCCTTTGGCCTATTTGCCATGGGGCTGTGCCCGCTGCTCGGGCTTCTTGGAACGTCGACCGGGCTGAGGCTCAACGTGACGTCTCTGGCAGTCGGGGGGTCGGGCCTACTGCCACTGTCGACGTCTATCGAGACCATGCAGATTGGCGTGCTTGGGCTGATCATCATCGCAGTGATGACGTTCAACCTTGAGGCCGGCATTCGGTCCGCGCAGGAACATGTCCATGGATAGGCGGCAGTTTCTGGAGCGCCTCGGCTGGGTAGCTCTGGTCGATGTGCTGCTTTGCGAGCTCAGCGTCGTCATTAATCAAGTCAACCCGAAAGAGCGGCCCGGCGGCATGAATATAAACGCCGAGTACGCGATCACGGCGGAGTGGTCCGTCGACCTCGACGCGGACGTCGACCTACATGTCATCGTGCCCGACGGCGCCGACGGAACTGATGTCTATTACAATGCGCGCGAGTTTCATGGTGTGAGTCTTGACCACGATTGCAAGGGGTTTGTGGATGATTATTACACCATGCCAAATGGCGACAAAGTCAAGAACCTGACATCCAAGGAGATGACGACGATTCGAGGCAAGCTCCCGGGACGGTTTGACGTCGGCGTCCACATGTTCAACTTCCGGCGAGACGGTGAGCCAGTGGGCAAGAGTGACCGTACGCTGAACACCTCTGTTCGAGTCGAGGTCGTCAAGCTTAATCCGAAGGTGCATACGATGTTCAGCAATGATGTCGTGCTGACTCACGTTGGGCAGTGCATCAACGTCGTGAGCTTCGACCTGGACAAGGAGGGTTCCTTTACACAGGCTGACTTGCCACTCGCGCCGATCACTGACCACGTACTCAAAGAGAGCACCAGCGGATGAGCAACTTTCTGCCGTTTCTATTCACATTCGGGATCGAACTCGTGGTGGTGGCGTTGGTTGCCTCCTGGCTGTTTCGAACGGCGGACGCGCCGCTCGGCGTGAAGATAGTGCTGCCGATACTGCTCGTCGGCGTCGCCATCGTGACGCCGTTCCAGGTGCAGCCGCTAATGGGACTGCCAGTTGAATGCACGGTCGCTGCGATGCCAAAAGATGTGCAGCTGCTCGCGTTTTGGCCTGAAGACCAAGCCAGGAAGGTCGACCTGTGGATCGTGCACGCAGGTAGGACACGCGCGTACAAAGTGCCGTTGGACCCAAGTTTGCAGGCGCTATTGGCGGCGGCGCGAGAACCCCTGGAGAATGGCGAGAAGGTGTATCTGACCAAGACAGCCGCTCAATCAGGCGGCGGAGCGCCAACGAACCATTATACCGCTGGCGATCTGACAAGCGCCCGGACATACGAGATGGTGCCCGGGGGACTCGCGTAATGCCCCCGAAGGATTGATGTCCCGGCGCCGTCCGATGCGCTGTAACAACAAATATGTCTTCGATACACCGAGCTCCGAGCCGGATTGCTGATGCCGCGGTCTGCAACCAGCGAAGCCGCTGACGGCTTGGCGCAGCGATAGCAGGCCATTTCGCACGAGGCCGTTTCGCGCTCACTTCGAGACCTCGAGGATTTGCGCGCAGAGCGCGGGCGCGCGGTCTTCACCCTCTCGGCGATTGTAAAGGTCGAAGCCGCCGGAGATACGGCGGGAACCGTCACCTCGGCCTTCTCTCGGACCTCTCCGCCAGCAAGAAGAAATGACGCGGCTCCGCTTTGTTAAAAGCCTGCTGGAGAGTGCCGTCGATCGGAGTTATGCTGTTCCAACAGGCGCTGTTGCCGTCACGGGCAGCGCAATGGATGTCCAACAGCGACGGTCGGGGAGGTCATCTTCAGGGAGGTCATCTGATGAGCAACGTGATAGGACGCCGCCCAGGTGTTTGGCATGGCGAAAGCGGGCTCGATCGACGGCAATTTCTCAGGACTCTGTCTCGCGGCGCCGTCGTGGCGAGCTTTGCCGGCCTGCGTGCTCCCCGGGCGCTCGCCGACGACATCGAACTCAACTACACCTTCTGGCCGTTCGGCGACGAGATCATCGAAGACAACGCCCGTATTTTCACCGAGCAGTATGGGATTAGGGTCAATCTACAGCCGACCTCAGGCGACTACGCCGCAGTCATAGAGACTAAGCTTGTCTCTGGCACGCGCCTCGATTTGTTCCGCGCGCAACGCGGACAGGCGTCCCGCTGGTTTGCCGCCCAGTGGATTCGGCCAATCGACGAAATGCCGGACCTCGACGAAATAAAAAAGGAGGAGTTCCCTGGCATAGCGGCCGACTCCCTGTCGTGGCCCGACCACAAGCGAATGGGTCTGACCTACTACAATGGCGGGCCCTACTGCATGTTCCGAAACGAGAAAGTTCTCTCCGCGGGCGGCTACCAGGCGACCGCCAACCCGAGCGATTATCCGCAGACCTGGGACGAAATCTACAAACAGGCGCTCGACCTCAAGAAGAAGGGCATCGTCGAGAACCCGATCCTACCCACCTGGTTCAAGTCGTGGACCGGCACCCCGTGGGCCCTCTATGCCCACTGCGCTTCCGAAGGCGACGGTCTCGTCGATAACGACATGAAGTCCACCTTCGGCCTCGATACTCCGATCCTCAAGGTCCTATCGGACTGGAAGCGATGGTGGGATGAGGACCTCGTGCCGCGCGCCATCCTGACCTGGCAGGAGCCACAGATGGCCAGCTCCTGGATGAAGGGTCTCCACGCCTTCCACTACCAGTCGGACTATAACAGCTTCACCTATTCCGACCCGAAGAACGGCGAGTTCGCTCAGTACTTCAATATGAATCCGGTTATGCCTGGGGCGACGCATGGCACCACGCTGGTCGGCCATGCCCTGCACGTCATGAGCAATACGCCTCGCAGCGACGCCGAACTGGAGGCAGCATTCAATCTGATGAAGTCGTTCAGTTGGCGCGACAAGAACCACGAACTGCGAATGCCCAAGGCCTGGGCGACGTTGGCCAATCTCCAGGTGCCCTTCCCTGCGGTCTATGACGATCCGAAGGTGAAGCAGGCGATTATGAAGTGGATGTACCCACCGCTGGCCGCCGAGAACTACAAATGGCTATTCGAAGGACGCCGGAAGGCTGTCGCCGCAAACCTGCTCAGGGCCGGCTGGCAGCAGGAATGGGAGGTCGGGATGCAACAGATGATCGAGGACGAACTGCTGCTGAGAGGCTCCAAGACCCCTAGGGACGTGGTGGTCGCGATGAAGGCAAGCTGGGACACGCTGCGATCCAAATATGCCAGGCATTAAGCTGTTCTCGTTTGCCTCCTTTGGTAGGAGTCGGTGATGACCGCGGTGGTCCTGCAGCAACTTTCGCGTCGCTATCGCGAGACCACCGCAGTCGATTCGCTCGACCTCGATATTGCTGACAAGGAATTTGTCGTCGTGCTTGGGCCGTCGGGGTGCGGCAAAACGACGACCCTCAACTTGATCGCTGGGATGGAGGCGCCGACGAGCGGCCACATCCTTTTTGACGGTCGGCCGATCGAGCACCTGCCGCCGGAGAAGCGCAACGTCGCGATGGTGTTTCAGAGCATCGCGCTCTATCCGCACAAGACCGTTTACGAGAACATCGCTTTTCCGCTGCGCATGGCCAAGGCGAGCCGGACGGAGATCGATGAGCGCGTGCGCGCCACTGCGAATCTGCTGCGGATTGGCGAATTGCTGAACCGCAGCCCGCATGAACTTTCCGGAGGCCAGCGGCAGCGCGTGGCGCTTGGCCGCGCCGTGGTGCGCGACCCGTACGTGTTCCTGTTCGACGAGCCGCTCTCGGCGCTCGACGCCAAGCTCCGCGGCGAAATGCGAGTCGAAATCAAGAAGCTCCACGAGCGGCTCGGCTCAACGTTCATCTATGTCACCCACGACCAGGTCGAGGCGCTTACGATGGCCGACCGCATCGCCGTCATGGACGGTGGCAAGCTTCGCCAGTTCGGAACCCCTGAGGATGTCTACCGGCGTCCGGCGAACACCAGCGTCGCCCGCTTCATTGGCAGTCCGTGCATGAATCTGATGACGGGGCGCCTGGTCGAGAGTGCTGGCAGGTTTGCGTTCCAAGGATTGGGCATAACCATTCTGATCGACGACGCGATGGCCGCCGCGGCGCGGACGCGTCACGGGGAACTGACCCTCGGCGTGCGGCCGGAAGGATTGTCGATCGATACGAGCGGTCTGCCTCTCAAGGGCCAGGGCCGGGTTTATGCGGTTGAACCGCTCGGCTCGGATCAATTCGTCGATGTGATCTATGGCGCGAGTGACGGCGCCGAACTCATTAAAGTCAGAACCCGTCCCGACGCGCGCTTTCGCGTCGGCGAGGACATTTCGCTGAACGCCTCGGCAGCTGATATTTATCTGTTCGGCGACGACGGAAGTCGCATCTTCCCGGACGGCGACGGACTACGATGAGCAGCGCCGCAAAATCGCTGCCGCGATCGGATGCGCGCTTCGCGCTCAGCATCGTCGCGGGCCTCTTTCTATTCAACACCGTCATCCTCATCCTGCCGCTCATCTACGCAGCATGGATCAGTTTTCACGATCGCGACGTCATCCTGCATACGCA
The DNA here is from genome assembly GCA_963813195.1 of uncultured Alphaproteobacteria bacterium. GTDB lineage: Bacteria > Pseudomonadota > Alphaproteobacteria > Rhizobiales > Beijerinckiaceae > Roseiarcus. The sequence continues at coordinate 465,793 of CAWEYC010000012.1, read as the reverse complement.
GGAGTTCATCGGGTTCGGCCACTATCGGCGGATCCTCACGGATCCCGAGGCGATCGCGGCGATCCTCCTCAGCCTCAAATTTACTGCGGTGGTGGTCGCCGCCTCGCTTCTGATCGGACTCGGCATCGCGCTCGTCCTCAACGAGGAATTTCCGGGGCGCCGTTTATTACGCGCCGCCATCCTGCTGCCCTGGGCGATTTCCGAAGTGGTGACCGCGACGGCATGGATTTTCATTCTGAATCCGACCTTCGGCGCCTTGACGGGCCTCCTCCACCCGCTTGGGTTGGTCGAGGCCAACCACGTTTGGATCAATGAAAATACCGCGCTCTATTGGGTTGCGAGCGCGTTTGTGTGGCACATCACGCCGCTTGCCGCCTTCCTTTTTCTCGCCGCCCTACAGACCGCGCCGGAGAACCTCTATCACGCGGCGCGAATCGACCGCGCGTCGTCGTTGAAGCGCTTTCTTCACATCACGCTGCCGCATCTGCGCCCGACGGTCATGTTGGTTCTCGTCGTTGTCACCGTCGAAGCATTCCGTAGTTTCGACCTGCTCTTCGCCATGACCCGCGGCGGGCCGGGCACGGCCTCGCAGACCTTCCCGATGCTGATCTTCCGCTACACGTTCGAATTCTCCCGCTACGGACTTGGGGCTGCCGCCAGCTATATCCTGGTCGCAATCGGGATGATCATCACCACGATCTACTACTTCGTCCTGACGCGCCGCCGACGATTTGTCGAAATCGCTGGCGCGCCGGCGGCCCAGCGATCGCGATCCGCATTGCCGACCGCAGGGGAAACGGTGCTGTCATGAAAAAAACAACCGGCGAGCGCGCAGTCCTTTGGGTGAGCATCCCGCTGGTGGTCGCTTGGACGTTTGTTCCTATCCTGGCAATGGTATGGGCTTCGCTGATGCCTTTCGATGCGCTGATCAACGGCGGGGTGTTGCAATGGCCGAGCGGCATGGGCTTCGCCAACTACAAGGCCGTCCTCGGGATCGCAACGATCAATGAAGTCTTCGGGGGGCAACCGATGGCCATCGCCCGCGGGTTCATCAACAGCGCTGTGGTCGCGATTGCGGTGGCGGTCATCGGCGCCGCTATGGCGATCGTCGGCGGCTATGCATTCGGCCGATTTCGCTTCCCCTTTAAGAACACGCTCCTCTTCGTGCTTCTGTCCGTGCGGGTGCTACCGCCCATTACCGTCCTCATCCCTTATTTCGTGATCCTTTCAGCCCTTCACCTGATCGGCACCTATTTCGGCCTGGTCGTCACCTATGTCACAGCGGTCGTCCCCCTCTTGACCTGGATGTTGACCGGCTATTTTGCGAGCTTGCCCATTGAGATCGAGCGCGCCGCGCGCATCGATGGCTGCGGGCGCCTGCGGGCGCTTTGGCATGTCACCATCCCAATGGCCATGCCGGGTATCGCCGCCACATTTGTTATCGCTTTCCTCACCGCTTGGAATGAGCTGCTGTTCGGCATCGTTCTGACGGGCGGCACGGCGAAGCAGACGCTGTCCCCCGCGCTGCTCGCATTTTCGCCGACCATGCCGAGCGGCGGGGCCAATCTCGGCATGACGTTGTTCGCTGCCGGCAGCGTCCTTTCCACTTTGCCGCCGCTCATCCTTGCTTTGCTCCTCCAACGCTACATCACCCGGCTGAACGTCGCCGATCCTGTGACGATGCAAGGAGACTGAAATGACCATCAGTATCGCCGCGCACGGACCAAATGCTGGTTTGGCTGTCTATCGCAGCTTGCGCGCGGCAGAGCTCGTCGGAACAGGGAGCATCGGCGGCTTCGCTGCTTTCGGCGCGATCTCGGCGGACGGCAGGCTCCTGCGCCACGAAACGCAGCGCGGCGGCACGTCGACGTTATTCGTCGAGGGCGAGATCACCGGTACCGAACCGCCGCCTGAGGTCGCGGCCGCCGCCTCCGCGGCCGTCATCTCGAGCGGACCGGACCGGCCCGAGCCTGAGAAGCTCCTGAGGGCGGAGCCTCTGGCTGGCCTCGTCACCGGGCATCGCATGCCGAGTGCGACCGGCGTTGACGGGATTCCGGTCAATCAGCAGGCTCTCGACCTGATGAAAGGGGGGCAGTCGGCGCAGGTCGCCGTAGATGCTGTTCTCGATCGCAATCCCGAGGTCGACGCAGGCCTGCTCGCGATCGACCGCAGCGGGCAGGTTTATGGGCGCAATTCGACGCGGGTCCTTCGCCGCCCCGATCTCGCCGAGGCGCGTGCGTCAAGGTCTGGCGCCTCCGTGGTCGTATTCTACAATGCGATCCGGCCGCACACGGTTCTGGCCGGGTTAGTCACGGAGATCGCGCTCGACACGATGGTGGGGATCCCGAAACCGGACGGCCAGATTAAGGTCAATGCCGGCATACCGGTAATCGTCGGCAGGGAGACAGCCATTTACTGCGACACGAACAACGTAGCGACCCATGTGACCGGAAACGAGTTGGAAGCCCGGATCGGCTGGCGGGCCTGTACAGGCATCGATCTCGGATCGCCGATCTACAGGGGCAGCAAATTGATCGGTCGTACCATGTTCGAGACCAGAATGAGCTTTCAGGACGGCAAGCTCACGTTCGTGAGCGGCCAAAAATTCGTTTCATTCGGCTATCGCAGAGTAGCGGCTGATTAAACCCTCATGCCGGATGGTCGCTGAGACAATGGTTGCAACAAACCCGCCGCGTCGGCGGCAAAGCTCGATTTCTTCGCCGCGGCGACGAAACAATACGAATCCATGTCCCCGCCTCCAGACGGCGCTAATGATCCTGCACTCCTGTGGGTAGCTGGCTTTGCCGGGCCTGCACCATGGTTTTGAGGGCTTGGACGGCGCTGTCAGGGGTGGTGATGACCGGCGCCGGACTTGCCCGAGCGGCTAGGCCAACGGCGCGGGCCAGCGAAAACTGGCCCAGCACGATCGCGTCGACGGTCTGAAGTCGGGCGACCGCATCGGCGACCAGACGATCATGGCGAACGCCATCGCCGGCCTTGAGCGCCTCGAGGGCGCCTTCGGCGACAGCGCAGACGATTGTCACTTTGCGGCGGCGCGCGACAGCCATTTCGCGCAATTCGCGCGCCAGGGAGGCCTGGGACGGTTCGAAGGACACAACCAGCCCAATCCTGTCGCCGGCTTCGAGGGCGCACTCGAAGGCGGCTTCGTTCGGCCTGATCACGGGGATGGCCGTGCGGGTCTTGACCGCATCGATCGCCGGGCCGAAGGCCGAGCAGGTGAACAGGATCCCGGCCGTGGCGCCGCCCTTGCCGGCAAAGCCGCTCGCATATTCGGCCAAGGCATGAAATCTCGCCACCATGGAGTCGTCGAGTTGGCCAGCATGGGCTCGGTCGACCGCGAGGGACGTGTCGAGCAGATCGTAGGTAAAGGCCTCCGGCCATACCCGAGCGAAGGCTTCGCGCGCCGGCCCGATCGATTCCTCAAGCGCATGGACCAGCGCGATCCGCGTATCGGCGTCACCGCTCGACATGTTCGGCCCCGTCCCGCGCCGCGATCATTCGGATGATCGCACTGTCCCGCGCCGCTTCGAGATCGGCGATCGAACGCCCTGCCGCCTCCTGCGCGACGCCCTCGACTAGCGTCGCGCAAACCTCCGGCGTCAGGCTGGGCGAGCCGAGGGTCCGCCAGCGCCGTTCCTGACTTGGCCCCAGATGCTGGAGATAATGCGCGAGCCCTCCGGCGCCGCCGCCCAGATGGTAAGCCATATGCGCGCCGACGACAGACCAACGCAGGCCCGGCCCGTTGACCAGCGCCGTGTCGACCGCCGGCACGTCGGCAATGCCCTCGGCGACGATGTTGACGGCCTCGCGCCACAGAGCGGAGGCAAGACGGTTCGCGATATGACCGACGGCGTCGCGCTTCAAAACCACGGTGGTGCGCCGAAGCGTCTCGTAGAAGCGAACGGCGCGCTCACCTGTCGCCGCATCGCGGGCATAGATCTCGACGAGTGGGATGATATGCGGCGGATTGAACGGATGGGCGGTGATGAAGCGGTCAGGAAAAGCCATCTCGGGCGTCAGCTCCGACCAGGTCAGGGAGGAGGTGCTGCTGGCCAGGATTGCCTCAGGCGGAGCCACATTCTCGATATTGCGGTAAAGCTCTCGTTTGAGCGGCACGGATTCCGGCGCGTTTTCCTGGATCCAGGAAGCCGAAGCGACGGCTTCGTCCAGGGTCGCCGCGACGCGAAGACCGCCTTCCCTGTCCGTGCCTTGTCCGTCGATGGCGCGAACCTGGGCGCGTGCCTGACTGACACGCTCTGCAAGCATATCGAGCCCCAATGGCGCAGGATCCCACAGCGCCACGTCGTAACCATAGGCGGTGAACAGAGCCGCCCAGCTTTGACCGACCAGGCCGCAGCCGATTACAGCGATACATTCAGACGTCTCGGCCATGCACCCTTCCCATTTTTCGACTTGTAGACTGGCTCCCGCGCCCTGCATCTAGACTTGCGGGCCAAGGTCGCCACGCGATCCCCGGTCGCCGAAACCGCGCTGCAAACTCGCCAAGGCCCGCACCCACACTCTCACAGGAAGGGTCGCAAGAGCTTGATCCGGCTCCGATCGTTTTGAGTCCGCCTCAAAAAGGACTTCACCTGTCGTGGCTATTACTTTTGCGCGACGCGCCACCGCATCGCCCGTTGGATTCGCCGAGAAGCCGGAGAACATCCATGTACGGCAACTCAAACGCGGCGGCTTCCGCGACGTTGCCGGTTTCTTGGGCGATGATGATTTGCGAGGTCAGGGCGATATGGTCGCGCATCGCCAGCGCCGCACCCAAGGCGTCGCCGGCCTCTATCCGCTTGTAGATGAACTCGTGGTCGGCGTAGATGTCTGCCGCGTTGCGGTTGACCCCCCAGGTCGAAACGCCGCGCGCCATCTGTAGGTCGAACAGGGTCTCGACAAAATCGGCCAGCCGCCTGTTCCCCGACGCCAGCATAATCCCCTTGTGAAAACGTGAATCTGGTTTCAGATGCTCCTTTGGCGACGACTTTGACCCGGCAACCCGATGCATCGCTTCCAACGCGCTGCGAAGGGTCTTGAGGTCGCTGGCGCTGGCCTGCTGGGTCGCGCGATAGGTCGCGGGCACCTCGAGTAGCAGACGGAGCGAAAACATCTCCTCGAGATCGTGGGTCGTCGTCTGCAGAATGCGCGTGCCGCGATTTCGCTCGAATCGAACCATCCCCTGGTCGGCCAGTTTCAGCAATGCTTCGCGAACCGGGGTCCGCGATATCTGGAGCGTGGCGGCGAGCGATGCAACCGAATGCAGACTGCCCGGAGCCAACTCCCCCAGAATGATGGCGTTGCGCAGAGATTCGTAGACTTTCTTGGATATACTTTCGTTATCGGACACGATCTTTTTCATTGCAGTCGGTCTCCGCCTGTTGCCCAAGCGCTCAGATTTGTAGTGCGCGTTACGGCGTCGCAACGAGCCGAGATTCTCGGACCTAAGCCAACGGCTCCTTGCTGCTTCCTGGCCGCGATCCACAGCAAAGACATTACTTGGGCATTCGCCCCATAGATCGTCGCATCCCGCCCCGCTCCACTCCGCCCATACAACTCCGGGCAAATGCCCTCGACCGCATCGTTACCTGCCAATTCTAAGAGCAACGCCAACTAACACGCTAGCGGCGCCCCGGGCACGATCCGTTTGCCCGGTCCGCCGGAGTTTGCCGCCTGCTAGTGATGAAAATCAAATGGAAGGGCCCGACGCACCGGGAGTCAGTTCAATCGATCGCTTATGCTGCTTTCCCCGGGCACGACGCGTTTGATTCTATCCACTCCGACGATTCCTGACAACGACCTTGTCGGCGCCATCCAGTTCCGGTCGGCGGAACAGGCATTTCGACGACGGTGTGCGGCGCAGGCGGCGGTCGACAATCTTTCGCCTGCGGCCGCCGAAAGCTGGAGTCCCGCAGAAATCGGCCCAACACGCGGTCGCCGAGCGCTCAATTGTCCAAGCACCGCAATGAGCGGGCTAGGCTAAATCGCTCGCAAAGCCGCGCCGGTTTCCCGGTCGAATAACCGGGCGCCGTCTAGCGCCAAGCGAATGCGAAGTTGTTCGCCGCCAGCTACCGTTCGTAGCGCACTGGTGCGATAGCGGATGAAATCGGTTCCAATTCGAAACGTGATCTGCATTTCACGCCCTATCATTTCGTGCGCATGGACAGTTGCGATGACAGCGTTCGTGTCGCTCTCCTCCGCGAGTTCGACGTGTTGTGGCCGGATGCCGAGCAAGATTTGCCGTCTGGGCGCACGAGCGGCGGCGGCGGCGAGGAGCGGCGGCAGATCCAGACAGGTCGCTCCCAATTGCAGCTTGTAAGCCGCCGAGCGCTCGATCAACGTCCCTCCAATGACGCTCATGGGCGGGTCGCCCATGAATCCGGCGACGAAGGCCGTGTCGGGCTCCCGATAGAGCGCAAGCGGCGTGCCTATCTGCTCGATCTGTCCATTCCGCATGACCACGATGATATCGGCTACCGCCAGCGCCTCCCTTTGATCGTGAGTGACATGAACAGTCGTAGTCTTCATGTCGCGATGAAGCAGTTTCAGCTCCGCGCGCATCTCGTAACGCAATCGGGCGTCAAGATGGGTGACGGGCTCATCTAGGAGGAGGATGCGGGGGTGACGAATTAGCGCCCTCCCAAGGGCCACGCGCTGCTGTTGCCCGCCACTCAACTGGTTGACGGACCGATCGAGATAGGGCTCGATCTGCAAGCGGCCTGCGATCGAGGATACTCGTTCCCTGATCAGTTTTTCCGGATATTGCCTCCGCCGCACCGGCGCACGGAGAGGGAATGCCAGGTTCTCGCGCACCGACATGTGCGGATAGAGGGCATAGTTTTGGAACGCGACGCCGATGTCGCGGGAATGAAGCGGCCGGTCGTTGATCGGCTGCCCGCCAAGATAAAGACCGTACCGGAGTCGGGGTAATCCAGCCCAGCGACAATGCGGATCAGCGTCGACTTTCCACATCCCGACGGGCCGAGCAGACAAACATATTGCAGGGGCTCTATGCTCAGCGACAATCCACTGAACAACTGAACCTTCCCGAATGATTTGGTGAGGTTTTCGACCCTGAGTTCCATCATCGATCATTGCTTCCCGACGCCGCCGGCGACCCCGGCGAACAAATTGGCTCCATCGCTCGCGAACAAATGCAGGCGCGCGCCGGCTAGGGAAATTCCGACTGCCATCCCCACTTCTGGAGAGCGCTCCGTGGGCACGACGACGCTGACCCTTCCAACGGCGGTATCGATAACCGCCACGCTGGTCTCGCCCTGGGGCTCAATAACGATTACCCCGCCACGCAGACATAACGGGTCCGCCGCGGAAGCCAGTTTGACGTCATCCGGGCGCAAGCCGAGCTCAAAGGAGCCTTCTGGCCAACTCGCCAAGGCAGCCGCTCGCGGCGGGTCAAGCGGCCACTCGAGGTCGCCGATCCGTAGAATCGCCTCTCCCCCGCTTTGCGTGACAGTCGCGGGCAGGAGGTTAATTGGCCACTCGCCGACGAAGGTGGCGACGAAACGGTTCACCGGCTGGTCTATCAGTTCGGGGAGGCTCGCCAGCTGCTGCAGGCGACCGGCGTTCATGACTGCGATTCGGTCAGCGAGAGCGCCGGCTTCCTCCTGATCGTGAGTGATGTAAACCGTGGTGGTGCGCCGTTCCTCGTGCAGCCTACGGATCTCCGCGCGCAGCTCAACGCGCATATAAGCTTCGAGATGACCCAGGGGCTCGTCCATCAAGAAGATGTGCGGGCGGCGAATGAGCGCGCGGCCGAGCGCCACACGTTGGCGTTGACCGCCACTCAGCGTCTTCGGGTACTGATGAATTTGCTGACCCAGACTCAGGATTTCGCAAACTTCCATCACGCGGCGGCGAATTTCCGCCTTGTCCCTGCGGCGCGCCACGAGCGGCATTGCGATGTTGTGATATACATCGAGATGCGGGTACAACGCATAGTTCTCAAAGACCATCGCGATGTCGCGCCGGCGCGCAGGTATGTCGTTGATTTGCTGCCCGTCCACAAGCAGTTCGCCTGCGCTTATCTGCTCGAGACCGGCCAACATCCGCAGGGTAGACGACTTGCCGCAGCCCGAAGGGCCAAGAATGCACAGGAATTCGCCGTCGGCGATGGACATATCGAGATCGCGCACGGCCGGGGTGCCGTCGGCATAAGTCTTGGAGATCGATCTAAAGTCGATACGAGGCATGGGCTATCGCACGGCTCCAAAGGTCAGGCCGCGAACCAAGTGCTTCTGGAGCACAATGGTGACGACAGTGATCGGCAGCACGGCGATCGCGCCTACCGCCATGTATGGGCCCCATGCCAACCCCATGGCGCCGGAAAAGCCAGATAGATACACAGGCAAAGTCGCCGAATTCGTTTGGGTCAGAACCGAAGCGAACAGGAATTCATTCCAGCTGAACACAGCCGACAGAATTCCCGCCGTGACAATTCCAGGACGCACGAGCGGCAACGCCACGCGCCAAAAGATCTGCAGAGGCGTGTAGCCGTCAACCCGCGCCGCCTCTTCGATTTCGACGGGGATTTCTGCGAAAAATCCCCGCAGCAGCCAGATGACGAGCGAAAGGTTCATACTCGTATATATGAGGATCAGGCCGATGTGGCTGTCCAGGAGATCCAGCTCGAGGAACAAAAGATACATTGGGACCACGAACGCGATGGGTGGCGCGAAGCGGGTCGACAGAATCCAAAACGAAAGATGCTTCCGCGCCGGGAAAGAGAAACGAGCCAACCCGTATGCCGCCGCTGATCCAAGGCCGACGGACAGCAGGGTGCTCGCGCAGGTGATCACGACACTGTTCAGAACGAAGGTGATCGCTCCCTGTCCACCGAATACGAACAAGGCATCGTAGAAATTCTTAAGAGTTGGGTGGAATATCCACACTGGCGGCCAGGCGAAAACGTCGCGATCGTCTTTCAACGCCGTCGTCACTACAATATAGAGAGGAAAGAGACACACGCCGGCAAAGCTGGTCGCGACCAGATACCGGATGGCGCCAATCGATGCCTGCGCGCCCAATGCGCCGGGCCGCGGCAACCGCAATGCGTCGGATCGGAGGGATCGCACCATGATGCTAGCTCTCTCCGGCGAGGCGACGAACGAGGAACTGGCTAAGAGTTGAAACAATGATGATCATGAGCACCGCCATAGCGGCGGCATAGCCCAGATTAAGCGATGTGAACCCTGTCGCATAAAGGTACCAGGGCACCACCTCGGTATCTCCGCCCGGTCCTCCCTTGGTCATCATGAACACCAGTTCGACCGTACGGAGTGCGTCTACTACACGGATCACCACCACGATCATGATTGCCGGTCGTAGCAACGGCAAGGTTACGCGCCAGAAAACCTGCCACTCATTGAGACCGTCCATGCGAGCGGCCTCGTACACGTATTCCGGCAGCGACTGGAGCGCGGCAAACAGCACCAGCATGACGAATGGCGTCCATTGCCATGCGTCGGCGACGACGATCGCGCCCAGCGCAAGAGCCCCGCCGGTGAGGAAGGGAATACGATGACCGGTAACCAAGGAGGCCAACCAATTCACGGCGCCGAAGTTTTCGTTCAACATATAAAACCAGACCAACCCGGTCACGAGCGGCATAAGCAGCACCGGAAGAAGCGAGATCTTGCGCAATGTCGCCAATCCCGGAAGGCGGGCATTGAAGACGAATGCAAGGCCCAGCCCGAGGATGAATTCGACGAGGACCGCAAGAACGACGAATTCGGCCGATACCAACACCGAGTTGAGAAAACGGTCGTCGGCGAAGAGCAGTGCATAGTTGCGCAAGCCGACGAACCGAGGCGCTTGCAGACCCGCAAGACGCCAGTAGTACAGACTGATGTCGAGGGCGTAGAACATCGGAAAGACGTTCAGGGCCAAGAGCACGAGCACGGCGGGGGAGATCAGCACCCATGCTGCGCGCCGCGTTTCCCGATCCACTTTCATGCCATTGCGCTCATTGCCGTTCCCCCGCGACCTGCTTTGCGCCGGTTAGCCGGGAATTGAGGAAGCGTGAGGCTTGCCTCAATGTTTAATGCCGGACCGAGTCAACCGTCGATCAATAATAGCCGGCCTCACGCATCATCTGATCCAAACTCTTCTGCGAATTGGTCACGGCCTGATCCGGCGTGATCTTCCCAGACGTCATTTCGTGCATCTGCGTGCCGACAGTGTCGACGATCTGTTGCAACTCGGCGATGGGAGGACGTTCCCAGCCGTTGAATACGCCGGCCTTCGAGAACGCGTCCATCGCGGGAACGACCGGGCAGCGGGCGACGACGGCGGGATCGGCAGCGACGCTATGCCGGGGCGCGACGCAATCCCCATGCTCGGTCAGATCGGTAAGAATCTTCTTGCTGGTTAGCCATTCGATCGTCTTCCACGCCACCGGAATGCGATCCTTTTCGACGTTCGCGGGGATCGACAGGAACCAGCCGCCCAGCGACGAGGCAGGCAGGAAGCCAGGGCCAGGGGGCTTCGGCACGTAGCCGACCTTGCCATGCACTTTCGAGTTCGGATCGAGAGCCCACTGCGCGGTCTCCGCCGACCAGACGTACAGCATAGCGCATCCGCCGTCGTTGAACACTCGGTTGCGTTCGTCCCACGCCATGTCGAGAATTCCGGGCGGAGAGTATTTCATCAGTTCGTTGATATATTTTGCCGCCGCGTGACCGGCCGGACTGTCCACCATCGGCTTCATGTTCGCCGGCTTGATGTGCTGAATGTCGAAACTGTTGCCATCCTTCGACAAATCAACCGGCGGCTGGTGATAGTCGCCCATCGAGAAGATGAAGGTCTGGCCCAGCGGCGTGCCACGCGCGCCGTTCCAACATATTCCAGCCAATCCAGGCTTCGAGTTATTCAGCTTCTTCGCATCGGCCAGGAGTTCGTCGGTCGTCTTCGGCGGCTGAAGCCCGGCTTCTTCAAAAAGGTCCTTGCGGTACGCCAGGATTTCCGAGTGGGGCTGGAAGGGCACGCCGAACTGTTTGCCGCCGAACTGCGTTCCAAGCCACGCCGCTTGTTGGAAGTCGGAGCCGTCCATGCCGCTGCTCTTAATCATCGGCGTGAGGTCGGTGAGGGCCGACTTGTATTCGCCGTATTGCGAAGCCTCGACCGCCACGATGTCGTAACTTGACACCTTGTTCTGGAAGTTAAGAAGGGCCTGCTGGTGCAGAGCATCGAAGTCGACGACGCGCAGCTCGATCTTGCCGCCGGCCTCTTTTTCCAGCTCCGCATGCATCTTTTGCATGGCCTGGAACGCCGGATCGCCGACAGCGAGAATGCGCACCGTGCCGCCGTTAAGAACGGAATCCGCAGCCTGCGCGGTGAGCGCAAACGAGCCCAACGCCAAGCCGCTCACTCCAATCAACGTCGGCAAATGCCGCCCTAAACCTACTCGTCTACTCTTAGGCATCGCAACTTCTCCTCTTGGCTTCCTCATACCCCGGTCGTTTGGTTTCTATCCGCGGCAATTCAGCTGCGGTTGTCTTTATGGTTGATCAGGCTACGCGTGCATCGCCAGCACGTTGTCGGGCTTCGGCTTCGACGCCAAAATCAGAGCAATTGGCTCGCGCCCGCTGAAGGACGCCGCGCCTGCGGCGATCCCTGACCTCTCGAGTTCGGCAACAGCGCGTGGGGTCCACATACAGTTGGCTCGACACTCCCAATCCCACAGCCCGGCCCCGGCAGAACAATTTCTAGACCGCTAAACGGGCGGTCGGCACCGGCTTAATAGGACGGGCGCGATCATCAGCGGCAACAGACCGAGCGTGTCATGTTACATGCGACATGTCAATGCGCTTTCCCTGAGAAACGCTCGTCCCTGAAGCGCCGCTCGACGCCGCAAAGAGGGCGCGGGACGTCGAGAAAGTGACACACTGTCGACGACATCGTCTCCAGGCAGCGGCGCCTTGCCGTGCTGATGTCGTGGGGAGCTCCGATCAAAGGGCATGACGCAACCTACCTACTATCGATAGCGGTCCGAATGCGGCGACCTGAAAGGTGACGAGTTCACGCGTTTCAGCGGTCGGGAAAATGACATCCCTGGGCGCTACTAAGCTGATCCTCGGGTGGTCCGTCTCCGACAGGTTCCCGCTCGCCCATATCTCGCCAGCATGCTGGCGGCGCTCGCGGTTACTCGCGTCATCGCCATTCGCTCAATTCTACGATGAGAAACGCATCGCACTCGGAGGCGGCAGCTTTGCGGCAGCGGCTCGCCGGATGCGCTCGACCGCCCACTGAAAGTTGCGAGCCGAACCGCTGACGGCGCTGGCAACCCGCGCACCGGAGATGCTTGCGGGCGTACTCACGTCCGTCTCCGATCCGCCAGCCCTTGCCGGCTGGCCTCGGTTAGCTCGTCGCCTCTCTACTTGGCTGGATCACTTTCGAATAGGCATTGCGACGGGTCGCATCGGCGCGCCAGTCGCGCCGCGGAGTTTGATGCAAGCGCCGAAAAAGACATATTCATAGACCTTATCCGCCGCGAGTTCTTCGAGGTTGACGATCTCCATGATGGGGATACCGGCCTCGGCCAGCAGATAGGTATGGACCACCTGCCAATTGTCCGGGTCCGCGGACGGGGCATGCTCGAGGGAGTGATTGTCGGCGCCGATTGTGATCGCACCGCCCTTGGCGAGATATTCCGCGCCGGCCCGCGTCAAGCCGGGAGGATCGGTCATATAGGCGCCGGCGTCCGGCCACGCGCGCATGCGCCCAGTCCGGATCATAACGACGTCGCCAGGATGCAGTTCCGTGCCCTGATGTTTCAGGCAGTTCTCGAGATCCTGAGGGCCGATGCCATAGCTCTTGGGCAGCATGGTCTCGTCATGCATGGCCGCGATATCGAGCAGGATGCCGCGAGCGATGATGGGTGGGTGCTGGTCTGCGCCGTTGACGTCCCAATGACGGCTGCCGAGATGGTCGGTCGACGAGTAGTTGTTGAACACCTTGCCGTGATAGCCAAAGTGATTGAGCGCATCGACGTGCGTGCCGCAATGCGTATACATCGTGATTGCATCGCCGGAATAGGAGACGAGCTTATTTTGATCGAGGCCGACCTTCATCACGTCGGCGAGTTCCTCGCCGCGCGGCGTATGCGTCATCCATATCTGGAAGGTGGGATCGTTGGCCGCGATCCAGCCAGGCATCCCGATGAAATGATCGACTGCGAGGTCGAAGACCTTGCCGGCGTCAGCGCGGTCGACAATCGCCCGGCGTGACGCTGCGTCGATCAGATTGAGCATGCCGATCTGGTCCTTCGAGCCAAAAGGGCTCGTCGAAACCTCACGGAACTTGGCGCTGTAGGCAGCGATCTTCATCTTGGTCGCTTCGTCCACGAAACACATCGTGCACATCGAATTTCCCTTTCTGTTGAGTTAGCCGAAGACGATTTCGCCGCATGAAGATTCCGAGGTGCGAATTCAGGCCGACGCGCGTTCGCTCTGGCGTAGGCGTAGCGCCGATCGAAACATTGTTGACATGGTCCAAGTGGTCTCAACGGCCGAGTGGGAAGATCGCGCCTGACCGCCCGCCTTGATCGAGGCTGCGCCTCAGCGCCCGTCCTTCGTCAGATTGTAGCGCTTGAGATTTTCCTCGTTTGGCGGGTACAGACCAGGAAGGGCGGCGCCCTTTTCTACCTCTTTCATGATCCAGGCCTCCAGCCTTTCCTGCTCGGGCGCGGTTTTCACGACCTCCTCGACCAAGTCCTGTGGAATCAGCACGGCTCCATCGTCGTCCACGACGACCACGTCGCCGGGAAACACCGCGACGCCCCCGCACGCGATCGGTTCCTGCCAGTTGACGAAGGTGAGGCCGGAAACGGACGGCGGCGCCGCGGCGCCCTGGCACCAAACCGGCAGGCCGGTACTCAGCACGCCGGCGATATCCCGCACAACGCCGTCCGTGACCAAGCCGGCAACGCCCTTCTTCTTCATTCGTGCGCAAAGGATGTCACCGAATATGCCAGCCTCCGTCACGCCCATCGCATCAGCGACCGCGATGCATCCTTCGGGCATGTCCTCGATCGCTGCCCGTGTTGAACGCGGCGACGCCCAGGAGGCCGGAGTGGCCAGGTCTTCGCGCGCCGGCACAAACCGCAGCGTGAACGCAGCCCCAACGGCGCGGGCCTGATGCGGACGGATAGGCCTTGTGCCGCGCATCCAGACATGCCGCAGTCCTTTCTTCAGAAGAATTGTCGTAATCGTTGCGGTCGATATCGGCGACAGCGCTTCGACAATGTCCTTGTGCATCCTCATCTCCAATCTAAAAAATGGGCCTTCCCGATAGGCCTGACCGGCTCACTCGCAGAACCACGCTTTCAGAAGACTGCTGGCAATCGCGTTCGCGGCGCGACCATGTTCGCGTCGCGCCATCGATTGGGGAGCAGGCTCCTCTTCGAGGTAGGTTCAGTTCGAGATTTCGTACCTCTTGATCGCTGCCTCGTCGAACTCGACTCCGATGCCCGGGCGATCTGGCACGACCGCAGCGCCGTCTCTGACGACGAGACGGCTTTCCGGAGTGAGCAGCAGCTCGAAATTATAAATGTCTTTTTGCAGAGCGAAGTGCTCGATCGCGATGCAATTGGGGGAAGCCGCAGCCAAATGGGCGTGCAAATTAGCATGCCAATGCGGCGCGACCGGAATTCCGAACGTTTCCGCGGCGCGCGCCACTCGAATCCATTCGCTCACACCGCCGATGACCGCCACGTCTGGCTGTAGAAGATCAGCGGCCTCGCGCTCGAGCAACTGCCGAAAATCCCAGCGCGTCTGATGGATTTCGCCTGTCGCTACCGGCGTTTCGATTTCGCGTGCGATGGCGCGATGGCCTTCGACGTTGTCCGGCGATAGCGGCTCTTCCACCCACCACAAGCCGCGACCTCCAGCGGCCTTCTCGAAGGCCCGAATGGCCCGCAGCGCGTCCCCCACGTAGCGGTAGGCGTTGTTCGCGTCAATCGCCAGACGCCCGTCCATGCCGACGGCATCGGAGGCGGCCGATACGCGGGCCGCATCGTCCTCGACGCTCAGTCCGCCAACCTTGATCTTGTGGTCGCGGAATCCGAGCGACTGGTTCAGTCGAATTTCCGCGACGACGGCATCAGTCCACGAACCTTCGTCGGGCCGGTAGTACCCGCCCGAAGCGTACGCCGGAACCGTCTTCGCGACGCCGCCCAATAGGACTGCGAGCGGCATGCCGGCGCGCTTCGCCGAGAGGTCCCAGAGAGCACTGTCGATTCCGGAGAGAGCCCGAACGACCAAGCCGCGACGGCCCAACATCAGCGCTTCCTGATAGAGCCGGTCCCACGACGCCAGGATTCCCTCGGCGTCGTGGCCGAGCAACGCGGGCGCTAGGACATCCTCGACGGCAGCGGCAATGAGGCGGCCACCACTTGTGCCCGCATAGGTATAGCCGACGCCGACGTGCCCGACGCCTTGGGCCTCGACTGTAACGACCACATAATCGCGCTTGTCCAGCGTTCTGGTGGACTGACGGGTAACCTTGCTAAGGGGCACCCTTACCGCTCGCGCCGTCACCCGCGTAACTTTTGTCATTAGTCGTTCCTCAGTTCAAATGGCAGCGCCGATCGCGCGCTCTGCGCACTCGACAGCCTGCTACACGCTAGATGCGAGTCTGTGGCGAGTCGGCCCGCCGATCGCGCCCCGGGGAGATGGAGAACTCCCGCGCGAAAATGATTTCCTTGTCTTGCGCCTTCTTCCGCCGGCGATGATGGGTTGGGCGCAACCTCGCCCGGCGCACGTCCGATTTGGCCGACCGCGGCGTGAGTTGATTGCCCCTCCCCGCGACCCGCTCAATCGCCTTTTTCCGCCAGATCGATTGGAAAGCTCACAGTTCCATTGGTCAGAAGCGATAACATGTGACATGTCACGTGTCAATGCGCGCTTCTGTTGATTTACGACGGTTGCCGCTGCAAAAACTCGGAGCGGCGGGACGTCAGGCGACCATCGAGGAAGCCATCCAGACGCTCGCGACGGGTGACGAGACGGCGGGGCGGCCGCCGTTCCCAAGCATCGGCCTGCCCCCGCGCAGGCGATCGCCGACCGCGTGCAGCAGCGAGCAATTTTCGCCGCCCGCAGGGCGTTCCGCGACCTCTCTCGTGTTGGCGACGCGTCAGGTTCCAGCGGGCGCAAGGGCGCTTGGCGCACATCGCCAAAGTGGGCGATCTATTTAGCGCCGATCTTGCCGGGCGCCGTCACTCGGGCGGTCTGCGTGAATGCCAGTCCGTGGATTGCTGATAAATTCGACCGATGTGCAGCGCCACGTGCTCCTCGTAAGCAGGGCAGGCGATTTGCAGGCCGATCGGCAGGCCATCGGCGGAGAAGCCGTTGGGGATCGACAGAGCGCATAGGTCGAGCAGATTAACGTAGCGCGTGAAATGCGATGGCTGCGTGGTCTGATCGATTTCCTGGACTGGGATCGCGACCGTACGCATCGTCGGCGTCAGCACCGCGTCGACCTCGGCGAACACGGCATCGAAGTCGCGTTTCCATTGCTCGCGTTGGCGCAGCGCGGCCAAGTATTGAGCGGCGGCGACGTCTCGCCCGGCCAGGACCCGGGGCCGAACGTCTTCGTCCAAATGCAGTCGGTCGTCCTCGACGATGTCCTTGAGCAATGAATAGGCTTCGGCGTTGAGAATTCGGCCGACCGTTCCCGCCATCTCGGATAGTGGGCAGGGAAAGGCGACCGGCACGATCTCAGCCCCCATCTCCGCGAAATGGTCGAGCGCGCGATCGTAGGCGGCGATGACGTCAGCGGTCGCAAAGCTGCGCTCGGCTTCCGGCATACGGCCCAGACGGAAGCCGCGGACCCCGCGGGCGGCGGGCCGAAACGTCGTTTGCGCAGGCTGTTGCAGCGTCCGCGGATCGGCCGGGTCGGGACCCGCGATCGCAGCGTAGAGCAGCGCGAGATCCTCCACATTCCGCGCCATCGGTCCGGGCGTGTCGAGAGTCGGGCTCAGCGGGAGAACGCCGTGGCAACTGACTCGCCCTATCGTGGTCTTCAGCCCGGAGAGCCCGCACCAAGCAGAAGGTATCCTCACCGATCCCCCGGTGTCGCTCCCGATCGCCCATGGCGCCAACCCCGCCGCCACGGCGACGCCCGAGCCGCTGCTGGATCCGCCCGGCGTTCGCGCGTTTGCCGGATCCCACGGATTGCGCGGGGTGCCCATCGTTTGATTGGTCCCCCAGCCGCCTAGCGCGAATTCCACCGTATGAGTCTTGCCGATGACGATCATGCCTTGCGAAATCAGCCGGGAGACGACCGTGGCGGTCAAAGCGGAGCGGCGTTGGCGCCAGATCCCGGCGCCGCCGGTGGTTACACGGCCCGCCATCTCGAAGATGTCCTTCACCGCGACAGGGACGCCGTGCAGTGGACCCAAGGCGTTCCCGGACTTGATCGCATTGTCGGCGGCCTCGGCGGCAAGAAGCGCATCGTCGCCATAGACTTCGACGAATGCGCCGAGCTTCCCGTCTAATCGCGCGATGCGTTGGAGATAAGCCTCCACGACCTCGCGCGAGGAGCGACGGCCGGCACGGATGTCGGCCGCAACAACACGGGCGGGCAATTCGTGAACTTCGAGATTTCCGTCCGACATGTCCGTATGCTCCTCAGATATCCGGCCGCGGCGCGCGCTGCTTTGTCGAGCCTTTCAGGCCAAGGTGTTTCAGCGACCGCGGTCAAGCCCCAAGCGAAGAGCCTCGCCACGACGTCCCGTGTCTCCGTGCGCGGCGCGCAAGCTCTCACAAGCTTGCAATCAGGCCGCCATCAACGCGGATAATCGACCCGGTGATGTAGGACGACCTTTCGCTAGCGAGGAACGCCACCGCGTTCGCGTATTCTTGTGGCTCGCCATAGCGGCCGAGCGGAATTGAAGCGACGCTCTGGGCCGAGACATCCTCGGTGGTTCTGCCTTCGCGCTTCGCCTTCTGCTCATCGAGGAACACAATGCGTTGGGTCGCGATGCGACCCGGCAAGACAATGTTGGCCGTAATGCCGTCACGGCCAACTTCGGCGGCGAGCGTCTTGGACCATCCGACAAGCGACAGCCTCAGCGCGTTCGAAATAGCGAGGTTGGGGATAGGCGCAACAACACCCGACGAGGTCGAGGTTATGACTCGCCCCCACCTTTTTGCTCGCATCGAGGGAAGCACGGCATCGGTGATCGCCACGACTGAAAGCACCATCGCATCAAAGTGCTTCTTCCAAAGTTCGGGCGACTGGCCAGATGCGGGGGTCGGCGGCGGGCCTCCCGTAATGTTCACGAGGACATCCACCGAGCCGAGCGTGTCATTGATTGTCTTCAGATTCGTCGCAATCACGGAGAGATCGGCGAGATCCCACTGAAGCGACAGCGCTTGGGCCGCAGCGATGCGTGCCGCCGTCGCGTCCGCGGCGTCCTTGTTTATGTCGGCGATCGCCACGCTGGCGCCCTCTGACGCCAACGTGTGCGCGATCGCACTCCCGAGTCCGCCGCCGCCGCCCAGGACCAGCGCGACTTTACCTTTTAAACCAAGATCCACGATTCAATCCCCTGCAATAAATGCGCTTCTCGATTGGGGGGCTTCCACATATCGCAGCGCGCACGCGTTTCGGCGTACACCAGGTAAAGCCCGGGAAGCGAAACTTCAGTCACAATCTCGGCGTCGGCAAAGAACGCCGAGTGCGGTCCGCACCGACCGAATCGGACGGGCGCTGGTCATCATCGGCAAAAAGTGACATGTTACATGCGACATGTCAAACTCGGGCTCACATTGAGCGAGGGCAATGGCATGTCCGGCCGGCGCCCGCGTGGATCGTTGGTGCGATCGTGTCTCCGGCCTTCTTTTGAACCTCCATGGAACCTCGCGGGCGAGCGCGGCCCGCGACCCGCCAGCCCGCTTTTTTGCGCGCCGCACGGCGGCTGAGATCGACCTCGGGGACCGGGAAGCTCGGCCTCTCACAAAAAAAAACACCTCTCAGCCCCATTTTCCTTCGTTTGTGGACACACCGGTTTTCCCTTAATCTTCGCGGATCACATTACGAAAAAGGCCCGAAATCTCAATGAAATACGGCTTTATCGGCCTCGGAAATCTCGGGCGGCATCTCGCTGGCAGTCTGGTCAGGCGCGGATTTGATGTCGTCGTTACAGACATCGTCAAGGCGAATGCCGATGGCCTGCTGGCCAAGGGGGCGACATGGGCCAATGACGCGCAAAGCCTCGCGGCGGATGTCGATGCCGTGATCACCTGCCTGCCCTCACCGGCCGTCTCGGAGAAGGTGCTTGCCGGTCCGCGCGGCATTCTTGCCGGGTTGAAGCCGGGCGGCGCCTGGATCGAAATGAGCACCAATGGCGAGGCCGAGGCGCTGCGGCTCGCCAAGATCGCGGCCGACGCGGGCATCCACATGCTCGAGTGCCCCGTGACCGGCGGCGTTCACCTGGCCGCGAACGGCGAGATCACCGTCATTGTCGGTGGCGATCCCGATCTCTTCGAGACGCATCGGCCGGCTCTGGAAGCCATGGGCAACCGGATTTTCCACGTCGGACCGATCGGCAAGGCGGCGGTGATCAAGGTGATCACCAATATGCTCGCCTTCATCCATTTGCTTGCCTGCGGCGAAGCGCTGATGCTGGCGAAAAGGGGCGGCATCGACCTTGCGCAAGCCTTTCACGTGATCAGCGCGTCTTCGGGGACCAGCTTCGTGCATGAGACCGAAGGCCAGTTGATCCTGAACGGCAGCTACAACATCAATTTCACCATGGATCTTGCCTGCAAGGATCTGGGCTTCGCGCTGAACTATGGGCGTGAATTCGGCGTGCCGCTCGATCTCGCATCGATCGCCGAGCAGACGTTCATTCGCGGCCGGCAAGCCTATGGTGGCGACGCCTATTCGACAGCAATCGTGAAGCTGCTTGAGGACGCCCTCAAGACCGATCTGCGCGCTCCCGGTTTTCCCTCGGAATTGTGAGGCTCTTAATGAAATCGCATGCGCGTGTGGTCATCATCGGCGGCGGCATCATGGGCGTCGGGCTTGCCTATCATCTGGCGCTCGAGGGCTGGGCTGACGTCGTCCTGATCGAAAAGGGCGAGCTGACATCCGGCTCGACTTGGCATGCCGCCGGTCAATGCCCGCATTTCAACTCATCGCTCAATATGACGAAGGTGCATGTCTACGGCACTGAACTCTACCCGAAGCTGGAGGCGCTGACGGGTCAGGCCGTCTCCTGGCACGGCTGCGGCGGCCTGCGACTGGCGACGACTGACGAAGAGGTCGATTGGCTGAAATATGTCTACGGCGTCTCGAAATTAGCCGGTTACGAAGGCGAGATTATCGGCCCGTCGGAGATCCCGAAGCACCACCCCTTCCTCAATACATTCGGCGTCAAAGCCGCCTTCCGCACCGTGACCGACGGCCACGTTGCCCCCGCCGACGCAACACTCGCCATGGCCGCCGGCGCGCGCCAGCTTGGCGTCGAAATCATCCGCCGCTGTCGCGTGACGAATGTCCGGCATCTGCCCTCGGGCGAATGGGCCGTCGACACAGAGCAAGGCACGATCACCGGCGAGCATGTCGTCAATTCCGCCGGCTCCTATGCCGATGTCGTGGGGGCCTGGACCGGCCATCTCGTGCCGATCGCCAATATGCTGCACCACTATCTGATCACCGAACCGGTCAAGGAACTCATCGACTTCGGGCCGGAGCTGCCGGTCGTTCGCGATCCCTACAGCCATGCTTACCTGCGCGAAGAAACCAACGGCATCCTGATCGGCCCTTACGAAACCGCGACCGCGCATACATGCTGGGACAGCAAGCCCCCCGCCTGGGACTTCGAGAGCGAACTTGTGACGCCCGAACTCGATCGCCTTATGCCGTGGCTAGAAAAGGCCGCCGAACGCATGCCGCTGTTCAATAGCGTCGGCGTGAAATCGGTCATATCGGGCGCCATCACGCATACGCCCGATGGCGTCTATCTCTCGGGTCCTGCGCCGGGAGCGAAGAACTACTGGATGCACACCGGCGCCTCGATCGGCATCTGCCAGGGCGCCGGCGCGGGCAAATATCTGGCGCAATGGATGGTGCACGGTCAGGCCGAAATCAACATGCGCGAGTTCGATCCGCGCCGCTTCGGCAATTGGGCGACGGCCGGCTATACGGAAACCGTCGCCGTCGCCGACTATCACCATATGTACTATTGTTACAAGCCGGGCGAGCAGCACGCCGTCGGCCGCGATCTGCGCAAATCCTCACTGCACGACAGGCTCAAGGCCGAAGGCGCGCAGTTCCAGCAGATCTTCGGCTGGGAGCGTGCCCGCTGGTACGACGCCGCGGCGATAGGCGGGAGTTCCGGTGAGGGCGAGCGCTATTCCTTCCGTCGGTCGAATTGGTGGGAGGCGGTGAAGGCCGAAGCGCTGGCGGTCCGGCAAGCGGTCGGGCTCATGGACCTCTCGACGTTCTCGAAATTCGAGGTGAAGGGGCCGGACGCGCACGCCTTCCTCGAACGGATCTGCGCCAATAAGATTCCGACCAAAGATGGTGGCTTGATCCTCGGTCATCTCCTGAACCCGAACGGGTTTATCGAGAGCGAAATGACCATCACGCGGCTCAGCGCCGACCATTACTACGTGCTGTCGGCGGCTGTGGCCCAGTTGCATGATTTCGACCAGCTATCATGGCGCCGGCGAACGCAAGAGGACGTCACGATTACCGACGTCACCGACGCGTTCGGAACGTTGGTGCTGGCAGGGCCGAAATCTCGTGATGTGCTGGCTGCTGTGACGGACATCGATTTGACGAATGCCGGCTTCCGCTGGCTGACCGGCCGCGTGGCTACGGTCGCCGGCGTTCCGGGCGTGCGATTGCTGCGCGTCAATTATGTCGGCGAGCTCGGCTGGGAACTGCATGTGCCAATGGCTGAGATGCCGAAGGTGTTCGAGGCGTTGACGGCGGCGGGCAGGCCGCATGGCATGCGGCTGTTCGGCGCCTACGCGATGAACTCGCTCCGGATGGAGAAGGCCTATCGCGGCTGGGGCTCGGAACTGACGACCGAGATCGACATGTTCGAGGCCTCGATGGCGCGATTCATCCGTCTGGACAAACCAGACTTCATCGGGCGCGACGCATCACTGTCACTGAAGCAGCGCGGTCCTCGCATGCGATTGGTCTATCTCGAAGTGGACGCCGCCGATAGCGATTGCATGGGCAACGAACCGGTGTACGTCGGCGAAAAAGTCGTCGGCGTCACCACGTCGGGCGCGTTCGGTCACGCCGTCGGCAAATCGCTCGCCTTCGCCTATGTGCCGCCAGACTCTATCGAGCCAGGAAACGAGTTCGAGATCCTGCTGTTCAAGGAGCGCCGCAAGGCGAGGATCGTCGCGGACGCAATGTGGGACCCGGAGAACACGCGGATGAGGGGATAGACCGAGACTTGTGCAACCTCTCTCCCCGTCGCTCTCCTACAAGGGGCGAGGGAGCGCCCGAATCAAGATCGTCCGCCTTAGCTCCTCCACCCTTGTTGGGGAGGCAGCCTGAAGAGCGGGTGGCGGCAAGCCAAAAGCCCGCAACCCGCGTAACGACAAAATCATTCAAGGACCGGCCCCGTGACCCACCCCATTCCATCCCATGCACAGACCGTCATCATCGGCGGCGGGGTCGTGGGCGCGTCGATCGCCTATCATCTGGCCAAGCTCGGTCATACCAACATAGTGCTTCTCGAGCGCAAGCGTCTGACGAGCGGCACGACATGGCACGCCGCTGGTCTTGTCGGGCAACTCCGCGCGACCGCAAACCTTACGAAACTCGCGCGCTACACAACCGAGCTTTACGCGACGCTGGAGGCTGAAACCGGACAGGCGACGGGCTTCAAGCAGCGTGGATCGATCTCGATTGCGACGAATTCCGAGCGCATGGAGGAGTTGCTGCGCGGCGCCTCCATGGCGAAGACGTTCGGGCTCGAAGTGAATCAGGTCTCGCCGGCAGATATCCGCCAGATGTGGCCGCTTCTCAACGTCGAAGATGTCGTCGGCGGCGTGTTCCTGCCGGGCGACGGCCAGACCAACCCGATCGACACGACGATGGCGTTGATCAAAGGCGCAACATCACACGGCGCCAAGGTGTTCGAAAATACTGAGGTTACCGCGATCCTGACCAAAAATGGTCGCGCGATCGGGGTTGTGACCGCGGGTGGCGACATAGCGGCCGAGAACGTCGTCATTGCCACAGGCATGTGGTCGCGCCGCCTCGGCAAGTCGGCCGGCGTCGATATCCCGCTTCAGGCGAACGAGCATTTCTACGTTGTCACCGAGCCGCTCGCCGGTCTTGATCCGAACCTGCCGGTGCTGCGCGATCCCGATAATTGCGCTTATTACAAAGAGGACGCCGGCAAGCTGTTGCTCGGCGCTTTTGAACCAAACGCCAAACCATGGAGCGTCGACGGCATCCCGCAGGGATTCGAGTTTGGCGAAATCCCTTATGACTTTGAGCACTTCGAGCCCATTCTCGAGGCCGCGATCAGGCGTTTGCCGGCACTAGGCAACGTCGGCATCCGCACTTTCTTCAATGGCCCGGAGAGCTTCACGCCGGATGTCCGCTATCTCCTGGGCGAGACGCCGGATGTCGAGCGGCTCTTTGTGGCCGGCGGGTTCAATTCGATCGGCATCCAATCCGCTGGCGGCGCCGGCAAGGCGCTCGCGGAATGGATCGTCGCCGGTCACCCACCGATGGATCTGGCCGACGTGGATATCCGCCGCGTGCAGGGGTTCCAGACCAACAAGCGCTACCTGAAGGAGCGCGTCTCTGAGTCCCTCGGACTGCTCTACGCCATGCATTGGCCCTATCGTCAATATGAGACTGCGCGCGGGGTTCGCACCTCGGCGGTGCACGAGCGGCTCATTGCGGCTGGCGCTTGCTTCGGCGAGACGGCGGGTTGGGAGCGCGCCAACTGGTTCGCGCCCCGCGGAGTGAAACCGGAATACGGCTACAGCTACGGCAAGCAGAACTGGTTTGCCTATTCGGCTGCCGAACACCTTGCGACGCGAACCACCGTCACGCTCACCGACATGAGTTCCTTCGCAAAATTCCGCGTCGAGGGCCGCGACGCCGAGGCCGTGCTGAACCGCATCTGCGCCAATTCGATCAGCGTCGCTCCCGGTCGGATCGTCTATACGCAATGGCTGAACGAGCGCGCCGGCATTGAAGCCGACCTGACCATCACGCGCCTGTCGGGCTCCGTTTTTCTTGTCGTCACGGCCGCCGTGGCCGCACGTCGCGATCTCGCCTGGTTGAGGCGCCATGTGCCGGATGATGCGCATTGCATCGTCACCGATATCACCTCGGGCGAGGCGACGTTTTGCATCATGGGTCCGAGTTCGCGCGCCCTGCTGGAGGCCGCCTCCGGCGCCGACCTTTCGAACGCCAACCATCCCTTCGGCGCCTGGGCGGAAATCGAGCTCGGTTACGCACGGGTTCGCGCCCACCGCGTCACTTACGTCGGCGAACTCGGCTGGGAGATCTATGTCGGCGCCGAATTCGCGCGCAATGTGTTCGACGCGATTCTCGAGGCTGGCCAGCCGCATGGCCTCAAGCTCGCCGGCCTGCACGCGCTCGATAGCTGCCGCATCGAGAAGGCCTATCGCCACTGGGGCCATGATATCGGCGATGAGGATACGCCGCTCGATGCCGGCCTGATGTTCGCGGTGAAACTGGAAGGCCGTGACTTCATCGGTCGCGACGCACTGCTGCGCCAGCGCGATGCGGGCGGCACGCGCCGGCTTGTCCAGTTTCGGCTGACCGACCCCGAAACGATGCTCTATCATGACGAACCGGTCTTCGCCGATGGCCGGATGGTCGGCCGTACGACATCAGGCGCCTACGGGCATACGCTCGGCGGCGCCGTTGCGCTTGGCTATGTGAGCGAGCCTGGCGGGGACATCGCCGGGCTTGTCGGTTCGGCGACGTTCGAGATCGAGGTTGCCGGACGACGGATCGGCGCGGTCGCCAGTCTAGCGCCGATGTACGATCCGAAAAGCCTGCGCATCAAGGCCTGATCCGGGAGGACACGATGAACCAGCATGTGTTGCCTGAGCCATCGGCAGCTGCCGAGATCGCGGCGATTGTCGCGGCACAGCCGACGGCGCACTCGCTGCATCAGGCGCTCTATAATTCCGAGGCCGCCTTCCGGCACGATCTGGCGACTGTCTTTGCGCGAAACTGGATCTTGGCTGGCCATGCCTCCCAAGCGCCGAAAGCGGGGGACTATTTCCTCGTCGATATCTCCGAAGAGAGCATCATCATCCTGCGCGATAACGATCGTCAGTTGCGCGCCTTCGCCAATGTCTGCCGCCATCGTGGATCGCGCATCTGCCTGAAGCCGGAAGGCCACGCCAGCGTGCTGGTCTGCCCTTATCACGCCTGGTCCTATAATCTCGACGGATCGATCCGCGCCGCGCGCTACATGGGGCCGGACTTCGACAAAACGCAATTCGGGCTGAAACCCATCGCGCTCGAGGTCATCGAGGGTCTTGTTTTCATCACGCTCTCGGATGCGCCGCTATCCCTAGATGTCGCACGATCGAACCTAGCCAAAGCTTACGGAGCCTATGGCTGGGGGTCGGCCAAGGTCGCGCATCGTCAGATTTACAGCGTCGCAGCCAACTGGAAGCTGGCGGTGGAAAACTACCTCGAGTGCTACCATTGCACACCCGCTCACCCGGAATATTCGAAGCTGCACGCGCTGGAACAACCGCTCGCGCAGATCGCCGAAATGAACGCCGTCATGGAAGCCTGCACCGCCAGGCTCGGCATCGCCGTGCCATCGATCGATCATCGCGTGAACTCGAGCACTGGCGGCCAGTCGATCTTCACTTTCCGCTATGCGCTCTACGATGGCGTCAAGACCGGTGGCCCCGACGGCAAACCGCTCGCGCCCCTCATGGGCGATTTCACCGACTATGATGGCGGCGTGACCTCGACCCATTTTTCGCCGTCGAGCTTTTTCATAGCCTACCCGGATCATGGCGTGATCTATCGGTTCATCCCGGTGGACGCGCATTCGTCGGCGATGGAACTGATCTGGCTCGTGAAGGACGAGGCGGTGGAGGGCGTCGACTACGAGCTCGACAAGCTGACCTGGCTCTGGAAAGTCACCACCGAAGCGGACAAGCGGATCACCGAGGACAACCAGAAGGGCGTCAATTCGCGCTACTATCAGCCCGGTCCTTACTCGCCTGTCGAGCCCAACGCGATCGCCTGGATTGCATGGTATCTCAGGGAGATCGCCTGAATGCAGGGTGGCGCCGTTCCCCAGGAGGCCGAGGGGCCGGCCGGTGCAGCATCATCCGGCAAGACAAATGCGGCAGCCATGAGATCGAATCGCGCGCCGTCGAAATGATCCTTGCGGACGCGCGGTGAAGCCTGCACGTTACCCCCCGAGTGGGTATCGGGCCAGGATTAGGTCGACATGAGCGCACGGATGCGCAAAGGGGCGGCAGTAACGGCAGTTTCGAGGGGCGCGCGGAGGTCGGCAAACTCGGCTAAAAATCCCGCCGCAGCCATTGACAGCCCAGCGCCGAATGCGGCCGGCACTTACGATCTGCCCCCGCTCGTCTTGCTTCGGGCGTTTGAGGCGGCGGCGCGGCATCAGAGTTTTACCGCTGCGGCGAAAGAGTTAAACCTCACCCAAGCCGCCGTCAGCCATCAGGTGCGGTCGCTGGAAAAATATCTCGGCGTCGTCCTGTTCGAACGGCTCGCCCGCACGCTTAGGTTGACCGAGATCGGCAGCGCGTATCTGCCGCCGCTGCGGCGGAGCTTCGACGATATGGCGGCAGCGACCGCAGGACTATTCGGGCCGGTGGGACGGCGCACGCTCGTAGTTCGCGCGCCGGTCTCCTTTGTCTGCCTGTGGCTTGCGCAGCGCGTTACACGCTTCACGGATGCCTATCCCTCGATTGCGCTCAGGATCACGTCATCGGTGTGGGCGCATTCGCCGGCCGACCTGGCCGCCGATGTCGACATCCGGTTCGGCGACGGCATCTGGCCCGGATTTCACGCTGAATTGGTTGGCAATTTCCCCGCCATCCCCGTGTGCCGGCCTGATCTATGTCCGAGCGGAAATCCTGCGGAGAGGCTGCAGGCGCTCGCCAAAAGCCCGCTTATTCACGTCACCGGCTACGAGGATCTTTGGCAGCGCCTCTTCAAGCCCGCCGGGATAGCTGTGCCGGCCTATGCCGGGCTAAACATCGATACGACTATCGGCGCGCTTGAAATGGCGGCCTCCGGGGTCGGCGCGACGATGGTGCAGACCTGTTTCGCCGCGCCCTATATCGCCGACGGCCGCCTTACCAAGGCGCTCGATGTCGAATTGCCGCTTGAGGCCTCGCACTACATTCTGACCGCCGAGGGTTCCAAGCGAAAGCAGCCGGAAGCCATCCTATTCCGCAACTGGCTGCGATCCGAGGCCGCCGCAAGCGGTTCGGCGTAGAGGGGATTCAGCAGCCGCGCGGTCTCGGAATAACGGATCAGGCGGCGTTTGCACAACCGGGCGTTTGACGCGCGCGAAAATATACTAATATACTAATCTACATGAGAGCTCCGCAGCGCAGGCAGCCGGAACAGGTGGCGATCAGGAAAACGCCGGCGGGCGCGCCTGCCCAAAGCGTCGCGCGCCGCGCCCCAAGCCTCCCGCGGCCCCTGACCTCCGCGGCCCGCATCCATGCTGCGCTGCGCGAAAGAATCGTTTCGCTCGAACTGGCGCCGGGCGCGCCGCTGTCGGAAAAGGTGCTGGTCGAAATGTTCGGCGTCAGCCGCACGCCCGTGCGCGAAGCGCTGCTGCGGCTCGCCGAAGAGGAACTCGTCGACATCTATCCGCAGAGCGGCACGTTCGTCGCGCGCATACGGGCGTCCGTCGCGCAGGACGCGATGGCGATCCGCAAGGCGCTTGAAGGCTTTTGCGCGCGCGAGGCCGCCCGGCGCACTACGCCTGCGAACATCGCCCACCTCGACGCGCTGCTCGCGCGTCAGCGCGTGGCCGCGGAATTCCATGACATCGAGGGTTTCCATTCAGCCGACGAGGCGATGCATCAGCTCGTCGCGTCCCTCGCGGGGCATCCCAACATCTGGCGCGTCGTCAAGCGCGAGAAGGCCAGCGTCGACCGAGTTCGGCTGTTGACCCTGGAATTCGAGGGCCGGTTCGGGATCGTCGTCGCCGAACATCAGCGCATCGTCGACGCGCTGCGGGCCCGCGATCCGAACGCTGCGGAAGAAGCCATGAGCACGCATCTTTCCCGCGTCCTGCCTAGTCTCGAGGCCATCCGCGCCCGCCATCCCGACTATTTCGAAGACGAGGACGCGCCGCAGAGCCCCCCTCGCCGCGCCGCGAAACCGCAACGCTAGAGGATATTCCCGTGCTGCACCCCGACCGCCTGTTTCCTGTCGACCCGCAGGCGCGCGAAATAGCCCGGCGCCTCTACGAAGGCGTGCGCGATCTGCCGATCGTTTCCCCACATGGTCACACCGACCCGCGCTGGTTCGCAGAGAACGCGCCGTTCGACAATCCGGCGACCCTCTTCGTCGCTCCCGACCACTACATCTACCGGATGCTCTACAGCCAGGGCGTGAAGCTCGAGGATTTGGGCGTGCGCCGCCTTGATGGCGGGCCGGTCGAGACCGACCCGAGGAAGATCTGGCGCCGTTTCGCCGAGCGCTATCCTCTCTTCCGCGGCACGCCGACCCGGATGTGGCTCGACCATGCGCTCGAGACGCTGTTCGGCCTGACCGAGCGCCTGAGCGCCGCCAACGCCGACGCCCATTACGATACGATCGAGGCGGCGTTGAAGCAGCCGGAATTCCGGCCGCGCGCCCTTTTCGAGCGTTTCAATATCGAAGTCATCGCGACGACCGAGTCGCCGCTCGACGAGTTGAAATGGCACGCGATGATCCGTGACAGCGGCTGGAAGGGACGTGTCGTGACCGCCTATCGCCCCGATCAAGTCGTCGACCCCGACTTCGCCGGCTTCCGCGACAATGTTCGGCGGTTCGGCGCGCTGACGGGCGAGGATACCGAGAGCTGGCGCGGCTATCTGAACGCGCATCGCAAGCGCCGCCAATTCTTCAAAACGTTCGGCGCGACCTCCACCGACCACGGCCATCCGACCGCGCAGACCGCCGATCTCCCGGCGCACGAGGCCGAGGCGCTGTTCCGCCGCGTGCTTGGCCATGCGCCATCCGCCGAGGACAAGGAGCTGTTCCGCGCCCAGATGCTGACCGAGATGGCGGCGATGAGCGTCGACGACGGGCTCGTGATGCAGATCCATCCCGGTTCGCTGCGAAACCACAATCCAACCCTGTTCGCCGCCTTCGGCCGCGACACCGGCCATGACATTCCGACCCGAACCGACTATGTGCGCGCGCTCAAACCCCTGCTCGACCGCTTCGGCAATCGCGCCGATCTGACGATCATCCTGTTCACGCTCGACGAGACCAGCTATTCGCGCGAGCTCGCGCCGCTCGCCGGTCATTATCCCGCGCTGAAACTCGGGCCGCCGTGGTGGTACTTCGATTCGGCCGACGGCATGATACGATTCCGGGAGCTCACGAGCGAGACCGCCGGCTTCTACAACACTGTTGGCTTCAACGACGACACACGCGCCTTCCCTTCGATTCCCGCGCGTCACGACGTCGCGCGGCGCGTCGACTGCGCCTTTCTCGCCAATCTCGTCGCGACCCACCGGCTGGACGAAGGGGAAGCGCACGACGTCGCGCACGACCTCGCCTATCGCCTCGTCCTGCAGGCCTACAAACTTTAAAAAACACAAAAGGGAGGAAACGGAATGACGCTCACTCGCAGAGCCTTCACGGGCGCGGGCCTCGGCGCCGCGAGCTTCGCCGCGTTCAGCGGACGCGCTTTCGCTGCTCCGGCCCCCAAAACGCCGGTTTCGATCAACGTCATCGACGTCGCCGGCAACCTCGCGCTGACCCGTCCCGCCTTCGACGCCTACAAGGCCGCCAAGCCGAATTTCGTCTCGGGCCTCACCTTCACCCAGTCGCCCGCGCCGGAGCTTCCGGCCAAGATCAAGGCGCAGCAGAACGCCGGACGGCTGGAGATCGACCTGGTCCTCACCGGGACCGACGCGCTCGCCGCCGGCATCGAGCAGGGTCTTTGGACGCAGCTTCTGCCGGCTCGCGCCGATCAACTGCCCGCGCTCGACTCGATCTATCTGGCCGCCGCAGCGAAGATGCAGACACTTGCGAAAGGCCAGGGCGTCGTCGTCACCTATTATCCGTCCGGCCCGCTGTTCGAATACATGCCCGATCGCGTGAAGACGCCGCCCAAGACCGCCGCCGAGCTTCTCGACTGGGCCAGGGCCAACACCGGCCGCTTCATGTACGCGCGCCCCGCCAATTCCGGTCCGGGCCGTACGCTGCTGATGGGCCTGCCCTACATCCTCGGCGGCAAGGATCCGATGAACCCTAGGGATGGTTGGGACAAGACCTGGGCCTATCTGAAGGCGCTCGACGAGGCGATCGAGTACTATCCCTCGGGCACCGGCGCGACGATGAAGGAACTCGGCGAGGGGTCGCGCGATATGATCGCCACCACCACCGGCTGGGACATCAACCCGCGCGTGCTCGGCATCGTGCCGAAGGAGGCGAAGGTCTTCGCGCTCGAAGGCATGCATTGGGTCGCCGACGCCCACTACATGTGCGTTCCGAAAGGCGTCAGCGACGAGAAGCTCGGCGTGCTGCTCGACCTGATGAGCTTCATGCTCGAGCCAAAGGCCCAGGCCTTCGCCTACGACAAGGGCTATTTCTATCCGGGCCCGGCGGTCAAGGACGTGTCGCTCTCGATGGCGCCGCAGCAAAGCCAGGATGCGCTCAGGGAGTTCGGTCGCCCCGAATACGAAGCGATGATCGCCGCGCACCCGATCGAATTGCCGCTGCCGGCCGATGCGATGGTGCTCGCTTTCAAGCTCTGGGACGAGCGCGTGGGCGCCGCGAAGAGTCGCTAAGGAGCGCTCCCATGGGCATCCAGGCGCGCCCGTTCCAGGAACTGCGCTTCGACCGCCTCGGCCGCACGTTCGGCGGCGTGCGGGCGCTGCAAGACGTCGATTTCAAGATCAGGAAAGGCGAGTTCGTCGCCCTTCTCGGCCCCTCCGGCTGCGGCAAATCGACGACGCTCAACATTCTCGCCGGTCTGCTGCCGGCGACGAGCGGCGGCATCTTCCTCGACGAGGTCCGCATCGACACGCTGCGCGCCGAGGAGCGCGGCTTCGGCATGGTGTTCCAGAACTACGCGCTGTTTCCGCACATGAGCGTGCGCAAGAACATCGGCTTCGGCCTTGCGATGCGCCGACGGCCCAAGGCGGAGATCGCGCGCAAGGTGGAGGAAGCGATCGCCATGGTGCGGCTCGTCGGCCAGGAGGACAAGCTGCCGGGCCGGCTGTCCGGCGGCCAGCAGCAACGCGTCGCCATAGCGCGCGCAATCGTCGTCGAGCCGCCGCTGGTGTTGATGGACGAACCGCTCTCCAACCTCGACGCCAAGCTGAGGCTCGAAATGCGCGCCGAAATCCGCCGCATCCACAGCACGCTCGGCGCGACCACGATCTACGTCACCCACGATCAGGAAGAGGCGCTGTCGTTGGCCGACCGCATCGTCGTCATGCGCGAGGGACGGGTGCGCCAGATCGGTTCGGCGCCGGACCTCTATGCACGGCCTGATCATCTCGACGTCGCCGAGTTCATGGGATTCCGCAATCGCGTGGCCGGGACGCTGACCGCGCTCGACGGCGAGGCGGCGAGCGTCGCGGTCGGCGGCGCGACGCTGCGCGGCCTCGCGCGCGCGCCCATGCGCGTCGGCGAGGCGGTGAGCATCGGCGCGCGGCCCGACGACGTGTCGCCGAGCGAGATCGCCGACGGCGCTCTGCCGGCGACGCTTTCGAGCGCGGAGTTCCACGGCGCTTCCTTCATGTGCAGCGGGACGGGGCCCGACGGCGCGGAACTGTGGTTCCGCGCGCCGCGCCGGCCGGCGCTGGGCGAGAAGGTCTTGCTCGCCTTCGATCCCGGCAAGACCCTCGTGTTCCCCGCGGCCGAGGCGCGCGCGACGTGACCGGCGCCTTGCTGCGACCGGGCATGCGTGATCGGCTGGCCAGCCGCGGCCTCGACGGCCTGACGCTGCTGGCCCTGCCGGCGATCGTCTTCATGCTGGCTCTGTTCGTCTATCCCTTCGCCTACGGTCTCTGGCTGTCGCTGACGCCGAAGGCGGGTGGGATGCTGGCGAATTATGCGCGCTTCTTCTCCGAACCGTTCCTCGCCGAAACGTTGCCGCGCACCTTCTGGCTCTCGATTCCCGTGACGATCGTCAACCTCATGTTGGCCGTGCCCGCAGCCATGCGCATGCGCCTGCTGCATCGTCAACGGCTGCTGACCACCATTCTCGTGCTGCCGATCACGCTGGGCACGGTGCTGGTCGCCGAGGGGCTGCTCACCTATTTCGGGCCGCGCGGCTGGTTCAATCGCGCGCTGATGGAGGTCGGCCTCATCGCGCATCCGCTGCCGCTGCTGCACAATTACTGGGGCGTGGCCCTTTCGCTGTTCATCACGGGGTTCCCCTTCACTTTCCTGCTGACGCTCTCCTATGTCAGCGGCGTCGACCCGGCGCTGGAGAACGCGGCGGCGACACTCGGCGCCGGGCCGGCGCGCCGCTTCTGGACGATCTTGTTTCCGCTGCTGGCGCCTGGGCTCGCAATCACCTTATGCCTTTCGTTCGTGCAGGCGTTCTCGGTGTTCCCCTCGGCGATCCTGCTCGGCGCCCCGGCCGGCCCGACCCGCGTGATTTCGATCGCCGCCTATCAGGCCGCTTTCGAGGACTACGACTATTCGATGGCTTCGGCGATCGCCATCGTGATGGGCCTCGCGCAACTCGCCGTGGTCGCGGTCATCCTGGGCACGCGCGGCCTCCTCTATCGCGGCCCGGCAGGCGGCGGGAAGGGCTGACGATGCTGCGCCAGACCTCGCTTTCATCGCGCCTGTGGTCGTTCGCCGTCTGGACGATCATGGCCCTGTTCGTCGCCAATCTGATCGCGCTGATCGCGGCCGTCGTCGTCAGTTCGTTCGCGACCCGCTGGCTCGGCACATGGCTGCCGGTCGGCTGGACGACGCAATGGTACGCCTCGGCCTGGAGCGAGTTCCAATGCTCGGCACATGGCTGCCGGTCGGCTGGACGACGCAATGGTACGCCTCGGCCTGGAGCGAGTTCCAACTCGATGACGTGCTGACCGTCACATTCGAGATCGTGGCGCTCGTCGTGCTGCTCTCGGGACTCCTCGGCGTTCCCGCAGCCTATGCGATGGCGCGGCGCGAATTTCCCGGCAAGAGGGTCGTGATGCTGTTGTTCCTCGCCCCTCTGCTCGTGCCGCCGATCACCTACGGCATTCCGCTAGCGACCGTGCTCTACAGGATCGGTCTCGCCGGCTCGCTGCCGGGGGTCGTGCTCGCCAATCTGGTTCCGACGGTTCCCTTCGTGATCCTCGTCATGATCCCATTCATCGAGCAGATCGATCCGCGCATCGAGGCCGCGGCGCGCGTGTTCGGCGCGAGCACGTTTCAATTGTTCCTCCATGTGCTGCTGCCATTGCTCATGCCCGGCGTGCTCGCGGCTTTGCTGCTGGTGCTCGTCCGCACGATCGCGATGTTCGAACTGACCTTCCTGACCAACGGCCCGACGACGCAGACGCTGGTCGTCGCGCTCTATTACGCCGTATTCGCCGCCGGCGTGCGCGCCGTGCAATCGATCGATGCAATGGCGGTCATCTATATGGCGACGTCGATGGTTTGGCTGCTGATCGCGCTACGCTTCGTCAACCCGACCCAGATCGTCGCCCGCGCGCGCCGGGAGCCCGCCAAATGAGCCGCCTGACAGTGAAAACGCTGGGCGGCCTGTCGCCGGCGCCGCGCGACCGCGCTACGACGTCGCGACCACTCGCGTCGGCATCGCGCATCTCGGCGTCGGCGCGTTCCATCATGCACATCACGCGGCGGGCAGGAAAATGACGGCGTGGACGAGCGGCGCCGCCACGGTCGCAGATCGTGAGGTCGAACCGCCTCACGGCGGCGGCGACGTGCGGATCAGAAGTCGATCACCAGCCGGTTGAAATTCTGCGCCGAGATTATGTCGCCGCGAATTTGGCAACGCCGTCCGTCAGCAAGAGCGCGCTTGGCCCCGGCATGACGGACCGTGATCCGTTCCGGCGGCGGCCCCGTCAGGGCGAGTTCGATGGTCACCTGGGATTGATGACGCCGAGCCTGGAGATTGGCCGCGCCGAACGCCGTTGGGAGTTCATGCAGAGCGATGCCGTCACCGGCCCACCAGTCCTCGGGGACTGCCCGGAAGAGTTCGAGGGCGCCGCCGTTCTCTCGCAAAAGCATCCGTCGAATTGCGGTGGCGAACTCCGCTCCGATCCAGGTGTGGGGCATGTCGCCGATGTACTCCGGGGCGCGCGGCTCGCCCCACACGACCTCGGCCCAAAGCCGCCAACCCCTCGGTCTTCTGCCCGCGAGCATGACCGAGAGCAACCGGAACGCGTCGTCGAATTGGCCCAGGGACACGAAGGCGTTGAGGTTGCGCAGGGAATAAGGAGTGTAGTTTTCCTTGAAATCAGGGTCGTCGATCAGCTTGATGCGGTCGGCGAAAAGGTCATAGGTCGCCGCGATAAACTCACGCGGAAGGACACCCTCGACCCGGCATGGCTCGAAGGCGATGGACGTCGAAGTTGGATCGACGTCCTCACGATCGGCCGAACCAGGAATGAGGCCTTTCCCAAGAGCCTGGGCAGTCATCCGAATGGAGCGTGCAAGGTTCGCTGCGAACGCTTTGCCCTTTGATTTCAAATCGGCGGCGAGCGCCATGTCGCCGATCTCTCCGGCCAGGTATTCGCAGTTCCGCAGCGCGCTCAACGCGAAATAATCGTCCCAGTAACTGTAGGACGGCTTGCTATAACCCTCATGACTGATCGATGGGGCGAGGAGGCCGTGAAAGCGGGTCTTCGGGCCATGCTGCGCATTGGTTCGCGCGCGGAGTTCCCCAATGAAATTGGTCGCTCGGACGACCGGTTCGAAAATGGCGTCGAGGAAGCCGCGATCCCTGGTGATCCGATACACGTCCGCGGCTATACCGACGAATTCTCCTTGCGCGTCGAATTCGATGTCGCTGCCATAACCTCGGTTGATCGTGCCGTCCATGTTGAGGATCGGCGGCGCCAAGCCGTTCTCGTATATGCGTTTCGAATACCAGACGACGTAGTTTTTGGCCTCTTCGATCAAGCCGGCCCAGAGAAGGGCGAGCGCCTGCGAGGAGCCATCGCGAATCCAGGTGCGGTCGTAATTGCGCGGACCCGGCTTGAAGGCAAATCGGGTCGCATTGACGAGGATGAGCGCCGTCTGCGCCTCCACGGTGTCGCTGACCTCCGGGTCGCCGACTGATATCCTTCGCGGCCCGATCTTTTCGCGCCAGATCCGCGTAACGCTCTCTCGAATGCCGCCGAAATCCACGTCCGCGTTTGGCGTCACTCCCTCTCGCATGGGCGATGAAACAACGAACGCGACGCTGCCGCCTGGCGCCAGGGAAAAAGCGAACTCGAACGCGACGCTCAGGAGACCCGCGTCCGAGCTAAGACTCCTGTCCCTCGGATGGGGGCCTTTCTCAATGAGATTTACGACGTCTCCGTCATCGAAATCCGCGATGGTCACGACCTCGGCTTCGCTGGAGAATGCGGCATATATCTGATCGTTGACGGATGCGAGCTTGCCATCGACCGCGATGCTGTTGATCACCGCGTGGCCCCCATGTTGCCAGTACGGATTGATCTGGACGGGGCGCACAGCGAGAACAAGCGCTCCAGTCTGCGCACTGCCGCTTTGATTGGTGACCTGGTACTCGACGAAAGCCTGACCGGCATGGGCGAGCGCAGTCACATGAAGTTCCACGTTCTTCGCCGACCACGTGACGCTCGGAATGGGAAGCGACCCGTCGGCTAGGGATTGGCGGACATCGGCGCTCCCGGGCGCTCCGGCCAGGTCTGCGCCCAGTCGAAGCAATGGGGTGATCTGGCCGAATCCGCGTCGCGGTTCGAGGTTGCCATACTCGTCGAAAAGCGCTTCTTCCTCATGGTCGATTTCCCCTAACGCAGTCCAATAGACTTGGCGTCCCAAGAGAGACTGCGGGTAGAGGTCGCCACGCCCCGCCATGGCCGCTCGCTCCAACTGGCCGATCGGCATCCGATCCTTGTTGAGGACGCGGAGCTTCAGTTCGTTGATGACAGCGCCTTCGGGCGAATTTGCCTCATGGACCGTCAACCGCAGGAAGCGACTGGTGGTGGAGCGCCACCAGAAGCTGTCGCTGACGCCGTCGCCGGTCGCGATGCGGCCGACTTCGCGGAAGGTTTCACCGTCGTCGGATAGGTGGACAGAGAACACAGTTCCAAAAGTCTCGCCCCATTCAATCAAGACCCCGAGAGGATATCGCATATAGCCGAAATCCACTGTGACGCTCTCGCCGGCCGCTAACTTGACCGGAGCGTGGCCGAGCGCCGCCACGCGACCCGCCTCCACCACGGACGTCGCATCCGTCGGCGCGTAAAGGTTGATTTCGACGATCTCCTGTCCCCGGTCGGGATCCGGATTGTCGAAAGCCCAGCGCACAAAACGGGCCGCGACCGGAGGGAACGCAAATACATCCAGGCCGCCTTCGCCATGGCGGGTGCCGCAAAGAGGGGCCCACACTTCGCCCTCCAAAGAAGACTCGAATCCATACACAGCCGCGGCCCGCCCACCCCAATAGACCTCCAGCCCCCCGAGCGTCGCGATCTCGCCAAGGTCGATTTCCAGCCATGGCTTCCTTGATGGTTCCGATATCCACGTCGTCGCGTACTTGTCGTCTACTGCGAGGCGCGGCTTCCCGCTACTGGCGCGTATATTCCAGAGTTTCTTGTCAGTGAGGTTCACGGGAACGCTCCGCTTATGCAAGGCTCAACCAAGCGACGTCGTTGTTGATCCCGGTGGAAAAGCATGGGTGCGGCGCCCTGCGCCGGACAAAACCCCGATCGCCGTAGGTTCCTTCTCAGGATCGCGTTTGGCAGGGTCTCGCATGGGGTAAGCCATCTATTGGGAGGATAGGGCTTCGCGCGCAGGTGTGGTCTGGGCAAGAGCGTCAAGCTCAGCAGCCGGCTTGAAGGTCGGTCCATGCGGATCCGTTGCAAGATGCAGCGTGCGGGTAAAGAAGCCGCTTTGGCTCGCGTCGCGACCGATATTGATGACTCCGACATCGACCAACTCGGCGGCGAAGATCGCCGCAATTCGCGCGCGCGAGCTGGGATCGAGGACGTCGAGCACGTCGTTGAGCACCACCCATCGGGGCTTTTGCAGGATGACGCGGGCAAACGCCAGGCATTGCTTCGCATCGTCATTCAACACCCGGTCCCATCGGTCCGACTTGTCGAGAAGAGGCTCGAGGCGTTCGAGGCCGACATCGGCAAGCGCTTTCTTGATGACCGCATCCTCGTAGACGTCGGCGGAGTGCGGATAGATGACGGCGGCGCGCAGCGCGCCGGGTGGGACATAGGCGCGCGTCGGCATGAAGATCATGGATTGACGAGGCGGGTGCGCAATCCGGCCGCTTCCCCAGGGCCAAAGCCCAGCGATGGCTCGAAAGAGCAGGGTTTTTGCGGCGCCGTCGTCACCGAGTATGAGGATGTGTTCACCGGGTTTCAGGTCGAGATGCATCTCGCTCAGCGTGATGCAGCCGTCCGGCGCGGCGACGTGAAGGTCCTCGATGCGGATCGACCGGCCTTCCGCCTCGTCCAAGGCGATGCGGCTGGCGGTCAAGCCGAGCCTGTCCATCGTCAGGATCGTTCGTCGGAAGCTCGACACGCGCAACAGCGTGGCGCGCCAGTCCGCGATGCTGGAGAAATTGTCGACGAACCACCGAAGCGACTGCTGCACCTGGTTGAAGGCGCCGACCACCATCATCAGCTCTCCGAAGCTCATGCGCCCCGCGAAATAGCCGGGCGCCGCCACCAGGATCGGCGCAATGATCGTGAACCATCCATAGCCGGCGGTGATCCAGGTTAGCTTTGTTACGGCGCCGACGATGCGTCGCGAAACGTCAAGCACGGTTTCGAACACCGCATCGAGCCGGCCCTTCTCATCGGCCTCGCCGCCATTCAGCGCTATGCCTTCGATCTCCTCGTTGACGCGCACCAGGGCGAAGCGGAGTTCGGCCTCCCGCGCGTAGTGCTCGGCGTCGAGAACGATCAGCGGGCGTCCGACGCGCCAACTGACGAACGATGCGGCTCCCGCGTAGAGCAGCGCGCACCACACCATATAGCCGGGTGGAGCGAACATGTATCCGCCGAGCGGCAGAAACATGCCTCGCGACAGCTCCCAAAGCACACCGATGAACGACAGCAGGAGCAGCGTCGATTGCAGCAGGCCGATACCGAGGTCGGTCGTAAGATCCGTGAGATGTTGGGCGTCCGCCTGGAGACGTTGGTCGGGATTTGCGCCCATCCCACCTGAATTCGACAGCCGGAGAGCGCGTAGCGGCGAAAGCCACTCGTTCAACAGGTCGTGCACCAAGCCGTCGCGCAACGCCACCTTGGACATCTGATTCAGCCATGTCTGCGCCACGTTGAGGACAAGCAGTATGCCGGCCACCTCGACGAAGACTCCGAGCTGCCCGACGAAGGCGGGCATGTCCTTGCGCGTCAGCGCATCGTAAAATGGCCGGTTCCAGGCGTTGAGCCTGATCTGCGCAAAGGCTGAGCCGCCTACGACCGCGACGAGCGCGGCGGCCAACAACAAGATTGTGTTGCGCCGGCGGGATGCCCATAGAGCCGAGGCCATCCGCACGATCTCGGATGACAGGCCATCCTCGATCAGGACCTCTCCGCTCCCATCGCCATATGACGGCTCGCTCGGTTGTTCCCCCATCGATCCATTCCGCTCCCGCTACGCTTTTTCACATGGTCTGGCCCGAGCCGCCGTCAAGGGCATTCGGGAGTTGCTTCATGGCTGCTTCAAAAGGGCGCCCGGCGGCCCCGGGGCGGCCGACTTCGTGATTTAATGGAAATAACAGACTGAAACCACCCTCTCGTGGGATGTGACGAGGCTAGAGCATGGGACGCATCGACACGTTGCTGGCGGCGATGACCGTCGAGGAGAAGATCGGACAGCTCAATATGATCGCGTCGTCTCGCGCGGTCACCGGCCCAGGCGAGCTTCGTGACGTGGCCGAGGGTGTCCGCGCCGGACGCATCGGCGCCTTGCTGAATCTTTGGGGCGCAAACGAGGTGCGCGCCGTTCAGCGCCTCGCTGTGGAAGAATCTCGCCTCCGCGTGCCCTTGCTGCTGGGCCTCGACGTCATCCACGGCCACCATACGATTTTCCCGGTTCCCCTGGCGGAAGCCTGCCTGTTCGATCCCACTCTGTGGGAGAAAACGGCGCGGGCGGCCGCCGAGGAGGCTACGATGGATGGCGTCGCAATGACCTTCGCTCCCATGCTCGACGTGTCGCGGGACCCCCGGTGGGGGCGCATCGTCGAGGGCCCCGGCGAAGACCCGTGGGTCGCATCGCAAATCGCTGCGGCGAAGACGCGCGGCTTCCAAGGCCCTGACCTCAGCGCCGCCTGTAGCCTCGCCGCCACGGCCAAGCATTTCGGCGCCTATGGCGCCGTGACCGCCGGGCGCGAATACGCCTCCGCCGATCTCTCCGAGAGAACGCTGCACGAGGTCTATCTGCCCGCGTTTGCGGCGGCCGTCGCCGCTGGCACGGCGGCGATCATGCCCGCTTTCAATGACATCGCCGGCGCGCCGATGACCGCCAATGCGCCGCTTCTACAGGGCTGGCTGCGGGGGCGCCTTGGTTTCG
Source organism: uncultured Alphaproteobacteria bacterium (assembly GCA_963813195.1). Lineage (GTDB taxonomy): Bacteria > Pseudomonadota > Alphaproteobacteria > Rhizobiales > Beijerinckiaceae > Roseiarcus. The sequence continues at coordinate 425,845 of CAWEYC010000012.1, read as the reverse complement.
ACGGCGTGCTGATAAGCGATTACAACGCCATCGCAGAGTTGCTCAATCACGGGGTGGCGGGAGACACCGCAGAAGCTGCTGCGCTGGCGCTCAAGGCGGGCATCGACATCGATATGATGAGCGAGGCCTATGCCCAGGGCCTGCCGGAGGCGTTGCGGCGCGGTCTCGTCGAAATGGCGGATATCGACGTCAGCGTGCGGCGCGTGCTCAGGCTGAAGGAGCGTCTCGGCCTTTTCGACGATCCGTATCGACGCGGCGCAGCCGGCTCTGACGCAACCGAGCATGGCGCGTCAAAGCGGCGCGAACTGGCGCGCGAGGTCGGACGGCGATCGACCGTGCTGCTCGCCCACGCTGGGGGCGTATTGCCTCTCTCCCCCAAAATACGGCGCATCGCGCTAGTCGGCCCCCTGGCCGCGGCGCCGCACGAAATGTTGGGGCCATGGGCTTCGGCGGGCCGTGGAGAGGAGGCCGTATCCATTCGGGAGGGGCTCGAAGCTGCATTGCCCGGGCTGCAAATCGACAGCGCGCCGGGCGTCGATATAGCCGGAGACGACATGAGCGGCATTTCCGCGGCCGTCGATCTGTGCCGCAACGCCGAGGTGGTGGCGCTCTGCCTTGGAGAGGCCGCTTCGATGAGCGGAGAGGCGGCAAGTCGCGCTGATCTCGGCCTGCCTGGACGCCAGCGCGCTCTCGCCGAAGCGGTTCTGGACCTTGGCAAGCCTGTCGTGGCGCTCCTTTCTTCGGGCCGACCGCTCACCGTGCCCTGGCTCTTCGAGCGCGCGGACGCGGTTCTCGCCACCTGGTTTCTCGGCAGCGAGGCTGGCCACGCCGTCGCCGATGTCCTAACCGGGAAATTCAATCCGACAGGAAAGTTGCCGGTGACCTGGCCGCGCCACGTCGGGCAGGCGCCGATCTTCTATGGCCAGCGCCCCTCCGGTCGGCCCGCAAAGGCGGGGGTGCACTTCACCAGTTCCTACCTCGATCTGCCGGTGACGCCGCAATTTCCGTTCGGTCACGGCCTGTCCTATAGCCGGTTTACGCTCCACGATCTGCGATGCGATCCGAGATGCCTGAAGGCGGGTGGAAGCGTCGAGATCTCCGTAACGATCCATAACGACAGCCCCGTTGACGGTGAGGCGACGTTATTCCTTTTCGTGCGGGATTTGGTGGCAAGCGTCGCGCGCCCTGTCTTGGAGTTGAAAGGCGTGCGTAAGATTATCCTTGCGGCGGGAGAGCGCGGACACGCATTGTGGCTGCTCCCCGTAGAAACGCTGGCGTTCATCGGTCCAAGCTTCGATCCCGTGCTGGAACCCGGGCGGTTTGAGGTTCACGTCGGGCAAAGCGCCGATCCCGCAGAGTTCCTGACTGGCGTGGTGGAAGTTGCGCCCGACGCCAAGGTCGCCGCCGCGCGACAGTCTCGCGCTCCCCCATGAGCGGAAGCCCCTTTCGCCGAAGGCCCTAAAGCCCTTCGTGCTGGCGCATTTCGACTTGCCCGCCGATCCCAACCGCGCCACCCGAGTTCGCGCCCGTCCGTCAGAACATTGACGTCCTCTGGAAGCGTCTGACGCGCGATACGCCGACGACAGCGCCCTATTCCTCGCTGCCGCCTCCGCAGCCCTATTTCGAGCCCGGCCGACTTTCCTCGACAGGTCAAACATGATCTCTTTTCCACGCTAGGCAACGTGACCTACCGAAATCGATTTTACTCACGCTTTGCCTAAAGGGAGTGTGACATGGCGCGGCAGAAAGAAAGAAACACAATCGGCGTATTCTCACGACGGGATATCCTTTCAACCGCCGCCGTTGCCGGCGGCATGCTGACCGCCTCATCGGCGTCGATCGCGCAAACGGCGAATCAGGCGCCCGAACCGAGCCGGAAGCCCGGCGTCGGCGGCACGGATCCCGTCCCGGGAGATGTGGTCCGCGAGCGTCAGAATCCGGACATGCTCAACCCGCCGGCAACCGATTCTGGAACCACGCCCAATCTGCGGTTTTCCTTCGCCGACGCGCATGTGCGGCAGTCGAGCGGCGGCTGGACGCGCCAGGTTACCGCGAGGGAGCTCGGCGTTTCGAAGTCCATCGCCGGGGTGAACATGCGGTTGAATGCGGGCGGCGTCCGGGAGCTTCACTGGCACAAACAGGCGGAATGGTCCTACATGCTCTATGGAACGGCCCGCATCACAGCGATCGACGCCCAGGGCCGAAACTTCGTCGACGACGTCGGCGTCGGCGATCTCTGGTATTTCCCTGGCGGCATTCCCCATTCGATTCAGGGCCTTGGTCCCGACGGTTGTGAGTTTCTGCTGGTCTTCGATGATGGCGACTTCGACGAAGACAGCACTTTCCTGTTGAGCGACTGGTTCAAGCACGTGCCGCCCGAGGTCCTCGGCAAGAATTTCGGCGTGCCGGCGGCGCTGTTTGGCCATACCCCCGATCCGCGCGAGCTTTACATTTTCAAGGCGCCAGTCCCAGGGCCCCTCGGTCCTGATAAGCTTCAGGGCGCTCAACCCGTACCGCAAAGCTTCAGCCATCACATGCTGGCGCAGGATCCGATCCGAACCAAGAGCGGAACGGTGCGGATCACCGATTCCAACGTATTTCCTGTCTCCAAGACTATTGCAGCGGCTCTTGTGGAGGTTGAGCCGGGCGGATTGCGGGAGCTGCACTGGCATCCCAACACCGATGAGTGGCAATACTATATCGCCGGCCAAGCTCGCACGGGCGTCTTCGCGGCTTCCGGCCAGGCGAGAACGTTCGATTTTCAAGCGGGAGACGTGGGCTATGCCCCGTTCGCCATGGGTCACTACGTAGAGAATACGGGATCGACGACGTTGCGCTTCCTCGAAATATTCAAGAGCAGTTACTACGCCGACCTCTCGCTGGACCAGTGGCTTGCGCTTACCCCGCCGGAACTTCTGAAGGTGCACTTGAATCTGGATCCCCAAGTGACGGACGCCTTGAGAAAGGCGAAAGCGCCGATCGTTCCGGCTTAGGTCGTAAATTCATAAACGGGGCAGTCCAGATTCCCGGCTCGGTCATGGCGCCGCAAATACCCAGCAGCGAAGTTTAATTTGCAGCGATCCCGGCTCTCGAAGCGCTCGCGCCTGCCCCGCTTAGTCAAATCGTCCCTGGGGCTCGCGCTCATGCAGAGCCTACAACGCGCCGAGGCCGTCCGGACCCTAATGGGCAACCAGAATGCCCTTCGCCTCGAAGATCTCGCGGATCTGCCGGACATAGCCATGATACGCCTTGTCCTCGTGGGTGCTGCTCCACTGCCGCGGGCGCGGCATGTCTATATTGAGGTCGAGATCGACGCGGCCGGGACGCGGCGACATGACCAGCACGCGGTCGGCGAGGAACACCGCCTCGTCGATGCCGTGGGTGATGAACAGCACGGTGTTGCGCAGCCGGAGCCACATCGACTGCAGGTCCATGATCATCTGTTCGCGTGTCAGCGCATCGAGCGCGCCGAAGGGCTCGTCCATGAGCAACAGCCCCGGCTCTTGGATCAGCGCCCTGCAGATCGCCACACGCTGGCGCATGCCGCCTGAAAGTTCCGATGGATACTTGTTGCCAAAGCCCTCGAGGCCGACCTGGGCAAGCAGCTCCGCGGCGCGCGCTCGATATTTCGTCACGTCGAGCTTCTTGATCTCGATCGGCAGAAGGATGTTGTCGAGCACGGTGCGCCAATAGAGCAAAAGGTCCGACTGGAAGACGACGCCCGTTTTCGGATGCGGCTTGCTCACGCTCTCGCCGTCGATGGCGATGGCGCCGCTCGAGGCCCCGGTGAGGCCGGCAAGCAGCGACAGCAGCGTGCTCTTGCCGCAGCCGCTTGGCCCGACGACGGCGACGAAGCTGCCGGGCTCGATTTTGAGCTCGATCTTGTCGAGGGCGAGAACGTCCTCGTCCTCGCGCGTTTTGTAAATCTTCGAAAGCCGCGAAATGTCTACCGCTGCGCCTGTCTGGGAGGTGGCACTCATCGGATTGCTCCACGGAACCGGTCTTGGTTGTCGCCGGGCGGCCTGCGAGCCCAGCTCATTTCGCGGCTTCGCGCTTATGGACAACGCGGCTTTCGATAATGTCGATGATGAAGTAGAGCATCACGCCAAGGCCGGAGATCGTCACAACCGTTGCGAAATTGAGCGTCGTGTCGAACAACGAATTGGCCTGGAGCTGTAGGTAGCCAAGACCGCGTTCGGCCGCGACATACTCGCCGATGATGGCGCCGATGACCGCGAGCGAAATCGCCACCTTGAAACCGCCGAAGATGTTGGGCAGCGCCGCCGGCAGGCGCACCTTGAAGAAGATTTGCCATTCGTTGGCGCCCATCGAGCGGACGAGGTTGACCAAGTTCTTGTCCAGCGACTGGAGGCCGACCACGGTCGAAATCACGATCGGGAAAAACGAGATCAGGAAAGCCAACGTGATTTTCGGCGCCCAGCCGTAGCCGAGATAGAGCACCAGCAACGGCGCGAGCGCCACTTTCGGCACCGATTGGAGCCCCACCAGGATTGGATATATGGCGCGCTCGAAAGCCCTCGAATAGAAGATCGACAACGCCAGCGGGACGCCGATCAAAATGCCCAAGGCGAAGCCCGAGACCACCTCGAACAACGTCACCCAGGCATTCGTAGCGAGCAGCGGGAGTTCGTTGACGATCCGCTTGGCAATCGCCAGAGGCGTTGGCAGCACGAACTCGGACAGCCCGGACAAGGGCACGAGAATTTGCCAGGCGCCAAGCAGCGCCGCCGTGAGGATGATCGCCGAATAGCGTTCAAGCCAGGGTTCCCGCGACTTCTTCTTTTTCGTGCTCTTGTCTTGCCTTGCCTGCGCCCGAGCCGCGCTGGCTACGTCCGTACTTCCCACCTTGGCCTCACTTCGTCAGAAGTTCGTTGGTATAGAAGGACGAGATGGGCTTGGGATCGCCGATCTTCTCGACGCTGCCGATGAGCTTCAGCGCGTGCGCGATCGCCTTCTCATCGATCCAGCCGACTGGAGCGCCGCTCGGCGAATGGATCGACGCCGAGGTCGCCTCGATCTGCTGCTGGATGACCTTGTCGGACGGTCCCGCCTGCCAGACTGCCTTGAGCGCGGCGGTGGCGGCCGCGGGGTTGGCGCGCGTCATTTCGATCGCTTTGCCGTTGGCGGCCAAGAAGTTCTTGAGGGCGACGCGCTTCTTCTCGATGCCCTCGTTGCTTGCGACCACTGCCAAACCGGGAATGGCCAACCCGTATTCCGCCATGTCGAGTGTTGGGAATTTGACGCCGATCTTGTCTTCGAGAACCGGAAGGTCGTTGGTCGTGTAGACGCTGACGACGTCGACTTGCTTCTGCAAGAACTGCGACACGCGCGACTGCGAATCCATCTGTACCTTGCTGACCTTACTGCAGTCGACCTTGTTGATCTCGCAGAAGACCCCAAGATACGAGGTGCCCGTTTCACCGAGAGAGTAGGCTATTGTCTTGCCCTCGAGATCCTTTGGCTTGTTGACTGGCTTGTCCGGATGCGAGATCAGGACAACCGGAGACGCCGGCTGGTACAGCGCGATGATCTTGACCGGCATGCCCTTCTGGATCGCCGAGATGGCAAAAATCCCGGGCAGGATAACGGCATCTTCCTGGCCCTGGATCAGCGACCCGAGCGCCGCTTGCGCGCCGGCGCCCTCGCCGAGGTTCAGCGTAACGCCTGCGTCCTTGTAGATCCCCTTCGCCTCACCCAGATAGAAGAAGCCGTACTCGCCTTTCAGCTTCCAACTGAAACGGAAGTTGACGACGTCCTCGGCCATGACGCTCTGGGTCGCCAGAACGGCGGCAAGGGCGGCCGTGGCGGCCAGCGCCGCGCCGCGAACGAGACCTGTGGGGTAGAACATCTCACTCCTCCCTAACGAGTTCCGCCAGGCGCTCTTCTGGCCCGAAGGCGTGCGGCTCTCACGTGATCAAGGCCAACCGGCCCTCGCCTTCAAAGTGTCGTTTTTTGATCTCATAGTGTGATCACATTTACCGTTTGTCAAGCAACGAATCCGCGGCCGGCGCAATCGTTATTTCAACTCCTCGGGAGCGACGCGCGCAACCCCTCCATAGTCTAGGCAAGAGCGAGGGGGTTCGAGAATTTCGAGTTGACGCTGGCGTTGCGCCTTTCAGTGGGCGACCGCGAGAGTGCTCGGCAGCGACTTTTCAATCGCGCCGCGCGTCAGGTCGCGCGCGATGAAAACGAGCCAGCCACGCGGCATACCCTCCGGCCAGCGCGGCAGATATTCGGGCGGGGACACGACGTGCTGGACGCCGTGGATGACCACAGGACGTGGATCGCCCGCGACCGACAGCAGACCCTTCACGCGGAGGATGGATTGGCCGCGGCCGGCGAGCAGCAATTCCAGCCAATCGACGAAGGCCGGCCAATCGACGGCCCTCTCCACCCCGACGGTGAAGGATGCGATGCCTTGGCTGTGCCTGCCCGCGACTGAGGTGTCGGCGGCGTAAAGGAAGCGCGGTTCTCTGCCTTCCTCGCAGTCGAAGATCGTGGCGGCGGCCGGCGTCGACTGACGGCTCGAAGTCAACCGCCTGACCGACGGGTTGATCTTGGCGACGTCGAGCTCAAGCGCGTCGAGCCGCCAGGGCTCGACAAGGTCCGACTTGGTGATGATCACGCAGTCGGCGAGTCCCACCTGCTGGACGGCTTCGGTGAATCTGCCGATGCTGTTGGCGCCGCTGACTCCGTCGACGGTGGCGACAATGCTTCCCGCCCGATAGTCGCGGCGGAGCTGAAGATCGCTCATCACCGCATGCATGATCGGCGCGGGGTCGGCGAGGCCCGAGGTCTCAACGACAACCCGGCGGAACGGCGCCGCCTCGCCGCGACGAACTATCGCCGAAAGGTCCGCCAGAGTGGAAACGAGATCATCTCGCATCGCACAGCACAGGCAACCAGAAGACAAGAGCACCGCATCCCCGGAGACTTCCCGCACCAGCAGGTGGTCGAGCCCGACTTCGCCGAACTCATTGATGACGACCGCGGTGTCGGCGAGACCTGGATCGCCAAGCAGATGAGCAAGAAGAGTGGTCTTGCCGCTTCCGAGGAAACCGGTCAGCACATGAACCGGAATTCTCTCGTCAGTCGCGGCAGCAGCAGGCTGCATGGTCAGTCGACCTCGAATATGGCGTCGACTTCAACAGGCACGTTGCGCGGAAGCGAGTAGCAGCCGACCGCGGCGCGCGCATGGCGCCCTGCCTCGCCGAACACCTCGACCATCAGGTCGGAGGCGCCGTTGATGACCTTGGGGTGGTCCTTGAAATCGGGTTCGGCGTTGACGAAACCGCCGAGGCGGATCACCCCGACGACGCGATCGAGGTCGCCATCGAGCGCCTGCTTGAGTTGGGCCAGGATGTTGACGGCGCAAAGACGGGCCGCTGCCTGTCCTTCCTCCACCGAGAAGTCGGAGCCTAGTGGATCGAATCTAACATTTGGTGCCCGCGTCTGACGGCAGCGATGATTTTGTCGGGATCGGCGACCCACTCGAAGGGCTTGGAATGGGCGTTGTGGTCTTCGAGGAAGCGATTGATCGCCGCCTGGAGGTCGACGACGGATCGGAAGACGCCGCGCTTGAGACGCCGCTTCGTCAGGGTGGCGAAGAAGCCCTCGACGGCGTTGAGCCAAGAGGCCGAGGTCGGCGTGAAATGGAAGGTCCAGCGCGGATGGCGCGCCAGCCATTGCCGCACGGCCGGATGCTTATGGGCGGCGTAATTGTCGAGGATGGCGTGGACGGTCTTTCCGGCTGGAACCTCGCGCTCGACGGCATTCAAGAAGCGGATGAATTCCTGATGGCGATGGCGCTGCATGTTGTGGCCGATGACGGTCCCGTCGAGGATGTTCATGGCCGCGAACAGGGTGGTCGTCCCGTGCCGCTTGTAATCATGGGTCATGGTTCCGGCGCGGCCCTTCTTCATCGGCAGGCCGGGCTGAGTGCGGTCGAGGGCCTGGATTTGGCTCTTTTCATCGACGCTGAGCACCACGGCGTGCGCCGGCGGATCGACATAGAGGCCGACGACGTCCCGCAGCTTGTCGACGAACTCGGGGTCCTTCGACAACTTGAACTGGCGCACGCGATGCGGCTGAAGCCCATGCGCCCGCCAAATGCGCTGCACTGAACTGACGCTGACGCCCGCCGCCTCGGCCATCGCCGCGCCGGTCCAGTGCGTGGTCTCGCCTGGCGGCGCGGCAAACGTCAGGCCGACGACGCGCTCGGCGACCGAGGGATCGAGCTTGGGGATGCGCGATGGCCGCGTCTTGTCGCGCAGAAGGCCCTCGAAACCTTCGGCGGCGAAGCGCTCCTGCCAGCGCCAGACGCAGGTCTTGGACTTGGCCGTCTCGCGCATGATCGCGCTCGTGCCCAAGCGCTCGGCCGTCAGCAGCACGATTTGCGCCCGCCAGACGTGCTTCTGAGGCGCGTTGCGGTCTTTAACGAGAGCGTGAAGCCGATCGAGATCGGAGGCCGTCACGGAAAGAGAAATGCCGGTTCGCATCCCGCAAACTCGCACGCCGCGAGCCCGCCGGGAATCCCTCCAGGGATTCAAATGTCAGACTTGATCCACTAGCTTGCCGGTATATTTGTCCGCGCCAGCCTCGCTTGGCACCTGGCCGGAAATATAGATCTGATTGCTCAGCCGGCGCGCCGGGACGTAGTTGGCGGCGGGCGGTTTGGTCGCCGGCAGGCTGATACCCAAGCGCGCGAGTTTGGCTTCAATTTTTCCCACCATGGCGACATCCTTCGAGATCGCATTTCAGTCGTCGAATTCCAGTTCCGGCCCGTGCGCGAAGGGCAGCTCCCTGCTTTGCGAGCCGGCGAAGCTCAACAGCGCCTTGCCGGTGGCGCGCATGTCGTGGACGATCCCCTTCTTGGCGGCGTTGACGTTGCCTTCCTTGAGCGCAGCAAGAATCTGCTCATGATCGGAGGCGTTCCAGGGATTCGAGGGGATCAGAAGCGACATGTACATTGTCGGGCCGAACTGCAGCCACAGCAACTCGATCAGCGGCATCAGCACTTCCGAGTCCGCCGCCTCGTAGAGCGTGAAATGGAATTTCTGATTGAAGGACAAGCAGTTCAAAATGTCGCGCTTCTCGATCGCCACGAGCAGCTGTTTGTTGATCGAAGTCAGCTCGCTGATCAGCGCCGGCGTCGTCTTCTTGGCGGCGAGCTCGGTCGCCATGCCCTCGAGCATCTCGCGCACGGCAAATAGATCGCTGAGCTTTTCCGGGGTCAGCCGCGGCACACGCACCGAACCGCCCTTGGTTTCCTCCAGCGCCTTCGCCGCAACGAGCCGGCTCAACACCTCGCGGACCGGCATCGGGCTGGTTCCGAAGCCGGCAGCCAGCTTTCGCAAGCTCATCACCTGGCCGGGCAGGAATGCGCCGACCATGAGACCCCGGCGCATGTAGCGCAGCACACGCTCATGGACATGGCCACGCGCCGGCTTTGCGCCTTCCTTGCCTCCGGTCTCGGGGATTTCAGTCGCGTCGATCCGCATCCTGCCTAGCCTCTCGTCAATGCTCCTCAACGTTTGCTCTGTGCAAGGAGCGGCGGCTCGTGCGATCCGTTCGCAGATTAGCGCCGGCCGGGGGCATTTTGTGATCTCACATTGTGATCAATAAATGATATTTCCCGGAACGGCAAGTTTTAACTGCCAGCCGGCCAGATCACGCGGTTGCGCCGGCCTGGTAGAGCTCCACTTTGGTGCCGTCTGGATCGGCGATGTATATGGTCAGCCCGTACGGTCCGTCATGCAACTCGTTGTAGTAGCGCACCCCGGCCTTCTTGAGCTTGGCATCTAGCGCGCGGACGTCGTTGACCTCGAAGGCAATGTGGTCGAGCTGGCGATGGTCCACCGCCTTGCCATGAATCAGTGCGATGCCCTGATGGAAAGCGGTGAACGGACGGCCGTCGGCGAGCGGCTTGGCCGGCCGGACCGTGAATCCTAGCAGATTGGTGTAGAAAGCAACCGACGCGTCGATGTCATTGACCATGATCAGCTGGTGGCCGTAGTTGGTGACGCGCGGCTTGATCTGCTCACTGAGCCAGTCAAGCACCTCCGAAGACGGCGTAATTTCGCAGAAATACTGTTTCCACACCTGCTTGGCGGTGGCTTCCCACTCGGCGTTCACGCCCGATACGCAGTCGTCGACGGCAACAACGTCGAGATCGCGCAGATAGGCTTCGCGAATGGTGGTCTCGACGCAAGCATTGGTTGTCGTGCCAGTAACGAACAGATGCTGCGTGCCCAGCATCTTCAGCATCATCTCCAGCCGAGTCTGATAGAAAGCGCCGAAACGGTGCTTGCGGATGACGAAGGCCGGATCGAAGTCGGCCAGCGGCCGGAGTTCGTCGATGATCTGCTCGTCCCAGGTGCCAGCCAGCGCCGACACCTGCTTGCGCCGGGCGGTGTGGCCGAGCAGTTTCTTCTTGGCTCTGTTCTGGTCAACCGCGAAATGCTCTTGCATCGTCCAGATAACTGGAATGCCCACGTCCTGGCAGCGCTTGATCAGTTTGGCCAGAGGCGGCACGATCGACGACAGGCGCTTGGTGTCGACGCCGGAAATGCCGAGCGTCCCCTTCTCATGGACGAAAGCGTTCTGGAGGTCGATGACCAGCAGCGCCGACTTGCGGTAGTCGAGGGCCTCGAGGCTCATTTGTTGTTCTCCTCCATGTCGACGCCGAGCACGCCGCCGCGGCCCCAGCTGTCCTTGGGCGTCTCGTGGATCACGACATGCAAGTGATCGGGCTTGCAGGCGGCCTCTTCGACCATGGCCTTGGTGATGGCTTTGACGAGGCCGCGCTTCTGCTCGACAGTGCGCCCCTCCCACATCTCGACGACGACGAACGGCATCCTATTTCTCCTCTCCTACGGCGGGCGGCGCGCCAGAGGCCCACACGGGCACTGCGGGCGCGAAGCCCGAAACCAGATCGTTGTTCGCCCGGTCGGCGCCGCAAAGCAGCCAAAGCGGGCGGTTCGAATAGTTCACCAGCACCATCTCTTCCATGCAGGCGCGGTTGGCTGGATGTTTTGGGTCACGATCGAAATGGCTCGTCGCCGACATGAGCCTGACGACATAAACCGGCTCAGAAGGATCGAACCCGTCGAGGGCATGCGGACCCATGCCCTCCAGCCTCACCGCTCTGGCTTCTTGGTTCGCCCGACCGACCGGCAGCAGGACCACGGCGCCGCTCAACGGCGTCACCGGCCAGTAGCGGCCTTCGCGCCCCTGGCGCAGAAACTCAACGTAGCTGCCGGCCTCGGCGAACAGCTCGCTGTCCCACAGGATGATATCCGCGCCGATGATCTTCCGCGCGGCGTCGATGACGAGGTCGCTCTCGCACAGGTCGAGAAAGCTCCAGGGATCGGTCAGGCCGATGACATGGCCCCACGGATTGTGGATCCCCGACAACCGTTCCTGGCGGATCGTTGCCTTGCGGGCAACGATCCTCGCCACCGCCTCGCGCGCCGGCATCCGTGCCGGCGCCAGCGAAATGCGGCCGGCCAGGTCGAGATGGTCGGAGCTATCAGGTGTCACGACGGCAATGTCACACAGCGGCCGCGACCGTAGTGGCGCTCGGCGACGCCACCGTTCTCGTAGACAATGTCGCCGCGCGCCACCGTCATGACCGGCCAGCCCTTGAGCTTCCAGCCTTCATAGATGCACGTGCCCTTGCCGGTGTGGGTGACGGTGCGCTCCTCATCGAGGTCGACCAGCACCAGGTCGGCGTCGAAGCCGATGTCGATTTGGCCCTTGCGCGGCCACAAGCCGAAACGGCGCGCCGGGTTGAATGAATTGAGCTCGACCAGGCGGGAGAGCGGCAGGCCGCGCTGGTGGACGCCGAAATGCAACATCAGCGACAGTTCCCACGGGAAGCTGACGACGCCCGGGAATTCGGTCCACAAATTCTCGAGCTTCTTGGGCAGGAACGGCACATGGTCGGTCCCGAGACTGTAGACCGAGCCGTTGAGCATGCCTTGCCACAGACCCTCGAGCTCGTTGCGGTCGCGCAGCGGCGGCGAGATCTTGGCGCGCATGTCGAGGTCGTCGTCATAGCAGGTGCGCGTCAGGTAGTGCGGGCAGGTCTCGACCGTCACATGCACGCCGCGCGCCCGCGCCTCGGCGGCAAGCACTGGGCCCATGCCGACGGAGGTGTGAACCAGATGCAGCGAGCAGCCGGTCTTTTCGGCCAGGAAGATCATGCGGCGGATGGTCTCGACCTCGCAGAAAGCTGGGCGCGACTCGGTATAGGCGCCGAGGTCCTGGCGGCCGGTTGCCGCGATTTCTTTCTTGATCCACGAAGCGATCTGGGTGTTTTCGCAGTGGACATTGATGACCGCGCCCGGAACCTTGGCGAGGATCCGCATCGCCGCATAGACCCAGCCGTCGGTCGCCGGCACGATGCCGATCGGATTGTCGGGCTCATAGCCGAAATAGCACTTGAACGACTTCACGCCGGTCTTGGCGATGATCTCCGGAATCTCGGCGATGTGCTCTTCGCGCTGGATCCCGAAATGGAATCCGAAATCAATGACCGAGTTCGCCTCGCCCAGCGCTTTGCGCTCGTCATAGAATGGCAAGTAGGATTCCTTGAGGCTACGGATGTACAGCAGGGCGGTGGTCACGCCGCCCGACGCCGCTGCCGCCGTTTCTGTTCGCATGTCCTCAGCGAATGGAAACTTCACGCCGAGATGGCAGTGCGGATCAATCAGGCCCGGCATAAGCACGCGACCTTTGGCATTGATCGTGCGGGTTGCGTCGGGCAGCAACTCATCGGCTCCGGTCAGGACGATCTTGCCGTCCTTGACTGCTACGCCGCCGTCGAACTCACCGTCGTGGCGAACCACCCGCGCGTTCTTGATAACCAGATCCGCCTTCATGATTTTTGCTCCAATATTCCCTCGATTCGCCGGCTGATGCCGCTCCATTGGCTTCGCCCGACGGTGATCGGCGCGCGCGAACCCATGCCGCGCGCCCACACGGACTTCAGTCCGAGTTCTGCCGCGGCGTCCCGATCGATCGTGCCAGGAGGGGCCGCGACGTCGACCAGCAGCGCGCGCTTGGGCAAGAGCGCCAGTTGGTCGCGCTCAATCAGCCGCACGGGCGCACTGCCGATGACGATGTCCATTCTGGGCAGGAATTCCGACAACTGTTCGAGCGCCAGCGATTCCGCGCCCGCTGCGTAAGCGGCCGCGCGCTGCACCGGATTGCGCGCCGCGACATGGACGTGGGCGCCAAGAGCCACCAGCGTGTTGGTCAGCAGCGAGCCGATCGTGCCCTGCCCGATCAAGCAGATGTTGGACTTGTGGATGGTGATCTCAGTGTTTTCGATGATCACCTTGAGCACGCCCTCGACGATCGCGGGACCGCGCAACAGCATCAAGTCGACGTCCCATTCATACTCGTGCAGCGTTATCCCGAGCGCCTCGCAATGACCCTTCAGATTCGCGTCGGCCCAGCCGAGGATGATGTGGGCGGGCTTGCGCATGGCGCCCAGCGACGCGCGCGTCGGGATGATTCTTTCCGGGCACTTCGGCGCGAACAACGCGCCTTCGGCGCTGATGCCGGGAATCGGGAAGAGCGCGATGTCGGCGCCTTTCAGCGCATCGGCAATGTCTTTTGCGCGGTAGACGCCCTCAATACCGTCGTCGGGCCATGGGAAACCATAGGCGCGGACGGTCGCGCCAGCACGGATCGCGCAACGGGCGATCTCCTGTTCGCGGGCGTCGCCGGCGACGATGGCGAGGACGGTGTTCTGCCAGCTCATTTCGCCCTCACCTTCTGAATGACCTGATCCCTGGACATGCCGGCGATGCCCATCGCCTCGGCGGTGCGGCCGCCCTTGCGATAGTCTGTCCCGACGGCGATCTGCGCCAGGCTGTAGAGCGAATGCGCCACCGGCGTGTCGACGTCGGCGATCTTCGCGAATTCGAGGAAGGGCAGAAGGCCGTGGCCGAAGTCCTCCTTGTAGTAGCGGTATTCGAGCGAATCCGGCCCCTTGATGCGGCTGTTGGCCTCGCCGCCGGCGATCGCCGCGCGGAAGTCGCTCAGATCGACCACGTCGGCCTCGACCGTGCCGAGCAGCTTCATCTCCGCGATCAGGTTGGGCAGATCATGTCCGTAGGCCCTGGCGACGGCCAACCGCTCGTCGTCGAGCTGCTTCATGACGCGAGCGACGCCCGGGGTCATGGCCTCGACGTAGAAGGTGAAGTCACCACCGGTGGCCTCGACCCAGGCAGCCGCCAGCACCGCGCCCGGCGGGTGCAGGATCATGTTGACGTTGGATAGGCCGCAGGCGATCACATCAGCAACCGGGGCAACACCCGGATAGAGCTTCGCCGCGATCTCCAGGACTTCGGCGCCGCCCTTCAGCGCGGCAGCCTTGAGTTGCTTGGCGCGGCCGCTGACGGCGACACCGTCGGGGCGGTATTTACGCGCGACATAGGTCAACGTCGAGAACTCGACCACCGGAGGGGCGGCGCGGCCGGCGCGCGAGAACGTCTCGGCGAATTCGAGCGCGCCGCCGCCATGGCCGGGGTTGAGCACGAGCGGCTTGTCGGACGGCCATCCGGCCCCGGCCAACGCGCTGGCGATCGCGGCGTGCGAAAACGTCGGTAGCACGACAACCGCCACGTCGACCCCGGAAATCGCTGCCTTGAGATCGGTGGTGATCAGCGCCGGCTTGGCGACGCCCTCGCCGAGCTTGCCCTCGAAAGCCACCCCACCGAGCCTGATGTGCGGCTCAAGTGTCTCGGCTGAACGCGCCCAAAGGTGCACGTCGTGACCGGCCTGGACCAATTCTGCGACCGATGCCGCCCCGCCCGCGCCCGCACCCAATACTGCGACCTTCATACTCTCCTCCGAGGATCCAAGCGCGGCCCGTCTCGCCGCGCGTCCTCCAGCGCCGGGATGCCGCGGGCCCGCTCCTCCCGAGACTCTGCGTCCAATCGATTGTCATCAATTAATTTGATCACGTTTTATGATCACGGGCGAGTTGTCAACGCAGTTTCTTCTAAAGGCGACCGGCGCTTCAGTTGCCTTCATCATAGAGCGTCGTGGTTGTCTCGACGTCTTCCTCGTGCAGGCCGGCGCGCATCACCGCCGCTGCCGCCAGTTCGCGGGCCTTGCGGCGGATGCCCGCCTCGTCAACGCCCTGCACCTTGCCGTCAGCGTAGAGCGCCTTGCCGTCGACCCAGGTCTGGGCGATGGAGGCGGTCGAGGCCGAGAACACCAGTGCCTGCAGGGGATCGTAGAACGGCGTCCATTCGACATGGTCGAGGTCGAACAGGATGAAGTCCGCCTTCTTGCCGATCTCCAGGGAGCCGATCTCGTCGTCCCACATCAAGGCGCGCGCGCCTTCGATGGTCGCTGCGCGCAGCGCCTGTCTCGCCGTGAAGACATCGGGCTGCATACGCGCATCCTTGAACATGCCGGCGACGACCAGCATTTGCCGCATCAGGTTCATATTGCCGGCCGCGGAGACGCCGTCTGTGCCAAGGCCGACCTTGACGCCGGCCTTCACCATTTCGGGATACTTGCCGATGGCGGTCGCGCCCTTGCCAAGCTTGAGCGACGAGCACGGGCAGAAGGCGACGCTGGCGCCGCGCTCTGCGAGCAGGTGCACTTCCTCGTCCGTCACTGCAACGCCATGAGCGATCACCAAGTTCTTGCGTATGCCGCCCGCGCGATCAATGCGGGTGATCGGCCAGCAGCCATATTTGCTCTCGCAGACCTTGGCCTCCTCGATCGAGGTGGCGAGGTGGTAGGTGGCGCCGACGCCGAGCTTCTCAGCCAGCTTGACCGCGCCGACATGCAGTTCAAGGCTGCATGGCTCCTTGCCCTCGATGTTGACCCAGCAGCGGGCGCGGCCGTCGAGCGTGTTGTTGTAGCGGGTGACGCACTCCTCCAGCGCCTTCAGCGCCGACTGCGCGTCAGGAAAGAAATGGTGTTCGGCCATCGCCTTGGTCCAGCCGCGCGGCAGCTCGGCCGGCGGGTTGTCTGCGGCGTGCCGGCCGGTGATGCCGCGGATGCCGGTCTTCTCCATCGCCCGAATGACGATGCCAGGATCATGTTGCGAACCCATGTCGAGGAAACAGGTCGTGCCGCAGCGAATCATCTCGGTGATCCCGAGCAGGGCGCCCCAATATTCGTCTTCTTCGGTGATGTGGGCGTAGAAGGGCTTCGCCCAATGGAAGACCCAGGCCCGGGTGTTGAGATTGTCGGGAAAGACCGCGCGCGACAGAGTCTCCGAGAGATGCACATGGCTGTCGACGAAGCCCGGGCAAATGCCCAGCATCTTGCCGTCGATCACCTTGTCGAATTTTTTGCCGTTGTGGCGCGCCGCCACCTCGCCTGTCTGGCCGATATCGGCGATGCGGTCGTCTTCAACGACCACACTGGCATTGCGCAGCACCGTGTCGTTCTTGTCGACCGTGAAGGCGAAATTCAGATCCTCGATCAGCGTGCGCATGCGGCTCCGCCCCATTCTCTACTCACGGACCCATCTGCTCGTTCCGCCGGTCCGTGACGGCGGGCGAGGCTCTGCTTTTTCAGCCGGGACAAAGCATCCCGGCTGCCTGTTCGCAAGCCGCCTTCGCTCAGGCGACCGCCTTGACCTTGCCGCCTATTTGGCTGTGCCGGCGAGGATCAGCCTGTCGGTGTCGGCGTAGTCGGAAAGCAGTTCCGAGCCGTTCGACGTGACCAGCAGCATGTCCTTGTTCTGCATGCCGAAGCCGTAGCCGGTGTCGTAGCAGAGCGGCTCGAAGCCAAGCACCATGTTCTCCTCGATCGGCGCATCACTGCCCGGCTTGCCGAGCACCGGCGTCATGCCGAGATAGGGATCCTCGTGCAAATGCAGGCCGATGCCGTGGCCAACAAACGAGATCGGCGGGAGGTTGAGCTTGGCGAGCTTGGCGATGAAGGCGGCGTAGATCTCGCGGCAGCTGGCGCCCGGCTTCACCGTCTCCATGATCTCGTATTTGCACTCGACCAGATGCGCCCAGATCTTGTCAGCCATGGGCGGGGCCTCGCCGACGATCGCTGTGCGGCAGACGCCAGCTTGGTAGCCGTCGATGACCGAGAAGATCTCGACACGGCAGACGTCGCCGCGTTTGAGCACGCGCTCCGACGGGCCAACATTGGGCAGCATGCTCCGCTCGCCAGTGGCGACAATCAGGAGCTTGAAATGGTCGGCGCCGAGCGAATACACATTGCGCGTCAGGTGTCCGGCGATGTCCATCTCGGAATTGCCCGCGCCGACGACCGCCAGTGTGTCGGTGATCGCCTGGTCGGCGATGCGCGACAGCTTGCGCAGCAGCGCCACTTCCTCGGCCGTCTTGATTTGGCGCAGACGCGCCAGGATCGGCTCCGCGTGCTCGAACCGCGCGCCAGGCACGGCCGCGACCAGGCGAGCAAAGTCGCCGGCCGGCAGATAGTCCATCTCGAGGCCGATGCGCCCGTTTCCGAGCCCGAGCCCCATCAGCTGGTCGGCCAGCACCAACATCGGATCGTCGGAGAACTCAGCCCAGATGCGGGTCGGCACGCTCGGCTGGCGGCGCTTGATCGTCGAGGCCTCCATGTCGACGCCGAAGATCGCCGTACGGCTGTCCGCGGTGACGATGGTCATCGCGTGGCGGTGACGGATCAGCGGCTGCGACGGCACCACGAAGCCGGTGGTGTAGGCGAAGTTCTCCGGCGACGAGCATATGATGGCGTCGAGCCCATGCTCCGCCATCGCCTTGACCTGCTTCGCGACGATTTCCGCCCGCATGATTGTTCCTCCCCCTTCGTTCTTCCCGCTTAGCTCAGTCGCGGATGCGGTATTTCTCGATCTTCGCGAGATCCACATCGATGCCCATGCCGGGACCGCTCGGGACGACGATTGCTCCTTCTACGAACTGCATCGGCTCAACCAGCAGGTCGTCCTTGTAGTAGATGCCGCCGACCTGACCGCTCTGCGCCTCGGCGGGCGTCGATACCGGAATGACGCAGGACAGCGTCACCGCCGGCGAGGCGGCGGCAAGCTGGACATTGGCGAGATTGCCGACGCCGGTCTCGATCGAGCCGTTGACGTTGCAGATTATGCCCGCCGCACGGCATACCGCGCCAACTTCCATCGCCTTGTAGAGGCCGCCCGCCTTGGTGGTGTAGATCGACACGATCTGGATGCCGCCGTTCTGGATGATCTGGATCGCGTCATGGGCGTTCCAGGCCGATTCGTCGGCCATGACGGGCGCATCGATGCGACGGCCGACCTCGGCGATGCGCTCGAGGCCCATCACCGGCTGCTCGACATATTTGAGCTGGCTTTTTTCCATCTTGCGCACGGTCTGCACCGCCTCGCCGGGCGTCTTGTAGCCCTCGTTGGCGTCGACACAGATCTCGACCCCATCGCCAGCGACCTCGCGGACCGCCTCGACCATGGCGACATCGCGGGCCGGATCGACGCCGATCTTTACCTTGATCGTCTTGACGCCTTCCCTCACCAGCTTGGCTACCTCGCCGCGCGCTTCCTCGATCGAGATCAGGCCGATCGAATGGGTCACCGGCACGCGGTCGCGCGCCTTGCCGCCAAGCAGGGTATGAACGGGAACGTTGAGCCAGCGGCCGGCCAGATCGTAGGCCGCGAATTCGACCGCCGCCTTGGAATAGGGATAGCCGCGGATGATGGCGTCCATGCGCGCATGCAGTTCGACGAAGTTGCCGAGTTCCAGACCGATGACGGCGGGCGCGAGATAGGCGTCGATGACGGCGCGGGTGATCTGTAGGGATTCACCGAAATACCGGCCGAACTCGCCGCCCCAGTCCTTCAGCGCTGGAGCCTCGCCCCACCCGACCCGGCCGTCGCTGTCGATCATTTTGACCAATGCGTAGCGGCCGATGACCTCGGTGAGGCCGGCCCACTTGTGCTCGCGGCGTGTCGGCAGTTGCACAGCCAGCGTTTCAATGGACTTGATCGTAGGCAACGGTCTCTACCTTCTTCATGGTCACCGCAACCGCATCGCGGCAACCTTGCGATCATGTGATGTGATCACACTTTATGATCATGAATTTGAATCGTCAAGCGTCGTCTGCTATTGAATTTGCCGCCCATGGAGACCAGACGAGGCAACTGCTGGGCTGCGGCTGGAAAGGCGTGGAGGAGAGGCAATGATCGTCGAAGCCACCAACTATTTCGCCAGGGAGGGCCAAGCGGCGGCGGTGCTGGAGCAGCGCCGCAAGGCGACCGAGATCAGGCGCGAGCTTGGACTCGATCCGGGTCGAATACTGGTGAAGCTGGAAGGAACCGGCCCGGATGTGCGCTGGGAATGCAGCTTCCCTTCACTCCAAGCCAACGAGGCCGACATGACGACCAGGGGCGGGTCGCAAGCCTTTTCCGACGCTCGCAAGGCCATGCACGCGCTTCTCGACCGTTTCGAACGCCATGTCTTCACATGCGACTAGAGTCCTGGAGTTTACGACCTGGCGGAGCGATCTCGGCCTATTGCGACGGCGGGCGAAGATGACTCGTGCGTCGCGTTTCGCTCCTTCGCGTAACGGACGAGCGCGGCGTAGCGATAGAGCCCATGGACGAACTTGCTGTACGGCATGGTTACCAAGAAGCCGAACACGGCACCGAGATGAATGGCCAGCATCGTTCCCAGCATGGGGGTCCCACGCAGAAGGAGAAGCGCGAGGCCCGTCAGCCCAAGCAGCAACAGCATGAGCGCGAAGGCGTTATCCATGCCCTGCCCACCCGCTTCCCGGATCGCCGGCTCGCGCGCCGCTTTGGCGCGGAGAAGGCCGATCGGTCCGACAAGAAGCCCGATCCCGCCCAGCGTGCCGAGCACGACCGGCACATCCCACCATGGATAGGGGGCTTCACGGCCGAGCAAGTAGTGGTAGAGCGTCGCCGTCACGGTCGAGGCAAAGCACAGCAGAAAGCCATAGAAGGTCAGGTGATGGTACACGCGGCGATGGTCCTTGGCCGCATGCTCATCCTCGTTCATGCAGCCGGCGCCCCCGCCGTCGAGGTAGCGCAGCCGAGCCGTATCCTTGGCGGCCTGCAGGTTGAACTGGGGGTTCGTCAGCGTGTCGCCGCTCTCGCCAACGTCGCGAAGGAAATTGCGCAAGCCGAAGCCGAGCGCCGCAAGCGCGTAGAGGAAGGCGGCGCCGAACAGCAGCGCCATCGCGTTGTGGGGCATGAGCCGATAGAAGGCGCCCTCCCCGGTCTGCGCGCCGAACATCACCCTCTGATTGTTCAGCGCCATGAACCCGAACAGGAAAGCGGTGATGCTGAATGACGTAATCAGCGCGATCGCGGTTGCGTTGCGGCTGAAGAGCGGGGCCAGGGCGCGCGGCCACGCGTAATGCGCGTAGGATTCGTTCCGCACCTGCGCCAGTACGCTGGGCACGTTCACATTGAAGGCGTGCGGCGGAGAGAACTGGCAGTCGAAGTAGCAGGCGCCGCAGGAGTGACAAAGGTTAGCGAGATAGTTGAGGTCGCCGTCCGAGAATGCGCGCCGCATTTCCATGGCGGGAAAGACAGCGCAGAGCCCTTCGCAATAGCGGCAGGAGTTGCACACGGTCATGAGCCGGTCGGCTTCGGCCAGCGCGGCGCTGGCGTGGCTGGGGGTCGCGCCCCCGTTCGATGCTTTAGTTGTGGGCATTGCGTGCAGCTTCCCGTCCCGCGATCCGGCCGAACACGGCCCCGATGGTCATCCCGATGCCGGCGGCGTAACCCTGACCGAGGACGTTGCCGGCCATGATTTCGCCGGCGGCGAACATATTTGCGGCGGCCCGCCCGTCCGCCATCAGCATGCGCGCCTCTTTGTTCACCCGTGTGCCGAGATAGGTGAACGTGATGCCGGGGCGCACCGGGTAAGCATAGAACGGCGCAGTCTCGATCCGGCGCGCCCAGTGAGTTTTTGGCGGCGTCAGTCCTTCCGTCCGACAATCGTCGAGGGTTTTGTCGTCGAACGTTCCCGGCCGCACGGCCGCGTTGAAACCGTCTACCGTTCGCCCAAGCGCGGCCGGATCGAGGCCGAGTTCGCGGGCTAGCTCCGGGATCGTCTCGGCCTTGATTGGAGGATACAGCGACGGCATGAAAAGGTTGAGCGAGGGAGCGTCGAAGATGATGTAGGCGATCTGGTCGGGCTGCGCAGCGACGAGACGGCCCCAGATGGCGTAGCGCTTCGGCCAGATATCCTCCCCCTCATCGTAAAAGCGCTCCGCCTCCTTATTGACGACGATGCCGAACACCACGCAGTCGAGACGCGTGATGATGCCGCCGTCGTATTGGGGCGCTCGCGCATCGATCGCCACGGCGTGGCACTGGGTGGGATCGCCGACCTCCTGCACTCCCCTTTCGAGGAGCAGGCTCAGGATCGTGCCTTTGTTGTTGGACGTGCCGCGGATCAGGAAGTTGTTGGCGGCGGCGCCCCAATAGCGTTTGAGCCATGCGATGTTCAACTCGAACCCGCCTGCGGCTGCGACCAGCGCG
This sequence comes from uncultured Alphaproteobacteria bacterium, assembly GCA_963813195.1. Taxonomy (GTDB): domain Bacteria; phylum Pseudomonadota; class Alphaproteobacteria; order Rhizobiales; family Beijerinckiaceae; genus Roseiarcus. Next base: position 404,340 of record CAWEYC010000012.1, on the reverse strand, counting down.
CCGGCGCGAACAGATTCGCGCCCGCCGATTGTGGCGGACAGGAACATGCCGTCCTCCACTTCCAGGTCGGTGACTTCCGCCTCGTAGCGGACCTCGACGCCGAGACGTTCGGCGGTCGCGTACAACGCATTCAGCATGGCGCGGCCGCCGCCAAGGAAGAACGAGTTCGTCCGCCCGAGCGAGAGCGTGCCGCCCAGAGACGGCTGCCAACGCACCCCTTGCTCCTCGATCCACGTCAGCATTTCCTTGGATTCGTGGATCATATGCCGGGCAAGCGCCTCGTCGGTCCGCCCCTCGGTCACGCGCAGGAGGTCCTCGAAGAACTCCTCCTCGCTGTAGGGTCCGGTGAGGATCTCGGTCGCCGCATCGTGCGCGCAGCGCATGTTGCGGGTGTGCCGCGTATTGCCCCCGCGCCAGAACGCATTTGCGGATTCCAGAACGAGCACCGAGGCGCCTTCCTGCCGCGCGCTGATGGCCGCGCACAGAGCCGCGTTCCCGCCCCCGATCACGAGAACGTCGTAACGCTTGGAGGTCTCCGCCATCAGTACGTCTGCCTTTCAGCCAGAACCGCATTCGACCGGGCTAGGCTGCGCCGCGGCAGCTTCCTCAGTTCGCAGCGTGCTGGATGATGCCGGCGCCGGCTGTCGGTGGACGTCATCTGCTGTCCTGTCCCCATTCTATTCTCGCCTTTGCTGCCACACAGTTTCGGCCTACAGCCGTCGATCATTCAGTCACTCGTTGCGGAAGGCCGGCAGGATTCCACGCCTAGCGAGGAGCAAGCCATCAGAGCGAGCGGAAGCACTCCCGCAACGGGTCGAGCCCGAAGCCCATCAGAACCCCGAGCAGGAGTATGATCCGCGCCTTCTGCGGCGAGAAATCCTCACCGGCGATCAGGCCTGAGCGTAAGGTCCGATGTCGGTCTGCAACTCGCCCCGACGCCGCACGACTGCACAGCGCGATCGGCAGGCCCGCGGCCGCCAGCTGCTCAAAGCGCGACATCACGGCGGGGGCCACGAGGCCCGGCGGAAAGCCGGCCGAAACGAGGGCGGCCGCGCCGCCGCCGACCGCGGCATCGACCAGAAGCGTGTCGGCGCCGACATGGGAGTAAAGGATGTCCACGCGCGGCGCCGACCCGACGGTCGGCAGTGACGTGAAAGGTGAGGTCTCGGTGTGAAGCCCTTCGAGCACGCGACCGAAGACGATCCTATCGCCGTCGACTTCCCCGAGGGCTCCACGAGCGAGCGAGCGAAAAGCCTGCAGACGATAGGTCGACGTCTTCACCACGTCGCGGGCCGAATGGATCTCGTCATTCATGACCACCAGCACGCCCCGGCCGGCAGCTTGCGGCTCCGCGGCGACGCGAATGGCGCCCAGAAGATTGCCGGGCGCGTCAGAGCCTATGGCATTGAGCGGCCGCTGCGCGCCGGTCAGCACCACGGTCATACGCGAGGGGAGCGTCAGGTGGAGAAAAAAAGCGGTCTCCTCGAGAGAACCGGTTCCGTGAAGGACGACGATTCCGGTGAGACCAGGATCCTCCGCGATCGTTCGTAGGATCAGAGCGCGGAGGCCGAGCCAGTCACCGAAGGTGAGAGCCGTGCTGCTGATCTCCCGGAACGCCACTGGCTCGAGCTCCGCGACGCGGCCGAGGTTGGGAACGCGCGCGAGGACCTCGGCGCTCGCGAGTTTTCTTCCCGAGTCCGGATAGTTGATCGTGTCCAGCGGATCCTGAGACAGGGACGAAATCGTCCCGCCGCAGCCGATCACGGCGACACGGGGCAGACCGCTTCCTGACATTCGAGACCTCGACATCTGTGGGCTGGCGTGCGCGCTCATGCCGGATCAGGGCGCCGGCGGCGCTGAATGATCTTTTTTCAGCCGGCTCTGTTTCGGTCGGCTCGGTCGGGCCCTTTTTTCGGGCGCCGCACTCGCGATCGCTGGCGTCGGCGGGAGCGCGGAATCCTCGGATTCCGCCTCGGCGGCGGGCGCGGCCTCGATCACCGCGCGCAGCGCCGCCGAAGCCGCCGGCCCCTTGAGCGCCCCCCGCCACATCTGATCGACCACCTTCTCGTGCATCGAGACCGCGTCCGGCGCGGAAGTCAGCATCGCAACCCCGAGTCGGACATTCGTCTGTTCGCCCAGCCGGAACGGACTTATGGTCAGCACCTTTCTATCCGCGAGGCGGAAAATCTGGAATCCGGTGTGGGGTAGCGCTTCAGTCACGACGCCGATCTGCACGCCGATCGATTCAAACTCGATCATGTCGATAAGATGCTCGACTTCGAGCCGGGCGAGCCGCCGGCGTCGCAACAGCTCCGGCCCGTCAACGGACGACGCGTGGCCGACGAAACCGCTCGACACCAGGCGGGCCAGATCGCGCGCGGACACGAGGTTCAGGACGCCGGGCTGCCGGACGCGAAACCGGGTCCGCCGCCGATCCAGGATCTCGATCAATGTATCGATCTGGAGAAGGGCTCTATCGCGGTCCGGCAACTCGTCGGGAATGCTTTCTCGCAGGATTGTGCCGATCAGCGCGGCAAACTCGTCGGACGCCAGGAGAAACGATATGGGACCCGCCAGAATCATGATGTGTTCGGCAGTCTCTTCGAGCTGTCGCATTCGCTCGAAATAGGTGACCGCCGACGGCATGTATTCGATGCCGACGCCAAGCAGCGTCGGCATTGAGACCTGCAAGAGTTCCGAAAGCTTCTCGAGCGTTTCGATCTTGGCGAGCTCGCCTTTTTCGAACCGGTACAGCGCCGTTCTCGAGATGCCGAGCCGGCGTGCGATCTCGTCGGCGCTCAGTCCCGATCCCATCCGATAGGCGCGAAGGCGGTCGGCGATTTCTTTATACTGGAAACTCATCGTGTTCGGTCCGGCAGCGATTCGCGATTATAATGGGAACGTGGCACGGGATCATGCATGAATCCCCGGCGCCGGTCCGATTTCGGTATCAGCGGTCATGCTGCGGGGTGAGGACAAGGCGACCGGATGCACGGCGGTCTCGAACCTGCTCCAAAGCGTCAGCAAATCCGTCGAGCGGCATCGCAATCGCCGCCGGCGCCGTCAGGACGCGCTTGCTGAACAGATCAAAGATCTCTTTCAAGCACTCGGCCATCAGATCCGGCCTGCGCTTCCGATAGTCGCTGACCTGAAGGCCGCTCACCTCGATGTTCTTGACGAGCAGGTAATTCGCCTTGAGGGTCGGGATCTCGCCCGCGGCAAAGCCCACGACGACGAGGCGGCCGCACCAAGCCAGGGCTCGGAGCGCCGCCCCGAAGAACTTGTCCCCGAGAGGGTCGACGACAATATCGGCGCCGCGTCCCTCGGTGAGGTCGTGGACCTGCGCCCGCAAGGAGCTGTGAAGATCGGCGGCGCTGAGGTCGACGGTAGCGTCGGCGCCCGCCTCCAGAACAAGCGGCGCTTTCGCCGCCGATGAAATTCCGGCGATGACGCGGGCTCCGAAGGCCTTCGCCAGTTGCACTGTCGCCAGCCCAACGCCGCCCGAGGCGCCGACAACAAGCACCGTCTCGCCCTGCCGGAGCCGGGCGCGCTCGCGAAGGGCGAACCACGCCGTATCGAACGCGAGCGCCATGGACGCCGCATCCACAAACGACATCGCGTCGGGAATGCGAAAAACCTGGGACGCGGCTGCCACCGCCTTTTCCGCGTAGCCGCCATGCTCCGCCAGCGTCAGGACGCGATCGCCCACGGCGAGGCCGCTGACCTTTCCGCCGGTCGCCGCGACCACGCCCGCCGGCAGCTTGCCGGGCGTGAACGGCCTTGGCGGCAGAAACTGATAGGCGCCTTTCGTGACGAGGAGGTCGACAAAGTTGACCGAGGTCGCCGCAACGTCGATGACCACCTCCTCCGGGCCGGGAGAGGGGTCCGGAACGGTCTCGACGGCGAAGGACCGCGGCTCCCCGAACTCGCGCACCACAACTGCACGCATATGCTGCTTCCTTTCTACGCCGGGCCGCGCGAGGGGCCGGGGAGCGGTCTCAAGAGGAGGGCCTCGAGCTGAACACGCCCCGACCCAGCGCGACGGCGCGACCGTCCAGCCCCGCCACCTCGACATCAGCCGTGGCGACGGTGCGGCCCAGACGTTGCACGCGGCCCGTCGCGAGAAGCGCGTCCCCTCCCGCCGGCCGCAGATAATCAATGCGCAGATCAATGGTCGGCGCCGTTCGGCCGAGGCTGACCGCGACAGCCGCATGCCCTGTGAGGTCGATCAGCGCAGCGATCACGCCGCCGTGGAAATAGGGCTCCTCGGGCGCCCGGCAAAATTCCGGACGAAACGGCAAGCGGATCACGACGGTCCTGGACACGGGGTCGGCGCTGACCGCCTGGGGCTTCAGAACGGCATGGAAGGGCGGCAGCCCGATCTCCTCGATGAGGCGGGCAAGGGCGGCCGCGTCGGGCTGGTCCTTCAATGGCGCCACGTCAACCTCGGTCGCGAGGAACGTCGCCCGGGGTCCAGCGGACCGGACTTGGCTTGATCTCGCCGGCCGCGATGCGCTCGGCGATGCCCCGTTTGAAGATCTTGCCGCTCGCCGTCAGCGGAATCTCGTCGAGCTCGATATAATATTCCGGCATGTCATACCGTGAAAGGCCGGCGTCATCGAGATACGAGAGCAGGTCATAAGCCTCCAGCCTTTGCCCGTCGCGGACCATCACCGCCAGGCACACTTTCTCGCCGAGGCGCTCGTCAGGCACCGGCATCGCGGCCGCGCGGGCCACGGCCGCATGCTGCATCGCCAGGTTCTCGATCCGCGCGGGATAGATATTGTGCCCGCCGCGGATGATGAGGTCCTTCTTGCGGCCCGTGATCTGGATGTAGCCATCGGCGTCCACCCGGCCGAGGTCGCCGGTCATAAACCAACCCTCCGTGTTGAAGGCTTCCTCGTTGGCGCGCTGGTCGTCGAAATAGCCGAGCATCAGGCTCGCGCCGCGGCCACCGATTTGGCCGATCTCACCGTGCGGGAGCTCGACGTTCGGATCGTCTTTCGACCAGATCCGGACCTCGTATCCGGCGCAATGGCGACCCGAGGTTCCGACGATCCGGTCCGGTCCGTCCGTCGGCAGCGTGTAATGATGTGAGCCCGCCTCCGTCATACCGTAGCCGCTCTGCGGAACGACGCCGAGGCGGAGCAGTTCCGCCACGACCTCGCGCGGCGCGGCGGCGCCGGAAATGCGGAACCCCTTGAGCGCCGCCGGCGGCTTCAAATCGCGGGTCTTCAGTTCCTTCAGGAAGTCCGTGGCATGGGCTGGGACGCCGACCATAAAGGTCGCCTGCACCGCGTTCAGCCGATCGACGAGGCTATGGTCGCGGGGAAGGTCGTGGACGACCAATTGACCGCCGCTGGCAAGCGCCATGACCAAGGAGCCGAGCCCGAGATTGTGGCTAAGCGGGCTCATTGTGTAGATGACGCTGTCGGGCGAAAAACCCCAATCGGCGATCAGCGCCCTGGCGTTTGCCAGCAGCGTATTGTCGCTGTGCATGACGCCTTTCGGACGCCCCGTCGTTCCGGACGTGAAGGCAAGGTAAAGAACAAGATTGGGATCGGTCTTGATCTCGCCGCGGTCGTCGGCGACCGGGCTGACGGGAAGCGCCACATCCGATCCGCTTGCAGGCGCGGCGAGGCGGTACACGCGGCGGACTGTTTCAATCGCGCTGAGAGCCTCCGACGCATCGACGCGCCCGGCATCGGCCCCGTAGCCCGCCTGGTGCACCACCGCCACGGCGCCGAATTGGCGGCAGAGGGCCACAACGTCGGCGACCGTGTGATCGCGATGCAGCGAGGGACAGCAGACATAGCCGTTGCGGGAGCAGGCGACCAGCGCGACAGCCGTCTCCATTCGGCTCGGAAGCCAAACCGCGACGCGATTGCCCGGCAGCAGTCCGTCAGCCGACAATGACGATGCAAACGCATCCGCACGCGCCAGGAGCTCGGCGTAAGTGAGACGCCCTGCGGCGCTGCGCACTGCCACCTTGTCGGCTTGGCGCCCTGCATGGGCCTTCACGATCCCGTAGAGCGTTTCGTCGCGCCAGTGGCCCGACGCGTAGGCGGATTCGATGCGGGCACGCGAAAGCAGCGTGAGAAGCGTGTTGTTCATGGTGAATGCGATCTGGCCGGAGCGTTTGGAATTGGGATAAGGGACAGATTTGCGCCCCCAGTTGAGATCAGATATCGCCTGTACGGCGAGATTAGCCTTCGGCAGCCATCAGGCTGCACCTCCGAACAGCCCGCGCAGGCTCATCCAGAGCGCTTTTAGCAGAAGCCCGAACCCGCCGATCGGTTTAGAAGCCGCCGCCTCTCGGATGGGCGTTGGCGCCTCTGGCGCGGCGCTGCTCGCTGCGGATTCGGCCGGGCGCGGGACTGGGGACGCATCGCGTTTCTCAGAGGCGATCCGCGCCGCAAGCGCTTTCGCGAATTCCTTGGTGAGCTGACTTGCAACGCCTTGGATCAACCCGGACGCCCGGCCGTATTGGGCCACCGATCCCGAAAGGTTCAGGTCCGTGTTGATCACGACCGAGGATCCTGCCGGGACCGGCTCGAGGCTGAACGCGACCGTCGCGCTAGCGGAGCCACGCCCTTTGGCGTCGGCTCCCTGCGCCCTGATCGTAGCCCGATGGGAGGGCTCGTCGATCTCCTCGAAGCGAGCGGTTCCGGCGAAGGCCACCGTCATCGGACCGAGCCGAACCGAGACCTTTCCCTTGTAGGTGCGATCATCGACCTTCTCAGTCAACTCGGCGCCGGGCATGCAGGGCACGATCGCAGGTATGTCCATCAGTGTCGCCCAGGCTTCATCGGGCGGCAACGAAACCTCGAATGCATTCGAAAAGCGCAAGGAGAACTCCTGCTTTTGAGCCACACGCGGCGGCTGCCGAACACCTCGCCCGGTCTGGCTACCATCGTGCCGATCGTTGCGCAATCCCAATTTTGGGATATTGGCTAGATTTGGTAGGATACGTCACTATGTCGTCATTTTGCCAAATAGACAGTTTTTTGCGCACACGCTGATTCTTTGCGCAATTGGCGGCAAAAAAAGGGCTTTGAAATGCTTAGGTGCTGGAAATGAAACGCACCAGGTTTCATATTTATATGAATTATTTCAATGTGATAATCGATACTTAAAAATTAATCGGATTCCGCCGTACAGAAACATTGACACTCCGGTACGGCTTTGCAACATTGGCCGGGCGAATGAAGGGCGTCGCGGAGTTCGCGCAAAGTGAGGTCACCCTCGGCGGCGCGATGCGAGGTCGTCCGGCCGAGCGGCATCCTAGAGGCGCTCTTCGCTGGCGCGGTCGAGATGGTGCGACTTATGAACGGATTCGAATTGGCTGAGCCGCAGTCCCTGGAGGAGGCCCTCGCCCTGGTTGACTCATCTGATTCGAGTGTTCGCGCCATGGGAGGCGGCACGGCGCTGATGTTGATGATGAAGGCCCAGCTGTTTCAGCCGTCGCGACTTGTAAGCCTGAAGCATCTTGGCCCGCCGTTCACTGGTTTCGGCCTCAATGCCGAAGGGACATCACTCCGCATCGGGGCCATGACGACCTTTTCGATGCTCGAACACGCGCCGATAGTCCGCCAGCATTTCCCCGTCATCGTCGAAACCATGAGGACGCTGGCCAATGTCCGCGTCCGAAACGTTGCGACGATCGGCGGCAATATCGCCCACGGAGACCCGCATCTCGATCTCCCCCCGGTCTGGGTCGCGCTGGACGCCGATGTGCTGATCATCAGTCGCCGCGGGGAACGCGCGATCGCCGTCGAGGACATGTTTGTCGGCTACTACGAAACCGCCCTCGGGGATGGCGAACTAATCGCAGAACTGCGCGTGCCGGTGCGGCCCAACTGGCGATCGCGATACGTGAAGGTCACGACCCGCGCCGCTCACGACTGGCCGGCGATCGGCCTCGCCGTCTCCCTATGCTTCGCGGGAGACCGCGTGGAGGATGCCCGCATCGTGCTCAGCGCCGCCCTCGACAAGCCGACGCGGCTTGCCGGCGCCGAGGCGACTCTACGGGGCGAGCGCCTTGACGAGGATGTCCTTCGCCGCGTTGCCGACGTCGCCGCCAGCGAAGTCGAGATTGAGTCCGACAGCCGCGGCTCGGCGGCCTACAAGACCCACCTGTTACGCGTCCATCTCGCCCGCGCCCTTCTGAGTCTCGCTGCAAAATGACCGACATCAACGTTCACTCGAAGAACATCGGCCGGTCGGTAACCAGGCTCGAAGCTCGCGACAAGGTCACGGGTCGTGTGGAATACGTGCATCACCTCCGTCTGCCGGGCATGCTGCACGGCAAGATCTACCGCAGCACCATGCCGCACGCGCGGATCAAGTCTATCGATACGACGGCGGCTGCCGCGGTGGAGGGCGTGCACCGCGTCGTCACGATCGACGACATTCGCACGGTCATCCCGAACCCCTATTACGGCCCCGCGTTTCACGACCAGCCGATTCTCGCCGACGGCAAGGTGCGGTTCGCCGGCGAACCTGTCGCAGTGGTCCTCGCGTCTGATCGCCACGTCGCCGAGCAAGCGATGGCGCTCATTCAAGTCGACTACGAAGAACTACCCGCTGTCGACGACGAAGTGGAGGCGATGACGTCGGACGTTTGCGTCCACGACACGCTCAAGCCCGCCGCGACCTTTCCCGACCTGGCTCACCTCAAAGGTCGCCAAGGCACCAATGTCGCGCTCGACTATCGTTTGCGTCGCGGCGATCCGGAGGCGGGCTTCGCGTCTGCGGATCACGTGTTCGAAGACACCTACCGGTGCCAGCCCGTCATGCATACGCCCATGGAACCCTTCGTTTCCGTGGCGGACGTCGCAAATGGCCGACTCACCTTGCACACGGCCTCGCAAGGACCTTCGTTCGTCCGCATTGAGATCGCGCGCCTCCTTGGCTGGCCTGAGAACCGGGTGCGCGTGAGGGTTCCCTATCTCGGCGGCGGCTTTGGTGGAAAGCTCTATATCAAGCTCGAGGCGCTGGTGACGGCGCTCTCGCTGCTGGCCGAGCGTCCCGTCAAAATCTCGCTGACCATGGAAGAACAGTTCTTCATGGTCACGCGCCACGCCTGCACCTTCAAGATCAAGAGCGGCGTCAACAAGGACGGCAGGATCGTCGCTCGCCACTGCGAGGTCATCTGGAACGGCGGCGCCTATGCGGACATTGGGCCGCGGGTGACTCAGAAGGCCGGGTTCACGTCGGCGGGCCCTTACGACATCAAGAATGTCTCGATCGACTCTTACGCCGTCTACACCAACCGCCCGCCGGCCGGCGCCCTGCGCGGCTTCGGCGCCCCGCAGACGGCGTGGGCTTACGAGTGCCATATGGACAGGATCGCCGAGGCGCTCGACATCGACAAGCTCGAGATTCGGCGCCGCAATTTGTTGCGCAACGGCAGGCCACAGGCGTCAGGCACGATCGTGCAGGACGCCGCGCTTGGCAGCGCTCTCGAGGAGGTGGCCGAACGACTCGGTTGGGGACAGCCGTTCGACAGAGGCGAGGGCCGTATCAGGCGCGGACGTGGTCTGGCGGTGGGAATCAAGGGGATCACGTCGCCGACAACCTCTGTCGCGCTCGTCAACCTGTCCGGCGACGGAAGCTGCACGCTGTACGTCGGCACCGTCGACATGGGTCAGGGATCTGACACGGTCATGGCCCAGATCGCGGCGGAGGTCTTGAACATTCCGGCCGAGACGGTTCGGGTCGTGCACTCGGACACCGAGGTCACGCCCTATGACATGGGCACGCTCGGATCGCGTTCGACCTTTCACATGGGAACGGCCGTGCGCCTCGCGGCCGAGGACGCCAACCAGAAGATCGCCGCGTTCGCCGATGCGCTCGGACTGCCGCCAGGCAGCAATCTCCCGCTCAAGGAGATGCTCCACCGCAAATACGGAATGCAGGCCGGCAACATCATTGGCACGGCCAGCTTCGTCCCGGACTACGAGAAGCCTGACGCGCTGACGGGGCAATCCTCGAAGGCGACCCCATTCTGGGGAGTGGGAGCGGCTGGCGCCGAAGTGGAGATTGACACCGAGACCGGCGTCTTGACGATCCTTCGGCTGATCAACATCGCCGACGTCGGCGCCGCGATCAATCCCAAGCTGGTGACCATGCAGCTTTCCGGCTCCGCCATCATGCAGCTGGGCTTCACGATCACCGAGAACATGGTGTTCCGGGACGGTCAGCTCACGAATGGCTCGCTCGCCGACTATAAGATCCCCGGTCTTCTCGACATGCCCCGAGAATTCATCAACGACTTCGTCGACAACTACCAGAAGACCGGGCCATTCGGCGCCAAGGGCGCGGGCGAGACCACGTCAATCTCGCTGTCGCCGGCGATTGGCAACGCAGTCGCGGACGCGATCGGCGTCCACCTGCCCGACCTTCCCCTCACGTCCGAAGCGATCTATCGCGCCCTGCGCCAATCGCAAGGCCGACCGCTGAGCGGAGACTAAGGTGATCGCACCGCGTACCATCCGTTTCGTCCTCAACGGTCGCCCAGTCACCGCGACCGTGATGCCGTATGAGACCCTGATCGAGGTCCTCACCGACCGCTTCGAACTGCGCGGCGCACGCGAAAGCTGCGGCCAGGGCCTGTGCGGCTGCTGCACCGTCCTGGTCGATGGCAAGGCCGTCTCGGCATGCCTGTCCCTGGCCGCGCTCGTCGACGGCGCGCGCGTCGAAACGGTCGAGGGGCTGGCGAGCGGCGATCGATTGGATCCCGTCCAAGAGGCGTTCATCGAGGCCGGCGCCTTCCAGTGCGGCTTTTGCACGCCCGGGTTCATCATGATGGTCAAGCAGTTGCTCGATCACAACCCGCAACCGACCGAGGACGAAATTCGGCATTATCTCGCCGGCAATCTTTGCCGCTGCTCGGCGTATCCCGAGATCATGGATGCGGTTCGACTCGCCGCGGCCAAGCGGAACGCCTTGGTCGGCGCGCGCGACCTTGCTGCCTCCCATGCTTGACGCATCGCGCTACAGCAGCATTGGCGCCTCGCCCGACGCCCTGTTGGCTGTTTCCGGCCTGACTGCCGGCTATGGCGAGGTCCAGGTTCTCTGGGGAGTCGACCTCATCGTTCCGCGCGGCGAAATCGTATCCATCGTCGGCCCAAACGGCGCGGGCAAGACGACCCTGCTGCTCACGCTCTCCGGTCTCGTTCGCCCCCGGAGCGGGACCATCGTGTTCGACGGCCACAACATTGAAGGCCAGAGCGCCGAGAAGATCGTCGCGAAACGGCTGATTCATGTCCCCGAAGGTCGACGGCTGTTTCCGACGTTGAGCGTTCGCGACAACCTCATGCTCGGCGCCTACGCGCGAAACGACGGCAAGGCCGCCGTCGCGCGCGATCTCGACTTCGTGTTTTCCATATTTCCAATCCTGAGCGAGCGCGAGAACCAGATCGCGACGACAATGTCGGGCGGCCAACAGCAGATGTGCGCGATCGCCCGGGGAATCATGGGGCGCCCCAAACTCCTGATCATCGACGAACTCTCGCTCGGGCTTGCGCCGAAGGCCGTCGAGCAACTCGCCGAAAGTCTCGTGACGATCAACAAGCAGGGCATCTCGATCCTTCTGGTCGAGCAGGATGTGATGACCGCGTTCGAAATCGCCAAGACGGCCTGCATTATCGAATCCGGACGAGTTCGGATGGCGGGGCCGACAAAAAGCCTGATTGAAAACGAAGCCGTTCAAGCCGCCTACATGGGCCTTTGACCTACAAGGGTCGCCCAAAGGGCCGTTGAAGAGAAGCATGCGGGATGATGACAGCGGAGAACAGAGGCATCGGCGGCAGCATCCCGCGCCTGGAGGACGAGCGCCTCCTGACCGGGCGGAGCAGCTTTATCGCCGATATCGATCGACCCGGCCTCAGGCAGGTCGCCTTTCTGCGTAGCCCCGTCGCCCACGCGAACATCGTTCACGTTAAGATTCCCGACTCGGCGGTCGGGAAGGTCTTCCTGCTGTCGGACCTCGGCGACGTCCTGCCGTTGCGGGCCGATTCCCAGGCGCCCGGGTTCCGTCGGGCCGACTACCCGGCCCTCGCCAACGACAAGGTCCGCTTCGTCGGGGAGCCAATCGCGATCTGCCTCGGACGGACTCGTGCGGAGGCGGAGGATGTCGCTCAGAGCGTCGAGATCGAGTTTGATGAACTGGCGCCTGTGAGCGACCTTTCACAATCCGACGATCCCGCGATCCCCCCGATCCATCCGGGATGGTCGCAGAACGTGTTCCTGGAAAGTCACGTCGATGTCGGCGACCTCGAGGCCGCTCGCGCCGCCGCAGCCGTAACCCTGAGTTGCAGCTACCGCATGAACCGCCAAGCCATCGTGTCCCTCGAGGGGCGCGGCGTTGTGACCTATCTCGATGAGCGGACGGGCGAGCTCGTCGTCTATTCCTCGACGCAGTTTCCGCACGTCATCCGCACCGCGCTCGCCACCTGCCTCCGCATGAAAGAGCACCAACTCAGGGTGGTGGCGCCCGAAGTCGGCGGCAGTTTCGGGGTCAAAAACAATCTCAACCCGGAAGAGGTCGCTCTGGCAGCGCTGACCCGCGTGATCCGCAAGCCTTTGAGGTGGATCGAGGATCGCCGGGAACATCTCATCGCCTCCGCACATGCGCGGGAGCATCGCTACGACGTCAAGGTTCATGCCGCTGCCGACGGCAGGGTTCTCGGGCTGGAGGCGACCATCGACGTCGACGTGGGCGCCTATTCCGTGTGGCCCTGGACCGCCCCGATGGAAGCCGGGATGGCGATCGGCTTCCTGCCGGGTCCCTATGCAATCACCAACTACCGCGCCACCGCGCGGACGTGCGCGAGCAACAAGTCGCCGCTGGGGCCTTATCGCGGTGTGGGCCGGGTCGGCGCTTGTTTCGCCATCGAGCGGACGATGGATGAGCTCGCCGCTCACCTCGGCATCGATCCGGTGGAGATCCGGCTGCGCAACTACGTTCGTCCCGACCAGTTCCCCTGGCGCTCCGCGGGCGGCAAGACCTACGACAACGGGGACTACGCGGGCAGCGCCCTCACGGCGCGCGAAATGATCCGCCCGGAACGGCTCGCCCAGCTACGCGAGCGCTATGCGGGGTCCGACTACCGGATTGGAATCGGCTACGCGACCTACCTCGAACAGACCGCACATGGCACAGCCGAATGGGTGCAGCGTGGGTTGCCGGTCGTGTTCGGCTACGAACAGGCGGCGCTCCAGATGACGCCCGACGGCATTCTGGTGATCGACGTGCCGATCCAGAACCACGGTCAGGGGCTCGAGACCACGCTTGCGCAGGTGGCTCACCACGAACTCGGAATCGACCCCGCACAGGTGATCGTGCGCCATGGCGACACGAGTCAGGCGCCCTACGGCATGGGCACGTTCGCTTCGCGCTCGATGGTCATGTCGGGGGGCGCGGTCGGCCAAGCCGCGGAGATCCTGGCCGTCAAACTGCGCAAGATCGGCGCGCACCTCCTCCAGGCGCCGCCCGACGACGTTCGGCTTCGCGACGGCGGGGTGGAGACCTCGGGTTCCACTGTCGCCAGGGTCTCGCTCGCGGAGATCGCCAACGCGGCCTTCCTGCATCCGGAGCGGCTCCCCGACGATGTGGAGCCAGGGCTGTCGGTCGTCGCCGCCTACCGGACCGCCAAGGACACCGGGGCATGGTCCTACGGAACCCACGCGGCGATCGTCGCCGTGGACACCGGGACAGGGCTCGTCGAGATTATCGACTACGTCATTGCCCATGACTGCGGGACGATCGTGAACCCGCTCATTGTTGACGGTCAGATGATGGGGGGGCTTGCCCAGGGGATCGGAACGGCGCTCTACGAGGAGATGCCGTACGACGAGAATGGTCAGCCACTGGCGACGACCTTCCTCGACTACCTGGTGCCGGGCGCTTCGGAGGTTCCTCAAGCTCGGATCAAGCATCTTTCGAATCCATCTCCGATTACCCGCTACGGCATCAAGGGCGCGGGGGAAGGCGGGGCGATTCCACCGCCTGCGGCGCTATGCAATGCCGTCAATGACGCTCTGCGGCCGCTCGGCGTCGCCATCAACGAAACGCCGATGACGCCGGATCGCGTGATCCGCGCCCTGATGAAAGCCGGGAACGCCGCATGAAGCCCGCTTCCTTCGCCTATGTCCGGCCCGCCTCGGTCGCCGAAACGGTCGAGCGGCTCGGCGACGGCGCCGACGCCAAGATCATCGCCGGCGGCCAGTCGCTCGTTCCCATGCTGAACCTGCGCATGGTCGCAGCCGACACCTTGCTCGACGTCAGCCGGATCGCAGAATTGCGCGCCAGCGCCGACAACGGCGGCGAGGTGACGCTCGGTGCTTGCGTGACCCACGAGCAGATCCAATCGGGCGCCGTCCCGGACCCGTCCAACGGGCTAATGCCCTATGTGGCGAGCCGGATCGCGTACCAGGCGGTTCGGAACCGCGGCACGATCGGCGGCAGCCTCGCTCTCGCCGATCCAGCCGCGGACTGGCTGACCACGAGCGCGACGCTCGGAGCGACCATCACCTTCTCGGGGCCCGACGGCGCGAAATCCTGTCCGGCCGACGATTTTGTCATCGGGCCTTACACGACCCGTCTCGACGCTGGCGATGTCCTGACTGGCGTCCGCATCCGTCGCCTCGACCCGGACGCAACTTGGGGAACCTACAAATTGTGCCGGAAGACCGGCGAGTTCGCGCATGCGATGGCCATGGTTGTGCGCCAAGCCCACGGCGCTCGGGCCTTTCTCGGCGCAACGAACGGAGCGCCGATCCGTCTCGGTCATGTGGCGACGGTGCTGGGCGGGCTGCGGGGTTGGGACGCGACCCACGCCAAACCGATCGTCGACGCCTTCGAGGCGGACCTGCGCGAAGCCGACCGGAGCACGGACGACGTGTTCGCGTGGCAATCGCGCACCTGCGTGCTGCGGGCCATCAAGATCAGCTTCGGCGTTCAGCCCCCCATCAGCGAGAGCTTCTGATGCAAATCGTCGAGATGACCGTGAACGGCGAGAAGCTCGCCGAGCAAATCGATCCCCGGACCACCCTGGCCGACTTCCTCCGCGACAAGGGCGACGCGCGCTCGGTCCATCTCGGGTGCGAGCATGGCGTATGCGGCGCCTGCACGGTCGTGATCAACGGCAAGATTGCTCGCTCCTGCATCGCGCTGGCGGTCGCTATGGAGGAGGCCGACATCTGTACGCTGGAGGGGCTTCAGAACGACCCCGTCATCGCGCAGCTTCGCGTCAGCTTCCATGAGAGGCATGGGCTGCAGTGCGGCTATTGCACGCCCGGCATGCTGATCACGGCGCGCGACATCATCTTGCGGTACGGCGAACTCCCCGAGGACCGCCTGCGGACCGCCCTTGCCGGCAACATCTGCCGTTGCACCGGCTATGCCGGGATCGTCAGCGCCATTCGGCACGCCGCCGCCGAACTTGCGAGCCAGTCGAGGAGCGAGGACGCGGCCTGACGCCAAGACGACCAATCGCTCGCACGCCATCAAGCCGCAACGACCGCAATCCGAAGACGCCAAGGCGCAAGGACCTGACCGGACATCGGAACAATGAAGGAGAAAAACAGTATGGAACGAAGAATGATCCGGTCGGCCGCTGTTTCGCTGGCCCTTCTCGCGATGACCGCGCCGAGCCGCGCCGAGGATACGATCCGACTAGGAGCGCCGCTCGCCTTGACCGGCGCGCTCGCCGACGCGGGCACGAAGACGAAACAAGGCTACGACATGTGCGTGTCGGCCATTAACGACAAGGGCGGCGTCACGGTCGGCGGCAAGAAGTTCAAACTCGATATCGTTCAGTACGACTACCAGAGCGAGACCAACCGGGCGATCCAGGTGGTGCAGCGGCTCATCAACGTCGACAAGGTGCCGTTTCTTCTGGCGCCCTACGGATCGGGCGACACCAAAGCGACGGCCGCGGTCGCGGAACGCTACGGCGTTCCGATGGTGGCTGCCTCCGCCGCCGCAAAGTCGATCTTCGATCAGCACTTCAAAAACCTTTTCGGCGTGCTCTTCCCAACCGACATGATCACCACAGCCGAGACGACCTACTACAAGAAGTTTGCGCCTGGCGTGAAGACCGTGGCGGTGCTCGCGCTCAACAGCCTCTACCCGAAGTCGATCGCGAGCGACCTGGTCGAATCGGCCAAAGCGCAGGGCTATAACGTCGTCTTCAACCAGATCTACTCCCCGAACACGACAGACTTCTCCGACGTCCTCACGCAGATCAAGGGGCTTAACCCAGATTGGATCTATGCGACCGGCTACACGCAAGACCTGACGATCATCCGCCGCCAAATGGCGGACGCCGGCGTCGAGCCCAAGCTTCTCACGATGACCGCAGGCCCGGCCTATCCCGAATTCCGCGACAACCTCAAAACGCTCGCGAACAACGTCACGACCAACGCGTGGTGGCATCAGAACGCCGACTACAAAGACGATTATCTGTTCGGCTCGTCCTTGAAGTACAACGACCTCTTCAAAGAGCATTATAAGCGGGACGCGACCTACCTCGAGGCGGCCGCCACGGCGTCGTGCGAAGTGCTGGCGATCGCCATGGAGCGAGCCAACTCGCTGGATCCCGCCGCGGTCCGCAAGGTGCTGCGCGAACAGAAGTTCGACACCTTCTACGGCCCGATCGGATTCGGCGAGACGGGGCAGAACGACGTCGACGCCGCGCTCGTCATGCAGATCCAGGGCGACAAGCTGGTAGTCCTGGCGCCCGCCGCGCTCAAGCAGGCAGATCTCCATCTCGGTCTCGTCACCAAGAAATGACCGGGCAGCGGCAGAACAGGCACGATTGATGATCGGACAATACCTCGTCAATGGCTTGCTGATGGGCGGCCTCTATGCCTGTGTGGCAGTCGGCTTTTCCCTCGTCTGGGGGGTATTGAACGTCATCAACATGCTTCACGGGTCGGTCGTCGTCCTCGGCGCCTACCTGTGCCTGGTCGCAGTCCAGAGCTTTGGCGTGTCCTTCTATGTGGCCGCGCCCGTCGTTTGTATTCTCATATTCGGTTTCGGCTACGCGGTGCAGCGAGGAGTGCTGCATCGCGTCGTCGGCCAGCCGATCCTTATCACGCTCACGCTGACCTTCGGGCTGGAGCTGATCCTCAACAACCTGATGCAATATGCGTTCACGGCGACGCCGCGCTCCCTCATCATCAACTTCGGCACCCTCGAGATGCTCGGGATGCGACTGCCGCTAGTCCGGATCTGGGCGCTGCTCGCTGCAATGCTCCTCACCCTCCTGCTCTATTGGCTGCTGCGGCATTCCAAGACCGGCCGGGCCATCATCGCGGTCCGTATGGATCGCCATGCGGCTGCGCTCATGGGCATCAGGATTCCGCAAATCTACGCCCTGACATTCGGTATCGGATGCTTCATGGCCGCGGCGGCCGGGTGCGCCGTTGCGGTGATCTATCCGATCACGCCGCTGATGAGCGATGTATTCCTCAGCAAGGCCTTTGTCGTCTGCGTGATCGGCGGTCTCGGCAGCGTCGCCGGCGCCATCGTGGGCGGCCTTGTTCTTGGTGCCGTTGAGGGGGTCGGGACAGTCGCTTTCGGGCCCGAATGGGCCACCAGCTTCGGCTTCCTGCTGATGATGGCCGTCATCGTCGCCCTGCCGAGTGGTCTGGCCGGTAGAAAGGGCTTCGAGTGATCATCAACCGCTCCGCGCAGCTATTGCTTCTTGCTGTCGCATTCGTCTTCGGCTTGGGCGTCGCGCTCGCCTTTACCTTGGACAACTACGAATTGCAGGTCGGCACCTCCCTCGCCATGCTCTGCGCGCTCTGCTGGTCGTGGAACATCGTGGGCGGCTACATGGGCTATCCCGCGCTCTCGACCGCGACATTTTTCGGTGTGGGAACCTACGTCGACGCCATAACGCAAGTCGCCGGCGGGAGCATCTACCTGGCCTGGGCCGCCGCGGCGCTGGCCGGCGCCGTCATGGCGCTCCTGCTGGGACTCCCCTTGTTGAGACTGAAAGGCCACTACTTCGCCATCGGCACCCTTGCGACCGTCGAAGTGTTCCGCGAGGTCGCCAACAACTGGGACTGGCTGACCGGGGGCGTCGTAGGTCTCAACCTGCCAATTCCGCCCGGAACGCCGGCGGCGGTCGGACGTTTCTTCTTCACAGCGATGCTGGCGCTGTCCGCTCTCGCCTTCGCGCTGACGCTACTGGTCGACAGGTCGCGGTTCGGCTTCGCCCTGCGCTGCATCCGCCAGAATGAACGCGCGGCCTCGATGGTCGGCGTCGACGTCCTGACCTACAAGGTCAGCGCCTTCGTTCTCTCCTCGGCGATCGCGGCCGCTGCCGGCGGCATCTACGTGTCGATGGTCGGCTATATCGAGCCGTCGGACGCTTTCAACCTGACGACGACGATCGAAGTGCCCGTCATGGTCATGATCGGCGGCATGGGGACCTTGCTCGGCCCGCTCATAGGAGGCGTGCTTTACGTGCTGCTGAAGGAGTTCGTCTGGGCGCACTTCCTCGAATGGCACGATGCGATCCTCGGCGTCATCATCGTGGCGGCGATCTACTATCTACCGGCGGGCGTCATCGGCTTCCGCTTGCCGCGATGGCGCAAGCGAGCCGCGGCGACGCTCGGCGCCGGCAACGCGTTGACTTGAGCCTCGTCGCATGACCTCTCGCCAAACCACTCCGATCCTCGAACTCAGCAACGTGTCGCGCAACTTTGGCGGCATCCGGGCTGTCGATAATGTGAGCTTCCAACTGCATGCCGGCGAAATCGTCGGGCTGATTGGTCCGAACGGCGCTGGCAAGACAACGCTCGTCGACCTCATCTCCGGGTTCAACCGAGTGAGCGGCGGCACGATTCGGTATGACGGGCGCGATCTTGGCGGCGACAAGCCCCATCAAATCGCCGCGCTCGGCGTCGCTCGCACCTTCCAGATCGTCCAGCCCTTCTCACGCATGACGGTGCTGGAAAACGTCATGGCGGGCGCTCTCTTTGCCGGCCGCAACAGCATGGCGCGCGCGCGGGTGATCGCGATGGACTGCCTCGACTTCGTCAAACTGGCGCCGTTTGCCGCGATGCCGGCGGCGGAACTGGCGCTTGCGAATCGAAAACGGCTCGAGCTGGCGAAAAGCCTGGCGATGAGCCCGCGAATCCTGATGCTCGACGAGGTCAACGCGGGTCTCAACTCTTCGGAGATCGACGAGGCGATCCAAATGATTCGGGCGATCGCGGCGCGCGGCGTCACGATCATCGTCATCGAGCATCTCATGCGGGTCGTGATGGCCCTCGCCTCGCGGACGCTGGTGCTGCACCAAGGCGGGCTGGTCAGGGAAGGCCCGACCGGCGAGGTGCTGCGCGATCCGAAAGTCGTGGAGGCTTACCTTGGGAGCCGGTTCGCCGCTCGCCTTTCGGCGGAGGGCTCCAGCACAGCCGCCCCAGACTAGACAACGAAGAGAGACCCCTGGGACCGCTTCAAAGGAGAACTGAATGGCTTTGGTGATGAACGGGGAGGTGCGCCTCGCCGCCGATCGTAACTTCGTATGGGAGAGGCTGAACGACCCCGAGACGCTGAGGACCTGCATACCCGGTTGCCAGTCCCTTGAACGAACCGCCGATGGCGGCTTCGACGCGGCCGTCAAGATCAAGGTCGGGCCGGTCGCAGCGACCTTCAAGGGACGCGTGTCGCTCGAAGATCTCGACCCGCCGAACCACTACCGCATCGTCGGCCAGGGGGAGGGGGGCATCGCCGGATTTGCGAAAGGAAGCGCTCGCGTCGAACTCGTCGGCGGTGAAGGCGGTGAAGACTGCCTGCTTCGCTACACGGCCGAAGCGACCGTTGGCGGCAAGATCGCGCAGCTCGGAGGGCGCTTGATCGATGGCATCGCGAAGAAGACCGCGGATCAGTTCTTCGCGAATCTGACCGCAATTATCCAGCCCGCCTCCCAGGCGGCTGGCTAGAGACCGAATCGTTTCAGTGAAGAACGCGGCGGGGCATCTACTCTGGCCGGCGCCGTACAGCGGACGTCCCCAATGCAAATCAAACACCACGGTCGGTACGACTACAGTCCGATCTTTGCGCGGCCGGACTACACGTGGCCTGGCGGCAAGCGCCTTGCGCTGTACATCGCTCTCAACGTCGAGCGCTTTAGCTTCGGCGAGGGGCTGGGACACACGCCCACGGCGCTCGGGCCGCCGCCCGATCCGCGCAACTTCGCCTGGCGGGACTATGGTCTCAGGGTCGGCATCTGGCGCATTTTCGATCTCGCCGAGGAACTTGGCCTCCCGCTCTGTCACCTGCTCAACGCGTCCGTTTGCGAGGGCATGCCGCAGATCCCGGCGCGCATCCGCGCGCGCGGCGACGAGGTGATCGGACATGGCTTCACCAATTCCGAGCGCCAGTCGGAGATGGACGAGGCGACCGAGATTGCGCTGATCCAAAACGCGACTGCCATCCTCGAACAGCATTGCGGGCGGCGACCGTTCGGCTGGATGGGACCCTGGATCGCCGAAACCTACGTCACGCCCGACCTTCTCAAGGAGGCCGGCTACACCTTTGTCATGGACTGGCCCGCCGACGACCAGCCGTTCTGGATGCGGACGCGCGCGGGCCCGATCCTCTCCGTTCCTTATCCAATCGAAATCAATGACTCGCCGACGATGCTGAGCCGGGCGCAGCCTGCGACCGACTTCTCTAGGATGATCCTCGATCAGTTCGATGAAATGCTGCGGCAATGCGAGCGCCAGCCGCTGGTGTTCGGCGTCTCACTGCATACGTTTGTCGCCGGTCAGCCGTTTCGTCTGGCGCAGATCCGGCAAGCACTCTGTGAGGTCATGAAGCATCCTCAGTTCGACAAGGTCTGGATCACGACGCCTGGGCAGATCGCTCGTCACGTAGCCGGGCTTCCGAACCGAACTGATCCTTGAATGTCAATCGGCTGCGGATTTTCGCCCTCCCCTATTCGCTTGGAGTGAGCGCAGGTGGGGTCCGGATCGGTGTCGATCGGGAGCCCACAGACGTTTCGAGCGCGATTTCAGTGGTTTTCGCTCATTTCTGGAAGGGGTCCCATTCGAGTGCTGAAACACTCGTCGGCTCCGATGAAATCGCATCGCCGGGCCAATCGGGCCCAGTCATTGTCCGAGCCGGCCGTTTGGCCGTGGAGGGCGCCGATCTCGTCAACTAGAGATCGAGTCCTGGCCACTGGTCCAAAACTCCATTTGTTCGCCAGTTCTGCGTTGCCAGAAAGGTTCAGAACTGACATCTCCGGCCTCGCGATCTTGCCGTTGAAGACGCCTTCCGCCCTGGGTCCGTCGTGTGCTCCAACGAACCCGTCGCGAAAAGCATGTCGCCGCCGCCAACCGCGGTGATCGCGCCGTTAGTCTCGGTAAGATCCGCGCCCGAGAAATCCGGACACCATAGTTTCGGGACAACTTCCAGCGATAGCCGACCGACCTTGCCGTCTACGGTGACCGTCGCCTCGTTCGCTCAGCGATGGGCTCGCCGCCCAACAGCCCGCCCGGTAACGCGCAAATTCAGCGGGCGGACGCTGCGACACGAAATCGGATTAGGGACCGGCAAGAATCGGAGGGAGTGTTAGGCTTTGGAGGCCTCGGTCGGTTTTCACCTGTCGGTCAGGGGCGTGCTCGCGAATGTCTCGCCAAGCGCCGACCGTCAAACCATCGCCGAGGAAATGGCCCACGCTAAACTACGTTGGAACCTGGCAGGCCAGGATCGGCCTGCCAGAGCTGAAGACGTTAGCAATTATAGATACTTAGTGATGGTGGAGCCAGACGGAATCGAACCGACGACCTCTTCAATGCCATTGAAGCGCTCTCCCAACTGAGCTATGGCCCCAAACTCTCCTGCTGCACGCGCGACCCATTGGGATGAGCCAGCGTCCTTCCTGCGGGGCGGCTGTATAACCGCAAAGCAGCGCGCCCCACAAGGCCTGTTCGTTCGAATTTCTTCGCCTTCCGTTTCCGCGCGCCGAAATCGACGGTGCGCGGCGGTCCTTATGGCTCCTCGTCCGGAGCGATGTCGCCGTCGATCAACGCGCTGACGTCGTCGTCGTCCTCCTCTTCCTCCTCGAGGAACGGATCGTCCGGCGCTGCGTCGTCCTCGACATCGATGTCGTCGACGACCGGCTCGACTGCCTTTTCCTCACCGGCCTCGACCTCGTCGAGCGAGACGAGTTCAACCCCGGCGGGCTGCACGACTTCGTCTTCTTCGTCTTCCTCCTTAGCCGGCGCGCGCTCCGCACGCGTCGAGGCGCCCTGGAAGATCGTGCCGCATTTCGGGCAGACGATCGGATCTTTGTTCAGATCGAAGAACTTAGCGCCGCAATTCTGACACTGGCGCTTGGCTCCAAGCTCGGGTTTTGCCACGGCTTATATTTCCCTAGTCGTTGGGCGGCTGCGTTCGGAGGCCTCGGTTAGTCGGCGCGGACGCCCATGTCAATGCGTTTTCGCGAGCAAGGTCGACAGCGTCCGACGGGGGTGTTACGAGCGCGATCCTCGACCTCGCGCCATGGGGCGCCCGTGTGAAATTCGTGAGCGACGATGTCCGCGATCCCTCAACAAACCGCACAGCCGCTGCGCTCGCAACGAAGCGGGCCGCTCAAGGGGCGCGCCCGCCCCCCAGGGGATAAATCAATCTCGCATCGCGCCTTCATTTTCGGCCTGCTCAGTCGCGGCGTGACGCCGATCGAAGGGCTGCTAGAAGGCGACGACGTGATGCGCACGGGCGAGGCCTGCAAGGCTCTCGGCGCTCGCATCGATCGCGAGGGTGAAGGCCGCTGGACGGTCGCGGGCCCGGGGCTCGGCTCGATCCTCGCGCCCGACCGCGACCTCGATTTCGGCAACGCCGGCACCGGTTCGCGCCTGATGATGGGCGTCGTCGGCGGTCACGGTATCGTCGCGACCTTCGACGGCGACGCATCGCTGCGCAAACGCCCGATGCGCCGCATTCTCGATCCGTTGCAGCTTATGGGCGCGCAGGTGCTCGCCGAGGTCGAGGGCGGACGTTGCCCGATCACGCTTCAAGGCGTGAGCGAGCCGGCGCCGATCGTCTACCGCACACCGGTCGCGTCCGCGCAGATCAAGTCGGCGATTCTTCTGGCGGCCTTGAACGCGCGCGGTCAGACGACGGTCATCGAGGCCGAGGCCTCGCGCGACCACACGGAAAAGATGCTGGCACATTTCGGCGCCGACGTCCGCGTCGCGGAGGAAGGCGAAGGTCGCCGCATCACGCTGATCGGACGCCCCGAGTTGCGCCCGCGCGCCGTCGTCGTGCCGGCCGATCCGTCCTCGGCGGCCTTCCCCATCGTCGCCGCTTTGATCACGCCGGGCTCCGACATCGTCGTCGAGGGCGTGATGACGAATCCCTTGCGCACCGGCCTCCTGCGGACGCTCATCGAAATGGGCGGCCAGATCGAAGTCCTCGATCGCCGGCTCGCCGGCGGCGAGGAAGTGGCGGACCTGCGCGTGCGCGCCAGCGAACTCAAGGGCGTCGAAGTGCCCAAGTCCCGCGCGCCGTCGATGATCGACGAATATCCCATCCTCGCCGTCGCGGCGGCCTTCGCGCGAGGCGCGACGCGCATGAACGGATTGCATGAGCTGCGCGTCAAGGAGAGCGACCGGCTCGCCGCTGTCGGCGCCGGCCTAGCGGCGGCGGGCGTCGAGCATGAAATCGTCGGCGACGATCTCATCGTCGACGGGGGCCGGCCGCTCGGCGGCGGCTTCGTCGCGACCCATCTCGACCACCGCATCGCCATGAGCTTCCTCGTCATGGGATTGGCGACGCGCAAACCGATGGCCGTCGACAATTCCTCGATGATCGCGACTAGCTTTCCCAACTTCCGCTCCTTGATGGAAGGGCTCGGCGCTCAATTCGCGTAGCGAGACGCTCATTCCCGAACCAGCGCCATCGCCGGAAGCGCGTCATCCAACGCCGGCAGCGCCGCAACCTCGCCGCCGTCGATCGAGCGATTGGTGAGAACATCGCGCCAATGTCCCGGCGGCAGCGCGATCATCGCCTTGCGCCGGTCAGCGCCGCCTTCGCCTTCGCGCAGGCCAGGATGGAGCGCGACGAGGACCGCGATCTGCTCGTCGCCGTGACCGCGGACGAAGCCCAGTGCATGATCGCTGTCCGCTCCGGTCACGGCCAACGGTTGGTAGCCGCCTCGAGCGAACAGGGCCGGATGCGCGGCGCGCAATCGCAACAGCAGATGCGTCACCGCCAGCTTGATCCGGCCGTCTGGCCACGCCGCCATCAGTGTCCGCAGCATAGCCTCGCGATTCTGCGCCAGGGCCGGCCGCAAGGCCTCCAGCGCGCGATTTCTGACGTCGAAATCGACGGGGCGCCGGTTGTCGGGATCGACCAGACTGAAGTCCCACATCTCGCAGCCCTGATAGATGTCGGGCATGCCCGGTACGGTCAGCTTGAGCACGGTCTGGACCACGCTGTTGCGCGCGCCCAATTCAGCGACCCGTCGGACGAAAGGCAGAAAATCCCGCAGCAGCGTCGGGTCGAGCGCCAAGCGGGCGAAGGCCTGCATCGACGCCTCGTAGGCGCGGTCGGGCGACGACCAGGTCGTATGGAGCTTGGCCTCGCGTAGCGACTTTTCCAGCGTCGCCTGAAGCCGCGCGCCATAGGCCTCCAGGCCCGTGGCGTCGGGCTCGTCCAGCATCTCGGCGGGCCACGAACCGACCAGCAGCTGGAGCAGCATATATCGGTCGTTGGGATCGGGCGGGGCGCCGGCTTGGGTCTCGCGCCATCGACCGCGCAACGCGTGACTCCAGCTTTCGGCGAGAGCGGCCCAATCTCGCGGCACGTCGGCCAGGACCGCCAGCCGCGCCCTCGTATCCTCGCCGCGCTTGGTGTCATGAGTGGCGGTCGCCAACATCGAGGCTGGCCAGCGGCGGGCGCGCTCCAGGTTGGCGGCGTGAAACGCCTCAGCGGAGAGGCCGAAGCGCGCCGGCTCGCCGCCGACCTCGTTGAGCGCGATGAAGCGGTTGAAGCGATAAAAGGCGGTGTCCTCCAGGCCCTTGGCCATCACCGGACCGCTATATTGCTGCAGCTTCATCGCCAGGCGCAACACGCTGGTCCGGTTGAAGCCGCTCTTCGGCCGCGCGGTCAGCCGGCCGGACAGCACGCGGTGCAGGAAATCGAACACCGAGGGGTACATGTCCGAGGCGGTCTGGCGCGCCAGCTTGATCGCGGCGCCGAGCGCCTGCTGATCGACGCTGTCCTGATCGGTCTCGAGTTCGACATAGGTGCGGTAGACCTGGAAGCAGGCGACGATCCGCTTGATCGCGCGCGTCAGCAGCGCATTGGTGAAATCCTGGGTCAGCGGATTTTGCCGAGCGACCCGTCCGGCATCGCGGCCGAGCGCCGCCAGTTCGCTGGCCATCTCGGTCTCCATGATGCGGATCTTGCAATCGCGCACGATCTCGGCGAACGACGCGCTTTGACCGGTGAAGGCGGCGTAGGTTTCGCTGAATTCTGCCTCCGCGCCGCGGTTGATCATGAGGCCGAGCACCAGATTGGTGAAATCGTAGCCGGTGGTTCCCTCGACGTCCCAATCCTCGCGCAGCCGTTCGGCGCCCAGCAGGATCTTTTCGACCACGAGATAGAAGGGCTGGCCGGCGGCCTGTCGCAGGGCGTCGACGTAGCCCTTGGGGTCGAGCAGACCGTCGATATGGTCGATGCGCAAGCCGTCGAGAATGCCCTCTTCGAGCATCGGCAAGATGCGAGCGTGCGCGTGGCGGAACACCGCCGGCAGCTCCATGCGCAGGCCCGCGAGGTCATCGATGTTGAAGAAACGGCGGTAGTTGATGTCGTCGCCGGCGACACGGAAGTCGGCGATGCGCCAATATTGCTGGCGAATCAGGCGATCGAGGGCGGCGGGATCATGGTTGAGGGCGGCGAGGCTGCGCTCGAGGGCTTGCCGCGCGGCGGCCTCTTCGCGCACGCAAGCCGCCAATTCGGCCTTGAGAACCGCAGCCCGCTCGGCGAAGTGCGGGCGCCAGAAAACCAGGTCCGAGAATAGGTCGCTCAGCCGGTCCAGCGCGGCGTCGTCGTGGCCCAGCACGGCGCCATAGTGCACGGGACACAGCGGCAGCTTGTGGCGGCCATGGGCCCAGACCGCCAGACCGCCCTCCTCGGCGTCGAACGCCACCTGCAGCTCGCGGTTGTTCAGCGCCACTCCGTACTGATCGCCGAGGAACGGGACGAGCAGCTTGTCCTTGAGGTAGCCGTGCCCGCTATCCCAGTCGATGTCGAACCAGCCGGCATGATCCGCCTCGGGACCCCACTCCAGCACGTCCAGCCACAGCGGGTTGTCCGCCCCGCCGACGCCCATGTGATTGGGCACGAAATCGAGGATCTGGCCCAGGCCATTGTCGCGGAAAGCCTGGACCATGGCTCGGAAATCATCCTCCGATCCGAGTTCCGGATTGAGAGCGAGGTGGTCGGTGATGTCGTAGCCGTGCGTGCTGCCCGGCCTCGCCTTCAGATAGGGCGAGGCGTAGACGTGGCTGACGCCGAGGGCCGAGAGGTAGGGCGCGCGGCGCGCCGCGTCGGCGAAGCCGAAGCCCGCGTGGAATTGCAGCCGGTAGGTGGCGCGCGGCGGGATCATGGCGCCTCCAGCCACCAGCGCACCTCCCACGGGCCCAACGGCCGGACGGAGCGATTTTCCTGCCACAGGAGGGGGCCAGCCGGTGGGTCGTAGGGCGCCGCCGCGTCGGAGAGGTTGGCGGCGAGCGTCAGGACGCGCCCGTCGTCGGCGCGCCAGCGAACTTCGACGGCGCTGCGGCCGATTTCCGTGGCCCTGCCGCCGCGAGCGATCAGCGGGACCAGGGGAACGATGTGCTGACGTCGCGTCGCCAGGAGTGCGGCATAGTGGGCGAGGCGCCGCTGATCGACGGCCGACCAGTCGAGCTTGGCCGAAAGGAAGGTTTCCTCGGCCTGGGGGTCGGGAATGAGATCGCGTTTGGCCCGGTCCTGGAATTCAGGGAAGCGCGCGAACTCCGAGCGCCGGCCGTCGCGCACCGCGGCGCCCAGCGCGCTGTCGAAATCGCAGAAATAGGGAAACGGCTGCGCGGCGCCCCATTCTTCCCCCATGAACAGCATCGGAATCTGCGGCAGCAGCAGATAGACGGCGGCCAGGGCGCGCATCACCTCGGGGCGTACGCTATGGCTCAGCCGATCGCCGAACGCCCGGTTGCCCACCTGGTCGTGGTTCTGAATGAAAGCGATAAAGGCCTCCGGCGGCAGATGCGCCGACGGCTCGCCACGCTTGCGGCCGCGATAGGTCATAAGCTGGCCCTGATAGGCGAAGCCCTCGGCGAAGGCCCTGCCGAGGAGAGCGGTCTCCCCGCGGTAGGCGGCATAATAGCCGCTGTCCTCGCCGGTGGCGGCGACATGCAGCACGTGATGCACATCGTCGTTCCATTGCGCAGTGTAATAAGCGGGCTCGCGCCCCCGGCGGATCAGCCAGCGCGCCTGGTTGCCTTCGTTCTCCAGCACCAGATGCGGCCGTCGCGGGGCCGTCGCGCGCACCCGTTCGGCCAGTTCCGCCAGAATTGGCCTCGGGCTTTCGTCGACGATCGAATGCACGGCGTCGAGGCGCAGGCCGTCAAGATCGAATTCCTCCAGCCAATACAGCGCGTTGTCGATGACGAAGGCGCGCACCTGTCCGGCGCCGTAGTTGACGGCGTCGCCCCATGGGGTGGCGTGACGCCCGGTGAAAAAGGAGGGCGCGTAGGCCGGCAGATAATTCCCGTCCGGGCCGAAGTGATTGTAGACCACGTCGAGGATCACCGCGATGCCGCGGCGATGCGCCGCCTCGATGAAGGCCTTGAAGTCCTCCGGGCGGCCGTAAGTGTGGTCGGGCGCGTAGGGCAGCACGCCGTCATAGCCCCAATTGCGGCGGCCGGGAAAATCCCAAACCGGCATGACCTCGATCCCGGTTACGCCTAGATTCGCGAGATGATCGAGCTTTTCGATCGCGCCCCGGAACGTGCCCTCGGGCGTGAAGGCGCCGACGTGCAGTTCGTAGAGCACGATCTCGTCCCAGGGCCGACCTTCCCAGGGGAAAGTCCAGTCATAGGCGCCAGGATCGATCACCTCGCTCGGACCGTGCACGTCCTGCGGCTGGAACCGCGAGGCGGGGTCTGGGACCCGCGTCCCGTCAGGCAGTACGAAGCGATAGAGCGCGCCAGCCCGCGCCGGCGGAACAGTGAGCGCGTGCCAACCGTCCGCCTCCGGCCTCAGGCTCAACACCTCAGGCCGCGGGGCCTCCAGCGCCAGGCCGACTGTTTCGCAGCCAGGCGCCCACAGGCGAAACCGCACGCCGCCGCCCGGCTCGAGTTGGGCGCCGCCAAGCTGGCGGTGGACGCGCGCGCTCATCGGGCCCCCGGGATCAGAACGAACAGCAGGAAGGAGCGGCCCGTCACGGTGTAGACCTCGCCGAAGGCGAACTCCGGCTCCACCTGCTCCTCGGCCTCGGAACGGTTGGTGTCGATCAAGAGGCCCCAGTTCTGATTGGCGACGCCTTGGCTCGGCAGCGCGAACTCGACCGCTTCGGGCGAAGAATTGTAAATCATCAGCAGGGTCGCATCCTCGCCGCGCTTCCGGATGCCGGTCGGCTGAGCGCGGCCGTCGAGGATGAGCCCGGCGCAACGGAGCGCTTTCTCCCACTCCTCCTGCTCCATCTCGCCGCCCATGGGGTTGACCCAGGTAACCTCCTTGATGTCGAGCCATTCGTTGTGGGCGGCGGTCAGGAAGCGGTTGCGCCGCAGGATGGGGAAGCGCCGGCGCAGGCCGGTGAGGCGGGTGACAAACTCGATCAGCGAGCGGCCCTCGGCATCGATCTCCCAATTCACCCAGGAGATGTCGCTGTCCTGGCAATAGGCGTTGTTGTTGCCGCGCTGGGTGCGGCGGAACTCGTCGCCGGCGAGGAGCATCGGCGTGCCCTGGCCGAGCAGCAGGGTGGCGAGCATGTTGCGAACCTGGCGGGCGCGGATACGGTTGATCTCGGGATCGTCGGTCGGGCCTTCCGCGCCGTAATTGCAGGAGCGGTTGTCGGAGGAGCCGTCCTTGTTGTCCTCGCCGTTCGCTTCATTGTGCTTTTCGTTGTAGCTGACCAGGTCGTTCAGGGTGAAGCCGTCGTGGGCGGTGATGAAGTTGACCGACGCCCAGGGCTTGCGGCCTTGGCGCGCGAACTCCGCCGGCGAGCCGAGCAACCGCGGCGCCAGCTGATCGAAGCCCGCGGCGTCTCGCCAGAAATCCCGTGTCGTGTCGCGAAACTTGTCGTTCCACTCGGCCCAGCCCGGCATGAATTCGCCGACCTGGTAGCCGCCGGGGCCGCAATCCCAAGGCTCGGCGATGAGCTTGACCGTGGCGAGCAAGGGGTCCTGCGCGCAGGCCTTCAGAAAGCCGGAGCGACTATCGAAGCCGTTCGGCTCGCGCGCCAGAATGGTGCCGAGATCGAAGCGAAAGCCGTCGACATGCATTTCACCCGCCCAGTAGCGCAGGCTGTCGGTCACCATCTGAATGACGCGCGGCTCGCTCAGATTGACCGTATTGCCGGTGCCGGTGTCGTTTATGTAGTAGCGCGGTTGATCGGGCAGCAGCCGGTAGTAAGAAGCGTTGTCGATGCCCTTGAACGACAGGGTCGGCCCCAGTTCGTTGCCTTCGGCGGTGTGGTTGTAGACCACGTCGAGGATCAGTTCGAGCCCGGTCTCGTGCACCCGGGCGACCATCTCCTTGAACTCGCGCAGAGAATTGGCGACGTCGGCGGCATAGCGCGGATCGGGCGCGAAAAAGCCGATGCTGTTGTAGCCCCAATAGTTGGTGAGGCCCTTATCCAGCAGCATGCTGTCGTTGATGAAGCTGTGGACCGGCAGCAACTCGATCGAAGTGACGCCGAGCGACTTGATGTATCTGAGCACCGGCCGCGAGCCGAAGCCGGCATAGGTTCCGCGCAGGGGCTCGGCCACCCGCGGGTGCTTCATCGTATAGCCGCGCACATGGGCTTCGTAGACGATCGTTTGGTCGCGCGGGATCGGATTGCGGCCGGGCTGGCCGCGCCAGTCGAAGCCGGGATCGACCACCACCGATTTGGGCACGAACGGCGCGCTGTCGCGCTCGTCGAAGGAGAGATCGCCGTCGGCGTGGCCGACGGTGTAGCCGAACACGGCGGGGTCCCAGGTCAGGCCACCGACATGGGCCAGCGCGTAGGGGTCCAGCAGCAGCTTGTTGGGATTGAACCGATGACCGGCGTCGGGCGCGTAGGGTCCGTGCACGCGAAAGCCGTAGACTTGTCCCGGCCCGATGCCGGGCAGCCAGCCGTGGAAGAACTGGTCGGTGTATTCGGGCAGCGCAATGCGCTCGATCTCTTGCCCGCCGGTGCGGTCGAACAGGCACACCTCGACCTTGGTGGCGTTGGCCGAGAACAGCGAGAAATTAACCCCCTTGCCGTCCCAATTGGCGCCGATTGGGATCGGGACCCCCTCGCGAACCGAACTCGACGACTTGGCCACGATCCGCCCTCCAGCTTGCGCCGACAAGCAAACCCGGACCGGTCACGTTCGTTCCCTGAGGTCGCGTCGTGCGGAGCACGCGCTCATTCCTCAGGGTGGACGGCCTTCAGATCGCGATTGTTTTCGGTCGCCCCACGGCCTGGGTGTTCATTCCCGCGAAAGCGGGAATGACAGGGATGGCGATTGAGACAAAAAGTAACGCCCTGGCGGTTCAATGCACGCGCTGGACGGCGAACTCGACCGCGTCGAGCAGGGCATGTTTCCAAGGCGAGGAGGGAAACAGCTCCAGCGCGTCGCGGGCCATGGCGCCGTAGTGGCGGGCGCGCTCGATCGTATCCTCGAGCGCGCGATGCTTCTTCATCGTCGACAAAGCGATCTCGAGATCGCCGTCGACGATTTCACCCCTCTCCAGCGTCCGCCGCCAGAATTCGCGATCCTCCGTCGAGCCGCGGCGAAACGACAGAACGACCGGAAGCGTGATCTTTCCCTCGCGGAAATCGTCGCCGACGTTCTTGCCGAGCTTGGCCGACGAGCCGCCGTAATCGAGCGCGTCGTCGATCAGTTGGAAGGCGACGCCGAGATTGGCGCCGTAGCCGCGGCAGGCCGCGATTTCCGCCTTGCCGCATTGGGCGAGGATCGGGCCGACTTCGCAGGCGGCTGAAAACAGCGCCGCCGTCTTGGCGCGAATCACCGCGAGATAAGCGTCCTCGGTGGTCGCGGTGTCCTTGGCCGCCGAAAGCTGCATCACCTCGCCCTCGGCGATCACCGCGGCGGCGGTGGAGAGCACGTCGAGACAGGACAGCGAGCCCACCTCGACCATCATCTTGAAGGCCTGGCCGAGCAGAAAGTCGCCAACCAGGACGCTCGCCTCGTTGCCCCACAGCACCCGCGCGGCCGTCTTGCCGCGACGAAGATCGCTCTCGT
This sequence comes from uncultured Alphaproteobacteria bacterium, assembly GCA_963813195.1. Classification (GTDB taxonomy): domain Bacteria; phylum Pseudomonadota; class Alphaproteobacteria; order Rhizobiales; family Beijerinckiaceae; genus Roseiarcus. Next base: position 372,867 of record CAWEYC010000012.1, on the reverse strand, counting down.
CGACGACATCGTCGTGCAGCAGCGTCGCCGTATGCATGAACTCGACGGCCGCCGCGAGTTTGACGTGGCCGTCGCCGCGATAGCCGCACAGGCCCGCCGAGGCGAGCGTGAGGATCGGCCTCAGGCGCTTTCCGCCCGACGAAATCAGATGGTTGGCGACTTCGGGAATCATCGCGACGTCCGATCCCGTGCGCGAGAGGATCGTCTGATTGACGAGCGTCATGTCGCCGGCCACGAGCCGGTTCAGAAGCTCGACCAATCTATCCGGCGACTTTTCCTCAAGCGGAATGACAATTCCCACGGACGCTTCCCTTGCCAGAGCGCAGCCCGGCGACCATAAAGACGCCCAGGCGAGCGGGCAAGGGCGCTCCGCGCCGCCGAATTAGCGCGAAGAGATGAGGTCCTGAGGTGGTCGAACTCCTACGCACCAACGATCTCGTCTTGATTTCCCTCATCGAGACGCTGCTGTCGCAGGCGGGCGTGGCGTTCTTCGTCGCCGACCAACACATGAGCGCCGTCGAAGGCTCGCTCGGCTTTCTGCCGCGACGGATCATGGTCGACTCGGACGAACACGAGCGGGCGCGGCGGCTCATGCGCGAGGCCGGCCTCTCCCGCGAGCTGCGCGATGGCTGAGGCCGCGGGCGAGGCGCGAACCAGCCTCGACGCGATCCTGAGCGGGCGGTTGCGCCTGCGCCAGCCCATTGGCGGCCACCGCGTCGGCGCCGACGCCGTGCTGCTCGCGGCGGCGGCCGGCGCGCCGGCGCGCCGTTTGGTCGATGTCGGCGCCGGCGTCGGCGCGGTCGGCCTCGCCCTCCTCCAGCGTTGGCCCGAGGCGGGCGGCGACCTCGTCGAAATCGATCCCGAACTCGCCGCGTTCGCACGCGAGAACGCCGCCCTCAACGGCCTCGAGACGCGCGCGCGGATCGTCGCGGTCGACGCGCTCGACGCGCAAGGCCGGCGCGAAGCGGGGCTCGCCGACGGCGAGGCCGATCTCGTGGTCACCAATCCGCCGTTCTTCGAAGCCGGCGCGGTGCGCGCCTCGCCCGATGCCGGCCGCGCGCGCGCGCATGTGGCGCTCGCCGCTTCATCGTTGGAGGCCTGGATCGTCGCCAGCCTCGCCTTGCTCGCGCCGCGCGGTCGGTTCGTCATGATCCATCGCCCGGACGCGGCGGCGGCCATCCTTCTCGCGATCGGACGCCGGCTCGGCGGCGTCACACTGTTGCCGATCCATCCGCACGCCGATGAGAACGCACACCGGCTGCTGATCGCCGGCGTCAAGGGATCGAAAGCGCCGCTTCGCATCGCGCCGCCCCTCGTGTTGCACGAAGCGGCCGGCGCCTTCACCGCGCGCGCCGAGGCGATCCACCGCGGCGAAGCGACGATCGACTGGCCGTCGTGAATCGCCCGCGTTGACCCACGGCGCCGGCGTCTCTAGGGTCCGCCGCGAAAACGTGAGAACCCGAGTTCGCCATCCCGATGTCTTCGTCCCGCGCTGACGCCTCGCTCGATCCCGCGCGATCGTTCCAGGCTTTGATTCTGACCCTGCAGAGCTTTTGGGCGAGGCAGGGCTGCGTCATCCTGCAGCCCTACGACATGGAAGTCGGCGCCGGCACGTTCCATCCCGCCACCACCTTGCGTTCGCTTGGGCCGAAGCCCTGGAAGGCCGCCTATGTGCAGCCTTCGCGCCGCCCCAAGGACGGCCGCTACGGCGAGAATCCCAATCGCCTGCAGCACTATTACCAGTTCCAGGTGATCCTGAAGCCTTCGCCGGAGAACCTGCAGGAGCTCTATCTGGAATCGCTCGCCGCGATCGGCGTCGACGCGGCGCTGCACGACGTGCGTTTCGTCGAGGACGATTGGGAGAGCCCGACCTTGGGCGCGTGGGGCTTGGGATGGGAATGCTGGTGCGACGGCATGGAGGTCTCGCAGTTCACCTATTTCCAGCAGGTCGCCGGCTTCGAATGCGCGCCGGTGTCGGGCGAACTGACCTATGGGCTCGAACGTCTGGCGATGTACGTGCAGGGCGTCGACAGCCTCTACGACATCAACTTCAATGGCCGGGCCGGCGACGAGAAGATCAGTTACGGCGACGTGTTCCTGCAAGCGGAGCAAGAATACTCGCGCTTCAATTTCGAGCACGCCGACACCGGCGTTCTGTTCCGACACTTCAAGGACGCCGAGGCCGAATGCCACGCGCTTTTGGAGAAGGGCGAGGCGGGCGACCGGCATCTGATGGCCCTGCCCGCTTACGACCAATGCATCAAGGCGAGCCACGCCTTCAACCTGCTGGACGCGCGGGGCGTCATCTCCGTCACCGAGCGCCAAAGCTATATTCTGCGCGTGCGCGAGCTCGCCAAAGCCTGCGGCGCCGCTTGGCTGAAAACGGCAGGGGGTGGGAACGCTTCTCCCGCCTAGCGGGAGAAGGTGGCGCGAAGCGCCGGATGAGGGCTCGGCGGCGGCTTCCCCTCATCCGTCATCGCTTCGCGACGACACCTTCTCCCGCATCGTGGGAGAAGGGCCGCCCTAGCTTTTCTGCAGTGACGCAATTGATCCGAGACCTTTCCAATGCCCGACCTGCTCCTCGAACTCTTCAGCGAAGAAATCCCGGCGCGCATGCAGCGCCAGGCGGCGGACGACCTGAAGCGGTTGGTCACCGGCGCGCTCGTCGACGCCGACGTGACCTATGAGGGCGCGCAGAGCTTCGCAACGCCGCGCCGGCTCGCGCTGCATGTCGTCGGCCTGCCGGAGGCGCAGCCGCACCGGCGCGAGGAGCGCAAGGGGCCGCGCGTCGGCGCGCCGGAGGGCGCGATCCAGGGCTTCCTCAAGAGCGCCGGCCTCGCGCGCATCGAGGACGCAAGGATCGAAAAGGACGCCAAGAAGGGCGAATTCTATCTCGCGGTCATCGAAAAGCCCGGCCGACCGACGCGCGAATTGCTGGCGGAAATCCTGCCGGCGATGATCCGCGCGTTTCCCTGGCCCAAATCGATGCGCTGGGGCGCGGCATCGGCGCGGCCCGACGCCTTGCGCTGGGTGCGGCCGCTGCGCTCGATCCTGTGCACGTTCGGCGTCCCGCACGAGACGGTCGAGACGATCGCCTTCGCCGTCGACGGACTGACGGCCGGCGATACGACGTTCGGGCATCGCTTCATGGCGCCGCAAGCCATCAAGGTCGCGCCGCTTCGAGGATTACGCCGCTTCGCTCGCCAAGGCGAAGGTCGTGCTCGACACGGAGCGGCGCAAGCAGATGATCTCGGCCGACGCGCACGCCCTCGCGCTGGCGCATGGGCTCGAACTCGTCGAGGACGAAGGGCTGCTGGAGGAGGTCGCTGGCCTCGTCGAATGGCCGGTCGTGCTGATGGGCGAATTCGAGCCGGCGTTCCTCGAAATCCCGCCCGAGGTGATCCGCGCGACGATCCGCGCCAACCAGAAATGCTTCGTGCTGCGCGATGCCGAAGGCGCCCTCGCCAACAAATTCATCCTGGTCTCGAACCTCATCGCCAGCGACGGCGGGGCGGCGATCGCGGCGGGGAACGGGCGCGTCGTGCGCGCCCGCCTCGCCGACGCCCGCCATTTCTGGCTGACCGATCTCGGCGCCCTTGCCCGACTACGGGACAAGGCGAAGAAGCCGCTCGACCAGAGGCTGGAGAAGCTGAAGGCGCTCGGCATCGTCTTTCACGAGAAGCTCGGGACGCAGGGCGAGCGCGTCGAGCGCATCGCCGCGCTGGCGCGCGAACTGGCGCCGCAGGTCGACGCGGACCCGAACCTCGCCGAGCGCGCGGCGCGCCTCGCCAAGGCCGATCTGGTGACCGAAATGGTCGGCGAATTCCCGGAATTGCAGGGCCTGATGGGCCGCTATTACGCGAGCGCGCACAGGCGAGGAGCCGAGCGTCGCCGACGCGATCGAGGAGCATTACAAGCCGCAGGGGCCGAACGACCGCATTCCGACCGTGCCGGTCTCGATCGCCGTGGCGCTGGCGGACAAGCTCGACACGCTGGTTGGTTTCTGGGCGATCGACGAGAAGCCGACGGGGAGCAAGGACCCGTACGCGCTGAGGCGGGCGGCGTTGGGGGTGATCCGGATCGTGCTGGAGAATGGGCTGCGGCTGCGGCTGCTTGCAGTTGCTGGACTGCATCTTCGACGGCCGAAGCACTGTCTCGATAGCGGACGTTGCTTCGTACGAGAACGATACGAAGATGGCGACGGCTTTGTCGCTGGCTTCTTACGATCGGCGCGTATCGAGCGAAGGACACAGATCGTCGTGACTCCTGAACATTGTCGCCCAAGATGGGTGCACGTTGCTCGACCGCGAACGAGGCCTCAACCACTCAGAAGGTCGGCAGTTTCTGAGCTCGAACTCTGGCCCACCTCCTCGCCTTCTTCGCCGACCGCCTAAAGGTCTACCTGCGCGACAAGGGCGCGCGGCACGATCTGATCGACGCCGTCTTCGCGCTGCCCGGCCAGGACGATCTCCTGATGATCGTGCGCCGCGTCGAGGCGCTCGGGCGCTTCCTCGACACGGACGACGGCAAGAACCTGCTGGTCGGCTATCGCCGCGCCGCCAATATCGTCAGCGCCGAGGAAAAGAAGGACGGCAGGAACGCCTTCGCGGGCGCGCACGATCCGCTGGCGCTGGCGCTGCCGGAAGAGATCGCGCTTGCCGACGCGCTCGCCGCGGCGGGGGCGGAAGCGCGCGAACGGGTGGCGCGCGAGGATTTCGAGGGGGCGATGCGCGCGCTCGCTTTGCTGCGCCCGCCGGTCGACGCCTTCTTCGTCGGCGTCACCGTCAATATCGACGACCCGGCGCTGCGGCTCAACCGCCTGCGCCTGCTCGGCGAGCTACGCGACGCGGTTCATACCGTCGCGGATTTCTCGAAGATCGCGGGCTGACTCCCTTCTCCCGCAAAGCGGGAGAACGGCTAGGCGGCGACGGCGAAGCGGACGGCGGAGCCGGTGGCGACGACGCGGCGCAGCGGCACGCCGTCGATATCCGCGCCGACGATTTCGTCGACCTCGAAGTTCACCTCGATCAGCGCATCGGCGCCGTATTCCTCGGCTTCCCGGACGAGAGCGTCGAGGGCGGCCTGTCGATCGGCCTCGCCGTTGGGCTCATGCGCCGCGCGCCAGCGACCAACGGCCTTTACGCGGCCAATGGAGTAATGGGCGCGCCCATCGTCGAGCGCGCTGTTGAAACTGACTTGCATGGGAGTGATCGCTCGTCTGGTTATTCTTGACTTCGATTTTGCCGGGCCAATCTTTCGCCCCCCTTAACGCTGGGGCATCTTTGCGGTGATAGTTGACTTCAGTTCGCTGGGATCCCTGGCTTGGGTTTACGAAAAGTAGTTGCGGGACGGCCACCCGATGAAAGAAGAGCGGCGCCGGCATGGCGCCGCTCGTGGGGTCAACGAAGTGAACCCCTGTTTGTTCCAGGGTTTTTAACCTTCCGCGGCGGCTTCCGCGGCTTCCGCCTTCTCGAGATCGGCGCCGGTCTGCTGATCGACGACGCGCATCGACAGCTTGACCTTGCCGCGATCGTCGAAGCCCATCAGCTTGACCTTCACCTTGTCGCCTTCCTTGACGACGTCGGTGGTCTTGGCGACCCTGCCCTTGGCGAGCTGGGAGATATGCACCAGACCGTCGCGCGAGCCGAAGAAGTTGACGAACGCGCCGAACTCCATCGTCTTGACGACCGTGCCGTCGTAGATCTGGCCGACCTCGGGATCGGAAGCGATCGACTTGATCCAGTTGATGGCGGCCTTGATCTTGGCGCCGTCGCTGGAGGCGACCTTCACCGTGCCGTCGTCCTCGATGTTGATCTTGGCGCCAGTCTTCTCGACGATCTCGCGGATGACCTTGCCGCCGGTGCCGATCACTTCGCGGATCTTGTCGGTCGGGATTTTCAGCGTCTCGATGCGCGGCGCGAACTCGCCGAGTTCGGCTCGGGCGCCGGTGAGCGCCTTGCCCATTTCGCCGAGGATGTGCAGCCGCCCGTCCTTGGCCTGGGCGAGCGCGACCTTCATGATCTCCTCGGTGATCCCGGCGATCTTGATGTCCATCTGCAGCGAGGTTACGCCCTCGGTGGTGCCGGCGACCTTGAAGTCCATGTCGCCGAGATGGTCCTCGTCGCCGAGGATGTCGGAGAGCACCGCGAAGCGCTGGTCTTCGAGGATGAGGCCCATCGCGATGCCGGCGGTCGGCCGCTTGAGCGGCACGCCCGCGTCCATCAGCGCCAGCGAAGAACCGCAGACCGTCGCCATCGAGGACGAGCCGTTCGAACTCGGTGATCTCGGAGACGACGCGGATCGTATAGGGGAACTCGGCGGCGGTCGGCAGCATCGGGTGGACGGCGCGCCAGGCGAGCTTGCCGTGCCCGATTTCGCGCCGGCCGGGGGCGCCCATGCGGCCGGTCTCGCCGACGGAATAGGGAGGGAAGTTGTAATGGAGCAGGAAGCGCTCCTTGTACGTTCCCTCGAGCGAGTCGACGTATTGCTCGTCCTCGCCGGTGCCGAGCGTCGCGACCACCAGGGCCTGCGTCTCGCCGCGCGTGAACAAAGCCGAGCCGTGGGTGCGCGGCAGCACGCCGACCTGGGCGAGGATCGGTCGCACCGTCGTCAGGTCGCGGCCGTCGATGCGGCGCTTGTGGTCGAGAATGTTCCAGCGCACGACCTTGGCCTGGGCGCTCGTGGAAAGCCTCCGCGACCTGCTCGCCGGTGAATTTCGCGTCGCCCCCTTCGGGCAGCAGCGCGGCCTTCACCTTCGCCTTGACCGCGTCGACGGCGGCATAGCGCTCCTGCTTCTGCGTGATCGAGTAGGCGGCGCGCAAATCCGCTTCGCCGACTTCGAGCACGGCCTTCTCGACCACGGACTTGTCGCTCGCCGCGAGTTCGCGCGGCTCCTTGGCCGCCTTCTCGGCGAGGCGGATGATCGCCTGGATCACCGGCTGGAACGCGGCGTGGCCCGCCATGACCGCCTTGAGCATCGTCTCCTCGGAAAGCTCCTTGGCTTCCGATTCGACCATCAGGACGGCTTCCCCGGTGCCGGCGACGACGAGGTCGAGCGCCGATTCCTTCATCTCCTCGATCGTCGGGTTGACCTTGATCTCATCCTTGATGAAGCCGACGCGCGCCGCGCCGACCGGGCCCATGAACGGCACGCCCGACAGGGTCAGCGCCGCCGAAGCGGCGATCAGTGCGAGAATGTCCGGATCGGTCTCCATGTCATGGCTGAGCACGGTGGCGATGATCTGGGTGTCGCAACGGAAATCGTCGGGAAACAGCGGCCGGATCGGGCGATCGATCAGGCGCGAGGTCAGCGTTTCCTTGTCCGAAAGGCGCCCTTCGCGCTTGAGATAGCCGCCGGGGATGCGCCCGGCCGCGAAGGCCTTTTCCTGGTAGTGGACCGTCAGCGGGAAGAAATCGACGCCGGGCTTCGGCGCCTTGGCGGCGACCACGGTCGCCAGAACGGTGGTTTCCCCCCAGGTCGCAAGCACAGCGCCGTCGGCCTGCCGTGCGATGCGGCCCGTTTCCAGAACGAGCTTACGCCCGCCGAGAGTCAATTCCTCGCGTTGAATATCAAACATCGTTTCATCATCCTTTTCTCTTCAAAAGGATGCGAAAGCTTTCGGCCCTGCGGCCCGCTCATCGTGTCCGTCACCGGCAAGACGGCGAGGGGCCGGTCCATCGGACCGAGCCCCTGGCTATCCTGCCATGGGCGTTCAATCGAACGCCCTCCGGGATGTGACGCGCGGCTTTCGCAATCCTTGTACACGCGCAGCGGCCCCATGCCGCCGCCCGGTCTCATGCAATGCGTTCAGCGACGAATGCCGAGACGCTCGATCAGCCCCTTGTACCGCGCCTCGTCGTTCTTCTTGACGTAATCGAGGAGCGTCCGGCGCTGCGAAACCATCTTGAGAAGGCCGCGACGCGAGTGGTTGTCCTTGACATGGGTCTTGAAGTGGCCGGTCAGGTTGGCGATCCGTTCGGTGAGGATCGCGACCTGCACTTCCGGCGAACCCGTGTCGCCGGCCTTCAACGCATAGTCTCGAATGAGCGCAGCCTTGCGCTCGGTGGTGATCGACATCGAACTTTCCTTTCGTTGCCGCGAGCGCAGCCCGCAATGTCGTCTCGGCCGAACCGGGATGTCGTCCAGGTCGGTCGCTCATATCGGGGCAGAACCCCAAGGCGGCGGCTTATACAGGTTTTTCGGCGCCGCGCCAGCGGATTGTCGATTTGCCGCCGCTCACTGCCGGTCCGACGCGAACCCGTCGCAGCTCTGGTCGAATTCGGCGAGGCCATATTCGAGATGCGAGGCCAGCAGAGGATTGTCGAGCAGATAGGCGGACGTCCGCCGGTCGCGCCGGGAGCGCGCCTCCGCGACGGCGGCCTTCCACTCCTCCGCCGTGAAGTCCCCGCGGCCGACCCACGCAAGGGCGACCAATTCACACTGTTCGTCCTCGTCCATTGCATCGATGAATTCCGCCAGTTCGGCGCGGATCGACCCATAGGCGGCCTCGCTCAGCACGCTGACGAATTTATCGTCGGTCGGATTGGATGCGTCGGGCTCGAGGCCCTCGTCCTCGCTCTCCAGTTCACGCGCCTTGACGACGACGTAACACACTTTTTCAGTGTTGATATCAGGCATCGACTCGTTCTCCCGCAGGTCCCGCGCGGGATGCGCCGCGCGCGCGTTTCCGCCTGCGATCTTGTAACGCGTGCGCGCCCGATCGGTTTTGGCCTAGCTCAAAAATGGCTGCGACGATTGGGGGCCCGCGGATCTGGTCGATCCGCGCCGCCGGCAAAAAGCCCGGCGACCGTCAAGGCTGGATTCCCGCTTTGCGCGGGAATGACAGTCGGACGGGTCGGGCGAATTTCCCCGGTCAGATCACATTGCGCTCCATCAACGGCCGCTTTTCGGCGATCCGCGCGAAGGTGAAATCGGTGAGATCAAGCGAGACATAGCGCCCGATCGCGATCAGTTCGGCGAGGCCGCGCCCCACCGCTGGCGATTGCTGAATGCCGTGGCCCGAAAATCCCGCGGCGAGATAGGCGTTGTCGTAGTCGGCCAAATGGCCGACAATCGCATTGTGATCGAAGACGTTGAGATCGTAGTGGCCTGCCCAGGCGCGCGTGACGCGCAGCGCTTCGAACGCGGGAACCCGATGCGCCAAGGCCGGCCAGATGATGTCGTCGAATTGGCTCCACACGACGTCGAAATCATCGGAATCCGGATCGTCGGCTTCCGGCGGCGACACGCCGGCGACATAAGTTCTTCCCTCCGGGCGAAAATAGACGCCAGTCGTATCGACGACGAGCGGGCTATGGACGAGGCGCTCCTTGGCCTCGAACACGAAGACGCAGCGTTTGCGCGAGCGCACGGGGATCTCGACGCCGAGTTCGCGCGCCAGCTTCGCGGCGCCCGAGGCGCCCGCCGCATCGACGAGAGCGCCGCAGCCGATCCGCGCGCCGCTCGCCAACCTCACCCCGGTCACACGCGCGCCCTGCCGCTCGACCGCAACGACTTCGTCCTCGCGATAGACGACGCCGAGGCTCCTGGCCTTGCGGCGGAACGCCTGCGTCAGCCCGTAGCCGTCGAACCAGCCTTCCCCCCGTCGCCCCCAAGCGGCGAGCGCGACGTCATCGAAGTTGAGGAAGGGAAAGCGCGCCGCCGCGGCGGAGGGCTCGATGAGCTCGATATCGGCGCCCTCGCGCGTCTGCGTCACGTGATTGTCGCGCAGGACCGGCGCGCCGACCTCGGTCGCGAGATAGAGATAGCCGTTTTCGCACAGCGGCAGGTCGGGCGCCTCGCCGTCGACGGCGAGAAGGTCCGCCGCCCGCCTCAGGAAGTCCGCGCCATAGAGCCCGACTCGAATGTTGACGGGACTGGAGAATTGCTGGCGGACCGAACTCAGCGAGAGCGAACTCGCGGCCTTGGCGTAGCTCAAGTCCTTTTCGACGACGAGAATGCGGCCCGAGAACCCCGGCTGGGAGGCCAGGTGATAGGCCGTCGAGGAGCCCATGGCCGCGCCCCCCGCGATCACCACGTCATAAGTCTCGATCATCGCGCGACGCACTTTCCCTTTTTCGAGCTCGCCCTCGAGTCGAGCCTTGCGGTTGTGCGTTTTGTGCTAAAGCGTTGTCAAGGTTTCGGGGGGCAGGCCCTGTCTAGCCGGCAAGGAAGTCAAGCATGACGCGATTGGTCGGAAAAGTCGCCATTGTCACGGGCGCGGCGCACGGCATCGGCCTTGCCTGCGCGCGGCGCTTCGCGGCGGACGGCGCGGCCGTCGCCCTCGGCGACGTCGATGCGGAAAGAGGCGAAGGCGCGGCGAAGGCGCTCCGCGCGGAGGGCGCGAAGGCCATGTTCGTCGCGACCGACGTGACCGAGCGGCCATCGATCGCGGCGCTGATCGATCGCGCCGTGAGCGAGTTCGGCCGGCTCGACATCATGCTCAACAACGCCGGCGTTGCGCTGAACGCGCCGCTGCTCGAGATGAGCGACGAGATTTTCGACAAGACGATGGCGACGAATTTGCGCTCGGCTTTCATCGGCACCCAGCTCGCGGCGCGCAAGATGGTCGCCGACAAGCGGGGCGGCGTCATCATCAACATGTCCTCGGTCAACGCGCTGCTGGCGATCCCCGGCCTCGTCGCCTATGCCTGTTCGAAGGGCGGCCTCAATCAGCTCACCAAAGTCGCCGCGGTCGAGCTCGCGCCGCACAAGATCCGGGTTGTCGCGATCGGACCCGGCACGATCCTGACCGAACTCGCGCGCACCGCGGTGATGGTCGACGACGAAGCGCGGGGAAAGGTCCTCGCCCGCACGCCGATCGGGCGCGCCGGCGAACCGGAGGAGGTCGCCTCGGTCGCCTCCTTCCTGGCGAGCGACGACGCCTCCTACATCACGGGGCAAACGATCTATCCCGACGGCGGTCGCCTTGCGCTCAACTACACCGTGCCCGTAGCCGACTGACCCAGCGCCCGATTTGCCTCGGCTTGGCGCCAGGGCTACAGCAACCGGTGATTGCAAGGACCGATTCTATGCGACCTTCCCAGCGCGCCAACGACGAAATGCGCAAGGTGACCTTCGAGCGGGGCGTCGCCCGCTACGCCGAGGGCTCGTGTCTCGTGCGCTTCGGCGAGACCCATGTTCTGTGCGCGGCCTCGCTCGAGGACAAGCCGCCGCCGTGGCTGCGCGGTCAGGGCAAGGGCTGGGTCACAGCGGAATACGCCATGCTTCCGCGCGCGACCTTGACCCGTACGCGACGCGAGTCCTCGACAGGCAAGGTGTCCGGCCGCACCCACGAAATCCAGCGCCTGATCGGCCGCTCGCTGCGCGCCGTCGTCGATCTGCCACGTCTGGGCGAGCGTCAGATCACCCTCGATTGCGACGTCCTGCAGGCCGACGGCGGCACGCGCACCGCCGCGATCACCGGCGCCTGGGTCGCACTCAGCGATTGCCTGAAATGGATGACGCAGCGCTCGATCCTGCGCGACAACCCGATGAAGGACCACGTCGCCGCGGTGTCGTGCGGTGTCGTCAAAGGCGAGGCGGTGCTCGATCTCGACTACGCCGAGGATTCGACCGCCGAGACCGACGCCAATTTCGTCATGACCGGCTCGGGCGGCTTCGTCGAAGTACAGGGATCGGCCGAGGGCGCGCCGTTCAGCGAGGCCGAACTCATGAAGCTGCTGGCGCTCGCCCGCGGCGGAATCGCCCGGCTCGTTGCCCTGCAGAAGGCGGCGCTGGGCTGAGCCAGCGCTTCGAATCGCCACCCGGGGTCCCGCCCGGCCCGAGCGTCGCTTTGCGGTTTATCGGTCAGATCGACTTCACCTCGCCGCCATCCATGCGAAGCGCCGAGCCGGTCATCCAGCGGGCGGCGAGGACCAGCGCCGGAAAGTCGCGCGCGAGGCGGATGGCTGTGGCTCGGCCGATGCCCTGGCTGGCTCCGGTGATGATGGCGACTGGCTCAGACACTTGCGGTCTCCTTGAACTTGAAGGACGCACGTCGTCCCTCCCCGCTGGCGCTGTGAGGCGGGCGCGCGATGGCAGGTTAGTCCGGCAGGAAGTCGCGAATGGCCGCCGCGATCTCCTCGGCATGGGTCTCGAGCGCGAAGTGGCCGGTGTCGAAGAAGCGCACCACCGCATCGGGGATGTCGCGCCTGAAGGCCTCGGCGCCCGGCGGCAGGAAGAACGGATCGTTCTTGCCCCACACCGCCAACAACGGCGGCTTGTAAGTCCGGAAATAGGTCTGGAAGGTCGGGTAGAGCGCGACGTTGCTCTTGTAGTCGCCGAACAGGTCGAGTTGCACTTCATCAGCGCCCGGCCGGGTCAGGTAGAAATTATCGAGGGAGTAACCGTCCGGCGAGACCCTCGTTACGTCGGGGACGCCATGCGTATACTGCCAGGCGGTCGTCTCGGGCTTCAGGAAGGCGCGCAAGGCCTCGCGATTGGCCGGCGAGGCGTCCTGCCAATAGGCCCGGATCGGGTTCCAGCCGTCGCTCAGCCCCTCCTCGTAAGCATTGCCGTTCTGAGAGATGATCGCTGTGATCCGGTCGGGATGCCTGACGGCGAGCCGGAACCCGGTCGGCGCTCCGTAGTCGAACACATAGAGGGCGTAGCGATCGAAGCCGACGATTTCGGTGAAGCGGTCGATCGTGTCCGCGAGTTGGTCGAAAGTGCAGCCGCGGCTTGGCATGTCGGAGTTTCCGAAGCCCGGCAGATCGGGAGCGACGACGTGAAACCGGTCGGCCAGCAGCGGGATGAGATCCCGGAACATGTGGCTCGCACTCGGGAAGCCGTGCAGCAGCAGTAGCTTGGGCGCATCCGGCGCGCCGGCCTCGCGGTAGAAAATCTTGAAGCCGTCCACATTCGCGGCGCGATAGGTCATCGCAGTCATGGCGCTTTTCCTTCTCGGATTGGAATTTGAGGTTATGCGCGGCGGTCGGCCCGCACCGCAGCGATCGCCTCCCGGAGGACGTCCAAAACGGCGCCAGGGGCGGTGACAATCGGCGCGTGATCGACGGCATGCGAGCGCACCCGGGCTCGCATGCGCTCGGCCATGAAGCGCTGATTGGTCTGGACGATCATGCGGTCCTGTTCGGCCACCAGGAACCAAGTCGGGCGGTCCTTCCACAGCGGCCGCGGCAACGCGATGGTGATGCAGGCGGGTGAGATCGGCCGCTGGACGGCTGCCAGCACCGCCAGCTCTTCCGCGGCTGCGTTCTGGGCGAAGGCGGCGGCGAAGGCCGTGTCGGGCAGATAGATCAATCCGTGATTGTCGGGCGCGAGCTTGGGCGCCAGCGGATGCGGCTCGCCGCGGTAGAACACGTCAGCGACGGTCTCGCCCTCATCCGGGGCCAGCGCGGCGACGTAGACGAGCGCTTTCACTTTGTCGCTACGGGTGGCGGCAATCACGGCGCCGGCATAGGCGTGACCGGCGAGCACGACCGGTCCCGGCATCCGCTCGAGGGCGCGATCCAGCGCAGCCACATCGTCTTGGAACGAGGTCAGCGGCAGCGGCGCCGCCACCACCTTGATGCCGTCAGCCGCCAACGGTCCGATGATTTTTGCCCAACTCGACCCGTCGGCCCAGGCGCCATGGACCAGCACAACGTTCACATCATTCGAGGACATCGCCGCTCTCCTTCTCAACAGGATCGATTGAGTCGTAACCTGCCTAATGGCTATATAAGGGTTATGGACTGGCTGATAACTTGTCAATAGGTGCTGGAGAGGTTATCCATGCAGCAGGTTCACGAATCGGCGACCGGCGGATTGCCGCTTACAGACTGGATTAGAAGTTGACATGGGCCGGCGCTCCCCCTGCGATTTTTGTCGGCGACGCGCTCGGGTTGGATTTCCTGAATTCGATCGCGACGCCGGTCGATACTCCCATCGACTGGATCGATGACGGCGAGGGATTGCTGAACTGGCTGGGGCAAGCGCAATTCGTGCCAGCCGATGCGCTCGAGACCATTGGCGGGCAGGCTCGTCCGGGCGAACTCGACGAGGTGGCTGATCAGGCCAGGAGCTTGCGCGAATGGTTCAGGGGTTTTGTGGTCGAGCACAAGGGCGCCCTCTGACAGCGGAGGATCTTGCACAGTTGGAGCCGCTGAGTCGTCTGCTCGAGCGTAACGAATACTTTCAGCCGAATCGTCCCCCGGCCTGGGAGCGGCAGCAGGCCTTTCCAGCTTCAGATGGTCCGAAGATGGCGGACTCCCGAGGCCCTTCTGCTGCCGATCGGCGAGGCGCTCGCGCAGCTTGTCTGCGTGGAGGATTTCTCGAACGTGAAGGCCTGCGAGGGCCCTGCCTGCACGCTCCTTTTCGCCGACCACACGCGCGGTCACGCGCGACGGTGGTGCAGCATGGCGATCTGTGGGAACCGGGCGAAACAGGCAGCGCATCGGCGTCGCGCGAAGGCGCATCGAGTTTAGCTGGAGGGAAGACGCCCCGGATCGCCATTTCAGTGCTCTTTGAAGGTGTGGCCTACCGAATCGACCGCGGTCGTCCAGGGACCCCCAACGGGCATTCCAAACCGGCGCGATCCCATCGGCCCAGATCGGCTGCGGCGTCGTAAGTCGTCTGCAGGAATTCCATCAGCGCGCGCTTTGGGTTCCGCGCCGTGCGCAAGGCTTCATAAGGCAGGATGAATTCGCCCAAGTCCCGTGAGAAAAACGCCGCGGTCGGCCGCACGACAGCGCCAGCAAAATCCGGCGGAGCCGGATAGGCGTAGGAATAGAAGGCCGCGTAGTCGACTGGCCCGCCCCCGCCGGGCCAGAAGCCGGCGCTCGACACCTCGTGCGAATAGGCCTCCTGAGCAACGGCGTCCGGCAGATGGGGCACGCCTCCGGGGTGGCGCGGCGCCGGCCGGCCGGAAAAGCGCGTGACCGCCAGGTCGAAGCTGCCCCAGAAGAAATGGACGGGGCTCGCCTTGCCGAGGAAGGCGGTCCGGAAATGGGCGAAGACTTCGTGCGCCGAGAGGAGGACGCGCCAGAAGCGGCCGGCGTAATCGCGATCATAAGCGGCGTGGGTGCGGTCCTGTTCGAAGGGAACGGGATCGGCGATCTCGCAGGGAGTCGTCGTGATCCGCACGTCGAGCCCGACCTCGGCCAAGGCGGCGAACAGCTCGGCGTAAAATTGCGCGACAGGCATTGGCGCGAGCGGGAGTCGACGGAGGTTCCCGTCGCTCGTTCGGACCCATAGCAAGTGATCGATAAAGTCGAAATCGATCTGAAACGCGCGGTCGCGATAGGGAATGGACGAGGTCGTGAGGCCGCGCGGCGTCACATAGAGCGCCACGTGCCAGGAATGGTTGAGCCACGGCGTCTGCGCGAGGCGGATCTTGCCGACGATCTGCGTCCACAGGTGCAGCGTGCTGCGTGTCTCCTTCCAGGCCGCGGTGGGCAGCTCCGGCCACTGGTCCACGTCGGGCGACGCCATGACTTCCTCCGTGAAAACATGTGTTGGTCGCTCCGGCCCACTATACTGTGAATTCGGAAACTTGGCCGGAGCGGACCCTTGTCGAAGTCGGGCGCCAAAGGCGAGACGGAATACAGGAATGCCTCCTAAGCGGCCGCGATGCAGGTCATTTCGACATCAAAGCGCCCGGCCCAGGGTTCGACGCAGAGAAACATGCGTGCCGGCCAGTTGGTTGGGAAATACTTGACGTAGACCTCATTGATCGGCGCGAAATATTCCTGCGAGGTGCAATAAACGATGCACTGAAGGACGTTTTCGAGGGATGAACCGCCGGCTTCCACGCACGCCTTGAGCTGTTCGAGCACGAGCTCCGCTTGGCGCTTGATATCGCCGCCGAAAATCTCTCCAGTCTCAGGTTCGTAGGGCGGCGCGCCCGTCACATATATCGTGTTCCCATGCTTCACGACGGTCGACGTCGGCGCCTTCCAACGTTCAAGATAGGTCGCCAATGGCTCAACCCGGATGATTTCCTTTTTCATGGGGATGCCCTTTCTTATCTAGGCGGTTTATCCGACGCGACGTGTCCGCCGCGTCAGTTTGTTCCTCAGTAACGAAAGCCGGTAGCCGTCGTCGCTGAATTTGACGAATTCGATGGAAACATGAGTTTGCGTCGCCTAACCTAACCTAGCCTGGCCCTCTACGCCTCGGCAAAGCGCCGGAATATCGCATCTGGACTAGGAAGCAGAGAGAAACTGCGCTTTTTAAACCCTCGCGGCTTGCACGCGCGCGACCTCAGTCGAGGAAGTCGCGGCAGCCGAGATCGTCGACGGCCAAGAAGGCGCGCTCAAGGTTGTTCCACCAGATCACAGACGGGATGTTGATCGCCTCTTGCCACACCGGCGTCATGATCTGCCACAGGGCCGACAATCGATAGTCGACATCCAATGCGCGGCGATCGTAACCCCTCACGCCATTTGCAACGAGGGCGGCGTGGTAGCTGTCCAACAATGGCCGCTCCAGCCGGCGGCGGCGGTCGGGATACCAGTGCATCGCCATCATGTAGGCGAGGTCCTTCGTCCCAGCATCGATATGCCAGCTGTCCCAATCGAAAAGTCGAATGTCGTCGGCCGCGCTTTCCCTCGGCGGAAAGCAATTCCAAAAATGCGCGTCGCCGTGGACGATCGTGGCGTTGCGATGCGAGTGGTAACCCGCAAGCAGGCGGGGCGCCGCCTCGACCAATCGCTCGTACAGCCTGCGCCGATCCAATGACAGGCGGTCACCGAGCCGATCGGCGAAGCGCCCGAATTGTTCCGCGAATTTACGCAAATGTTGGTTCATGGCGTCGGTCCTGATCCAATCTCCCAAGGAAACGCCGAGACGTGGATCGTCCCACCATGCGGCGTGAAAGCGCGCCCACGCAGTGATGACCTTTTCGCATTGCTCCGTCGTCGGCGGCAGCGGCCACGTCGTTGCGATGACATGCGAGTCTGTGAGGTCTTCGAGCAGGAGGCGCCACGCGTTCGTGTCCCAGTGGGCCTCGAAGCAACGTGGCGCCACGCGCGCCGACATCGCCGGGGCGACCTGGGTGTAGAAAGCGACCTCCTGCCGGCCCGCCATCCATGGTCCGCCGGCACGGTCAGGATCACCCGTCTTGAGGATGACAGAACTAGGCGCGCCGACGGCGCACTCGTAGGTCAGGCGCAGCCGGATGATACGTGAGAGTATCGTAGCGCGCGAACTCTCCAGCACGACATTGGAAACGCGACCGGCGCCAAGCGCTCCAGATCGTTGAAGCGCTTCAGTGAGATGATCGGCGTGCGCCGCTTTCGGCAATAGTTCCGTCGGCATGGCGCCGAAGGTATAGCAGAGCTGATAGCAAGGGCCAAATGGGCGAAATCTGCACGAATCAAGATGTTTTCCCGCCGCTGCGGATTGTTGCAATCCGCCACGACGGCGTCGAACCAAATGCGGTCGGCGCGACCTCCACCTTGGCGCTCAGATGCCGTCGCGCAGGCTGTCAAGCCGGATAGTAGCGGCTGGCGACACGGGCAGACCGCTTGACCCCGATCTCCTGAGAGCCCTTCACGAATGCCAGGAAATGCGGTGTCACCCGATGGGCCTTATAGGCGGCCTCATCCCGGTATGACTCGATGAACATAACTTTATTGGGCTCGCCTTCGGGAACCAGGACTTCGAAGCCTATGCAGCCCGGTTCTTCTTTGAGCGAGGTCCGACTGTTTTCCTTGCTGATTGCGAGGAAGCGGGCCATTCCTGCGGCGGGCGCCGTAAACGTAACGACATTCACAATCGCAGGCCCAGATCTCTTCCTCGCGGCAGCCCTTGCCGTCACGGGGATCATACCGGACAGCAGGGATAGGCTCGCCGCCAACGACAGCGCGCGCTTCAGAACGGTGCGCCGGGTTTTGCCTACGTTATTGGCAGCAGCCACATGTTCGGGCGCTTCGTCGCGATGCGCTATCATCCGGTCATCCTCTCTTCTGGGGCGGGCCGCCTCGATGTCGCAGCAGGTCAGACCCGGCGCCAGGTCGGTTTGGTTGGATCGACCAGTTCAAACTGAACCGGCGCAATGCCAAAAAGGGCGATCACGGCGGGCGCCTTCGCGTCCCGCTTTACGCCGTCATAGTGCGGCGTGCGGGCAACGCGACGAACGAAGCCGCCGGCCGGCACTGGAACGGTATGATCCGGATCGAAGTCCGCGCCGCTATTCACCCACCATGTGCCAGACAGAACCAGCGAGAGCCGATCGGTGGCGTAAGAATGCGGAGCGCTCATATAGCCAGGGATTCCATCGCATCAGCACGAGGTAGGGCCCTGGCTTATTCAGGTCGCCATAGAGCGTCGCCATTTCCCCGCTGTGAGGCGGGCCGCCGCTCCAATCGCTCCACTCAATCGCGTCAGGCAACGTAATCGCCGTCTCCGCCGGATCGATTTGACTGGCTCGCGCCGTCGTGCCGCGCAAAGCGAGCGGCAGGACGGCGAGTAGCGACGCGACCAGCAATGATCGACGACTGGAGCAAGCACCGCCATCGGCGGCAATGAGAGAGAGAAGCGTGCGACCTGACGGAATTCCTGAGCTCATCTCGATTCTCCTGCGGGTCATTCCGCTCCTGCCAACACGCCGCCGGCCGCGATCGGCCCCGCAACGCGCGGCACACATCCCACCGACCTGCGACATGAGCGATCTGGCGAAGGCCGAGGGCCTGTTCAACGACAAGGGCCTGGTCCGTTGTGATCTCACCTGAAGCTGCGCTGATATTGACTGGGAGTAAAACCGGCTATCTTTCGGAAGCTGCAAGAGAACGACGACGTTTCGCTGAATCCTAAGGTCATACCAACCTCGGTTACCGAAATAGAGGGGTATGACAGCAAGTATTTGGCTCTTTCTATTCGCCTAATCATGTGATACCTGTGGGGCGGAACCCCGAAAGATTTTTTGAACGCCCTACTGAAATGATAAGGACTGAGTCTTACAAGATCTGCCAGAGTTGCAATGTGAAGTTGTTGTGAAATGTGCGCCTCGACGAAATCACTAACTGCCCTTTGCTGCCAAGCCGCAAGACCTCCGGTGGCAGGCAGCGGCCTCTTGCGTTCGCCTCTATTGTGCCGGAGAACTTCGGCTTTCAGCACGTTTAGCAACGCATCCATATAGGCACGCTCCTGTTCGGATGAACTTCCGACCAGTGATCGCAGTTTCATCGACGTGGTCCAAAGCGCGTCGTCTTCAAAAAGAAGTCTTGGAAGAAGGTCCGTCTCGTCTATATCTGTGTTCTGTCCAGCCGGACATAAACTATCGAAATACACGTATGCGATGAGTGCGGCGCGCTGTTCGTCGTGTCGTTCGTAGTACTCGTGGCCTGCTGGCACAAATGTCAGCTTGCGACGGAGGTCTCGTATCGAGGATCGGGGCAGTCCTTCAATCCACGATTCGCCATCGGCGCGAATACCCCCGCCGCAGACCAGCAGATGGGAGCGCCCGCGAAAGCGATGCTCCACCTGTTGCGCGCCACTGATGCGTATCACCTCGGCAAAGACGCCGTTCGTCCTGAACGTGTAGCGCCTCGCGACGTCACTCGGGGTCACCTTGACGCTTGGCGTGATCTCCTCGTCAAAATGGAACGCGTGATGGGCAGTCGAATCCTGACCTGGCTCGAACCGAGCACGATCGGCGAGGCGTCGCCGTCGGGTGGTGTGATCAGAACGAATACTCCGTTCGTCAAGAATATCGTCGTTATGCGCGATCGATCTGGCAAACATGATCGAAGCCCCTTGAACATTCATTCGTCTCACCGCTTATGCTGCGACAAGACCCCGAGGGGCGGCATCAGCGAATACTTTTGCATTCGATCGAGGCGCAGCTTCAGCACCAAACAAACCTAATCGGGTGCGCCACAAGTCGATATCGTCCGTTGGTTATCCCGAGGAGCGCATTAGTTGACCGAATTCAAACCTTGGTATGATTCCCACTCATACGGTTTCCGGCTGATTGACTCGACGGGTTGTGGATTCCCGTCGGGGATTTCTGCTGGTAGATAGAACGGCCATGAATCGCGGGAGGCGGGCATGGCCTACGTTGCCGGTCATCTGAGCGTTGCGGCGTTGGAGGAGCGGTACGAGGCGTGCGAGGACGTGACGTCTTCGCGGCATTTTCAGGCGATCTGGCTATTGGCGAAGGGGCATTCGACCGGCGAGGTGGCGGCGATGACCTCGTTTGGGCGGCGTTGGATCGAACAACTGGTGGAGCGTTACAACGCGCTTGGGCCTGCGGCGATGGGCGATCTGCGTCGCGGCAACGGCGCGTCGGCGAAGGTTCTGAGGCCCGAACTGTTGGAGCGCCTGCGCGCACGTTTGGCGGATCCGCCGCCCGACGGCGGAGTTTGGACGAGCGGCAAGGTCGCGCGCTGGATGGCGGGCGAACTGGGGCTAGCCTCGCTCGCGCCGCAACGCGGCTGGGAGGCGTTGCGGGCGATCGGCTGGTCGATCCAGAAGCCGCGGCCGCGCAACCCGAAAGCGGCGACGCCCGAGGAGCAAGAGGCGTTCAAAAAAAACTCGCCGAAGTCGTCGCCGAGGAAGCGGCGCTCCATCCCGACACGCCGATCGAGGCCTTTGCGACCGACGAACACCGGCTCGGCCTGAAGCCGGTGACCCGCCAGGTCTGGGCGCCGATCGGCGTGCGGCCGACCGCGCACGGCCATCATCGCTTCGAATGGCTGTACGTGACGGCGTTCGTCTCTCCGGCCACGGGCGAAAGTTTCTGGTACGTCTCGAACGGCGTGTCCAAGCCGTTCTTCGAGGCGCTGCTGCAGCTGTTCGCCGAGGAAGCCGGCGCCGGGCGGGAGCGGCGCATCGTGCTGATGCTCGACAACGCCGGCTGGCACGGCGAAGCCGGCCTCGTCGTCCCGGACGGCGTTCGCCTCGTCTTTCAGCCCGCCTACACCCCGGAGGTGCAGCCAGCCGAAACGCTCTGGTCGTTGGTCGACGAACCCGTCGTCAACAAGCACATCCCCACCATCGAGGCCCTTGACGAAATCATCTCCACGCGATGCGCCGCTCTCGCCAGCGAACGCGAAAAGATCAAGAGCCAGGCCGGATTCCATTGGTGGCCGAAAATCGCCAACCCGAGGTGATCACCCGGAAACCGTATCAGTGCAGGGCGCCGCCAAAAGGGGAGACTGACCGTGAGAGCGAATCATTGGAGCGAGCGCTCGGAACTAGGCGTCGAGCGTTTCAAGCGTGGTCAGAAGCTTGTCCGGCGTGGCCGGGAAGTCCCGGATCCGAGCGCCGGTTGCATTGTGGATGGCGTTCATGATCGCGGCGCCCGCGCCGCAAATTCCGAGTTCGCCGATGCCCTTGCTGCCCAGCGGGCTGCCATGGGGATCGTCCTCATGCAGAAACACGACGTCCATCTTCCCGACGTCGGCGTTGACCGCGACGTGGTAGTTGGCCAGATCCTGATTGACGAAGGAGCCGTAACGCGCGTCGACGTGGTTCTCTTCAGTCAACGCCGCGCCGATGCCCCACGTCATGCCGCCGATCATTTGCGAGTGCGCGGTCTTCGCGTTGAGAATTCGGCCGGCCGCGAATACGCCGAGCATGCGTCTGACCCGCACTTCGCCGGTGTCCCGATCGACTCCGACTTCCGCGAAATGGGCGCCGAAGCCGGCGTGCGAATAGGCGTTGTCCATGTCCGCGGGCGTGACCGAGCCCTCAGCTTCCCTCATGCCTGAGGCGAGACCGGCCTTGAGTTTCCGGCAGGCGGCAAGGACCGCCGCGCCGGACGTCGCGGCCCCAAAGGAGCCGCCCGAGCCGGCGGTGGGCGGAAAGCGGGTGTCGCCAAGGTTGACGGCGACAAGGCCGACCGGCAAATTCATCGTCTCCGCGGCGATCTGCGTCAGGATCGTGTAGGAGCCAGTCCCGATGTCGGTCATCGCCAGCTCGACGGTCAGGCGGCCATCGCGCTCCAGACGCGCACGCGCCGATGCGCTCTGAAGAATGTCTCCACGGATCGCCGAGGCGACGCCAAGGCCGACAAGCCAGCGCCCGTCGCGGACGCTGGCCGGCTTTGCGACGCGCTTGTCCCACCCGAAACGGGCGGCGCCCTCGCGCAGCGCATTGGCGAGATGGCGCGAGGAGAAGGGCCGGTTCCGCTCCGGATCGGTCTGGGTGTCGTTGCGCAGGCGTAACTCGATCGGATCGAGGGAGAGGGCGTCCGCCAACTCGTCCATCGCGCATTCGAGCGCCAGCAGCCCGATCGCGTCGCCCGGCGCCCGCATCGAGTCCGAGCGCGGCAGATCCAGCTTTGCGCGGCGATGCCGGGTCAGTCGGTTGGCCGCGGCATAAAGCATGCGGGCTGCGCCGCTGACCGGCTCGGTATAAATGTCGAAGCGCGCGCAATCCACGAGGGCATCCTGGCCGTAGGCGACCAGCCGGCCGTCGCGGTCGGCGCCCAGTCGAACGTGCTGCTCGGATGCGCTGCGGTGGGTAGTGATTTGAAAGAGCTGCGGACGGGTCATCGCGACCTTGACCGGCCGACCGAGCGTGCGGGCGGCGAGCGCGGCGAGCGTCGCATCGACATAGTAGGGCAATTTGTTGCCGAAACCGCCGCCGACGTAGCGGGTGACGATACGAACATTCTCCTTGGGGATCTGAAGCGTTCGGGCGAGGCCTTCCCGAGGGCTCGTCGTCAACTGGGCCGACGTATGTACGGTCAACATCCCGCCGTCCCACGCCGCCAGTGTCGCATGCGGCTCCATTGGGGCCTGGTGCTGATAGGGCGTGGTGTAGTGCGCATCGATCTGCACCGGCGCGTTGGCGAAAGCGGATTCGAAGTCGCCAACGGCGCTGTCGGCGGGCAGGTCGCCATCGATTCGACCTGGGTTCTCCGCGGAGGGGCCGGCGACGTCGAGGTCATAGTCGCCCGGCAATGAATCATACTGGACACGGACCATCGCGGCGGCGGCGCTGGCCCGCTCAAACGTGTCGGCGACGACGAGGGCGACAGGGAAGCCGAAATACAGCACCTCGTCGGTGTTGAGCGCGGGCTCGGCGCGGGCGAAGCGGTCCGGCAAGTCGACCGGTCCCCACGGCGTCTGGGGAGGCGCATTGTCCTTGGTCAATACGAGCAGCACGCCCGGCGCTCCCCGAGCATCACGCGCGTCGACCGCGCGGATGCGGCCCTTGCCGATCGAGGCGCTGACGATGACGCCATAAGCGGCGCTGCCTTGCGTCGCGTATTCAAAGGCGTAGGTGGCTCGGCCGGTCACCTTGAGCGCGCCATCGACGCGATCGAGAGGTTGGCCGATCACGTCGGCCTGCGTGCTTTCAACCATGGTCGTTGCTCCTCAGGCGCCCACCGCTTCGGCCAACGCGGCCCGCAGCGTTCGGCGTGCGAGCGGGATCTTGAAATCATTGTGGCCGTAGCCGTGCGCGTCCTCGAGCGCGGCTATGCCGGCGGCGTCGAAAGACGCCCGTTGCGCCGAGGCGCCTTTCAGCGCGGCCTCGGCTTCCGTCGATCGCCATGGCTTGTAGGCGAGGCTGCCGAATGCGACGCGCGCGGCGCCCACCCTGTCCCCTTCGCGCGCCGCGACGACCGCGACCGAAACGAGCGCGAACGCGAAGGAAGCGCGGTCGCGCACTTTGCGATAGATCTGACGGCCGGGCGGCGGCGGGGGCAGGACCACCGACCGGATCAGCTCGCCCGGCGCCAGCACCGTTTCGATATGAGGCGTATCGCCCGGCGGACGATAGAGCGCGTCGATCGGGATCGTCCGTGTGGCGCCGCCGGGGGCTACGGTCTCCACCTGCGCCTCGAGCGCCGACATCGCCACCGCCATGTCGGACGGGTGGGCGGCGATGCAATGGTCGCTCACGCCCAGCACGGCGTTCATCCGGTTGAGGCCGCCCAGTGCGGCGCAGCCCGCGCCCGGCGTTCGTTTGTTGCACGGCTTGGTCGTGTCATAAAAGTATGGGCACCGCGTGCGCTGGAGCAGATTCCCGCCCGTTGTGGCCTTGTTGCGCAGCTGCGTAGAGGCTCCGGCCAGGATCGCCTGCGACAGGACGGGATAGCGACGGCGGACCCGCATGTCGGCCGCCAGGGCGCTGTTCGTGACCCGCGCGCCGACACGCAAACCGCCGTCGGCAGTCTCTTCCACCTCGGCAAGGGGCAACGAACCGATGTCCACAAGATGCGCCGGCGTCTCGATCTCAAGCTTCATGAGATCGAGCAGGTTGGTGCCGCCGGCGATGAACTTGACGGCAGGCTCCGCCGCCGATGCGCAGGCGGACGCGACGCCGGTGGCCCGTTCGTAGCGAAACGGCTTCATGTCTGGTCTCCCTCGGCCACGTCGCGGATCGCCGCAACGATATTGGCGTACGCCGAGCACCGACAGATATTGCCGCTCATCCGTTCGGCGATCTCGGCGTCGGTGAGGACGGGCGTGGTCGCGACGTCCGCGGTGACGTAGCTTGGCCAGCCGGCCTTATGTTCGGCCAGAAGCGCCACGGCCGAACAAATCTGGCCGGGCGTGCAATACCCGCATTGCAATCCATCATGATGCACGAAAGCGGCCTGCATCGGATGGAGGTCGCCACCGTTCGCCAAGCCTTCGATGGTGGTGATTTCATCGTCGGCATGCATCACCGCGAGCGTCAGGCAGCTGTTGATGCGCTGCCCGTTGACGATCACCGTGCACGCGCCGCATTGCCCTTGATCGCAGCCCTTCTTCGTGCCGGTGAGCGCGAGATGCTCACGCAGCGCATCGAGCAGCGTCGTCCTGGTATCGACTGCCAGTGCGTGGTGACGACCGTTGATCTGAAGGCCGACGTTCACGGGGGCCGGCGGCGCTGCGGCATCGGGCGTGTCGGCGCCCAGCGCAAATTGCGGGTGGCCGACGAACGAAACGGCGGCCGCGGCGGCGCCGGCCTCGAGCACCGTGCGTCGCGAAACATGATGTCGAGTGTCCGAATTTTGACTCATGACTGCTCCAACTCTTGCCATCGCCGCTCGGATACCCTGCTCGCGGCGGAAGGCGTGGCCGCGGGGCGAGGTGTCGCCTATGGCCAAGTCTGGTCCGGCAGGTTCACCACGATCGGCGTCGAGGTGCTCCTCACGACCACCCAGTGAAAGGATTCCGAATCCGACGGATTGACCTCCATGTGCGGGAGGAAGGCAGGCACATGGATGAAATCGCCGGCTTTCGCGTGCGCGGCGTGTTCGCCCCTCGCGCCCCAGCGAACCGAGCAGATGCCCGACAGGACATAGGCGATCGTCTGCTGCTCGCCATGATGATGGATGCCCGTGCGAGCTCCCGGCTTGACCTCGAACAACCCGCCCCACAACACCGATTGGATGCCAAGCTGAGGCGCGACCGCCGCCAAGCGCACGGACCCCGGCGTCTGCGCTGTCCCAGGGTCGAATCCGGCGGGACTGACAATGCGAATTGGGGAATATTCAGTAATCATGCTCATGAACAGCACTCGTCCGCGGCCTCAGTTCGAGGTGTTGTCGCCGCTGGGTTTACCGGCGAGCCTCAGTGCCCGCTGGAGATGGTCTTCGATCTTCGGGAGGGTCTGAATCGCGAATTGCTTGAGCTGCGAGTCGCCGCCGTATTGGATCTCCTGTCGGAACAGCGCCGCGTTTCCTCTTTGATACTCGACCTGGCCGTTCACATAGTCGCGGTCGAACGCAGCGCCGTGGTCCGCCCCGAGCGTGGAGATCATCGCGGCATACGCGCCGCGCAACAGCGTATTTGACGGAGTGACATTCTTCTGTTGCAGGATCGCAGTCAGCGCGGCGGCGATAGGAATATGGCTGGTGACCATCAGGTGGGCGTAATCGCGAATGGCGGCGGTGCCGCCCCTCGTCTCCGCCAGCCGGCCGGAATCCACCTGGAAGGGAGCGCCCAGATTGGCCTGGCCGACAAAATTGAAGTCGACGGCGTTGAGCGTCGCAGGCGCCTCCACCGGCGCTGCGGTCTGCGCATTGGCGGAGCTAATTTCCGTAGCCAACGATAGAAGCACGGGGAGGAACGCAAAGGGCGCCACGAGCTTGGTCGCAAATGCCTGCTTCATCGAGAACGCTCCGTTTATCCGCTGGGTGAACACACTGCCTCGCCCGACGGCAACCTTCGATCCTACATTGGTGGATCCGGAGCGGCGGTTAGTTTGCCGAAACCATCCGTTCGTATGGGCGTCCTGTCGGAAATCAGATCCGGATAGGCAAGCGCGCCGCTCCTCTCGACGCACTCGACCAATGCTGTGGAGCCCGCGCCCGCTGCGATGCCAACGTATGAGGCCGATCAAACCAACGCGCTATTTCAATCAACCTCCAGACAGTGGCGTGGCGCGCTTTGGCCGACCTACGCTGCCGTCGTCTGATTGGAGGTGTAGGGCGGCCTGTGGTCGTGCAAAGGCAAGCGACATTCGCCCAGGGTATGCTGCGCGGCGCTGACGCTTGGCCGCATTGGCCAGCCGGATGAGCTCTTTGTCATCCAAGTATCGAACGCGCGCGGGCCGCCGCGGCAGTAGGACGTTTGCATCGTCTTGCGATCGCTTCGCCGCACGGAGTTCCGCGCTCCGTCGACTATCGAACTCGTTCAGCCCTGGCGCGACGGCCCAGAAGTGTCGCCCGCAATTCTTCCAACCACAATGCAAGAGAGGTTTGTCGTGAGCAAAAATCGTGGCGTCGTCTACACCAAGCCGGGTGAAGTCCAGGTTCGGGACATCGCCGATCCCAAGTTCGAGGACCCGCGGGGCCGCAAGATCGACCATGGCGTGATCTTGAGGGTCGTTTCGACCAATATCTGCGGATCCGATCAGCACATGGTGCGCGGCCGCACCACCGCGCCGGCGGGCATGGTGCTCGGGCACGAGATCACGGGCGAGGTGATCGAGAAGGGTTCGGAC
The DNA here is from genome assembly GCA_963813195.1 of uncultured Alphaproteobacteria bacterium. Classification (GTDB taxonomy): domain Bacteria; phylum Pseudomonadota; class Alphaproteobacteria; order Rhizobiales; family Beijerinckiaceae; genus Roseiarcus. The sequence goes on along the minus strand of CAWEYC010000012.1, from coordinate 346,034 downwards.
GTCGAGATGATCGCGTTGGGCGATCTCGTCTCGGTGCCGTTCAACGTCGCCTGCGGACGATGCCGCTGCTGCCGCGAGACGAATACCGGCGTGTGCCTGACGGTCAATCCCGGCCGCGCCGGCGGCGCTTATGGCTATGTCGACATGGGCGGCTGGATCGGCGGCCAGGCCCGCTACGTCATGGTCCCCTACGCCGACTTCAACCTGCTCAAATTCCCGGACAAGAACCAGGCCCTGTCGAAGATCATGGACCTGACCATGCTGACGGACATTTTGCCGACCGGCTTCCACGGCGCCTTGACCGCGGGGGTCAAGCCGGGCTCGACGGTCTACGTCGCCGGCGCCGGCCCCGTGGGCCTCGCGGCGGCCGCCTCCGCCCAGCTCCTGGGCGCATCGGTGATCATGATCGGCGACTTGAACGAGGCGCGGCTAAGCCACGCCAGGAAGGTCGGCTTCGTCCCGATCGATCTCGGCAAGCACGATCGCCTCGGCGAACTGGTCGCCGCGGTCGTCGGCGAGCCCACGGTCGATGCGGTCATCGATGCGGTCGGTTTCGAAGCCAAGGGCCATGGCGGCGGCGATGAGCCGGCCATCGTGCTGAACCAGGCGATGGAGATCATCCGGCCGGCGGGCGCCATCGGCATACCGGGATTGTATGTCACCGAAGATCCCGGCGCGCACGACAAGGCCGCCAAAAGCGGCAACCTCAGTCTTCGCCTGGGCCTCGGCTGGTCCAAGTCGAACTCCTTCCACACCGGCCAGACGCCCGTCCTGCGCTACAATCGCCAGCTCATGATGGCGCTGCTCAACGACCGCCTGCCGATCGCCAAGATCGTCAACGCCAAAGCCATCAGCCTGGAGGATGCGCCGAAGGGATACGCCGACTTCGACAAGGGCGTCGCCGCCAAATTCGTGCTCGACCCGCACGGCATGCTGGCCAAGGCGGCCTGACTGTCCAGATTGCGGCGGGCGCCTGCGGCTACGGTTCAGTCGCCCGCGCCACGCGCCGCGATGTGGGAGAACGGTAAAAGGAAGCGCCCGCCGGGGGCGGATCCGACGGGCGCTCGTGCGACGAGCGACAAGGGCGATTAGCAGTCCTCGCCGTCGCCTCACCTGGGCGATTCAATTCAGGCCGACGCGGTCTGACGGGCGACACATTCGATATCGCAGCGATGAAGTCCGATGTCGCCAAGTTCGTGATCGCTCATCTGCGACAGCTCGCGCACGGTTTCGCGGTAGCGCCGCCACGCGCTGAGCTTTTGGGCAATAATCTTGATCGAGGCCATCTGCCCCTCCTTCCGGTCCATACTCTTCGCGTCGGCCGCATCCTGTCGGGACGCTCGCCTCGGCTTTCGCAGTGCAACATAAGAGCGCTTCCGCAGATCTGAAGGCCCGGAAACGATGGGCAGCTATGTCAAATTGCCGCATCCCCGTGGTTTCCTGGATGATCGGCGCCGAGCGTGGCCGAGCGTGGCCGAGCGTCTCATGGCAGGAACATTGCGGCAACAAATTGCGGCAGAATCAATCCCGCACGCAGCTATTGACTCCGCTGTGGCTTGGTCCAGATTCTATTCCCGCCAGTTGCGTAGGAGTTTAGCGTGGCCGCTGCTCGCCCTTACTGGAAGGGTTACCTCAAACTCTCCCTCGTCTCGTGCCCGATCTCGCTCTACACGGCGACTTCATCAGGCGAAAAGATCTCGTTCCGGCAAATCAACAAGAAGACCGGCAACCGCCTCAAGCAGCAACTCGTCGACGAAGAATCCGGTAAGATTGTCGAGGCCGCCGACAAGGGGCGCGGCTACGAAATCGAGAAGGGAGTCTATCTACCGATCGACGACGAAGAGATCGAAGCGATTGCAATTGAGAGCAATGATACGATCGATATCGACCGTTTCGTGCCGAAAGCGCAGATCGACGAGCGATACGTTGATAGTCCCTATTATCTGGCGCCGAGCGATAAGGCGGGCCTCGAGGCCTTTTGCGTCATTCGCGATGCGATGCGCGACAAGAAGATGGTGGCGCTGGGGCGCGTCGTGTTGTCCAAACGAGAGCGCGTGGTGATGTTGCAGCCGTGGGGCAAGGGCTTGCTCGGGACGACGCTGCGTTACCCCTACGAGATTCGGGCGGACGACGAATATTTCGAGGGCATTCCGGACATCGACATTCCGAAGGAAACGCTCACGCTCGCCGAGCATATCCTGGAGACCAAGAAGGCGGATTTCGACGCTTCCAAGTTCCAAGATCGTTATGAGCAGGCGATCATCGAAATGATCAACGTCAAGAAGGCCGGGATGCCGGTCTCGAAGCGGAAATTCGAACCGAAGATCGTCGGGGGTATGGATTTGATGGCCGCCTTGCGTCAGAGCATCGCCGCGTCCGAGGGGCAAGACAACGCGAAAGCCGTCTCGAAGGCGAAAACGCCCGCCACCGCGGCCCCTACAAAGGGCAGGAAGTCGGCCAAGCGCAACCCGGATCAGCGCGAGCTGCTATTGCCGATCGCCGGCGGCGCCCCGGCTAAGGAAGGGGCGAAGGAGGCAGGCAAGAAGCCCGTCAAGTCGACGCGGAAAGCAGGCTGACGCAGAGAACGTCGAACGCGGATCAAATCGCGAGAAGCTGCGACCATGACCGTCTTTCTGTTCGACGGACCCGCCGATGCGGAGGCGACTGTTCTGCTGGCCCATGGCGCTGGCGGGCCGATGGATTCCGCATCGTTGAGCGCTGCCACAAAGGCGCTCGCAGACGTCCGATTGCGGGTCGCGCGCTTCGAATTCGGCTACATGGCGTCCCGCCGCACGTCGCCGGCAAAGCGACCGCCTCCGCGCGCGGAAACCCTCAAGTCGGAATTCATCGCCGCCATCGACGAACTCAAAGCAACGTCGCCGCTCGTCATTGGCGGAAAATCGATGGGCGGCCGCGTAGCCAGTATGGTTGCCGACGAGGTCCTCGCATCCGGCCGGACCGTCGGACTCCTGTGCCTCGGCTATCCCTTCCACCCAATCGGCAAACCGGATCAGCTGCGAACGGCGCATCTCGTCGACATGCGGACCCCGGCCCTTATCGTGCAAGGCGCACGCGACCTCTTCGGCACGCGGGAGGAAGTCGAGGGCTACGAGCTTTCGCAGTCAGTCGAAATTCTCTGGCTGGAAGACGGCGACCACGACCTGAAGCCGCGCAAGGCGGTTTCCGGGTTCACCCTTGCCGACCACATGCGGGCGATGGCGGATCGCGTCGCGACCTGGACCAAGGGGCTGGCGACTCGCTGATCAGGCTCGCCCGGATCATTCGCCTTCCTTTGCCGACGCTTTTTCCCTATGGGCTCAATCGGAATGCACCAGGGCGCGCTTTGAGTCATGAATCCTCAATTCCTCGGCATCGATTTCGGCACTTCGAATTCGACGATCGGCGTCAGCGACGCCACCGGCGCGGAGCTGGTTGCGCTGGAGGATGGCCGATCGACGTTGCCCAGCGCCGTTTTCTTTCCGTTCGGCGATGCGAACGCCCTGTTCGGTCGAGCGGCGATGGACGCCTACGTCGAGGGCGAGCATGGCCGTCTCATGCGTGCGCTGAAAAGCATCTTGGGGACGTCGTTGATTCACGAGAAGACGCGCGTCGGTCGCCATTCCCTATCGTTCGTCGACATTCTCGGCGCTTTCTTCGACTTTCTCAAGAAGCGGGCGGAGGACCATTTGGGGCGCAGCGTCGATTGCGCCGTGCTTGGACGTCCTGTTCGCTTTGTCGATCAGGACGATGTGGCGGACGCGGCGGCGCAAAGCGCCCTCGAATCGATCGCGCGGGCGAGCGGCTTTCGCGAGGTGGCGTTCCAATATGAGCCGATAGCCGCGGCGCTCGATTACGAGCAGCGCGTTGGCGGCGAAGCGATTGTGCTCGTCGTCGACATCGGCGGCGGCACGTCCGACTTTTCGATTGTGCGCATCTCGGCCGAGCGCGCCGGCAAGGCGGACCGCAAAGACGACGTTCTCGCCAACGCGGGCGTGCATATCGGCGGCACGGATTTCGATCGCCTGCTCAGCCTCGCGCAGGTCATGCCGCATTTCGGCTACGGCTCCTGGACAATCGATCGCAAGCGCAATCTCCCTTCGCGCTATTTTCATGACCTCGCGACCTGGCAGTTCATCAATCTGCTCTACACCGGCAAGGTGATGAACGAGCTCAAGCAGATTCGTTACGAGGCCGAGCGGCGCGATCTCATCGATCGCTTCATCACGCTGGTGGAGGAGCGGCGCGGCCATTCGCTCGCTTTGTCCGTCGAGCGCGCCAAGATCGACCTCACGTCGCAACTTTCGGCCTCGATCGACATGACGGACTATCGCGAGGACGCTCCCATTGTCACCGCGCGCGCCGATTTCGACGCTGCGATCGGCAATGCGGTAGGGCGCGTCGTCGGCGCTGTGCAAGAGCTGCTGATCGCCGCACGCCTGCGGCCTGGGGCTGTCGGCCGTATCTTCATCACTGGCGGATCCAGTTCGGTGCCTCTGCTGCGAACCAGCATAACTTCGCTCTTTCCCGCCGCGGAAGTTGTGACAGGCGACCTCTTCGGCAGCGTCGGCGTCGGGCTGGCGCTCGATGCGAGGCGGAAGTTCGGGTGAATGGAGGGTAGCGACGAATGCTGGAGAGGCGGGAGACTCAGTTCTATGCCAGCGGCAATTTCTCGCGCGGTTAGCCCATCGGATACCCACTCCGATTACGGACCAAGGGCGCGAAAGCCCGCTTCCATCAGCCTGCCTGCTTCCCTCGCCCTTTCCGCTTCCGTTCGCGCCCCGTTCAGCACCAGGATCAACCGGCGCCCGTTCTGAACGGCGGAGCCGACCAGGCCGAAACCGCTCCTGGCCAGATGGCCCGTCTTCAAGCCATCCGCCCCGAGGTTCATATTCAGAAGCGGGTTTCGGTTCTGTTGCTGGACGTTATTCCAGGTAAACCCACGTTCGCCAAAATACGCGTAGAATTGCGGATAAGTCCGGATAACGTAGGCCGCCAAGCGGGCCATGTCGCGGGCGGTCACCCTTTGCCTTGCGCTGCCTTCCCCCCATGCATTGGTGAAGCTCGAGCGGCTCATTCTCAATTCGCGAGCTCGTTTGTTCATGCGGGCCACGAATGCGCCTTCCGAGCCAGCGACGCCCTCGGCCAGAGCGATGGCGGCGTCATTGCCTGACGTGATCAGAAGGCCCCGCAGCAAATCCTCGACGCTAACTTGAGTGTTCACTTGAGCAAACATGCTCGAGCCGCCCGACTCCGCATCGCCCTCTCTGGCAGCCCTCGGCGAGATCGCCATTTTGTCCTCTAGCTTGAGCCTGCCCTCGACAATCTCTCGGAAGACGATCTCGGCCGTGAGGATTTTCGTCGTCGACGCGGGCTCCATCGGAGCGTCGGCGTTCTTTTGGAACAACACCGATCCGGTGTCGTAGTCGACCAGGATCGCATACGGGGCGCTGGTCTGGAATGCTGTTGCGGCCCGCCCGGCGAACGTTCCGACCAGTATGAGCAGCAAAACCATAAGCGGAAGCGTGACAACAGAACGACGAACCATGACCCCACCTCGAAACCGAATGAAGTACGACGAATTGAAAGGATTACGATGGTCCATGAACTCGGTAAGTCGCCGGAGTGGCCGCTTACCCGTAAGCGGCAGCTCCGAGATTGCCAGCCGGCGCGCACGTCAGAATTACACGGCGACTCTATCGACTGCCGCGTGCGTTAGGAAGAACCGGACCATCTCTGCAGACGCGTCGGGGCCTTTTGAATCTGTGAACGAACCGCCGGGGTTTCCGCCAGACCAGGCATGTCCCGCGCCGACGATCCGCCAGACTTCAATGACCGGAAGGCCATCCGCGCCGCGGAAGATTGTGCTTGTGCAAAGTCGGCCGCCTGCGGAACACTTGCAATCCAATCGGTCGTGCTCGAATTCGAGTTGCGACAGGGCTGCTTCGACGACTCGGTCGGCGTTCGCGGGATGAACCGTTCGATCCCGGGCGCCATGAAAGACTATGGTGCGGACGCGAGGCCTCGCTTGTGGCGCCACGTTCAATCTGTCAGGCGAAGAAAGCTCGACCGAGCCGCGCATGGCTGCAAAAGCGGAAACCACATCGCTCGCGGACCGATAAGCCAGCCCCGAGTGAATCCCGACAGCGGCATAGAGGTCGGGATAGGTTTCGCCCATCACCGCCGCCATCGCGCCGCCAGCAGACATGCCGGCCACAAAAACGTTCCGCCGATCAAGGCCGAACGCCGAGACGATGTCACGCGTCAGTCCGGCGATAATGGAGGGTTCCCCAGCGTCCCGGACTTGGTCAGCCGGATTGAACCAGTTCCAGCACGACGACGCATTCGCGGAGCGCGCCTGGCCGGGGTAGGCGACCAACAGACCGTGGGATTCGGCCACTCCATTCATGTTTGTGCCGACTGCGAAATCGTTTGGATCCTGTTTGCACCCATGCAGCATGACGATCAGGCCGCGCGGCGCAGCCGGCGCCGAGGCGGGAATATATAGCTTGTAATCGCGCGTACCGGCCGCACACGTGAACGATCGGGTCAGGAATTGGGCTCCATCCGGCACTGCCGGCGACCTCATTGCTGGCGATGTCGACGGGCCTTCGCGCAAAGCCCGAATCACCTCGCCCAGCGGCTTTCGCAGGGGCTGCGAGCGTTTGAACGCCTCGAAGCTCTTCGCGGCCGTCGAAGTTTTCGGCGTCGTGGACGAGGGCTGCCTCCCAGGCGAGGCCTCGCCGTGATCTGGATCGCGCTCGATCGAACGGAGCGTCGAAAGCAACTTCGTTCCTTGCCCAGGACCGTTTTTTTCCTCATCGCCGGCCTCTGGGCGCCCGGCAACCGCATGCAGGATGATCTTCGTCGCCTTCACAACGTCGCCGGCGCGGGTTGAGAGCGTGGCCAGCCGCATGGCCTCGGCGAAATCAATTTTCATGGCTTGTTCCCTTTACTCGCGTTAGCTACCCAACTTGGTGCGCTGGGCCAGCGCCGACTTGATCTCCGCGCTGGCTTGGAGCGCGCCGAGCACTGTTATGGATTCAATCGTCGCGAGGGCGAGTTCGACCGTCACATCAGGTGCGATGCGAGCGAGCCCGACCACCCTGACGTGAAGTTTCTCTCCCGCGGTCCTGATAGCCTCGAGATCGGCGCGGCTGTAGTCGCGCAGCCCAAGTTCCAACGTGTGCCGAATGATCGACTTCGTAACGGCTTCGGAGTGCGTTGCGAGCTGAATGCGGATCGCAGTCCGGATAAAATCGGTCCGGTTGGAGTAGAACCCTTCCTGGACCAGGAGGTCGATGCGCCCGAGATCGACATAACCCAGATTGATAGTGATCTTTTCGGACTCGCCGCCTTTTTCTCGCAGCTGTTGGACACTGCCTGACATTCGGTTTTCTCCATCCACATGGATGGTATATGGATGGCGAATTGGCCAATTCAAGGACTCGGCGCTCGGGCAAGAGCGCATCTATGCCGCATTTTCCGTCCGGACATGGATTTTGGATGCAGGGGACGTCGCACGTAGCGGCGATCTCGTCCGCATCATGGAGGCTGCCTGCTTGGGGAGCCGAATTCCGTAGACCCCACTGGCAAGTCGCGCCCAAGCGCGGCCATTGCGACTTCTGCGCCGGGTGGTAACATATTGGGCGGGGCAAGGTTGATAACCAATGTGGGTGAAGGACAGCATGCTCAGGCTCGGCGCACTCCGTGTGCCAAACGGACATGCCGCCATGGGGCGTAACATTCGAGTTCGCCCTGCCTTCGTGCAGAAAGAGCTCCGATGGCCCAGCGAAAGTCGTCTTCACGAAATGATGCGCTCCCCGAGACGCCAACGGTCCTCGTCGTCGATGACGACGCCTCAGTACGCGAGGGGCTGAACAGCCTGTTTCAGTCAGTTGGTCTGGATGTAAAGTTATTCGCTTCGGCGCCTGAGCTGTTGAGGCAAAATTTTCCAGACGCGCCTTGCTGTTTGGTGCTCGACATCAGACTGCCAGGATTGAGCGGCCTGACCTTCCAGACTCAGTTAGCTGAAGCGAACATCCACATTCCGATTATTATGGTCACAGGTCACGGCGACATCCCGATGAGCGTGATGGCGATGAAAGCCGGCGCCGTTGATTTCCTGACGAAACCGTTCCGCGATCAGGAAATGCTCGACGCAGTGGCGAAGGCGATCGAACGCGACAGAAACAGGCGCGAGAGTGAAAGGGCGGTGTCCGAACTGCGGAGACTATTCGAGACGCTCACAAGCCGCGAACGGGAGATTATGGCGCGTGTCACGGCTGGGCTCATGAACAAACAGGTAGCCGCGGAACTCGGGGTCAGCGAGATCACGGTCAAGATCCACAGAGGCCATGTGATGAAGAAAATGGGCGTCCGAACCCTGGCGGACCTCGTCAGAGCGGCTGAAATCCTCGAATTACGGTCGCCTCAGAACCACTCGGCACATACCATTGTATGATACTATTTTCCCGCCCTTGCGCACAGAGTGTCTCGATTTCGACCGGCGGCGTCGGTCGCCTGGGCCATGGCGAGAGCAAGGGGGAATTTCAGGATTGGTCGAAGCTCAGATTGTATCAATTATCGATGACGACGCGTCGGTTCGTGCCGGAATGGAGGGCCTCGTGAGGTCGCTTGGCTTCGCCGCATTTCCGTTCGAATTCGCCGAGGAGTTCCTCAGCTCATTGCGGATTGAAGATTTGTCGTGTGTGATCACCGATGTGCAGATGCCAGGGATGAACGGGTTGGAGCTGCAAAGCCGGCTCACCGCCCAGGGACGACGTATGCCAATCATTTTCATTACGGCGTTTCCCAACCAGAGCGTCCGAGAGAGCGTCCTGGCCGCCGGCGCGTTCGCTTATGTGGAAAAGCCATTCGACGGGGAAACCATGACCCGTTTGCTGCGCAGCGCGCTGGCGGCGTCGCAATCGTGAGCTGGCGCCGGCGAGATCGAGCGCCCGACCCTCGCAAAGATCAGCGTCTTGACTCCTTTCATCATATGCTTTCGTCGTCGAGTTGATCGATCCGAATTCGCGCGCCGCTGCGCCGTATGATCGATCGCCGTCGGCGTCCACGGCGTGCGGGTTGTGCTATCTTTACGGACGGCGATAACTCACTGAGCTGGCGGAGGGCGGCAATTGAACCTATCCCTTCGGTTCGGCGCTGACGGAGATGACAGCCCCCAGGTCTTGTGGGAAGACGACGAACGCATCTTCTGTCGAGGCTGGCGGCTGAGCGCTGACGGCAACCGCTGCCCCGTGCTGGCCGTGCTGCTCACCGCGGAGCGCCCGCCACCGGCCAGCCTCGATCGCCTCGCGCACGAATATGCGTTGAAGGACGAACTGGATAGCTCATGGGCCCTGCGACCCTTGGAGCTGGGGCGCGAACGGGGCCGGACCACGTTGGTGTTCGAGGATCCGGGAGGCGAGCCTCTAGGTCGGCTGCTCGGCGCGCCCATGGAAGTGGAAAGCTTCCTGCGCCTCGCCATCGGCATCGCCGTGGCTCTGGGCAAGGTCCATCAGCACGGCCTCGTCCACAAGGATCTGAAGCCCGCGCACATCCTGGTCAACTGCACGGATCCACGGGTGCGGCTCACCGGGTTTGGCGTCGCCTCGCGCCTGCCCCGCGAGCGTCAGGCGCCCCAGTCCGCGGAGCTCATCGTGGGCACGCTCGCCTACATGGCGCCCGAACAGACCGGGAGAATGAATTGCTCGGTCGATTCCCGCAGCGACCTCTACTCACTTGGCGTCACATTCTACCAGATGCTCACCGGGCGTCTGCCGTTTACCGCCGCCGATCCGATGGAGTGGATCCACTGCCATATTGCGAGGCAACCGGTGGCGCCTGCCGAGCGGCTGAAGGAGATCCCCGGCGCCGTCTCGGCGATCATGATGAGGCTGCTCGCTAAGGCGCCCGAGGAGCGTTATCAGAGCGCGGCCGGCATAGAGAGCGATCTCCGGCGCTGTCTCGCGGCGTTGGAGGATGGGCGCCGTATAGATGACTTCCTGCTGGGCGAACACGATACGCCCGACCGGTTGCTGGTTCCCGAGAAGCTGTACGGGAGAGCGCGCGACGTAGATACTTTGCTCGCCGCCTTCGATCGCGTCGTCAAGGGCGGCGCGCCGGAGTTGGTGCTGGTGTCCGGCTATTCCGGCATCGGCAAAACTTCGGTCGTCAATGAACTGCACAAGGCGCTGGCGCCGTCGCGCGGGTTTTTCGCGTCAGGGAAGTTCGACCAGTACAAACGCGATATCCCCTACTCGACGCTGGTGCAGGCCTTTCAGAGCCTCGTGCGGCCGCTTCTCAGCAAGAGTGACGCCGAGTTGGCGAGTTGGCGCAACGCCATCCTCAAGGCGCTGGGCGCTAACGGACGGCTGATGGTCGATCTCGTCCCAGAACTGAAGCTCGTCATCGGAGAACAGCCGCCAATCATGGAGCTTGAGCCACGGCAGGCACAAGGCCGCTTCCAGCTCGTGGTCCGACGTTTCATCGGCGTCTTCGCCAGGCCGGAACATCCGCTGGCGCTCTTTCTTGATGATTTGCAATGGTTGGACGCGGCGACGCTGGATTTGCTTGAGGATCTCTTAACCCGGCCGGATGTGCGGCATTTGATGTTGATCGGCGCCTACCGGGACAATGAAGTTAATTCCGCGCACCCGCTCATGCGAAAGCTGCAAGCGATTCGCAAGGCTGGCGCGGTCGTCCAGAATATTGTGCTTACACCGCTCGCCCGCGAAGACTTGGCGCGGCTGCTTGCGGATTTCATTCGCCGCAATGTGGAACACTCCGCGCCGCTGGTCCAACTCGTGCACGAAAAAACCACTGGCAATCCATTCTTCGCCATTCAGTTCGTCACCACTCTCGTCGAAGAGGGACTACTCATATTCGACCAGGGCGATGCGCGATGGTTCTGTGATCTCAATCGCATTCGCGCCAAAGGTTACACTGACAATGTCGTCGATCTCATGGTCGAGAAGTTGCATCGACTGCCGGTCAAAACCCAGAACGCTCTACAACGGCTTGCCTGCATAGGAAACAGCGCAGACTTTACACTGCTAGGGATATTTTATCAGGGCTCGACGGAGGAAATGCACGACGACCTCTGGGAAGCGGTCCGAGCCGACCTCGTGTTCCGCTCGGAAGGCGCCTATAGGTTCCTCCATGATCGTGTCCAGGAAGCCGCCTACTCCCTGATTCCTGATCACTCGCGCGCCGCGGCCCATCTCCGAATAGGCAGGGTGCTGGCGGCGCAAACGCCGGTGGAGAAGCGAGAGGCGGCGATATTCGAGATCGTCAATCAGCTCAACCGCGGCGCCGCATTGGTCATCGCGGAGGCGGAGCGCAAACAACTGGCCGAGTTCAACCTCATCGCCGGCAAGCGCGCGAAGGCGTCTACCGCTTATGCGTCGGCGCTCACTTATCTCGTCGGCGGCGCGGCGCTGCTGGCGGAGGAACTCGTGGGAGCGCTGGCGCGAGCTCGCGTTCGCGCTCGAGCTGAACCGGGCCGAATGTGAATTCCAGACCGGCGCGCTGGCGGAAGCGGAGCAGCGCCTCACGGCGCTGATGGCCCGCGCCGCAACGACGATCGAACGCGCCGGCGTGACGTGCCAGCGGGTCGATCTGTACACCGCCCTCGATCAAAGCAGCCGCGCGGCCGCCGTCAGTCTCGACTACCTCCAACATCTGGGCGGCGGTTGGTCGCCACATCCGACGGCAGAGGAAGTGCGATGCGAATACCAGCGGATTTGGTCAACCCTCGGCGACCGTCCGATCGAGGCGCTCGTCGATCTGCCTTTGATGAGCGATCCGGCGTCTCTCGCCACTCTGGATGTTCTGACCAAACTTTCGGCGCCTGCCTGGTACACGGATGCGAACCTGGCCGCCCTGGTGATTTGTCGGATCGTCAATCTCAGCCTCAATGGCGGCAACTCTGACGGTTCGTGTTACGCTTACGTGGTGCTTGGGGTGATCGCCGGAGAGCGCTTCGGCGACCACCAGGCGGGATTTCGATTCGGCCGGCTCGGCTATGACCTAGTGGAGCAGCGCGGGCTGAAGCGCTTCCAGGCCCGGACGTATATGATCTTCGGCAGTGTTGTCCTGCCGTGGACGAAAGATGTCCGGGCCGGCCGTGATCTCGTACGTCGCGCTTTCGAGGCGGCGAACGCGGTCGGCGATCTCACCTTTGCGGGATATTGCTGCAACCACTGAACACGAATCTTCTTGCGGCAGGCGATCCGCTTGATGAGGCGCAACGCGAAGCCGAGCGTGGTCTCGCGTTTGTGCGGCAGATCCGGTTCGGTCTCGCCTCCGACGCGATAGTCGCCCAACTCGGGCTCATTCGGATGCTCCGAGGCTTGACGCCCAAATTCGGTTGTCTTGACGATGAGCATTTTGCCGAGCGTCAGATCGAACGTCGCTTCTCCGATAACCCGGATCTGGCGGGGCCGGAGAGCATGTACTGGCCCCGCAAGCTGCAAGCGCGCTTCTTTGCTGGCGACTATGCCGTTGCCCTCGAGGCGTCAGAGAACGCGCGGCGGACGATCGGGACATCGCCATCACACTTTGAAAAAGCGGAGTATCACTTTTACAGCGCGCTCTCCCAGGCGGCGGCGTGGGAATCCGCGACAACCGGCCAGCGACGGCGGCGCGCCAAGGCTCTCGCCGCGCACCACCGTCAGCTTGAAATCTGGGCGGCGAATTGCCCGGAGAATTTCGAAAACCGCGTCGCGCTGGTGGGCGCCGAGATTGCTCGCATCGAAGGCCGGGGCCTCGACGCGATGCGCCTCTACGAGAACGCCATCCGCTCGGCCCGCTCAAATGGCTTCGTCCACAACGAGGCGATCGCCTATGAGCGCGCTTTCCTCTTCTACCGGGCCCGCGGGTTCGAGCAGTTCGCCGAGCTTTACTTACGCAACGCCCGCTACGCTTACCTGCGTTGGGGAGCCGATGGGAAGGTGCGGCAACTCGATGAGCTATATCCGGCCTTCAAAGAGGGAGAGCCGGAATCCGGCCCGGCGGGCATGATCGGGGCCCCGGTCGAGGATTTGGACCTCGCGACGGTGATCAAAGTTTCGCAGGCCGTGTCTGGTGAGATTGTCCTCGAAAACTTGATCAAAACTCTCATGGTGATCGCGGTCGAGCACACGGGGGCTGAGCGAGGCCTGCTGATCCTCGCGCGGAAGGACCAATTTTGGATCGAGGCGGAAGCCACCACCGGCCTCAACACGGTTGAGGTCAACCTCCGACAAGCGCTCGTGGCGCCCACGGACCTCCCCGATTCGATACTGCAATATGTCATCCGGACGCGGGAACCGGTGATTTCGGATGACGCCTCCAAGGAGAAGCTGTTCTCAGCGGACAAATACATCATTCAGAGGCGCGCCCGATCGGTTCTCTGTCTGCCGCTGATCAAACAGACCGAGTTGGTGGGCGTGCTCTACATCGAAAACAACCTGGCCACGTCCGTTTTCACGCCCGCGCGGATCGCGGTGCTGAAGCTGTTGTCGTCGCAGGCGGCGATCTCGCTGGAGAATGCCCGCCTCTACGCCGAATTGATCAATGAAAACCGCGATCGGCAGAGGGCCGAAGATTCGCTGCGGGCGAGCGAACAGCGCTGGCGCAATCTATTCGAAAACGTGCCAGTCGGCGTCACCTTGATCGATTCGAACCGACGCTTCGTCGCCGCAAACCCGGCCTTTCAGCAAATGACCGGCTACTCCGAGGCGGAGCTCCGCCACCTCTCGCCCGTCGACATCGCCCATGAGGACGAACGCGCCGCCACCGAGACGATCAGCGCCGAACTCGCCGTGGGGCAGCCTCTTGGGCGACGCGTCGAGAGGCGCTATCGGCGAAAGGATGGCGGCGTGACGTGGGCGGAGGTGCAGGGTCCAATCGCAGTTCCGGTTGCGGGGAGCCCGGCTCTTTTCGCGGGTGTCGCGGTCGACATCACGGAGCGGAAGCGCGCCGAGGACGATCTGCGGCGGAGCGAAGCCGCGCTTGCCGAAGCGCAGCAGATCAGCCACACCGGCAGTTGGCGCTGGAAGGTCGGCTACGGCGAAGTCTCCTGGTCGGCGGAGCACTTCCGCATCTTTAGCTTCGATCCGGCGACAACGCTGCCGTCCTATCCGACTTTCCTAGAGCGGGTTCACCCCGAAGACCGGCCCTCGCTCGAGCAAACCCTCGACCGGGCTGTGCGCGAAAGAAGCCCGTTCCAACGTGAGTATCGGATCGTTCTGCCAGATGGATCGGTCAGGCATCTGCAAAGCATGGGGCAGCCCGACGTCAGCGCGTCCGGCGACCTCGAATTCGTCGGCACGGTCATGGACATCACCGAACGCAGACATGCCGAGGAGGCGCTGAGAAACGCCCAGGCGGAACTCACCCGCGTCGCGCGGCTGACGACGATGGGCCAACTGGTGGCCTCCATCGCCCATGAGATCAATCAACCGCTGACCGGCGTCGTGACCAATGGCGACGCCGGTTTGCGCTGGCTGAACCGGAACGAGCCCGATCTTGACGAGGCGCGGAACGCGCTTCTGCGCATTGTGAGGGATGGAACACGCGCGGGCGAGGTGATCCGCGGTCTCCGGGCGCTCGCCAAGAAATCCGGGCCGGAACTGGCGAAGCTCGACATCAACGACGCCATTCGGGAAGTGCTGGCGCTCACCCGCAGCGAGTTGCAGCGGCACGACGTCGTACTGCACGCCGAGTTGGCCGCCGGCGACCGGCCGGTCACGGGCGATCGGGTTCAATTGCAGCAGGTGCTGCTGAACCTGATCATGAACGGCGTCGAGGCTATGCGAGGGGTCACGGAACGCACCAGGGAGCTGACGGTGTCCTCGATGCTCGTCGAGCCGGGCGGCGTGCTCGTTGCGGTCGAGGACACCGGACCCGGGTTGGATCCGGCTGTCGCGCAACACATGTTCGAACCCTTCTTCACGACGAAATCCGACGGCCTTGGAATGGGACTGACGATCTGCCGATCGATCGTCGAAGCGCACGGTGGGCGATTGTGGATGTCGCCGCGCGCGCCGCATGGCGTCGACGTCCGGTTCACCGTCCCGTTCCGAGTTCGAGCAGTAGCGCCACGTTCATGGGCGCTTGCAGGCCTCCGACCAACGAAATCAGCTCTCACACATTTGCGAGCCGATGCTTCGTCTTGTCCGCGACGGCCCGCGCGGAGGCGGTCACGTTGAACATTTCGAGGTCGTCGAGTTCGGCGTCGCTGACCGCCGTCAGCGCCTGATCGCGATAGAAGCGCGCCTTCGGGTCGCGTTTGATCGCCCGGCGGACCGCCCCCATGCGCCAGACGATGCGCGCGATGGCCAGATGCTTGCCGAGCAGGCCCAGCGCATATTTGGTATAAAAGATCAGCGGGTTCTCGATCGGCAGGCCCGGTCGCCGGTCGCGCCGCACCTTGCGCCGCAGATAGCCCCCTTCGAGCGGATGAATCTTTTCGATCGTCACGCAGCCGTAGAACCAGATGAGCAGGAACATCATCTTGCCGGGGCTGATGCCGGTCGCCACGGCGCGCCGCATGACGGTCGCCATGTGCGCGGGCGTGTAATAGGTCTCCCAGGCGAGGCGGTAGACGCTCTCCCACTCCGCTTTCGACATTTTCGGGTGGCCCGTGACGACATGTTCGAGGTCGTATTTGTTCATGTCGGGGTCCATGGCGATGCCGGCCGCCGCCAGCTTCTTGTGGTCCTCCGAACCCGGCAGGGGCGTCAGGCAGAAAAATTCGAGCAGATCGAGCGGCAATTCCCGCTGGATGATCTTGATGTCGCGTACGATGGTTTCCGGCGTATCGGCGGGAAAGCCCAGTATGTAGCCGGCGTAGGTGAAGCAGCCGACTTCCTTCCAGGCGAGCAGCATCGTGCGATATTCGCCGATGCGATTCTGCTTCTTCTTGGCGCCGACCAGGCTGTCCGGATTGATGTTCTCCAGTCCGAGAAACACCCGACGCACTCCAGCCGCGGCGGCTTTTTCGATGAAGCGAGGAATGCGGTGGCAGAGCGTGTCGACTTGAATGACGAAGTTGAACTCGAGCTTCTCGTCTCGCCGCATGGCGATGAGCCGGTCGAACATCGGCTCCCAGTTCTTGTTGCGCGCGAGATTGTCGTCGGTAATGAAGAAATGCGTGACGCCTTGCGCGAGATTGGCGCGAATGATCGCCTCGACGTCGTCGGGGGTCCGGTAACGCGACTTGCGACCTTGCACATTGATGATCGTGCAGAAGGAACATTGGAAGGGACAGCCACGCCCCGCGTCGAAGCTGGTGACGACGCCGGCGGTGCGCGCAATGCTCGCCGCCGGGAGCAGCGGCATGGGCGCCCCCTCGAGACCGGGCAGATCGTCCATGAAATCATACAGCGGCTTCAACCGGCCGGCGTAGGCGTCGCTCAATACGACGTCGAGGCGGCCTTCCGCCTCGCCGGCGAACAGCGAAACGCCCAGCGCCTGCGCCTCCTGCAGGTCGTCCGGCAATTCCGGCAACATCGCGAGACAGCCGGAAACATGAAAGCCGCCGATCGCGACTTGCGTTCCCTTGGCGCGAAAGCGCCGCGCCAGGTCCATCGCGCGGGGAAATTGGTTCGATTGCACGCCGACGAAACAAACGAGGCCCCGCCCCCCGGCCGCCGCAATGGAGTCGGCGATGCGTTCGGGACGAACGCGCGTATTGGTCTCGTCGATCGGGACGATGTCGATGTCGACGTCTGCGCCGAGGACGCGCCGCGCCTTGCAGTCGGCCGCCAGCCCGTAGAGGACGGCCAGGGTATTCGACGGGATCGCCGAGCTGGCCCATTGTATAACGTAGCCGTCGTCGTCGTAATGCGACGGCTTGATCAAATAGAGCGAAAACCGATTGTCCATCGCGCGCCCCAAATTTGGACAGATTAAGGCGCGCGAGGCCCTCTCAAGTCAAGACTATGGCGGCACAAAGTCCCCGCCGTCCCCGAGTCGTTCCCCGTCAAGTGTTTCCTTCGAGCTTTCAGGCGTCCGCCCAGGCCCGCAAAATATGATGCGCGATCGCCATCGGATTTGGCGCGAACAGCCCCTGCGGGTGGCGCTTCTCGAACATTGCGGCGATTTCGGAGCGGTCGAACCAGCGCGCGTCCTCCAGTTCGTGACGGTCGATCGTGATCTCGCGCGAAGTCGCGCGGGCGAGACAGCCGATCATCAGCGAGGACGGGAACGGCCAGGGCTGCGAAGCGACGTAGGCGACCTCGCCGCACGCAATGCCGGCCTCTTCGTGGATTTCCCGCCGCACCGCCTCTTCGATCGTCTCGCCGGGTTCGACAAAGCCGGCGAGGCACGAATACATGCTTTTGGGAAAGCGCGCCTGGCGGCCGAGCAGGCATCGCTCGCCATCGACCGCGAGCATGATGACCACCGGGTCGGTGCGCGGGAAATGCTGCGCCTTGCAGGCGTCGCACTCGCGTCGCCAACCCGCCGCGGCAATGCGCGTCGGCGCGCCGCAGTTAGAGCAGCGGCCATGGCGGGCATGCCAGTGCAGGATCGCCTTGGCCTGGCCGAGAATGGCCAGCGCGTCGGGCGAAACCAGGCCTTGCATGGCGATCGTGCGCAGATCGACGAGTTCCAGATCGTCGCGGCCGGGCACGATCAGCGTGCGCCGGTCGAGGAAACCGTCGCTGAGATCGGCGACCTGCTCGACCGCGTCGTCGGCGAGCATCGCCGCGAAAACCGGCGCGCCGAGCGAGTCGACGCCGAGCAGCGCCTCGAAGCGCGCGCCGCCCAGCGCCGCGACCGTCGAAAGCGGGAAAAGCGGTTCGCGCGGAGCCGCGCGCCTCGGCAGAAGCGGCATATCGCGCGCGATCAACGCCACGCGGGCATCGGCGCGCTCCCGCAGGGCCGCGAGGACACCCGGATCCTCGCGCTTGTCGGAAATGCGGTCGAGCGGCGCGCCGAAAAACGCGAAGGAGCGCGGGCGTGCGGCGGTCTTGAAAAAGGCGTCTTTCATGCGTCATCCCTCGGACTGCCATCGCCGCGACGGGCGCTGGTCAACCGGTGTAAAGCCGGCTTAAATCGCCGGCGAATCAGACAAGCGTCAGTCTAAAGGGAAAGCAAGCCTCATGGGCTTTACGATGACAAGGCGCGGCGCGCTCAAATTTACGGCGGCGGGCCTCATCGCGTCCAGCGGCGTCGGCGCGAGACGCGCTTTCGCAACGGACGATATCGAGACGCATGGCCTTTCCTCGTTCGGCGATCTCGCGTTGCCAGCGGATTTCAAGCATTTCGACTATGTGAACCCCGCCGCGCCGAAGGCCGGCCTCCTTTCGCTGCAGATTACCAACACTGGCGGCAATCAGAATTTCGACACGTTCGACACGCTGAACATCTATTCCAGGAAAGGCGACGGCGCGGCGGGCATGTCGGCGACCTTCGACACGCTCATGACCAGCAACGGCGACGAGCCGGATTCGGTCTACGGCCTCGTCGCGCGCGCGGTGCGCTATTCCGAGGACAAGCTGACCTATCGCTTCCTGCTGCGCCCGGAGGCGCGTTTTTCCGACGGCTCGAAATTGACTGCCGCCGACGTGGCGTTCTCGCTCAACATCCTTAAGGAGAAGGCGCATCCGACCTATGCGCAGTTGCTGAGCGAGATGGAGAGCGTCAGCGCGGAGAGCGACGACGTCGCGCTTGTGCGCTTCGTCAAAGGGCGCACCCGTGATGCGCATCTCGTCGTCGTCGGCATGCCGATTTTCTCGGCGGCCTGGTGGAAGACGCGCGACTTCGACGCCGCGACTCTCGACGCGCCGCTCGGCTCCGGCCCGTATCGCGTCAAAACGCTCGAACAGGGGCGCTTCATCGAATTCGCGCTCGACCCCGGCTATTGGGGCAAGGACCTGCCGGTCAACGTCGGCGCGAACAACTTTGAGCGCCTCCGGTTCGAATATTATCGCGAGCGACAGGTCGCCTTCGAAGCCTTCAAGGCCGGCGCGATCAACTTCCACCAGGAGTACACGTCCCGCGTTTGGGCGACGGGCTACGACTTCCCCGCGGTGAAAGAGGGACGCATCAAGAAAGAGGCGATCCACAACGGCGCGCCGACCGGCTCGCAAGGCTGGTACTTCAACACGAGGCGCGAGCAGTTCAAGGACCCGCGCGTCCGCGAGGCGCTGGGGCTCTGCTTCGATTTCGAATGGACGAACAAGAATGTGATGTATTCGTCCTACAAGCGGGTGGTGTCCTATTTCCAGAACACGGCCATGGAGGCCGTCGGGCCGCCCGGGCCCGACGAACTCGCCATTCTCGAGCCGCTGCGCGCCAAGATCCCTCCGTCCGTGTTCGGCGAGCCCTATACGCCGCCGGTCAGCGACGGCTCGGGCAGCGACCGAACCCTGCTCAAGCAGGCCAACGCGATGCTGCTCGCCGCCGGCTGCAAGCGCCAGGGCGAAGTCCTGCATCTGCCGACCGGCGAGCCCTTCACCATCGAGTTTCTCGATTCCTCCGACGCGCTTCAGCCGCACGTCGCGCCGTTTCAGCAGAACCTGAGAAAACTAGGCATCGACGCCCATACGCGCATCGTCGACCCCGCCCAATTGAAGAGCCGCACCGAGGACTTCGACTTCGACGTCGTCGGCGAAGCGTTCGGCGGCGCCGTCACGCCGGGCGCGGAACTGCGCGTCTTCCTCAGTTCCGCCTCGGCGACCATGGTCGGCTCGCGCAACCTTGCCGGCGTCGCCGACCCCGCCGTCGACGTCTTGGTCGAGAAAGTCATCCACGCGACGACCCGCTCCGAATTGGACGCGACGTGCCGCGCGCTCGACCGCGTGCTGCGCGCCGGACATTACTGGGTTCCGATGTGGTATCTCGACGCCGCCTTGCTCGCCTACTGGGACGCCTTCTCGCGCCCCGATCGCCAGCCGAAACTCGGCACCGGCGCGCCCGACACCTGGTGGTGGGACGCGGACAAGGCCAAGAAGATCGGGTTGTAAGCAAATGGCGAGCGGCGGTCTGATTTACCCGTCATTGCGAGCGGAGCGAAGCAATCCGGAGATCGAGGGGGTGCTCGGCGCAGTTCGCTGCGCGCGGCTGAGCAGCGAGAGCCCAGACGTCGCGACCACTGGATTGCTTCGCTCCGCTCGCAATGACGGCGCACTTGCGATCGGGCGCCCGCACTCCTCGCCACTCGCCACCCGCCAGCCGCGGCGCTAGCCCATGCTCGCCTACATCCTCCGCCGCATTCTCCTGATGATCCCGACCATCTTCGGCATCATGCTGGTCTCCTTCGTCATCGTGCAGTTCGTCCCGGGCGGCCCGGTCGAGCGCGCCATCGCGCAGTTGCAGGGCAACAATGAAAGCTCGACCGCGAATTTCGGCGGTGGCGGCGGCCAGATCGGCGCGGGCGCGATGGCCCATGCCGGCGGCGACATCTCCTCGCGCTATCGCGGCGCGGAAGGTCTCGATCCGAAATTCATCAAGGAACTGGAAAAGCAATACGGCTTCGACAAGCCGGCGCCCGAGCGCTTCTGGATGCTGGTGCGCAATTACGCCACCTTCAATCTCGGCAAGAGCTATTATCGCGACGCGCCGGTGGTCGATCTGATCAAGGAGAAGCTGCCCGTTTCGATGTCGCTCGGGCTATGGATGACCCTCATCTCCTATGCGATCTCGATTCCGCTCGGCGTCCGCAAGGCGGTCAAGGACGGCTCGCGCTTCGACACCTGGACCTCGGCTTTGGTCATCTTCGGCTACGCCATCCCGAGCTTCCTCTTCGCCATCTTGCTGGTCGTCCTGTTCTGCGGCGGCTCGTTCTGGCAGATATTCCCTTTACGCGGCCTCACCTCGGACAATTTCGCCGACCTTTCCTGGCCGCATAAGATCCTCGACTATTTCTGGCACATCACGTTGCCGGTGACCGCCTTGGTGCTCGGCTCCTTCGCCACCTCGACGCTGCTGACCAAGAACTCGTTCCTCGACGAGATCAAGAAGTCCTACGTGCAAACCGCGCGCATGAAGGGCCTGAGCGAACGGCGCGTGCTCTACGGCCATGTCTTCCGCAACGCCATGCTGATCGTCATCGCCGGCTTCCCCGGCGCCTTCATCAGCGCCTTCTTCACGGGATCGCTGCTCATCGAGCAGGTGTTCTCGCTCGACGGCCTCGGCTATCTCTCCTACGACTCGCTGATACAGCGCGACTATCCCGTCGTGCTCGGCACGCTCTACGTCTATGCGCTGCTCGGTCTGGTGGTGAATCTCATCTCCGACCTCACCTACACCTGGATCGATCCACGCATCGATTTCGAAACGCGCGAGGTCTGATGCAGATGCGCGAGATGTTGGGAGATCGGGACGGACTTGCCCGGCCTTGTGCCGGGCATCCACGCGGGCACGCAGCGGCCAATCTTAAAGGGCATTTGCAACGGCGGCGCGTGGGTGACCGGGACAAGCCCGGTCATGACGGTGAGGGTCGTTCGAGGTCGGGCGACGGCATGTTGGCGCCGCGGTCCCCTCGTTCGAAGCGCCGAGGCGCCGCATGAAGGTCGCCCCGATCGCCGCCAAACAACCCACTCCCCGTCGCGCGTTCAAGCTCGGCCCGATGAACCGCCGCCGGCTCGACAATTTCCGCCGCAACCGGCGCGGCTACTGGTCGTTCTGGATTTTTCTCGCGCTGTTCACCGTCTCGCTGGGAGCCGAATTCGTCGCCAACGACCGGCCGTTGATCGCGTCTTATAAGGGCGAACTTCTGTTTCCCGTCTTCGTCGACTACCCCGAGGAGAAATTCGGCGGCTTCGAGGCGCACACCGATTATCGCGATCCCGTGGTCGCCGACGAGATCAACGCGCACGGCTGGATGATCTGGCCGCCGATCCGCTTCGCCAACAACACGACCAAACTCAACCCGCCGACGCCCTTCCCCTCGCCGCCGACCTGGACCCTGAGCGAAGCCCAATGCCGCGCCGCGATCGTCGCGCAGGCGCGCGGCGACCCCGCCAAGATTCCGCCGGGCGGCGGCTCCTGCCGCGATCTCGAACCGATGTGGCTCGGCACCGACGCCGACGGCCACGACGTCGTCGCGCGGCTGATTTACGGCTTTCGCATTTCCGTGCTGTTCGGTTTCATCCTCGCCGGCATTTCCTCGGTGATCGGGATCTTCGCCGGCGCGGTGCAGGGTTACTTCGGCGGCTGGCTCGATCTGATGATGCAGCGATTCATCGAGATCTGGTCGTCGCTGCCGCATCTCTACATCCTGATCATTCTCTCGGCGATCCTGGCGCCGAGCTTCGGCGTGCTGTTGACGATCCTGCTGCTGTTCTCCTGGGTCAGCCTCGTGCATCTCGTGCGCGCCGAATTCCTGCGCGCCCGCAACTTCGAATATGTCAACGCGGCGCGCGCGCTGGGGCTCTCCAACGCCAAGATCATCGTCAAGCACGTGCTGCCCAATGCGATGGTGGCGACGCTGACCTTCCTGCCGTTCATCGTCAATTCCTCGATCAGCACCCTGACGTCGCTCGATTTCCTCGGCCTCGGCATGCCCCCCGGCTCGCCCTCGCTCGGGGAATTGCTGCTCGAGGGCAAATCCAACCTTTCGGCGCCTTGGCTCGGTCTCTCCGCCTTCGCCATCGTCGCGCTGATGCTGTCGCTGCTGATCTTCATCGGCGAGGCGGTGCGTGACGCCTTCGATCCCAGAAAGACCTTCTCGTGAGAGCCGAACCCATTCTGCTCGACGTGCGCGACCTCTCGGTCGCTTTCAGCCAAGGCGGTCGGACACAAACCGTCGTCGATCGCGTCTCGTTCAAACTGGAGCGTGGCCACGCGCTGGCCCTGGTCGGCGAATCCGGGTCGGGCAAATCGGTTACCGCACAATCGATCGTGCGGCTGCTGCCCTACCCCGCCGCCAGCCATCCGACGGGAGAGATCTTCTTCAAGGGCCGCGACGTGCTCGAGATGAGCGAGGCGGATTTGCGCGAAATGCGCGGCGCCGGCGTGACGATGGTGTTCCAGGAGCCGATGACCTCGCTGAACCCGCTGCACACGATCGAGCGGCAGATCGGCGAGATCATCGCCCTGCACGGCCGCGCGGCCTCGACGCGCACGCGCGTCATCGAACTCTTGAACGAGGTCGGCATCGTCGACCCGGCCTCCCGCCTCGGGGCCTTTCCCCACCAGCTCTCCGGCGGCCAGCGGCAACGCGTGATGATCGCCATGGCGCTCGCCAACCGCCCCGATCTCTTCATCGCGGACGAGCCGACCACCGCGCTCGACGTCACGGTGCAGGCGCAGATTCTCAAGATGCTCGCCGATCTCCAGGCGCGGCTCGGCATGGCGATGCTGTTCATCACCCACGACCTCGGCATCGTGCGCAAAATCGCCCGCGACGTCGCGGTGATGCAGCGCGGCCGCATCGTCGAGGCCGGCAAGACCGCCGAAGTGTTCGCCAATCCGCAGCACGAATACACAAAAATGCTGCTCGCGGCCGAACCCAAGGGCGCGCCCCCCGAGGTCGACGACACGGCGCGGCCGATCGTCGCCGCCGCCGACGTGCGCGTCTGGTTTCCCATCAAGAAGGGATTTCTGCGCCGCACCGTCGGCCACGTGAAGGCCGTCGACGGCGTCTCGCTGACCGTGCGCGAGGGGGAGACCGTTGGCGTCGTCGGCGAATCGGGATCGGGGAAGACGACGCTGGGGCTGGCGATCCTGCGCCTGATCCGCTCGAAGGGAAAGATCGTCTATTGCGGGCGCGGCATCGACGGCCTCTCGGTCAGTCAGATGCGTCCGTTGCGCCGCGAAATGCAGATCGTGTTTCAGGACCCCTACGGGTCGCTTTCGCCGCGCATGTCGGTCGCCGAGATCGTCGAGGAAGGCCTGATCGCGCAAAAGACCCGTCTCAACGCGGCCGAGCGCCGCGAGGCCGTCGCGCGCGCGCTCGCCGACACCGGCCTCGATCCGGCGACCATGGACCGCTACCCGCACGAATTCTCCGGCGGCCAGCGCCAGCGCATCGCCATCGCCCGCGCGATGGCGCTCGATCCGAAATTCATCGTGCTGGACGAGCCGACATCGGCGCTCGACATGTCCGTGCAGGCGCAGATCGTCGATCTCCTGCGCGATTTGCAAAAGCGGCGCTCGCTCGCCTATCTCTTCATTTCGCACGATCTGAAAGTGGTGCGTGCGTTGGCGAGCGAAGTCATCGTCATGCGCCGCGGCGAGGTCGTCGAGAGCGGCGCCGCGCGCGACATCTTCGCCGCGCCGCGCAACGATTACACCAAGGCGTTGTTCGCCGCCGCCTTCGCGATCGAGGCGGACGCGACGGGCGCCGTCAGTCAGTAGGGACCGCCATGGGGCGCGCGCTCATCATCGTTCTCGATTCGGTCGGTTGCGGCGGCGCGGCCGACGCCGGCGACTATGGCGACGAGGGCTCGGATACGCTCGGCCATATCGCGCGGAGCTGCGCGGCGGGAAAGGGCGATCGCGATCGGTTGAGGTCGGGGCCGCTGCGCCTGCCCGCACTCGACGCGCTCGGCCTCGGCCTCGCCATGCAGGCTTCCACCGGCGTCCGCCCACCGGGCTTCGCCGGCGCGCCGGCGCGCGGTCAATGGGGCTATGGGGTCGAGACCTCGAGGGGCAAGGATACGCCGTCGGGTCACTGGGAGATCGCGGGGACGCCGGTCGACTTCGCCTGGGGCTATTTTCCCGAGACGATCCCAGCCTTTCCCGAAGCGCTGACCGCCACGCTCGTCGCCGAGGCGAAGCTGCCGGGCATTCTCGGCGACCGCCACGGCTCGGGGACGAAGATCATCGAGGAACTCGGCGAGGAGCACGTCCGGACGCTGAAGCCGATCTGCTATACCTCCGCCGACTCGGTCTTCCAGATCGCCGCCCACGAAGAGGCGTTCGGGCTCGAGCGGCTCTATGAGGTCTGCCGGATCGCCCGGCGCCTCTGCGATCCCCTCGCCATCGGACGCGTCATCGCCCGACCCTTCGTCGGGCGCTCGGCGGCGGATTTTACCCGCACCAGCCATCGCAAGGATTTCTCCGTGCCGCCGCTACCCGGCAACCTCTTCGAACGCGCGGCGGGCACGGGCCGCGACATTGTCTCGATCGGCAAGATCGGCGACATCTTCGCCCACAGCCACACCGGGCGCGAACTTAAAGGGAAGAACAACGGCGAAAACGTCGACCTGACGCTGACGGCTTTGAGAGAAACCGCTGACGACGGCCTCATCTTCGTCAACCTCGTCGATTTCGACAGCGAATACGGCCACCGCCGCGACATTGCGGGCTACGCCGCCTGCCTCGAAGCTTTCGACGCGCGCCTGCCGGAGATCGCGGCGGCGATGCGCCCCGACGACTTTTGCGTCATCACCGCCGACCACGGCAACGATCCGACCTGGCGCGGCTACGATCATACCCGCGAGCACGTTCCAATCCTCGCCTTCGGCGGCGGCGCGCCCGCCGGGCCGATCGGCGCGCGCGCCACGCTCGCCGACATCGCCGCGACCGTCGCGCGCCACCTCGGGCTTTCCCAGGGGTCGCACGGAACGAGCTGGCTCGCATGAGTTTCGCGCTCGATCCTCGCCTTGCCGCCGACACGCTCGAAGTCGGCGAACTCGCTCTGTCGCGCGTGCTGTTGATGAACGACAGTCGCTATCCCTGGCTGATCCTCGCGCCGCGCGGCGAGGCGTTGCGCGAGATCGTCGATCTCGACGCCGCCGCGCGCACCACCCTGATCGAGGAGATCGCCGCGGCGTCGCATTTCGTGCGAAGCCTTCCGGGCGTCGACAAGATCAACGTCGGCGCGCTCGGCAATGTCGTCAGCCAATTGCACATCCACGTGCTCGGCCGCGCCGTCGGCGACCCCGCCTGGCCGGGGCCGGTCTGGGGCGCCGGAACCGCGCGGCGCTATGCGGCGGAGCAAGCCACGACGTTGATCACGCAGGCGCGCGCCGCGCTTGCGACGACGTAGAGAGGCTGCACGGGGGCCCCTGCCATTATTCCTTCAGCGACGCCCCGAGCCGGTCGAGCAGCAGGCCTGTGCCGTGCTCGCGCGAGCCGCCATCCTCGAAGCCGTCGAGGAACGCGCCTTGTTCGGTGACCGTGAGCCGGACGCCCGCGTCGACGGGCTGAAGCTCGAGGGTCGCCAGCGAAACCGAGATCTTGCGATCGTCGAGATGCATTTCGTAGGCGTAGACGAGGCGGCGGTTCGGCACGACGTCGAAGTAGACGGCGTCGAAAGTCGAGACCATCCCGCTCGTCCAGCGTCCGCTGACGCGTTCGCGCCCGCCGGGTCGGACGTCCATTTCGCGTTCGAGCAACCGATATCCCTCGCCGCCCGCGAACCAGCGGGCCTTGGCGGCCCTGTCGGTGAGAGCGTGGAACAGCCGCTCCGGCGTCGCGTCGTAGACTCGCTCCAGCGAGAATGTGGCGTGAACGACCGAGCGGTTCTCGTCCGCCTGGACGCGCGCGACTTCGCGTTCCAGCTTGTCGAGCGTGGTGCGCCAGCCCTCCAGCGCGCCGTCGACGGCGAACATGAGGCTTTCGTCGTCGATCTCGTAGGCCTGCCGCACCGTCAGGCGCGTGCCAGCGCGATCATCCTCGAAAATGACCGTGGTGCGCGCGCCGAATTTTCGGCCGTCGGCGAAGGTGACCTCGCTCGTGAACGCGAGCCTGTCCGGCGGCGCGATCTCGTTGTAGACGCCGCGCATCCAATGATCCTGGCCGTCGGGCAGGCGCATGCAGAGCACGCAGGCGCCTCCCGGCCGGAAATCGATCTCCGCCTCGGGCACGCTGCAGCCCTCGGGGCTGAACCAGCGCTTCATGTGCTCGGCGCTGCTCCAGGCCTTGAACACCAGCGCGCGCGGCGCGGCGAAGGTGCGGGAGATCACCAGGGGTTGGATGGCCTTGCCGGCTGCAATGTCGTCAGTGCGTTTCACCGTCGTCTCCTTTGGCTTTCATTTCCTCGAGATAATCTCCCAGCCGATCGAGCCGGCGCTCCCATTCGGCGCGCCGGGCGCCGATCCATCCCTCGGCCAGGCTCAATGCGCGCCCATTGATCCGACACGTCCTGACGCGTCCGACCTTTTCCGACGCCACGAGGCCGGCGCCCTCGAGAACAGCCAGATGCTGCATCACCGCCGGGAACGACATGGATAGCGGGCGCGCGAGATCGCTGACCGAGGCGGGGCCGCGCGAAAGCCGCTCCAGCATCGCCCGCCGGGAGGGATCGGCGAGGGCCTGGAAGGCGAGATCGAGCGGGGTCGATTGGTTAAGCATGAGCTTTAGTATCACAGCGCGGATAGATAAGCAATCACTTTAGTGTTTGCGGCGAGGGGAAGGCGCAGGGGCTCTTGGATAGCGCCTACGCTGCGTGCTGCCGGCGGCGGAAAGCGATCCGCGCCGACATGCGATTGACTGGGTCAGAAAAAGTCATTTCAGTCGGGCATGTCGATCGGCTTCGCGACGCGACGCCGATTTGCGGGTCGTCGCCGCAAGTTCCTGATCGCTCCGACCCGCAACGCCGCCTGAGAGTTCAATGTACGAAGCGGATCCGACGCCAGCCGAGCAGATCGAGCGACTCGAGGCTGAGATCGACGAGTTGCGCGAGGCGATCCGGCGCAGCCGCCGGCTCGTCGTAGCGGGACGCGCGGGCGCCTTCGCCGGCGCAGCGTTGCTTATCTGCTTGATGTTTGGTCTGGCGACCATCACGCCGGTTCGGCTGATCGTCGGGATAGCCGCGGCGCTTGGCGGGTTGGTCCTGATGGGTAGCAGCGTAGGCAGCACCAAGCAGTTGGAGCTTTCCCTGAAGCAGACGGAGGATGAAAGAAACGCGGCGATCGACGCCTTGGAGTTCGTCGAGCTCGGTGACGGCGCCCGCTGATTTCGCGTCAGATCCGAGCGTTTGCCCTCGCGCATCGCTGCCCCGAGGCAACGGCCGCATTCGACCCCAAGCGGGCAGAGCGGAACGCTGCCGTGGACCTCGCAGTTCCGACTACTTGTCCACGAACTCGATCGCTTGCTCGAGGGCGGCGGGCGAGACCCGCATCAGGCCGGTGTAGGGCAAGCCGAGTTCGAGGATGAGGAAGACCGCGAAGGCGACCGACAGCGCGCCGAATGCCAGCGCCGAAAGCACCAACGAGTTGGTCTCCGCGAAGAGGCCGATGCCGAAAAACAGAGCCAGGGTCCAAAACACCAGAATCGCGATGAGGACCCAGGACACCGGCGGACTCGCGACTTGCAGCGACATCAGCAATCGCGATTGCTCGACCAAGCTGTTGTACAGGTTCGCGGTCGCCAAGGCCTGCTTTTGCGCGTCCGTCTTTGGTTGGAGGGTCGCGAGAAAGTCGCTCATGGCCTGCGCGTTGGCCAGCGGCGCCGCGACGGAGAGCAAATTGGGGTCGGCCGCCCCGCCTCCCCAGAATGTCTCATAGCCCTTGACGATTCCGGCCTTGAGCTTGTCACGCGCCGGCTTGGTCTCGGGCCCATATTGTGCGAGTGCCTGATCGAGCCGCAGAATCTGGCGCGGAAAAGCCCTCCAATTCGGTTTTCTGGGTCGAGTAATAAGCGAAACTGACGCCGATCAGCGTTCCCAGAACCAGCGCCAGGAGAAGAGTGAGCAGCCCCGCCACCTGACCGACGACGCCGCGCGACTCCGCTGTTTTGTGCTCGTCCGCCAGCCGCTTTCGCACGTGCAGCCCGGCATAGCCGCTCGCGAAGATCAGAATTGAAATGATGATGGAGATAAGCAGAATACCCATGGTTTGGCCCTTCCCTGCCGCGTTTCCCTTGGAGGCACTCTAGCTCAAGTCAGGAGCCCGGCATCTGCGAGCCGGGTACCCTATTTTGACCATTAGTGGTCAAAATCCGGCTTGGTACCCGCAGCCGACCGCCCGTATCGACCCCAAGCGGTACTTCGCCCTGCATTGCCTTGTGCCAAGGTCGGGCCGAAACTGGCGCGGCCGCTTGGGGTTGCTCCAAACACGGCAAGCAGGCGTTCGCTTTTGGACTTGTTGACGCCATAGCTACTAATGTGGACGGAGCGCTTATTGCGGCAGCGCAATTTGATCGACCTTGGCGCATATTAAGTAGTACGCTTCGGCCCGTCGGCCTAGACTTTATGGAGCCGCGGATAGCAATTCCCATACGGCGCCGAAAAAGATCGTAGTCTCAGGCCATTAGTAAGCGAGGCAAAATCGATTCCGGTTTCGCGATCGCCGTGTCGGGAGTTGGCTGCTGCAAACGCGAAAGGAGGAGACGATGATTAAAGTCATTGCGATGAGTGCACTTCTCGCCTCGGCTCTACCGTCCTCTGCCATGGCGGCGATGCTCGTACTCCCCGAAACCTATGAAAATTCGGCGATTGTGAAGGTTGCCGGATTCTGCGGACCGGGGTGGTACCGCGGCCCATCTGGGCATTGTCATCCCAAGGGCGACTATCATCGCCACTGTTGGTGGCGCGCTGGCGTCCGGCACTGTCACTAAGTCCTAACAATACTTTGGCAGCATCATTCGAGCGGTCTTGGCGCTCGCCCACGGCAATGCGGCCAGGGCTCGGGCCAGGGCGAGAACGATGGTGTTGTTTCCGCGATCGGGGCGCTTCGCCTGCGGCCGAGAGCGCGGCGCGGGTCCGGGCGCCAAGACATTGCGGAGGCGGCTTTTGTCACCCCGCTCCGCGCTAAGTGATTGATATCGCGGAATACACCGTCAAGCGAATCCTTGACGACGCTTGACATGGCTTGACAAACGCCTTGCGAAAGTTGCGCGGACCTGACGAGCGGTGGCGGCTCGGGCGTGTGGAGGGGCCACCCGCGATGGGACCCCTTCTTGGGCCGGCGACGCCCAGCGAGGGAAGCCTTCATCGCGACGCGGCGGCGGAAAATCGCCTCACAAGCCCTTGATAGAAAGTCATCGCGCCGGAAACCAGCGCCGCCTCGGCGTCAGAGCGCACTACATTGCGATATCCCTCATTGTGCGCTTTCCCCCAACCGCCCGTTCGATCCGAGCGCCGAGCGCCTGACGTCCTCCCCTACCCTGCCCCCGACAGCCGCTTGTGCAGCCGCGCCATCAAGCTCGTCGCGAATAGCGGCGTCAGCAGGTTGAGCACGGGAATGGCGACGAAGACGGCGATCAGCACGCCGTACATGAACACAGGGATCGCGTGTTGCCGGCGCATCGCGCGCGCTTCGGCGGCGGCGCGGAAGCGCATCGCCGCGAGTTCGAAATATTCGCGGCCGAGCAGATAGCCGTTCGCCGCCAGCCAGGCGACGACGCCGAGGCCGGGAACGAACAGCAGCAGGAGCGCGATCACATTGACAAGGAGGGAGAGCGCGGCGAAGCGCAGCGCGAAAAGCGCCGCTTGCAGCATAGGCGCGGCGCGTCCTCGCGGCCCCTCGGGACCGATCTCGCGCTCGACATGCGCCGCGATCTCGTCAAAGAAGAATCCAGCGACCAACGACGAGACCGGCGCCGCCAGGAACACCAACCCCGCGACAAGACCGAGCCAGACGACGAGCGAAATCGTCGTCGCCAGCCAGGATGGCGCGGCGGGGACAGCCGACAGCACGAGGCGGTCGAGGCCGAACCAGGCGATGACCAGGATCGCCGCGGTCAGCGCCAGAGACTTCGCCATGACCTTGCGAAACGGCGGCGAGACGATGTCGCCGAGGGCGTCGAGCGCGTCTTGCAGCATTGTCGGCGGCCGCCTTTCGCAAGCGCTTCCTAAGCCGTGCGCCGCTTGCGCCAGACAATGGTCGAACTCGCCGCGTAGTTCCAGACGACGCCGATCAAGGCGCCCGCCAGTCCCGCCGCCCACCAGACGCGCTCGTGGGCGAACAGCGAGGACGCGATGTCGATATTGGCGAGGGCGCCGATGCTGCACAGCGCCGCGAATTGCGCGAAACCGGCAATGAGGCCGAGGCCGCGGTAGCGATTGGTGCGATAGGTGATTTCGTTGTTGAGCAGGAAGTTGCTCGCCATCGCGACCAGCGTCGCGACGATCTGGCTGTCGACGAAACTCGCCGGCCCGAGCCGGTCGATCAGCAGCATGAGGACGAGGAGATGGACGATCAGGCCGGTCGCGCCGATCAAGGCGAAGAGCACGAAGCGGATCGGCAGCAAGCCGCCGCTCGCGTGATGCGCCACGAGGCCGAGAAAGTCCAGCCCGACGACCGGCGAAAGTTTCGATTCGCCGGCCTGGCGCTTGCGGAAGACGTAAGGCGTTTCGACGATATCGAGTTCGCCGTGCGAGGAGAGGAGGACGTCGACGAGGATCTTGAAGCCGTCGGGAGAGAGGCGCGGCGCGAGGCGCGAGACGATATCGCGGCGGATCATGAAGAATCCGCTCATCGGATCATGAACCGTGATTCCGGCGACGCGCCGGAAGACCCAGGCGCCGAGGTCGCTCAGCTTCTGGCGCGCCGGCGAAAGGCCGCCCGGCGCTGTGTCGTCGGCGATGCGGGTGCCGATGGCGAGATTGCCACGGCCGGCCGCGAGCGCTTCGTACATCTTCGGCAGGATCGATTCGTCGTGTTGCAGATCGCCGTCGATCACCGCGACCAGTTCGGCGCTCGAGGAGAGCCAGCCCTCGACCACCGCGCCCGCGAGGCCGAGGCGGTTGACCCGCCGGATGCAGCGCGCCCGCTTGTCGCGCGCCGCCAGAGCGTAGGCGACGTTGGCGGTCCCGTCGGGCGAATCGTCGTCGACGACGACCATTTCCCAGGGCAGACCGGCGAGCGCGGTCTTCAGACGCTCGAACAGGACGGGAACATTGGCCGCTTCGCGGTAGGTCGGCACGACCACGGAAAGGCTTGGCCGCACCTCTGGCATCGCCGGATCAGAATTCATTTGGCGGCTCGTACGGCGCGGGCGGAGAATCGCGCGCGGCAGCGTCAGTGCGGATACGGCACGGGAAAGGCGCACGTCAAGCCGTGCGCCGGAACCAGCGCGAGGAAGATTTCATCGCGCCCCCCGCGGCGCAGCGCCATGGTTTGCGGCGGATCGAAGCTCGAGAAATAAGGGCGCAATTGCGCCAGTTCCCCATCGAGCCGCCGATTCCACTCGCCCGGCTTCCGATCTCGCCCGTATTGGGCGATCACGATCACCCCGTCCTTGCCGACGAAACGCGCGCTGTCTTCGAGAAACGCCATGCCGCGCGGATCGTCGGAAAAAACCAGGACGGGTGTTTGCGGGCCTAGCGCGAGCGCGATCTTGCCGCCCTCCGACCAGCTTGTCGCGACGACGAAGGCGGGGTCGTCCCGCAATGCCGGCGCGGCGCGCAAAGCGCCCCAGTCGATCTCCTGCAGCGTCGGGTCGATGACGCCGTGCAATCCGACGAAGCGCGTGGCCCAGCCCGTCTCGATATGCGAAACGACGAGGATCGCGACGACGCCGATCAAGGCCGCCGCGCCGGCCGCCCAGCGCCGCAGATCGTAGCGCGCCGCCCAGGGTTCGGCGAGCCAGGCGCCCATGAGCGGAAAGGCGAAAAACCACCCCGGCATCGGCCAATGCGGCAGGCCCCGCGCGCCCCACAGCGGCGTCAGGGTGAAGAGGAGGATCGGCGGTAGCGCGAGGCAGACCAGAAACAGACGCTTTTCGTCCCGGAACGCCCTTCGCACGCCCACGGCTAGGGCCGCGGCGAGCGGCGCGAACAGCCACGGCGTCAAAAGCGCGATCTCGCCGACGAGCATCGCGCCGACCTGAGCAGGGCGCCACGAGCCGACGATCGCGCCACGCTCGCCCTGGAACGCGAACGAGACCCAGTCGTGTCGCCAGTTCCAGATGAACACCGGCGAGACGATCGCCGCGGCGAGCAGCGCGGCGAGATAGGGCGCGGGATGGGTGAACCAGTGACGCTGACGCGGGCTCAAGGCCAGAAAGGCTAGGAGGCCGACCACGAACAACGCGGCGCTGTATTTCGACAGACCCGCGAGCCCGAGCGACAGGCCGACCGCGAGCCAGAGGCCCCAGACGGCCCGCGAATCCGGCCCCTCGAAGAACAGGGTGGCGAGCGCCAGCGCGGCGCCGGCGAGCGCCAGCAGGAGCGGCCCATCAGGCACGACCCAGCCGCCGGCGGAGGCGAGAAAGAACGCTGAGGCGTTGACAGCGAACAACGCGACGAGGCCGGCGCGAGCGCCGAACAGCCGCCGCGTCAACGCGAACATCAACCAGCCCGTCGCCGCGAACAGCGCGACGAAGGGAACCCGCGTCGCGACGCCTTCGCCAAGCGCCAGCGCCGCGTAATGCGCGATCCATTGATGCAGGGGCGGATGATCGAAATAGGAGAGATCGAGCCGGCGGGAGACGACGATCGTGTAGGCCTCGTCGAGGCCCGGCCCGAGGGTCGCCGCGAGCGCGAGGCGCGCGAGCGCAAAGACGACGATGAGGGCGAGCGCCGCGCGTCCGGGCGCATCAAGTCTCGAGGCGGGAGCGAAAGTCATCGTCACTGCGCAGCGCGCGACTTCTCGCCCTCGACGCCGGGAATGAAGGAATCGAACGCCGCCCAGAACCGATCGCGCAGAATATCTCGCTCCATCATGATCTCATGCTCGGCCCCATCGATAACGATGAGCCGGCCGGCGCGTAAGCGCGAGGCGAAACGCTCGGCCGCGCGCGTATCGGTCACCCTGTCCGCGCCCGAAGCGACGACCAGCATGGGGGTCAGCGTACGCCGCGGAAAATCCGGGTCTTCGAATTCCCGCATCAAGCGAAAGGCGGCGTGCAGCCAGCCGACCGTCGGCCAGCCGAGACCGAGTTCGCGATCGGCCGCCAGCACGCCCATCGTGCGCGCGTAGCGCATCGGATCGGAGGTGAGGGGATTTCCCGCGAACGGCGCGGAGGAGACGACCTTCGACCCGCCACCCGGCGCGAAGGCGCCGCCGAGGCCGAGCGCATCGAGAGCCTCGATGATCAGTTGCGCGGGACGCGGCCGATTCAATCCAGCCAGCGCGATCATCGGCGCGGTCAACACCAACCGATCGAAGGGACAGCGCCCGGCGCGCGCGATGGCGAGCAGGATCGCCGCGCCCATGGAGTGGCAGAGTCCGAACCAGGGCTGCGGGCACGAAGGGCCGAGGACCTCGCTGACAAAGGCGTCGAGGTCGCGTTCATAGAGCGAGAAATCGTCGATGTGGCCCTTGCGCGGGTTCTTCAACTGCCGCGCCGATCCGCCCTGGCCGCGCCAGTCTATCGTTGCAACGGCGAAGCCTCGACCGAGCAATTGCTGGATCGTTTCGAAATATTTCTCGATGAACTCCGCGCGCCCGCCAAGGATCGCGACCGTGCCGCGCGCGGCGGTGGGCGGAACCCACCGCGCCGTCCGCAACCTCACGGCATCGACCGCGCGGATGGACGCGACAATGGCTCCCGGCGGGATCGGATTGTCGGGGGTCGGGACGAGTTGCATGTTCATGCCTCGCGGCGCGCAATAGCCGCGTTATAGGGCGGCGTTGGCGCACCGCAAAGCGGAAGGAACCGCTGCGGGCCGACCGCGGTCCCGCGAGGGCGCATAATCCCCATGATATTGGCTCCGCGTTCCGACGCGCCGCTCAACGCAGGACGGTCGCCCGCACCCACCAGGCGGGACGCGCCCGCCGAACGGCGCTCGCCGCCCGGGCCGCGAGGCGGCGGTCGTCGTAGAGCGCGAAGCACGTCGCGCCGGAACCCGACATCCGCGAAAGCCGCGCGCCGCCCGCGCCCGATAAGGCGTCCAGGACATCGGCGATGACGGGAGCGATCCCGATCGCGCTCGCCTGCAGATCGTTGCGACCGCTTCGCAGCGCGGCGATGAAGCTCGCGCGGTCGCTGTGCGGGGCGATGCGCGGCGACGGACCCGCCGCGGTCGCCACGCCGCGATCGAGTCCGAGCTCGGCGAAAACCTGGGGCGTCGCCACTGGAATTCCAGGATTCGCCAGCACCGCGAAGAGCGGCTGCGGATTGAGCGCGGGGCCGAGCCGCTCGCCGAGGCCCGCCATGGCGCGGGCGCGCGGCGACAAACACGCCGGCACGTCGGCGCCGACGGCGCGGGCCGACGCCCAGAGACGCTCGTCGTCATCGGCGAGGCCGTTTTCGTCGGCGAGCGCCCGAAGCGCCGCTGCCGCGTCCGACGATCCGCCGCCCAGCCCCGCGGCGACCGGCAGGGTCTTGCGCAGATGAAACCCGCCAACCCGCAGGCCCGGCACGCGTTCGGCTAGCGCGTGCGCGGCGCGCAGCACCAGATTGTCGTCGGGCGGACCGGCCTGACGCCCGGTCGGCCCATCGACGGCGAGCGACAGTTGCGCGCCCGGTTCGAAGCGCAGCCAATCGCAGCAGCCCGCGAATGCGACGACACTATCGAGCTCGTGCCATCCGTCGGCGCGCCGGCCCAGCACATGCAGGGTCAGATTGACTTTGGCGGGCGCGCGCCAGAGCCGAGACGAAGACCGCGCCGCCGTCGACAAGCCTAGCCGCCGCTCTTCTGGTCGACAGCGGGGGCAGCCGGAGCGGAAGCCGCAGGGGCAGGCGCGGACGCGGCGCTGCTCGAGTCATCGGGCAGGCCGAACTCGATCTTCTTGAGGATCCTCGGAAGGTCTTCCGCCTCCGGCTTCATGTCGCGCGCGTGATTCCACTGGAAGTGCGCTTCGATCCGCCGGTTCACGCGCCAATAGGCGTCGCCGAGATGGTCGTTGACGA
Organism: uncultured Alphaproteobacteria bacterium; assembly: GCA_963813195.1. Taxonomy (GTDB): domain Bacteria; phylum Pseudomonadota; class Alphaproteobacteria; order Rhizobiales; family Beijerinckiaceae; genus Roseiarcus. The sequence continues at coordinate 310,409 of CAWEYC010000012.1, read as the reverse complement.
CGGGATCGGCCGGCTTGAGATCGATCGCCTTCTCCAACTCCTCGGTCGCTTCCGTGTAATGGCCGAGCTTGTAGTTCGCCCAGCCCAGGCTATCCACGATATAGCCGTCGCTCGGCCGCAAATCGACCGCGCGGCGCAACATCTTGAAGGCTTCATCGAGATTGATGCCCTTGTCGACCCAGGAATAGCCGAGGTAATTGAGCACCAATGGCTGGTCCGGGTACAATTCGAGCGCCTTCTTGAAATCAGCCTCGGCCTTTGGCCATTGCTTGGCGCGTTCGTAGCAGATGCCGCGGAAATAGAACAACGTCCAGTTGCTGCGGTCCGGCGTTCCCACCAGTTCGATCGCCTTGTCGTAGGACGCGACGGCGTCGTCGAACTTCTTGGCCGAGCGCTGCAAGCTTCCCAAAGCGCTCCAGGCGTCGGCGTCCTTCGGATTGGCCGCGACGATGTCCTGCAATTTCTTCATCGCATCGTCGGCCTTACCGATCGATTCCAACTCCAATCCCGCCTGAATCTGGGCGCTCTCGTGCATCGGCGACGAGACCGGAACGAGTTGATAGGCGTGGATCGCCTCGTCGTTCCGCTTGAGATCCTCGAAAAGGTTGGCCACCGTCACCGCCGCCAGGTCGTGATCGGGACGCAGATAGAGAGCGAGACGCAAATAGATCAAGGCGGCGAGTTCGTCGCCTTGCCGGGTTCCCGCGCCGCCCAAGCCGTAAAGCGCCTCGGCGGCCCCGTCCTTGGGGTTGCGGATCAAGGGGTCGAGCGGCTTGCCCGCTGCCAGATCCGCCAGCGCGCTCACGATCAGGGGGTGATGCGGAATAAGCTTATCGAAGTCGGTATAGACCTTTTTCGCGCCCTCGATGTCGTTGTGGCGCGACAGGAACCGCGCATAGGCGTCGGCGACGCGCAACGTATTCTTGTCCGCGTCATAGGCCGCCTTCAGGCGGCTTCGCGCCTCCGGCGTGTCGCCGAGCAGATCGGCGATCAGGCCGGCGTGATAATCGCGGAACACGGCGAGGCTGGGCTCGCGTATATGATCGAGCGCCTCGATCGCATGGCGCAGATCGTAGGCGCCCGCATAGCTCCAGGCGATCATCAACGTCGTCGTCAAATCGTGCGCATGGCCCGCTTCGCCGGCGTTCAGTTCGGCGCGCGCGGCGACGAACTGTCGCGCATTGATGGCCCGCACTGCCAAGGAAAGACGCGCCAGGCTGTTGTTGGGGTCGCGCGCGACCAGGCGATCGGCCAGCCCAAAACCGTCGGCGACGTCGCCGTCCGCCAGAGCGGCGGCGAAGGCGCGCTCGACGAGATCCGTATTTCTCGGGTCGGCTCGCAGGGCCTCGCGGAAATACACCGCGGCCGCGTTGGTGTCGCGATCGGCGCCGGCGACCAGCGCCGACAGATAGTTGCCGGCCTGGCTGTCGCCGACGACCAAACCGGACGCGGTGGGCGGCGAAGCGAACGCCGCGCCGACCGTGAGAAACGCTCCCGTCGCGAGAAGCGCCTTTAAGAGCCGTCCCTTGGCATAGGTCAGCGGATGCTTGACTGGCACGATCGAAATTTCCTTCCCGTGGTTCGCGCCGGGCGCAGCGAGGCGACTCGGCGGACGGATGTCCTAGCTAACGATCCCAGCGAAAAATGGCGCTTTCGAGCCCTCGACGCAAAAGACGGCCCGCCGCGCCTACATATCGGGATAATTGGGACCGCCGCCGCCCTCCGGCGGCGCCCAGTCGATGTTCTCAGCGGGATCCTTGATATCACAGGTTTTACAGTGCACGCAGTTCTGCGCGTTGATGACGAAGCGCGGGTCGGCGCGCTTCGCCTCGTCGGCGTAGACGACTTCGTAGACGCCCGCGGGGCAATAGAGCCGAGCCGGCTCACCATAGCGGGGCAGATTGTCGCGGATGGGCGCGGCGGGATCGCGCAGGCGAAGATGAACCGGCTGGTCCTCTTCGTGGTTGGTGTTGGAGAGAAAGACCGACGAGGCCTTGTCGAACGAGAATTTCCCGTCCGGCTTGGGATAAACAATCGGCGTAACCTCGGCGAGCGGTTTCAGCGTCGCGCTGTCCGGCTTGCCGTGCTTCAGCGTGCCGAAGATCGAGAAGCCCATGAGTTCGTTGGTCCACATGTCGAGACCGCCGCAGGCGACGCCGAGCGAGAGGCCGAGCTTGGACCACAACGGCTTGACGTTGCGCACCTTGAAGAGATCGCGGCCGATATCCGAGCCGCGCCAGGCGCCCTCGTAGGCGGCGAGCTCGTCGTTCGCCCTTCCCGCGGCGAGCGCCTCGTGCGCCTTCTCCGCCGCCAGCATCCCCGAGAGGATGGCGTTGTGCGAACCCTTGATGCGGGCGAAATTGACGAAGCCGGCGGCGCAACCGATCAGTGCGCCGCCGGGAAAGACGAGCTTGGGCACGGACTGCCAGCCGCCCGACGAGATCGCCCGCGCCCCGTAGGCGAGGCGCTTGCCCCCCTCGAGCGTGCGGCGAATCAGCGGATGCGTCTTGAAGCGCTGAAATTCGTCGTAGGGCGAAAGCGTCGGATTCTGGTAATTGAGGTGAACGACGAAGCCGACCGAAACCAGTCCCTCGTCGTAGTGATAGAGGAACGAGCCGCCGCTCGACCCCTTGCCGAGCGGCCAGCCGAAACTGTGCTGCACCAGCCCGCGGCTGAACTTCTCCGGCGCGACCTGCCAGATCTCCTTCAGGCCGATGCCGTATTTCTGTGGATCGCGCCCTTCGTCGAGTTTGTATCGCGCGACGATCTGCTTGGTCAGCGAGCCGCGCGCGCCCTCGCCGATCAGCACATATTTGCCGCGCAGCTCCATGCCACGGGTGAAATTCGCTTTTCGTTCGCCGTCGCGGCCGATGCCCATGTCGCCGGTCGCCACGCCGACCGCCTCGCCGTTGGCGCCGTAAAGCATTTCCGTCGCGGCGAAGCCGGGATAAATCTCGACGCCGAGCGCCTCGGCGCGCGCGCCGAGCCAGCGCGTCAGCGCGCCCAGCGAGCCGATGAAGTTGCCGTGATTGCTCATCAACGGGGGCATCGGCCAGTTCGGCAGCCTGACGCCGCCGGACGGCCCGAGGACGAGGAAACGATCGTCGGTGACCTCGGTCTTGAGCGGCCGCTCGGGGTCCTCGCGCCACTCGGGCAGCAGGCGATCGAGGCCGATCGGATCGACGACCGCGCCGGAAAGGATATGTGCGCCGACGACCGAGCCCTTCTCGACGACGACGACGGAGAGATCGGCGTCGAGTTGCTTCAGTCGAATCGCCGCCGCGAGACCCGCCGGCCCGGCGCCGACGACGACGACGTCGTATTCCATCGCCTCGCGGGGGGGCAGCTCGATCTCACCGGCCATTTTTTGTTCTCAGGCGCCAAAAACATGGGCGAGCAAAATAGCTCGCCACGAAAAACTCAAGTCCTAATTGCGCGAATCGCGGGGAATGTCGATCCCGTCTACGACGCATCGCGCCAGTGTGCTAGGAGCGAGAACAGCAACCCGGTCTCCTCGCCATGAGCCAACGCACGAATTCCGGCGCCCTGACCGCCCGCGAGGCTGCGGAAGCCTTGCGGTGGTGGAGCGAAGCCGGCGTCGATCTCGCCATCGACGAGACGCCGCACGACCGCTTTGCCGAAAGTGCGGCCCCCGCGACGCCGCGCGCGCCGGCCGCCCCCGTCGCCGCGCCGTCGCCGCTTGTCCCGGAGGGTTTGAGGCCTGCCCCGACGCCGATCGCCGCGCCCGACGACGCCGCGCGTTCGGCGCGCCAGTCCGCGGCGGCGGCGCGCAATCTCGAGGAGCTGCGCGCGGCGCTCGAGCGCTTCGATGGGTGCGGGCTCAAGGCGACGGCGACGCAATTGGTCTTCGCCGACGGGGCGCCGGATGCGCGGATCATGTTCGTCGGCGAGGCGCCGGGCGGCGACGAAGACCGGATCGGCCGCCCCTTCGTCGGCCGCGCCGGACAATTGCTCGACCGCATGCTCGCCTCGATCGGGCTCGATCGCACCAAGGTCTACATCGCCAATGTCGTGCCGTGGCGCCCGCCGGGCAATCGCACCCCGACGCCGCAGGAGACCGCGGTCTGCCTGCCCTTCATGCGCCGCCAGATCGCCCTCGTCGCCCCGCGCCTTCTCGTCTGCCTCGGCGGATCGGCGACGCAAACCCTGCTCGGCGTGAAGGACGGCATTACCCGAACCCGCGGCGTCTGGCGCGACTACGAAAGCGACGACGCCGCGATCAAGACCCTGCCGATGTTCCACCCGGCGTACCTGCTGCGCCAGCCCGGCGCCAAGCGCCAGGCGTGGGCGGATTTGCGCAAGCTGGCGCGGGCGGTGGAGGAGATGGGCGGAGGATAGAGGAAAGGGCGGCGGCTGGTTGTCGGGACGGGGGGTGAGCGGAGACGGCCGTACGGACGTTGGGCTTGCCGGTCGCAGTGGTCGGCGGGCGGCCCGCAGCAGACCGTCCGCTTGTGGCCTTTCCTCGAACGTCGGCCCGTCTCAAACTAGTCTAACATACCGAGACATACGCGGCTTCAGCTCCCAGATCGAGCCGGGCCGCAACGCGCTTTGCTGTCGCCTCGCGCTGGGCCGTGATGCCGGCCACGGCGCTTCGCGCCTTATCCAGGATCGCAGCTGGCGCAGTCTCGGGCGTGCCGCTGTTGAAAGGCGGTTCGGGCGCGTAGACCATATAAAGCTGGATCAACTGTGCCGCTTCGACTCCGCGCAATTCAGCGGCGAGCCGCAACGCTCCGTCGATCCCGGCCGTCACGCCGCCGGCGAACACCCAGTTTCCGTCGACCACGACGCGCTCGTTGATGGGGATGGCGCCGAAGAACGACAGCAGATGGAACGAGGCCCAGTGCGTTGTCGCGCGCCGTCCCTTGAGCAGCCCCGCCGCCCCGCAAAGCAGCGCGCCGGTGCAAACGGAGAAGACCGCCCGCGCGCCTGAGGCCTGCCGACGGATCCAGCCGAGCACAGCCTCGTCCTCCATCAACGCCTCCTGACCGAATCCGCCGGGGACATGGAGCACGTCGAGCGCGGGCGCCTCGGTGAGGTCCGCGTCCGGCATAAGCCGCAGTCCCTTGATGTCGCGAACCGCACCGGTAGTTTTGCCGTACAAGCGATAGGTCGAGTTCGGGATGCGCGAGAGAACTTCGAAAGGCCCCGTGAGGTCGATCTGGTCCATTCCGTCGAACACCAGGGATCCAATCTCGAGATGAGTGTCGTTCGGCATCATGGGCGCCTCCTGCATGCGGGTGGGACTGGACAGCGCCATTCTGCCGTGGCATTTGTTGGCGGTAATGCCAATGAGCCCACAAATCTCGCCAATTTCGCCGACACATTCGGTTGCGAGAGCGATCGAGATGGTCGCATTCCCAGCGGTGCAGTTGCTAGACGTCACGGGACCGCTGCAGGTGTTCGCAACGGCCAACGAGACGGTCGTCAGGTCGGGCGGCTCGGCCCCGTACACCGTCCGCATTGTCGCCCGCCAGGCGCGAAGCGTGGCCGCATCGGCCGGCATTGTGCTCGCGACGGACGATCTGCCGCCGCGCGACGCCCCCGTCGACACCCTGATCATCGCGGGCGGCCCAGGCGTAAAGTTGGCCGCCGCGGAGAAAGAGCTCGTGAGCTGGGTCAGGGCGCGCGCGCAGACAGCCCGACGGACCGCCTCGGTATGCACGGGAGCCTACCTGCTTGCGGCGACCGGCCTCCTCGATGGGCGGCGCGCGGCGACGCACTGGTCGTTCTGCGATGATCTCGCGCGAAGCTTTCCCGCCGTGCGCGTCGAGGCCGATCCGATTTTCGTGCGTGACGGCTCGGTTTGGACGTCCGCGGGCGTGACCTCCGGGATCGACCTCGCGTTGGCGCTGGTGGAGGAGGACCTCGGGCGTGAGGTGGCGCTGGCCGTGGCGCGATATCTGGTGGTGTTCCTCAAGCGGCCGGGCGGCCAGGCGCAGTTCAGCGTCGCTCTGTCCGTGCAGTCGGCAGAGAAGCCGTTCGGTCCGCTCCACGCCTGGATCGACGCCAATCTCGGCCGCGATCTATCGCTTTCAGTCCTTGCGTCGCAGGCGGGAATGAGCGAGCGCAGCTTCAGCCGGCGCTATCTCGAGGCGACCGGGCTGACGCCGGCCCGGGCGGTGGACCGGCTGCGCGTGGAGGCGGCGCGCCGGCTGCTCTCGGACACCAAGTTCCCCGTCAAACGCATCGCGCGGCAATGCGGTTTTGGAACGGAAGAGACGATGCGGCGCAGCTTCCTGCGCCTGCTGTCGACGAGCCCGCAGGACTATCGCGCCCGCTTCAGCATCTAAAGCGCTTTGCATTTAGGTTCAACCGGCCCCGCCGTCTTCGCGAGCGAGGCGTGGCGATCCAGACTAAGCCGCCGCCGCAATCCCAAAGTCTGGATGGCTTCGCGTTGCTCGCCAAGACGGCTGAGGCTTGATTCGACCTGAAAGCAACACGCGCTAGCGAATGAGCTGGCGCGTGGCGCGGAAGGTGGGGCCTTTGGCAACCCCGCATCGCCGCGCCGGCCTAAATAGGTTTTGTCGGACGCGCCGAGCGCATGTCGCTTTCCCGCCGTTGTCGCGTTTACGCAGCGCGGCGGCGGCAGGAGCCGCGTCGAGCTTGTTCAACCCGCTCGAAAGGCAAAATCAAATGGAACCGTTTCCAGTCTACACGATCGACTCCGCGCCTGAGGCCTCGAAGCCCGCGTTGCGCGACCTCCACGCGGCGTTCGGGATCATTCCCAACATCGCCGGCGCCATGGCGGCATCGCCGGTGCTGATCAACAGCCTCGTCGGCCTGTTCGGCCGAGTCCATGGCGGCAGCTTCACCGAGGCGCAGATCCAGGCCCTGCTGCTCACCAACGCGGTGACGAACGCCTGCACCTGGGCCGTCGCATTCCATACCGCGCTTGCGCTGAAGGAGGGGCTGGATCCGACCGAAGTCGACGCGATCCGCGCCGGCCGCTCGCCGAAAGACAGTAAGCTCGGCGCGCTCTCGACTGTGGCGAGGACGTTGATCGAGAAGCGTGGGCGGATCGACGATCCGGACCGCGAGCGTTTTCTTGCCGCCGGCTTCGGCAAGGATCATTTGCTCGAAGTCATCGCGGTGGTCGCGGCCTCGACAATCACAAACTACACCGGCAACGTCGCGAACCCTCCGTTGGAGACGCCGTTCCAGGCGCATGCCTGGAACGGTTGAGCGAGGCCGATTCGCAGTAAAGGCCCTACGCGGCGGTAGGAAGGCCGCCGCTCCGCTGCCGGATGACAGCCAGAAACTCGATTTTGATTCTCCCACCCGGCAGGCGCAAGAACGGCCGCCAGCATCAGCGTCTTCATCGTGCGGTCGCCTTCATTGTGCGGCAACCTCCGCCAGCGTCTCGTGCGCGGCGCGCACCACCGCCTCGGTGGTGATGTCGAACTTCTTGAAGGCGTCGGCGCCCTTGCCGGAAGCGCCGAAGCCGTGCATGCCGACGAAACGGCCTTCGGGGCCGATGTAGCGGTCCCAGCCCATCTCGACCGCCGCTTCCACCGCGACGCGCGCACGGGTCCTGCCGAGAACCGCCCGCTTGTAGGCGGCGTCCTGCTGCTCGAAGAGCAGGCGGCACGGCATGGAGACAACCGCCGTCGGGACGCCTTCCTTCTGGAGAATGTCGCGCGCCTCGACCGCGAGATGCAGTTCCGAGCCGGTGCTCAGGATGGTGAGCTTGCGCTCGCCGCCCTCGGCCTCCTTTAGGACATAGGCGCCCTTGGCCGACTTGTTCTCGGCGCCGGCTTCGCGGCGGAGCAGCGGCATCGTTTGGCGGGACAGGGCGATCAGGGCCGCCTGGCGCGGCGTCGTCCAGGATCAACTCCCAGCACTCGGCGGTCTCGACCGGATCGCCCGGGCGATAGACCGCGAGGTGCGGGATGGCCCGCAGCGCCGCGAGATGCTCGACCGGCTGATGGGTCGGGCCGTCCTCGCCGAGGCCGATCGAATCGTGCGTCATGACGAAGATCGTCCGGATCTGCATGAGGGCCGCCAGACGGATGGCCGGGCGGCAGTAATCCGAGAAGCACAGGAAGGTGCCGCCGTAGGGGATCAGGCCGCCGTGCAGCGCGATGCCGTTCATGGCCGCGGCCATGCCGTGCTCGCGCACGCCGTAATGCATGTAAGTCCCGTTGTATTCGCCGGGCCTGATCTCGACCATGCCCTTCGCCTTCGTGTTGTTCGAGGGCGTCAGGTCGGCGGAACCTCCCAGCAGTTCGGGAATCGCGGCGGCGAGATGGTCGAGCACGGCGCCGCTGGCCGCACGGGTCGCCATGTCCTTGCCGCTCGCGATGAACTCGGCGCGGGCCGCCGCGATCGCCTTCCTCCAGTCGGCCGGCAGCTTCCCGTCGTTCCGGCGCTCGAACTCGGAGCGGAGTTCGGCCGGCGCCGCCTTGACGCGGTCGGCCCAGGCCATGCGGGCCTCGCGGCCTTTGGCGCCGATCTCGCGCCACTCGCGCAGCAGGGGCTCGGGGATCACGAACGGGGGCGAATCCCAGCCGAGGATTTTCCGCGCGCCGGCGATTTCCTCTTCGCCGGGGGCGTCGCTGTGGGCCTTCTGGGTGCCGGCCTTGGTCGGGAAGCCGAAGCCGATGATGGTCTTGCAGGCGATCATCGACGGCTTGTCCGTCACGGCGCGGGCGGCCGTGATGGCGTCGCGGATCGCATCGGTGTCGTGGCCGTCGATCTCCTGGACGTGCCAGCCGGAGGCGCGGAAGCGCTCGACCTCGTTGTCGGAGACCGCGAGGCTGGTCGGGCCATCGATCGTAATCGAGTTGTTATCCCAGAAGGCGATGAGGCGGCCGAGCTTGTAGTGGCCCGCCATGGAGATCGCCTCCTGGCTGATGCCCTCCATCAGGCAGCCGTCGCCCATGAAGACGTAGGTCCAATGCTTGCAGATGTCGTCGCCGAACTTGGCGTTCATAATGCGTTCGGCGAGGGCGAAGCCCACCGAGTTCGCGACGCCCTGGCCGAGCGGGCCGGTCGTCGTCTCGATACCGTCGGCGTGTCCGTATTCGGGGTGGCCGGCGGTCTTGCTGTCGATCTGGCGGAACCGCTTCAACTCGTCCAGCGTCATGTCCTTGACGCCGGTCAGGTACAGCAGGCTGTAGAGCAGCATCGAGCCGTGGCCGTTCGACAGCACGAAGCGGTCGCGGTCGAACCAATGCGGATCGGCCGCGTCGAACTGCATGAAATCCTTGTAGAGAACGGTCGCGATGTCGGCCATGCCCATGGGCGCGCCGGGATGACCGCTCTTGGCCTGCTGCACGGCGTCCATGGAAAGAAACCGGATGCAGTCGGCCATATCCCGCAGGTGCTGGTCGCGGGGCTTGGGGACCGTCTTGATAGCCGGGGTGGGCGTGACGTCAGCCATGATTGGAGGCTCCTTCTTGGCGAGATCGACCGAGGTGGAAGGGTATGGCATGCCTTCGCCGGCGCCGAAACCGTGCCGGCGATGTCATTCCCGCGACAGCGACGCGACAGCGGGAATGACAGAGCTTGCCGCGTAGCGGCGCGGTCTGGCCCGCTGACCTCGAATTGACCCACGCCGCGCCGCGATCGCAGACCTTACGACTTCGTCCCCACCTTGCCCAGCAATGGCTGAACCAGCATCCCCGGACCGATCTTCTGCAGATTGCCGACGATGATCTCATCGCCCTCGTCCACCGGGCCGGTCAGGGCGACAAGATCGCCGTCCGTCGCTCCAGGCGAAACGAGCCGCTTGTCCACTCGGTTCCCCTTACCGACGACATAGATGTATTTGCCGAGCTGGCTCGATCCGAGCGCGACTTGCGGCGCCATCAGCGCGTCGGGCTGTTCCCTGATGTGCAGCCGGACGCGGACATATTGGCCCGGCAGCAGGCGGAAGTCGCCGTTGGCGATGGTCGCGCGGGCGGTGACGGCGCCGGTCGAGCGATCGACCATGTTGTTGATGAAGGTCAATTCCCCCCTGCGGGACGGCTCGTCTTCGCCCGGCACGAAGACGTCGGCCTCGACCTTGCCCGCCGCGCGCGCGTCCTCCAGCGCGACGAGATCCGTCTCGCTCGGATTGAACGTGACGTAGATCGGATCGAGCTGCACGAGATTGTTGAGCGCCGTCCCGCCCGCGCCGACGAGCGTTCCGATCGGGGCCTGATTGCGCCCGAGCCGCCCGGCGAAGGGCGCGCGAATCTCGGTATATTCGAGATTGAGCCGCGCCATCCGGATCGCCGCCTGGTCCATCGCGAGGGCCGCCTCGGCCTGCCGCAGGTTGCTGCCGCGCTGGTCGAAGGCGTCCTTGGCGAGAAAGCCCGAATTGGCGAGTTCCGTGCCGCGATCGTAATTGGAGCGTATGTAGTCGAGCGAAGCGGTGTCGCGCTGCGCTTGAGCGTCCGTCTGATCGAGGGCGGCCTGGAAATCCCGAGGGTCGATCTTGTAGAGCAGATCGCCCTGCTTGACGTCCGCGCCGTCGGCGGCGAGTTGCTCCTTGAGATATCCCGACACCTTCGCCTGCAGGGTCACGTTGGCGATCAACTCGATGCGGGCGGAATATTCGAGGTAGACCGGCAGCGTCCGCTTGACGATCCTGGTCACCGGCACGGGCATCGCCATCATCGCCGGATTGGGCGCGGCGCCGGCCGCGCCGGGCATCAGCCCCGGCACAGTGCGCTCGAACGCATAGAACGCGGCCGCGGCGACAAACGCCGCGGCGACGCCGAGGGTGACTTTCGGTATACGCATTGCGCAATTCTCCAACTATTCGGCGGCCTGGGGCTCGGCCTCGGAGCTATATTCCGGCTCCGCCGCCGCGCTCGCCGGGCGACGTTCGCGCAAGCCCTCGATGAAAGCGTAGAAGACGGGAACGAAGGCGAGCGTCAGGATCGTCGCCGCGAGCATGCCGCCAAACACCGTCGTTCCAATCGATTGCCGGCTCGCCGCGCCGGCGCCCGTCGCGAACACGAGCGGCAGGACGCCGAGGATGAAGGCGAAGGCCGTCATCAGGATGGGGCGCAGGCGAAGACGGCCCGCTTCCATCGCAGCCTCGACGATCTCGAGCCCCTCTTCGCGCCGCCGCTTGGCGAATTCGACGATCAGAATGGCGTTCTTCGCGGCGAGGCCGATCAGCATGACGAAGCCGATCTGGGAATAGACGTCGATCTGCATGTGGCGCACCCATAGGGCGAGAAGCGCGCCGAACAGAGCGAGCGGCACGGCGAGCAGCACCATGAAGGGCATGCTCCAACTCTCGTATTGGGCGGCCAGGATGAGGAAGACGAAGACGATCGCCAATCCGAAGACCATCGTCGCGATCGAACCCGCCTTGAGCTCCTGGTAGGTGATGCCTGTCCATTCGTAACCGAAGTCGTTGGGCAGAGCCGCGGCGGCGGCGCGCTCCATGGCGACCACCGCCTGCCCGGAGCTGAAACCGGGCGCCGCGGCGCCATTGATGAGCGCCGATGCGTAATTGTTGTAGTGCGGCACGGTTTCGGGACCGACGATCGGGCGCAATTTGCCGAGCGTGCTCAGCGGCACCATGCCGCCCGTCGCGTTGCGCACGTAGAGCCGCGAAATATCGGTGGCGGAGGCGCGCGCGTCCTTGTCCGCCTGCATCGTCACGCGGAAAGCCCGGCCGAACAGATTGAAGTCGTTGACGTACAACGAGCCGAGATAGATCTGGAGCGTATTGAACACGTCGGGCAGGCTGAGGCCGAGCAATTTCGCCTTGTTGCGATCGAGATCGTAAACGAATTGCGGCGTCGACGTGCTGAAGGAGGTGAACAATTGCTGTGCATTGAGCTCAGGCTGTTTCCTGGCTTCGGCGATCAGGGCCTGCGTCGCGTCGTTGAGGGCGACGCTGCCGCGCCCGGCGAGATCCTCGACCTCGAATTCAAATCCGCCCGTCGTCCCGATGCCGGGAATCGATGGCGGGTCGAAACTCAAGACGAACGCCTCCGGAATCTGGAAGAGCTTCGATCGCACGGAGGCGACGATGCGCGAGGCCAGTTGGTCCGGACCGCGCTGGTCCCAGGGCTTGAGCACCGCGAATTCAACGGCTGAGTTCGATTGCGCGGCATTGGTCAGGAAGTTGAGGCCGCTGATCGAACCGGCGATATCGACGCCGGGCGTTTTCTGCAGAATCGCGCGGACCCGCTTGGCGACCGCATCGGTGCGCTCCAAGGAGGCGCCGTCGGGCAATTGGATCAGCACGAAGAAATAGCCTTGGTCCTCGACCGGCAGGAAGGTCGAGGCGAGACGCTGCGAAACGGCGTAGGTCGCCACGGCGCCCGCCAAGAACAATCCCAGCATCGCCCAGCGCCAGCGAATGAGTCCGCCCACAGCTCGCGCATAACCGTGTGAAAGACGATCGAAGCCGGCGTTGAACCAGCGGAACGGCGCGAAACTCGTGTGTGGACGCCCGCGCAGGAAGGCTGCGCTCAACGCCGGGCTGAGCGTCAGCGAATTGAAGGCGGAAATGCCGACGGAGATCGCCACCGTCAGGGCGAATTGATTGTAAAGGCGTCCCGCGACGCCGGGGATGAATGCGACGGGAATGAACACCGCCATCAGCACGGCGGTCGTCGCGATGATCGGGCCGGTGACCTCGGACATCGCCTTGCGCGCCGCGGCGAGCGGCGGCAGCCCCGCTTCGAGCTGCCGCTCGACGTTCTCGACAACCACGATCGCGTCGTCGACCACGAGGCCGATCGCCAGCACCATGCCGAGCAGACTGAGCATGTTCAAGGAGAAGCCGAGCACCTCCATGACCACGAGCGTTGCGATCAGCGAGACGGGAATGGCGATGGTCGGGATGATTGTCGTCCGCCAGCTCTGCAGGAAGACGAACACCACCGCGATGACGAGGAGGAGGGCTTCGCCGAGCGTGATCAGGACGTCATGCATCGACGCGGAGACGAAGCGCGTGGTGTCGTAGTGCATCGCGTATTCGATGCCCTTGGGAAACCGCTTCGACAATTCCTGCATCTTGTCTTTGACGCGCTGCTGCAGATCCAGCGCATTCGAGCCCGGCATCTGGAAGACCGCGAGCACGACGCTCGGCTTGTCGCCGAAAAAGGCGGAAGAAGAATATTGGAGAGCCCCGAGTTCGACGCGCGCGACGTCGCGCAGCCGCACGACCGAGCCGTCCGCCGTATTGGCCCGGACGACGATGTCGCCGAATTCGGCGGGATCGCTCAACCGGCCGACGGCGTTGACCTGCATCTCGAACGGCGTGCCGGGCGGCGCCGGAGACTCGCCGATCTTGCCGGCGGCGACCTGGACGTTCTGCTCCGCGACGGCGTTTTGCACATCGACCGCCGTGATGCCGAGATTGGCGAGCTTGTCGGGATCGAGCCAGATGCGCATCGAATAGCGCCGCTCGCCGAATATCTGGACGTCGCCGACTCCCGGCAACCGTTTCAGGGGATCGACCACCTGCAGGTAAGCGAAGTTGCTGAGCGCGATGGGATCGACGGAGCCGTCGGGCGAGGTGAGGTTGACGATGAGAACGAAGTTGGGATTCTGCTTTTTGATCGTCACGCCGCCCTGATTGACGATGGCGGGCAACGACGACGCGGCTTGCGAGACGCAATTCTGGACGTCGACGGCCGCCGTGCTGAGGGGATAGCCGACCTCGAAGGTGATCGTGATCGTCGACGAGCCGTCGTTGGAGCTCGCCGAGGACATGTAGGTCATGCCCTCGACGCCGTTGAGTTGCTGCTCGAGCGGCGTCGTCACCGTGTCGGCGACGACCTGCGCGCTGGCGCCGGGATACTCGGCGCTCACCACCACCTGAGGCGGCGTGATGTCGGGGAACTGCGAAACCGGAAGCAGAAAATAGCAAATCGCTCCGGCGAGCGTCATGATAATGGCCAGCGCCGAAGCGAAGATCGGCCGTTGGATGAAGAAATTCACCATGAACAAATCGATCCGCAAACAGGTCCGGAAGCGTCCGCCGAAAGCGAGACCTGCGCCGATCGCGCCGTCGCCGACGTGGAAGGACGGTCAAGCGCCGTCCAACTGAGATAGCCGGAGATCGATGGTTTGGACAAGCGGAGCAATTTCACGCCGGCAACGGGCGGTTTCGGGCCGCCCCGGCCCGCAATCGGCCGGCTACGGAACGCAGCATCTGCGCAACTGCGCCCGCGTCGACGCGGTCCGCGCGCATCATGGCGCGCGTCAACGGATCCGCGAGGAGTTCTCCGACCGTGGGCTCGGCCCCTATCTCTGTGATCGTCGAATAGTCGCTCGTTTCTCGCATCGTCTTTATTCCTTTTCCGCCCGCGGAGCGCGAGACGCCGCTCCTGTGACCTCCGTCATGGGGCCCGACCGGAGCCTGACCCAATTCTTGACACCCACGACACAAGGTGTTACCGCTCGGTCACAGGAGAACTGTTACAGACCGGTAACACCCTAGTCAATCCCCATGGCGACCAAATTTCGAGAAGCAGGAGCAACGAGCTTGGTTGATGGGTGCGTCACGATGCGGGTCCCCCCACGGGATCGTATTGCTGGCGCAGCCCGAGACCTGTTTCATAAGCACGGCATCCGAGGCATCGGCGTCGACGCGATCGCGGAGGCGGCCGGCACGAACAAGATGACGCTCTACCGTCACTTCGGATCGAAGGACGATCTGATCATTCAATGTCTGCGCGACGTGGCGCGCGAATCGGAAGCCTGGTGGGCCGAGATCGCCGCGGACCATCCGGACGATCCGTTGGCCCAGCTCCATGCATGGGTCCGCGCCGGCGCGGAGTGCGTATTGGGCGACGAACGGGGTTGTGACCTCGCGAACGCCGCCGTCGAACTGGCCGAGAGCAACCATCCTGCGCGGCGCGTGATCGAAGAAATCAAGACTGACCATCGCGATCGCCTTGCCAAACTCTGCCGAGAAGCGGGGATCGCGCAGGCCGATCTCCTCGCGGACACGTTGTCGCTCTTACTCGAAGGCGCTCGCGTCAGCCGACAAAGCGTAGGCATCGAGGGGCCGAGCGCGAAATTCGTGCGCATGTGCGAGGCGGTTATCGCCTCGTTCCTGAGACAAACGCCCGTCGCCGCCTCGAAGCCGTCGCCGAAAACCGCGAAGCCTTAATTCCGCCGCGCCGCGACGAAAACCGCGGCTTCGCGCAGGATGTCGCCAGAGCGTCCAAGGCCGGCCGCGTCGATCGCCGCCACAGCTTCGCCGACCAGCCGATCGCGCATCGCGCGGGCGCCTTCGAGCCCCAGCGACGAAACGAAGGTCGCCTTGTTGCGCGCGGCGTCCTTGCCGGCGCGCTTTCCCAGCGCGCTCGCGTCACCCTCGGCGTCGAGAAGGTCGTCGGCGACCTGGAACGCGGCGCCGAGCGACTGGCCGTAGCGTTCGAGCGCCGCCGTGGCGTCCGCCGGGGCCTTGGCGACGATGGCGCCCGCCGCGACGCTGAAGCGCAGCAACGCGCCGGTCTTCATCGCCTGCAGCTGCGCGATGGCTTCGCCGCTGAGCGGCGCGGCGGCGCTTTCGGCGGCAATGTCGAGCATTTGCCCTCCGACCATGCCGGCGAGGCCGCTCGCTCTTGCAAGTCCGGCGCAGAGCGCGACGCGGACCTCCGGGTCTGGCGCCGCCGCCGGGCGCGCCAGCACGTCGAAGGCGAGCGTCAGCAGGGCATCCCCGGCGAGAATGGCCGTCGCCTCGTCGAAAGCGCGGTGCACGGTCGCCCGGCCGCGCCGCAGATCGTCGTCGTCCATCGCGGGAAGATCGTCATGGATCAGGGAATAGCCGTGAACGCATTCGATCGCGGCGCCGACCAAACGCGGCCCGACGCCGGACAGGCCAAAGGCGCGCGCGGTCTCGACGACGAGGAACGGCCGCAGACGCTTGCCGCCGCCGAGCACGCCGTAGCGCATGGCCTCGATGAGGCGCGCGGGGCGCGCCAGTTCGCCGTCGAGCGGCTCGAGGCGGAGCAGCGCGTCGAGATCGGCTTCGATCTCAGCGCCGGCCTCAGCCAACCGCTCGGCGAATGCATTGTTGCCCATGGACCCCCAGCCGGATTGTTCAACCCGCGTAATCGGCGGGATTGAAGATGCGCTTGGTCGAACAGAACTCGCAAGTGACGCCGATCATGCCGTCGTCGCCGATCATCGCGCGGCGTTCCTCAGGTGAGAAGCTCTGCAACATCGCATCGATGCGCTCGGCTGAACAGCGGCATACGTCCCTCAGGGGGGCCGCCTCGGAGACGCGCACGCCGCGCTCGTTGAACAGGCGGAACAGCAGGCGCTCGCTCGATAGCGTGGGATCGATGAGTTCGTGGTCCTCGGTCGTCGCGGCGCGCGCCTTGGCTTCAGCCCATTCGTCGTCTTCGTCGGGCGGGGCCTGGGGCGCAACTCCTTCGGGCGCGTCGCCGGGATCGAAATCGACGTGGCGCCGCCGCTCCGGCGAATCCGGCAGGAATTGCGCGAGCAGGCCGCCGGCGCGCCATTCCACGCCGCGCGCGGTGACGCTCTGGCCGACGGCGAGACGAACCAAGGTGGGGATCTGCTCCGAGCGCTCGAAATAGGCGTGCGCGGCGCGCTCGAGCCCCTGGCCCTCGAGCGCGATGACCCCCTGGTAGCGCGACATCTCGCCGCCGGGATCGATAGTGAAGGCGAGGTGTCCGTCCCCGAGCAGGTCGCCATCGCCGCCGGACGCCAGGCGCTTGGCGAGCGCGGCTTCGTCGAAGCGGGCCAAGGCGCGCAAGTTCGACGGCGCGTCGAAATCGACCACCAGCATATTCAGCGGCCCGTCGGTCTTGGTCTGCAACTGAAAGCGGCCCTCGAGCTTGAGGGTCGAGCCGAGCAGCACGGCGAGCGCCGCCGCCTCGCCGACGACGCGGCTGATCGGTTCGGGATAGGCGTGGCGCTTGAGAATGGCGTCGATCGCGGCCCCTAACCGCACCAGCCGGCCGCGCGTGCTCAGGCTCTCGACCGTGTAGGGCAGGACGATGTCGTCATGACCGATGTCGGAGACGTCGCGGATGGCGGCGGTCATGCGGGCAGCGCTCCTAGACACCAGGCGAGCACCCCCTTCTGCGCGTGGAGCCGGTTCTCGGCTTCGTCGAACACCACGGACTGCGGTCCGTCGATCACCTCGTCGGTGACTTCCTCGCCGCGATGAGCCGGCAGGCAGTGCATGAAGATGGCGTCGGCGGCGGCGCGGCGCATCAGCGCGCTGTTGACCTGGTAAGGCGCGAGCAAATTGTGACGACGCCCCTCATCCTCGTCGCCCATCGAAACCCAGCAATCCGATACGACCGCCGCCGCGCCGACGACCGCGGCCAAGGGATCCTCGCGCAAGACGACCTTCGCGCCGCCGGCCCGCGCCGCCTCGATGCGCTGCGGCGGCGGCTGCAATTCCCCGGGGCACGCGATGTCGAGCGTGAATTCGAAACGCTGGGAGGCGTCGATCCATGACGACAGCACGTTGTTGTAGTCGCCGCTCCAGGCGATCTTTTGCCCGCGGATCGGACCGCGATGCTCCTCGAAGGTGAGGATATCCGCCATCACCTGACAGGGGTGGGATCTCTTGGTCAAGCCGTTGATGACCGGCACCGTCGCATAGCGCGCCAGTTCCTCCATGTCGGCATGGTCGAGTATGCGGATCATGATCGCATCGACATAGCGCGAGAGAACGCGCGCGGTGTCGGCGAGCGTTTCGCCCCGGCCGAGCTGCATCTCGGCGCCCGTCAGCATGATCGTTTCGCCGCCCAGCTCGCGCATCGCGAGGTCGAAGGAGACCCGCGTGCGCGTCGAGGGGCGATCGAAGATCATCGCCAGCGTCTTGCCGGCCAGCGGCCGCGAGGTCGCGCGTTCGCCTTTGACGCGGGCGGTCTTCATCGCCTTCGAGGCTTCGAGAATGCCGCGCAGTTCGTCAGCCGGCTGATCCAGCAGATCGAGGAAGTGGCGCGCCGGCCCGGGCCCGCGGGTCGGCTTCATGCCGCCGCGCCCTTCTTAGACGCCGTGAGCCCGCTGGAGAGTTCAACACAAGCCGCATCCAGCCTCCGCACGCCTTCGGCGAGTTCCTCTTCGGATACGACGAGCGGCGGCAAGAGACGAACGACATTGTCGCCTGCCGGAATCGTCAGGAGCTTATGGGCGCGCGCCGCGGCGGCGAAATCTTGGGTCGAGACTTTCAGCTTGAGCCCCATCATCAGTCCCTCGCCGCGAATCTCCTCGACGATGCCGGGGCGCCTATCCTGCAGCTCGGCCAGTTGCTGGCGGGCAAGCAGACCGAGGCGCGCCACCCGATCGATGAAGCCAGGCGCCAGCACCACGTCGAGCACGGCGTTGCCCACCGCCATCGCCAACGGGTTGCCGCCGAAGGTGGTGCCGTGCGTTCCGATCGTCAGTCCCTTGGCGGCGTCCGCGGTGGCGAGGCAGGCCCCCATCGGGAAGCCGCCGCCGATGCCCTTGGCGATCGTCATGATATCGGGAACGGCGCCGGAATGTTCGTAAGCGAAGAGCCGTCCGGTGCGCCCGACTCCGGTCTGAATCTCGTCGAAGATCAGCAGCAGGTCATGCCTGTCGCACAACGCCCGCAAGCCCCGGAGGAAGTCCGGCGGGATCACGCGCACGCCGCCTTCGCCCTGGATCGGCTCAATCATGATCGCGCCGGTGTTGGGTCCGATCGCGGCCTCCACGGCGGCGAGGTCGGTCACCGGGATCTGGTCGAAGCCGTCCACTTTCGGCCCGAAGCCCTCGATGTATTTGGCCTGTCCGCCCGCGGCGATGGTCGCGAGCGTGCGCCCATGAAAGGCGCCCTCGAAAGTCAGAATATGGAATTTCTCGGGATGACCGCCGACGGACTGGCGCTTGCGCGCCATCTTGATGGCGGCCTCGTTGGCCTCCGCGCCCGAATTGCTGAAAAAGACGAGTTCGGCGAACGTCGCCTCGACCAACCGCTGCGCCAGACGCTCCCCGGCGGGAATTTGAAAGAGATTGGACGTGTGCCAGAGCTTGCCGGCCTGGGTCGTCAGCGCCTCGACAAGATGCGGATGGGAATAGCCCAGCGACGCGACGGCGATGCCGGCCCCAAAGTCGAGGTAACGCTCGCCGGTGGTCGCCGTCAGCCAGCAGCCGTCGCCGCGCTCGAAGGCGACATCGGCTCTCGCATAGACCGGCACGATCGCAGACCGCATGGGCTTGTTCCCTCGAAGGCTCCGGGCGCAGAGCCCCCGGGACGGCGCAAAAAACAAAAACGCCGCCCCGCAGGGACGGCCTCTGACAGAAAGGATCATACGGGAAACCCGCCGTTTCGGTCAATTCTCGCGTGAAGACGCAAAAAAATCACACGCTCGGCGAGATGCGCGAAATCGCGCTAAAACCTTGATGTGACTCAGCCAAACGCGCCCTACGCGAGGGAGCGGCGGTCCGAATGGACATTGGACCTGGGGAAAAGCCCGTCGGCGGTCCCCTTCCGACTCTTGCGCCCAATTCAACGACTAGTGTAGATTCTCGCTTGCACACCACGACATGTCGTGGCGAGCCCTTCACGAGAGCGTTTCGGTGCGTGACGTTTGCCAGCGCGGCTGGTCAGGCGGGGCAGCCGGATTCGGCCCAAAGTATATTCGATCGGCGAACGTGGAATCCTTTCGCCCGCACGAAGCCAAGAAGCGAGGCCAAAATGTCTTGGACGGATGAAAGAGTGGAGCTCCTGCGGCAGCTGTGGCTCGACGGCAAGAGCGCAAGCCAGATCTCGGCGCAGCTCGGCCACGGCCTGACCCGCAATGCCGTGATCGGCAAGGTTCATCGGCTCGGCCTCGCCGGTCGCGCCAAATCTTCATCGCCCTCGGTGTCGCCGCCGCGGGCGGCCCCGACGCATCGCGTCGCGCCGCGATCGAGCTCAGGGGGCAGCGCGCGCGGCGCGGTTCGCGGCAATACCGCCCTCGCCCTCCTGGCCGAGCCGATGCTCGACACGCGGCCGGTGTTTCACGAGGATGTCGTCGTGCCGATGTCGCTGCGGGTGACGATCGTCGAGCTCAAGGAAGCGATGTGCCGTTGGCCCCTAGGCGATCCCGCTTCGTCGGAGTTTCGCTATTGCGGATCGCCAGCGTCCGGCCCCTATTGCTCGCATCACGGCAAGCTCGCCTACCAGCCGGTCCAGGATCGCCGGCGGGAGCGGGAGCGCGACCGGCGCGCCCTCGTCGCCCGGTAGACCGCACGAATTCGAACTGAGACGCTCAGGACTTGCCGAAGGTTTCGTCGAAGGAATAGCCCGTTCCGCGCACAGTGCGGATCGGATCGCGCTCCCGGCCTCGCGAGAGCGCTTTGCGCAGGCGCCCGACGTGGACATCGACCGTGCGCTCGTCGATTTCGACGGATTGCCCCCAAACGCCGTCGAGAAGCTGCGCGCGAGAGAAAACCCGGCCGGGCTTCTCCAGGAGATATTCGAGCAGCCGAAATTCAGTCGGCCCGAGATGGACATCGCGCGCGCCACGCCGCACGCGGCGCGTCTCGCGGTCGAGATCGAGGTCGCCGGCGGTGAGCTTTTCCGCAATCCGCTCGGGCCGGCTGCGTCTCAAAAGCGCCCGGACGCGCGCCATCAGCTCCGGGACCGAGAAAGGTTTGACGACATAATCGTCCGCGCCGACCGAGAGGCCGCGCACGCGCTCGACTTCCTCGCCGCGCGCGGTCAGCATGATGACCGGCAAGGTCTTCGTCGCCTCGCGCGCGCGAAGCCGGCGGCAGATTTCCAGGCCGGAGACGCCCGGCAGCATCCAATCGAGGATCACGAGATCGGGCGGCGACTCGACGAGGCGCAATTCCGCTTCATCGCCGCGCTCGACGCTTTCGGCGACATAGCCTTCGGCTTCGAGATTGTAATTAAGCAGCAGCGCCAGGTCCGCCTCGTCCTCGACGACGAGAATGCGCGGCGCTGTCGCGGCGTTGACCCGAGGGATCTCTCGACGCTCTTCGTTCATGGGCTGTCAGTCCCTGTCGTGTCGATGTCGTAATCCTGACGGCCCTTAGGCCGCTCCGAGGGCAACGTGGAGCCGGTGACGAGATAGAACACCGTCTCCGCGATGTTGGTGGCGTGGTCGCCGATGCGCTCGATATTCTTCGAGCAGAACAGCAGATGCGCGCAGAACGAAATATTTCGGGGATCCTCCATCATGTGGGTGAGCAGGTCGCGAAACACCGAATCCTCGAGCGCGTCGAGTTCGGCGTCGCGCTCCCATACGGCGCGGGCGCGTTCGACATCGCGCTGCGCGTAGGCGTCGAGAACGTCCTTCATCAACTCGGTCGCGACTTCGTTCATGTGCTTGAGGCCGATGATCGCTCGCGGCACACGCGCCTCGAGGCCGATCTTCATCGAGCGCTTGGCGATGTTCTTGGCGAGATCGCCGACGCGTTCGAGATCGCCGGCGACGCGGATCGCGCCGATGATCTCGCGCAGATCGACGGCCATCGGCTGTCGGCGCGCGATGGTGAGGATCGCCTGCTCCTCGATGTCGCGCTGCAGCGCGTCGAGCCGCGAGTCCGTCGCCACCACCTGATGGGCGAGCGTCATGTCGGCCTGGCTCAGCGCGTCCATCGCGTCGACCACCATTTTCTCTGCAATGCCGCCCATCTCGGCGATGTGGCGCTCGAGCGTGTCGAGCTCTTTGTCGAATGAGGTGACGGTATGTTCGACCACGGCTCTAACTCCCTCAGCCAAATCGGCCGGTGATGTAATCCTGGGTGCGCTTGTCGCGCGGCGATGTGAAGACCTTGCTCGTCTCGTCGAATTCGACCATTTCGCCGAGGTACATGAACGCGGTGAACTGCGACACGCGCGCGGCCTGCTGCATGCTGTGCGTGACGATGGCGATGGTATACTCCCCGGACAATTCGTCGATCAATTCCTCGATCTTGGCGGTGGAAATCGGATCGAGGGCCGAGGCGGGCTCGTCCAGCAGGATCACTTCGGGGCTGATCGCGACCGTTCGGGCGATGCACAGGCGCTGCTGCTGGCCGCCCGAGAGGCTGAGGCCGCTCGCGGCGAGCTTGTCCCTCACTTCGTTCCATAGGGCGGAACGACGCAGAGCGGTTTCGACCCGGGCGTCGAGTTCGGACTTGGGCAGCTTCTCGTAGAGCCGGATGCCGAAAGCGATGTTGTCGTAGATCGACATCGGAAACGGCGTCGGCTTTTGGAACACCATGCCGACCCGCGCGCGCAACAGATTGAGATCGAGGTCGGGCGCGAGAATGTTCTCGCCGTCGAGCAGAACCTCGCCCTCGGCGCGTTGGTTCGGATAGAGATCGTACATGCGGTTGAGAACCCGCAACAGGGTCGATTTTCCGCAGCCCGAGGGTCCGATGAAGGCGGTGACCTTGTGCTCGTAGAGCGGCATCGTGATGTTTTTCAGCGCAAGGGACTGGCCATAATAAAATTGCAGTTCGCGCACGGACACTTTTTCGGCCCCGTTCGGCAGGGCGTGGGCTGACGAATTCATTTCATGTTTCCCCTTGCGGCGAGGGCGCGCGCGATGATGCTGAGAGCCAGGATGGCGAGCGTAATGATCAAGGCGCCGGTCCAGGCGAGCTGTTGCCATTCCTTGTATGGGCTGAGCGCGAATTGGAAAATCACCGCCGGCAGGCTGGACATCGGCGCGTTGAGGTCGAGGCTCCAGAATTGGTTGTTCAACGAGGTGAACAATAGCGGCGCGGTTTCGCCGCTGACCCGCGCGATCGCGAGCAGGACGCCGGTCAACAGACCGGCTCTCGCCGCGCGATAGCCGATGCGCTGGATGACCAGGGAACGCGGCATGCCGAGCGCGGCCCCGGCTTCGCGCAAACTGTTGGGCACGAGGTTCAGCATGTCCTCGGTGGTGCGGACGACGACCGGAACCACCAGCACGGCGAGAGCGATCGAGCCGGCGAGGCCGGAGAAATGGCCCATCGGCGCCACCACGATCTGGTAGATGAAAAGTCCGATCACGATCGAGGGGGCGCTGAGCAGGATGTCGTTGATGAAGCGAACGACGAAAGCGAGCCGCGAATGTCGACCATATTCGGCGAGATAAGTGCCCGCCAGCATGCCGAGGGGAGTGCCGACGACGACGCCGATCACGGTCATGATCAAACTGCCGGCGATCGCGTTCAACAGGCCGCCGGCGCTGCCGGGCGGCGGCGTCATCTGCGTGAAGACGTCGAGCGAGAGCCCGGCCAATCCGTGCCAGAACAGCACCGCGAGAATGAGGAACAGCCAGGTCAAGCCGAAGCCGGCGGCCGCGACGCTGAGGCCCATCCAGACGGCGTTTCGCCGGCGTCGTGCGGGATAAAACGACATGAACTATCTCCCGGCCTTGACGTCGAGACGCATCAGCATGATCCGAGCGATCGCCAGGACGACGAAGGTGATCATGAACAGGATCAGGCCCAGGGCGATCAGCGACGAGGTGTAGAGATCGCCGACCGCTTCGGTGAACTCGTTGGCGATGGTCGCTGAAATCGTCGTGCCCGGCGCGAGCAACGAAGCGGATATCTTGTGGGCGTTGCCGATCACGAAGGTCACGGCCATCGTTTCGCCGAGCGCGCGTCCGAGCCCGAGCATGCAACCGCCGATGACGCCGACGCGCGTATAGGGGATCACGATGTTCCAGACGACTTCCCAGGTCGTGCAGCCGATGCCGTAGGCCGATTCCTTCAACATCGGCGGCACCGTCTCGAATACGTCGCGGGAAATCGAGGTCACGAACGGCAGGACCATGATCGCCAGGATCAACCCCGCCGTCAGCATGCCGATCCCGTAGGGCGGCCCGGCGAAGAGCGAGGAAAGCACCGGCACGTTGCCAAACAGGGAGATCAGCGCCGGCTGAACATATTGCTGGAGAAACGGCGCGAATACGAACAGGCCCCAAATGCCGTAGATGATGCTCGGAATTCCCGCCAGGAGTTCGATGGCGATGCCGATGGGTCGGCGCAAGGCTGGGGGACACAGTTCGGTGAGAAAGATCGCGATGCCGATGCCGACAGGCACGGCGATCGCCATGGCGAGGATCGAGGTGACGAGTGTGCCGTAAATCGCAGCGCCGGCGCCGAATTTCTCCGTGACGGGGTTCCAGACTTCGGTGGCGAAGAATCCAAAGCCGAATTCCCTGAAAGCCGGCAGCGAGCCCTCGGCCAGCGACAAAATCGCCCCGCCGAGGATCAGCAGGACGACCAACGCGGCGCTCTGAGTCAGGCGACGAAAGAAGGCGTCGCTGGCGGCAAAACGCCTGACGGCCTTGCCGCGGGTCTCAGCTCTCAAGCCCGCTGATTCAACCTGCGGCATCGCGATCTCAGTCATTCCGTGTCCCCGATTGATTTCCAGCGATACGGCGGCGGCGCCCATCGCCGGCGGAATCGGGGCGTCCACGGACGCCCCGACGATCCCGTGTTACTTGAGGACGAACACCGGCTTGCTGTCGGGCGTGGTGATTTGCGTCGTCCAAGTGTGCTCGATCTGAGCGACGACGGCGGCCGGCAACGGCACATAGTCGAGCGCTTCGGCCGCCGGGCTGCCGTTGGTGTAGGCCCAATGGAAGAACTTGAGGGCCTCGGCCGCCGCGCCGGCGTCGACAGGATGCTTGTACATCAGGATGAAGGTCGCGCCGGCGATCGGCCAAGTCTCCGCGCCCGGCTGATTGGTCAAAATGACGTAATAGCTGTCGGACTTCGCCCAGTCGGCGTTGGCAGCCGCCGCCTGGAACGACTTGGCGTCGGGCGCGACAGTCTTGCCGTCGCTGTTGATCATGTCGACGGAGGCCATCTTGTTCTGCAGGGCGTAGGCGTATTCGACGTAGCCGATGGCGCCTTTCGTCTGGGTCACGTTGTTGGCGACGCCCTCGTTGCCCTTCGAGCCGATGCCGAGCGGCCATTCGACCGCGGTGCTGGCGCCGACTTTGGACTTCCAGTCCGGGCTGACCTTGGACAGGTAGTTCGTGAAGATGAAGGTGGTGCCCGAGCCGTCCGAACGGTGCACGACGGCGATCGCCTCCGAAGGCAGCTTGACCTTCGGGTTGAGCTTCTGGATCGCCGGATCGTTCCACTTGGTGATCGTGCCGAGGAAAATGTTGGCCAGCGTCGGCCCGTCCAAGGTCAAGTCGCCCGCCTTGACGCCGTCGAGATTGACCACGGGAACGTCGCCGCCGACGACCGTCGGGAACTGGACCAGGCCAGCCGCGTTCAGGTCCTTCGGCATGAGTGGCATATCCGAGGCGCCGAAAGTGACGGTCTTGGCTTTGATCTGCTTGATGCCGCCGCCCGAACCGATCGACTGGTAGTTGAGACCGTTGCCCGTCTCCTTCTTATACATGTCGGCCCATTTGGCGTAGATCGGGTAGGGGAAGGTCGCGCCCGCGCCCGAGATGTCGCCGGCCCATGCGACGCTCATACTTGCCGCGACGACCGCCGCGCTCATGAAGGATCGAAGTAACATAGACGCCTCTCATTTTGGTTGTTGGGGCTCGCGACCGGCTGTCCCGTCATGGCGCGCCGTCCCGCGACGGGCACTTATAGGCGTAGCGCAATGTCGTTATATGACGGCTGCGCGACATTTAGATGACACTGCAACCTGTTGACATTCAACGACGCTGCGCGCTCAGCGATTGTGTAGCGGGACAACAGCGGTGAATGTCGAGCCATGCTCGATGCGACTGGCGATGGACAAGCGGCCGCGGTGGCGGGCGAGAATGTGCTTGACGATCGCGAGGCCGAGGCCCGTTCCGTTCTTGGCGCGGCTCTGTCCCGCGTCGACGCGATAGAAGCGTTCGGTCAGCCGCGGCAGATGCTCGGAGGGGATGCCGCGGCCGAAGTCGCGCACGATGAGGGAGCCTTCGGTCGCCGTTCGACTGACCGTGACCTCGACGCGGTCGCCTCCCGATCCATCCTGCCGGGCGCCGTACTTGATGGCGTTCTCGATGAGATTTTCGGCGACGCGCAGGAGTTCGTCGCGATCGCCTGTCACCAAGATCGGCTGGTCGGCGAAGAGCCTGATTTCCACGCCCATCTCCCGCGCCAGCGGGGCGAGCGTGTCGGCGACATGGCGCGCCGTCTGGGTCAGATCGACCGCCGCCTCGGGCCGCACGTGCTGCTTTTGTTCGATGCGCGAAAGCGAGAGCAGGTCGTCGATGAGGCGCGCCATGCGACGTCCCTGCTCGCGCATGATGGCGAGAAACTTGTCGCGCGCCCGCGGATCGTCGTGAGCCGAGCCTTGCAGCGTCTCGACGAAGCCGAGCATCGAGGCCAGCGGCGTGCGCAATTCGTGACTGGCGTTGGCGATGAAGTCGGCGCGCATGCGCTCGACGCGCCGCAATTCCGTCAGATCGCGCAGCGTCAGCAGGGTCGCGACGACCATGCCCGATCCGGCGGCGAGCGGGGCGACGCAGACCTCGAACAACCGCTCGATCGGCACGCGCTCGCTCCACAGGACCGTTTCCGCCTCGCCGCTCGCCATGACCCGACGCAGTGCGTCGATGACGTCGGGGGTGCGCAGGGCCAGCACGAAGGGCTCGCCGAGCCTGACCGCGGGCAGCAGCGCGAGCGCCGGCCGGTTGGCGGCGATCGAACGTCCGTCGGCGCCGACGATCACCGCCGGTTCGGGCATCGCGCCGACGAGCTGCGCCGCGAATCGCGACTTGAGATGATCGGCGAGCGCGCGTTCGCTGGTTTCCCTCGAATTCATGACCCCCCGATCCCCGAGCCGACGCGGCCCCGCGCCGCGCCCGTTCTACTCCTCGTCCCCTCGATCCGACGCCGCCATCGCCTCACGCAACGAATTCCACCGACGCACGGCCTCGTTGGCGCCGAGAAGCGCCATCGCCAGTATGAAGGGGGCCACATAGTATATCGCGCGAAACAGCAGGAGCGAAGCAAGCAACTGATCGCTCGAGCCGCCGACGCCATCGATCATGGTGGCCTCGAATACACCGAGGCCGCCGGGAGCGTGACTGGCGATGCCGAGCATCGCGGCAAAAGAATAGAGCGCGCTGAACGCGATGAAACCGAGACCATTGCCCTTCGGCAGCAGCACGTAGAGGGAGGCGGCGGCAGAGCAGACGTCGATCACGCCGAGCGCCACCTGCCCAAGCGTGAGAGCGGGTCCCGGCACGCGGAAATTCAGGAAGATCGGCTTGCCCCGTCGCCCCATGCGGTGAACCCATATCAGATAGGTGAACAGGGCTCCGACCACCATGAAGCCGATGAATTGGTTGGCAAGGACGTGGAAATGATTGATCTCGCTGATCGCCCTTGCGTCGCCGATGAAGCCGACGCCGACGATCAGACCCATGCCGAGCCAGAAGGTGACGCCCGCGACGACGGTCAGGCTCGCCACCTTGCCTGCCGAAAGCCCCGCCGGGCCGTAGATCCAGAACCGCACCGCGCCGCCGGTGACCAAGGGAAATCCGAGCGTGAATGAAACCGCATAGCTCGTGAACGAGGCGAGCGCCGTCAGCCGATAGGGAACGCGGATCTTGAGATGCCTGAGGGCCAGCGCGTCGTAACCGGTCAGGGCGAGATAGCTCAAGGCGGTGAATCCGAAGGCCATGGCGATCTGGTCGCCGCCGGTCGCGGCGAAGGCGGCTTCGAATTTCCTCGGATCGATTCGCAGGAGCGTGCGGACGAAGATGACCGTCGAGACGGAAACGATCAGCAGGCTGAAGACCAGGCCCAGCCGCCGCAACAGCGGCCGGTGCGCCTGGATCGCCGCCGCCCAGCGGGCGAGGCGATCCACCTGTTCGCTCGACAGGCGATCATGGCTCTCCACGCCGCGCGGCGGGCGTTCCTTGATCTGTTCCGCCATGCGTGGCCCGCTCTCCTCGATTTGAGAGGGGGCTATAAGCCTCGCGCGTACGCGCGGCAAGCAGGCCTAAGCGATGGCGACGCGCTGTTTAGTCTGCCAGGAGAGGTAGGCGGCGTCGGCCAGAATGTTGGCCTTGAGGCCGTCCTCGCCGTCCGGAGTCGGCTTGGCGCCCGACTTCACGGCGCCAATGAAAGCGTCGAGTTCGGCGCGATAGGCGCCAGCATAACGCTCAAGAAAGAAGTTCAGCGCCTTGTCGCCGACATGCCCTTGCGCGCCGGCGAATTCGACTGTCGTCTCGCGAATGTTGCCGGCGTGAAGCATGCCCTTCGAGCCATGCGCCTCGACGCGCTGGTCGTAGCCGTAGGCGGCGCGGCGCGAGTTCGAAATTTGGGCGACGCGGCCCGATTTGGTCTCCATCACGACGACGGCGGTGTCGATGTCGCCGGCCTCGCCGATGGCCTTGTCGACGAGCGCGGACCCCATCGCGCTGATCGCGACCGGCTCCTCGCCGAGGAGGAAGCGCGCCATGTCGAAATCGTGGATCATCATGTCGCGGAACAGGCCGCCCGAGCGCGCGATGTAGGAGATCGGCGGAGGACCGGGATCGCGCGAGGTGATCGAGACGATTTCGAGATCGCCGATCATTCCGCTCGCGATGCGCGCCTGGAGGGAGGCGAAATTGGGATCGAAACGGCGATTGAAGCCAACCATCAGGGTCGCCCCGGTCGACTTGACGACTTCGAGGCAGCGGCGGATGCGCTCCGCATCGAGGTCGATCGGCTTTTCGCAGAAGATCGCCTTGCGGGCGCGCGCCGCCTTTTCGATCAGGTCGGCGTGCATGTCGGTCGGCGCGCAGATCGCCACCGCGTCGACTTCCGAGGACCCTAGGATTTCGTCGATCGAGGCGACCGCCGCGCCCGTCGATCGCGCGAGCGCCTCGGCGGCGGCCGCGTCGGCGTCGGCGACGAACCGGACCTTGCTGTCCGCGCGAGCGGCGACGTTGGCGGCGTGGATTTTGCCGATGCGCCCCGCGCCGATTATCCCAAACCGCATGCCTTCCTCCCAAAACAGATCGGCGAATTGCCGCGCCTGCAACGACCCTTGGCGATAAAAAAAGAATACACGTTCCATATTGACTTGTGAATAGAATTTTTGTTTCATATAGGAAATGGGCGCGCGCGCTCGGGGGTCCGGAAATTCGATCGGAGCCGTCTCACTCGGAGGAAACGATATGGCCCTACAACCCGCTGCCGGCCGCAGGGACGATCTCGGCCCGGCGAGCCTCGCCGGCAAGATCGCGGTCGTGACCGGCGGCTCGCAGGGATTGGGCGAAGCCATCGCGAGATTGTTCGCCGAGCGCGGCGCGGCGGGGATAGTGATCTGCGGACGCAACGCCGCCAACGGCGAACGGGTCGCCGAGGCGATTTCGGCGCTCGGATGCCCGACCCATTTCGTCAAGGCCGACCTCGCCGAGGTCGCGCAATGCCGCGCCGTGATCGCCGAGGCCGATCGCCGCTTCGGTCGGCTCGACGTTCTCGTCAACGCCGCCGCCCTCACCGACCGCGGCAATATCTTCGACACGACGGAGGAGCGCTACAACGAAATCCTCGACGTCAACGTCCGCGCGCCGTTCTTCCTGATCCAGGAGGCCGTCAAGATCATGCGGCGCGAGAAGATCGCGGGCTCGATCGTCAACATCCAGTCCATGTCGGCGCACGGCGGACAGCCGTTCATCACCGCCTATTGCGTCTCCAAGGGCGCGCTCGCGACCCTAACGCGCAACGTGGCGCATTCGCTCCTCAAATTCCGCATTCGCATCAACGGCTTGAATATCGGCTGGATGTCGACGCCGGGTGAGGACCGGATCATGAAGACCTATCACGGCGCGCAGGACGGCTGGCTCGAAGAGGCCGCCAAGACGCGCCCGTTCGGCCGCCTTATCGACCCCAAGGAAGTGGCGCGGGCCTGCGCCTACCTCGCTTCGAGCGAATTGGGATTGATGACGGGCTCGAACATCGATTTCGATCAGAACGTCGTCGGCGCCGGCGATCCGCCGCTGGAGCCGTGACGCCCTAGGAAAGATGCGCGATTCTCGCGTCGCGACCCCCTTCCGGAGTTGACTCGCTTGGCCGATCCAACCCTCGACGTCATCGCCATCGGCCGCTCGTCGGTCGACCTCTATGGCGCACAGGTCGGCGGCCGGCTCGAGGACATGGCGAGTTTCTCCAAGGCGGTCGGCGGCTGCCCGACCAACATCGCGATCGGAACCGCGCGCCTCGGCTTGAAGAGCGGCTTGATCACCCGGGTCGGCGACGAGCACATGGGCCGTTTCATCCGCGAGCAATGCGCCCGCGAAGGCGTCGACGTGACAGGCGTTCACACCGATCCCCAGCGCCTCAGCTCGCTCGTCGTTCTCGGCATCCGCGACGACAAGACCTTTCCGTTGATCTTCTACCGCGACAATTGCGCCGACAGCGCGCTCGACGAAAGCGACATCGAGGAGGCTTACGTCGCGAGCGCGAAGGCGATCGTCGTCACGGGAACCCATTTCGCCCGCGCCAACACCGCCGCCGCGCAGAACCTCGCGGTGGCGTTCGCCAAGAAGCATCGCCGCAGGATCGCCTTCGACGTCGATTATCGCCCCAATCTCTGGGGCCTCGCCGGCCATGGCGCCGGCGAGGAACGTTACGTCAAATCGGACGCGGTGACCGCGCATCTGCAGAAAATCCTGCCCGCCTGCGATCTCGTCGTCGGCACGGAGGAGGAGATCATGATCGCCGGCGGCGCCGACGAGCCGCTCGCCGCGCTGCGCGCGGTGCGCGCGCTCACGAAAGCGACGATCGTGCTCAAACGCGGGCCGATGGGCTGCGTCGTTTTCCCCGGCGCCATCCCGGAGGCGATCGAAGACGGCGTCAAGGGGCCCGGCTTTCCGGTCGAGGTCTACAACGTGCTCGGCGCCGGCGACGCGTTCATGTCGGGGTTCCTCAGGGGATGGCTGCGCGACGAACCCTTGGAGACCTGCTGCGCCTTCGCCAACGCCGGCGGCGCTTTCGCGGTTTCGCGCCTCTTGTGCTCGGCCGAGTATCCAACCTGGCCGGAGTTGCAGCGCTTCCTGAAGCAGGGCTCGGCCGAGCGCGCGCTGCGCCGCGACGAAGCGCTGAACCATATCCACCGGGCGACGACCCGTCGCCCGCAGCCCCTCGGCCTGATGGCGCTGGCGATCGATCATCGCGTGCAGCTCGAGAAGATCGCCGACGAGGCGGGCGCGCCGCGCGAACGCATCAGCCGCTTCAAGCGCCTCGCCGTCGACGCGGCCGCCAAGGTCGCGGCGGGGCGGCCCGGCTTCGGGATGCTGCTCGACGGCAAATACGGCCGCGAGGCGCTGTTTCGCGCCGCCGACCATGATTTCTGGATCGGACGTCCGGTCGAGGAGCCGGGTTCGCGACCGCTCGACTTCGAATTCGGCGGATCGATTGGCAGCAAATTGATCGAATGGCCGATCGCGCACACCGTCAAATGCCTGTGCTTCTATCATCCCGACGACGAGCCGGAGATGAAGGCGCGCCAGGAGCGCGAACTGCTGCGCCTCGCCGACGCCGCCCGGACGATCGGGCGCGAGTTGCTGATCGAGATCATCGCGAGCAAGAACGGCGACATCGCCGCCGACACCGTCTCGCGCGTGCTCGATCGACTCTATGCCATCGGCGTCAAGCCGGATTGGTGGAAGCTCGAGGGTCAGGCGAGCGCCGAGGCCTGGGCCAATGTGGCGGCGGCGATCGAGCGCCATGATCCGCTGTGTCGCGGCATCATGGTGCTCGGGCTCGAAGCGCCGGAAGAGGATCTGGCGACGGCGTTCCGCATCGCGCGCGGCTGCAATCTGGTTCGCGGCTTCGCGGTCGGTCGCACGATCTTCGTCGATCCGGCGCTGCAGTGGTTCGCCGGCCGCATCGACGACGACGAAGCGGTGCGAGGAATGGCCGAATCCTTCGCTCGCCTGTGCGCATTGTGGCAAGATGCGGCGCCAGGAGGCGCGCCATGATCGACAAGGCCGACATCGAAGCGGCGGTCGCCGCCGGAATCCTCGACGAGGCAACGAAGACGAAGCTGCTGGCGTTCGCCGGCGACCGCCACGACGGGCCTGCGACCCGGCGCGCCGCGGCGCCGCGCTTCGACGCCGTCCACGTGCTCTATTACGCCGGCGCGCTGATCGTCATCGGCGCGATGACCGTGTTTTCCACCACCGCCTTCAGCGCGCTCGGCGGCTGGGCGCTGACCGCGACCGCCGTTCTCTATGCCGCCGGCTTCACTGCGCTCGGGGGCCGGCTGTGGGCCGATCCGCAGACGCGAACGCCCGGCGGTCTCGCGGTCACGGTCGCGGTCGCGATGGCGCCGTTGGCGATCTATGGCGTGCAGGATGCGCTGAATCTCTGGTCGCTCGACGTGCGACCCGGCCCCTATAAGGATTTCTTTCCGCTGATGAACGCCAGCTGGGTCTATATGGAAGTGGGAACGATCGCCGCCGCCGGGCTGGCGCTGCGGTTTTTCCCATATCCGTTCATCGTGATGATCGCCTCGGTCGCGCTCTGGTTCCTGTCGATGGATCTCGCCTGGCTCATCCTTCATCGCGAGCCCGCGGTTTGGGGCGACGATTGGGAATTTCGTCGTCGCATCTCGCTGATCTTCGGCGCCGCGATGATCGTGATCGCCTGGGCGGTGGACCTCAGATGGGCGGCGCTCGGCGACTTCGGCTTCTGGCTGCACCTCTTCGGCGCGTTGACGTTCTGGGGCGCTCTCTCGACCGGTTCGGGCGACGAACTCGGCAAAGCGGCCTATTGCGCCGCCAACATCGGGCTGATCGCATTCGCCATCTTCCTCAATCGTCGCATTTACGCCGTGCTCGGCGCGTTCGGCATCTGCGGCTATGTCGGCTACCTTGCGTTCGATTACTTCCCGAATGTGCTGGCGTTCACCTTCGTGATGTCGGCGGTCGGCCTCGCCGTCATTTTCGCCGGGGTTTGGCTGCAACGCCGTCAGCGCGCGATCAGCGCCTTCATCGACGCCTCCATGCCGGCCGTGCTGCGGGCCCTGCGTCCGGCGCGCGCCGTCACCGCTTGAAAAGGCTGGAAAACGGAAACGCCCACCATGAAAACCATCCGCATCACCGCCGCGCAGGCCACCGTCCGCTTTCTCGCGGCCCAACAAACCGAGATCGACGGCAAGATCGAGCCGCTGTTCGCCGGCGTGTTCGCGATCTTCGGCCACGGCAATGTCGCCGGGCTCGGCGAGGCGCTCTACAGCGCCCGCGAAGCGCTGCCGACGTTCCGCGCCCACAACGAGCAGGCGATGGCCCATGCCGCGATCGCCTTCGCCAAGGCGTCCCGCCGCCAGCGCATGATGGCCTGCACGAGTTCGATCGGCCCCGGCGCCACCAATATGGTCACCGCCGCGGCGGTCGCGCATGTCAACCGCTTGCCGGTGCTGCTGCTGCCCGGCGACGTCTTCGCCAATCGCCGCCCCGACCCGGTGTTGCAGCAGGTCGAGGATTTCGGCGACGGCGCGGTCAGCGCCAACGATTGCTTCCGTCCGGTGTCCCGCTATTTCGACCGCATCACGCGGCCCGAGCAGATCGTGCCGGCGCTGACGCGCGCCATGGCGGTGCTGACGGACCCCGCCGAATGCGGCCCGGTGACGCTCGCCTTCTGCCAGGACGTGCAGACGGAGGCCTATGATTATCCCGCATCGTTCTTCGCCACCCGCGTGCATCGGCAGCGACGGCAAGGGCCGGATGCGCGCGAACTCGCCGAAGCGGTCGCCGTTTTGCGCGCGGCTCGGAAGCCGCTCGTCGTCTGCGGCGGCGGCGTCCTTTATTCCCAGGCGGAGAAGGAGTTGATGGCGTTCTGCGAACGCCATGCAATCCCGGTCGCCGAGACCCAGGCCGGCAAATCGGCGACGCCGGCCGATCATCCCCTCCATCTCGGCGCGATCGGGGTCACCGGAACCGCCGCCGCCAACGCGCGCGCCGAGGAAGCCGACGTGGTGCTGGGCGTCGGCACGCGCTTCGCCGATTTCACCACCGGCTCCTGGGCGCTGTTCAAGAACCCCGAGCGCCGTTTCATCGGCCTCAACGTCCAGCCGTTCGATGCGGTCAAGCACCGCGCCCTGCCCCTCGTCAGCGACGCCAGGCTCGGGATTGCGGCGCTCGACGCGGCGCTCGGCGACTGGACCGCGCCCGCCGAATGGCGCGAGACGGCGGCGCGCGGCAAGAGGGAATGGACGGCGACGGCGGAACGCTATCGCGCCGCGACCAACGCGCCGGCCCCGACCGACGCGCAGGTGCTCGGCGCCTTGCAGCGCGCCGGCTCGGCCAGCGATGTCGTCGTCTGCGCGGCAGGCGGCCTGCCCGGCGAATTGCACAAGCTCTGGCAGGCCGGCGCGCCGCTCGGCTATCACGTCGAATATGGCTATTCCTGCATGGGCTACGAGATCGCCGGCGGCATCGGCGTCAAAATGGCGCTGCCGAACCGCGAAGTGATCGTCGTCGTCGGCGACGGCTCCTATCTCATGATGAATTCGGAGATCGCGACCTCGCTGATGCTCGGCTGCAAGCTCATCATCGTCGTCAACGACAACCGCGGCTTCGGCTGCATCAACCGCCTGCAGCGCGCCACGGGCGGCGAATCCTTCAACAACCTGCTGCGCGACGCGCGCCACGAGGTTCTGCCGGAGATCGACTTCGTCGCCCACGCGCGCGCGCTCGGCGCTGCCGCGGTGAAGGTCGGCTCGCTCGCCGAACTCGAGCAGGCGTTCGCTGACGCGCGCAAGGCGCGCTCGACGCAGGTCATCGTGATCGAGACCGACCCGATCGCCTCCACCGACGCCGGCGGCGCCTGGTGGGACGTCGCCGTGCCCGCCGCGTCTGAGCGCGCTGAGGTCGACGCGGCGCGCAAGACTTACGAGAAGCAGCTGGAAGCCCAGCGTATAGGGGATTGAGGATGACGATTCGTCTTGGGGTAAACCCGATCGGCTGGTCGAACGACGACCTCCTTGAGATCGGCGGCGACATCCCGCTGGAGACCTGCCTCGCCGAGGCGAGGGAGGCGGGCTTCGAAGGGATGGAGAAAGGCAACAAGCTGCCCAACGAAGGGGCCGCGCTCAAGGCCAAGCTCGCCGGGTTCGGCCTCGCCTTCGTCGGCGGCTGGCACTCGACGGAATTGCTGCGCCGCTCGGCGCGCGAAGAGTTCGACAACGCGAAAGCCCATATCGCGATGACCAAGGGGGCCGGCGCCAACGTGATGATCGCGGCGGAATGCTCCAACACGATCCACGGCGATCGCGCCGCGCCGCTCTCCAAGCGCCCCAAGCTGGCGCCGGGCGAATGGAAGGAGTTCGGCGCGCGGATGACGGAATTCGCCAGCCGCGTCGCCGACGAGGGGCTGAAGCTCTGCTATCACCATCACATGGGCACGATCGTGCAGTCCGAGGCCGACATCGACGCTTTCATGGGCGCGACCAATGCGCCCGTGCATCTGCTGCTCGACACCGGGCACGCGACCTGGGGCGGCTCGAACCCCGCCGCCCTGGCGCGCCGCTACCGCGACCGCATCGGCCACGTCCATTGCAAGGACGTGCGCGAAGCGAAGATGAAAGAGGCGGGCGCCAAGGACCTGAGCTTCCTCGACGCGATCATCGGCCTCGGCGCCGAACTCGGCGTCTACACCGTGCCGGGCGACGGCATGATTGATTTCGCGGCGGTGTTCCGCGAGCTCAAGGGCTATTCCGGCTGGGTGATCATCGAGGCCGAACAGGACCCGAAAAAGGCGCCGACGCTGCCCTATGCGAAGAGAGGCGTCGCCCATTTGCGCGCGGCGTTGGCCGAGAGCGGGCTCGGCTAAGCCGACTGCTAGGAGTTTTTCAACATGGCGAAATCCAATCTTCTGGTTCATCCCGCCCGCTCCGACGACGGCGTCCGCCACCGGATCACGCCGCAAAGCGCGGGATGGCGCTATGTCGGCTTCGAGACGCGCGCGATGAAGCGCGGCGCGCGGGTCACAACGGCAACCGAAAACCGCGAGATCTGCATCGTCATTCTCTCGGGCAAAGCCCGCGTGACGACCGAAGGTTTCGATTCCGGCGCGATCGGCGAGCGCGCCGACGTGTTCTCCGGCCTGCCCTGGTCGGTCTATGCGCCCCCTCACGCCGACGTCGCGATCGAAGCCATCACGGATTGCGAGCTGGCGATCTGCTCCGCGCCGGCGGCCGGCCGCTATCCCGCGCGCGTCATCGCGCCTGATGACGTCGGGACCCTGACGCGCGGCCAGGGGACCAACGCGCGCCACATCCGCAACGTCCTGCCGGAAGACGCGGAGGCGGAGAGCCTGCTGGTGGTCGAGGTCATCACGCCGGGCGGCCATTGGTCGAGCTATCCCCCGCACAAGCACGACCGCGACGCTCTGCCCGACGAATCCTATCTCGAAGAGACCTATTACCACCGTCTCTCGCCGCCGCAGGGTTTTGCGCTGCAACGCGTCTACACCGACGATCGCGACCTCGACGAAACGATGGCGGTCGGCGACGGCGACGTCGTGCTGGTGCCGCGCGGCTATCACCCCGTCGGCGCGCCGCATGGCTACGAGCTCTACTATCTCAACACGATGGCGGGCCCGAAGCGCACCTGGCGCTTCCACAACGATCCCGCGCACGAATGGCTGATGAAGTGAGCCTTGGCGCGTTCAGCGCGTCCCCTCGCTACAAGCGTCGACGATGCTCCTAAGCCGCTTGCGCGCGTTGTCGTCGCCCTGCCCGCGTGTCGGGGCGAGCGACAGCCCCGCCGATTGGGCGCGGTCGGCGACGCAGAGGCAAGCCCTGGCGCAAAGATCGAGCTCGCCGCCGCCCTCGACGCAGGCAGGCCGGCAGCCGGCGAGATAGAGCGCGCGCTCCTGCCGCGCCGCCTGCCCCGTGAGGCTCGCCAGCGCGAACAGGGCGGCGAACAGGATCGGCTGGTGCGTGAGATAGATCGCCAGACTGTGGCGGCCGGCGAAGCCGAGCGCGCGGCCCGCGATCCCGGCCGGCCGCCAGGGCGCCAACGGCGAATGCGCGAAACGCGGCAGCGCAAGGCGCGCCAGCGCGAGGCCGATGAGAACCACGCCGGCCCACGGCAGGAGCGGCCGCCAATCGAGCGTGCTCGGCGCGACCCTTCCGAGGCCCAGCCAGATCAGCGCCGGGGAGTTGAAGCTCTCGCTCGAGACGGCCAGCGGCGCCGCGAGCGCCAAGGCGCCCGCCGCCACGGCGGCCCAGATGGGCGCGCCGACGAACGGCGCCGCGACGAGGCTCGCGACCGCGATGCAGTGAAGAATGCCGAAGTAGATCGGCTCGTCGCGGTCGACGAAGAGGGAGGCGACCGTCACCAGCAACGCCGCGCCAGCGACGATCGCCAATCGCCGCGCGAAGGCGCTCGCGCGCAACCCGTCGGAATGCGCGAGCGCCAGCGAGACGCCGACCAGCGCCAGAAAGACGCTCGCCACGCCGTGCGAGAGCAGTCGCATCCCTGATGTGAACGGCAGGCTGGCCGACACGAAGCCGAAATGGGCGAGATCCCACGTCAGGTGGTAGGCGACCATGCCGACGAGCGCGAGCCCCCGCGCGACATCGACCGCCGCGATGCGCCCGAGCGTCTTCAGCTCGCTTGTCAGATCTTCGTCCCGCATCGCCCCCGCCGAATCCGTTGTGGGAGCTTACAGCGGATCGCATGCGGGAAGGATGCGGGAAACAACATTTCAACAGCGCCCGGGTGGCGCCCGCGCCGCCACGCGTTCACGCCAGCTTCTTACTGGCACGCATCCCAAAAGCCCTGCGCGCGTGACGGGTCGGTATAGTACCAGCACAGACCGGGTCCGGGCGCGGCGCCAGCCCACGCCGCAGCTGTCGCCGCCGACACGACGCCGATTGCCGCGCCCGCGGCTATAGCGCCGCCCGGCCCCCACCAATAGCGGCCGGGTCGCGCCCAGCCGCCCCAGCGCACGCCGCCGCCGTGCCAGCCGGGCCGCGCCACCGCGCCGCCACGCCAGCCGACGCCACCGCGATGCAAGCCCGCGCCACCGCGATGGACGGCCCCACGGTGCGGCACTCCGGTTCCGCCTGTGCCGACTTGGGCGTCTGAGTTCGGCAACGGAGCCGATAAGCATCGCGGCGACGGCTGCCGCTGCCGCGACGCTCCGCGTCGCCCTAAGGCCGGTCCAAAGAGCGTCTGGATTGGTTTTGCCTAATTGCGTGCTTTCGGTTGTCATCTAAGCCTCTCCTCATCCTCCAGGGACCGCGGAAATTCCTTCGGAGATGCCGCCTCCCGCCCTGACGGCGATTTCGATATCGGACGGCGAGCAAGGGCCGCCGTCGTCAGTGCCTGCCGGTACCCGCTTCGGCCATCATTTTCAGCGCCGCGTCGATGGTGAAGCTGTTGGGCTGTTGGACTGGCGGGAACTCCTTGAAAGTCGCCGCCCATTTGTCGGCGATCGCCCAGGCTCCGTACAGAATGTAGTCGTGATAGATGAACCACTCATAGTAGCTGTTCGAGGTTATATCGGCATATTCGTAGGGATCGGTGCGAAGGTTGAATAGCTTGGGCAGCCGCAATCGGGTGAACGGCTCGGACCACGTCTGCAGGGTGCCGTGGCAGCGCTGCTCCATGAACACCACCTTCCAATTGTCGTAGCGCAGGCCGAGCACGTCGCCGTCGTCGCTCAAATAAACAAACAGCTTGCGCGGGCTCTCTTTCTCCTGGCCTGTCAGATAAGGCAGCAGGTTGTAGCCATCGATGTGGTTCTTATAGGTCCGCCCGATCGCCTGATGCCCCTTCTTCAATTTCTCGACAACGTCCGGGTCGCCCGCCATCGCAAGGAATGTCGGCAACCAGTCGTGGTGCTGGACAATCTCGGTCGAGACGCTCCCGG
Organism: uncultured Alphaproteobacteria bacterium; assembly: GCA_963813195.1. Taxonomy (GTDB): domain Bacteria; phylum Pseudomonadota; class Alphaproteobacteria; order Rhizobiales; family Beijerinckiaceae; genus Roseiarcus. The sequence goes on along the minus strand of CAWEYC010000012.1, from coordinate 271,688 downwards.
CCTTGATCTGGCCAGGCCAGCGCACCAGCATCGGGACGCGGAATGCCCCTTCCCAGTTGGTGTTCTTCTCGCTGCGGAACGGCGTCATGCCGCCATCGGGCCAGGAGTTTCGATGCGGCCCATTGTCGGTCGAATACATAACGAATGTGTTGTCGGCGATGCCAAGTTCATCGAGATAGTCGAGCGCCTGACCGACATTCCTGTCATGGTCGATCATCGTGTCGTGATACGGCGACTGCCAGCGTCCTGCTTGACCTTTGCTCTCGGGCTTAGGATGCGTGAACAGGTGCATATGGGTGGTGTTGAGCCATACGAAGAACGGCTTGCCGTCCTTGCTTTGGCGCTTCATGAAATCCTTGGCGGCGGCGACGAATTCGTCATCGCAGGTCTCCATCCGCTTCTTGGTCAGCGGTCCGGTATCCGTAATTTTCTGCTTGCCGACGCGGCCCCAGCGCGGCTCTTCGGTCGGATCGTCCGTGTCAGTGGCCCAGGAATGGATGGCGCCGCGCGGTCCGATGGTCTTACGAAAATCCGGAAAGTCCTTTTCGGGGTAATAATCATCCATTTCCGGCTCTTCCTCGGCGTTGAGATGATAGAGATTGCCGAAGAATTCGTCGAAGCCGTGGTTGGTCGGCAACATCGAGTTGAGATCGCCCAAATGGTTCTTACCGAACTGTCCGGTCGCGTATCCCTGGTTCTTCAAGAGCGCAGCGATCGTGACCAGTTGTTCGGACATGCCGATCGGCGCGCCGGGAAAACCGACTTTGGACAATCCGGTGCGATAGACGCTTTGTCCAGTGATGAAGGACGACCTTCCGGCCGTGCAGGATTGCTCGCCGTAGGAATTGGTGAACATCATCCCTTCTTTGGCGATCCGGTCGATGTTGGGCGTCTGATAGCCCATCAAGCCGTGCGAATAGCAACTGAGATTGGAGATGCCGATATCGTCGCCCCAAATGACGAGAATGTTCGGCTTGTTGCTCTGTGCCATGCCGCGCCTCCATGCTTGGCGGCGTCGTCAATTGAACATGCGCCGCAGATTTGGCTTGCTACAACGGTGGCGATCTTGCTTTTGCTCCGCAGGCGAACCAGAGAACCCGCAGGGAAGCTTACTCTGGACCGAAGGCGTCCATTCGGTCGCTCGAGAGGAATCGGCCGCGGCGCATTGAGTGCGCGGGCTCGCAACTTCACGCCCTCGCGAGCAATATTCTACTCGACACGGAATGAGTCAACCCGCGCAAAGTTGCCCCGAATTAGTCGGCGCCAAGAAGAACTAATTGATCATTGCGCGATCGTCGGTCGACTTCGGCGAGTTTTATCTCGAATTAAAGAGACGAAGGGGACGAAAGTCCGTTCCGTTGACGTTCATTACGTTCGTCGCGCAAACTTTGGAGGAGCCGTTGCGTCTGATCGTCTTGACGCAACGGCTCCTACCGGCCACGATGTCCGTGGTAGAGCCTGCGCCGCCGGTTGTTTCCAGACCATGGAATGTCGAAAGCGGGTCGTGAGGAGCTGACCATGGCTCATGCAACTGAAGGCCTCGACCAAAAGGACGCTTCGCCGCGGAAAATGGCGCGCGCTGGCATGGAGTGGATCCCGGGCGGGACTTTCCTGATGGGGTCCGACAAACATTATGAAGAGGAGAAGCCCGCGCACGAAGTCTCCGTTGGCGGCTTCTGGATGGATCGCCACGCCGTCACGAACCGGGAGTTCCGCCTATTCGTCGCGGCGACCGGCCATCGGACGCTCGCCGAGCGCCCTGCAAACGCGGCCGACTATCCAGGCGCGTTGCCGGAACTTCTGGTTCCCTCGTCGGTCGTCTTCAGGAAGGCGCGGCACAGGGTTGATCTTCGCAACACGCACAACTGGTGGACCTATGTGGCCGGGGCGGATTGGCGCCATCCGCAGGGCCCGCAGAGCTCCATTGCGGGCTTGGAGGATCATCCGGTTGTTCATGTGGCGTTCGAGGACGCCCAAGCCTATGCGGCCTGGATGGGCAAGGAATTGCCGAGTGAAGCCGAATGGGAATTTGCGGCGCGCGGGGGCCTCGCCGCCGCCGAGTTCGTTTGGGGCGACGAATTCATGCCCCAGGGCAAACCGATGGCGAACACCTGGCAAGGCGAGTTCCCGTGGCAGAACCTCGCCCAAGACGGGTATGAGGGGACAGCGCCCGTCGGTTCCTTTCCGCCAAACGGCTACGGCCTATATGAAATGGCCGGCAATGTGTGGGAATGGACGACGGACTGGTACCAGGAGCATAAGCGGATCGAAAAGTCGTGCTGCACGCTCGACAATCCGCGTGGCGCGAAGCGCGAAGAGAGTTTTGATCCGCAAACCCCGGGCATTTCGATCCCTCGGAAAGTCATGAAGGGCGGCTCTCACCTATGCGCGCCGAATTACTGCCGCCGCTACCGACCGGCGGCGCGTATGGCTCAGCCAGTCGACACGTCGACATGCCACCTCGGTTTCCGATGCATCTCGCGATCATGAGCGAAGGGGGCGGCGTTGGCAGAGTGGCTCGTCGCTGCGACGAGGGTCGTGGCCCTGGCCATCGACGCGATGGCTCTCACGATCATCGCCGTCGGGACCCTGGAAGCCTTCTTTTCAACGCTTCGCCTCGTTCTGCGGCGCTCCGCGACGAACGCGGAAAAGCGCCGGGTTTGGTTAAGCCTGGCCCGCTGGCTGGTCGCCGGGCTCACGTTCCAGCTCGCCGCCGACATTGTTGCAACATCTATTGCGCCGACGTGGGACGAGATCGGCCGGCTGGCCGCAATCGCGGCCATCCGGACGTTCCTTAATTTCTTCCTCGATCGGGATGTCGAAGAGATTCGGGAGAGACAGGGTCGAACTATCGAGTAATCCGGCGGCCGATCGCTGCTCACGGGAGCGGTCCGTATACTCAGGCATCGCGCGGCTCAGGCCCGGCTTCCCGATCAAAGGAATGCGGCATGAAGGCCCTCGGCGGACCGTTTCGCTCTCCGAGCCTGCGCCGGCTCCGAAAATGCGCATACAGGCGAAAACGCGGCGTCGATCGCGAGACAGGCGCGCATGGCGCAGCCACGACCGAGCGGGCGCAATCCGCGGCGTCGGCCCGAACCCTCGCGATCGCATTTCGGTTGTTCGGATGGTCGCTCGTCGCCGTGAGCGCGCCGGCGTCGACGTCGGCGGTTTCGCAGGAAGCGCCAAGCGAACAAGCGTCAACAGAGAATCAAGCCTCGGGACCGACCGGCGACGTTCTCGGCGCTCAGAACCTTCTCCAGTTGATGGATGAGGTTAGGACCGCGCCGGGCACGGGATTGAATGGCGCGCCCACGACGGTCACTACCGACACCCTGAAACTTCGCGGTGACGCGACCCTCAACCTGAGCTCGCTGTGGCAGCTCGCGTTGCGGAGCGATCTGCCGTTTGTCGCAAAAAATCCAGTCAGCGACAGCAATCCCGATGGCAACTATCTCTATGGCGTAGGCGACGCGGATATTCAGGCCGCGCTCATCGAGAATATCGACGATCGTTGGAAAGCCGGCTTCGGCGCTCGCCTTATCGCTCCGACCGGCGGCGATACGCTGGGCTCCGGCAAATGGCGGATCATGCCATTAGGGGGCGTGCGCTACGAGTTGCCGGAGATCAGCCCAGGTTCCTATCTGGAACCGCTGTTGCGATATGACGTCAGCTTCGCCGGCAATCCCGCGAAGAGGTCAATCAGCAATCTGCAATTGGCGCCAATGCTCAACATTGGACTGCCCGACCGGTGGTTCTTTACGCTATACCCAAACCCTGAAATCCGCGTGAACTTTGGCGACCCGATCACCGGCCAGACCGGGCGCGTGTTTCTGCCCTTTGACGCACGCATCGGACACAAGTTCACTGATAATTTCAATGTCTCGCTGGAGGTCGGCGTTCCGATCGTCAAGGACTATCCGGTGTATAATTTGCTGACCGCGTTGAGGATGAACCTGACATTTTGACCGGCCCGCTCGACTCCAGCCACGGGAGTACGCCGGAAAGGTCCATTGACCCTCCGATCATCATATGTCGAAACGCGCCGGGCGTGATTGTCGTTCGTCGGGTGCGATGAGGTCGGATTTTCACTCCACGAGAGGAGCCACTCTCTCCAGCAACATTTTATTCTGAAAAACAGAATTCGTGCTATTCTACTTCTTCCGATCCCTCTCTCCTTGCGGACCTCCATGGCGAAGCCTTCCATCGATTCCGGCGCCGCAACGCGGCCGTCCGACCGCGCGCGGCCGGCGCATCGAGGCGCGGCGCGCGACGGCCGAGCGCAAGCTGCGCATTTTGGAGCGGCTGACGATGGGCGCCTCGGTGGCGAAGATCGCGCGCGTCGAAAAGATCACGATTCGCCGCGCGCGGCACATCGTCGCCGAGATGCTGGCGCGCGTTGCTTTCAGGTCGAATCAAGCCTCATACCAACCCCCACTGACTAGAACCCATAGGCCCAATCGCGCAGTCCGATGGACATGATACGCCACGGCTGGTCGACGAGTTTGTTCCAGGCGTCGCAGCAGTGGTCGACGATGTCGTCGTGGGATTTGAAAATGCGGTTCGATAGCCAGTTGTCGCGCAGAAACTGCCAGACATTTTCGGTTGGATTCAGTTCGGGACATTTTGGCGGCAAGGGAACGAGCGTGATGTTCGCGGGCACTGCGAGTTTGCTGGACATATGCCATCCCGCCTGATCGAGGAGAACGACGGCATGTTTGCCCGGCGCGACGCTGCCCGCGATTTCCTGAAGATGCAGGTCCATCGCCTCGGTGTTGCAGACGGGTAGAATGAGCGCCGCGCCCTTGCCGTCCTTGGGGCAGATCGCGCCGAAAATGTAGGTGGAGGCAGTGCGTTGATCGTGCGGAGCTGAAGGCCGAGTCCCGCGTTTGGCCCAGCGGCGCGTGATCTTGTTTTTCTGCCCGATGCGCGCCTCGTCGGCGAACCAGACCTCTATCGCGGCCGGGTCGACGCCTTTCTCGCGCGCGATCTCGTCCAGGCGCGCGGGGAAGTTTTTTTATATTCGTCGATGGCTCCCTCGGCTTGCGCGTGATGGCGCGGACGGGCCGAGAGTTTGCGATAGTCCATCTTGCGCAACTCGCGGCTCAGGGTCTGCTCAGAGACGATGACGCGAAATTCCTCGAACAACCACTGGCAAAGGTCGACGATCCGCCAACGCACGACGCCGTGGATCGCCGGCGTCGGACCCTCCTCGATCATGCGCGCGAGCGCGGCGCGGTGCTCGTCACCGAGCCGAGAAGGCTGTCCGGGCGCCTTGCGGTCGATGAGCCCGTCATGACCAAGTGCGTTGAAGCGCAAAACCCAGTCGCGCACGACCTGGAGCCCGACCCCGCCGATCTTAGCCGCCTCGCTTCGCGTCGCGCCATCGTAAATCGCCGCCAGAGCCAAAAGCCGGCGCGCTTGCGGCCCATCCTTCGAACGCTTCGCTATCGCCCGCAGAGCGCACGCGTCAAAGTCGTCTCGAAGCCCAATCGCTGCCGCCATGGCGAACCTCCTCGTGTTCGCCATGCCGAATTTGGAGGGTTCTGTGTAGTCGCGGGCGCGATCGCGCGGGCTCGCATTGGTCGCGACTACATTGAAGCCTGATTGAACTGAACCGCGGGATGGCGGGCGGGGCTATGGGGATTTAGGGCTCGACGGTGTGTCCGAGGCGCTGGAGGCGGGCTCGTGGGGGTCGGCCGCCGCGGCGTTGCGGGACCACCTGAGGCGTGGGAGACCGCGCCATTGGGCCATCGACGCTGCGGCGTGGCGCTGCTGGCGATGACCAGCCTGCGACTTTAGCCAGTGGCGCGCAAAGGCCTGGCGGCGAGCGTGGCAGACGCCGGGACGGATGGTGCGGGCATAACGATGCGCGGCGGGTCATGAGGTATCAGGCCAGATCGGGGCCTTGCGCGGCAAGGGGCCGAGCGAGGTCATGGCGCCGCCGCAGCCGGGGCAGATGTTCAGGGCGTGCCCTGTGAGGCAGCGATAACGCTGGCGATAGTCGCCGGACGGGTCCGGCGTCGGCGGCGTGGGCGCCGCCAGCAAAAGGCGGCACTGGGCGAGCTTGGCGACACGGTGGCCGTTAGCGAAGAGACCGTAGTGGCGGATGCGATGGAATCCGTCTGGAAGAGTATGCAGCAGGAAGCGCCGGATGAACTCGTCGGCGCTTAAGGTCATGAGTTTGGACTTGTCGTGGTGGCGATAGTCCTTCCAGCGGAAGCTAACCCTTCCCTGATCAAGGCTTACGAGGCGGCTGTTGGCGATGGCGACGCGATGGGTGTAGCGGCCAAGATAGGCGAGGACCTGTTCGGGGCCGCCGAACGGAGGCTTGGCGAAGACGACCCATTCGATCTGCTTTAGCTTGGCCAAGTGAGCGGAGAAGACGCCGGCGTCGGCCAGGTCGGCGAGATCGTTGAAGAAGCAGAGTTGGCCGGCCTCAAAGGCGCTCTGCAGATGCTCAAGCAACAGCCGCCTGAACAGGCGCGACAGAATCCGCACGGGCAGGAAGAAGCCCGGCCGGCAGGCTACCCAGCGCTGGCCATCCAGAGACAGGCCCCCGCCCGGCACGACACAATGGACATGCGGATGATGGCGGAGATTCTGGCCCCAAGTGTGAAGCACGGCGACCACGCCGATCTCGGCGCCCAGGTGTTTGGGATCGGCTGCGGCCATCCTCAAGGCTTCGGACGCAGCCTTGAACAAGATCGCATAGACCGCCGCCTTGTTCTGGAAAGCGATCTCGGCGACCTGGGCTGGCACGGTGAAGACGACGTGGAAGTATGGCGCCGGCAGCAACTCGGCCTGACGCTCGGCCAGCCACAGAGCGCGGGCCAGGCCCTGGCACTTGGGGCAATGGCGATTACGGCAGGAGTTGTAGGCTTGCCGCACGAGGCCGCAGTCGGCGCACTGTTCGGAGTGACCGCCCAGGGCCGCGGTCCGACACGCCTCCACCGCCGCCATGACCCGGCGCTCGACACGCCCGATATGGCCGACATGATCACGGCGATAATCCGCCCCGTGACGGACGAATACATCCGCCACTTCCAGATCCGGGCGCATGGCGCGCGGCTCAGTCGGGCGGCGCGACCTCCATGTGGAGCTGGTCAAAAGGACTGGCGGTCCGGCCGATCACCGCCGTTGAGACCTGGGCGTAGAGCGTCGTCGTCGTCAGGCTGCGATGCCCCAGCAGCACCTGAATGATGCGTATGTCCGTGCCAGCTTCCAGCAGGTGGGTGGCGAAGCTGTGGCGAAGGGTATGCACCGTCACCCGCTTCTCAAGGCCCAGGAACTCGCAGGCTGTTCGACAGGCGATCCCCAACGTCTGCGGATGGAGCGGACCGCCGCCATCGCGTCGGGGAAACAGCCACCGCCCCGGCTTGGTCAACCGCCAATAGGCTCGCAAAATCTCGAGCAGTTGCGGCGATAGCATCACATAGCGGTCCTTGCCGCCCTTACCCTGCTCGACACGAACGACCATCCGGGAGCTATCGATGTCCGTCACCTTCAGACGCGCCGCCTCAGCAGCGCGCAAACCCGCCGCATAGGTGGTCATCAGCGCGACCCGGTTCCTCGTCCCCTTCACGGCCTGCAGAAAACCGATCACCTCATCGGCGCTCAGCACCACCGGCAACTTGCGCGGCGTCCGGGGGTAGGCGATCCGCTCAGGCAGATCGGATCGGCCCAACGTCACGCCGTAGAAGAAACGCAAGGCGCACACCGTCTGGTTCAACGCGCCCCAGGAAACCCTTCGGCCCACCAAATGCGCCTGATACGCACGCACCTCTTCGTATCCCAGTTGATCGGGGGATCGGCCAAAAAATCGGCTGAACTTCGCTACATGATGCAAGTAGGATCGCTGCGTCTCCGGTGACAAATTGCGGATCGTCAGATCTTCAATCATCCGCTGACGCAGAGGGCTCATCCGGGTCATCTGGGGTTCTCCTGTCTGAAAGCTTGGCTCGACACCAAATCTTCTCAGGCAGGGGCCTCCTCACGCCAGACCCGCGCTCCGCCTACCGCGGCAGCGGTTTAGTTCAATCAAACTTTAGCCGATTCGGGAATCCCCCTCGTGAGTCGGCATCAGCGAGGACTGGTATCAGCCGTCTTGGCGAGGGATTGCGGCGGCGGCTTATATATTAGTCTGGATCGCCACGCTTCGCTCGCGAAGACGGCGGGGCCGGTTCAACCTAAATGCAAAGCTTTAGCCAGGCGCGAGGTCGATCCGCCGGCCGGCTTCCTCCAATTGCGGATCGCGCGGCTCGGCGACGCGATGGTCGTCGCGCATACGATGGTGGCTGAGGGCGATCTTCACGCGATGGACCGGCGGATCAAGCTCGCGAGCCAACTCGACCGCTATCACGGCTTCGGCCGCGCTCGGATCGCGGCCCCGGCGGAAGCCGAGGCGGAAATTTTCCGCCCTGCAAGCCTTTGAAAAAATGAGAAACGCGGCAGGAATCCGGGCGCTTCCCTTCCCCCCTTGCGGACCCTTGCGGGGGGAAGGAGCGCGCCCCTAAGGGGCTTTGCATTTAGGTTGAACCGGCCCCGCCGTCTTCGCGAGCGAAGCGTGGCGATCCAGACTAAGCCACCGCCGCAATCCCAAAGTCTGGATGGCTTCGCGTTGCTCGCCAGGACGGCTGAGGCTTGATTCGACCTGAAAGCAACGCGCCCCTACAGCGCCGAACGGTCGATCGCCCTCTCCGCCTCGGCGATCAACTCGGGGCGTCCGACATGCAGCCACAGGCCGTCGAGGCGAAGGCCGAACAAGCGGCCCTTCTCGGCCGACCGATAGAAGAACGGCGCCAAGCGGAAGACGTCTTCGGCGATGCCTTCGAACAATTGCGGCTTGATGATGCCGACGCCGGTGTAGACGAAGGGCGCGACCTGGCGCGGCTCGCGCGCGGCGAGTCGCCCATCGCGATCCATAGTGAAATCGCCGGGCCAATCGACGCCGACCGCTCCGGCGCCCGCCGCCACCATCAGCATCGCGTCCATCGTCTCGGGATCGAAGGCGTCGGCGAGCCGGCGCAGGTTCGAGCGCGGACCCTCGACCCAGAACGCGTCGGTGTTGCAGAGAAAGAACGGCTCGCCGCCGATGAGGGGCAATACGCGCTTGATGCCGCCGCCCTGGTCGAGCAGTTTCGCGCGCTCGTCGGATATGATGACCTTCGGCGCCTTGCGTTTCGCCAGATGCGCTTCGATCTGGTCGGGGAGCCAATGCACGTTGACGATCGCGCGCGAGACGCCATTCTCCGCGAAGCGATCGAGGCAATGATCGATGAGCGCCCGGCCCGCCACTTTGACAAGCGGCTTGGGCGTCGTCTCGGTGATTGGGCGCATGCGCGCCCCGAGACCGGCGGCGAACACCATGGCGGTCGTTGGCGTCGACAAAGACATTCGATGAGGGCTCTAGGGAGGGGCGACGGCGCCGCCGAGGGCGCGCGGCAGGTGCGTCTGATACCAGAGCTTCAGCGGCTGAAGCAAGGGATGGGCGAGGTTCTTGCCCAGGCGCCGCTCGATGCGCGGCAGATGCTGGAGATATTGCGGCTTGCCGTCGCGCTTGTCGAGCCGCGCGAAGATGCCGAGAATCTTCGTTGCGCGCTGCGCGGCCATGATTGCGTAGGAGGCCGTGAACGCTTCGGCGTCGAAGGCCGGGTCCGCCGCCGCGCGCCGGCGGGCGTAGAGCGCCAGCAGGCGCAATTCGAGATCGTCGGAGACGTCGACCCGCGCGTCCTGCAGCAGCGACGCGAGATCGTAGGCGGGCGGCCCGAGCACGGCGTCCTGAAAATCGATGAGGCCGAGACGCTGGAGCCCGGCGCGATTTTCGAGCCAGTGCAGATTGGGCGAATGAAAGTCGCGCAATGTCCATGTCGTCGGCTGCGCGAGGATCGGGGCGAGGACCTCGCGCCACAGCCCGAGAAATTGCATGCGCGCGCCGGTCGGCGGATTGATGCGCGCGACCGCCGGCGCGTACCACTCGAGCGCGAGTTCGACTTCGACCAGCATCGCCTCGCTGTCGTAGATCGGCAGCGCATAGATCCCGCCATCGACCGGCAGCTCGCCCGGCGGCGACCGCCCATGCATGTCCGCAAGCAGCGCCGTCGCCTCGGCATAGCGCGCCGCGTTCGCGCCCCGCTCGTCGGCGATCGTCTCCGCGCCGAAGTCTTCGATCAGGGCGAGGCCGTCGGCGACGCTGTGGGCGAAGACGCGCGGCGTCGAGTAGCCGATCGCGCGCAGTCCCTCGGCCATCGCCAGAAAGGCTCGGATGTCAGGGGACAGCTTGGCGATCGCCGCATAGGGCTTGCCGTAGCGCAGGATCGGGCCATCCGGGCGTGGCGGCGAAATCATCAGGATCGCGGTTCGGCCATCGGCCGCGAACAGACGCTCGTAGGCGCGCACCGAAGCGTCGCCCTCCAAATAGACGCGCCTCGCCTCGGCCCAGCCGGATCGCTGGAGCAGCGCCTCGATCGCGCGCGCCCGTTTGTAGCGGACCGCAACGGCGCCGTAAGCGCGGACCTCGGCGCGGCGAAAGTCCGCCCCCTCCGAGAGATCGAAGGCGAATGCGATTTCGAGCCGGTCGGGCGGCAGCGCCGCGGCGGCGTGGTCCGGCCATTCGACGAGGGCGACGGCGCCGTCGACGACCTCCTCCCAACCGAGCTGCGCCAGTTCTTCCGAGCCGCGCAGGCGGTAGAAGTCGGCGTGCACGGCCGGAAACTCCGGCCCCTGATAGACCTGCATCAACGTGAACGTCGGGCTCGGCGCCTCGAGCTCGGGGTCGTTCAGCAGCGCGCGCAGGAAGCCGCGCGCGAAGGTCGTCTTGCCGGCCCCGAGATCGCCGGAGAGTCCGACGAAGTCGCCCGGCTGCGTGAAGCCGGCGGTCCACTCGGCGAAAGCGAGCGTCGCCGCCTCGTCCGGCAGATCGATCGTCTCGACGGCGCGCTGGCCGTTCGGCTTTGACGCCGTTTCCATCTCAGGCGGCCGCGCTCGCCAGGCTCGGCGCGCCGTCAATCGGGAAGATGCATGTCACCGTCGTGCCCTCGCCGAGCGCCGAATCGATGTGGACCCGTCCGCCGTGCAATTCAACCAGGGCCCGCACGATCGACAGGCCGAGGCCGGGGCCGCGATGGCGCGAACCGCTGGTGTGGCTTTCGAACCGGTCGAAGACGCGATCCAGCACCTCGGCCGGAATCCCGCGGCCGCGATCGCTGACCTTGAACACGATCTCCGCGCCTCGGCGCATCGCCGCCAGCGTGACGGTCTGGCCGGGCGCCGAGAAGCCGATCGCGTTGGAAAGCAGGTTGAACAGAATTTGGCGAATGCGCCGCCCGTCGGCGCGCAACGAACCGACGTCGTCGGTCGCGACGATGCGCAATTCGATCTTGGACTCGCTGAGGCGGTCCTGCACGCCCTCGGCCGCCGCCTTCATCGCGTCGACGACATCGACGCTCTCCGGCCGAAGCTCCAGCGCGCCCGCGTCGATCGAGGCGAGATCGAGAATGTCGTTGATGATCGCGAGCAGCGCCGCCGACGAAGTGGTGATGAAGCCGGCGTATTCGAGCTGCTTCGGATTGAGCGGACCGACGCCGCCGTCCGCGAGCAATTGCGTGAAGCCGATGATGTTGGTCAGCGGCGTACGCAATTCGTAGGAGACGTGATTGACGAAGTCGTTGCGCAGCTTCTCCGCGCTGACGAGCGCCTGGTTGCGCTCGGTGAGCGCGCGTTCCACGTTGGCGCCCGCGGTTACGTCGAGGAAGGTGAGCAGCGTCGCGCCGTCGGGCAGCGGCAGCGCCGCGCAATCGAGCACCAGGCCGTCCTTGCGCTCGACGCGCGTGTCGAATCCGCGGCGGTCCTCGGGCAGGCCGACGATCGTCGTGCGGAGCCCATCCCATAGGCGCGCGTCGGCGAGCAACGGCGCGCACTGGCGCACGACCTCGTCGATATGCGGCCGATCCGCCGCATCCGCCGGCTCGAAGCGCCACAACGCGGCGAAGGCGGGATTGATGAGCTTCATCCGGCCGTCGGTCCCGAACACGGCGACGCCTTCCTTGAGCGCGTCGAGCGTCTCGCCCTGCACGCGGGTCAGCGCGTTGACCTGCGAGGCGAGCGCGTAACTCTGGGTCGCGTCATCGAAGAGATAGGTGACGCCGCCTTGCGGATTGGGGCTCGCCACGACGCGAAGCGCCCGTCCGTCGGGAAGGTGCCAGACGCTCTCGATCGGCTCGATCGCCTGATAGGCGGCGAGCGCCTGGGATTTCCAACTGCGAAAGTCGGCCTGCTCGGGCAGTTGGCGCTTGGCGCGCAGTCGATCGAGGATTTCCCCGTCGGTCGGCTGCGAATCGAGAAACGCCGGGTCGAGCGACCAGATCTGCCGATAGGCCGCGTTATAGAAGGTGAGACGCTTGGCGCGGTCGAAAATCGCCACCGCGGTCGACAATTGGTCGAGCATGCGCGCATAGGCGCCGGTGTGGCGTTCCATTTCGGCGCGAAGCGATTCCAGTTCGGAGAGATCGTTGGCCACCCCCGCGGCGCCGGTTTCCGTGGCCACCTCGACGACCTCGAACATCTTGCGCTCGCCCGCCACCACGGCCGGTGCGCGGCGTCGCCACGCGCCTGTTCGTTGGCGCTCCGCGAGCGCTTCCGCACACAGGTCGTGATCGAAGAGCTCGAAGATTCCGGCTCGCAACCTCGTCGCGGTCATGGGCCTCGACCGCGCGTGTGTAGGCGATATTGGACCAGACGAGCCGCCCTTCGACGTCGCGCGTCCAGGCGGGATGTGGAATCGCGTCGAGCAGCGCCTGCAATGCGGCGAGCGCGCCATTGGCCTCGGCGTGGCTGTCGCGCAATCGCGCGAGCTGGAGGCGATCGCCGGAGACGTCGCGAATACGCATGACCGCATACCCGGCGATCGCACGCCCATCGATCTCGAAATGGCGGCCCTTCAGGCTCGCGACGGCGATCGAAAACGCCTCGCCTCTGCCGAGCAACCGTTCGACGGCCTGCTGCACCGTGGCGGCAAGCGCGGGCTCGAGCCACGAAGGGAAAGCGAGCACACGGCGCGCCAGAGGCGCATCGGCGACCAGCGCGAAGTCGCCCTCGATACGAGGCTCGCTGTCGGGGCGGTCCCAGGCGACGAGAATCTGCGGCTCGCTGGCCAGGAAGAGATTGGCGCGATCGAGCCCAGCCCGCGTACGGGCAAGTTCCCCTGTGAGTTCGCTCTCACGGCGCGTCCATCGCCGCCGACCAACCAAATGCAACGACGCGGTCAGGACCGAGAAGAACAACAGGAGTAGAATGACGAGCCCGCTGATGTCGGTCCTCAAGGGAGCCTCGCCATAGAGCAAGGTCCCGCCGAGATTGGCGCGCGCCTCCGGCGCGGCCCATGCGACGCCGACGCACACCAAGGCGACCGAAATCGCTCCTAGCCGCCAAACCCGCCGCGCGGACGCGGCGGCGCCGCTTGTCCGGTCTGGCGTGCTCGCCGGTCGCAAAATCCGTTGCAAGCCTCGGCCCCCTGAGACCCTTGCGGCGCGCCCATACCGAACACGCGCGGCACGCCGCCGACGCTGTCGAACCCTTCCGCCAAGAAGGCCCGAATCAGCTCCCCTCAGACTTACGCAAACCGCGCGAGAAAGTCGTTAACCCGCCATTTCCGCCATTTCGCAGGCTCGGCGGCGCCACAGCAGCATGTAGTAGGCGCGCTTACACGCGACTCAACATCTTGCCGTTCGAACGCGTTTGTGGCGTTTGAGGGGCGGTCCGCAGCGCGCAAAAAAAATTGCGGGGGCCGGCTTGGCGACGGCGCTGCGTCAGCGAATGAGGCCGAGAACGTCCTTAACGGCGTCCATGTTCGGCTGGGCGATGAGGCGCGCCTTGCGCGCTCCCTCGGCGAGCACGGTGTCGACATAGCCGGGATCGGCGTTGAGCCGCAGCATCTCAGCCCGGATCGGCGTCAACTTGGCCACGGCCAGTTCAGCGAGCGCATTCTTGAACTGAGAGAACTGGCCCCCGGCGAAGCGCCGAAGCACTTCGGCTTTGGTCTCGTCCGCAAGCGCGGCGAAAATGCCGACGAGATTGTCGGCCTCGGGGCGTCCCGCGAGGCCATCGACCTCGCCCGGCAGCGCGCCGGCATCCGTTTTGGCTTTGCGGATCTTCTGCACGATCGTATCCGCGTCGTCGGTCAGTGCGATATGGGCGTATTCCGACGGATCGGACTTCGACATTTTTTTGGTCCCGTCGCGCAGGCTCATGACCCGCGTCGCCGGACCCTGGATCAGCGGCTCGGGCAGCGGAAAGAAAGCGTCGCCATGGCCGTGCTCGGCGATCGAGGCGGCGAAATCGTTGTTGAACTTCTGCGCGATGTCGCGCGCCAGCTCGAGGTGCTGCTTCTGGTCGTCGCCGACGGGCACATGTGTGGCGCGGTAAAGGAGAATGTCCGCCGCCATCAGGACGGGATAGTTGTAAAGCCCGACGGAGGCGTTCTCCCGGTCCTTGCCGGCCTTCTCCTTGAACTGCGTCATCCTGTTGAGCCAGCCGAGCCGAGCCACGCAGTCGAGAACCCAGGCGAGCTCGGCGTGTCCGGCGACGCGGCTCTGGTTGAAGACCGCGTTCCTTTCCGGATCGATGCCGCAAGCCAGGAACGCCGCCGTGACCTCGCGCGTCGTGCGCCGCAGTTGGGCGGGTTCGTGCGGCATGGTCATCGCGTGGAGATCGACGACGCAATAGAGACAGGGATGGGTCGCCTGCATCTCGACGAAACGCTTGAGCGCGCCGAGATAATTGCCGAGATGGAGATTGCCGGTCGGCTGGATGCCGGAAAACACCAATTCAGGAAACTTGGCCATCTCGATCCGCTCGGCTCAGAAAAATGCGAGCGGCCTTATCGCAACGTGGGCGGACGGGCGCAAGGGGAGGCACAACGGAGGAGCGTCGCGGGTCGGCGAGCGCCCCCGCGCGCTGCTGAGTCAGAACGGATGGTACTGATACATCCAAGTTTCCGTCAGCGTTTCGCCATTGGCCTGCAAGAAACAGCGCAATTCCACGGGATCGGCGCCGCCGTCAACCGTCAGGTCGAATTCCGCGCGCCAGTGACCGGGTACGTCATCGGGAACGGCTTCGACAATGCGATAGCCCTGCAGCGAGCCGCGCGAGGCGGTCACCACCATTTCGGGCTTGACCCCGTAGGGCAGGCTGGACAGGGGTCCGCCGAGAAACTCCACCACGAACTTGCGCACGCCTTTCGGGCGCGGCAAGCCGGGCTGACCCCCACGCCCGAGGCGCGTGGCGACGCAGCGGCCGAGCTTGGACGGATAAGGTTCGTCGGCCAACCAATGCAGGCGGTAATTCAGGGTCAGCTCCGCGCCAGCCTGAACGGGCTTTTCCGGCACCCACATCGCGACGACGTTGTCGTGGATTTCGTCATCGGTCGGAATTTCGCAAAGCTGAATTGATCCCCTGCCCCAGCCGTCGCCCTGAGCGCTCGGTAACGGCTCCACCCAGACCGTCGGCCGGCAATCATAATTGACGCCGTCGAGATAGTGATCGAAAACGCGGTCGCGCTGACAAAGACCGAAGCCGCGCGGGTTGTCGTCCAAGAAGGCGGAAACCATGATTCGCGGGGGGTTGTTGAGCGGGCGCCAGAGCCGTTCGCCTTTGCCCGACCACATCGACAGCCCGTCGGAATCGTGCACCTCCGGCCGCCAATCGACCGCCGTATCTTTTTTCGTTTCCGAGTACCAGTACATCGAAGTCAGCGGGGCGATGCCGAAGCGCGAGACTGCGGCGCGGGTGAACAGCGTCGCCTCGATATCCATGATGACGCCTTTGGCGCGTTGCAACACAAAGCGATAAACGCCGACGATCGATGGGCCCTCCATCAATCCGTAGATGAGGACGCTGTGCTCGCTCTCCTTCGAGTCGACATAGAAGTTCGTGAAGTCGGGAAATTCCTCCGCCCGATCCGCGACCGCGACGTCGAGCGCAATTCCGCGCGCCGACATGCCGTACTGATGCAACTCGCCGATCGTGCGAAAATACGCGGCGCCCAGGAACGCGACCCAGTCGTTCTTGCGCCAGTCGAGCGCACCATCGCGCGCCTCCTGAATGCGAAATCCGGCGAAGCCGGCGCCCTGCGGCAATTGCCGCGCAATCGAATCCGCCGGCATGTCAAAATAAGATTGGTCGTAGATGATCCTCTTCGAGTGATCGTCGTCGATCACGTGGAAATCCACCGCCTTTTGGAAGAACAGTCCTAGGTGAAAGAAGGTCAGCGGAAACCGGCCGGGGCCGTCGGCGAAAAGGGCGTGATCGCTGCGATAGCGAATTTTTCCCCACTCCTCGTAATTGATTTTCTGGACGATTTCAGGAGCCGGACGCGGAGGCGCGACATAGGGCCCGTGCGCCCTCTCCCGCGCGCGCGCTTTGAGGAGATCATAGGAAAACTCTTCCGGCTCGCCGTACCTCAGCACATCGGCCGGGGCCGCCTCGCCCTCGCCGATCGAGCCGATCGCTACGGCCGCGGCGGCGGCGCCTTTCAACACGGTCCGACGATCAAGACTGTCCGACATGTCAATCCTTCGACTTTGCTGCGCAAAATAGGGTAGCGGCGTTTCCTTACCGAATCGGTGTCGAGCACGGTTCGGCGATACATCTCATTGGCGGATGAACGTCAAATAGGCGGAGCGGCGGCCCTCGACGCGCGCCTTGGCTTCGTAACGAGTCGGCAACCAGTCGTCCCACGGCATCCGCCAGTCATCGGCCCTTCGCGCCGTCCACCGGAAGTCGGGCGAGGCGAGAAATCGGCAGAGGGCCCAGCCGGCATAGTCGTCGATGTCGGTGGCGAAGCGCAAAATGGCTCCCGGTCGAGCCGCGCGCGCGAGTTCGTCGATCATGTCGGCGGAAATCAGCCGGCGTTTATTGTGACGGCGCTTGGGCCAGGGATCGGGATAGAGAACAAATATTCGCGACAGAGACGCGGGCGGCAGCGCTTCGATCAGCGCGCGCGCATCACCCGCGCGCAGCCGAATGTTCTGGAGTTGGTGAAGCTCGATCGCCGCCAACGCTTTGGCAACCCCATTGACGAAGGGTTCGCACCCGATGAAGCCGACATCGGGATGCGCGCTAGCCTGCGCGATCAGGTGCTCACCACCGCCGAAGCCGATTTCGAGCCAGAGTTCCCGCGGCTCGAACGCGAACAGGGGCGCACGCGAAGCCAACGTCGCCGCATCCAGTTCGAGCGAAGGCAAGCGCTCGGCGAGGAGGCGGGCGTGATGGGCGCGCAAGGTCTTCCCCTTACTACGCCCGTAGAGCGCGCGGCGCGCTCGTCCGCCCCCGATCGTTTCCGTCAATGGCGTCTACGCAACCAAGGAGCGAAGTTGCTCGGCAAGATCGGTCTTCTCCCAGGAGAAGCCGCCCTCGCTGTCTGGCGCGCGGCCGAAATGGCCATAGGCGGAGGTGCGCGCGTAAATCGGTTTGTTGAGGCCGAGATGTTCACGAATGCCGCGCGGCGACAGATCCATGATGTCCATCAGCGCGCTTTCGAGTTTGGACTCGTCGATGTGGCCGGTTCCATGCAGATCGGCGTAGATCGACAACGGCTTGGCTACGCCGATCGCATAGGAAAGCTGGAGTGTGCAGCGGTCGCCTAGTCCGGCCGCCACGACATTCTTCGCTAGATATCGCGCGGCGTAAGCGGCCGAGCGATCGACCTTGGTCGGATCCTTGCCCGAAAAAGCGCCGCCGCCGTGCGGCGCCGCGCCGCCGTAGGTGTCCACAATAATCTTGCGGCCCGTGAGGCCGCAATCGCCATCGGGTCCGCCGATATGGAACTTACCCGTCGGATTGACGTGCCAGACGGTCTTGGGGGTAATCCACCCCTCGGGCAAAGCCTTGGTTACGTAGGGGCGGACCAAACTCGCGACGTCCTCCGAAGTGAGGTCGGGGTCGACGTGCTGATGCGAAACCACGATCTGCGTCGCCTCGACCGGCTTGCCGTTCACGTAACGCACCGTGACTTGGCTCTTCGCATCCGGACCGAGCGCCTTCTCGCGGCCCGAATGGCGCATCTCGGAGAGCACGCGAAGGATCTTGTGCGCGTATTGGACCGGCGCCGGCATGAGCTCCGGGGTCTCGCGGCAGGCATAGCCGAACATGATGCCCTGATCGCCCGCGCCCTCATCCTTGTTGCCGGCCGCATCAACGCCCTGGGCGATGTCAGCGGATTGAGCGTGCAGCAACACCTCCACCTGGGCATCGCGCCAATGAAATCCATCCTGCTCGTATCCAATGGCCTTGATCGCGGCGCGCGCAGCGTCTTCGATGGCCGCCGGGCCCAACTTAGGGCCGCGCACCTCGCCAGCGATCACGACGCGATTCGTCGTCGCCAAGGTCTCGCAAGCAACACGGATCTGATAGGGATCGAGTTCCGGCGCTCGCCCCCTCGCGAAAGAATAGATCGACGATTTCGTCAGAAATGCGGTCGCAGACTTTGTCGGGATGGCCCTCGGAAACCGATTCGCTCGTGAACTGATAATTTTGCCTGGCCATCTCAATCTCCAGTCGCGCTGCTGCCCCTCGAACCACGCGTCTTTACGTCGTCGCGCGCCCTGGGCTCTCGAGTCGCGCGCTTCGGCGTCGGCGAGCAACGAGAGTTCTCCGCTGCTTTTGACAGGCGGCGTTCTTTTGGTCAAGCGATTGAGCGGGTTTCGTTCTTTTTATAGAACGCTGTCGCCTGCGCCGGCCCACTATTCCTTAGCGAGGGAAACGACGAGATCGATAATCTTCTTGCGCACTTTCGGGTCGCGAATCAGCGCGAAAGCACGGTTCAGCTGCAATCCCTCGCTAGTCGAAAGAAAGTCGACGACGTAGGAGCTTCCCGAGGGCTCGGCAAACGCGAGCGGTCCGGTGTCGGAGGCGGGGGCGCCTTCAAAGAAAAAGGCGGGGGGAACCTCGAGCACGCGCGCCAATTGTTGCAGACGACTGGCTCCGATGCGATTTGTCCCCTTCTCATATTTTTGAATCTGCTGGAACGTGACGTCCAGAGCCTCCCCCAACTTGCCCTGACTCATACCGACCATCATGCGCCGCATGCGAAGCCGCGCTCCGACGTGCTTATCGATGGGATTGGGCGCCTTGATCATGCGTGGAATCCGTCAATCTCATCGAGGCTCGGTGTCCGCTTCCGCCAAAGCCCGCCGGCGCAAGATGACGTAACGGAATTCCTACCTGATGCGCGCATTGCGCGCAACCAGAAAAAATTCAACGTCGATCGGAGCCCTTGCTCAAGCTTCGTTCACCGCCGCTTTCGCGCAGCGAAACAGGAAACCAGGAACGCCAATCCGATCAGCCCGGAAGTGATCGACCCCCATCGGTATTGCCACGTCGGAGGAAGCGGCTGCGGCAGAGGACTGTCCAGCACGCCCTCCGTTCCCAGCGGCTCCTGGGCCAGAATTCGCCCGAACCCGTCTGTGACGGCGGATATGCCCGTGTTGGCCGCGCGCACAAGCGGCAGGCCGAGTTCGATCGCGCGCAGACGCGCCTCGGCGAAATGCTGGTAGGGCCCGGACGTCAAGCCGAACCATGCGTCATCGGTCACGTTGAGCAGCCAACGCGGAGAATCGCCCGCGCCATCGGAGCCTTTCCCCAGTTCGTTGGGGAAGATCGCTTCGTAACAGATCATGGCCAGAGCGGTCGGCAGACCCGGAACGTGAATCAAATTCGATCCGGTCCCGGCGTCGAACCCACCGGGGAAATGGATAAACTGGGTGATCCCGATACGCTCGAAAAGCCCTGCAAATGGCATGTATTCACCAAACGGCACAAGGTGATGCTTATCGTAGCGTTCGGGCAACAAGCCGCTCCGGTCGAGGACTTCGATCGCATTGAAGAAATGGAAGCGCCCCTTAGGGCGATCGTCATGTTCCATTCGAGCGGCGCCGGTGATGAGAATCGCGCCGCCGCGCAGGAAGGCGGTGATCTCCGACAGCGCCTGCGCATCACGCGAAAGAATGAAAGGAAACGCCGATTCAGGCCATATCAGATGCGTGGAGTCCGCCACACCCGAGGTTGACGGCGAAGTCGCGCGATCGGACAAGGCGAGATAGTGGCGCACGATCGCCGCAGCGTTTTCGGGAACGAAATCCGATCCTTGAGCCACGTTCGGCTGCATGATGCGCAGCTTGACTCCCGCAACCGTGGCGCTCGCCGGCGTGTCGAGACGAAATGCGCCGAAAGCAAAAATAGCGGCGAGCGCGAGAGCGGCGGCGATCGTCGGCGCCCAACGGCCTGGGGCCTCGCTCTCGGTCCATAACGTCGCCGGCGCCGCGAATATCGCGATGGCCGCAAGCGTCAGCCCATGCAGGCCGACGATCGAGGCAACCTGCGCGAGCACGACATTCTGTCCGAGCGCCATGCCGATTTCGTTCCAGGGAAACCCGGTGAAGGCGACACAACGCAACCATTCGCTCGCGCCCAGACCGAGCGCCAGCGCCAAAACCCGGACGGCGCCTGGACGCCACAGTAGCCTGGCGAGCGTGAAGCCGAACGCGGGAAAGAACGCCAGCATCGCCGGCAATCCCAGCACCCCCAGAGGCAAGGCCCACGCGAACTTGGCCGGTTCAACGAGAAAGGCCGAGCCGAGCCACCAGAGACCGGCGGCGAAATACCCGAAGCCCCACCACCAGCCCGCGCCGAAAGCCGCGCGTAGAGAAGCCCAGCCTGTCGCCTCGCGTGCGCCGCGATCCGCCGATCCGTCGATGAGCCAGACAGCAAGCGCAAGAGGAACGATCATCGCCGGCGCGAACGAGATAGGCGGCATCGCGAGGGCGCCGGTCGCGCCGCCAAGGAAGGCGATCGAGCGTCGCGGCCAGCCCCAGGCCAGCGTGACGTTTTGAGCGAAAAGGCGAAACACGCTTTCGCGGGGTAGTGGCGTCGAATCCTGCAGGGACAATGACGATCTTCCGGTCACGACGATTTGGGGCCGTTCGAGCATAGCGCGATTTCGGCTAGACTCGAATTTGCGAACAGGACACTCACCGATCTGCGGGCGGCGGCGCGTCGGAGAGGGTCGCATTGTCCCTTTCGACGCGCTCGGAACCGGCGGCGCTCGGCCGGCGTGGCGTTGCCCGAGCTAGGATCTTGAGCCGCTTGACGCGGCGCGGATCGGCGTCGAGCACCTCAAATTCGAAGTCGTCCGGCCCCGCGACAATTTCGCCGCGTCCCGGAACTCGGCCGGCTGCAGCGGTCAGCAGCCCGCCGATCGTATCGACATCCTCGGCGTCGGCGAGCGCGGAAAAATCGTAACCGATCGCCTTGGACACGTCTTCGAGGCTCGCGCGCGCCTCGACGGTATAGGAGCCGTCGCCGCCAGCGACGACTTCGGGCCGATCGGCTTCGTCGTGCTCGTCCTCGATGTCGCCGACGATCGCCTCGACGACGTCCTCCATCGAAACGAGACCGTCGGTTCCACCGTATTCATCGATCACGAGCGCCATGTGCGTGCGCGAAGCCTGCATTTTTACGAGCAGGTCCAGGGCGGGCATCGAAGGCGGCGCAAACAGCACAGGGCGGAGGATTCGAGCAGCGGAAAGCGGTGTATTCATGCCGAATTCGGCGGCGGTCCTTTGATCCGGCGACGGGCTTGCGGCAGACGCCTGCTCGACCAAGCCAAATCGCGGCTCCGACGCGAGAAAATCGACGAAGTCGCGGATGTGGACCATCCCGCGGGGATCATCGAGCGTTTCGCCGTAGACCGGCAGGCGCGAGTGGCCCGCCGTGCGGAAAAGGGCCAGCAAGTCGCTCAAAGTCGTGTCGATGCTCGCTGCTATGATGTCGGCGCGCGGCACCATGACATCGGCGACCCTGACGTCGTGGAGACCAAGGACGTTCTTGAGGATCGCGCGCTCTTGCGGCGTGAAGTCGGCGTTCGTCTCGGCGCCGTCGAGCGCGTCTTCGATATCGTCGCGGACCGACGCCGAGCCCATTCCGAACAGCGCGCGCAATCGTTCGATGAGACCCGACGGCGTGTCTCGGCTCGCGAGAGCGGAGGCCCGCTCGGCGTTATTCGATTCGCTCACAGCGCTGCGTCCTCGAGCTCGCTCGCCCCGTAGGGATCGGCGACGCCGAGACGTGCGAGGATTTGCGTCTCCATCGTCTCCATGCGTCGCGCGTCGACGTCCGTTTCGTGGTCGAAGCCGATCAGATGGAGAAAGCCGTGGACGACAAGGTGGCGATAGTGGTCGGCCAGCGGCATGCCTTCGGCGTCGGCCTCCCGCGAGACGGTTTCAAAGGCAAGGACGATGTCGCCGAGAAGGCGGGCTTCACCGACATGCATGGGTTCGACCGCAGGAAAAGACAAGACGTTCGTCGCCTTGTCGAGACCCCGCCAACGGGCGTTGAGCTCGCGAATATGCGCGTCGTCGGCGAGATGAACGCACAATTCGGCCCCAGGCCGCAGCGCGACGCCGCATTCGGCGAGACATTCCGCGATCGCCTGGCGCGCGAGCGTCCTCGCCGTGAGTGCGGCGCGCCAGCGAGGCGAAGTCGCGACGAACTCGACCTGGAGCTTCATGGCTAGACTTCCGACCGTCCTGGCTTAGCAGTTTCGTAGGCTTCGACAATTTGCCGCACCAGATCGTGGCGCACGACGTCGCCATGGCGGAAGCGGACATGGCCGACGCGCTCGAGCCGGCTCAGAAGGCCGATCGCGTCGCTGAGGCCCGATTTCTGGCCCGGCGCCAAATCGGTTTGCGACGGGTCGCCGTTGACCATCATACGCGAGCCTTCGCCGAGGCGCGTCAGGAACATCTTCATTTGCATCGCCGTGGCGTTCTGCGCTTCGTCGAGCAGGATCGCCGCCTTCGACAGCGTCCGCCCGCGCATGAAGGCGAGCGGCGCAATCTCGATCATGCCGGTCTGGATGCCACGCTCGACCATCCTCCCTTCCATGAAATCGTAGAGGGCGTCGTAAATCGGGCGCAAATAGGGGTCGACTTTGTCGCGCATGTCGCCGGGCAGGAAGCCCAGCCGCTCTCCGGCCTCGACGGCGGGCCGCGAGAGAACCAGGCGCTCGACGATTCCTTGTTCGAGAAGCGACACCGCATGCCCGACGGCGAGCCAGGTCTTGCCGGTTCCCGCCGGCCCCTCGGCGAAGACGAGCTCGTGCTGGCGCAGCGCCGCGAGGTAACGATCCTGCGCCGCGTTGCGGGCGCGCACGACGCCGCGGCGGCGGGTCTTGATATGGCTAAATCCGTCGCTGGAGGGGTCGATTTCGCCGGGGAACAGCGTTCCCTGGTAGGAGGTCTCCTCGATCACGCCTTCGACATCGCCCTCGCCGGCGGGCTGGCCGAGCTTGGCGCGCTCATAGAGAAGCTCGAATACGCGACGGGCTTGCTCGCTCGCCTCCCGCGGGCCGCGAATGACGATCTGGTTGCCGTTGGCGTTCGCGGTGACGCCGAGGCGGCGCTCGATACGAGCGATGTTCTGGTCGTAGTGGCCAAAGACGATGGAAGCCAAGCCGTTGTCGGCGAATGCGAGCGCGATTTCCGTAGCTTTGGGCTCGCGGGCGTCCGGCGCGGGGCCGGAAACGGGAATTCTCGGCAACGTGTGGTCTTGGGCTTTCAAATTGGCGACCTCCCTCGAATCATGCGATGAGACTCATTCCACGTGACGCTCGCGCGACAAGCCGGCCGATCAGGGAATTCGGGCCGATTCCGACGATTTCCACCGTCGCCATGGCGCCGATCAGCGACCGATCGCCCTCGGCGTAAACCGATTGCATATAGGGCGACCGTCCGATGATTTGACCAGGCCGGCGCCCCGGCTTCTCGAAAACAACGTCGAGCCGGCGTCCGACCAGGCGGCGGTTGAAGGCCAGGCGCTGCTCTTCGAGCAGGGCGAACAGCGCGGCGAGGCGCTCCGCCTTCGTCGCGTCGTCGATCTGATGTTGGCTTTCCGCCGCGGGTGTGCCGGGCCGGGCCGAATACTTGAACGAGTAAGACGAAGCAAACTCCACTTCACGCACCAGCGCGAGGGTCTGTTCGAAATCGGCGTCGCTCTCGCCGGGAAAGCCGACGATGAAATCCGACGACAGCGCGATGTCCGGGCGAGCCCGGCGCACGCGCGCGACGATGTCGAGATAGTCGCGCGCGCTATGGCGCCTGTTCATGGCCGCCAAGATGCGATCCGAGCCGGACTGGATCGGCAGGTGGAGGTAGGGCGCCAACGCGCCGATGTCGCGATGGGCGCTGATCAGATCATCGCTCATGTCGTTCGGGTGCGACGTCGCATAGCGCAGCCGCGACACGCCCGGGATTTCGGCCGCCGCCGCGATGAGGTCGGCGAGGCTGGCGCTGCGGCCGCCCTCGCCGCGTCCGTGGTAGGCGTTGACGTTCTGGCCGATCAGGGTGACTTCCGCGACGCCGGCGCTCACGAGACGCTCGATCTCGGCCAGAACCTGGCCGACGGGCCGTGAGACCTCGCCGCCCCTGGTATAGGGAACGACGCAAAACGAGCAGAACTTGTCGCAGCCTTCCTGCACGGTGACGAAGGCGCTGACGCCGCGCGCCCGGATCGCCGCCGGCGCGCTGGCGGGAAGATGGTCGAATTTGTCCTCGACCGGAAACTCGGTGTCGACAACGCCGGCGCCGGGGCGCTCGCGCAGCAGCTGCGGCAGCCGATGGTAGTTCTGCGGCCCGACGACCAGATCGACGGCCGGCTGCCGGCGCAGGATCTCAGCGCCCTCGGCTTGGGCGACACAGCCGGCCACGACCAGCGTCGTCTCCCGTCCCGCGCTCGCGCGCTGCTCCTTCAATTCGCGAATCTTGCCGAGCTCCGAGTAGATCTTTTCGGAGGCGCGCTCGCGGATATGGCAGGTATTGAGGACGACGAGATCGGCGTCCTCGATGCTGGTCGTTTCCTCGTAGCCCTCCTGCGCCGCCACGTCGGCCATACGCTGCGA
Source organism: uncultured Alphaproteobacteria bacterium (assembly GCA_963813195.1). Classification (GTDB taxonomy): domain Bacteria; phylum Pseudomonadota; class Alphaproteobacteria; order Rhizobiales; family Beijerinckiaceae; genus Roseiarcus. Next base: position 246,742 of record CAWEYC010000012.1, on the reverse strand, counting down.
ATCGTAAACGTTCATCTGGCAGCCGAACGACTTGATGAACACGCGCCGCGCGGGCCTGGCGCCGTCAGCTATTTCGTTTCGCGAATTCGATATTGGCAATCCGGGTCTCCGACCGATCTTTCCCTCTTCTACGACTATCCGGGGCTGGCGAAAATAGCCGACTTCACCCCGCGGGCGCGTGCGGCGAGGTCACGCACCGTCATTTCCGTCGATCGAGCGATCGTCTTTCGGCCGGATTGGGGGGAGACGTGGATCGGCGCACCGAAATACACGTCGCAGCCGATCCCCCCGAGCCTAAGGAACCGCCAAAAGTGGGCGAAAAACGTCATATCGCCGTACCAGGCGAAAAGGGGGCGCTCGCCCCGCCCGACCGGCATGCCGGCGAGGCGGGAATAGTCGAGAAACACCGGCTGCACGATGGCGTCGCCCGCACGCACCCGGGAGGCCGCCTGCCGAACGGCCTCGAAATGCGAGGAGCGAAACCGCAACAGCCGATTGCCGTCGCCCGTCGTCGCTTCGGCGAAGAGAACGACAGGGTCGCCCCCCTCCATCGCCTGGACGATCTGATCGTTGACCCGCGGAATGGCGCACCGGCGGCCCCGATCGACGAGGATGACACCCTGCAATCGCGCGATGTGGCCGCCGAGCGTCGGCGCGCCGACCTCTTGCTTGGCGAGGAACGTCATCGGCTCGATCGAACCGAGAACGGGAATGTCGAGCCAGGACACGTGGTTGGCGACGATCAGCCGGCGCGCAGCGTCGACCGGGCGCCCGTGGACTCTGACGCGCACCCCGATCGTCGCGCAGAGCAGGCGATGAAAGAACGTCGGCGTTCTGCGCCCCGCCCGCCAGCGGCGCCACTGGGCGAAGCGGCGCGGCGGCCCGCACACCAGCAGCAACAGTCCCGCGGCGAGGAGGCCGAGCGCGAGTCGCGCAAGGGTCATGGCGCGGCCGGGCGAGCGAGGGGGCGACGGCTCACGCAAGGTCCTTTCGCATGATGAGCGCCGTCGCCGCTTTGCCGTCGGGGCGGCGATAGTAACCCTCGCGCTGGCCCACTTTGACAAAGCCGAAGCGCGTGTAGAGCGCGATCGCGGCGGCGTTGGCGTGGTCGACTTCAAGGAACAACGCGCGCGCCCCCGAGAGGGTGGCCCGCGACAGATGTTCACGCAGCAAGTCCCGCCCGACGCCGCGCCCGCGCCAGGCTCGATCGACGGCGATCGTCAGGATTTCCGCCTCGTCGGCTGCGAGCCGCGAAATTGCAAAGCCGCGCATGCGACCCGAGGCGGGATCGAGCGCGGCCGACCCGAGCGTCGAGGCGCTTGTGAGCAGCGCCGCAAATTCGCCCGCCGGCCAGGGGTGCGCGAACGCGGTCCGATGAATTGCCGCGCATTCCTCGGCCCGATCGAATCGCAAGGAGCGGACGGTGGAGGGCGTCGTGCGGCGAAATCCGAAGATCATGGCGCGATGCCCGATCACCCTTCCACGCGAGCGATCGCGTCGGCGTTCGCCGGCTTCGCGTCCGGCGGCTTCACATAAAGCGGGCTCGGCGGACAATCGGCGGCGTTCGAGGCCAGCCCGATCCGCGCGACCGCGACGATGTCGGGAAAGGCGGCGGCGGAGACGTCGCAGACGAGCCCGGCGCGCTGGGCCTCAATGGCGAGCGCCTGGGCGCCGTCGCCGGCCATTCGCGCCGCCCCCCTGCCGATCGCCCTGACTGCGTCGCGCAGACTTGCCACCCGGGGCGCGAACAGGGGCCGCCCGGAGGACTCGAAGGCTTGCAAGTAGACGCTACCGTGCTTGGCGTCGATCGCCGAGACGATGACGCCAAGCGGCGGCTGGTCGAGCAAGGGCGCGGCAAAGGCGACGAGGGTCGAGACGCCGACGATCGGAATCTCGAGCGTCAGCGCCATCGCGCGCGCCATCGCCAGGCCGATGCGAATGCCGGTGAACGAACCGGGGCCGACCGTGACCGCAATCGAGGTGATCGAGCCGATGCCGCCGTCGACCTCGCGCATCAGCCCCTCGACGATCGGGCCGAGCGCCTCGGCGTGGCCTTGCGCCATGGGTGCGCTGCGCCGCGCCAGCGGCTGCCGCGACAGACCGTCGACGATAGCGGCGGAAGCCGCGCCGCAGGACGTGTCGATCGACAAGATCCGCATGAAATCGCCATCCCACGCCGCAGCGCCGAAATCAACTCAACGGGTGATCAGGGTTCCCGCGCCATAGTCGGTCAACAGTTCGATCAGGACGGCGTGCGGGATCTTGCCGTCGAGGATGACCACGCCCTCGACGCCCCGCTCGATCGCGTAGATGCAGGTTTCGACTTTCGGGATCATGCCGCCGGTGATCGTGCCGTCGGCGATCAGGCCGCGAATGTCGTCGACCTTGAGATGCTTGATCAACTCCTTGTTCTTGTCGAGCACGCCGGGCACGTCGGTGAGGAGCAGCAGGCGCTTGGCGCCGAGGGCGCCGGCGATCGCGCCGGCGAAGGTGTCGGCGTTGACATTATAGGTTTCGCCATCCCCCCCTTGCGCGACGGGAGCGAGCACGGGGATCAATTCGCGGCCGAGAACCTGCTCCAGAACCGTGGTGTCGACTTTGTCGGGTTCGCCGACGAAGCCGAGATCGACGACGTCCTCGAGGTCGCCGCCGGCTCCGCCGCGCGAAACCTTGCGGGCGATCACCATGTTGCCGTCCTTGCCGCACAGGCCGATGGCGCGGCCGCCCTGCGCGTTGATCGTTCCGACGATCTGCTTGTTGATGGAGCCCGCGAGCACCATTTCGACGATCTCCACCGTCGCCTTGTCGGTGATGCGCAGGCCGTTGGAAAACTGCGACTTGATGCCGAGCTTGGCGAGCATCGAGCCGATCTGCGGACCGCCGCCGTGGACGACGACCGGATTGACGCCGGATTGCTCGAGCAACACCATGTCGCGGGCGAAGTCGCGCCCGGTCGTCTCGTCGCCCATTGCGTGGCCGCCGTATTTGACCACGATGATCGCCTCGTCGTAGCGCAACATGTGCGGCAGGGCCTGCATGAGAATTTCGGCCTGGTCCTGCGGGCTGGCCTTCAGCGCGTCGTTCATGGTCTCTCCGGCGATCGAGCGCGGCTGTTCTAGCGGCTCGCAGCGGCAATCTCAAACGATTGCCGCGCGACGGAGGAGAAAGGTCTCGCGCGAGGCGACGGGAGCAGTCCGGCCGAGGCCGCGCGCTGTCAAGTCGCGCGTCAAGTCTTGTCAAGCAGCGTCAAGTTTTGTCAAGCTTTGTCAAGGTTTGTCAAGCTTTGTCAAGGATTTCCTTGACGGGCGGCGCAGCAATATCAAGGACTTACGCTCAGAAGAGTTGACAAAGCGCTTGCCGTGAGCGCCTTGCGCCGCCGCCGCCCTCACGTGGCGTGAGCGGCGCCGTGATCGCCACAAGAAAAGATAACCCGGACGCGGCGACTCTCAAAGAAATTGTCGAAACGGCGTCGCAGCGGACAGCCGGACAGTCGGACGGCGGTCAATGGACGACGCAGGTGGGGGTGGACGGCGCGCCCGCCATCGGCGCTATGCCGGCGGCGCACGTCTCCCCTCACGCCTCCCCTTCCCGCCAAAGGCCGGCGCTCCCGCTCGGCGACGGCGTCTATCGACCAGGGACTGACGACCCGCACCTCATCCTGACCGGCGGCGCGGAGGAAGAAGAGGCGTCTCGCCGGTCGAACGGGCCGCCGGATGATTTCACGCGTCTCGAAGACGTGTTCCCCGGCCTCCGGAACGCCCCCGCCCTGGCCGTTCCCTTGGCGCCCATCGACGGCTTTCTCGGAGTCAGCGCCCTCGCCGACGAGGCTAATCTGGAGGCGACATTGAGCCAATGCCGGGCTCTCGTCGCGGAAATCAAACAGGTCGACCCCAGTTTCGTGGACGATGAACTCTTGCCCCCGGGCGGGATCGCCGGCCTTACCTGGCAGGAACGCACCAGTCTCATCAATAATCTGCGGATGGAACGGGCCGCCGCCTATTATCGAATGCGCGGCGATGTCGGGCCTCTTCAGGTCGAGATGCTGCGGTTCCTGCAGAGTGCCGTCGACGCCGCCTACGAGGAAGCCGCAAGCGCCGCTGACTCCAGCCGCCTTCAGCCGCGACTATCGCGAGAGGAGGCTATAGGGAACTGGGTTGACGCGAGAGTCCGAAAGGATCTCAGGCAGCTGTTCGACGAGTACGATATTCCCTATGGTCCGCGCGCGAACGTGACGGTCAACAATCGCGATTACGAAAGTTCGGAAGGGGCTCAAAGTTATAGGATTCCCGATGCGAGACTTGGAGACGTCTCCTTCGAATGGACGCTCTCTCCGAAGACGATGAGCTCGCCGCAAATTCGCGGATTCTTCCGCTCCGACTCGCAGCCGCGCGCGGTGGTCATCATTCGTCCGAGCCAACTTGGGCGAGACAGCACTTACCTGATACCTAGACCAACCTATGTCGCATTGTGAGGTGGCTCATGAAGCCGGCGAAAATGTATGTTCCGAAAAGCATCCTTGAACTCTTAGATTTTCTAGTTTCTATGCTGTTGTCGGCTCCGAAATTCCTAGATAAAACGGGATATTTTCCGCACCAAAATCTGGATTACGTTTTCCGGCAATTGAACGAGGGACTCAGCCTCAACCGGCCGGCGCTCGGAGAGGAGCGCTACCATGAACTGATGCGGATGTCCGATCAGATGAGGGCGCACTTCGAGGCAGACCCGGAAAACAAAACGGGCGAAACGAGGAAGGGCCGCGACATCATCTATGAGATGGAGAACATCGTGAAACAGGTCCGGCGGAAATCCTGACCTGCCGACCGCCCCCGCGTCGCCCCTTCGAACCCGTTAACTTGCTTCGAATGACGCAGCAGACGACTAGCGAGCCGCAAATCCGCGGATTTTTCCGCGCCGACTCGCAGCCGCGCGGGGTGGTGATCAGTCGGTCGAGCTCGCTAGGGCCGGACAGCACGTATTTGATACCCCCGACCCGCCTATATTCCCTTGTAACGGTTACTCATGAAACCCACAAAGCTCCGTGTCCCCAAAAACGTACCCGAGCTCTTGGAGATCCTAAGTTCTATGCTGGTATCGGCTCCGAAATTCGTGGATAAGACCGGTTACTTCCCGTATCGGAATTTGGATTATGTTTTCCGTCAATTGAATGAGGGGCTCAACTTCAATCGACCGACGCTCGGAGAGGAGCGCCACCACGAACTGACGCGGATGCCCGACCAGATGCGGGCACTTTTCGAGGCCGACCCGGAAGACAAAACCGGTGAAACGTTGGAGGGCTGCAAGATAATCCATCAGATGGAGGATATCCTGAGACAGGTCCGGCGGAAATCCTGACGCGAATTGCAAGATTATCGCGACAGCTTGCCGATTTCTCGTTTGATCGCCCGCTCGGCGCAAGGGGGATCATTTCTGGCCTTTGGAATTGGCCGATTCCACAGGGAACAACCTTCCGGATAGCGCGATCGGCGGATCGCGTGGCGCCCCTTCCCCCCTCGCGCCGCGAGGGGGGAAGGAGCTACCCCCGCAGCGCCTTATTATCGGGATCGTAGGGGCTGTCGGCGATCACAATCGCCCGGCGCGGTTCGCCGAGCACCCGGATTTCGAGTTCCGTCCCCGGCGCCGCGCAATCCGGCCGCACCATCGCCAGCGCGAGCGACTTGCCCGTCCGCCAGCCGTAGCCGCCGGACGTCGTGCGCCCGACCGACTCGCCGCCGCGCGTCACCGGCTCCGAACCGCGCGCGTCCGCGTCGGAGACGCCTTGCACCTCCAGGGTGACGAGGCGGTTGGCGAAGCTTTTGTCGCGCCAAGCGAGCAGCGCGTCGCGCCCGAGAAAATCGCCCTTGGCGAGATCGACGAAGCGTTCGAGGCCGAACTCGAGCGCCGCATATTCGATCGAAAGCTCGCGGCCGACGAGCTTGTAGGACTTTTCGAGCCGAAGCGAGTCCATCGCGCGAATGCCGAACGGCTTGATGCCGAACTCGGCGCCGGCCTCCATCAGCCGGTCGAAGATAGTGTTCTGCATCTCGATCGGATGATGAAACTCGTAGCCGAGTTCACCGACGAAATTGACCCGCAAAGCCAGGAGGCCGGCTGCGCCGATCGACAGCGGCCGCGCCGTCAGCCAGGGGAAGGCCTTGTTCGAGACGTCGATGTCGGCGACCTTGGCGAGCACTTGGCGCGAGCGCGGTCCCGCCAGGACTAGCACGCCGAATTGCGTCGTCACCTTGTCGATGCGCACGCTTCCGTCGGTCGGCGCCAGCTTCTGCAACGAATCGAAATCGTGCGCTTCCAGTGCGCCGGCGGAGACGAGATAAAACCGCTGCGGGCCGGTCCGCGTCAGCGTGAACTCGGCGCGCACGCCGCCGCGCTGGGTCAGGAGATAGGTCAGCGAGACCCTGCCGATCGACTTGGGGATCTTGTTGGTGAAGATCGAGTTCGAGCCAGGCCTCCGCGCCGGGTCCGGAGACCTCGAATTTGGCGAAGGCCGACATGTCCTGAAGGCCGACGTTCTCGTGGACGTTGCGGCATTCGGCGCCGACGAATTCGAAATAGTTCGAGCGGCGGAAGCTCCATTTCTCGCGCGGGCGCTCGCCGGCCGCGGCGGGCGGGTGGTTTTCGTTCAGCAGCACGTCGGGCTTGGCGAGGTCAGCTTCGTCGAGCCCGTAGCCTGATGGAGCGAACCAGTTCGGCCGCTCCCAACCGTAGACCGAGCCGAAAACGGCGCCGAGATCGCGCATGCGGCCATAGCACGGGGTCTGGCGCAGCGGCCGCGCGGCGACGCGCTCCTCGTCGGGATAATGCACGGTGAAGACCTTGGCGTAGGCTTCCTCGTTCTTGGCGCGCAGATACCCTACTTGCGCATAAGGGCCGAAACGGCGTGGATCGACGCCGAGCATGTCGACGCTCGGTTCGCCTTCGACAATCCACTCCGCCAATTGCCAACCGGCGCCGCCTGCCGCGGTGATGCCGAAGGAATGGCCTTCATTGAGCCAGAAGTTCTTGAGACCCGGCGCCGGCCCGACGATCGGCGAACCGTCCGGAGTATAGGCGATGGCGCCGTTGTAGACCTTCTTGATGCCGACTTCGCCGAAGGCGGGCACGCGCGCGATCGCCGTCTCGATGTAGGGCGTCAGCCGGTCGAGGTCTTCCTGGAACAATTCGTATTCGCTATCCGCCGACGGTCCGTCGACATAGCAGGCGGGCGCGCCGATCTCGTAGGGGCCGAGCAGCAGGCCGCCGGCTTCCTCGCGCATGTACCAGGACGAATCCGATTCCCGTAAGACCCCCATTTCCGGCAGGCCGCGCGCCTTGCGCGCCTGGATCGCCGGATGGGCCTCGGTGACGATATATTGGTGCTGCACCGGAATGACGGGCACGTTCAGCCCGACCATGCGGCCGGTCTGGCGGGCGAAATTGCCGCTCGCCGAGACGACGTGCTCGCAGACGATCTCGCCCTTGTCGGTGACGACCTTCCATTCGCCGCTCGCCAGCCGCTCGATCGCGACGACGCAGGTCTGGCGGTTGATCTCGCCGCCGCCGGTCCGCGCGGCGCGCGCCAGCGCCTGGGTCAGGTCGGCCGGCTGGATATAGCCGTCTTGCGGGTGCTGGATCGCGCCGACGATGCCCTCGACGTCGCACAGGGGCCAGATCTCTTTGAGCTCCGCCGGAGACAGGAACTTCACTTCGACGCCGCCGATCGTCGCGGCGACCCCCGCGTAATATTTGTACTCGTCCATCCGGTCGCGCGTGCGCGCCAGGCGAATGTTGGAGACCTGGCGCAGGCCGACGTCGAGGCCGGTTTCCTCGCCGAGGCGCTGGTACAGGGCGACCGAATATTTGTGGATCTGGCCGACGGAATAGCTGAGATTGAACAGCGGCAGCAGGCCCGCCGCATGCCAGGTCGAGCCGGACGTCAGCTCCTTACGTTCGACGAGAACGCTGTCGCTCCACCCCTTCTTGACGAGGTGATAGAGCGTCGAGACGCCGACGACCCCACCGCCGATGACCACCGCGCGAGCATGCGTTCTCATTATTCCTTATCCTTTGCTATGTGGCGCCCGGCGGCGTAGCCCAGCCGACTTCAATAAGTCGCGTCCGGCATCGAAGCCTTGCGCTCATCGATGAAGGCGCGCAGCGCCTCGTCGCGGGCGGGATCGAGGGCCGGCGCTTCGTATTCGGCGAGCATTTTCTTCCACAGCGCGTTGGCTCGCGTCGCGGCGTCCTTCGAGCCCTCCTCCTGCCATTGCTCGACGGAATTGTTGTCGGCGACGCTGGAGCGGTAGAAGGCGGACTCGAAATTGGACTGGGTGTGCGGACAGCCGAGAAAATGGCCGCCCGGCTCGACCTGATGGAAGGCCTCCATCGCCTGGCCGTTGTCGCTGAGGTCGATGCCCTTGGCGAGGACATGCATGGCGCCGAGTTGATCGAAGTCCATGACGAACTTTTCATAACTGGCGGAAAGGCCGCCCTCGAGCCAACCGGCGGCGTGGAGCACGAAATTGGTGCCGGCCAGGATCGTCGGGATCAGGGTCTGCGCGCTCTCGTATGCGGCCTGCGCGTCGGGGACCTTGGAGGCGCACAGCGAGCCGCCGGTCCGGAAGGGCATGTTCATGCGCCGCGCCAATTGCGCCGCGCCGTAGATGGCGAGCGCCGCTTCCGGCGTGCCGAAGGTCGGGGCGCCCGACTGCATCGACAGGGTGGAGACGAACGTGCCGAAGATGACGGGCGCGCCGGGACGGACGAGCTGGCAGAACGCGGTTCCCGTCATCACTTCGGCGAGCACCTGCGTCAGGGTCCCCGCGACGCTGACGGGGCTCATCGCGCCGGAAAGGATGAACGGCGTGATGATGCAGGCCTGGTTGCTGCGGGCATAGACCTCCGCCGCGCCGAGCATGGTCGAGTCCCAGACCAGCGGGGAATTGGCGTTGATCAGGCTGGTGCAGACCGTGTTCGCCTGCACGAACTCCTCGCCGAACAGGATCTCGCACATCCGCACGGTGTCCTGGGCGCGCTCCGGCCTGGTGACCGAGCCCATGAACGGCTTGTCCGAGAACTTCATATGCGCGTAGACCATCTCGAAGTGCCGCTTGTTGACGGGCAGATCGACCGGCTCGCAGACCGTGCCGCCGGAATGATGGATGAACGGCGAGAGGTAGGAAAGCTTCACGAAATTGCGGAAATCCTCGATCGTGCCGTAGCGCCGGCCCTTGTCGAGATCGTGCACGAAGGGCGACCCGTAATTCGGCGCGAAAACCGTGTTCTTGCCGCCGATGACGACGTTGCGGTCGGGATTGCGCGCATGCTGCACATATTGCGCCGGCGCGGTGGCGCAGAGCTGCCGGGCGAGGCCGCGGGGAAAACGGACCCGCTCGCCCTTGATGTCGCATCCGGCAGCTTTGAACAGCGCGAGCGCCCGCGGAGCTTCGCGGAACTCGATGCCGACCTCCTGCAGCAACGTGTCGGCGTTGCGTTCGATGATCGACAGCCCCTCCTCGCTCAACATCTCCGTGAGCGGAATCGCGCGGGTGATGTAGGGAATCGAAGCGACGCCGCGCTGGGCGCGAGCCGAACGGCGCGCCTCACGGCCGCGTCGAGGCTCGTGGGCTTCGGGGGGCGAAACGGTCGACATGGGGCCCACTTCCTCCTTTTGCGCGTTCAACCGCGCGCCTCGTCCAACATGCTGCAATATCGGCAAGAAAAAACAAACCCTAGAAATGCGCTGGCCGCATGAGGCTTGGATGGCTGGCTCATCGCTGGCTCGTGCGCCAGTCGGGCGCGACGTAGTAAGGCGCGTTCGAAGCTGGGAGAGACGGTCGCCCGCGGATCATGTCGGCCGCCTTTTCGCCGATCATGATCGTCGGCGCGTTGAGATTGCCAGTCGTGATCGAGGGCATGATCGAGCTGTCGACGACCCGGAGCGCCTCGACGCCGATGACGCGGGCCTGACTGTCGACGACGGCGAGCGGATCGCTCGGCGCCCCCATCTTGCACGTGCAGGAGGGATGATAGGCGCTCTCGACGCGATCGCGGATAAAAGCGTCGATCGCCTCGTCGGCGACGACTTCGGCTCCCGGCTGGATCTCGCGGCCGCGATAGGGATCGAAGGCGCCTTGAGCGAAAATCTCGCGGGTCAGCCGGACGCAGGCGCGCATTTCCTCCCAATCCTGGGGTTCGCTCATATAGTTGAAGTGAATGCGCGGCGCCTCGCGCGGGTCCAGCGACTTCAGCCGGACCCAGCCCCGGCTCTTCGAGCGCATCGGGCCGACGTGCGCCTGGAAGCCGTGTTCGCGCGCCAGGCCCTTGCCGTCGTAGGTGATGGCCAGCGGCAGGAAATGATACTGGATGTCGGGATAGCGCACGCCCGCCCGCGAGCGGATGAAGGCGCCGGCCTCGAAGTGGTTCGTCGCGCCGTCGCCGCGGGCGCGCAACAGCCAATGCAGCCCGACGAGGCCGCGCGCGAAAAGCCCCGTCTTGCCGTAGAGCGTGATCGGTTGTTTCGAGGCGACCTGGAAATAGAACTCGAGGTGGTCCTGCAGGTTCTCGCCGACGCCGGGCAGCGCGGCGACGACCGGCACGCCCAAGGCGCGAAGCTCCGCCTCGGGGCCGATGCCGGAAAGCTTGAGCAGTTGCGGCGAATTGATCGGACCGCCGCACAGAATGACCGCGCGGCGCGCGCGCGCGAGTTGAGCGGCGCCACCGCGCTCGTAGCGCACCCCGACCGCGCGGCGGCCCTCGAATTCGATCTTCGTCGCCAGCGCGTGCGTGAGGACGTGAAGATTGGGCCGCTTCATCGCCGGCCGCAAATAGGCGTTGGCGGCCGACCAGCGCACGCCGTCCTTCACCGTCATGTCGAAGCGGCCAAAGCCCTCTTGCTGTTCGCCGTTGAGATCGGCGCTGACGGGATAGCCGGCCTGCCGGCCCGCTTCGATGAACGCGTCGTAGAGGGGATTGCGCTTGGGGCCGCGGGTCGTCGCCAGCGGTCCGTCGACGCCGCGATAGGAATCGGCCCCGTTCCGCCAGCCCTCGGCCCGGCGAAAATACGGCAGGACGTCGCGGTAGCCCCAGCCCGTCGCGCCCTCTTCCTCCCAGCGGTCGAAATCGAGCGGATTGCCGCGGGCGTAAACGAGACCGTTGATCGACGACGAGCCGCCGAGAACCTTGCCGCGCGGACAATGCAGGCGCCGACCGCCCAACCGCGGCTCCGGCTCGCTTTCGTAACCCCAGTTGTACTTCTTCATATTCATGGGGATCGACAGCGCCGCCGGCATCTGAATGAAGATCGAGCGATCCGAGCCGCCGAATTCCACCAGGAGCACCGACACGCCCGCGTCCTCGCTCAAGCGATTGGCGAGTACGCAGCCGGCCGAGCCCGCGCCGACGATGACGTAGTCGAAAGTTTCGGCGCTCGCCGCGTTCATCCTGCCAGCCCAATCAGGCGCTCAAATTGCGCGCCGTCATATTCGCTGCCAGCTCTTGCGCGGCAAGAACGATGATTGGCTTGGCCAATCTCTTTTTTCGAGAGCGCTATCAGATGCGTTCTGGACCGCGTGAGATCGCGGCGACGCCGGTGCGAGAGACCTCGACGAGGCCGAGCCCGCGCATGAGCTCGATAAAGTCGTCGATCTTGCGCGGCGCCCCGGTGAGCTCGAAAATGAAGCTCTCCGTCGTCGCGTCGATGACCTTGGCGCGAAAGGCTTCGGCGAGGCGCAAGGCCTCGACGCGGGGCTCGCCCTTGCCGCGCACCTTGACCATCGCCAGTTCACGCTCGATGGCGCGCACCGCGAGGGTGAGATCGGTCACCGAGTGGATCGGCACGAGCCGTTCGAGTTGATGACGCACCTGCTCGATCACCTCCGGCGTGCCCGAGGTGACGATGGTGATGCGCGACAGATGCGTCTCGTGCGCGACCTCGGCGACCGTGAGGCTCTCGATGTTGAAGCCCCGCCCCGAGAACAGGCCGACCACACGCGCCAGCACGCCCGGTTCGTTGTCGACCAACACCGAAAGCGTATGGCTCTCGACGTTGGACTTGCCGAGCGGGGAGGAATAGGGCGACGGCGGATAGGAGGGGGCGGCCTTGTTCATCGGGGTCAATCCTTCATGGCGATGCGCCGGCGGCGGCGCAGGAAAATGGCGGGTCATTCGGCCGCGGCCTGGGGCGCCGCGCCGACCCAGCGCTGGAACAGTTCGAAATCGATGTTGCCGCCCGACAAGACCAGCCCCACCCGCTTGCCGGCAAGCCGCGGCTTTTCCTGCATGGCCGCCGCCAGGGCCGCCGCGCCGGCGCCCTCGGCGAGATTGTGGGTGTCGGTCCAGTAGATGCGGATCGCGGCGGCGATTTCGGCGTCGCTGACGAGGGCGATGCGCGAAGCGCCGCGCCGAATGACGTCGAGCGCCTCTTCATCGGGAACGCGCGTCGCCATGCCGTCGGCCAGCGTGTCGCTGCTGTCGGTGCGGACGGCGTGGCCCGCCGCGAACGACAAGGCATAGGACGGCGCCGCGCTCGCCTGAACGCCGACGATCTCCGTCTTCAGCCCGAGCGCGTCGCGCGCGGCGATGCAGCCGCAGACTCCCGACCCCTGGCCGATGGGGACATAGAGCACGTCGAGGTCGGGGCGATCGCCCAGCAATTCGAGGGCGTAAGTCGCGACGCCGAGCGCCAGGTCGCGATGGAAAGCGGGGACAAACCCGACGCCGCGCGCCTGCGCGAGCCGGTGCGCCTCTTCGCGCGCGGCCTGGAAGTCCGCGCCGTGCTCGACGAGCTCGGCCCCGAGGGCCTGCATGGCGGCGTTTTTCTCGGCGGAGTTGCCACGCGGCACGACGATGGTGACGGGGATCCCGAACCGCCGCCCGGCGAAGGCGAGGCTCTGGCCGTGATTGCCGCGCGTCGCCGAGATCAGCCCCGGGGCGTTCGGCGCGCGACGGCGGAAAGCGTCGACGAACGTCACGCCGCCGCGCACCTTGAAGGCGCCGGTGGGGTTGTGATTTTCGTGCTTGACGACGACCTCGGCGCCGAGACAGCGCGCCAGCAGCGGCCACGCGAGGGCCGGCGTCGGGCTCAACGCCTGCCGCACGATCTCATGCGCCGCACGCAACTCCTCGATGCCGAACATGGCCGAACTCCCCTCGCCCCGCGTCACACCAGCATCTTGCCTTTTTCGTCGATGACGTTGCCAATCTCGACTCCCGCGTCGTCGCCGAGTTCGGCGAGCAGCATGTCGTTGTGCGCCTTGCCCGACGGGATCATCGGGAAGCAGTTCTCCTTCTGGTCGACCAGGCAATCGAAGATCACCGCTTTGGGCGTCTCGATCATCTCCATGATCGCCTCGTCGAGACTGGCGGGATCGGAGCAGCGGATGCCGTGGGCGCCATAGGCGTCAGCCAGTTTGACGAAGTCGGGCAGCGAGTCGGTGTAGCTCTCCGAATAGCGGCCGCCGTGCAGCAGTTCCTGCCACTGGCGCACCATCCCCATGTACTGGTTGTTGAGGATGAAGATCTTCACCGGGAGGCGATGTTGGATCGCCGTCGACATTTCCTGGATGTTCATCAGAATCGAGGCTTCGCCGGCGATGTCGACGACGAGCGACTTGGGATGGGCGATCTGCACGCCGATCGCCGCCGGCAACCCGTAGCCCATCGTGCCGAGGCCGCCCGAGGTCATCCAGCGGTTCGGCTCCTCGAAGTGGAAGTGCTGGGCGGCCCACATCTGATGTTGGCCGACCTCCGTCGTGATGTAGACGTCGCGGTCCCTGGTGAGGTCGTAGAGCCGGCGAATGGCGTGCTGCGGCTTGATGACCGAATTGGAGTTGCGGAAATCGAACGAGCGGCGCGCGCGCCAATGATCGATCGTCTGCCACCATTTGGCGAGGGCGGCGTCGGCCCGCAGCGATCCCTGGCGCCACACCCGCACCATGTCCTCGAGCACGTGAGCGCAATCGCCGACGATGCCGAGATCGACCTTCACGTTCTTGTTGATCGACGACGGATCGATGTCGATATGAATCTTCTTGCTGTGCGGCGCAAAGGCGTCGAGACGGCCGGTGATGCGATCGTCGAAGCGCGCGCCGACGCAGATCATCAGATCGCAATCGTGCATCGCGTTGTTCGCTTCGAACGAGCCATGCATGCCGAGCATCCCCAGCCACTGCTTGTCGGAGGCGGGAAACGCGCCGAGGCCCATCAGCGTCGAGGTGACGGGAAAGCCGGTCAGATGCGCCAGCTCCCGCAGCAGCGCCGAGGCGTTCGGTCCTGAATTGATGACGCCGCCGCCGGTGTAGAAGATCGGCTTCTTCGCCTTCGCCATCATCTCGACGGCGTGCTCGATGCGGGCGATGTCGCCCTTCACCTGCGGCTGGTAGGTCTTGTGCTGGATGTTGCGCGCAAACGAATAGGCGCCGGTCGCGAACTGAATGTCCTTGGGAATGTCGATGACGACCGGGCCCGGCCGGCCATGCGAGGCGACGTAGAAGGCCTCATGCAGGACGCGCGGCAGGTCCTCGATGCGGCGCACGAGGTAATTGTGCTTGGTGCAATTGCGGGTGATGCCGGTCGTGTCGCATTCCTGGAACGCGTCCGAGCCGATCAGATGCGTCGGCACCTGGCCAGTGATGCAGATGAGCGGGATGGAATCGAGCAAGGCGTCGGTCAGGCCGGTGATCGCGTTGGTCGCGCCTGGCCCCGAGGTCACCAGCATCACGCCGACCTTGCCGGTCGAGCGGGCGTAGCCCTCAGCCGCGTGCGCGGCGCCTTGTTCGTGGCGCACGAGAACGTGTCGAAAGCTGTTCTGGCCGAATATGGCGTCGTAGATCGGCAGGACCGCGCCGCCGGGATAGCCGAAGACGAACTCGACGCCCTGGTCCTTCAGCGCCTCGACGACCATCTCCGCGCCGGTCATCTGCTTTGACATTGCGATTCTCCAATCTTCGCCCCCGGACGGAACTTGCGCCGCGGGAAGCCGGAATTCCAGGCAACAAAAAAGGCCCGCGAGGGGCCTTGGACATGCGCCAGTCAGTGGAAGCGGGGTCTAGGCCCGTCCACCCTCCAGCGCACAAGATACAATAAGGTTCCGAGCCACGGCGGGCTGCTCCATTCGATAAATGACGCGGAACCGTACCCAAGCGGCGGCGTCGCGTCAAGCAGCTTGTCACGGGGTGTCGCGAGCAACCGATATGTCCGGATTAGGTAGCAAGTGATTTGTCCGGTTTTTTGGACCGGGAGATCGCATGTTGCCGGAGGTTCGGATGGCGCGTGTATTGGATGCGATCAGGTCGCATCGTTTGAAGCGGTTGAGTTGCGTTGAAGCCGGGGAGCTTCTTGGCCTGAGCGAGCGTCATTTTCGTCGCTTGCGGGACGCCTATGAGGAGCGCGGCGAAGACGGGCTGGTGGACCGCCGGCGCGGCCGTCGCAGCGGTCGCGGGGTTCTCGAGGATGAGATCGCGTGGACGGTCGATACGTTTCGGACGCGGTATTTTGACTTCACGATCAAGCACTTCCATGAGCAGGCGTGGGGCCAGACGATGGGCGACGGCCAGCCGTTCATGCGTTCCTACAGCTGGACGAAGAGCGTGTTGCAGTTGCGCGGGCTGACGACGAAGGCGCCTCGGCGCGGCGTCCACCGGCGCAAGCGCGAGCGGCGGCCGCTGCCGGGCATGATGCTGTTTCAGGACGGCTCGAAGCACGCCTGGTTGCCCTCCGGTGGCGATCTCGACCTGATCGTGACGATGGACGACGCCACCAGCGCGATCACATCGATTTTCCTGTGCGAGGAAGAAGGCACGGCTTCGAGCTTTCGCGGCCTTTCGGAGACGATCCGCGCGCACGGCTTGTTTTCGTCGTTCTACACCGATCGTGGCAGCCATTATTTCACCACGCCGAAAGCGGGCGAGAAGGTCGACAAGGCGCATTTGACGCAGGTGGGCCGGGCGCTGCGGCAGCTGAACATCGAACACATTCCCTCCTATAGCCCGCAAGCGCGGGGCCGGATGGAGCGGCTCTGGGATACGCTGCAAAAGCGTCTGCCGCCCTTGCTGCGGGTGAACGGGATCGCCACGGTCGAGGCGGCCAACCGCTGGCTGGCCGAGGTCTATAGACAAGACCACAACGCTCGCTTCGCCGTCGCCGCGGCCGAGGAAGGTTCGGCCTTCATCCCCTTCGTCGGCGATCTCGACAACATCCTTTACATCGAGCAGGAGCGCGTCGCCGGGCTGGACAATACGGTCCGCTATGACGGTCATGTCTTGCAGATTCCGCCAAGCCGGCATCGACATCACTTCGCCAAGAGCAAAATCCGCGTGCTCGAATATGGGGACGGCGCCATCGCCTTGTTCCACGGGCCGCGCCAGATCGCGCGCTATCATCGCGACGGAACCCTCGACGAAGCCGATCCAAACCCACGCAAATCCGTCGCGTAAGTCCGTTTCGCGACGACGCCTGTGGACGGCCTGGACAGCTCCGGGGCCAAACGGCCCCGAACCTGACCACCCCGCCCACAGGAGGGCAGCTGAAAAAGCCGCAAGCCCAAAAACGGACATTTAGAAAGCTACCTAAACCGGACATCTTCAAAAGCTATCGACAGCAGCTTGTCACGGGGTATCAGGGGGTAGCGGGTCAGTTTGAATTTCCGGAGTTGGCCGATAGCGACCAAATCCTGCATGGCGTCACGAGCAGTAAGGGATCATCGAGTGGGAATTCCAACCACGGCCGGTCAGATTTTACTGGCCTCTTGGCGCCGGACCTCGTCGGCGATCGGATGAAGCAGATCGGCCGGAGCCGTCGCGACGACTGAGAAACCCATTCCCTTGCTGGACCAGGCGAAGCCGCGGACATCGCCAAAAGAGTGCTTCGACATCCGGGTATCCTTGTCGATCTTCATCGGCCTGACCAGCACGGCGAGATGCAGACCCAAGGCATTGTCATACATCAGCAGGCCGGCCGGTCCGTGGGGCGTCGCGACCAGGCGGCCTCCCATGAAACGATAGCCCGCGGCAGCAAGGTCCGGAATTGAGATGGTCCGCCCCAATCGCCCGGAAATCCAGCTTACAAGCTGTGTCTTGTCGGTTGGGCCAAATTCCACCGGATGGATGGGATCGGAACCGAAGGTGTCATACGTATAGGCGGCTTCTTGCGCCAAAGCGGCGACGCCACTGACGTCCGACAGCGGGACGATCACGCTCCGGAGAGCCCATCCTCCTGCCCCGCCCACGACCAGCAACGAGGCGGCTGCCGCCATCGAACGCCAGGGCAAGCTCCAAGCCCGTCGCCGTCGCTCGGTGAAATGCCGCAGGTTGAGCTGCGGCGGGATCGGCTCCTCGGCGATCGGGCGGAGGGCCGATCTCACCATATCGCGCTGGCGCCCATAGGCCGCGATTCGCGCGGCGGCATCGGGATGGGTGTCAAGATAGTCTTGGACCGCCGCGCGTCTTGCTGGATCCAACGCATGGTCGATGTATCCATGCAGGTCGTCCTCGGTAATCGGAGCGCTATATGTCATTGGATCCTCCGAAGCTGAGGGCGCCCCGAAGCCGCGGTAGATTCGTCTTCCATAATTTGGCGCAAGCGAGAACGTGCGCGCGCCAGCCGCGACATCACCGTTCCAATCGGCACGTCGAGGATACGGGCGACCTCGGCGTAGGCCATGTCTTCAACCGAAACGAGAAGAAGTACGCTGCGTTGATCTTCCGGTAGCTGTGAAAGAGCCGTCAGAATATCGCGCTGGCGTAGCCTATCCTCCTGGGCGAAGGGGACAGCGACATCGGACTCGCGCGCATCGTCCAGAGGCAGATGCTCTCCACGTCGCGCGGCCTGGCGCAGTCCGCTGATGGCGAGGTTGTGCAAAATGCTGAAGACCCAGGTCCGCCCATCCCCATCTGCCCGGCGCTGATGCCAACGGCTCACCGCACGTTCCAGCGTGTCCTGAACCAGGTCGTCCGCGGATGACTTGTCCTTCACGAAGGAACGAGCGTAGCGCCGTAACGCCGGAATCAGGGGCTCGAGCAGACTTACCATGTCGGACATTGCACGCCGACCTTTATAGCCTTAGAGAAAAAAAGGGCATGCCGACGGACAGATATTCGACTGCGCTCCGCCCGGCAACGTCAAACTCCTGCAAACCAGTCGTAGCCTTGGTCCTCCCAGTATCCACCGGGGAATTTGTTGGTTACCTCGATCGCTTCCAAGTTTTTGGCGCTCTTGAAGCCGAGCTTGGTGGGGATGCGAAGCCGCAGCGGGGCGCCCCACTGCGTGGCCAAGGGCTTTTCCTCGAAGTCGAGCGCCAGGATCGTCTGCGGTTGAAGGGCGCTCGCCATGTCGATGCTGGTCGAGTATCCGTCGAAACATTTGAAATAGACGTAGCGGGCCGACAGGTCGGCGCCGATGCGGCGCAGAAACACGCCCAGCGGCACGCCGCTCCACTGACCGATCTGGCTCCAGCCCTCGATGCAGATGTGTCGCGTGATCTGCCCCTGCTGCGGCAGCCCCATCAGGGCTGACAGCGTCCAGGCTCTTCTGTCCTTCACGAGCCCGCTCACGTTAAGCACCCAGTTGTCCGGCACCGGACGCGCCTGCCATTCCGCATAGTAGGCGTTGAAGCGGAACGGCCGCGTGATGGCGCTAGCCGGATAGGTCTCAGCCAGTCGCTTGGGACTGAATAGCGCCGCCTGAACCCTGTCGTCGAAGCGCAGAATGGCCTCGAGCCCGGCATCAACGCCAGAATGGGTCGAAAGATCGCAGCCGGTCAGCATCGTCAGGCTGCCAAGCGTGAGCATATTCCGCAGGAAGCCGCGTCGGCATAGCCTGTCGAGTTCCGGCCTGATCTCGGCCATGCTGACGGCTGGTTTGTTGCGCTGGCCGCTCATTGGCTTTCTCCGGTTTCTACGGGAACGGTGACGATCATCGACTTCAGCGTGCGCGGATGGATCGCCACCAGAGCGACATGCACGAGAACAAAGGCAACGATGCCGAGCATGATGGTGAGATGAATGCCGCGGGCGATCGGATAGCCGCCGAGCAGTCCGGCCAGCCAGCCAAACTGCACGGGCTTCCAGATGGCGAGGCCGGTCGTCACCTGCAGGATGATGGCGACGATGACGCCGGCGTAAAGCACGCGCTGGACGGCGTTGTAGTGCCCCATGCGATGCTTCAGGCGGAAGCGCAGGGCGGCGCCCAGGTCGTGTCCCACCTCGGCGGGACGTGGCGGCTTCAAGTCGCGCCGAAAATGGCCGCTGGCGAAGCCGTAGATCAGGTAGGCGATGCCGTCGGCGAACAGCAGCCACATGGCGCTCAGGTGCCAGGCCAGCGCTCCGCCCAACCAGCCGCCCAAGCCGGTCCAGCTTGGGAACAGGAAAGGTAGGCTGGGCGAGGCGTTGTAGATTTCCCAGCCGCTGAAGATCATGCAGCCCATGGCATAGACGCCAATCCAGTGCATGATGCGGATCGCGACCGGGTGAGCCGGACGGCCGGTTTCATGTTGGTCCATATCGGTTACCCCGATTGCAGTACGGAACCCCCGCCCCGAAACCCCGGGGACGACCCCTCACATCGGTGGCTTCACCCCCCCGACGCCGACGGCCACTGCGTTCGCGACGAGGCCGGAGTCGGTCTTGGTCGCCTTGATGAAGACATCGGCCCCCTTGGCCAGCAGCGCCTCGGCGCCGGGCCGAAAGGTGACGATCGGCGCGGTCGGCGGCACAAGAACATCCTGCTTGCCGCCGTTGTATGTGACGACGAGATGCGTGACGCCTCCCTGCGACTTCGCGGCGGCGACGTCGCCATTCGTCATCGAGCTTTTCACATCCGGCACGGAGGTCGAAACCGCGGTGACATTGCCATTCGTCATGGAACTGCTGGTCTCAGGGCCACCGGACAGTGTGGTGTCCGGAATGTTATCCCAGGCATAGTGGCCCTCGCCGGTTCCGCGCATCGAGGGCGGAAAAATCACCACTTCCAGCGCTACCTGCGTCCCGCCAACATCCTTGGTTGCGGTTCCGATGAAGCTGCCCTTCTCGACCTTGTCGAGACTCGACTTCTCCACTTTCAGGTATTTGGTCTTATCAGTCAGGTCGACGGTGACCGGCTTGCCGGCGTAGGTATCGACGGTGACGGAATTTGCGGCCGCTGACGTGACGACCCCGCGCACGCGATCCGGTGTTCCGGTCGCGGCGAGCGCCGCGGACGAGGCGAGGGCGGAAGTTGCGATCGCAAGTACGAGAATAGGCTTCGAACTCATGTTTTTCTCCTTCGGAAGTTGCCGTCTACTGGTTAAGACGCCGGCGAGCCCGGTTTATTCCCGGCGGCAAAAAAATAACTCGGGCTGCGCCCTCGGCCGCGTCGGAGAAGAGGGCGATGAGGCGGGATGTGGGTGATCGTGTCCGCTTCGGGCGCTGAACCAGCCGACAGGTTCTGGCCGAAACCTGACTTGCAGGTTCAGGCGGCGGATGCGCAGATGCTCCGCTGTATCAGATCGCGGCCGCTGAACGCTTGTTGCTGGTTCGTGTAAGCACGCCTGGGATGAGCGAGCGGAGCATTGCAGATTACGCCGTCTCGCACACGCGCCCACTTCGGTTTGCGTATGGCCCCTGGCGATAGGCCTTACGACTCTCGATGCTGGGTTGTACGTCGTGGACACGGTAAGCCGTTCAAGCTCTTCGCGCGCCAGCGTGCAGTATGCAGACCTTCTCCGCGATACTTGGGATTAGGAGGTGACGCCGGAACGCGCGTGTTCACGTGTAGTGGGGCGCGATCGCCCGCGCTTGTTCTGCGTTGCTCCCTTTGTACGCCGGTTGCTGCATGAACATCTTCGTGAGGTGGAGGTTCCAGAGCGCGCGAGATGGAGCCCGAAGTTTTCCTCGGCCCAATGTGGCGTCGGCCTCGCGCTGGAGACCGGCGCGGCCGACTGCGCGAGCGCCGCCCCGCGGCCTCAATTCGTCGCCATCGCCCCCGGCCCTGGCGTCGCGCCGGGCGGGCACTTGCCGAGGATGATCATCCCCAGCACCTCGTCCTTGGTCACGTTCTCCACATCGGCGACGCCGACGATCCGGCCGTTCTTCATCACCGCGAGCCGGTCGGCGAGATCGAAGACGTCGTGGATGTCGTGGCTGATGAGGAAGATGCCGATGCCCTCGGACTTGAGCTGCTTGATCAGTTCGCCGACCTGCGCGGTCTCCTGGGGGCCAAGCGCCGCCGTCGGCTCGTCCATGATCAGAATGCGGGCGTCGAAGTGGATCGCGCGCGCGATCGCCACCGATTGGCGCTGTCCGCCGGAGAGCGATATCACGGGGTCCTTGAAGCGGCGGAAATTGGGGTTGAGCCGCGCCATCACCTGGCGCGCCTGCGCCTCCATCGCGGAATCGTCCAACGTCCCCCAGCTCGTGAGGATCTCGCGCCCGAGGAAGAGGTTCGAGGCGGCGTCGACATTGTCGGCGAGCGCGAGCGTCTGGTAGATCGTTTCGATCCCATAGTGCTTCGCGTCGCGCGGATTGTTGATCGTCACTTCCTCGCCGTTGATGAAGATGGCGCCACTGTCGCGCTTGTAGGCGCCCGACAGCGTCTTGATGAGGGTCGACTTGCCCGCCCCGTTGTGGCCGAGCAGGCCGACCACCTCGCCGGGGAAGAGGTCGAGCGAGGCGTGGTCGACCGCCTTGATGCCGCCGAAGGCGATCGAAATGTCCTTCATCTCGACGAGAGGCGTCTTGCCGCTGGTATCCATGGCTCACCCCTTGGCGGTGCGACGGCGATAGAAGGTGTCGATCCCGACCGCGCCGACGAGCACGACGCCGACGACCATTTCCTGGAAGGCCGAGTCGAAGCCGAGCAGCACCATCCCCGACTGCAGGGATTGGATGACCAGCGCGCCGATCAGCGCGCCGTAGATGGTGCCGACGCCGCCAGCGAGCGAGGTGCCGCCGATGACCGCGGCGGCGATGACATAGAGCTCCTCGAATTGCCCGAGGACGTTGGTCGCCGAATCCAGTCGCGCCGATTCGATGCAGCCGGATATCGCCGCCAGCACGCCCATCACCGTGAAGACCAGCACCGTGATCCTCTTGGTGTTGACGCCGGCGAGTTCCGCCGCTTCGGGATTGCCGCCGGTGGCGTAGACATAGCGGCCGAAGCGCGTGCGCTTGGCGATGAAGGTCATCACGACGCCGGCGACCAGGGCCATCAGAACGGGAATCGCGTAGCCGGTCGAGATGAACAGTCCGCCCGACGGCGTCGCGATATGATGGGCGGTCGCGTAATTCGCCGCGACGCGCTCGGGCCAGGGATAGTCGTTGACGACCCAGGTCGCGCCGAGCGCGATGAAGCAGCCGATCACGGCGAGCGTCACTTCCGCCCAGATCGGCCGCTGCGGAAAATTGTAACGCGCGCGCCGCCGCCGCCCGGCGTAGAGAGCGACCATAATGCCGATGCACGCAAGGCCGGCGAGCACCCAGCTCGCAGCCGCGCCGATCGATCCCAGCGGGCCGCCGCCCATCAGCGAGAAGCGCTCGTCGAGCGGCGCGATCGTCGCGCCGGCGGTCACCCACCAGGCCGCGCCGCGCCAGAAGAGCTGGCCGCCCAGCGTCACGATAAACGCGGGAATGCCGAGATAGGCGACCAGCGACCCGTGAAACGCGCCGATCGCCCCGCCGACGGCAAGTCCGAGGATGACGGTGATGATCCAGATGGCGGGATTATCGAGGCCGAGGTAGTGCGGCAGGATATAGACCTGCGTCACGCCGATGATCGTCGAGACGAAACCGAGGATCGACCCGACTGAAAGATCGATGTGGCGCATGACGATGATCAGCACCATGCCGGTCGCCATCACCGCGACGGATGAGGTCTGGACGAGAAGATTCCAGAGATTGCGGGGCGTGAGGAACAGGCCCTCGCCGTCGACGATCATCGTGTAGATGTGAAAGCCGAGCCAGATCAGCGCCAGCGCGCCGATCATCCCGAGCATGCGGGTGTCGATCTCAGTGGCGCGCAACAGCCGGCGAAACAAGGGCTCGACCGGCGCTCCGCCCAACGCGCCCGGCGCTGCTGAGGACATATTCCCCCCTTCGATTTCTACGATTGCCGGCGCGACGCCGCGACTACGGCGTGGCTTCTGGAAAAGGCCGCGCCGCTTGCGGCGGCGCAGCCCTGTTTTGTCTCACCGCCGTTCGGCGCGGTCAACTTACTTGCAGTACGGGACCGTGGCCGGATTCGCGCCCGCGCAGACTTCCGCCTTGGTGATCCAACCCTTGCCGACAATCACGTCGAGATTGTCCTTGGTGACGGCGAGCGGCGTCAGCAGGACGCTGTTGACCGTCACGTGCTTGGCGCCGCCCGAGAACGGCTTCACCCCGGGAATGTCGGTCATCTTCTTGCCTTCGCCGAGCGCCACCGCGGCTTCGCCGGCGAGTTTGCCGAGATCGCGGCTATCCTTCCAGATCGAGACGGTCTGGGTGCCGAGCGCGATGCGATTGATCGCGGCATGGTCGCCGTCCTGGCCCGAAACGGGGACGACGCCGGCGAGCCCTTGCGCCTTGAGTGCGGCGACCACGCCGCCGGCCATACCGTCGTTCTCGCAGACGACCGCATCGACCTTGTTGTTGTTCTTGGTGAGGATCTGCTCCATGTTCTTCTGCGCGTTGTCGGGCTTCCAGCCGTCGGAATAGCTCTCGCCGACATTCTTGATCTTGCCCGCGTCCATCGCCGGCTTCAGCACTTCAGTGATGCCCGAGAACAGGAAGTCGGCGTTGGGGTCGCCCTTGTCGCCCTTGATGAAGGCGTAGTTGCCGGCCGGCTTGGCCGCTTCGATCGCTTTCGCCATCATCCGGCCGACGCCGATGTTGTCGAAGGTGAGATAGAGCGCGTTCGGGCTTTCGATTTCGCGGTCATAGGCGATGACCGGGATGCCTTCGTCATTCGCCTTCTTGACCGCCGGAAGAATCGCTTCCGAATCCATGGCCAGAATGATCAGGACATTCGCGCCCTTCGAAATGAGGCTTTCGACATCGGTCAATTGCTTGGTGGGGGAAGCCTGCGCGTCGGCTGAGATATATTTCGCGCCCGACGGGGCGAGCGCCGCCTTGATCGCGGCTTCGTCAGTCTTCCAGCGCTCTTCCTGGAAATTGGACCACGACACGCCGACGATGATGTCCTTGGCCATGGCCGAGGTCGATACGCAGAGCGCCGCGAAGGCGGCGCCTGTCAACAGGATTTTCCTCATATTCGTTTCCTCTCCCATTTTCCGGATCCGTCACACGCGGGCGGACCCGTCTACCATTCCGTCCTGGACAAACCCGCGCGATGCGCGGTCACAGATACCGGTTCACCAGATTCTCCAGATACTCCTGGCGGCCGGATTGGGGTTGCGGATCGAGGCCCGACCGGTCGACGCGGTCGGCGATCGCCGCGAGGTCGCGCTTGCCGGCGAGCATCTCGGCGCTCTCGCCGTCGCTCCATTTCGCGTAGCGGTCCTCGACAAAGCGGTCGAGCTTGCCCTCTTCGAGCATGGTGGCGGCGGCGAGGAGGCCGCGCGCCAGCGTGTCGAGGCCGCCGACGTGGCCGTACAGCAGATCGACGGGGTCGAACGACTGGCGACGCACCTTCGCGTCAAAATTGAAGCCGCCCGTGGTCAAGCCGCCCGCCTTCAGGATGGCGTAGATCGCCAGGGCCATTTCGGGCGCGTTGTTCGGGAACTGATCGGTGTCCCACCCGCTCTGGTAGTCGTTGCGGTTCGCGTCGAGGGAGCCGAGAATGCCGAGCGCGGCCGCCAGGGACACTTCGTGCTCGAAGGAATGCCCGGCGAGCACCGCATGGCCGACCTCGATGTTGACCTTGACCTCGTTCTCCAGGCCGTGCGCCTTCAGGAAGCCGAACACCGTCGCGACGTCGTAGTCGTACTGGTGCTTGGTCGGCTCCTGCGGCTTGGGCTCGACGAGGATCGTGCCTTGGAAGCCGATCTTATGCTTGTAGTCGACGGCCAGCTGCAGGAAGCGGCCTAACTGCGCCAGCTCCCGCTTGAGGTCGGTGTTGAGCAGCGTTTCGTAGCCCTCGCGCCCGCCCCACAGGACATAGTTGGCGCCGCCGAGCTGGTGCGTGACGTCGAGGGCGTTCTTCACCTGCGCTGCCGCATAGGCGAAGACATCTGGATCCGGATTGGTCGCCGCGCCGGCCATATAGCGGCGATTCGAGAAGAGATTGGCCGTGCCCCAGAGCAGGCGAACCGGGCGTGTCTCCATCTTCGCGGCGAAAACGTCGGCGATCTCGCGCACGTTCCGATTGGATTGCGCGAGCGAAGCGCCCTCCGGCGCGATGTCGCGGTCGTGGAAGGCGAAGAAGGGGAAGCCGAGGATGTCGAACATCTCGAAGGCGACATCCGCCTTCAGCTTGGCGCTCGCCATGTCGTCGCCGAACCACGGCCGCAAGAAGGTCGGGCCGCCGAAGGGGTCGGAACCGTTGCCGACGAAATTGTGCCAATAACAGATCGAGGCGCGCAGGTGGTCCTCCATCCGGCGGCCGAGCACGCGCCTGTCCTTGTCGTAATAGCGATAGGCGAGTGGATTGTCGGACCCGGGCCCTTCGTAGCGGATGGGCTCCACGTCGCCGAAAAATCCGGTGCCGCTCACGGACGAACCTCCCCAAGGCAATCTCTTGCGCAAGACATAATCGACATGATGATGGACGTCAATCATTGTTGCCCCGCATCGGGCGATCCACGACCCAGCGGGCGCCGACTCGTATTTTGGCGAAGCGCGGCAGCGGACGGAATTCGCAGTCATTGCCCCTTGCTTGCCTTGTCGTCACCTGTTTGATATACGCCCATCAAAATGGGAGGAAGGTTCGCCGCTGATGGGCCGCGCGACAGTGCATGATGTGGCGAAGGCGGCGGGCGTCAGCCTGGCGACCATCGACCGGGTGCTGAATCGACGCGGCGGCGTACGGGCGGCGACGGTCGAGAAAGTCGAGCAGGCGATTTCGCGGCTCGGCTATCGCCGCGACCTGGCGGCGGCGATGCTGGCCAAGCAGCACGAGTACCGCCTCGCCTTCGTGATCCCGACGGGCGTCAACACCTTCCTCAGCAATCTCGCGGCCGAGGTCCGGCGGCTCGCCGATCTCAGCCGCGCCGATCGGGTTGTGATCTCGATCATCGAAGTTCCTCCGTTTGACGGCGAAGCGCTCGCCCACGCGCTCGAGCAATTGGACGCGCGATCGCTGGCCGGCGCGGCGGTCGTCGCGACGGACAATGCGACGGTGCGTCGGGCGATCGACGAACTCGTCGCGCGAGGCGTCTCCGTCGTGACCCTCGTCTCCGATGTGCCGGCCTCGAAGCGCGCTCACTACATCGGCATCGACAACAGCGCCGCCGGACGAACCGCGGCCAGTTTGATGGGGCGGTTCTTGCGCGGCGAGAAGGGGCGCATCGCCATCGTCGCGGGCTCCATGCTGCTGCGCGATCACGCCGAGCGCCGCTTCGGCTTCGAGCAGGTTCTCCGCACCGAATTCCCCGACCTTGTTCCGCTGCCGGTCGTCGAGGGCTTGGACGACGCCGCGGTCGCCGAGGACGCGCTTGGCGGCCAGCTCGATCGCCATGCCGACGTCGTTGGCGTCTATAGTCTGGGCGCCGGCAATCGCGGCGTCATCGCGGCGCTGCGCAAACGGGGCCTGGCCGGAAAAATCTGTGTCGTCGCGCACGAATTGACCGCGCATTCCCGCGCCGCGCTGAACGACGGCGTGTTCACGGCGATCCTCAATCAGGACCCGGGCCACGAGGCGCGCAGCGCGATCCGGATCTTGCGCGCGCTCGCCGACGGCGTCGCGATCGATTCGGGGCAGGAGCGCATTCGCATCGACATCTATTTGCGCGACAATCTACCTTGAGCGGGATGGGCCGGCGGAAGCGCGGCCGACAGGGAGGCGGACGTGAGGGTTAGGTTTGCGAGCCGCGGAGCCTTGGCGACGCTCGTGCTGCTGGCGTGCGCGGCCGCGGCCCCGGCGGCGAGTTGGGACGAGAAGGTCTTTGCTTCGCATGTCGATTTCGATGCTGTCGCAGCGGCGGGCGCCTCGGCCATTCCAGCCCTGATCGAGCGCGGCCGGGTTCTCTTCAAGTCCAAGTTCACCACCGCGGACGGGGCCGGTCGTCCCAAGGCGACGCAAGCGATCGTCCCGACGCGGCGCAAGAGCGGCGTCAATGCCGCGTTCTCGCGCACCAGCGGGCCCGATTCCAACTCTTGCGCCGGCTGCCACAACGATCCCATCGAGGGCGGCAGCGGCGACGTCGTCGCCAACGCCTTCGTTTCCGAGGGCTTCGAGAGCGCTGAGTTCGACAGCACCGATCCCTCGTTCTCCAGCGAAAGACATACGATCGCGCTGATGGGCGCCGGCCTCGTGGAATTACTGGCTCGCGAAATGACCGCAGATCTCCAGGCGACGCGCGCCGACGCCGTCGCGCGAGCCCGAGCGAGCGGCGCCGAGGTTCGCGCCGACCTCGTCTCCAAGGGCGTGCGCTTCGGCTTCATCGTCGCGCATCCGGACGGCGTCGTCGATCTCGAATCGGTCGAGGGCGTCGACGCCGATCTCATCGTGCGCCCGTTCAGCCGCAAGGGCGTGTTCACCTCGCTGAGGCAATTCACCATCAACGCCCTCAACGCGCATCATGGCATGGAGGCGGTCGAGCGCTTCGGCGTACGCTGGACCGGCAGCCACGATTTCGACGAGAGCGGCGTCCCCGACGCCGTGACCGAGGGCGACGTTTCGGCGCTCGTCGCGTTCCAGGCGACGCTGCCGCCGCCGACCGTCAAGGCCGATTGGCCGGCGGATTGGCGCGTCGCCGCCGCGGCGGGCGCGAAGCAGTTCGAGACCCTGGGCTGCTCGTCCTGCCACATCCCCGCATTGCCCTTGAAGTCGCTCGTCTTCACTGATCCCGCGCCCTACGACATGGCCGGCACGTTGCGCGCGGGCGAAGTCAAGAAGCCGATCGTGATCGACCTCTCGCAGCAGCCGTTCGCGCGCCGCCTCGTCAGGAACGACAAGGGCGAGTGGCTCATCCCCCTCTTCAGCGATCTCAAGCGCCACCTCGTGGTCGACACGCAAGTCGACGCGCTCGGCAACGAGCTGCAGGCGCAGCGCTTCGTCGAGCGCGACGTGTTTCAGACGGCGCGCCTGTGGGGCGTCGGATCGACCGCGCCCTATGGCCACCGCGGCGATTTCCGCATGCTCGAGGAGGTCATCGCGGCGCATGGCGGCGACGCGCGTTTCGCCCGCGACGCCTATCTCGCGCTCGACAAGCCGACGCGCGAGACAGTGATCGCGTACCTCCGCTCGCTCGTGATCGAGGCGCCGTGATGCGGACATTGCGCCTCCTGTCTTTGAGTCTCACTGTGCGCCGTCATGGCCGCTGGTTGTGGGGAGCCATGACCCGGTGGGTCGCGGCTCTCCTCGCGCTCGCCTCCATCACCCCCGCCCTCGCCGA
Organism: uncultured Alphaproteobacteria bacterium; assembly: GCA_963813195.1. Taxonomy (GTDB): domain Bacteria; phylum Pseudomonadota; class Alphaproteobacteria; order Rhizobiales; family Beijerinckiaceae; genus Roseiarcus. The sequence goes on along the minus strand of CAWEYC010000012.1, from coordinate 218,286 downwards.
CGACGCGCGCCCGAGGCCGCTCGGCGATATCCCGATCTTCCATGAAGAAGCCGACGCCGCCGGCCTCAGGAACGTCTACGACGGCCCGTGGGAGTTCTTCGTCGGCGGCGGCGGCGCGGCCTTGGATTGCGACGGCTCCGGCTTCCCCTCGGTGTTCCTCGCCGGCGGCAAGAACCGCGCCAAGCTGTTCGTCAACAAATCCAAGGCCGGCGGACCGCTGAAATTCGAGGAGAAGCCGCTCGACATCGGCGCCGATCCGAGCCTGCTCGACAACGTCATCGGCGCTTATCCCCTCGACATCGACGGCGACGGCCATATGGACCTGTTCGTGCTGCGGGTGGGCGCCAATCTCCTGCTGAAGGGCGGCCCGGATTGCACGTTCACCCTCGCCAACAAGGCCTGGGGCTTCGACGGCGACGCGGGCTGGACGACCTCGTTCGCCGCCGAATGGGAGAAGGGCCAGAAATTCCCGACCTTCGCGATCGGCCATTACGTCGACCGCAACGCGCCGGGCTCGCCTTGGGGGACCTGCGAAGAGAATTCGCTCTATCGCCCGCAGCCCGGCGACAAGCCCGACTATTCCGTGCGCACGCCGCTGGCGCCCGGCTTTTGCGCCCTCTCGATGCTGTTCACCGATTGGAACCGCTCGGGCACGCCGTCGCTGCGCGTTTCCAACGACCGGCAATATTATCGCGGCGGCGAAGAGCAGATGTGGAAGATCGAGCCCGGCAAGGCGCCGCGTCTCTACGGGCGCGCCGACGGCTGGCGCCATCTCTCGATCTTCGGCATGGGCATCGCCGAGGGCGACATCGACGGCTCCGGCTTTCCGCAATATGCGCTGACCTCGATGGGCGACACCAAGCTGCAGGAGCTCGACCCCGACGAGGCCGGCCGCGGCGAATTGCCGGTCTATCGCGATATCGCCGGCGAAGTCGGCGCGACCGCGCATATCCCCTACGCCGGCGGCGACAAGCGCCCCTCGACCGGCTGGCATTCCGAGTTCGCCGACTTCAACAACGCCGGCCTGCTCGACCTCTTCATCGCCAAGGGCAATGTCGCGCAGATGCCCGACTTCGCCGCCTTCGATCCCAATAACCTCCTGCTCGGGCAATGGAACGGCAAGTTCGTCGAGGCCGGCGATCTCGCCGGGCTCGTGCAGAACCGGCAGGGCCGCGGCGCGCTGATCGCCGATTTCAATCTCGACGGCGATCTCGATCTCCTCGTCGTCAACCGCGCCGCGCCGGCGAGCCTGTTCCGCAACCTCGGCGCCGACGACGGCAGGGGCGGCGTGCTGCCGATGGGCAACTGGAGCGAAATCCGCCTCGTCGAGCCCAATCCCAACCGCGACGCCGTCGGCGCGAAGATCGCCATCAAGACGGGAACGCGGACGCAAATCCGCACCGTGCAAGTCGGCGGCGGCGACGCCTCGGGCCATGCCGGCTGGGTCCACGTCGGCCTCGGCACCGCCGAGCGCGCCGAAATCCGCGTGCAATGGCCGGACGGCGAATGGAGCTATCCCTACCGCGTCTTCGCCGATGAGTTCGTCGTTCTCGACCGGACGAAGCCGCAGGCCGAATATTGGTATCCGGGGCGATAGGGGCCGTAGGTTAACCCGGCGCGCGCCGTCATCGCGAGCACGCGAAGCGATCCAGACCGGGGCCGCTGGGTCGACAATCCGCTCGCGATCAACCCCCATCCAGGGATGTTCCGGCAGCGGCGCGCTTGCCCTCGCCTGGATCGCTTCGCGTGCTCGCGATGACGATCCGAAGACATCGAGGCCGTCAAACAGCTCGTCAAGCCGCGTCAAGTTTTGTCAAGCGATGTCAAGTTTCGTCAAGCAATGTCAAGGATCGTCTTGACGGCCCTTGTGTGATTTCAAAGGCTTATGGCGAGAAACTTGACGCTCGCGCCTTTGCGCAAATTCTTTGCGTCCTCGGGTGGGCTCGGCTTGAAGGAAGCGGCGCCTCGACGGACAAAAAAAGCATAGCGCGATTTCCGTCACTCACAAAGATATTGTCGGGGGCGGACATTTTTGCCGATCGCGTCGCGTCGGACCGATGCGCGGCGCGGAAACGTCAGCGGGTGAGTGCAGAGTAAACCAAAAGAGGACCGGTCAGCGACCGCAGGGGCGAACTCTTGTTACATCGGGTATCCACCGCAGACTGCATCGTGCGGTGAAGCGCGAGCCAGAGCGATCAGCCCGCCTCAGCGATGGCTTTAAAAGTCCGCTCGAAGAGATGCACAAACTCGGCTATCCGGGCGTGACCGATCCAAAGTTGAATATTTCGACGCGCTTGCGGCCGGTCGAAGGCCTCAATCACGACTCGGCAGTACAGTTTGTGGTCCCAATGGGGGACGGCGAGAACGCGGTCGAAATGTTTTTACCCGAGGATTCAAATGGCCTTGGCTATCAGAATCTAATCTCGATGGTGTTCCGTCTGATGGCGTTCCGCGACAAGTGGATGCGGGTGGGAAAAGCCAGGCATAAAGCCGCTGATGACACAATCATCCCGCCACTCCATCTCGTCCTCATCGAAGAGCCCGAGGTGCATCTGCATACGCAGGTGCAGCAGGTGTTCATTCGGCAGGCGTACAAAATCCTCCGGAACCACGCCGACCTGGGCGCGGGTAAGAGCTTTGTTACGCAGATGGTCGTAAGTACCCATTCCAGCCACATCGCGCACGAGTGCGATTTCGATTCACTCCATCCGCGTGGCGTATCAATGTCCCGCGCAAGTAGAATTCAAAGGGGTAAACGTCAAGGCGCTAGCCTACACGCTCGAAGATTCGATCGTAACGGAGAACCTGCCACTATTCGCTACACTGCCAGGTGGCGGCCTGATCGCTAAGTTTCGGACGGCAATTGCGAATAGCGCGGACTTCACTTCCCTCTCTATCGCGCTCAAGGCAGCGGTCGACAATGGCAGCAAGGCAGAATTTGCTCTGGATCTCCTTGAGATCGAAGATCCAGTCTCGCTCAAGCCTCCCAGCTACATTCGCGAGGGGCTGCTCTGGCTCGCAGAAAAGCTTGAGCATAAACAGAAGGAACTCGGTGTTGCTCATATCGGCGGCGGCGAAGAGGGGACGCTTGCTGACTCCGGGCCGTTGGCGGATGCCGCATGACCCACAGCGCGATCTCAGAATCAAACATCGCGCTCGACGATCACGTCGAAACGCAGCTCGCGGAATTTCTGAACTTCGAGAATCCGAAGAGCTTCTTCTTATTCGCCGGAGCCGGATCCGGAAAAACGCGATCGCTCGTCAACGCGCTCAAACATGTCGGCACCCGATACCGCGACATGCTCCACTTGCGCGGGCGGCAGGTAGCCGTAATTACGTACACCAACGCCGCATGCGACGAGATTACCCGTCGCACCGAATATGATCCGCTGTTCTTGGTACGGACCATACACAGCTTCGCATGGCTGCAAATTCAGAGCTTCAACGTCGACATTCGAGAGTGGCTGCGCCGCAACCTGCAGCAAGAAATCGCCGGTCTCGCCGAGGAAGAGCAAAAGGGGCGTGCCGGGACGAAAGCGTCTGCCTCACGGCAAGCTCAGATCGATTCCAAGCAACGCCGTTTGGCGCGGTTAGATGAAATCAAAACCTTTACCTACAATCCGAACGGTGACAATCGGGAACGCAATGCGCTGAACCACAGCGAAGTTATCAAGATATTTTCTACCTTCCTTCTCATGAAGCCGCTAATCGGATGGCGCCACCGTTGGCCGCGGCGCGCGCGGCGATCGCCTGGCATGGACGCCCCGGCCAGGGAATTCCCCGAGAGGAGCACCCGTCCCCGCGACATCGACTGCTTCTCGGCTCACGGCTTGCCGAAGAACCCCAGCAGTTTGATGAGCCGCCACGCCCAGGGATTCCAATCGCTCCATCCCTGCTGCGCCTCGGTTTCGTGGACGCCGCCCACGGTTTCAGGCGCTGCGCCGAACAGGAACGGCAGGCGGAGCGACAGTCGCTTGTCTTGCAGGATGTCCCACCGCGACAGGCCGCCCAGCACCGGCGAATGGATGGCGAAGACGACGCGGCTGAGGCCTGCCGCTCTTATGCAGAACGAACACATGGCGCAGGGTTCGACGTTGGAATAGAGCGTGCAGTCGCGAAGGGTTTTCGTGCCAAGAATCCGGCGGGCATGCGCGATGGCGATAATCTCGGCGTGCCGCGATTCGTCGGCCTCCCGCACCGCGTGGTTGCTCGCCTCGGCAATGACGACGTCGCCGCGCGCGACCACGCTGCCGAACGGATACTCCCCCTTCGCAGCCCCGTCTCTCGCCAATTCTACGCAGCGAGCCATCATTTTCTGGTCTGTTGCAATCATGTTCATATGCTGAATAATCCGCTGGGTTGAATAACAGATCATTAAGCAATTCGACGAACTGACATCCACCTTACATTATTACGACTGCCAGTAAAGCTCGGGCCGCGCCGACCGACGTCGGGGCGGCTTGAACTTGACGAATACAGAGCATGTCGGGGCGACCCCTGCGTTGCAAGTGTTTTTTCGGGCTATAGTACGGTTTTAGGTGTTTGGTCTGTGTGAGAAGGTCTATTTAGAGGTAAGCCTTGCGGTTCGTAAGGTCGATCATGGCTGGTCTGAACAGTTGAAACCGCTTTCACCCGGCGATTTGCGGACACGCCGGGGTTGGTTGGCGCCGGGAAAGGGTTGCGATGAAATACGATACGACCACCATTGCGTTGCCTTGTCCTGGTCGGTCTTGCGTTCCTGCACGCCTGGGCGGCTTTGGCGCATCATTATGTCCCGAATGACGGCGCGCTTCGCGGTGCGCCGCCCGGTTCGCGCAGGATTGGCCGGGGTAGCCCGGTCAATGCCCGAGGTGAGCCGCTCCTCCCAGCTTGACGTTTCGCAGGACCAGAGCGAGCGCCCCGGCGGAAGCCGAGACCAACATCAGCGTCCAGAACACATCGACGTAGGCGAACAGCGAGGCCTGCGCTTGCACCTGCTGGCCGATCCAGGCGAAGGCTTGTTGTTGGGCCTGCTGGGCTGACGCGCCCCGGGCGGCGAAAAAGCCCGCCATCTGCTGCATCGTCTCTTGATAGGAAACGCTCGACGGTATGATGTGCTCGGCGAGCCGGCTCTGGTGAAACTGCTCGCGCCACGCCAGCACGTTCGAGGCGAGCGACACCCCGATCGAGCCGCCGGTGTTGCGCGCCGCGTTGAGCAGCGCCGAGGCCTGGTCGGTCTTGGCCTGCGGCACGCCGTCATAGGAGGCCGCCATGATCGGCACGAAAATCAGCGGCAATCCAATGCCCAGAAGCATGCGCGACCTGGCGAAGAACCAGAAGTCGAGGTCGGGGGTGAGGTTGGTCATGACGTACATCGAGAAGGCGACGATGATCGCCCCGGCGGCGATCAGGTATTTGGGCTGGACCCGGGTCGAGAGCTGCCCGACGACAAACATCATGACCATGGTGACGAGACCGCCCGGCGAGAGAACAAGGCCGGACCACGTCGCTGTATAGCCGTAGTCCTCCTGCACCAGCTGGGGCAGGAATTGGGTCGTCGCCAACAGGATGGCGCCGGTCGCCATCATCACCAGAAAACACGATCCGAACTGACGGGCCGCCAGCAACCTGGGGTCGACCACGGGATTCCGCCGGGTGATTTCCCACGGGATCAGAAGCAGGAAGGCCAAGCCAGAAATGACCGTGCAGTTGATGATGAATTGCGATCCGAACCAGTCGTCCTCCTGGGCCCGGTCCAACACGACTTCGAGCGCGCCCAGAAAGGTCGCGACGAGCAGGAAGCCGATCAGATCGAAGCGCACGCCCCAGCGCTTTGGCTCGGTCTCCTTCACCAGCATATAGACGAGCGCCATCGAGAGGACGCCGACCGGTCCGTTGACGAGGAAGCACCACTGCCAGGAGACATTGTCGGAGAGCCAGCCGCCAAGCGTCGGTCCGACGACGGGGGCGACGACCACCGCAACGCCGAACAGCGCGAAAGCCTGGCCGCGCTTGGCGGGTGGGAAGGAATCCGCGAGGATCGATTGCGCCACGGGCACCATGCCGCCGCCGGCAAAGCCCTGCAGGAGACGAAACATCAGCAACTCCTGGAGATTCCCGGCCATTCCGCAGAGCACCGAGCTCACGGTGAACAACCCGAGGCAGGTGAGGAAGAAAGCCTTCCGGCCAAATCTCTGGGCGAGATAGGTCGTCGCCGTGACGATGATGGCGTTGGCGACGAGATAGGTGGTGACGACCCAGGACGCTTCGTCCTCGCTGACGCCCAGGCCGCCGGCGATGTAGCGCAGGGCGACATTGGCGATGGTGGTGTCGAGGGTTTCCATGAACGCCGCCACCGCCACCACGACGGCGATCAACCACGGACTGGCGCTTGCCGCAGCGGCGGCCGCGGGACGTCCACCGGCTTCCGTCATCGTGCTCATGTGCGCCTCCACCAACGGTCGATGGATGAGGTCAGGCGTTCGTACAACGAGGGCTCGGGGTCGGTCCGCACGCTCGGGGTCACCGACATGCCAGGGCCAAGCGCGACGTCGGTCGGGGGATTGTCGAGGATGATCTTCACCGGGACGCGCTGGACGACCTTGACGTAGTTGCCGGTGGCGTTCTCCGCCGGAAGCAGCGAGAACGCCGTGCCCGACCCCGGCTGGACGCTGGCGACATGGCCGCGGAGTTCGCGTTCGGGGTAGGCGTCGATGCTCAGGGTTGCGGGCTGACCCGGCCGCATCGCATCGAGTTGGGTCTCCTTGAAATTCGCCGTCACCCAGATGTCGTCGGGAACGAACATCGTGAGGTTTGTGCCGGCCTGCGCATATTCGCCTGCCGCCGCCGTGAGATTGACGACGCGCCCCGACTGAGCGGCGGTGACGGTCGTGTAGGACAGGTTCAATTCGGCCTGGTCGCGCTGCGCGACCGCTTGCGCCAGGCTCGCCGTCGCTGTGGCGCGCTGCGCATTGAGAGCGTCGATCTGACGCTGCGCGACGTTCAGGTTCGCTTGCGCGCTCTTGAGGCCAGCTTGCTGCTGAAGCAACTGCGAGCTGTACTGCTGGGCGTTCTGGACCGTGCCCGAGCCGCTCTTGGCGAGATCTTCGTAGCGCGCCGCCTGCTGCTGGGCGAAGAGGAGCGCCGCCTGCACCTGCTCGACTTGAGCCTGGCTGGCGCGGACCTGCGCCTGCTGCACGCTCAGTTGCGCTTCGATGTTCTCGATGCTGGCCCGCGCGCTGGCGACTTCGGCGTTCGCTTGCGCGAGCGCGGTGCGGTAGTCGCGATCATCGATGCGGGCGATCACGCCGCCGGCGGCGACGTGCTGGTTGTCGGTGACCGGCACATTCGTGAGGTAGCCGGAAACCTTGGGCGCGATGGCGAATTGGCGCGCCGCGATGAAGGCGTCGTCGGTCGATTCGAAATGCTGCGCGTCATTCCAGTAGAGAAAGCCGCCCCCCGCCGCCAGCGCGAGGAGCAGCGAACCCATCACGATCGGGCCCCGCCGTCGCCGGCGCTTGGTGGGTTCGCCACCGCCGGCGGCGCCCCGAGGCGCTTCCTCTTCCTTCCCGGCCTCTCGCTCGACCGTCGGGCGCTCTTTCCTTGACGGCGCCAGCGCCGTCGGCTCGTCGCGAGGCGGCGCGAGAGAGAGAACGTCGGCAGTCGAAGCGGATCGCGGGCTCGCGGCGTCTTCGCGCGCTGCCGCGGTCCAGTCCTGATCATTGCCCTTTAGCATGATGGCGCTCCCGGTTTTGAACGTGGTAGCCAACAACAGAACGATACGTTTCAGTTTCATTGTAGCGCGCTTCTCGGCGGGCGCAAGAACAAAACGATACGGTGTCGTTCACTTTACAAGGAGCGGCGGATGGACTAACGTCGAAAGACGCCGAGCGTGGCGGTCGGGCGCGCGGTTCGCGGCTCAGCGGAAGAGGACCAGCGTAGAGTGTCGGCAACGCGAAGACAGAATTCCACACGGCGCGGGGCCGTGAGGTGCGGCCGCCCGCCGGCGGAACGCGCGGGCGAAGTCGAGGAACGCATCCTTCAGGCGGCCCGAGAGGTGTTTCTCAATCGTGGCTTCGAGGCCGCGAGCATCGAAGAGATCGCCGAGACCGCGCGTTCAGGGAAGCCGACGATCTACGCGCGATTTTCCAACAAGGAGGCGCTCTTTGCGGCCGCCGTGACGCGCTACGTCCTCGCCAGGCTGAGCCGGCTCGAAGACGATCGACCCGGCGGCGCCACGATCGAGGAACGCCTCGGGAACATCGGCGCGGCCGTGCTCGGCGAGGCTTTGACAGGCGAGTGGATCGGTTTGCTCCGCTTGGCGATCAGCGAAGCCCGCCGCTTTCCGGACCTTGCAGTGTTGGTTATCCGGTCGATGCGCGAGCGGGGCGCCGAGAGCATGGGGCGGCTTCTCGGCGAGGCGGCGAAATCCGAGGCCCTGGCATGGCCGGCCTTCAGGCCGGACCGCGTCACCATGACCGCCAGATGTTTCGTCGACTTGATCCTTTTGCCTCAGTTGCTGCGCGCCTTGCTGGGGGAGTCGCTCGAAACGCTGCACGCCGAGACTGGGACCCATGTCTCACAAAGGGTAGCGTTCTTTCTCGACGCCTGCCGGCCGGCGGACCCAAGTGGCCGCTCAATCTAGCGCATTTACCTCGCCACCACCCCGCTCAGGATCGTCTCCACCACCTGCCGCTTCGCGCGCTCGAACGCCTCGTCGTCCAGCGGCCCTTTCTCCAGGGTCGCGATTTCGTGCGCGGCGTGGGCGTAGTGCTGCGTCGTCGCCCAGATCAAGTAAAAGAGGAAGCGCGGTTCGATCGGCCTGAGCTTGCCCGCGACGATCCATTTCTTCACCACGCGCTCGCGCGAGCGCACCCATTGCGTCAGGGTCGTGTCGAGAAAATCCTGGATCACCGGCGCGCCGCGCATCATCTCGCTCGTCCAGATCTGCGTGCCGAGCGGCATGGTGCGCGCGAGATCCATTTTCGCGCTGATATAGGAGGTCAGCGCCTCGGTCGGATCGTCGCTGGTGTCGAAGGAGGAGGCGGCCTCGAGCCAGGCGGTGAGCACCCGCTCGGTGACCACGCGATAGAGCCGCTCCTTGGTGGGAAAATAGTAGTGGACATTGGGCTTGGGCACGCCTGCGCCGGCGGCGATCGCCGCCATTGTCGCGCCGCCGAAACCGCGCTCGGCGAACACCGCTTCGGCCGCGGCGAGGATCGCGCGCTCGTTCTCCTCGCGTATGCTCGGTTTGGCGATCGGCTTGTCCATCGGCAGCCTCGGACGGCGCCTCAATGCTGGGCGCCAACGGGCAGAATTACGGCATTTGACCATTTGGTCAAATTCATAATAGCGTGAGCTGTTTTCAATGCGGAGCGGGGAATGTCGGACCTGTCGAACGTGCGCGTCAACGGTCAACGGCTGTGGGACGCGTTGATGGAGATGGCCAAGATCGGCGCAACGCCGAAGGGCGGTTGCAAGCGCCTCACCCTCACCGACCTCGACAAACAGGGGCGCGAATTGTTCCGCGCCTGGTGCGAAAAAGAAGGCTGCTCGGTCAAGGTCGACGAAATGGGCAACATGTTCGCCCGCCGCGCCGGCGTCGAGGATCTCGCGCCGGTGATGATGGGCAGCCATCTCGACACCCAGCCGACCGGCGGCAAGTTCGACGGCGTGCTCGGCGTCCTCGGCGCGCTCGAAGTCGTGCGCTCGCTCAACGACCTCAAGATCAAGACGCGCCGACCGATCGAGATCGCCAATTGGACCAACGAGGAGGGCTCGCGCTACGCGCCGGCGATGATCTCATCCGGCGTGTTCGCCGGCGTTTACAGCAAGGAATTCGCCTATTCGCGCCTTGACGCCGAGAAGAAGGCGCTGGGCGACGAACTCGAACGCATCGGCTTCAAGGGGAGCGAGCCGATCGGCGGCCGGCCGATCCACGCGTTCTTCGAATTGCACATCGAGCAGGGGCCGATCTTGGAGGACGAATCGATCGACGTCGGCGTCGTCACGCACGGCCAAGGCCAGCGCTGGTACGAAATCCGCCTCACCGGCTTCGAGAGCCACGCCGGCTCGACCCCGATGCCGCGCCGCAAGGACGCGCTGCTCGGCGCCGCGCGCATCGTCGAGCTCGTCAACGCGATCGGGCTTTCCAAGGCGCCGCTCGCCGTCTCCACCGTCGGCATGCTCAATCCCTATCCGAACTCGCGCAACGTCATTCCCGGCGAGGTCTTCATGACCTGCGAATTCCGCCATCCGATCGACGCCACCTTGAGCGAGATGGACGCGGCCTTGCAGGAGGGCGTCAAGGCGATCGCGGACAAGATCGGCCTGACCTACGATCTCAAGCAGGTCTTCTATTACCCGCCCGTCGCCTTCAACGAGGAGTGCGTCGGCGCGGTGCGCCGCGCAGCGCAGCACTTCGGCTATTCCCATCGCAATATCGTTTCGGGCGCTGGGCACGATGCTTGCTACATCGCGCGGGTCGCGCCGACTTCGATGATCTTCACGCCCTGCGTCGACGGCGTCAGCCACAACGAGAGCGAGGACATCAAACAGGATTGGTCGACCGCGGGCGCCAACGTGCTGATGCACGCGGTCTTGGAAAAGGCGGAAATCGTCGCGTGAGCGGCGGGCGCCTGCGCCGTCATTGCGAGGAGCGAGGCGACGAGGCAATCCAGCGATTGCCGCCTGCATAGAGGCAGGATTGCCGCCTCTCGCACGCGATGACCCGATTTTTCACAACTGGCGAACGCTTAGCGCCAGGCCAAGACTTTCAAAGAGGAGACGGAAACATGTCGCTCGTCATCAAAGGCGGAACGATCGTCGCGGCGGACCGCACCTACGCCGCGGACGTCCTGATCGACGGCGGTTCGATCCAGGCGATCGGCGCGGGCCTTCAAGGCGCGAAGGAACTCGACGCCTCCGGCTGCTATGTCATGCCCGGCGGCATCGATCCGCATACGCATCTCGACATGCCCTTCATGGGCGCGAATTCGGCCGACGACTACGAGCACGGCACACGGGCGGGCCTGGCGGGCGGCACGACGATGGTCGTCGATTTCTGCATTCCCGGCCACGGCCAGCCGTTGATGGAGGCGCTGGCCGACTGGGACAAGCGCGCCGAGCGCGCCACCGCCGACTACTCCTATCACATGTGCGTCACCTACTGGTCGGACAAGGTGCGCGAGGACATGGCGAAGGTCGTCGAGCGCGGCGTCACCACCTTCAAGCATTTCATGGCCTACAAGGGCGCGCTGATGGTCAACGACGAGGAGATGTTCGCCTCGTTCGTGCGCTGCGCCGAACTCGGCGCGATGCCGCTGGTGCACGCCGAGAACGGCGACATCGTCGCGGCGCTGCAGAAGCACTATCTCGCCAAGGGCGTAACGGGGCCTGAAGGCCATGCGCTGTCGCGGCCGCCTGATGTCGAGGGCGAGGCCGCCAATCGCGCGATCATGCTCGCCGATCAGGCGGGCGTTCCGCTCTATATCGTGCATGTCTCCTGCATCCCCGCGCACGAGGCGATCGCGCGCGCGCGAGCGCTGGGCAAGCGCGTCTATGGCGAGCCGCTGATCCAGCATCTGACGCTCGACGAGAGCGAATATTTCAACAAGGACTGGGCGCACGCGGCGCGACGCGTCATGTCGCCGCCCTTCCGCGACAAGAAGAACCAGGACGATCTCTGGAACGGCCTGCGCGCCGGCTCGCTGCAGGTGGTGGCGACCGACCATTGCGCCTTCACCACCTCGCAGAAAGAATTGGGCCGCGGCGACTTCACCAAGATCCCCAACGGCACCGGCGGCCTCGAGGATCGCATGCCGGTGCTGTGGACCTATGGCGTCAAGACCGGCCGGTTGACGATGAACGAATTCGTCGCCGTCACCTCGACCAACATCGCCCGCATCCTCAATCTCTACCCGCGCAAAGGGGCCATCTTGCCGGGCGCCGACGCGGATCTCGTCATCTGGGACCCGAAGGCCAGGAAGACCATCACCGCCGAGAAGCAGATGTCGGTGATCGACTACAATGTCTTCGAGGGCGTCAACGTCGAGGGGCTGCCGCGCTTCACGCTGTCGCGCGGCGAGGTCGTCGCTTCCGAAGGCAAGGTGTCGGCCGAGCCGGGGCGCGGCCGGTTCGTCAGGCGCGAGCCGTTCACCGCCGACGCGCGCGCTCTCGCGACGTTCAAGCAGCACACCGCCGTGAAAGGGGTCGCGCGCTGAAATGTTGGAACCGCTCGCCCAAACGGTCGCCGTCGCGCCGACGGACAACGTGATCGACATCGCGGACGTGTCGCTGCGATTCGAGACGCGCGACGGTCCGGTGCAGGCGCTGAGCGGCGTCAGCCTCGCGATCCCGCGCGGCGAATTCGTTTCGTTCATCGGTCCCTCGGGCTGCGGCAAGACGACGCTGCTGCGCGCCGTCGCCGATCTCGAGAGCCCGACGAGCGGCGCCATTCGCGTCAACGGCATGAGCCCGCAAGAGGCGCGTTTGAAGCGCGCCTACGGCTACGTGTTTCAGGCGCCGGCGCTCTACCCCTGGCGCAGCGTGGCGCGCAACATCGCGCTGCCGCTGGAGATCATGGGCTTCAGCAAGGAGGAGCGCGAGGCCCGGGTCGCCAAGGGCCTCGAACTCGTCAATCTCACCGGTTTCGGCAACAAGTTCCCCTGGCAATTGTCGGGCGGGATGCAGCAGCGCGCTTCGATCGCCCGCGCCCTTTCGTTCGACCCTGATCTCCTGCTGATGGACGAGCCGTTCGGCGCGCTCGACGAGATCGTGCGCGACATGCTCAACCAGCAATTGCTGGGCTTGTGGGAAAAGACCGGCAAAACCGTCCTGTTCGTCACGCATTCCATTCCGGAGGCGGTGTTCCTGTCGACCCGCATCGTCGTGATGTCGCCCCGCCCGGGACGCATCCACGACATCATCGAAACCAACTTTCCGCGGCGCCGCGCGCTGGAAATTCGCGAGACCCCCGAATTCATCGAAATCGCCAACCGCGTGCGGCACGGCTTGCGCCAAGGGCATTCCTATGACGATTGAGCGGCACTCCGCGGCCAGAGACGCCACATGAAAAACGCCCTCCCCGTTTCGATCGTCCTCATCGCGCTCGTCGTCGTCTGGTATGTCGCCGCGGCGCTGATGAACGCGCCGTTGCAGCGGGACGTTTTCGCCAATGCCGACAACGCCAGCTATTCCACCGCCGATCTCATCGAAGCGTCGCTCAACATGGAGCGTCCCAAGCTTCCCGCGCCGCATCAGATCGTCGCCGAGCTCAACAAGCTCATCTTCGAGACCCCGCCGACCTCGAAGCGCGGCCTCGTCTTTCACGCCTGGATCACCCTGCAGGAGACGGTGATCGGCTTCTTCTTCGGCGCGTCGCTGGGCATTGGCCTGGCGGTCCTCGTCATGTCCGTGCGCAGTCTCGAGCGGTCGATGATGCCGTGGATCGTCGCCTCGCAAACCGTGCCGATCATCGCGCTGGCGCCGATGATCGTGGTGATTCTCAACCAGTTCAACATCACCGGGCTCGCGCCCAAGGCGGTGATCGCCGCCTATCTCTCGTTTTTCCCCGTCACGGTCGGCATGGTCAAAGGCCTGCGTTCGCCCGATCCGCTGCAGCTCGATCTCATGCGGACCTATTCGGCGACGTCGGCGCAGACCTTCCTGAAATTGCGCGCGCCGGCGAGCGCGCCGTTCTTTTTCGCCAGCATGAAGATCGGCGTCGCGGCCGCGCTCGTCGGGGCCGTCGTCGCCGAGGTGACCAAGAGCGAGGACGGCGGCCTCGGCGCGCGGCTGCTGGCCGGCTCCTATTACGGCCAGACCGTACAGATCTGGGCCGCGCTGTTCACCGCGGCCGCGCTGTCCGCCGCACTGGTCGGCCTGATTGATCTCGCCTCGCGCATCGCGTTGCGTCGCATGGCGTTCACGGCATGAACACGCGCGTCGCCGACCTCGCTCCGCCGCTGGCGTTCGGCGTCGCCGTCCTCGCTTTGTGGGAGATCGGCGTTCGCATTCTCGGCGTGCCGGCGATCATCCTTCCCCCGCCTTCGGCGATCCTGATGCGGCTCGCCGTATCCATGCCGACGCTCGCCGCGGATTTCGTGCAGACCATTCAAGGCGTTCTGGCCGGCTATGTGCTGGGCTCGGCCGCGGGCCTCGTCGTGGCGGTCCTGATCGACCGCTCGCCGTTCCTGCAGCGCGGTCTGCTGCCGCTGGGCAATTTCGTCTCCGCGCTGCCGATCGTCGGCATCGCGCCGATCATGGTGATGTGGTTCGGTTTCGACTGGCAGTCCAAAGCCGCGGTCGTCGTGGTGATGACGTTCTTCCCGATGCTGGTCAACGCGACGGTCGGTCTCGCCGGCGCCGGCGCGATCGAACGCGATCTCATGAAGACCTACGGCGCCGACTATTCTCAGACCTTGCGCAAGCTCCGTCTGCCCGCTGCGGCGCCGTTCATCTTCAATGCGCTGAAGATCAACACGACGCTGGCGATGATCGGCGCCATCGTCGCCGAGTTCTTTGGCACGCCGACGGTCGGCATGGGCTTTCGCATCAGCACCGAGGTCGGTCATTTGAGCATCGATATGGTTTGGGCGACGATCGTCGTGGCCGCGGTCGCCGGATCGTCGTTCTACGCCATCGTCGCGCTGATCGAGCGCCGCGCGACATTTTGGCATCCGTCATACCGCGCCAGGGAGAATTGAGCGGGTATCCCTCGCGTTCACGTGGAAAAGAAGACTTCTTGCAGCAGTGGAGGATGGTTCAATGAATAAGAGGGTTTTTGCATTGGTCAGCGCGGCGGCGATTCTCGCCGCGGGGGTCGCGCACGCGGCCGATAAAGTGACGCTGCAGCTCAAATGGGTCACCCAGGCGCAGTTCGCCGGCTATTACGTCGCCAAGGACAAGGGCTTCTATAAAGAAGAAGGTCTCGACGTCACGATCAAGCCGGGCGGACCGGACGTCGCGCCCGAACAGGTGCTCGCCGGCGGCGGCGCCGACGTAGTGGTCGACTGGCTGCCGGCCGCGCTCGCGGCGCGCGAGAAGGGCGCGGCGATGGTCAATATCGCTCAGCCGTTCAAGCACTCCGGCCTGGAACTGACCTGCCTCGCCGAGACTGGCATCAAGAAGCCGGACGATCTCAAGGGCCGCACGCTCGGCGTCTGGTTCTACGGCAACGAATACCCCTTCCTGAACTGGATGAGCAAACTGGGGCTGAAGACGGACGGCTCGCCGGGCGGCGTCAAGGTGCTGAAGCAAGGCTTCAACGTCGATCCGCTGATCCAGAAGCAGGCCGCTTGCATCTCGACGATGACTTATAATGAATATTGGCAAGTCATCGACGCGGGTTACAAGCCCAGCCAGCTCGTCGTGTTCAAATACGAGGACGAGGGCGTGGCCACCCTGGAGGACGGCCTCTATGTGATGCAGGACAAGCTCAAGGACCCCGCTTTCGTCGACAAGATGGCTCGCTTCGTCAAGGCCTCGATGAAAGGCTGGGACTATGCGCGCGACCATACCGACGAGGCGGTCAAGATCGTGCTCGACAACGATTCGAGCGGCGCCCAGACCGAACACCACCAGACGCAGATGATGAGCGAGATCAACAAGCTGACGACCGGCTCGACGGGCCGCCTCGATGTGGCGGACTACCAACGCACGGTCAAGACGCTACTCACCGGCGGTTCAGACCCGGTCATCTCCAAGGAGCCGACCGGCGCCTATACTTTCGCCGTCGTCGACAAGGCCGGCATCAAATGACGGCTTGACGGACGCGCTGCGTCCCGCCTGCGGGCGCGAAAGAATCTGCGCGGCGCCTTTACTGGACGCCGCGCATTTTTATTGAAAATCCGAGCGTTTCCACGGGCGCCGCGCGTTTTGTGGCATGACCTGACAGCTTCAAGGCGCCATATTTTTTGGTCGGCTCGCCCCTCCCGCCGCTTGTTGCCGCCATATCTTCGACGCGATCGGCAGTTAGAGGTTTCGACATTCTCCGATAGGCAGGAGGCGCTGGTGACGACCTTGCGTGAGATCGTTCGCACCTGTTCGAACGCCCATGTGGCGCGGGCGGCATTGGCCTCGATCGGCGGTGAGTTCGCGCGCTGGTTCGCAGCCAACGCCTCACGCCGCGACATTCCAACCGGCGTGCTGGCGGCGGAACTGGTCCGCGACTTCGCGTTGAGAGCCGACGACGAGGAAAAGGAAAGCGTCAACGAAGTGGTGCGCGGCGCCGATCAACCCATCCTGGCGGGCCTGCGCTATATCCTCGACCGAGCTTTGCGCGCCGAGGAAGACGACTCCTCGACCGACGATTTGCCAGAAGAAATTCCGCCAGCATGGGCGATTTGCGCCTCGCGCGCCGCCATTTGGCGCGAGTAGCGGCGCGTCTCTGACGCTTTACGGGGCTGATGCTTGTCGCGGCGGGCGTTTTCCGCGACAGTCGCCCCATGATCACTCTCGGCATCGATTGCGGGACCTCGGCGCTGAAGGCCGTGTTGGTCGACGCCAGGGAATGCGTGGTCGCCGCCGCGACGCGCGCCTATCGGCCGGATCACCCGCATCCGCTCTGGTCCGAGCAGGACCCGCAGGTGTGGCGCTCGGCGATGTTCGCTGCGATCGGCGATCTCAAGGCCGGGGCGCCCGAGGCGCTGAAGAGCGTGCGCGCGATCGGCTTTTCCGGACAGATGCACAGCGCGGTGTTGCTCGGTCAGGACGACCGTCCGCTGCGGCCGGCGATGCTACACAACGACACCCGCGCTTTCGCGGAGGCCGACGAACTCTGGCGCACGCATCCGCGTCTCGCCGGCATCGTCGGCGTCAAGCCGATGGCGGGGTTCACGGCGCCGAAGCTCCTGTGGCTGCGTCGACATGAACCGGAGACGTTCGCGCGGATCGCCTGCGTGCTGCTCCCCAAGGATTATCTGCGTCTTTGCCTGACGGGCGAGAGACGCACCGACATGAGCGACGCCGCCGGCTCCTGGTGGCTCGACGAGGCCGAGCGGCGCTGGTCGCCCGACGCGCTCGCGGCGAGCGGCGTCGACCCCGCCTGGGTCCCCGCGCTGAGCGAAGGCTCCGACGCAGTCGGGGCGCTCGCGCCCGGCGTCGCCGACGAACTCGGGCTGCCGCTCGACGTCGTCGTCGCGGCCGGCGGCGGCGATGCGGCGGTCGGCGCGATCGGGATCGGCGCCATCCGTCCCGGCGACGCCTTCATTTCGCTGGGCACATCGACCCAGCTCATCGTCGCCTCGGACCGCTATCGCGCGGCGCCGGAACGGCTCGTGCACAGCTTTGCACATGCGCTCCCGCGGCGCTGGTATCGCATGGCGGCGATGCTCAACGGCGCGGGCGCGCTGGCTTTCGTCGCGCGCCTCGTCGGGCGTGAGGTCGCGGAACTCGAGGCCGAGGCGGCGACCGACTATCGCGGGCCGGGCCAAACGATTTTCCTCCCCTATCTCTCGGGCGAGCGGACCCCGCACGACGATCCGCACGCGCGCGGCGTCGTGTTCGGCCTCGGCGAAGGCGCCTCGCGCGTCGAACTCACGCGCGCCGTGATGGAGGGCGTCGCGTTCACGCTCGCCGGCGCGCGCGACTGCCTGAGGGATGTCGGCGACGCCTTCGATCGCGTCGGCCTGATCGGCGGCGGCGCGAAGAGCGCTCTGTGGGCGCACATGATCGCCGCGGCGCTGCGTTGCGAAGTCGTACGCTACCGCGGCGGCGAGACCGGGCCGGCTTTCGGCGCCGCCCGCCTGGCGCGGCTCGCCGCGACCGGCCAGGCGCCCGAAGACCTTTGCAAGGCCCCCGATATCGCCGATGTCGCCACCCCCGATCCCGGGCTGGCGGAAGCGTTCGGCGACGCCCGCGAGCGCTTCGACAGCCTCTATCGCGCCCTGAGACCGGAGTTTCTCAAGGCCGCGACCGCACGAAGGCCGCGCGGCTGAACGGCTCCGTTCAGGTTCGCGCGCCGAAGATCGCGCTGCCGACGCGCAGCAGCGTCGCGCCGAGTTGCACCGCGAGCGGCCAGTCGGCGCTCATGCCCATCGACAGCTCGATGAGGCCGTTGCGCTTGGCGATGACGGCCAGCAGGGCGAAATGCGGCGAGGCGAGTTCATTGAGCGGGGGGACGCACATCAGGCCGTCGATCGCGAGCCCGTATTTCTCCCGGCAGAGCGCAATGAACGCGTCCGCGTCGTTGGGGCCGACGCCAGCCTTCTGCGGCTCGCCGCCGGTGTTGACCTCGATGAACAGGCGCGGCTTCTTGCCGGCCTTGGCCATCGCGGTCGCCAGCGCGTCAGCGATCTTCTCGCGGTCGATGGTCTGAATGACGTCGAAAGTCTCGACCGCCTCGCGCGCCTTGTTGCTTTGCAGCGGGCCAATGAGATGCAGTTCCACGTTTCTGTCGATGGCGGCCGCGCGCTCGCGCAGATCGAGCCATTTCGGCTTGGCTTCCTGTACGCGGTTCTCGCCGAACGCGGTCTGGCCGCCGAGGGCGATCGTCGGCCAGACCTCAGCGGCGGAAAAGGTCTTGGACACAGCGACGAGCCGCACTGTCCGAGGGTCGCGGCCGCAATCGCGCGCCCGCAGCGCTATCGCCTCGCGCAGCGCCTCGAGGCGCGGCACGGGGTCCAGAGGACCGGCAGAAACGCTCTCGCTCATTGACATTCAACTCCATCGCGCTTGACGCCCGGGGACCCTTCCCCTATAGACCGCCGACCCAAGACGCCAGGGCCCGATCGGCGGCGGTGGCGGTTTTTCGTGAGGCCGCCCGCACGCCGCGAAATCGCCTTGGGGTCGTCGTTAATCCCATTGGTTCGAGGGAAGTCGCGCTATGTCACGCCGTTGCGAGCTGACGGGAAAAGCCGTCCAGACCGGCAATAAGGTCAGCCATTCCAATCGCAAGACGCGTACGCGTTTCTTGCCCAATCTCTGCCAGGTGACGCTCATTTCCGACGCGCTTGGCCGCGCGGTGCGCCTGCGCGTCGCCGCAGCGGCGCTGCGTTCGGTCGAACATCGCGGCGGCCTTGACAATTTCCTCGTCAAGGCGCCCGACACGGACCTGTCGGACGGCGCGGCCGCGCTGAAGCGCGAAATCGTCAAGAAGCGCGCCGAAGCCTCGGCGGCCGAAGCGGAAGCCGCGTAAGCGTCCAATTCTCGGCTGTGAAGCTGATCACCCCCCTCGATCGCCAGTCGAGGGGGTTTTTGCGTTTCGCGATCCTGGCGGGGCGGTCTCAACCGACCTCTTCCGTCATGGCCGGGCTTGTCCCGGCCATGACGGCGGTTGGTTCGGACCGAGAGCGCCCTCTGGCTTTCCCGCGCTACCTCTTCAGCGCCGCTGCCTCGCGCGACAAGATTTCGACCGTGGCGTAGTCGCCGTCGGCGAGCGCTTGGCGCGGCAACATCCAGGAGCCGCCGACGCAGGCGACGTTGGGCAGCGCGAGATAGGACGGCGCCTTGGCGAGGTCGATGCCTCCCGTCGGGCAGAATTTGAGGTCCGGCAGCGGCGCGGCGAGGGAACTGAGCAGTTTGACGCCGCCGACCGCTTCGGCGGGAAACAGCTTCAAGGCGCGAAAGCCGAGTTCCATCAGCGCCATCGCCTCCGATGCGGTGGCGACGCCGGGCAGGAACGGCACAGGCGCGTCAGCGGCGGCCTGCGCGAGCCGTGGCGAAGCGCCGGGGCTGACGAGAAACCGGGCGCCCGCCGCCACCGCGGCGCCGATTTGTCCAGCATGGGTGATCGTGCCGGCGCCGACCGTGGCGCCGGGAACGCGGCTCGCGATCGCCGCAATGGCGCTGAGCGCGCCCGGCGTGCGTAGCGTCACCTCGATGGCGCGAAGGCCGCCGGCCACCAGCGCCTTGGCCTGGGCGACGCCATCCTCGGCGTCGCGGACCGTCAAGACCGGAATCACCGGCGCCAGCGTCATGATCGAGAGGACGTCATCGTGCGGCGATCGAGCGGTCATGGCGGGCTCCCTTGCAACCGACCTCGCCTTTAGCACGCTTGCGTTCGGCGTCGCGAGAGAGATTTGCAGCCGGCAAAGAAGGGGTCGCGCGAGCGTGCGAATCGACTAAGCTCGCGAGCGAACCGCAGCAACGCGCGAGGTGGGCCCGGGAAATGCACGCGCCGTTCGATCTCGCCATCTACCGGGAGGCGCTGCTCTTCCTCGTCACGGCGGGGATCGTGGCGCCGCTGTTCTTCCGCATCCACGTCAGCCCCGTGCTTGGATATCTCCTGGCCGGCGTCGCGCTGGGTCCGTTCGGTCTCGGCCGGCTCGCCCAGAAGGCGACCTGGCTCAACGCCCTCGCGCTGACCAATGTCGAAGCGATCGACCGGCTCGCCGCTTTCGGCGTCGTCGTTCTGCTTTTCACCGTAGGTCTGGAGCTGTCCTTCGAACGTCTCAAGCGGATGCGACGGCTCGTCTTCGCGTTCGGTCTCACGCAGGTCGTCGTCTCCGTTCTGGCGCTCGGCGGCGCCGCTTACGCCTGGGGACAGGCGCCGGCGGCGGCGCTGATGATCGGGGCGGCGCTGTCGCTTTCATCGACCGCCATCGTCATTCCCGTGCTGGCGGAAGAGAGGCGGCTGCGGGCGGCCGTCGGGCGGCTCAGCTTCGCCGTTTTGCTGTTCCAGGATCTCGCGGTCGCCCCGCTGCTGGTTCTCACCGCGATGCTGGCGGCCGGCCGCGTCGAGAGCCTCGGCGCGAGCCTCGCTTTGACGCTGGCGCCGGCGGCGCTCGGGCTCGCCGCGGTGATCGTCGCCGGCCGGCTGGTGTTGCGGCCGCTGTTCCACTCCGTCGCGATGACGCGCAGTCCGGAATTCTTCATGGCGGCCTGCCTGTTGGTGGTCCTTGGCGCGGCGCTGACCGCCGCGGCCAGCGGAATGTCGATGGCGCTGGGCGCTTTTGTCGCCGGCTTGCTGCTCGCCGAAACCGAATACCGGCGCGAAATCGAGGTGACGATCGAGCCGTTCAAGGGGCTGCTGCTCGGTCTGTTCTTCGTGTCCGTCGGCGCCGAGCTCAATCTCTCCGTGCTGGCGGCGCATCCAAGCGAGGTTCTCGGGCTGACGGCCGCCTTCGTCGTCGTCAAGGCGCTCGCGCTATTCGTCCTCGCGCGGCTCTTCGGCGCGCCGAACGGCGTCGCGGCGGAAGTCGCGCTGCTGCTCGGACCAGGCGGCGAATTCGCCTTCGTGATGATCGGCGCCGCCGTCGCCGGTCGCGTCGTGCCCGACGCGGTCGGACAGATCCTGCTTGTTTCGGTCGCGCTGTCGATGCTCCTGATACCGCTCCTCGGCAGGATCGGCGCCCGCCTCGCCTCGCAGCCGCACACGCGGGAGATCGATGCGGAAGCGATGGTCGCGCCGCCAGAGGACGAAGTTCCGCGCGTCATCATCGTCGGCTACGGGCGCGTCGGCGCACTGATCGGCGAGATGCTCGACGTCCACCACATTCCCTTCATCGCGGTCGACGTCAACCCGACCCTGATCGGGCGCGAGCGGCGCGCCGGCAAGTCCGTCTATTTCGGCGACGCGACGCGCGAGGAATTCCTGCGCCGCTGCGGCATCGAGACGGCGCGCGCGCTGGTCGTCACCCTGGACGCGCCAAGCGCCAACGAGGAGGTCGTCGCGGTCGCCCGCCGCCTGAGGCCCGATATGACGATGGTCGCGCGCGCCCGCGACGCCCCCCATGCGCGCATGCTCTATCAACTCGGCGTCACCGACGCCGTGCCGGAGACGATCGAGGCGAGCTTGCAGCTATCCGAGGCCGTGCTCGTCGACGTCGGCGTGCCGATGGGCCTCGTCATCGCTTCGATCCACGAGAAGCGCGACGAATATCGGAAGCTGCTGATCGCCGCGGGCGCGAGCCAACACACGCGCGGCGCGCGGCGGCCACGCAAGGGTTGAGCTCAAATGAACGCCGATGCGCGCTGGTATTCGCTCACCGCGGCGAGCAAACCGAGCCAAGCGTTCTCCAGCCGTGCGGCCAGCGACTCGCCTCCGTCTCCACTCTCCGGTTCGGCGGCGCCTTTGCCGGTCAAATGCGCGGTGAGCCATGCGCGCGCCGCATCGGCCTCCGCCCGCGCCCGCTCCGCGCCGGCGCCGTCGGCGCGGAGTTCCAGACGCATCGCCGAGAGATTCGCGACGACGACGTGGGCCGCGATCAGCATCGCGGCCAATTCGTCGAGGCCGCGCTGCGTCGCGCGAGGCTCGCCGCCCATGCGGGCGGCCGAATCCGAGAGCGCGGCGATCGCGTCGATGACCTCTTTGCGCGCCATGCGATAGTCCTGTTCGGACGCGTCGCGACGCAGCGCGACGGCGGCGAACGCGGCGATTTGCGCGAGCAG
The DNA here is from genome assembly GCA_963813195.1 of uncultured Alphaproteobacteria bacterium. GTDB lineage: Bacteria > Pseudomonadota > Alphaproteobacteria > Rhizobiales > Beijerinckiaceae > Roseiarcus. The sequence continues at coordinate 195,978 of CAWEYC010000012.1, read as the reverse complement.
CCGCGCCGCAAGCGGCGGGGCCTCGTTGAACTCCCAGCGCGGCCAGACATGGCTGAAAAGATGCGCGATCGCCGCGCCGACGAACGTATCCGCGAGCCGCGTCAGCACCGGGATCGAGTCGCCTGGGTTGACCACATGCAGCGAGACCAGCGCCACCACCGAGGCGCCGACCGAGGCGATGCGATAGTTGGAGCGCACAAAACCATGGGTCACCGCCAGCGCCAGGCCTTGCACCAACACCAGCGCGCCGAACGGCGCATAAACGACCGTGACGGCGGCGACGATGCAGCCGATCATTGTTCCGACGACCCGGTCGTCGCGGCGCTTGCGCGTCCACCCGTAGCTGGCCCGCATGATGACCGAGATCGTCAGCAGCACCCAATTGCCGTGGCCGACGCCGCCAAGCGAGTCGGCGACGACGGCGCCGGCCATCATCGCTCCGGCGAGCCGCGCGGCGAAGCGAAACACCGGCGAATCCGGCGTGAGCTGCGCTGCCAGCAGGCGCGGGTCATAGGAGCGGCGCGGCTCGAAAGAGGAGAGATTGACGTGCCCGATCGCGGCTTCCGCCACCGCGTCGTCGCTCAGGGAGTGCTCGAGACGGCGAATGTGGTCACGGGCCTCGAACAGGCGCTGTATCGTCCGTTCGATCGCAGCGCGTTCGGCCGGACCCGCCTCATCGCTCGCGACGAGGCGCGCCGCCTCGCGGCGCACGGCGTCGGTCGCCAACTCATGCCCGGGCGGCAGGCCGGGCTTGGGGTTGGTCAGCAGTTCGAGGCTAAGGTGCTGCAGATCGAGCGCGGCGGCGCGCAGAGCGACGCCGATGCGCGCCATCAAAGTCCGAGCCGCGACGACGCTGCGCAGCCGCGGAAGATCGCACTGAGCCGCCACCAGCGCGTCGAAGGCGTCGAGCAGAATGCCGATCGTCGCCGCGAGCCGCACGCGTTGGGGGGTGGCGCGCGGCCTTTCGAGCAGCAAGGCGCGCGCCGCCTGCAGTTGGTCGGCCAAAGCGGACTGATGGCGGATCGCCGCGCCGTAGACCTCCGTCACATCGATCGTCGGATCGGTGAAGCGCGCGATCGCCCGGAGATAGGCCGCCAATTCGCGAAAGCACTCGCTCGCCATCAAGCGACGATCGCTGGCTCCGGTCAGTTGCGTCGCGATCAACGCCAGGCCGATATAGGCGATGCCGCCGCCGGCGAACACCGCCTCGTTCTGGAGCGCGTGGGCGGCGCCGCCGCGCGGCAACCCCAAGATGAAAACCACGGGAATGAGCATTTGCGCGCTGAGCGACAGGGCCCAGCGGCCGTAGCCCGTCACCAACCCCGCGCAGAAAGCGATGACGCCGATGGCGGCGATCTCCGCCGGCGCCGAGACCCCGACGAGTTGGATCGCCGAGGTCGAGACGAGAGCGAGGCCGAAGCCGACCAGCATCGTGCGCGCCTTGACGCCCCAAGGAGCGGGAAAGTCGCTGATGCTGGCCGAAATGGCGCCCAGCGACGCCGGCGCGCCGACCGCGAAACCAAGCAGCGCGTAGGCGCCTATAGCCACCGCCATGACGGCCAGCGCCACACTCAGCCCGTTGACGATATGCTGCCCGACGAAGAGCTTGAGCAGCATCGGAGAACGGAGCCAGTGACGCATCGGACCTATCGCCGTGGCGGCCGCGCGCCTCAAGCGCGCTGCGATTGTATCGACGCGAGGCTCTGCGGCGTCCCTTCTCCCCGTTCACGGGGAGTGGGGGAGCGCTCTAAGCCTTGACGAACGGGCATCCGCCCTCGGCCAGAGGCCGCCAGGCGTCCTCCGGCTTGATGGTGGAGACGACCTTGAAATAATCCCAGTCGCCCTTCGATTCGGCAAGCGTTTTGCTCGCCAGCAGATACATCGGATGCATTTTGCGCCCATCGATGCGGATCGAACCCTTGCCGAACAGCGGATCGTCGGTCGGGATCGCCTTCATCGCGTCGACGAGCTTGACGCCGTCGTCGGCGCTCTTTGTCTGGGCCATGGCCTTCATCAAGTGTTCGGTGGCGGCGTACATGCCTGCATGCATGTCGTTGGGCATCATCTTGGAGGGATGAGCCGCCTGGAAGCGCTTGGCGAAGGCTCGCGTACCGTCGTTGAAATCCCAATAGAACGCCGTGCAAATCATCGCGTTCTGCACCGCATCGAGACCGAGCGAGGGAATGTTGGTGACATTGAGGATGAGGCCGGCGAGCCGCTGCTTGGCGCCGAGGCCGAACTCGTGCGCTTGTTTGAGCGACGAGCTGAGATCGCCGCCCGCGTTGGCGAAGCCGACGACGTCCGCGCCGGAGGCCTGCGCCTGGAGGACGAACGAAGAGAAATCGGCGGTGTTGATGGGATGGCGCGCCGAGCCCAGCACCGTGCCGCCGGCCGCCTTGACCGCCGCCGCGCAATTGCCTTCCATATCCTTGCCGAAGGCGTAGTCGGCGGTGATGAAGAACCAGGTCTTGCCGCCCTGCTCGGTCAGCGCCTTGCCGAGGCTGTGACCCAGCGCGTAAGTGTCATAGGTCCAATGGACGAAGTTCCTCGCGCATTTGGGGCCCGTCAGAGCGGACGTGCCGGCGCCCGAACCGATCACCGCTTTGTTCTTTTCGGTCGCGATCGCCAGTACGGCGAGCGCCACGGCGGAATTCGGCAGGTCCATGATCACGTCGACCGAACCGGAATCGAACCAGCGGCGCGCGATCGCGGCGCCGACGTCCGGCTTGTTCTGATGATCGGCGGAGATGATTTCGACGGGAACGCCGAGCCGCGCCGAGAAATCGTCGACCGCCATCTTGGCGGCGATCACCGACCCGACCCCCTGATAATCGGCGTAGACGCTCGACATGTCGTTCAGAACGCCGATTTTGAGCGGACGCTGGCCCTGCGCGAACGCCAGACGCGGCGCCAGCGTCAGCGCAGCGCTCCCCAGCAGAACTTGTCTACGATTCATCAACTTTCCTCCCGTCAGGACGATGCGCGTTCCGCGAACGTCTCTCTTTGCGCTATTCGATTTTCGCCAGGCGGCGCAGCAGCGCGACGAGGGTCGTGCGGCCCTCGGGACCGAGAATTCGCGCGATCGCGTCCTCTTGTTCGGCTTGAACCAGGCGCGCACGCGCGATCAACTCGCTGCCCGCCGGCGTGAGGACGAGCGCGTGCGAGCGGCGATCGGCGCCCGAACGCGAACGCTCGGCGAGGCCGCGCCGCTCCAGTTCGTCCATCATCGCGACGAAGTTCGGCCGCTGGATGCCGAGCGCGCCGGCGATTTCGGACTGCTTGCGGCCGGGATTGTCGCCGATCGCGACCAGCGCCGAATATTGGGCCGGCGTCAGGCCAAGGGGCGCGAAGCGCCGGTTGAAATCTTCGAACACCGCCAACTGCGCCCGGCGCAAGGGATAGCCGGTGATTTCGGTCAGAGCCGAGAGGTCGAGCGAGGTTGCGCCCGACGCGGCTTCGTCGGTCTCGTCGGCGTGCGCCGACCGCGGCGCGCTCACGCGTCTAAGAGCCATTCGTCGTCTCGCTCTGGCCGGAGAGTCGGGCGATCACGATGCGCGGAATCGGGCGGGACTTGAGCCGCTTGGGATCGTCGGGGTGCGGACCGACCCAGACGCGCGTCCCTCGAGCCTCGATCGCCAGAAGATCGCCGTCGTCGGTCGGCTTGAAGACCTTGTGTTCGACGTCGAAGCTCGAATTGCGGAACGCGGCGACGCGCGTTTCGATGACGATGTCGTCGCCGTAACCAGAGGGCGCGATGAATTTGGCGCGCGTGTCGACCATGGGGTACCCGACGATGCCGAACTCGCGCAGGAGGTCCCGCTTTTTCCAGCCTGCCGCCTCGAAGAGATGATGGGTGGACGTGTCGAACATTTCGAAATAGCGGGGATAGAACACGATCCCCACCGGATCGCAGTCGGCCCATTCTATCCGCACGGTGCGACGATTGACCAGCATGGCGGGGCTCAGCGGGGTTGCATGCGCAGAGCGCCATCGATCCGGATGGTCTCGCCGTTGATGTAGCCGTTCTCGACGATATGCGCGGCCAGGGCGGCATATTCCCTCGGCTCGCCGAGACGGGCGGGATAGGGAACAGAACGTCCGAGCGAATCCTGCGCCTCCTGCGGCAAGCCGAGCAGCATCGGCGTCAGAAACAACCCCGGCGCGATCGCATTGACGCGAACGCCGAACTGCGCCAGTTCGCGCGCGATCGGCAGGGTCATCGCGACGACGCCGCCCTTCGAGGCGGAATAGGCGGCCTGGCCGACCTGACCCTCATAGGCGGCGACCGAGGCGGTCGAAATGATGACGCCCCTGTCGCCGCCCTCCAGCGGCGCGAGCTTGGCCATCGCCGCCGCCACGAGCCGGATCAGGTTGAACGTGCCGATGAGGTTGACGCGGATCACCGTTTCGAAATCGGCGAGCGGCTGCGGTCCGTCGCGCCCGACGACCCGTTTGGCCGTGCCGATTCCGGCGCAGTTGACCAAAACGCGCGCGGGGCCGTGGGCGGCCTCGGCCCTGGCGACGGCCGCTTCGGCGGAAGCTGAGTCGCCGACGTCGCAGGGCGCGGCCAATCCGCCGATCGCCTTGGCGACTTCCCCGGCCGCCCCGGCGTTGCGGTCGAGCACGGCGACGCGAGCCCCCTTGGCGGCAAAAGCCTCCGCTGTCGCCCGCCCCAATCCCGAACCGCCCCCGGTGACGATCGCCGCTGCGCCTTGAAGATTCATGGCAATATCCTCCCGATCAAACCGCGGCCGCCGGATTCTCGACGATCATCGCGATGCCCTGCCCGCCGCCGATACAGGCCGAAGCGACGCCGTAACGCAACCCCTCGCGCTTCAATTGGCGCGAGACGGTGAGCGCAAGACGCACGCCGGTCGCCCCGAGGGGATGGCCGATGGCGATGGCGCCGCCATTGGCGTTGAGTTTGGCCTCGTCGAGGCCGAGTTCGCGCGAGCAAGCGATGACTTGCGCGCCGAAAGCCTCGTTGATCTCGATGCGGTCGATTTGCGACAGCGCGAGCCCGGCGCGCGCGCAGACCGCGCGAATGGCGGGAACCGGGCCGATGCCCATGAACCGCGGCGCGACGCCGACAGCGGCGCAGGCGACGATGCGCGCGAGCGGCGTCTTGGTCTTGGCTTTCAGCCACCTGCTGGAGGCGACGACGACGCTGGCCGCCCCGTCGACCACCGCCGAGGAATTGCCGCCGGTCTGCACGCCGCCGAAGGCGGGGCGGATCTTCGCCAAGGCCTCCAAAGGCGAGGGGCGCACATGACTGTCCTCGCGCACGGCTTCGCCCTTGCCCTTCAGCTTGAGCGTGCGCGGATTGCAACCTTCGAGTACGAACGTCTCGTCGGCGACGGCGACGATCTCGTCGTCGAAGAACCCGTTCGCGCGGGCTTCGAGCGCCCGCGCGAAGGAGCGCGCGGCGAACGCGTCGACCTCCTCGCGCGAGATGTCGTAGCGCTTGGCGAGGTTCTCCGCCGTGCCGCCCATCGTCGTATCGCAAGAGGAATCGAGCAGCGCCTCCCAGAGGAAGTCCTTGAACTCCACCTGCCCCATGCGGAAGCCGCCGCGATGGGTGAAGGCGGCGATCGGGTTGCGGCTCATCGATTCCGCGCCGACGCAGAGCGCGACGTCGGCGCGGCCGAGCGACACCGCGTCGGCGGTCTGCGCGATCGCCTCGACGCCGGTACCGCAGATGCGCTGCACCAGCAGCGCGGGAACGTCGATCGGCGCGCCGCAGTAGAGACCGATGTGGCGCGGCAGGAAATAGGCGTCGAAACTCGCCTGCGCCATATTGCCGGCGACCACCGCGCCGATCTCCTCGCCGGAAACCCCGGCGCGGTTCAGCGCCGCACGCCCGGCCTTGATTCCGAGTTCGATCGGCGAAACCAGCGAAAAGGCGCCGTTGTAGTCGACGAAGGGCGTGCGCGCGCCCTCGACGATGAAGGCGTCGTCGAAGACGCTGACGAGCGCGCCGGATGTTTCGGTCATTGCGGCCTTTCCCTGTTGCGTGAGACGGCCCTCACCCCAACCCCTCTCCCGCAAGCGGGAGAGGGGCTTAAGGCGCCGTCCATCTCTTCTCCCGCTTGCGGGAGAAGGTGGCGCGAAGCGCCGGATGAGGGCAAGCGCCGCCGTTCCATCAACGTGCTCTATATGCGGACGACATGCCGCCTCGCTTCCACCGCGTAGAGCGCTTCGACGTCGGCCGGACGGTTGGCGAGCACGGCGCGCTGATTGAGCGAGCCCTTGTCGGTCGCCTCGCCGAGATCGATCGAAGGCGGATCGGCGAGCAACGCGATGCGCGTGACGCGCGTCGACGAACCTCTCGCCTCACTCGCGAGCGCCGCGAGACGCTCTTGGAACGCACGCTTGACCCGCTCGTCGGCGAGCACATCGGCGAAGGGCGCGTCGGCGGGCAGATGCGGCGCCAGCTTGCGCGTCGCCTGTTCGTCGGGAAAGACCAGCATGCCGATTTCGTCGCGATCGTGGCCGGCGACGGCGGCGTCCCTGACCAAGGGATCGAACCTGCCGACGAATTCGACGCGCAGCGGACCGACGCTGACCCATGTGCCCGTCGCGAGCTTGAAATCCTCGGCGACGCGGCCGTCGAATTCGAAGCCGGCGGCGAAATTGTCGGGTTCGGCGAGGCGAAGAGCGTCGCCGATGAGATAGAAGCCTTCCGAGTCGAACGCGCTTTGGCTGAGATCGGGCCGCCGCCAATATCCCGGCATGATGTTGGGACCGCGCAGGCGGGCCTCCAATTTGCCGGCGTTGGGCGTGAGCTTCAGCTCGACGCCTTTGTGCGGCACGCCGACGATGCCCGGACGATCGGCGTCGCGCACGTTGATCAGCGCGGCGGGCGAGGTCTCGGTCGAGCCGAGCGAGGTGGTCATGGCGACGGGATGGCCGAGCGTCGCGATCGCGAGGTCGCGATAGGCGTCCCAGACCGGCTTGGAGAGACCAGCCCCGGCGTAGAACATCAATTTCAGCTGCGAGAAGAAATGCCGCCGCAGCGCCTCGTCATTCTGCAGATGAGGCAGCAAGGCCTCGAACCCTTTGGGGACGTTGAAATAGACGGTCGGCGCGATTTCGCGCAGGTTCGCCACCGTCGCGCCGACGCCGCCGGGAATTGGCTTGCCCTCGTCGATATAGAGCGTGCCGCCGTTGTAGAGGGCGATGCCGAAATTGTGGTTGGAGCCGAAGGTATGCGCCCACGGCAGCCAATCCACCAATACCGGCGGCTCGTCCTTGAGGAAGACGAGCGCCTCGCCGAGCATGGCTTGATTCGAGCACAGCATCCGCTGGGTGTTGGTCACCGCCTTGGGAAAGCCGGTCGAGCCGGAGGTGAGCAGGAACTTGGCGATCGAATCCGGCCCGGCCTCGGCGCGCGCCGACAACGCCGCCGCGGATATCGGCTGTTCCACGAGGCTTTGGAAAGGCGTCGCGCCGAGCGCCTCGGCGCTGTCGTCGCCGACGACGATCTCGATGCCGCGCTCCTTCGCCTTGCCGAGGGCGCGCGCATAGGCGCGCCCATCCGCGGCGAACACCAGCCCCGGCGTCAGCAGGTCGAAGGCATAAGCGAGCTTGCCCAAATCCTTGGAGATCAGGGAATACGCGGTGGAGATCGGACACGTCGGCGCGCCGACCGCCATGCCGGCGAGCGACAACAAGCCGTGATCGATGCTGTTGCCGGAGAGGATCAGAACGGGCCGCTCCACGGAGAGACCGCGCGCCAGCAGCGCCGCGCCGATATGCAGGATCGTTTCGTTGGCGGCTCCGAATGTCAGCGTGCGCCAGCGCCCGTCGGCGGCCCGTTCAGCGAGGAACGTCCGGTCGGGCGCGAGGCGCGCCCAATGTTCGAGGCGTTCGACGAGCGAGGGCGCGTAGGGCGGAAGAGGGTTGGCCGAGCGCACCAAGACGACGCCGTCGGGCCGAGTCTCGACCACCGGATCGAGGGCGCCGAACAAGGGCGAAGGCTTCGCCGCGGAATTGGCCGGATGCATCGCTTCCCTCTCCCTGTTCGTCGCGCCTCAGGCGCGTCGATCTCCTCTCCCCGATGCCGGCCGGTTCTTCGCAATTCGCTTACGCGAATGCGGCGCCGGCTCTCGCGCGGCCGTCAGTCCGGCCGCGTCGTCTTGGCCGCCCGCTTCTCCAGAAAGGCGCGCACGCGGCTCTTGGCTTCGTCGTCGCCCTGCGCGACGCCCGCTATCAGGGATTCCATGAAATAGCCGACCCGCGGGTCACTCTCGGCGATGCGCGGCAAAGCCTGAATCACCGCGAAATTGGTCAGCGGCCCGTTGCCGGCCATCGTCTCGGCGAGCGCGATCGCCTTGTCGAAGCCTTCGCCCTCGCCGACGAGATATTGCGCCAAGCCGATTCTCGCGCCCTCCTCGGCGGCATAGGAGCGTCCGGTCAGCATCATGTCCGCCATGCGGGCGACGCCGATGAGCCTCGGCAGACGTACGGAACCGCCGCCGCCGACGAAAATGCCGCGCTGGCCCTCGGGCAAGGCGTAGTAGGCGGACGGTTCGGAAACGCGAATATGAGCGGCCGCCGCGAGCTCCAGCCCGCCGCCGATCACCGCGCCCTTCAGCACGGCGACGACCGGAACCGGGCCGAACTCGATCTTTTCGAAACAGCGGTGCCAGGAGCGCGAATGGAAGACGCCTTCGGTCACGTCGCGCTCGGAAATCTCGCTCAGGTCCAACCCGGACGAGAAATTCGCGCCATGCCCGTGGATCACCGCGGCGCGCACCTCGGGCGGCATCCTGGAGAAACAGGCGTCCAGCGCCTCGATCGTTTCGTCGTTGATCGCGTTGCGCTTGGCTTGGCGATCGAGCCCGACGACGAGCACGGCGCCGCGCCGCTCGATCGTGAGCGGCCCTCGAGATTCGGCATTCGCTCGAGCGTCGTGTTCGGCGTTCGCCATCCCGGGGCCTCATTGTTAGTCAGTAATTGTTATATATGATAACAATATCCCCCCGTCAAGCTCCCCGCGGCGCTCGGCGCGCACGAATCCTGGCCGTCATCGAGACCCGCGAAGGGGAGAGGCGACGCCCACACCTAAAAGCGGGGTGATCTAGCGGCGCGTCCGTCCGACGAGCGGACGGCGCCGGCGTTTTACGCCGCTTTGCCGCGCGCCGAGCCCGGCCGTGTCGCTTTGACCGGCGCCGCCTTCTCGTCGAAGAGCTCGGCGAGCTTCTCCGTCATCGCGCCGCCGAGTTCCTCGGCGTCGACGATCGTGACGGCCCGGCGATAGTAACGCGTGACGTCGTGACCGATGCCGATCGCGATCAATTCAACCGGCGAGCGCGTCTCGATCTCCTCGATCACATGTCGCAGGTGGCGCTCGAGGTAATTGCCGGAATTGACCGAAAGGGTCGAATCGTCGACCGGCGCCCCGTCGGAAATCATCATCAGGATACGCCGCTGCTCGGGGCGGCTGAGCAGGCGCTGATGCGCCCAATCGAGCGCCTCGCCGTCGATGTTCTCCTTCAGGAGGCCCTCGCGCATCATCAGGCCGAGATTCTTGCGCACGCGCCGCCACGGCGCATCGGCGCTCTTGTAGATGAGGTGGCGCAAATCGTTCAGCCGGCCCGGATTGGCAGGCTTTCCCGCCTGCAGCCAGGCCTCGCGCGACTGGCCGCCCTTCCAGGCCCTGGTGGTGAAGCCGAGAATCTCGACCTTGACGCCGCAGCGCTCCAGCGTGCGCGCCAGAATGTCGGCGCAGGTCGCGGCGACCGTAATCGGGCGCCCGCGCATCGAGCCCGAATTGTCGAGCAGCAGCGTCACCACCGTATCGCGGAAGTCCATGTCCTTCTCGCGCTTGAAGGAGAGCGGCTGCTGCGAATCGATGACGACGCGCGGCAGGCGCGCCGTATCGAGGATGCCCTCTTCGAGGTCGAACTCCCAGGAGCGGTTCTGCTGCGCCATCAGCCGGCGCTGCAGCCGGTTGGCGAGGCGCGAAACGACGCTGGAGAGGTTCTGCAACTGCTTGTCGAGATAGTCGCGCAGACGCTGCAGTTCGTCGGCGTCGCAAAGATCCTCGGCGTTGACCACCTCGTCGAACCGCGTCGTATAGGCCTTGTAGTCGGTGCCGCGCCGCTCGGCGCCGGATGTCGGCGGCGGCCGGTTCTCGGCCGCCTCCTCGGATTCGCCCGCTTCGGACTCGTCGGTGAACTCGGACGAGGGCGCATCGGCGGCCTCCATCGCGCCTTCTTCGAGCTCGGCGGCGGAATCCTCCGACGACTCTGTTTCCATCGAGTTCTTGGAATCCTGCTCCTCGCCCTCGCCTTCCGCCTCGTCGGCGTTCTCAGCCGGCGCGTTCTCGTCGGCCGATTCCTCGCTCTCGTCGGCGTCGGCCTCCGATTCGCTCGCCATGTCGAGCGAAGCCAGCAGCCGATGGACGGACTTGGCGAAGGCGCGCTGATCGAGAATCGCGCCGCTGAGCTTGTCGAGTTCCGCGCCCGCTTTCGATTCGACGTAAGAGCGCCAGAGGTCGACGAGGCGAGACGCCCCGCTCGGCGGTTCGAGGCCGGTCAGCCGCTGGCGCACCATCATCGCGACGGCGTCCTCCAGCGGCGCCTCGTCGCGGTCGCGCGCCTCGCCGAACGGGCTGCGGTGATAGCGGTCGTCGAGCATCGCCGTGAGATTGGCGGCGACGCCCTCCATGCGACGCGCGCCGATCGCCTCGACGCGGGCCTGCTCGACCGCGTCGAACAAAGCCCGGGCCGCCGGATTGAGAGGCGCATGCCGGCGATGCACGGTGTCGCTGTGGCAGGCGAGGCGCAGCGCCATCGAATTGGCGAGACCGCGCAGGATCGCCGCCTCGCGCGGATTGGGCTTGCGCGGCGGCTCGGGCAGGCGAGCCCGCGCCCCCTCGGGGCCGCTGACGAGGGCAGGCTTGTCGGCGGTGAAGGCGATCTCCAGCTCGGGGTGGCGCGCCATCGCGCGCGTGCACGAGGCGAGCGCCCGCTTGAACGGCTCGTTCGGCGCCTCCGCCTTGCCGGCGGGCTTACGGTTGCTGGGTTTGACGTCGACGGTCGCCATGGGGGAGCTTGCTCGAAACATTCATTGTCGGGAGACGCAGCCAATCGCGCCGCGCCTGGGAACACTCGCGGGCATTGCCGCGTCCTCTATCAAGCATAGGTGACGAGGAGCGCTCCGGCAACGATCAGCACTGTCCCTGTGGCTAGCTGATCATCTGTCCGGATTTTGTAGCGCGTGATCTGTCCGGTTTTAGAACCGCCTTTTGGGAGGGGCGGGGATGAGACGGACGGAAGTGCTGCAAGAGGTCCGTCTGATGCGTTTCGAGACATTGCTGGATCGGCATGAGCGTGGCGAGTTGAGCCAGGTTGAGGCGGCGGAGCTTTTGGGGATTGGCGAGCGGACGTTTCGACGCTGGCGGGAGCGGTATGTCGAGGACGGTCGGGCGGGTCTCGTCGACCGGCGGATCGGCCGCCCCTCGGGCAAGCGGGCGCCGGAGGGGGAGTTGGGGCGGATGCTGGGCCTTTATCGAACGCACTACGAGGGCTTCACGGTGAAGCACTTTCACGAGCAGCTTCAAAAGCGGCACGACTACAAGCTGGGCTATACGGTGACGAAGCTTCGTCTGCACATGGCGGGTCTGGTGAAGCCGGCGGTGAAGCGTTCGGCGCATCGCAAGAAGCGTCCGCGCCGTCCGATGGTGGGGATGATGCTGCACCAGGACGGCTCGCGGCATCTATGGCTCGAGGCGCTGGGGCGTCCGCTCGATCTGATCGTGACGCTGGACGACGCGACGAGCGCGATTTATTCGGCGTTTCTGGCCGAGGAGGAAGGGACGGCCTCGAGCTTTCGCGGCCTGCGCGAGGTCATCGAGACGCATGGGCTGTTCTGCTCGCTCTACACGGATCGCGGCAGCCATTATTTTCACACGCCCAAGGCCGGCGAGCGGGTGTCGAAGACGGCGCTGACGCAGGTCGGGCGGGCGTTGGAGCAATTGGGCGTCGAGCATATCGCAGCCTATTCGCCGCAGGCGCGCGGCCGCTCGGAGCGCGTCTTCCGCACTTTGCAGGACCGGCTGCCCAAGGAGCTGCGGCTGGCCGGGATCGCGACGATCGAAGCGGCCAACCGATGGCTGCGCGAGATCTACCTTCCCGAGCACAACGCCGCTTTCGCGGTCGCCGCCGAGCAGCCGGGCAGCGGCTTCGTGCCCGACCCGGCCGGCCAGTGGCGTCAGGCGCTGTGTGTGCACGAAGAGCGAACGGTCGGCAACGACAACACGGTGAGGTGGCGCAACCATGCGCTGCAACTTCCGCAAAGCCCGCTGCGGCCGCACTTCGTGAAGGCCAAGGTTCGCCTCCACGAAGACCCGGACGGCCGGGTCGCGATCTTTCTGGGGCCGCATCGTCTGGCCGACTACGACGCCACGGGCGCCCTCGTCGCGCCTCAACAAGAGCCGCGCGCAACGCTTCCGCGACGGCCGTCTCCGGCCCGGGGCATGCCCCGGGCCGGAGACAAAAGAAGCGGTCAATTCACTAGCTACGAAAACCGGCCAACTTGATTAGCTAGCAACACGATCAGCACTGTCCCAAGCGCGAGCCGCGGAACGTTCACGACGCTCATTTCGCCGAGGGCGAATGTGCTGACCGCGACGGTGACGAGGACATTGCAGCTCCAAATCGGCGCGAGTTGCGAGAGCGGCGCGTGATAGCGCCACAACGCCAGCGCGATGAGCCCGGTTCCCACCGCGAAAGTCAGCCCCGCCGCGCCGGCGTAGGCGAGACCCTCCTTCGACCACGACGCGGACGGCCAGACACGGCTGGCGGCGAATCCCGCCAAGGCGATCATGCCGCCGAACGCAGCCAGATAGGCGGCAGGGCCCGTCGCATGTTGGGCGCTCAATTTCTGCAATACGGCGGTGACGCCCCAAAACACTGCAGGCAAGACGCCGCCGACGAAGACGACAAATGAAGATGACATGCTTGGCGGCCCTTCGGAGTGCGAACGGCCGGAACCATGATGGTGCGGCTCGTCGCCGGGCGGACGTCTACGGAAAGCGCCCTCTATAGGACGGCGCGCGCGCCGTTCACAAGCGGCTGCGTCGGCGATATGAACTCGTTATACTCAGTCCGAAGGGAAGGCGCTCCCGATGAGAACCAGGCCGCCGTCAGACGCGAAGGTCCGCTCGCGCGAATTGCTGGCAGCCTGCGATCGCGAGGGGTCGCAGGTCGGCGTCAAGCGTGCGGCGGACTTGCGCCTTGGCCTCAAGGAGTTACTGCTGTCAGACGAAGCACGGACAGACGAGCTTGTTCCGCACACGCGCGACAGAGCGCGCCGACACCCGCCGCCTGAGTTTTGAAACTGTGCCTTTTCGACGTCCTCACAATGGCGCCAGCGCGGCCGGCGAAGACTGCGCCGCAATCGCCGCCACCAACCCGTCGAGCGCCTCGCGAAGCCGTTGCGCCAGGCGCGGGTCGGCGGCGATGGAATTCGCGTCGGCTTGGCCGGTCAGCGGCAGCGTGACGAAGGCTTCCGGCACGAGCCGCGCGGCCATCGTCGCCAGCGTCTCGCGCAGCGCCGCCTGGGCGTGGAAGGCGCGCGGCGCGGCGTTCACCAGGGCGATCGGCTTGCCGGGAAAGGCGTCGCTCGCCACCATCCAGTCGAGCGCGTTCTTCAAGGCGCCGGGCACGCCATGCGCGTATTCGGGAGCGGCGATGACGAGGCCGTCGGAGGCCGCCACCATCGCGCGCAGGGCGCGCACCGGCGCCGGCGCTCCATCAGCCTCCGCGTCGTCATCCGGATTGAAGGCGGGAAGCGCGGCGAGGTCGCGGTAGAGGACCACCTCGACCCCTTTGGGCGCGATCAACGCCAGCGCCTCGAGCGCCGCGGTGTTGGTCGAAGCGGCGCGCAGGCTGCCTGAGATCGCCAGCAGCCGCGCCGCCATCGGCTCAGCTCAGCGCGACATTCAGCGCGCTTTCCGGCAATTCCTGGCCGAAGCAGCGCTGATAGAACTCGGCGACCAGCGTGCGTTCGAGTTCGTCGCATTTGTTGAGGAAGGTCAGGCGGAAGGCGAAGCCGATGTCGTGGAAGATTTCGGCGTTCTCGGCCCAGGTGATCACCGTACGCGGGCTCATCACCGTCGAGAGGTCGCCGTTGATGAAGGCGTTGCGGGTGAGATCGGCGACGCGCACCATCTTGTTGACGATGTCGCGCCCCTCCTTGCCGCCGCGATAGTGCGGCGCCTTGGCGAGCACGATGTCGACTTCCTTGTCGTGCGGGAGGTAGTTGAGCGTCGCGACGATCGACCAGCGGTCCATCTGGCCCTGATTGATCTGCTGCGTGCCGTGATAGAGCCCGGACGTGTCGCCGAGGCCCACCGTGTTGGCGGTGGCGAACAGCCGGAAGCCCGGATGCGGGCGGATCACGCGGCGCTGATCGAGCAGGGTCAGCCGGCCCGAGACTTCGAGCACGCGCTGGATGACGAACATCACGTCCGGACGGCCCGCGTCGTATTCGTCAAAACAGATGGCGATATTGTTCTGCAGCGCCCAGGGCAGGATGCCGTCGCGAAACTCGGTGATCTGCTTGCCGTCCTTCAGCACGATCGCGTCCTTGCCGACGAGATCGATACGCGAGACGTGGCTGTCGAGATTGATGCGCACCAGCGGCCAGTTCAGCCGGGCGGCGACTTGCTCGATATGCGTCGATTTGCCGGTGCCGTGATAGCCGGTGATCATCACCCGGCGATTGAAGGCGAAGCCGGCGAGGATCGCCAGCGTCGTGTCGCGATCGAAGAGGTAATCGGGATCGATGTCCGGCACGTGCTCGTCGGCGTCCGAATAGGCGGGCGCCTCCATGTCCGAATCGATGTTGAAGGCCTTTCGAACGGAAATGCGTCGGTCCGGCGCTCCGGCGGCGGTTGGCGTTTCGATCGGCGACGGCGTAGGCGCGGCTTTCATCTGTCCTCCATGCACCGTCGCCCAGGCGGCGGCGCGACGATCCTATATCGGCGATCCCGCTCCCGACAAAACGTCGGTCGCGACATCGCGTTGCACGATTTCCGGCGCGGGGGCGTTCGGGCGGCTCTCAAACCAGCTTGTTCGCCCTCAGATAATTATAGGCCTGAATGATTTCACGCAATTTGTCTTCCGACGAGCGGTCGCCGCCGTTGGCGTCGGGATGATGCCGCTTGACCAGTTCCTTATAGCGCGCCTTGATTGTGACATCGGTCGCGTTCGCGTCGAGGTCGAGCGTGAAAAGCGCCTTGAGCGCCAGCGCGTTGTAGCGGGGCGTCTGCGCGGCGTCGCCGGTTCGCCGGGCGCCGCGCCGGCGCATCGAGCGCGCCTCCGCGTAGACGGTCTCGTCGACGTGCTGCGCGCCTTGAGCGCCGCCGCGCGGCCCCATTTTCCAGGTCGGCCGGTGGCCGATCGTTTCAGCCTGGCGAAACTTGGCGAGCGACTCGTCGTCCATGCCGCGAAAATAATCGTAGGTGGCGTTGTATTCCCGGACGTGGTCCATGCAGAAGCAGAAATATTCACCCTCGCGTTCGCGTCCTTTGGGCGCGCGGAACACGCCCTCGGCCGTGCAGCCGGGAAAGCTGCACGGCGCTGCCGCGGCTGGGGCCGGCTCGGCGGCTTTGCGCCGCGGCTTGACCCGGATTCGATCGAAGAGTCGTGAATTGAGATCCATCTGGAAACCTTAGGCGCCGACCCGCCGGCCGGCAAGCATCGAGTTGCACAACGCATCAATATGGCGCCGTGCGGATAACGACCCGTGACCAAAAGGTCACGCGCCCACCCGCTTTTGACAAGTCGCGCGCCGCGGGGCAAGCCGCTCGGCGACACACGAAGGAAGCGACTTCGATGACCATGAAAGAACGGATCGCGGCCAAATTGACGCAGGGCCTGCGCCCGACAGAACTGAATATCGTGGACGAATCGGACCACCACAAGGGCCACGCCGGCGCCCGCGAGGGCGGCGAGACCCACTTTCGCGTCCATATCGTCAGCGAGGGCTTTGCCGGCAAGCGCCAAGTCGAACGTCATCGCATGGTCTACGCCCTCCTGGAGGACGAATTCGCCGCCGGCGTCCACGCCCTCGCCTTGCACACCCACGCCCCCGGCGAAGTGTGAGCGAATCCTCGCCGGCGACCGCCTTCGGGCCCTACACGTTCGAACTCGCCGAAAACGAAGCGCGCATCGCCGCGGCGCGTTCCGGGCTGCGGCGGGCTCTGACGGGACGGTTGACCCTCGCTCATCTCGCGCCGCTCGCCGCATTCGTCCTGGCGATCGCCTTCATCTCGATTCTCGCCCTGACCGGGCTTCTCGGCCGGCGTCACGGCGAGATCGGGCTGCTGCTGGCGGCCGCCGCGTTCATGATCCAGCGCCTGACGACGCGCTGGCGCTTCGCGGCCGCGCGACGCTCGAGCCTGGCCGAGATCGAGACGATGCGGAGCGCTGGAGCGCTCGTCCTGAGCGTCGACGAGGCTGGCCTCGGCCTCGCCGGCGCAGCGTCCCTGGCGCGCTGGAACTTCGCCGATTGCGTCGAGGCCGAGGACGCCGGCGGCCTCGTCTATCTCTGGCCCCGCTCCGGCCCGCCGGCAATCGTGCCGACCCGCGTCTTCGCCGACGCCGAGGCCGCCGCGAACTTCGTCGAATACCTGCGCGCGCGCCTGCGCTGACGAAATTTGACTTCCCCCACTCCCGCGCCTAAGACGCGCGCCTATCTTCGTCAGGTCTCGGCCTCGTCGATCCGCCGTCTGTCCGTCAGGGGCCAGCGGTCACCGTCCGGCAGCGCGTCGCGCCCCCGGGCGCGATCGGCGTTGCGCGGGACACGGCGAACATACAGGAGCGAAGCGATGTTCGAGAGCCTTTCGGAAAAGCTCTCCGGCATATTGGATAAACTGACCGGCCGCGGCGCCCTCTCGGAGGAAGACGTCAACGCCGCGATGCGCGAGGTGCGCCGGGCGCTGCTGGAAGCGGACGTGGCGCTCGAAGTCGTGCGCTCCTTCATCGACCGCGCGCGCGCCAAGGCGGTCGGCGCGGCGGTGGTCAAGTCGGTCAAGCCCGGCCAGATGGTCGTGAAGATCGTCCACGATTCTTTGATCGAGACGTTGGGCGGCGAGTCCCAGGCGATCGATCTCAACGCGCCCGCGCCGGTGGCGATCATGCTGGTCGGCCTGCAGGGCGCGGGCAAGACCACGACCGCCGCCAAGATCGCCAAACGCCTGAGCGAGCGCAACAGGGCCAAGGTTCTCATGGCCTCGCTCGACGTGAAGCGCCCCGCCGCGCAGGAGCAACTCGCGGTGCTCGGCCGTCAGGTCGGCGTCGACACTTTGCCGATCGTGCCGGGCCAGGACCCGGTGGCGATCGCGCGGCGCGCCGAGAGCGTCGCGCGGCTGCAGGGCTACGACGTGGTGCTGCTCGACACCGCCGGCCGCACTCACATCGACGAGCCGCTGATGGCCGAGATGGCCGAGATCCGCGACGCCGCCAAGCCGCATGAGATCCTGCTGGTCGCGGATGCGCTGACCGGCCAGGACGCGGTCAATCTCGCCAAGAATTTCAACGAGCGCGTCGGCGTCACCGGCATCGTGCTGACGCGCGTCGACGGCGACGGGCGCGGCGGCGCGGCGCTCTCGATGCGAGCCGTCACCGGCAAGCCGATCAAGCTGCTCGGCGTCGGCGAAAAGATGGACGCCCTCGAGGATTTCCATCCCCAGCGCCTCGCCGATCGCATTCTCGGCATGGGCGACATCGTCAGCCTCGTCGAGAAGGCGGCGCAGTCGATCGACGCGGCGCAGGCGGCCAAGATGGCCGAGAAGATGCGCAAGGGCGTCTTCGACCTCAGCGACCTCTCGGACCAGTTGGCGCAGATCGAGAAGCTGGGCGGCATGGGCGGCATCATGGGCATGTTGCCGGGCATGGCCAAGGTCAAGGACCAGATCGCCTCGTCCCATTTCGACGAGAAGGCGATCAAGCGACAGCGGGCGATCATCTCCTCGATGACGCCCAAGGAGCGGCGCAATCCCGATCTGCTCAAGGCCTCGCGCAAGAAGCGCATCGCCGCCGGGGCGGGCGTCAACGTCGAAATGGTCAACCGCCTGCTCAAGCAGCATCGCCAGATGGCCGATATGATGAAGGCGATGGGCGGCGCGGGAGGCAAGCGCGGCATGATGGGCAAGCTCGGCCAGATGATGGGCCTGAGCGGCGGCATGCCGATGCCGAGCCCGGAGCAGATGGAAGCCTTTCAAAAGCAGATCGGCGGCCCCGGCGCCCCGCCGGCCGCCGGCATTCCCGACGCGCCGCCGCCGGGCGCGTTCAATCTGCCCCCGCAATTTCCCGGCCTGCCCGGCGGCGGCGCCAAGCTGCCCGGTCTCGGCGGCGGGTTCAATCCCTTCGGGGGGAAGAAGAAATGAAGGAATTGCGAACCGCTTCCCTCGTTGCGGGGGAAGGGAAGGTCTCTACTCCAAGAATTCAAACCATCGCCCTGAAAGGAAAACTCCAATGTCACTGAAAATCCGTCTCTCGCGCGGCGGCGCCAAGAAGCGTCCGTTCTATCGCATCGTCGTCGCCGACGCGCGCATGCCGCGCGACGGTCGCTTCGTCGAGAAGATCGGCACGTTCGATCCCGTGAAGCCGAAGGACGACGCCGCGCGCCTCGTGCTCGACGCCGAGAAGGCCAAGGCCTGGCTCGCCAAGGGGGCCCAGCCGACCGACCGCGTGCTGCGCCTGCTCGACGGCCTCGGCCTCGCCAAGCGCGAAGCGCGCAACAACCCGGAGAAGGCGCAGCCGAAGAAGAAGGCGCAGGAGCGCGCCGCTGCGGCGGCCGCCGCCGCCGAAAAGGCCGCCGCGGCGGCCGGCTGATCGCGCGATCGTGCCGACGCCGCACCGCCTCGTCCTTCTCGGCGTCTTCGGCGCCGCGCAGGGTGTGCGCGGCGAGGTGCGGGTCAAGTCCTACACCGACGACCCCAAGGCCATCGGCGCCTATGGCGCGCTGACCGACCGGGCGGGCGCGCGCGTTTTCGTCTTCGAGACGTTGCGCCCGCTCAAGGACGACATGCTCGTCGCGCGCGTGAAGGGCATCGCCACGCGCGATGCGGCGCAAGCCCTGACCGGCGTCGAAATCTTCGCGCGCCGCGACCAGTTGCCGCCCCCCGACGCCGACGAGTTCTACTACGACGACCTCGTCGGCCTCGCGGCGGTGACGCGCGAGGGCGCGGCGCTCGGCCGCGTCGTCGCGTTGAGCAATTTCGGCGCGGGCGACATTCTCGAAGTCGCGCCCGAGAACGGCGGCGAGACCCTGCTGCTGCCGTTCAGCAAGACGGTCGCGGTGGAGATCGATTTCACCGGCGGCCGGATCGTGATCGAGCCGCCCCAGGAGGTCGCTGGGGAGGAGTAGGCGGGGGCGAAGCCCGCCGCCGCTTTCCGGCGCCTTGTCACGATTTCAAGCGCATAAAGCCCGGTTTTCCGCCGCGCGCCTGCCAGCCGTTGCGAGCAGCATGGCCTGGGTCTTGATCGCGGACAGGGCGGCGCTCGGTCGCATGGCCCCTCTTGTCCCGCCGAGCGCGGCGCCGTGAACAATCTTTAATGCGCTCGAAAACGGGCCGACAGTCTCTGTGTGCTAGCGAGGTCGCGCCGGACGTCGTGGGCCTCGCTCGCAACGTGACTGGGGGCCACGACGATTCCGATTCAAACGGAAAAGGAGTGATTTCCATGCGTATGCTTTTCGTTGCCGCAACCGCTGCCGCTCTCGTCGGCGGCGCCCCATTCGCCTTTGCCGCGATGGAGCACCACACAGGCGGCATGACGATGGCGCACCACACAGCCGGCATGGCGATGGCGCACCACACCGTCGGCACGATCAAGAGCCTCAGCGCCGCGAACGATACCGTGACGCTGGCCAACGGCTCGACATATGGAGCGCCTAAAACCATGAACCTTTCGAGCTTCAAGGTCGGCGAGAAAGTCGCGATCACTTACACGAAAGACGGCATGGCAAAGGGCAAGAGGGAAATTGAAACCGTCGCGCCCGCGGCGTAACGCCCCGCTTTGCCGGGGAGTTCGCTAAGGCAGCGTTGAGGCGGGCGCGGCAGATGTCCCGCGCCCGGCCCTCACGGCGATTTGCCAGGCGCTCCCGGCGTCGCGTGCGGAGCAGGGGCGCCAGAGCCATTGGGGGTCGTCGCCCCCGACCCTGGCAAGCCCACTCCGAGACCTTGCCCGCTCGCTCCCAAGCCTTGGATGCTCAAGCTGCCGCCCGGCTGCATTTCCAGGCAGGTCAGCAGTTCGACGTAGCTCAGCGAGAACCCGCCAGTCTCCGCGCAGTCGAAGTGCGCCGCCGCGGAATATCTCGACCAGCTCTGCTTCAGCTTGTCCCGGGCGTCCTGCTCATCGCGCAAACAGCTTTCATACGCGGCCTTCCTGTCCTCGGGAAGCGCCGCCGACTGCGCCTCGCGACAAGTGCCGGCGATATCGATCGTCGGAACCGAACTCGCTAGCGCAACCAGGAGAATCAACGACATGGCCCACCCCTTTCGCTTCGCGCCTGCGCAACGTCCCGCGGCGGGAAGCCCAGTTTAACATTTCCGCACGCAACAGAGAATATGGAGCGCCGCGGCGGCGATGCCGCCCGTGACTCAACCGCCGACTTTCCGCCGACGCCGATCAATTTTGCGAGAGACGGAGACCCCCGCGCGCCGCCGCCGCGGCTATTCGCCCGCCGCCCTGCCCTTGCCGCGCAGGAACGGCGCCATGCCCTTCCGCGCCAGCGCGTCGGCGCGTTCGTTCATATCGTCCCCGGCGTGGCCCCTGACCCACCGCCAATCAATTTTGTGGGGCTCCGCCGCTTCGTCGAGCCGGCGCCAGAGCTCGTCGTTCTTGACCGGCTTCTTGTCGGCGGTGCGCCAGCCGTTGCGTTTCCAATTGCGCATCCAGGCGGTGACGCCGCCGCGCAAATATTGCGAATTGGTGTGCAGCTCGACCTGACACGGGCGGCTCAGCGCCTCGAGCGCGGTGATGGCGGCCATCAATTCCATGCGGTTGTTGGTGGTCAGCGCCTCGCCGCCGCTGAGTTCCTTCTCTTTGTCGCCGTACCGCAGGATCGCGCCCCAGCCGCCGGGACCGGGATTGCCCGAACACGCGCCGTCGGTCCAGATCGCAACGGGCGCGCTCACTTCGACCAGCCGTAATCGCGCGCGCTGACGACGTGCTGGTGGAAGCGCAGCTTATCGAGATATTCGAGCGGATTCTTCGGCACGACCTGAGCGCCTTGCGGCACGTCGAGCCAGTCGACCAGTCGCGTCAGCATGAAACGCAGCGCCGAGCCGCGCGCGAGAACCGGCAGCGCCGCGATCTCTTCGGGCTGCAGCGGGCGCAGGCGTTCGTAGCCCCGGATCATCGCCATCCCCTTCGACACGTTGAACTCGCCGTTGGCCTCGAAACACCAGGCGTTGAGGCAGACGCCGAGGTCGTAGGCGAACGCGTCGTTGCAGGCGAAATAGAAATCGATCAGCCCGGACAGCCGATCGTTGAGGAAAAAGACGTTGTCGGGGAAGAGGTCGGCGTGGATCACGCCGCCCGGCAGGTCCGTCGGCCAGATCGCCTGCAAGGCCGCGAGTTCCGCCGCCGTCTCCTTGGCAAGACCAGGCGAGACCTCGTCGGCGCGCGCTTCGGCGCTGGCGAACAGAGCGGGCCAGCCGCCGATGGAAAGCGCGTTGGGCCGGCGCAGCGCAAAATCGGCGCCCGCCTCGTGCATCCGCGCGAGCGCTTCGCCGACTTGCCCGCAGTGACGGGGCTGCGGACGGCGAATCCACAGGCCGTCGAGAAACGTGGCGATCGCGGCGGCGCGCCCGGCGAGACGTCCGAGCGCTTCGCCGTTGCGCGCCCGCACCGGCTGCGGACAGGTGACGCCACGCTTGGCCAGATGCTCCATCAGGCCGATGAAGAAGGGCAGATCTTCCTCGTGCACCCGCTTCTCATAGAGCGTCAGGATGAACTGGCCGGCTTCCGTGCGCAGCAGGAAGTTCGAATTCTCGACCCCCTCGGCGATGCCCTTGAACGACGTGACGCGGCCGAGATCATATCCCGCGAGGAACTCGGCGAGCGCTTCGTCCGTGACTTCGGTGTAGACCGCCATGATGCGTCCGGGATGATTCGATCGGGCGGAACGGCGTCCTTCAGCCCCGCTAAGCGGTGAAAAAGTGCGCCGTGCGGCCCTCGGTTCGTAACGGGGCGGCGGCGTGGACGCAAGCGGGCTGTCGGCTGCGCTCGCGCGGGCCGCCGCCTAGAGCGCTCTGTATTTAGGGAGACTCGGACCCCGCCGTCTTCGCGAGCGAAGCGTGGCGATCCAGACTAAGCCGCCGCCGCAATCCCTAAGTCTGGATGGCCACGCTCCGCTCGCCATGACGGGGGAAGGTCAGCAGCAAGAAGCCGCGAATTTCGCCAAAGCCCCGTCACGCCACCGCCGGTTCCCGCAAGCTCCGCGGCAACGGGAAGAACATCGTCTCGTCGGCGGTCGTCACGACCTCGACGTCGAGCGCGAACCGTTCGGCGAAAGCGTCGATGATGCGCTCCACGAGAATTTCCGGCGCAGACGCGCCCGCGGTGATCGCGAGCGAGCGGACGCCGGCGAACACGCGCCAATCGATGTCCGCCACATCCGCCACGAGATGCGCGAACTTGCAGCCCTCGCGTTCCGCGACCTCGCGCAAGCGCTGCGAATTGGAGGAATTGGCGGCGCCGACGACGAGCACCGCCTCCACCATCCCCGCCACCTTTCGGACCGCCTCCTGGCGGTTCGTCGTGGCGTAGCAGATGTCCTCGAGCGGCGGCGCGTGGATCCGCGGAAAGCGCCGCTTCAGCGCGGCGACGATCTCGCGGGTGTCGCCCACCGAGAGCGTCGTCTGCGTGACGTAGGCCAGAGGGACGTCGGGATCGAAGGCCAGCTTTTCGACCTCGGCGACGGAGCCGACCAGAGTGACCGCGCCCGGCGGCAATTGCCCCGTGGTTCCGATCACTTCGGGATGGCCGGCATGGCCGATGAGAACGATATGGCGCCCGTGCTTGAAATGGCCCTGCGCTTCGCGGTGGACCTTGGTCACCAAGGGACAGGTGGCGTCGATAGTGAAGAGATTGCGCGCGCGCGCCTCCTCGGCGACGGACTTGGCGACGCCATGGGCCGAAAAGATCACCGGCGCGCCGCCCGCTGGCGCCTCGCTGAGTTCATCGATGAAGATGACGCCCTTGGACCTCAAGGAATTGACGACATATTTGTTGTGCACGATCTCGTGCCTGACGTAGACGGGCGCGCCATAGATTTGCAGCGCGCGCTCGACGACCTCGACGGCGCGGACGACGCCCGCGCAGAAGCCGCGAGGTGCGCACAAGAAAATGTGAAGCTCCGGCCTTGCGGTCATCTTTACCTGTCGAACTCCCCTGCCGTCTCTTGGGAAGATGCCCCAACGAAGTCAAGTCGCGACGAAGCTGTCGCGCGAATTTGAACTGGCGCCGCGGCCCCGCAGGTCGTAATAGCGGCATCCCCTTCGGAACAGGACCGCTCCTTTGACCGCCGCTCCCGCCGCACGCGCCCACGCGCCCGTCTTCACGCGGGGATCGACGATGCGTCATGTCGCGGTGATGACCGCGACCGGCTCGATCGGCATTGTCGCGATCTTCGCGGTCGACTTCCTCTCGCTCTTCTGGGTTTCGCGGCTCGGCGTTCAGACGCTGAAGGCGGCGGTCGGCTACGCCAGCCAGGTACAGTACCTCGCCATGTCCGTGAATATCGGCCTGACGATCGCGATTTCGGCCACCGTTTCGCGCGCGCTCGGCGCCGGGGATCGCGCGCGAGCGCGCCGGCTCGCGGCCTCCGGTCTGTCGATCAGCGCCATCGCGTCGACGGCGCTGGCGGTGTTGCTGTTCGCCTTTCGCGACTCGGTGTTGGCGGGGCTGTTGCACGCGCACGGCGAGGCGGCTTCGGTCGCGAGCGGGTTTCTCGCCATCACCATCCCGGCGAATGTCCCATTGGCGCTCGGCATGGCCTGCTCCGGCATCTTGCGCGCCACCGGCGATGCGCGCCGCGCGATGTATGTGACCCTGTCGGGAGGGCTGATCACCGCCGTGACCGATCCGACGCTGATTTTCGGCCTTGGGCTCGGGGTCTACGGCGCCGCCTGGGCGACCCTGATCTCGCGCTTCGTGATTCTCGCCGTCGGCGCATACGGGGCGATCGCCGTGCACAATCTCGTCGGCACGCCGCGGCTGCGCGATGCGAAGCACGATGTCGGGCCGATCATGGCGATCGGCCTGCCCTCGATCATGGCCAATCTGGCGACGCCGGTCGCCGCGGTCTATGTAACCCGGGTCTGGTCCGACGTCGGCGAGGCGGCCGTCGCCGGCGGCGCGATCGTCGATCGCGTCATTCCCCTCGCCTACGGCGTCATCTTCGCCCTCACGGGCTCGATCGGCCCGATCATCGGCCAGAATTTCGGCGCGCGGATGATGGATCGGGTCCGCCGGGCGATCACCGACTCGCTCATCCTCGCGGTCGGCTATGCGCTGCTCGCCTGGGCGATTCTGGCGGTCGCGGCGCCGTGGATCATCGTGGCGTTCGACGCGCGGGGCGCCGCCGCCGAATTCGTCATGTTCGCGTGCCGCTTCGGCGTCTCGGCGTGGGTGTTCGTCACCTGCCTGTTCGTCGCCAACACCGTCTTCAACAATCTCGGCTTTCCCTTGCTGGCGATGATCTTCAACTGGGGCCGGGCGACCCTCGGGACGATCCCTTTCGTGACGCTCGGCGTCAAATACGGCGGCGTCGAGGGTGCGATGATGGGATCGGCTTTGGGGGCGGCGGTGTTCGGACTTGCCGGCGCCGCGACGGCGTACGGCGTGACGGCTCGTCTCACGCGGGTGATGAAGGCGGCAAGGCCGTGAGCCGAATCTTCGCTTCGCGCGACGGCGCGCCACAATACGGCCCTAAGGCCGCCCGGATGTCGCCACCTCTTCATTGATTTGTCGTCCACCGGCCCCTATCTAGCGGGCTTCGCGCCGTTCGCTCGGCCTGTCTCTTCGGAACCTTGCATGGCCCGCGACGTCGTCGACGCTCAATCCATTGAATCCCGCGACAATTTGGTCGCATGGCTGGAGGCGGGGGCCAAGCCGCCCGAGGCTTTTCGCATCGGCGCGGAACACGAGAAATTCCCCTTCTACAAGTCCGACCTGACGCCGGTTCCCTATGAGGGGCCGCGCGGCATCCGCGCGCTGCTCGAGGGCATGCGCGATCGCCTGGGCTGGGAGGGAATCGAGGACGACGGCAAGCTCATCGGCCTCTTCGACGACGATGGCGGGGGCGCGATTTCGCTCGAACCGGGCGGGCAATTCGAGTTGTCCGGCGCGCCGCTCGCGACAGTCCACGACGTTGCGAGCGAACTCGACGAGCATTTGCGCCACGCCCATGCCGTCGCCGATTCGCTCGGGGTCGGTTTCCTCGCGCTCGGCGCCAGCCCCAAATGGTCGCTGGCCGAGACCCCCGTCATGCCCAAGAGCCGCTATCGCATCATGGCGCGCTACATGCCCAAGGTGGGGACGCGCGGGCTCGACATGATGTTCCGCACCGCCACCGTGCAGGCCAACCTCGATTTTTCCGGCGAGGCGGACATGGTCGCCAAGCTTCGCGTCGGACTGTCGCTGCAGCCTATGATCACCGCTTTGTTCGCTAATTCGCCGTTCACCGAGGGCAAGCTGAACGGCTTCCTCTCGGTGCGTTCGGAAATCTGGCGGGACACCGACGCCGCGCGAGCCGGCATGCTGCCGTTCGCCTTCGAACCGGGCATGGGCTTCGAACGCTACGTCGATTACGCGCTCGACGTGCCCCTTTATTTCGTCAAGCGCGGCGCGGTCTATCACGACGTCGCGGGCGCGAGCTTTCGCGACCTGCTCGCCGGCCGGCTCGCCGCATTGCCGGGCGAGCGCGCGACGATGTCCGATTGGGCCAACCATCTCTCGACGATATTTCCCGAGGTGCGCCTCAAGCGCTACCTCGAGATGCGCGGCGCGGACGTCGGCCCCGCCGATCGCATCTCGGCGTTGGCCGCGCTGATGGTCGGCCTCTATTACGATTCCGACGCTTTGACCGCCGCCGGCGATCTCGTCAGCGGCTGGAGCGCGACCGAGCGCCAAACCTTGCGCGACGAGGCGCCGCGCCTCGGCCTGGCGGCCCGCGTCGCCGGCCGCGATCTGCGCGACGTGGCTCGCGAGGCGCTGGACATCGCGCGCGCCGGGTTGAAGCGGCGCGGACGAATCGACGCCGCGAATCAGGACGAATCAGTTTATCTCGCCCCGCTCGACGAGATTGTCGCAGACGGACATGTCCCCGCCCAACGCTGGATCGCGCGCTTCAACGACCCCTGGCAAAGGCGCGTCGATCCGGTATTTCTGGAAGCACAGGTCTAATAGCAAAGGCGAATTCGGCGTCTTTAAGCTGCAATGCGCCGCCTACGCGACATTTGCCGCGACGGTTCATCTTCGGTTCATGGATGTTTGGGCAGAGATGGGTCGAAGCCTCGCTGGTGGGGCTCGAAATCAAGGTCCTTACAATGATCAAGAATTTAGTTGCCGTCGCGGCCCTCGCCGTCGGCCTCGCCGCTCTGCCCGCCTACGCCCAGGACACCGCTCCGGCGGCTCCCGCCGCGGGCGCTCCCGCCGCTGCCGCTCCGATGATGCACCACCATCATCATCGCATGCATCACCACCACCACGTCCATCACCATCATCACATGCACCACATGGCGAAGAAGCCGGCGGCGCCCGCCGAAGCCGCTCCCAAGTGAACCGACGCGGCGCTACGGCGCCGCTTGGGCTTCGATGATCGACGCTTCCGGCACGGCGCCAGCCGGCCGGGAGCGTTTTTTTATGTGGATTTGGGGAGCCTTACCCCACCATCCCGGCCCTGGGATCGTAGGGCTTTTCATCGCGCCAGCGCCGCATCAGCTTGACCAGGTCGGGATCCTCGACGGGCGGCATCGCGATGCGCACCGTCGCCAGGAGATCGCCCTGCGGCAATTCGCCTGTCGCCGGAAGACCTTTGCCGCGCAAGCGCAGGACGCGGCCGCTGCTTGTCCCCGGCGGAATGGCCATCTCGACCTCGCCGCCGAGCGTCGGCACTCGCACCTTGCCGCCCAGCACGGCCTCATAGAGCGTGATCGGCAGATCGAGGCGCAGGTCGCGCGCCTCCACCTTGAACAATGGATGCGGCGCATAACGGATCGTAACGATCGCGTCGCCCGCCGGTCCGTTCTTCGTTCCCGGACGTCCTTGACCGCGCAGCCGAATCTGCTTGCCGTCCTCGACTCCTGCGGGCACGGCGACGTCGAGCGTCTTGCCGTTCGGCAAGGCGACGCGCACTGACCCGCCGCCGTCGGCCATCCCCAAGGGAACCGTCACCGACGCCGTGACGTCCTCCCCGCGAGTCGTGCGCGACCGCCCGCCGGCGCGCGCGCCGAACAATTCGGCGATGATGTCGGGATCGATCGATCCGCCGCCTCGGCCGGACGAAAACTCGCCGCCGCCGAAGTCGAAGCCGAAACCGCGGAAATCCGCCCCCTCCCCAGGATGCGCGCCGGCGCGGCGGCCGTAACCGAAACCTTCGAACTGCGGCGCGCGCGGTTTGCCGTCCGCGTCGATTTCGCCGCGGTCGTAGGCGCCTCGCTTCTTCTCGTCGCCGAGGATTTCATAGGCGGACCCGATTTCGGCGAAGCGATCCTTCGCCCGCGGCTCCTTGCTCTGGTCCGGATGGAATTTCTTCGCCAGCTTCCGGTAGGCCGACTTGATTTCGGCGGCGCTGGCCGTCTTGGCCAGCCCGAGAACTTCATAGGGGTCGCGCATGATGAGCCCAGGATTGCGCGCCCGCCCGCAGGCACGGACGCCAGTGTCTCATCGCATATTTGGGCCGCGGCGGCATTCCCCGCAAGTGGGCGCGTCAGAGCCCCGTCCACGGCGAAACGTCGTAGACCGCGACCTCTCCGCTTTCCCTCGGACACCCGACGGCCTGGAGCGTCTTGGCGGCATGGCCGTCGACCAGCCGGGCGACAAAGGCGCGGCAGGATTGGCCGTCGCGCGCGAAGGTCCCGGCCACGGCGAGGAATTCGCCATGGTCGCCGGTTGCCGCGTTGGACCAGAGGGCGGGCGTGGCCGGCCCCGGCCAGCGCAAGCTCGCCGCCAGAACGGGTTCGGCGATGCCCCAGTCGCGCGAATCATAGGCGCTCGACAGCGTGGACTTCGCCGGCTTGATCGAGCCCGTGGGTTCGTTGTCGACCAGGGACGGCAGGGGCATCGAAATCGAACATCCCGACAGCGCGAAGACGCCAAACGCGACTGCGAGGAGAGGCCCGGCCGGGACCGAGCCGAAACCCCGGCGAAACCTTTCGCGTTTGAAAATGGGAAGGATTAACATCACATATCACGCGACCGGTATGAGCTAGGAGCATGGTGACCTTGAATGCGTTAAATTCGAGTGACTTCTGCGAGACACGCGATCCGTTTGCGCTTTTGACGCTCTGGCTGACGGAGGCGAGCGCGCGCGAGATCAACGATCCCGAGGCGATGGCGCTCGCCAGCGTCGACGCCTCGGGGATGCCGGACGCGCGCATGGTTCTGTGCAAACAAGCCGACGAGCGCGGCCTCGTCTTCTTCACCAATGTCGAGAGCGCGAAAGGGCTGGAATTGACGGCGGTTCCCAAGGCGGCGGCGTTGTTCCACTGGAAGTCGCTGCGCCGCCAGGTGCGCCTGCGCGGCGCCGTCTCGGGGGTCACGGAAAGCGAGGCGGACGCCTATTTC
This sequence comes from uncultured Alphaproteobacteria bacterium, assembly GCA_963813195.1. Taxonomy (GTDB): domain Bacteria; phylum Pseudomonadota; class Alphaproteobacteria; order Rhizobiales; family Beijerinckiaceae; genus Roseiarcus. Next base: position 167,164 of record CAWEYC010000012.1, on the reverse strand, counting down.
GCCTCCCGGCCGCGCCTCAGCCGCATCGGCGCCTGGGCGAGCCAGCAGTCGCGGCGGCTCGAATCGCGCGCCCACCTCGAAGACGCCGTCGCGGCCTATACGGACAAATTCGGCGAGGGCGAAATTCCGCGGCCACCCTATTGGAGCGGGTATCGGCTGACGCCGACCGAGATCGAATTCTGGCAGGACGGCCAGTTCCGTCTGCACGATCGCATCCGGTTCGCGCGAGCGAGCGAGGGCGAACCCTGGCGCCGCGAGCGGCTGTTTCCGTAGCGTGCCGGGGCGCCGCAACTATGCTAACCCTGAACCCAGCGCCCCGCTCCCGAATCGAAAAATGACGCCTCAGTCCCCCTCCAACCCGACGCGCCGCGCGATGCTGCTCACCGGCGCCTCGCGCGGCATCGGCCATGCGACGGTCAAGCGCTTCTCCTCGGCGGGATGGCGGGTCATCACGTGCTCGCGATATCCGTTCCCCGAGGCTTGTCCGTGGCTCGCCGGACCGGAGGATCATCTGCAGGTCGATCTTGCCGACGCCAGCGACACGGCTCGCGCAATCCTTGAAGTGCGCGAGCGGCTGGAGGGCGGTCGGCTCGACGCCCTCGTCAACAACGCCGCGATTTCCCCCAAGGGCGCCGGCGGCTCGCGGCTCGGCGTGTTCGAGACCGAGTTCGAGGACTGGGGCAAGGTGTTCCAGGTCAATTTCTTCGCGCCGGCCCTACTGGCGCGCGGCCTCAGCGGCGAACTCGAGCGCGCCAAAGGGGCAATCGTCAACGTCACCTCGATCGCGGGATCGCGAGTGCATCCTTTCGCTGGGGTCGCCTACGCGACTTCGAAGGCCGCGCTCGCTGCATTGACGCGCGAAATGGCCGCCGATTTCGGCCCGCGCGGCGTCCGCGTCAATGCGATTTCGCCCGGCGAGATCGACACCGCCATCCTCTCGCCGGGCACGGAAAAGATCGTCGCGCAGATCCCGATGCGCCGTCTCGGCTCCCCTGAGGAGGTCGCCAAGGCGATTTATTTCCTCTGCACGGAATCGTCGAGTTACGTCCACGGCGCGGAACTGCTGATCAACGGCGGCCAACATGTCTGAGCCGCGCGCGGACGGCCGGCTCTTCCCCGCGCGCCCCATTCTCGCGGCCTCGGTTGCGGTCTTTCACGAGGGCCGCGTCCTCATCGCGAGGCGCGCGCGGGCGCCGTTGGTCGGCCTTTATTCGCTGCCGGGCGGCGGGGTCGAGCTCGGCGAGACGTTGCGCGAAGCCGCGTTGCGCGAGCTCGACGAAGAGCTTGGCGTCGCGGCCGAGATTGTCGCTTTCGTCGATCACGTCGAGCCGATTCACTTCGACGGTTCGAGGGTTCGCGAGCACTATGTGATCGCTGCGTTCGCCGCGCGTTGGCGCAGCGGCGAGGCGCGCGTCGGCGCGGAAATCGACGCCTTCGCCTGGATCGATCCGCAGACGATCGCGCGCTGGCCGACGACGCCGGAGTTGCCCGACATCATCGAAAAGGCGGCGCGCCTCGAAAGGAGCCTGCCGTGAGGCGGCGCGGCGCCCGGCTTCCCACAGCCTTGGCCGCCTTGGCGCTCGCCGCGAGCCCGCTCGCCGCGCAGACGCCGCCTCCCAGGCCCGCCGCGACGCCGGCCGCGCAGCCCGCGCCTGAGCCGCCGCCGCCCTACGAACCGCAATTGCTGCGCCTCGCCGAAATCACCGGCGCGCTCTCATACCTGCGCGATCTCTGCGGCGAGGGCGACGGCGCGACGTTTCGCGCCAAATTCGCCAGTCTGCTGGAGACGGAAGGGAACACGCCGGAGCGCAAGGAAACGCTCGCCGGGGCCTTCAACCGCGGCTTCCACGACTACGAGCTGACCTACCGCGCCTGCACTCCGGCCGCGCACGTGGTCGTGTCGCATTATCTCGACGAAGCCGTGCGAATCGCCAAGGATATCGCCAGCCGATACGGCGGCTGACGCGCCGACTCAAGCCGTCGGGGCGCTGCGCCCGATCCAGCGGCGAACCCGCTTCGCGTAGGCGTCGAACGCCTCCGGATGGAGACGCCGCAGCATCGCCTCCTCGGTCGGCATGACGATCCGGTCGTTGACGAAGAAGAACAGCGCGGGAATCAGAACCGCCGCCGCGAGCATCAACGGGCGCCAGGGGACGAAGATCTGCAGATAGAACGCCAGGACCGCCCAGAGGAGAAACTGGATCAGCGCCAGCAGATAGGTCGGATTGCGCGAATAGGCGTAGGGGCCGTCGGTGACCAACGCCGAGGATTTCACGTAGGTGCGCGCATCCCCGCCGGCCTTGTCGAGGTGAGCGATGACGAGAACCTTGCCGACGTAGCAGAGCAAAATCAGCGCGCCAATGAGCAAGGTCGGGGCGAGCACGAGGCCGCGGTCCGCTTCGCCGACCCAGACCGGGACGACTGCGACGACGAAGAGAAGCGAGAACGCGAGATCGATGACGAAGGTCGCGGCGAACTTGAACCGCTTCGGCGCCGCTTTGGCGTCCGCGGCGGCCGGCTCGTCGAACAGAGAGCTCTTCAACACGACGCTCATCGTTGGTCTTCCATTGCGAAGGCGCGGGCGACCACAATGCCGCGCGAGGGTAAATTTTCCGCGCTCGCGATCGCCGGCTCGGCCGCTCGATGATCCAGCATCCCTTACAAAGCCTTAACGCCGCGTTTCGGGCGCGCTCGCATTGCTGCGCCGCTCAGGCTCGCCTACGATGCGCGTCACGGCGCCAGCGCCGGGCCTGGCGGAGCGCAAGACCATGGATACCAAGAAAGCGGCGCTTCCCGCGCTCGATCACGAGACGTTTCTGCGGGGCTCGTTCGACGTGGCGCGGCGCTCCCGCGAGCAGGGCGATCATCCCTTCGGTTCGATCCTGGTCGGCCCCGACGGCGCGATCCTCAGGGAGCAGGGCAACGGCTTCAGTTCGGAGGGCGGCGACATGACCGCGCACGCCGAGCGGCTACTCGCGACCTGGGCGTCGAAGACCCTCGATCCGGCAGTTCTCGCGGGCTGCACGCTCTATACGTCGGCGGAACCCTGCGCGATGTGTTCTGGCGCGATCTATTGGGCGGGGATCGGCCGCGTCGTCTACGGCCAGAGCGAAAAGAGCCTGAAGGCGATGACGGGCGCGCATAGCGAGAACCCGACGCTCGACCTGCCCTGCCGCGTCGTGTTCGAGGCAGGCCAGCGCGCCGTCGAAGTCGTAGGGCCGCTGCTGGCCGACGAGGCAGCGGCGCTGCAGCGCGACTTCTGGGCCGAAAAGGCGTCGTAGGGCGCTGCGCTGTTCAAAGAGCGAGCCCTCACCCCAACCCTCTCCCGCGTGCGGGAGAGGGGCTTACCCTTCTCCCGCTCGCGGGAGAAGGTGGCGCGAAGCGCCGGATGAGGATAAGCGCATAAGCTCTCGTTCAGGTCAGCTTGCCTTCGACGCCCTGGACGAGCCACTGCAGCCCGGCGAGCGTGGCGTCGTCCATCACCTGGCCGGCGGGGAGTTTGGTCGCGCCGCTCTGATCGATCAGTGGGCCGACGAAGATCTTCTGCTTGCCCGAGGAGATGTCGTCGACCGTCTGCTGCGCCAGCGCCTTCACGTCATCCGGCATGTTGGTGAAAGGCGACATCTTCAGCATCCCCGTCGAGAAGCCGCCCCAGACATCTTGGCTCTTCCACGTCCCGTCGATCACCGCCTGAGCGCGCGTGATGTAATACGGGCCCCAGACGTTGACATTGGCCGACAGCTCGGAGTGCGGCGCGAACTTCGCCATGTCGGTCGCTTCGCCGAAAGCCTTGACGCCTCGGCTTTCCGCGACCTGCAGCGGCGTCGGCGAATCGGTGTGTTGCGTGATGATGTCGCAGCCCTGGTCAATCAGCGCCTTGGCGGCGTCGCCTTCCTTGCCCGGGTCGTACCAGGAATTGATCACGATGAACTTCAGCTTCGCGGCGGGGTTGACGCTGCGCATGCCGAGCAGGAAGGCGTTCATGCCCATCACGACCTCAGGCACGGCGACCGAGCCGACATAGCCGGCGACGCCCGTTTTGCTGAGCTTGCCCGCGATCACGCCCTGGACGAAGCGGCCTTCGTAGAAGCGGATGTTGTACGTCGCGACGTTCGGCGCGCGCTTGTAGCCGGTGGCGTGTTCGAACTTGACGGCCGGGAACTTCTTGGCGGCGTTTATCGTGTAGTTCATGTAGCCGAACGACGTCGTGAAGATCAGCTTGTTGCCTTTGGCGGCAAGGTCGGAGATCACGTGCTCGGAATCGGGCCCCTCGGGGACATTCTCGACATAAACGGTCTTCACCGCGCCTTTGAAATGCTCTTCGAGTTCTTTGCGCGCGACGTCGTGCTGGTAGCTCCAGCCGAAGTCGCCGACCGGCCCGACATATATAAAGCCCACCTTCAGGGGTTCGGCGGCGCGAACGCCGGACAACGCCAACGGCGTCGCGGCAGTGACCAGCCCGGTTCCCAAAAACTTGTTGAATGTCCGACGATCCATGGCGTTTCTCCTGTTTTACGTAAAAATGACTACACCGGCGCCGCGTCATTGCCTACCGCCTTCAGTCCTACGCGACAAGCAAGGCTCAGGCCAACGTTCAGGCGCCCGCGTAGAAAGGCCGGCCGAGGCAGGCCGGCTGATTGAGGCGGATGCGGCGGCGATCGCGCGAGATGATCGCCAGCACCACGACGGTGACGAGGTAGGGTAGCGCGGAAATGAACGGCGAGGGAAACGACACGCCGAGGCCCTGGACGTAGAGCGAGAGATACATGATCGCGCCGAAGAGATAGGCGCCGCCGAGCAGCCATGCCGGCCGCCAGGTGGCGAAGACGACGAGCGCGAGGGCGATCCAGCCACGTCCGGCCGTCATGTTCTCCGCCCACATCGGACTGTAGGCGAGCGACATGTAGCCGCCCCCCAGCCCCGCCATGGCGCCGCCGAACAACGTTGCGCCGAGGCGAATCCGGTTGACGGGATAGCCGATCGCGTGAGCGGCGTCGTGCGAATCGCCGACCGAGCGCAGCACCAGGCCGGCATGGGTGCGATAGAGGAACCACGCGACGCCGGCCAGGATCAGGAAGGACGCGTAGACCAGCGGGTCCTGCCCGAACAGCACCGGGCCGAAGAACGGGATCTGCGACAGGCCGGGCACGTCGAGCTTGGGCAGTTGCGGCCCGCTGATGCCGACGAAGCCGGCGCCCAGCAAGGAACTGAAGCCGCGGCCGAAGATCGTCAGCGCAAGGCCAGCGGCGGTCTGATTGCTGAGGAGCGTCAAGGTCAGGAACGCGAAGATCGCCGACAGCGCGGCGCCGCCGAGGATCGCCGCCATCAGGCCGAGCGTGACGCTGCCGGTGAGGTGTCCGATGACGAAGCCGGTGACGGCGCCGACCAGCATCATGCCCTCGACGCCGAGGTTGAGCACGCCGGAGCGTTCCGTCACCAGTTCGCCGGTGGCGGCGAGCAGCAGCGGCGTGGAGGAGGCCATCACGCTGACGAAGAAGCTGGTCAGGAAGAAGATCATTCGGCGGCTCCGATGGGCTTCGCTCGCGGCCTGGCGAGCCGGACGCGGTAGAGGATCAGAATGTCGCAAGCGAGCAGGAAGAACAGCAGGATGCCCTGGAAGATGCCGGTGACCGCGTTGGGCAGCCCGAGATCGATCTGCGCCGCGTCGCCGCCGAGATAGGAGAGCGCCAGCAGCAACCCCGCGAAGATCGCGCCGATCGGGTGCAACCGGCCGAGGAAGGCGACGATGACAGCGGTGAAGCCGTATCCCGGCGAGATGTCGGTGGTGAGCTGACCGATCGGCCCGGTGACCTCGAACATCCCGGCAAGGCCGGCGAGGCCGCCGCTCGCCAGCAGCGCCACCCAGATCAGGCGGCGTTCGCTGAAGCCGGCGAAGCGCGCGGCGCGCGGCGCCTCGCCGACGACCCGAAGCTGGAAGCCGAGGACCGATTTCGACAGCAGCGCCCACATCGCGACGGCCGCGATCGGCGCGACCACGCAGCCGAGATGGACGCCGGTCCCCTCGATGACGATCGGCGTCGTCGCGCCGTCCGGGAACATCGCGGTCTGCGGGAAGCCGAAGCCCTTCGGGTCCTTCCACGGGCCGGTGACGAGATAGATCAGCACGTACTGCGCGATATAGGTCAGCATCAGGCTGGAGAGGATTTCGTTGACGTTGAGTTCGGTCCTGAGGAACGCCACGACCGCCGCCAGCGCGGCGCCGCCGATCACCCCCATCGCCATTGCGCCGGGGTAGAGCAGCCAGCCCGGCAGATCGGGAAAGGTCAGCGCGAAGCCGCCGGCGAAGATCGCGCCGAGGGTGAATTGGCCCTCCGCGCCGATGTTCCATACCGAAGCGCGATAGCAGAGCGCGAGCCCCGCGCCCATCATGATCAGCGGCGCCGCTTTGACGGCGAGCGCCGAGAGACCGCCGGCCTGCACCAACGGCGCGACGAGGAATGTGTAGACCGCCGGGCCCGGCGCCTGCCCGAGCGCCCAGAAGATGATTCCCGTGCCGACGATCGTCAGCGCGATCGCCAGGACGGGCGACGCGTAGGTCCAGAAAATCGACACTTGGCCGCGCGGTTCGAACCTCATCGGCTTACGCATGCTCCCTTGCGGCCGCGCCACTCGTCGACTTCGCCGCCGCGCCGCCCATCACGAGGCCGATTTGCTCGATCGTCGCCTCCCTGACCGGAATCGGCGGCGACAAGCGCCCGCCGGCGATCACCGCGACGCGGTCGCAGACGAGGAAGATCTCGTCCAGATCCTGCGAGATGATCACGATCGCCGCGCCTTTTTCGGCGAGTTCGGCCAGGGCGCGATAGATCGCCGCGGCGGCGCCGGCGTCGACGCCCCAGGTCGGCTGGTTGACGACCAGCGCCCCCGGCGCCTGCATCACTTCGCGTCCGACCAGGAACTTCTGCAGATTGCCGCCCGACAGCGCCCGCGCCTGCGACTTCGGGCCGGTCGTGCGGACATCGAAACGGCGGATGATCTCCTTGGCGAATTCGACCGTCCGCGCCTGATTGACGAAGCCGAACCGCGCCAGCGAGCGGCGGGCGCCGCCGGTGAGGAACGCGTTCTCGCTCAAGCTCATCGCGCCGATCGCGCCATGCCCGTTGCGCTCTTCCGGGACAAAACAGCCGCCGAGGCCGCGGCGCTGTCGCGGTCCCATCCGGCCGACGGCGACGCCGTCGAGCGTGATCCGCTCGGGCGCGTTTGACGGAACCTCGCCGGAGAGCGCGTCCATCAGTTCCGTCTGGCCGTTGCCGGCGATGCCGGCGATGCCGAGGATCTCGCCGGGCGAGACGGCGAACGCGACCTCTCTGAGATCGGTCCCGAAGGGATGGGGAGACTTCAACGAGAGCTTGTCGACCGCGAGCCTCGGGCGCGCGCCCGGCGCGAGCACACGCCGGCTGCGCGAGGGCGGGTCGAGTTGCGCGTTGATCATCAGTTCGGCGAGTTCCTTGGCGCTCTTTTCGCTCGGGACGCAATGGGCGACGACGCGGCCGAGCCGCATGATCGTGGCGGCGTCGCAGAGCGCGCGAATCTCCTCGAGCTTGTGGCTGATGTAGAGGATCGAGCAGCCCTCCGACGCCAGCCGTCTGAGCGTCTCGAACAGCTTCTCGACTTCCTGCGGCGTCAGCACCGAAGTCGGTTCGTCCATGATCAGCAGACGCGGGTTCTGCAACAGGCAACGGACGATCTCGATGCGCTGGCGCTCGCCGACCGAGAGATCGTGCACCGTCTGATCCGGGCTCAGCGGCAAGCCATATTTTTCCGAGATCTCGACGATCCGCTCGCGAAGGTTGGCGCGGTCTTTCGGATCGTTCATGCCGAGAGCGACGTTCTCCACGACGGTCAGCGATTCGAACAGCGAGAAATGTTGGAAGACCATGCCGATCCCGAGCCGGCGCGCGTGAGCCGGGCTCTGCATGGTCACGGCTTCGCCGCGCCAGACGATCTCGCCGGCGTCGGGCCGGTTGACGCCGTAGATGATCTTGACCAGCGTGCTCTTGCCGGCGCCGTTCTCGCCGAGCAGCGCATGGATCTCGTTGCGGCCGACGGTCAGATCGACGTTGTCGTTGGCCAGACAGCCAGGAAATTGCTTGGTGATCCCCCGCAACGTCAAATAGGGGACGTCGTCGACCGCCCTCTCACTGACCATTTTGCCGAGAGCCCCCTCTGCCTTCACGGCCGCAACCCTCTTGCCGCCGAGTGCTTGCGCTTCGTCCGTCGCCCGCCATGCTTGCACGTCGCGCCGCGCGCGCCAACCCTCGGCAAGCACTTGATTGGTTCAGCCCTGGCGCCTATCAACGCCGCCGCGAGGGTAGAGGGGCGAATGCGATGGTCGGGGCGGCGGGCCGTAAATGGATTCGGGCGGCGTTCGTCCCGGCGCTCGCGGCGCTGGCGATGTCGGCCGCCCCGGGGCGAGCCGAGGGAATCCGTGCGGAAACGCTGACGATTCCGGCGATCATCGCCGGACCGAACGGATCGCAGACGGCGCAACTCGACGCCGTCGTGGTGCGCCCGGACGACCGATCGCCGCATCCGCTCGCCGTCATCAACCACGGCTCGCCGCGCGAGGCGAGCGACCGTCCGACGATGTCGCCCGACGGCATGTGGGCGCAGGCGCGCGCCTTCGCCCGCCGCGGCTGGGTCGCGGTCGCTTTCCTGCGCCGCGGCTACGGCCCTTCCCAGGGCGGTTGGGCCGAAACTTACGGCTCCTGCACCAATCCCGATTATGCGAGAGCCGGGCGGGCGGGGGCGAGCGACATCGCCGCCGTCGCCAAATTCATGGCCTCCGAGCCCTATGTCAGCGCGGGCAAGTGGATCAGCGTCGGCGTCTCCGCCGGCGCCTTTGCGACGGTGGCCCTCACCGCCGAGGCCCCGCCCGGCCTTGCCGCCGCGATCAGCTTCGCGCCCGGCAGGGGATCGCAGAGCGCCGACACGGTTTGCGGCGAGAGCCGGCTCGTCGCGGCCTTCGCGCAATACGGCAAGACCTCGCGCGTGCCGCTGCTCTGGGTGTCCGCCGAAAACGATCGCTTCTTCGGCCCTCGGCTGGTTGATCTCGCGACGGCGGCGTTTTCGCACGCTGGCGGAAACGCGACCGTCGTGCGAACGCCGGCGTTCGGCGAGGACGGACACGCGCTCTTCAGCGCGAAGGGATTGCCCGTCTGGTCGCCCATCGTCGACCGCTTCCTCGAGGCGAACGGCCTCGCGCTGCGCGATGAGCTGATCGCCCTCGCCGCTCCGAAGGCGCCGCTTCGTCTCGACGCTCGCGGCCGACGCGCGTTTCGGAGCTATGTCGACGGCCCCCCCAACAAGGCCTTCGCGGTCGGCGGCGCGCATTTCGGTTGGGCGACAGGCCGGCGCACGGCCGATCAGGCAAAGACGGACGCCCTGGGTTTCTGCGCGTCGAACTCGAGCGAATGCGCCATCGTCGACGTCAACGACGAACCGGCGAAGTAGGTTGCGTCAATCCCCCGCCCCCACCTCGACCCAACGCCCCTCGCGGCTCGCTCGCGCGATCGCGTGAATCGCCCGCTCGATCGCCAGGCCCTGCTCGAAATCGATCGTCAGCGCCGGCTCGCCGGCGATGCATGCGATCAATTGCCGGCATTCGACGATCTTGAGATCGTTGAAGCCGAGCTGGTGGCCGGGCGCGACGATGAACCGGTCATAGGGCGGATGGGCGGGACCCATGAGGATCTGGCGAAAACCCTGGTCCTCGGCGCGTCCCTCGGCGATATAGACTTGCACCTCGTTGAAGCGCTCCTGATCGAACAGGATCGTTCCGCGCGAGCCGAAGAGCTGCAATTGCAGTCGACCCTTGCGGCCCCAGGCGCAACGATTGACATGGATCGCGCCGCTGGCGCCGCCGGGCATGCGGAGCAGCGCGGTGGCGATGTCGAAGGTTTCGACGGCGCGCCGCCCTTGCCCATGCGGCCGGTCGGGGTGAGGCTTGGCCATCTCGCCGAACACATGGGTCGGGCTGCCGATGAGGGTCGTGAGCAGGCTGAGCGGATGCACGGCGAAATCGTCGAGCGCGCCGTAGCCGGCCGACGTCTCGCTGCGCCAGGAAAACGGCGCTTCGGGATCGGCCATGTAATCTTCGTCCATCTCGATGCGGAAGTGATTGACCGCGCCGATCGCATTCTCGCCGATGAGTTTGGCGATGTAACGGATCGCGGGGCTCTGAATGTAATTGTAGCCGAGGATCGCGACGCGGCCCGACCGGAGCGCAGCCGCCGCCATCGCGGCGGCGTCGGCCAGTTTCGGCGCCATCGGCTTCTCGCACCAGACGTGCTTGCCGGCTTCGAGCGCGGCGATCGCCATCGGCGCGTGCAGCGCATTCGGCGTGGTGATCGAAACGACGTCGACCGCGGGATCGCTGACGAGCGCGCGCCAATCGGCGGTGGCGCTCTCGAAGCCGAATTCATCGGCGCGCGCTTGCGCGAGCTTCGCGTCGACCTCGCACAGCGCGACGCGCCGGACGACCGGCGTGTCGCCGAAGACCGCGCGCACGCCGGTCCAGGCCAAGGCGTGGCACTTTCCCATATAGCCGGTGCCGATCAGTCCGACGCCGATCCCGCGCATACCATCCTCCACTTCGCTTTGCAGCACAAATATTCCCCTATCTATCAACTCTGGAATATTTGTTCTAGGCTATCTCGTCGGGACCACCTTCGCGTAAGAAAATGGGGGCGCCGAGTTTTCGCCGTTTGGAGGGTCACGGGACATCATGGACGCGCCGCAGGATTTCGACGCGCTGAAACGCCGTCTCATCGAGATCAAACCGGAATTGCCCAAGCGATTGCGCCAAACCGCGGCCTTCGCGCTCGAACATCCCGACGAAGTCGCGCTCGGCACCGCGTCCAGCATCGCCGAGCGCGCGCAGGTGCAGGCCTCGACGCTGGTGCGTTTCGCGCAGACGTTGGGCTTCGCCGGCTTCTCGGAACTGCAGGGCGTCTTTCGCGCCCATTTGCGCAACCGCTGGCCGGACTATTCCGAGCGCCTGAAGGCGTTGCACGAGGGGGCGCTGGACAGCGGCGATCCCCTGCGCCTGCTATTCGGCTTCGCCAATTCGGCCGCCGCTTCGATCGCCAAATTGCGCCGGATCGTGCATCGCGAGGAACTGGACGCGGCGATCGACCTGCTCGCCCACGCGCGCACGATCTATCTCGCCAGCCAGCGCCGCTCGTTCTGCGTTTCGCACTATCTCGCCTACGCGCTCGCCCAACTCGGCGTCGCCGCGGTGCTGATCGACAATGTCGGCGGCCTCGGGCCGGAACAACTGGCGGGCGCCGGGGAAGACGACGCGCTGATCGCGACCAGCTTTTCCCCTTACTCGCCCTTCACCATCGCCCAGGTCGAGGCCGCGCGGAAACGGAAGACCCCCATCGTCGTCATCACCGACAGCGCCCTCAGCCCGCTGGCGGGAATGGCGGACGCGCGCTTTGAAATCGTCGAAAGCGATTTCGGCTCGTTCCGCTCGGTCGCGGCGACGTTCTGTCTGGCGATGACCCTCGCCGTGGCGGTCGCCGAAAAGCGCAACGGTGCGCCAGGCAGGCGATAGGGCGCGCCGACCGCCGCTCAAGAAGGGGTGTCTGCAGCGGTCGCGGTGACCGCGGCGGAGCTACGTCCCCCAAATCGAGGAACCCGACGCGCCCGAGCCTCGGGCGGAAGCAGAGGCCGGCGCGCTCGCGCATTTGAATCTGCCGGCCGATGGAGTGGCGCGTTGAACAGCATTGTCAGCATGGTCGGCGCCCAATATTTGCGCTTCTTGCGCGATCGCAGGCGATCCCCAAGCGGCCAGCTTCACATCAGAGTGATCCGCGCTTCGCCGAACGCCTCGCGGCCGAACGTGATCCGCCTCATCATTGTCAAATCCCACGCGAAAATGCGAACTACGCATCGTAGTCGCGACGGAGATCTTGGGAATGGCGAGCGGCGAAGTTGAGGTCCTGATTGTCGGCGGCGGGGCGGCGGGGATCGCCGCGGCGCGGCGCCTCAGCGAGGCCGGCGTCGAGACGCTGCTGATCGAAGCGCGGTCGCGGCTCGGCGGGCGCGCGTGGACCTTCGAGGCGGCGGGATTTCCTGTCGATCTCGGCTGCGGTTGGCTCCACTCGGCCGAGCGCAATCCGTGGGTCGCGATCGCCGAGGCGCAAGGCCGCACGATCGACAGGCGGCCGCCGCCATGGACACGTCCTTTGGCCCAGATCGGCCTTCCCGCCGGCGAGGCCGACGCATTCCGCGATGCGATGTGGCGCTTTCATGAGCGCGTCGACGCCTATCCCGAGGATGAGCCGGACCGCCCGCTCGCCGCATTGCTCGATCCAAGCGATCCCTGGTACGAACTCATCGACGCCGTCAGCACCTATTACAGCGGCGCGGAACTCGAATTCGTGTCGGTCCGCGATCTCGCCCGCTACGCCGACGACAGCGTGAACTGGCGCGTCGTCGAGGGCTACGGACGCGTGATCGCCGACCACGGGGCCGGTCTCAAAGTCGCGCTCGATTGCAAGGCGGAGCGCATCGACCGGCGCGGCCATCGGTTGCGCGTGGAGACAAGCCAAGGGGCGATTGTCGCCGACGCGGCGATCGTCACGCTGCCGAGCGCTCTCCTCGCCGAGCAGGCGGACCTGTTCCTGCCTGCGTTGCCCGAGAAGACGGAAGCCGCCGCCGGCCTGCCGTTGGGGCTCGCCGACAAACTGTTCCTGTCGCTGAGCGAGGCCGACACCTTCGACAGCGACACCCGCGCGTTCGGCCATGCCCGCCGCACGGCGACGGCGGCCTATCAATTCCGCCCCTTCGGTCGCCCTATGATCGAAGCCTATTTCGGCGGCGCTCTGGCAGCCGACCTCGAAAAGGGCGGCGAAGCGGCGTTCTTCGACTTCGCGCGGGCCGAACTCGTCGGCATCTTCGGCGGCGATTTCTCCCGCCGGGTGGCGCCGCTGCGGGTGCACCGGTGGGGCAGCGATCCCCTGGCGCGCGGCTCCTATTCCTATGCCCTGCCCGGCAAAGCCGATTGCAGGACGGCGCTGGCGGCGCCAGTCGACGGCCGGCTTTTCTTCGCCGGCGAAGCCTGTTCGCGAAGCGACTTCTCGACCGCGCATGGCGCCTATCTCACCGGCCTCGCCGCGGCCGAGCAGGCGATCGCGGCGCGCCGAGCCGCCTTGGCCAGCGCCGATCCCTAGTCCGATGCGGATGGATGGCGACTGGGGGAAAGTGGGAGCCATGCGAACTCTGCGACAGGCCTGCGACGCCGCGGGGATGTTCGAATGGCGCGAATTGTGCATGATGGCCGTCAAGGAGGCGTAATGCCCTCGCTGACCATTCGGCACGTCACGACCTATCGCTACCGGCGCCCGGTCGCCTTCGGCGAACACCGGATGATGCTGCGCCCACGCGACTCGCATGATCAGAGAGTGATCGAGGCGCGCCTGCGGATCAGTCCGGAGCCGAAAAGCCTGCGCTTTGTCCAGGACGCTTTCGGCAATCACGTCGGCGTCGCGCAGTTTTCCGGCCGCGCGGAAAACCTGCGCTTCGAGAGCGTCGTTCGCCTCGAGCATTCCAGGCGGGACGCTTCGCTGCACGACCTCGAGGACGTCAGGACCCTTCCGGTCGGTTACGAGGCGGACGAGACGCCGGACCTTGCGCACTACATCCAACGCCATCAGGCCGACCCCGACGACGAGGTCGGGCGCTGGGCGCGTCAGTTCCTGCCGGCGAGCGGATCGATCGGCGCCTTCGAGTTGCTCAACCGACTCTCGCAGGGCATCCACCGCGATTTCCTCTACAAACGGCGGGAGGCGAAGGGGATTCAACCGGCGGTCGAGACGCTCCGGCTCGGCCATGGCAGTTGCCGGGATTTCGCCATGCTGATGATCGAGGCCGCGCGTTCGTTCGGCATCGCGGCCCGGTTTGCGTCCGGCTATCTCGCCGTCCCGCTCGACGATCCCAAAGCGCCCCCGTACGGCTTGGCGCATGGGGCGACGCACGCCTGGACGCAAGCCTATCTGCCGGGCGCCGGCTGGTTCGACTTCGATCCGACGCACGGCGGCGCCGGCGCGGCCGCCCTGGTGACGGTCGCGGTCGTACGCGATCCGCACCATGCGATCCCGCTCCACGGCACATTCATCGGCTTCCCCTCGGATTCGCTCGGCATGGAGGTCGAGGTGAGCGTCACGGCCGATGCGCCGGCGGCGGTCTCCAGCATTCGCCAAGGCTCCGCGCGCCCGCGGATCGTCGGACGGGGTTGAGGAACAGCCGGACACCGAAGCGCGTTCAGACGTCCGGCGGGAGGCGATGAAGCCCGAGGGATTCCGGATGAAAATTCGTGTTGGCTACGAGCTGATCTACGATTTCCCCCAATCCACGCCGGTCATCACGGTTCTCGGCGTCCATTTCACCCGGGCCAACGACATCATAGCGCCCGACCGGCTGACCACCGATCCACCCGTGCCGATCCACCCCTACCGCGACGGCTTCGGCAATTGGTGCAGCCGCCTCGTCGCGCCCCCCGGCCGAATGCGTTTGTCGGCGGATGGCCTCGTTAGCGACAGCGGCCTGCCGGACCCGGTCGACCTCTCGGCTCGGCAAGATGCGGTGCAGGATCTGCCGGAGGAGACGCTCGTCTATCTCCTCGGCAGCCGTTATTGCGAGACCGACCGCCTGTCCGAGACGGCGTGGAGCCTTTTCGGCAATTCGCCGTGGGGATGGGGGCGCGTCCAGGCGATCTGCGATTTCGTCCATCGGCACATCGCCTTCGGCTACGAACATGCGCGGCCCACCAAGACGGCGTGGGAGGTTTTCAACGAGCGCACCGGCGTGTGCCGGGACTTTGCGCATCTGGCGATCGCATTTTGCCGCTGCATGAACATCCCGGCGCGTTACTGCACCGGCTACCTCGGCGACATCGGCGTGCCCCCGGTCGATTTTCCCATGGATTTCTCCGGTTGGTTCGAAGCCTATCTCGGCGGCCAATGGCGCGCGTTTGACCCGCGGCACAACGTCCCGCGGATCGGCCGCGTGCTGATCGCGCAGGGGCGCGACGCGGCGGACGTGCCGATTACCCACACTTTCGGTCCCAACACGCTGGCCAGTTTCAAGGTGTGGACCGATGAGGTCGGTTAGACGCGCGCTGCGATTGGATCGACGCGCCGCGTCAGGCCGTGCGCCGTCCCTTCTCCCCGTTCACGGGGAGAAGGTTAGGATGAGGGGCGAGGCGACAAGCCGCAACGGCGCGGCCAATCACCGCGCCCTCACCCCTGCCCTCTCCCCGCGAACGGGGAGAAGGGGACGCGGGCGCGCAGGTCAAAAGGACTGCGATGTCCATTCGACGAGATCGGTCTCGACGCCGTCAAACGCGCGGCTCAATCCCGAGACGGCGTCGGCGGCGTCGAGCGACGGGATCGGTTCCGATCGCTGGAATATGCGCCCCGCGACAATCTTGCCGTCAGCGGAGACGAGCTTGGCGCCGAACGCCACCTCGGCCCTCGGCGCGGGCGAATCCGAGACGCTGAAGCTTCTGACGTCGATCAGGAGCTGATTCTCGGCGGCGGCGCCCTCGACGGGGCGACCGACCGAACCGAACAATTGCGCGTTTTCATAGGCCTGAACGGTTTTCTCCTGTACGAGCTTGGTCAGGCTGTCGCTCCACTGCGCATCGTCGAGGAACGTGAAGCCGCCGTTCTTACCCTTCAGCAGGATATGCTGGCTCTCATACATGATGACGGCGGTCGGTTCCGCCACCGTCAGCTGTCCGGCGAGAGTCTTCAACGGTGGGAAGCTCGTCGGCGCGGCAAGATCGTACATCGGCGATGGAGCCTTGGCCGGCCCGCCGCCGGTCATCCGTTCCAGGCCCTGAATAATGCCTTCGACATGGCCCGAGTTGCGCGCCAAGGCATCGGAAAAGACCTGCAGGTTGGACAAAGTGGCATGGAAGGGATCCGCATTGTCGGCGAGCACTTTATCGACGCGCTGGAGCACTTCGCGGGCCGTCTCGCTGAGACCCAGGACCAGCATCGGGTCTGCCGTCAGCACCGGCGGCTCGCCATCGACGCCGCTCGGCGCCGGTGACGCTGCGCCGCCGCCGCGCAGCGAAATGACTCCGCCGCCGATCAGGCCCTGGCTGTCGACGCCGACTTGCGTGTCCACCCGCACCGGAGTTTTCTGATCGATGACGATCGCGGCGAGCACCTGACTCGGATCGGCCGGGTTGAACCTGACATTGGCGACCTCGCCGACGCGCACTCCGTCGAATAGCACGGACGCGCCGACCGCCACACCGGGCGCGACCCCTTCAAAGCGAACCGTATAGACCGCGGTCCGGCCGAAAGTTCCGATACCGTGCAGCCAGTAGACGGAGCCGAAAATCGCCGCGGCGAAGGCGAGCACGAACAATCCCATGAGTACGAAACGCGCTTGCCTTTCCATCGACCGCCCCTCATTTCACGACAACGCCAGCGCCGCACGCGCGCGATGACCGCCAAAATAGGCCTTCACCCAAGGATGCTGCGCTTGAGCGACCGCCGCGAGCGGCCCGGCGAAGACGATGCGCTTGTCCGCGATGGCGGCGACCCGATCGCAGACCCGGCCGACGCTCTCCAGATCGTGAGTGACCATGAACACGGTCAGCCCCAGCGTGCGACTGAGCGTGCGGATGAGGCTGTCGAATGCGTCGGCCGCGATGTTGTCCAGATCGGATGTCGGCTCATCGAGAAACAGAATTTCCGGGTCGAGGGCGAGGGCGCGCGCCAGGGCGGCGCGCTTGTTCATACCGCCGGAGAGTTGCGCTGGATATTTGTCCGAATCGCTCGGATGGAGTCCCACCATCTCGATCTTCGCCATCGCCACTTCGCGCCGCAGGCGATCCGAGAGATGGAGGTATTCGCGCATCGGGAACTGCACATTCTCCACCACCGAAAGCGAGGAGAACAGCGCGCCCTGCTGGAACAGGGTTCCGCATCGCCGCCCGACCGAACGCCGCTCTTGCACGCTGGCGTCGCGCAGATCGATTCCCAGCACCCTGACGCTGCCGTCGCTCTTGGGAACAAGACCGAGAAGCGTGCGCAGGAGAACCGACTTGCCGGCGCCCGAAGCGCCGACGACGCCCAGAAGTCTCGCCGCGTTCGACATCCAGCGACAATTTATCGAGCACCACTCGGCCGTCGAACGCGACGACGAGATCGCGGACCTGAATGACGGGGTCGTGCGGCGCGGCGTCCATCCCTACATTCCGATCGCCGAGAAGAATATCGCGAAAAGTCCGTCGAGGACGATGACCAGGAATATCGACTTCACCACCGAGGCGGTCGTCCGCACACCGAGCGAAACGGCGCTGCCTTCCACCAGGAATCCCTCGGCGCATGCCACCGCGCCGATGATCAGCGCCATGCACGGCGCCTTGATGAGGCCAACCTCGAGGTCCGAAAGCGTGACCGCGTCCTGCAGGCGCGCCGCGAACGTGACGAAACTCATGCCGCCTTCGAGCTCAGCGATGAGCGCGCCGCCAAAAAGCGCCGCCGCCGCTCCCAGAAGGGTGAGGATGGGCAGCCCGACGACCAGGGCCGCGACCCGCGGCAACGCCAGCACGTCGATCGGATCCAGGCCCATGGTCCGCAGCGCGTCGATCTCTTCGCGCATCCTCATCGAGCCGAGCTCGGCGGTGAAGGCGCTGCCCGATCGGCCCGCGACCATGATCGCGACGACGAGCACCGCGAGTTCGCGCAACACCAGCACGCCGACGAGATCGACGACGTAGTCCTGCGCTCCGAACTTGCGAAAATAGAAAAAGCCCTGCTGCGCGATAATGGCGCCGACGACGAAAGTGATCAGCAGGATAATCGGAATGGCCTCCCAACTCACCCGTTCGAAGTGATGGACGGTGTCGCGAATCCGCGCCAGTTGTGGGCGCTTGGCGAAGCGATCGAGTTGCGCGAAGGTCAGGGCGCCGAGCATCGCGACAATGGCGACAAAGTCGTCGCCGATCGCCGAAGCGTTCTCGCCGACCGCCGCCAGCCATGCCACGAAGGGGCCGCCCCCGGCCCGGGCGGCTGCCGGGGAGCGATTGGTGCGGTCCAAGGCCGCAAGCAGATCGCGATAGCGGTCCGGAACGGCGGCGAGCTGCGCGGTGCGCTTGCGCTCGCCCGCCTGTCGGACCGTGCGCTCGACTAGCCAAGCCCCGAATGTGTCGAGTTCCTCGACGCCGCTGATGTCCAGCGTCACGGTCGAAGCGGGCTGTCGATCGAGGCTGTCGGTCAGGCGTTCAAGACGATCCGCATTGGCGCAGGTCCAAACGCCGGATGCGACCGCCGAGAGTTGGTCGCCCTGCGCGGTGAAGTTCAACAGCGGTTCGGATGGAGACGGCAGGCTCGTCGACGCAGCCATGGCGGCAGCTCTCCGTGACATTTGGTCAACCCGTTCGGCGAGACGCGGGCTTCAGCGTGATCTCGTGAGCTCAGCCGAGATTTGCGCGATGTCGCCGCCCTGAGCCCGGATCAAGACCTGCTGTCGACTGGCGTGCGCTTGAAGCGTGAACGTGGCGGTGAAGCCGGGTCCGGAGACTGAACCTTCGATGCGCCCGCCGCCCACTCGCCCAACGATTGATCCCTGGGCATTGCGAGTCACCTCGAGCCACCGGCCGGCAATGTCGCTTCCAGTCGCCTGGACCTGAGTTCTCAACTCGAATTTGTAGCTGTCGCTCGCGCAATTGAGGTTTTGCACCAGCGTCGCGCCCTCGTCGTCGAGGCGATACCCGGCGGTGCAGCGCAGCCGCTCGACGGCCCCGCTCGTAAGGGAGATGGAGCCTGCGCCAGCCCAGGAGCCGGGGAAGTTCGCAAAGGGTCGGCGCACAACCTGCGCCTGCGCATGCATCGCGCCGGCGGCCAGGGCGACAACGAGCCCGACCACGGGCAGATGCCGCAACAGTTTGACGAAGCTCATCGGAAATCCCCTCCCGGTCGCGGCGGTCGAACGATTGAGACGTTGTTCACGTGCGGGCCCCTTGAGTGGCGGCGAGGTCTCAATTCGGCGGCGCCGGTCGCGAAGTCTCCAGACATCGTGGGCTGCAATCCAACTTTGCCGAGGTCAGGCGTGAACGGAAATGAAGCACTGATTTGAATATGCGGCGCGTCTCATCTTACACTCACATGACCTTCATTTCGTGTAAAGGCTGGCGATCTCCCTGGCGAAAGTCTCTTCGATTCCCTTGCGCTTCAGCTTGAGCGTCGGCGTCATCAAAGCGGCGGCGATCGTCCAAGGTTCGAGCGTCAGCCAGACCTTGCGGGGCGTCGCATAGGCGGGGAAATGCGCGACCGCTTGCTTGATCCGCGCGAGCGCCAGCGCGCGAATTGGCTCCGAGGCGATGATTTCTTCCGGCGCGCCGAAAAGCCCTAGCGTGCGACAGCATGACGCCCTTCCGCCGTCCGGTGGCGCCCGAGGTGTAGACGATCGCGGCCAGCGCCTCCGGCGCAGAGTGGGCCCCGGGAGCCTCCCGTCTCTCGGCCGCGCCCAGCCATTGCGAGGCGCTCGTGGCGCGAGCGTCATCAGCGATCTCGTCATCGGCGGCCGCGACGACGGCCACGCGCTTCAAACTCGCGAGATCGCTGACCGCCGGCGCCAGCCGCGCCCAATAGGCGGGATCGTCGATGATCAGCGCCGAGGCCCCGCTATCCCCGAGGAGCCGTTTGCGCGGGCGTCTGACGGTCACGTCGCCAATATACTCCAGTCCCATAATGGAGGCGTCGATGGAAAACAAAGTCGACACGGCGGCGGAACTCGATCGCATGTCAGCGGCCCACAAGGCGGCCGTTGAGGAATGGATCACTGCGATCCGCAAGGAAGAAGCTCTGGCCTCGGTCAACCATTCGATCGCCGAAATTGATCAGTAGGAGGCGGCGCACTTTCGCGGAGAGAAACTTGGCGACGTGGTCAAGGCCACCGGGAAACACTACGAGGACGCGCTGCGTCGCCAATTTTTCGACTTCTAGCGCTCGGCTCAGTTTCGATGAGCGCCTGATCAACGCCGACGCATCGTGAATTGGCGAGCCAAACTGTATTGTCCACTTGACAGTTGGCCATCTATGGCCGCCTAATCCAGCCGTCGGGCGTGGATTTCCTTGGCGGGGCATACACAGTCTTGGACATTCCACGCATCCGAACCGGCCGCGAGAATTGGGCCGGCGCCTGCAGCTGTTGCGGGGGTATGCGTGGCGTGTCGCGTACGGAGAGTGGGGCGGCGCGTCACGGCGATCGCGCTGGCGGTTCTCGTCCCGGCCGCCGCGTTCGGCAGCGCCTGGACTTGGCCTGAGGGAACTGGTCAGGCGATCCTGTCGCTGACGGGCGGCGAAGGCGACTTCGGCGGCCAGACAGGCCTGGACGCGGCGCGCGAGAGGCGCCTCGATAGTTCGCTCGACGTGGAATTCGGCCTCCGCGACGGGCTGACCGGGTTCGTTCAATCGGGCCTGGAGGATTACGCCGTCGCCGCGCCGGTCGCCGATACCTATCGTGGCTTCGACTACAGCGGCGCCGGTCTGCGCCAACGGTTGTTTTCGTCGCAATCCCTGGTCTGGTCGGTTCAGGGGACCGCGCTGTTTCCCGGCGCGAGAGACGCGCTGCGGCCCGCACAGGTCGGCAATACCGGATTCGACAGTGACTGGCGCACGCTCGTCGGCGCGAGCTTCGCAATCGGAAGTTGGCCGAGCTTCCTCGACGCCAGCGCCGGCTACCTCACCCGGGCCGGCGGCCCGCCAGGCGACTGGCGCGCCGATCTGACTTTCGGCTCCCATCCGCGGCCCGACGTGACGATCATGCTGCAATCGTTCAATTCCGTTTCGAACGGATCACGGCCGCCGCTGTTTCCCTCGGAGCGGACGATGGTCGTCGAACCGAGCCTCGTCTACGATTTCGACAAGACGTGGTCGGCGCAGGTCGGCGTCTACACGACGCTGCGGGCCGTCAATGCGAACCGCGAGACCGGGATCGTCCTCGCGCTATGGCGGCGATTCTGAGGAGCCCGCAGCGCCGGCGCGCTCAGGGGTGGCATTCAAACGGCATGAGGGCCTTCACGCCCGCCAAAGTCGGCTTTTGCACTTCGGCGTAAACCGCGATCTGGCCGCACAGGCCCCCGTCGACGAAGACGTCCTCGTGGCGGACGCCGTCGGCGCCGAAGGCGATCGCCTTGACCTTGCGCCAGGCGATCAACTTGCTGTCCCTTTCGCCGTTCCGCCCGTCGAACACCGAATAGACCTCGATGGCGAGATCGGCGTTGGGCCAGCGGCTGTCCGGGGGGCCTTCGAGCTTGACGTCGACGAGATAGCTGTCGGCGGCTTCGCGGCCTTTGCCGGACAGCGTCAAGTTCGCGAAGCCGTCGGACCGACTGAGTTCGTGCAGCCGGCCGGTCTCGGCGCCGATCAGCAGGACCCGCATGTCGTCGATCGGCCGGATCTCGGAAGCCGCCCGCGTCAGCGTCAGGGTGAAGGCGCCGGCGACCGGGCCGCCCGAACTCGGGACGTTCTGCACGTGGATCAAGCAAGGCCCGGACGCCTTGACGAGGACCTCGGCGGTCGCCTCGCCGGGGCCGCCGACATCGGTCTCGCCGTTGAAGGCGTTGTCGATCGTGGCGATCGGCATGGCCGAGGGTTCCCCCGCGCAGTTCAAGGCGGCGCGAAGGAGGCCAGGCGAGGGCTCCCGGTTCGAGACACGTATGGTGAGGGTCTCGCCCGTCTCGGCAGCCAGTCGGTAATTCAATTCGGTCGGGCCGCCCGGTCGAAACTGCCCGGCGATCGTGGCGCTCGCGCCGATCGCGGCGCCGAGGTCGAGGCGGATCGGACATTCGGGCGCCTCGCCCGGTTCGGAGCAGCCTTTCGCCTCCGCGCCCGGGGCGGCTGTAGCGCAGACAGAGGCCGCAAGCAGAAGCGCCGCCGCCACGCTGGCGCGAAAGACATTGCCAACCACGATTCGCCGCTCCCCTTGTGCGAACCCCGCCGGTCAGACTTACGGGCTCACGCGGCTGATGGCGAGAGGATCGGGCGCGCCTTTCCCCGGATTCGGCGTGGCGCGCCGCCGGGCGTTGACCCTAAGTTAACTGGAAACCCCCATATTTCGCCGTAATTCGGCGACGTGGGGCTGGTCTAATGGCGTTTCTTGGCAATCTCTTAACGATCAAAGTCCGCATCGCCCTGGTCAGCATCGCTTTCGTCGCTGGCCTTTTCGTCATCGGATGCGCCTATCTCGTCGGTAGCGGCAGAGTGGCCGCCGCCTTCGCCGACGCCAGGGCCTATTCCGCCTTGGAGCGGCGAGCGGGCGACATCGGCGCGGCCGCGATCGAGATGAAATCCACCAGCCGCGACATCCGCTTCCGCGGCGAATTGATCGACCTGCAGAAATTCGTCAGTGGCGTGAAGATCTTGTCCCAGAGCGTCGACGGCTTTGTCTCGTTGCCGCATGGCCAGCAATTCGAAAAGCCGGTTTCCGACTTGAGGGTGGAAACCGAGGCGATCGCGAAACAGTTCGCGAATCTGGAGGACATGCATAAGACGTTGGGCGACGCGGGTTCGGGCGGCCTCGCCGATCGCGTCGAGGCAAGCGCCGAGGCGCTGACCGATCGCATCAAATCGGTCATATCCGATCAGGATTCGATCGAGGCTGAGCGCATGCTCGGCGCCCTGAACGCGATGCGCCGCACCGGGATCGAATACGCCGTCACCTACGACGACACCCTCACCGGCGAGTGGGAGGTCAGTTACGGCCGGTTCGACAATGCCCTGAAGCGCGCGGACCTTCCCGCCGATACGAAGGACTCGCTTCGCGCCGGCCTCAAGGACTATGCGGACGCCTTCAAAACCGTCAGCGCCGCGCAGTCGGAGTTCATGCGCGCGGCAGAGCGAGTGAGCGGCGCGTTGGACTTGATCGGCCCGGTCGTGCACGAGCTCGACGAACAAGTCTCGGCCCAGGGCGAGGCGGCGGGCGCGCGGTTGGCGGCGGCGGAGGCGATGACGCGGGAGATTATTCTCGGCGCCATGCTTCTCGCGCTTGGCGCCGGCCTCGCCTCGGCCATCTTCGTCGGGCGCACCACCGCCAAGCCGCTCGGTCAATTGCGGGATTCCATGCTCGGCCTCGCGGCGGGCGACCTCGAGACCGAGATTCCCGCGCTCGGCCGCGGCGACGAAATCGGCCAAATGGCGAGGGCGGTCGCGACCTTCAAGGAAGCCGCGCTGGACCGCCTGCGCCTGGAGCGCGAAGCGACGGATCAACACGAGACGAGCGAGGCCGAGCGGCAGAGCAACGAAGCCGAGCGCGCGACGCGCGCGCGGGAACAAGAGCAGGTCGTCGCGGTCATCGCGCGCGGCCATGAACAATTGTCCCGCGGCAACCTGACGCATCGCATCGTCGAGGACTTCCCGCCCGCCTACCAGAAGGTGAAAGACGATTTCAACGCGGCGATCGCGCAATTGCAACGGACCCTGGCGGTGATCTCGACGACGACGGTCGAAATCCGCGCCAACGCCGGCGAAGTGTCGCAAGCCTCGGACGATCTGTCGCGGCGCACCGAGCAGCAGGCCGCGAAGTCTCGAAGAGACCGCGGCGGCGCTCGAGGAGATCACCACGACGGTGAAGAAGGCCGCCGAGGGCGCGAACCATGCCCGCGGAGTGGTCGCAGCCGCGGACGGCGACGCCAAGAAGGGCGCGCAAGTGGTTCGTCAGGCGGTCGCGGCGATGGACGCGATCGCCAAGTCGGCGCACCAGATTTCCCAGATCATCGGCGTCATCGACGAAATCGCGTTTCAGACCAATCTTCTCGCGCTGAACGCGGGCGTCGAGGCGGCGCGGGCGGGCGACGCCGGCCGGGGTTTCGCCGTGGTCGCCGCGGAGGTGCGCGCGCTCGCGCAGCGCTCCGCGGAGGCGGCCAAGGAGATCAAGGGCCTGATTTCGGCTTCGACCGCGCATGTCGGCCAGGGCGTCGCGCTCGTCGCCGAGACCGGCGCCTCCCTGGAGCGGATCATGGCGCAGGTGGCGGAGGTCAACACCGCCATCATCCAGATCGCCGCGGGCGCCAAGGAGCAGGCGGCGGGCCTCGACGAAGTCAACGCGGCGATCCGGCAAATGGACCAGGTGACGCAACAGAACGCCGCGATGGTCGAGGAATCGACGGCGACAAGCCACTCGCTGTCGCAGGAAACCTCCGACCTCTCGGACTTGATCGGCCAATTCGAGGTCGGCGAGACCGCCGAAGGAGACGCCCTGCGTCGCGAGTTGGAGAGGGCGGCGCCACACGCCTTTTCGTCCAAGCCGTCCCGTTCCTCCGCCGCCCGTCCTCGCGGCGCCGCGCTTGCAAGCGCCCGCTAGGGCGAACCGCAGCCGGGAGTGAGTCATGAAGTCGCAAGGTCACGAGCGCTATCGCTATAGCGCGATTCCCGCGCGTCCGCGTTACGACTGGCCGGACGGCAAGCGGCTCGCCGTCTATCTCGGGCTCAATCTGGAAACCTTCGCCTTCGGCGAGGGCTTCGGCGCGCAGCTCACGCCGGCGCCCCATCAGCCCGACGTGACGAATTACTCGTGGCGCGACTGGGGCAACCGGGTCGGCGCCTGGCGGCTCATCGATCTCTTCGCGGCGGAGGGCTTTCCCGCCTCGATCCTGCTCAATTCCAACCTCTATGACGAGGCGCCCGAACTCGTCGCGGCGTTCCGGCAGCGCGGCGACGAAATCGTCGGCCACGGCCGCACCAATTCCGAACGTCAGGGAACCCTGCCGGAGGCGGCGGAACGATCGCTCATCGAGGAGGCGACGGCGCGCATCCGCGCCCACGAGGGGCGGCCGCCCGCCGGCTGGCTCGGGCCGTGGATTTCCGAGAGCGCGGCGACGCCCGACCTCCTCGCCGAAGCCGGCTATCGCTATGTCCTCGATTGGGCTATCGACGACCAGCCGGTGTTTTTGCGTGTGCGAGGCGGCGGACGGCTGCTTGCCGTGCCCTACCCGCAGGAACTCAACGACATCCCCGCGATCGTCGCGCGCAACGCCAGCGGGACCCAGTTCGCCGACATGATCGTCGACGCCTTCGATGAAATGCTCGAACAGTCCGCTGAGGCGCCGCTGGTCATGGGAATCGCACTGCACGCCTACATCGTCGGCCAACCCCACCGCTTGCGCCCCTTGCGCCGCGCGCTGCGCCACATCGCGGCGGCGCGCGAGCGCGTCTGGATCACCACCGCCGGAGGGATCGCCGACCATTGCCTGGCGCTTGCGCCGGGAATTGTGCCGGGGAGCGAAAGCGCGGAATAAGCGCGCGGGCGCCGGCGATTGTCACGGCCGCCTTGCGCTGCCCCGCCAGGGTATGAAAGTCTGGCGTCCTCAGGGGAGAGGGAACGCATGAGCGAGGCCTTTGTCGGCGTCGATGTCGGGACGGGAAGCGTCAGGGCCGGCGTCTTCGATAGAGACGGACGCCTGTTGGCCCGCGCCAAAAGGGCGATCACGCTCTGGCGCGAGCCGGGCGAGATCGTCGAGCAATCCTCGCGCGACATCTGGAGCTCGGTTTGCGCGTCGGTGCGCGAGGCGGTCGCGCAATCGGGATTCGCGCCGGAGGCGATCGCCGGGCTCGGGTTCGACGCCACCTGCTCGCTCGTCGTTCTCGACGCCGACGGCGGCTCGTTGCCGGTCGGCCCGAGCGGCGACGCCCAGCGCGACGTGATCGTCTGGATGGACCATCGGGCGATCGCCGAGGCCGACGAGATCAACGCCGGCGGATACGAGACGCTGAAATACGTCGGCGGCGCGATCTCGCCGGAAATGCAGACGCCGAAATTGCTTTGGTTGGCGCGCCACGCGCCGGAGACCTTCGCGCGCGCCGGACATTTTCTCGACCTGACCGATTTTCTCACCTTCCGCGCGACGGGCGCGCTGGCGCGCTCGGCCTGCACGGTGACGTGCAAATGGACGTATCTCGCTCATCAGGGGCGCTGGGCGCAGGATTTCTTCGCCAGCGTCGGTCTCGCCGCCCTCAGCGCCGACAATTTCCGGCGGATCGGCGCCGTTGTCGTCCATCCCGGCACGGCGCTCGCTGCGGGATTGACCCCGGAAGCCGCGCTCGCGATGGGCCTCAAGCCGGGCGTCCCGGTCGCCGCGGGGCTGATCGACGCGCACGCCGGCGCGCTCGGCACGATGGGCGCGGCGCTCGGCGCGGAACCCGCCGATCCGCGCAACCGGCTCGCGCTGATCCTGGGCACCTCGGCCTGCTGCATGGCCCTCGCCGACGAGCCACGATTCATCAAGGGCGTCTGGGGCCCGTATAAATCGGCGCTCACGCCGGGGCAGTGGTTGGCCGAGGGCGGCCAGTCGGCGTTCGGCGCGGCGATCGACCACTTGATGCGCATCCATCCGGCGTTCGTCGACTATTCCCTCCGCGCCGGCGACGGCTTCGAGACGATGGAACGCGACATCGTCGCCCGGTCGGGAGGCGAATCGGGCGCCGTGCGGCTGGCGCGCGATCTGCACGTGCTCCCGGATTTCCTCGGCAATCGCTCGCCGTTCGCCGATCCGTCGGCCCGCGGCGGAATCGTCGGCGTCGATCTGAGCGCCGACGAAACCAGTTTGCGCACGCTCTATGTCGCGGGGTTGTGCGGCCTCGCCCAGAGTCTCGCGCAAATCATTCGCGCGCTGGAGGCCGGCGGCTACGATTTCGACACGCTCGTGGTCAGCGGCGGCGCGGCCCGCAGCGCGCTGGTTCGTCAGATCATCGCCGACGCGACCGGCAAGCGCGTCGCGGCGCCGGAGACGAGCGAACCCGTGCTGCTCGGCGCGGCGATGCTCGGCGCGGTCGCCGCTGGCCGGCGCTCGATGGCCGGCGCGATGGCGACGATGTCGCGGCTGAACAGCGTCAACGAGCCCGCCGGTGGCGAAATCGCCGCATTGCACGCCAAGAAGCGGCGGGCTTTCGAGACGCTACAGGACGCCGAGCGCCGCATGCGGGAGGCGATGCGCTGAGGCCATGACCCTTTCAGCGCCGTCGCACGATCTGCCGCGACATCATCGACGCCGAGCGCGCGGGCGCGTCGACCAGCGCGGTTTTCGCGCGCGCCGGGAGCGACAGCGTTGACCGGCTGGCCGGAAGTCGTCATTTTCGATTGCGACGGCGTGCTCGTCGACAGCGAGGCGATCGCCCTGGCGCGCACACGCGAAGCGCTCCGTCGCCTTGGTCTGTCGCTCAGCGACGAGGAGGCGCGCGATCGCTTCCTCGGCGTCAGCGCCGAATCGATGCAGGGCATCGCCGAGCGCGACCTCGGCGTGTCGTTTCCGCCCGACTTCCAGCACGAGCTGGCGCGCGAAATTCTCGCCGATTTCGAGCGCGAGCTGAAAGGCGTCGACGGCATTCACGAGACGCTGGCCGAACTCGGCGCGCGGGTCTGCGTCGCCTCGTCGAGTTCGAACGAGCGGATTCGCGCTTCGCTTCGCATCGTCGGTTACTCCAGGCTTTTCGAACCGAATGTGTTTTCCGCCGCAGAGGTCGCGAAGGGCAAGCCCGATCCCGACCTCTTCCTGCATGCCGCCGCTCGGATGGGCGCGAGGCCGGGCGACTGTCTGGTGATCGAGGACAGCATTCCCGGCGTCACGGCGGCCGCGCGCGGCGGGATGACGGTGTTCGGATTCATCGGCGGAGCGCATATTCCCGGCCCCGAGCATGGCGATCGCCTGCGGGCGGCCGGCGCCGCGCTGGCGTTCGACGACATGCGCGAATTGCCGCGCCTCATTCAGGATCAACGCGTGCGGCGCAAAGTAGGCGGGCCGGCGCAAGGCAGTGCGAAGGGGAGCGTCCATGGCGAAGATCGGCGACGGTGAGAGCGCAAGGCTCGACGACGCCGCCCGCGCCGGATGGCTCTACTACGTCGCCGGCAACACGCAGGACGAGATCGCCAAGAAGCTGGGCATTTCCAGACAGACGGCGCAACGCCTGGTCTCGCTGGCGATGAGCGAAAGGCTGATCAAGGTGCGGCTCGATCATCCCATCGCGCGGTGCATGGAGCTTTCCTCCGCGCTGCGCCAGCGCTACGATCTTCACCATTGCGAAGTCGCCCCGAGCGATCCCGCCTCGAGTTCGTCGACGATCGGCATCGCGCAGCTCGCGGCGGCCGAGATGGAGCGCTGGCTGCGCCGCCCCGATCCGATCGTCATCGGCATCGGAACGGGGCGAACGATGCGGGCCGTCGCGGATCAACTCCCGGCGATGGAATGTCCGCAGCACCGCTTCGTCGCGCTGGTCGGCACCACCAAGATCGACGGCTCGGCCTCGTTCTACGACGTGATCATCCGCGCCTCCGACACCGTGCGCGCGCCGCATTACCCCATGCCGCTGCCGGTCATCGCGCGATCGGCCGAGGAGCGCGATCTGCTGACGAGCCTTCCCTCGGTCCGCAAAGTCCTGGAGCTTGTCGATCAGGCCGACGCGACCTTCGTCGGCGTCGGCGCGCTGGGTGAAAATTCGGCCCTGCTCAAGGATGGTTTCATCTCGCCGGAGGAGAACGACTCGCTGCGCCGCGCCGGCGCCGTCGGCGAGATCACCGGCTGGGCGTTCGACGCGCGCGGCCGCCTGATCGGCGGCGAGACGAACGAGCGCATCGTCAGCGCGCCGCTGCGACAGCCGACGAAACGCCTGATGATCGGCGTCGCGATGGGCGCGCAGCGCCGCGCCGCGATCCGAGGCGCGTTGCTCGGCAAGCTGATCTCCGGCCTCATAACCGACGAAATCACGGCCGAACATCTGCTTCGGCGTTGAGGTCGCTCCGGCGATATCCTGGATTCGATGAGGTCTCGCGTTTTTGCTGCGCTGCAGCAACGATTCCGAATTGACATACCACGGCTTCGTAGCGAATATTCGCCCGCACAGAAGGCAAATGCTCATACTTGAGCACGGCCCCGCACTTGGAGGAAACACGCATGACGACTCTCGTGAAGAGTCTTCTCGGGGCTTGCGCCCTGACCACACTTTCCCTTGCCGCCCATGCCGAGACGCTGACGATCGCCACCGTCAACAACGGCGACATGATCCGTATGCAGAAGCTGACGGATGACTTCACCAAAGCCAATCCCGACATCACGCTCAACTGGGTGACGCTGGAAGAGAACGTCCTGCGCCAGAAGGTGACGACCGACATCGCCACCAAGGGTGGCCAGTTCGACGTCCTGACGATCGGCACCTACGAGGTTCCGATCTGGGGCAAGAAGGGCTGGCTGGTGCCGCTCGACAAGCTCGGCGCTGACTATGACGTCGACGATCTGCTGCCCGCGATCCGTTCCGGCCTGACGGTCGGCGGCAAGCTCGAAGCCGCGCCGTTCTACGGCGAGAGCTCCTTCGTGATGTATCGCAAGGACCTGATGGACAAGGCGGGCCTCAAGATGCCTGAGGCGCCCACGTGGCAGTTCATCCGACAGGCCGCCGACAAGATGACCGACAAGGCCGCCGGCATCTACGGCATCTGCCTGCGCGGCAAGGCCGGCTGGGGCGAGAACATGGCGTTCCTGACCGCGATGTCGAATTCGTTCGGCGCGCGCTGGTTCGACATGAAGTGGCAGCCGCAGTTCAACACGCCGGAATGGAAGGCGACGCTCGATTATTATCTCGCCCTCATGAAGGCTGACGGACCTCCGGGCGCTTCCTCCAACGGCTTCAACGAAAACCTCGCGCTGTTCAACTCGGGCAAGTGCGGCATGTGGATCGACGCGACGGTTGCGGCGTCCTTCGTCACCGGCAAGGATTCCACCGTCGCCGACAAGGTCGGCTTCGCGCTCGCGCCCGACGACGGCAAGGGCAAGCGCGGCAACTGGCTCTGGGCTTGGTCGCTGGCGGTCCCGGCGGGCTCGACCAAGGTCGAGGCGGCCGAGAAGTTCATCTCGTGGGCGACCAGCAAACATTACACCGAGCTCGTCGCTTCGAAATCCGGCTGGGCCGACGCGCCTCCCGGCACCCGCAAGTCGCTCTACGCCAACCCGGAATACGACAAGGCGGCGCCGTTCGCGAAGCTGACGCTCGCGTCGATCAACTCGGCCGATCCGACCCATCCGACCGTTCAGCCGGTTCCCTATGTCGGCGTGCAGTTCGTCGCCATTCCGGAATTCGCGGGCATCGCCACGGAAGTCGGTCAGGATTTCTCGGCGGCTCTGGCCGGCACGATGACCGAGGATGCGGCGCTGGAGAAGGCTCAGGCGAGCACCGAGAGCGCGATGAAGAAAGCCGGCTACATCAAGTAAGCCGGATAATATCCGGCGACGAAAAATTCGCCGGAGCTTACTGCACCGAGGCCCCTCCCGCCTCGGCCCCCTCCCCAGCCCTGGGGGAGGGGGATCTTCGGCGCCGGGAAGGGGACGGCGAGAGGAAGACGTAGGGCCGAACTACTCGTTCGATCGGATCGCGGTTCCGAGCGCGGCGCGCGAGGGCGGTCTCGACAAGGGGACTAAATCATGGCGACGCAACAGACGACCACAGCGGGCCGCATCCTGGTCGCGCCCTCGGTCATCCTCCTGTTTCTTTGGATGATCGTCCCCCTTGTCATGACGTTGTATTTTTCCACCCTGCATTACAACCTGCTGGAGGCCGAAAGCACCCGCTTCGTCGGACTGCAGAATTATCGCGATTTCCTGTCGGATCCGAGCTTTGTCGGCGCCCTCGTCAATACGCTGATCATCGTCGGCGCCGCGCTGGTCATCACCGTCGTCGGCGGCATTCTCGTCGCGCTGCTGATGGACCAGCCGATCTTCGGCCAGAACTATGTGCGCCTGATGGTGATCGCGCCCTTCTTCGTCATGCCGACAGTCAGCGCGCTGGTCTGGAAGAACATGTTCATGAACCCCGTCTCGGGGCTGTTCGCATGGATCTCCCGGTCGCTGGGACTCCCTGTCATCGACTGGTTCACCGACTTCCCGATGCTGTCCGTGATCATCATCGTCGCCTGGCAATGGCTGCCGTTCGCGAGCCTGATCATTTTGACCGCGCTGCAGTCGCTCGACGAGGAGCAGAAGGAAGCCGCCGCGCTCGATGGCGCGGGCGCCGTGTCCTATTTCTTCTACATCGTGCTGCCGCACATCGCCCGGGCCATGACGGTCGTCATCCTGATCGAGACGATCTTCCTGCTCAACGTTTTCGCCGAAATCCGCGTCACCACCAACGGCGGCCCGTCGACGACCAACCTGCCGTTCCGCATCTTCGAGCTCGCGACCAACGACAACGACGTCGGCGGCGCGGCGGCAGGGGGCGTCATCGCGGTCATACTGGCGAACATCGTGGCGTACTTCCTCGTCCGCATGATAGGCAAGAACCTGGAGTCCTGAGTCATGGCCCTAAAGATGACGACACGCGGGCGCGTGGGGATGACGGTCGCGGCCTGGATCGTGGGCTTTCTGATCTTCTTCCCGATCCTCTGGACCGTTCTCACCAGCTTCAAGACCGAGGCGGACGCTTATTCCATCCCGCCGAAGTTCTTGTTCTTTCATTGGACGTTGGAGAATTACGCCGAAGTGCAATCGCGCACCGACTACCTCCTGCACGCCTACAACTCGATCGTCCTGTCGATCGGCGCCAACATCGTCGGCCTGATCATCGCCGTCCCCGCCGCGTGGTCGATGGCGTTTGCGCCGACCAAGCGCACCAAGGATTTGCTGATGTGGATGCTGTCGACCAAGATGATGCCCGGCGCCGGCGTCTTCATGGCGATCTATTTCCTGTTCTTGCGCATGCATCTGCTCGACAATCTCCTGGGGATCGGTTTTCTCCTGATGATGGTGAACCTGCCGATCCTGGTCTGGATGCTCTACACCTACTTCAAGGAAATCCCGGTCGATATCCTCGAGGCCGCGCGGATGGACGGCGCCTCGCTCGCCAACGAGATCATCTACGTGCTGACGCCGATGGCGATTCCCGGCATCGCCTCGACGATGCTGCTGGCGGTGATTCTGTCGTGGAACGAGGCGTTCTGGACGCTCAATCTGACGACATTCAACGCGGCCCCGCTCACGTATCTGATCGCTCAGTTCTCCAGTCCCGAGGGCACGTTCTGGGCCGTATTGTCGGCCGCATCCACTCTCGCCATCGCGCCGATCCTCATCCTCGGCTGGTTCTCGCAGAAGCAACTGGTGCGCGGACTCACCTTCGGCGCCGTCAAATAGGCGACACGCAACGAAAGAGACGGACATGGGAAGCATCCAACTCGCTGACGTGCGCAAGGAATTCGGCGGCGTCAAAGTCATCAACGGCGTCAGCCTCCAGATCCCCGACGGCGCCTTCACGGTGTTCGTCGGTCCCTCCGGCTGCGGCAAGTCGACCCTGCTGCGCCTGATCGCCGGACTCGAGGACATCTCGTCGGGCAAGATCATGATCGACGGCAAGGACGTCAGCGCGGTCGGCCCGGCGCAACGCGGCCTCGCGATGGTGTTCCAATCCTACGCGCTCTATCCCCACATGAGCGTGCGCGGCAACATCGCCTTCGCGCTGAAGATGGCCAAGCAGCCCACCGACATGATCGACCAAAAGGTCAAGCGGGCCGCGGGCATTCTCAATCTCACCGATTATCTCGATCGCAAGCCGCGGCAATTGTCGGGCGGGCAGCGCCAGCGCGTCGCCATCGGCCGCGCGATCGTTCGCGAGCCCAAGGCGTTTCTGTTCGACGAACCCTTGTCGAACCTCGATGCGGCGCTGCGCGTGCAGATGCGCCTCGAAATCGGCGATCTTCATCACAGCCTCAAGACCACGATGATCTACGTCACGCACGACCAGGTCGAGGCGATGACCATGGCCGACCAGATCGTCGTGCTCGACAAAGGCGCGGTGGCGCAGGTCGGCTCGCCGCTCGAACTCTACAACCGGCCCAGCGGGCTCTTCGTCGCGCGCTTCATCGGGTCGCCGACGATGAACCTTGCGACCGGCGATTCGGCGACGCGGCGTGGCGCGGCGACGATCGGCGTTCGGCCCGAACACCTGGAGCTTTCGACGACGGCAGGCGAATGGCCGGCCAAGGTGCGCATCGCCGAGCATTTGGGCTCCGACACCTTCGTCTATGTCGATACGGCGGCCGCGGGATCGATGACCGTTCGCGTCGAAGGCGAAGCGGCGCTTCGGCCGGGCGAGGCCATTTTTCTGACCCCGCAGGAAAAGCGCGTCCACCGGTTCGACAAGGACGGCCAAAGGATCGGTTGAAGAGCGACGATCGCGCCGACCGCGTTCCGCGCGGGAATCGCGAGAGAACGGTGGACGAGCGGACATGAGCATCAAACTATCGGCTGGCGCCTTGTCGAGACTGCCTGCCGACGTCGCCGCGCCAAAGTATCGACGCGCCGATCTCAGCGCTGGGATCGTTCATTTTGGCGTCGGCAATTTTCATCGCGCCCATCAAGCGGTCTACCTCGACGATCTCTTCAATGAGGGTCGGGACCACGATTGGGCGGTGATCGGCGCTGGCGTGCGCGCCGCCGACGCGCTCGTCCGCGACAGGCTCGGCGAGCAGGATTGGCTGACGACGGTCGTCGAGCAGGAAGCGAATTCGACCAAGGCCCGCGTCACCGGTTCGATGATCGACTTTATCGCCCCCGGCGACGCCGCGGCGATTCTCGACGGCCTCGCCCGGCCGGAGATCCGCATCGTTTCGCTCACGATCACGGAGGGCGGCTACTACATCTCGCCGGCCACCCAGAGCTTCGACGCCACGCATCCCGACATCGTTCTCGACGCGCAAAGCATTGGTGCGCCGAAAACCGTGTTCGGCTTGATCGCCGCCGGCCTGAAGCGTCGGCGCGAGGCCGGCCTCGCGCCCTTTACCGTCATGTCCTGCGACAACATTCCTGGAAACGGCCACGTCGCGGAGAACGCCGTCGCGGGGCTCGCGGACCTCGTCGATCGCGAGCTTGCGGCCTGGATCCGGCGCGAAGTCGCGTTTCCCAATTCCATGGTCGACCGAATTACGCCAGCCACGACCGATCGCGAGCGGCGAATGCTGCACGATTCGTTTGGGCTCGACGACGATTGGCCGGTGTTCTGCGAGGAATTCCGGCAATGGGTTCTCGAAGACAAGTTTCCCTCGGGCAGGCCGGCGCTGGAGAGGGCGGGCGTCACCTTCACGTCCGACGTCGCGCCCTACGAGTTGATGAAGATCCGCATTCTCAATGGCGGTCACGCCACGATCGCCTACCCCGCCGCCTTGCTCGACATTCACTTCGTTCACGAAGCGATGCAAGACGCGCAGATATCGGCATTCCTGGCAAAACTGACGAAAGAGGAGATCATTCCAACTGTTCCGCCGCCGCCCGGCGTCGATCTCGAGAGGTATCGGGAGCTGATCGCGCGACGCTTCGCCAATCCGAAAATCGGCGACACCAACGCGCGTCTCTGCTTCGACGGCTCGAACCGCCAACCCAAATTCATCTTGCCTGTCGCAGCCGATCGGGTGAAATCCGGCGCTCGCGTCAATGGGCTGGCGCTCGTATCCGCGCTGTGGTGCCGATATTGCCATGGGGAGACGGAAAGCGGCCAGACGATCGCGCCGAACGACCCAAGCTGGGATCGCATCCAGACAGCCGCGCGGCAGGCGCGGAGCGACCCTCGGGCGTTCCTGGAGATGCGCGACATTTTCGGCGCGCTGGCGCAACATCCGGCTTACGTCGACGCGTTCTCGGCGGCGCTGACGTCGCTGTGGCGCGTGGGGGTTCGAGCGACGCTCGGCGAATATCTGTCGAAGTGACAAACCCAGGCAAAGCCCCAAGAGCTCGACCATGAAGCTGAAAGACAAAATCGCGATCGTCACCGGCGGCGCCCGCGGCATCGGCGAAGCGATCGTTCGCGCCTACGCCGCCGAGGGCGCGCAGGTCGCCATCGCGGACGTCGAAATCGAGAAGGCCCAGCAGCTCGCCGCCGAACTCGGCGGCAAGGCCGTGGCCATTCAGGTGGACGTTCGCGACGCGGGTTCGATCGAGGCGGGCGTCGGCGAGGTCGTCGCCAAGCTCGGCGGCGTCGATATTCTGGTGAACAACGCCGGAATTTTCAACATGGGGCCGCTGCCGGAGATCACCGAGGCGGATTTCGATCGGCAGTTCGGGATCAACGTCCGCGGGCTGCTCTTCATGACCAAGGCCGTCGCCGCCCAAATGGAGCGCCAGGGCCGCGGCGGAAAGATCATCAATCTGTCGTCGCAGGCGGGTCGTCGCGGCGAACCCTATGTCGCGGTCTACTGCGCCTCCAAGGCCGCCGTCATCAGCCTCACCCAGTCGCTGGGGCTCGAACTCATCAAGAAGGGAATCCACGTCAACGGGATCGCGCCGGGCGTCGTCGATACCCCGATGTGGGATCATGTCGATTCGCTGTTCGCCAAATACGAGAAGCGGCCAATCGGCGAGAAGAGGCGGCTGGTCGGCGAGGCGGTTCCCTACGGCCGGATGGGAGTTCCCGACGACTATCGCGGCCCGGCCGTGTTCCTGGCGTCGTCGGACTCCGACTATGTCGTCGCGCAGACGCTGAACGTCGACGGCGGCAATTGGATGAGCTGACCGGGCGCCTCGCGAAGGAACCACCGCCATGTATCTGGAACGCTTCAAGCTCTCGGGCCGCGTCGCCGTCGTGACCGGCGGCGCGCAATCCATCGGCCTGGCGTGCGTCGAGGCGCTCTGCGAGGCCGGCGCCCACGTCACCATCGCCGATCGCGACCCGAAGGCGGCGGCAGAAGGCCACGCCGCCATGCAGGCCAAGGGCTATTCTGTCGACTTCATCGAGCTCGATGTCACCAATTCCGCTCAAGTCGACGCGGCCGCCGCGCGCGTGATGAAGGAAAAAGGCCGCGTCGACATCCTCGTTTGCAACGCCGGCATCGCGCGCAGCGAGACCCGCGCCGAGGACGTCGCCGACGAGCATTGGCTCAATGTCATCGACGTCAACCTCAACGGACTGTTCTGGTGTTGCCGCGCCTTTGGCAAGCCGATGCTCGCCGCCGGGCGCGGTTCGATCGTAAACATCGGCTCCATGTCCGGCTTCATCGTCAACAAGCCGCAGCCGCAATCCTATTACAACGCCTCCAAGGCCGGCGTGCATCACCTGACTAAGTCCCTCGCCGCCGAATGGGCGTCGCGCGGGGTTCGAGTCAACGCGGTGGCGCCGACCTACATCAATACGCCGATGACGGCGTTCGCCGCGGGCAACAAGGCGATGTTCGACGTCTGGATGGACCGCACGCCGATGGCGCGCATGGGCGAGCCGGACGAAATCGCCGCCGTCGTCCTGTTTCTGGCGTCCGACGCCGCCAGCCTGATGACCGGCTCGATCGTCCTCGCCGACGGCGGCTACACCTGCTGGTGAGCTCGGCCGAGCAGCGCCGGAATCGCCGCTCCGACGGTCGGCTCGCGTCGGCGCGCCGACAGGCGCCGGCGAAACGGCGCGACCTTGGCAATAAGGCGACGCTGGGGCGGCGTCGCTAAAGCGCCTTGCATTTGGGTTGAACCGGCCCCGCCGTCTTCGCGAGCGAAGCGTGGCGATCCAGACTAAGCCGCCGCCGCAATCCCAAAGTCTGGATGGCTTCGCGTTGCTCGCCAAGACGGCTGAGGCTTGATTCGACCTGAAAGCAACGCGCGCTGGCGGCGTCCTGGAGCCGGTTCGGCCGCGTGCGTGCCTTGGGCGTGGAATTTGGATATGTCCCAAGCGGCGCTCTGCCTCGGACCGCGGCGGCAGGTAAGCAATGCGGATTCCCATCGATCGAAAAGCGCTCTAGCATCGGGGCTGAGCAAGGGGTGAGCCCTGCTGGCGGAGAGTCCGATCGATGAAAGCCTTGTTGAGCAAGATCCCTGGAGGGCCGGCGTCTCTCGTGCTGGAGGATGTCGCCGATCCCGCGCCACGCGCCCGCGAGGTGGTCATCCGCGTCGCCGCCTGCGGCGTGAACTTTCCCGATTCGCTCGTCATCGAGGACAAATACCAGATCAGGCCGCCGCGTCCCTTCGCCCCGGGAGGCGAAGTTTCGGGCGTGATCGAAAGCGTCGGATCGGACGTTGAAGGCTTGCGGGTTGGCCAGCGCGTGCTTGCTTCGCCCGGCTGGGGCGGCATGGCGGAGAAGGTCGCCGTCGCCGCGTCGCGCGTCATGCCGATTCCCGATTCGATGCCGTTCGACGAAGCGGCGGCCCTGCTCTTCACCTACGGCACCACGTATTACGCCCTGAAGGATCGCGCCCGTCTGAAAGCCGGCGAGAGCCTTCTCGTGCTCGGCGCGGCGGGCGGCGTCGGCTCGGCGGCGGTCGAACTCGGCAAAGCGATGGGCGCGCGCGTCATCGCCGCCGCCTCGACGCAGGACAAGGTCGATCTGGCAAAAAGCTGGGGCGCCGATTCCGGCGTTGTCTATCCAACGGGGCCCTTCGACAAGGACGGCGCCAAGAAGCTCTCCGAGCTCTTCAAGATCGCCTGCGGCGAAAACGGCGCCGACGTGATCTACGACAGCGTTGGCGGCGACTACAGCGAAGCGGCGCTACGGGCGATCGCCTGGGAGGGACGCTTTCTCGTTGTCGGCTTCCCCGCCGGCATCGCCAGAATTCCGCTCAATCTCGCGCTGCTCAAGGGCTGCGACATCTTGGGCGTGTTCTGGGGCGACTTCGCGCGCCGCAGCCCGCAAGCCAACGCCGCCAACAACGCCGAGTTGATCGCCATGTGCGAGACCGGGAAAATCCGGCCGCGCGTTTCCGCGCACTTCCCACTCGCGCGCGGGGCCGAGGCCATCGCCTTGCTCGCCGGTCGCGGCGCGCTCGGCAAGGTGGTCGTCACCGTCTCATGAGGGAGCGAAGGCCGCCGGAATTCGCCCTGATTTCCGATCTGCTGCGACGCACGGCGAGCGAGGCGCCCCTTCGCATCGCGCTGATCGAGGGCGAGCGCAGCCTCTGCTACCGGGAATTCGACGAAGCGGTCGATCGCGTCGCCGCGGCGCTGCAACGCGACGGCGTCAGGGCGCGCGACACGATCGCGATCTGCGCGATGAGTTCGATCGAATATGTCGTGACCTTTCTCGGGGCCCTGCGCGCCGGCGTCGTCGTCGCGCCGCTGGCGCCGAGCGTGACCGCCGCGAGCCTCGCGGATATGGCGCGGGACTGCGGGGCGAGGCTGTTGTTCCTCGACCTGGCGACGCAAGCCGGCCTGAGCGAGGTCGAGCCGAGCGTGCCGCGCATCGCGCTCGACGGCGAGGCCGAAGGCGCGCGCTTCTTGGCTTGGCTGGCGCCGGCGGGCGCCGCGCTCGCCGCCGTCGAGGTCACGCCCGACTGGGTCTTCAATACGATCTATTCCTCCGGCACGACAGGCGCGCCCAAGGGCATCGATCAGTCGCACGCGATGCGCTGGGGTCACATCCGGCGCGCCCACCAGTTCGGATATGGACCGCAATCGGTGACGCTTCTCTCGACGCCGCTCTATTCCAACACGACGCTCGTCAGCCTCTTTCCGGCTTTGGCGGGCGGCGGCGCCGTGGCGCTGATGCGAAAGTTCGAGGCGCGTCCGTTCCTTGCTTTCGCCGAGCGCATTCGCGCGACGCACGCGATGCTGGTTCCCGTGCAATATCGCCGCATCATGACGCTGCCCGATTTCGACACGTTCGATCTCACCAGCTTTCAGATGAAATTCTCGACCAGCGCGCCGTTCTCGGCCGAATTGAAGCGCAACGTGCTGGCGCGCTGGCCGGGCGGCCTGATCGAAGTCTACGGCATGACGGAAGGGGGAGGCTCGTGCATCCTCGCCGCGCATCGCTATCCCGACAAGCTGCACACCGTCGGCCAGCCCGCGGAGGGGCACGACATCCGCCTGATCGACGAAGCGGGCAAGCCTGTTGGCGCAGGCGAGACCGGCGAGATCGTCGGGCGTTCCGGCGCGATGATGAACGGCTACCGCAACCTGCCGGGCAAGACCCGGGAGGCCGAGTGGTTCGACGATGCCGGCCATCGCTTCATCCGCACCGGCGACGTCGGGCGCTTCGACGAGGACGGCTTCCTGATCCTAATGGACCGGCGCAAGGACATGATCATCTCCGGCGGCTTCAACGTCTTCCCCGCCGACATCGAGGCGGTGCTGGCCGCCCGCCCTGAGGTCGCCGAAGCCGGCGTCGTCGGCGTCCCCTCGGAGGAATGGGGCGAAACGCCGGTCGCGTTCGTCGCGCTGAAGGGAGGCGCGTCCATCACGCCGAGGATTTGCGCGCTTGGGTGAACGCTCGGCTCGGCAAGGCGCAGCGCCTCTCGGCGCTACGCCTCGTGGATGCGCTGCCGCGTAGCGCGATCGGCAAGGTGCTGAAGCGGGAGTTGCGGGAGCTATGGGCGGGGTGACTCGAGTAGGTCGCCGCGCTACCCCGCCGCCGTCGTCAGCGCCAGTGCGTGCAGTTCGGCGCCCATGCGGCCCTTGAGCGCGCTGTAGACCATCTGGTGCTGCTGCACGCGGCTCTTGCCGGCGAAGGCGGCGCTGACGATGGTCGCGGCGTAATGATCGCCGTCGCCCGCGAGATCCTTGACCTCGATCCGCGCGTCGGGAAACGTCTCGCGGATCAGGCCCTCGATTTCGGCAATGGACATCGCCATGGTTATTTCGGCTCCTCTTGCGGTTCGCTCGACCGGTCTCTCGACGCGGCGGACAGTTTGGCGATTACGTCTTTCGCCGGCTCGGAACAGGGGACTGTAACGCCGCCGGCCATATAGATGTTGCACTTCGTCGGCTCGGACGCGGCGATCGCGATGACGTGATCGGGGCGGACATAGTTGAACCCGGCGAGCGCCTTCACCGCCACGAAGTCGCTCATGCCCATTCCCCCCCAGGCCCGTCCGTATAGGCGGGGAACCACGATTGGAAAGCTTCGACGAGCGCCGCGATCGCGATTGGCGGCCCGCCCGGCAGTTCCAGGGCTCGTCCGCCGGTCGTTCCCAGCCGCGCCGCCGGAATTCCGGCGTCGTGCGCTTCGGCGAGCAGCGCTTCGCCGTCTTCGGCGCGCGCCGTCACGACATAGCGGGCCTGATCCTCACCGAAGAAGAAGGCGTGCGCGGGGCCCTCGACCGCGCTCTTCTCGATCACGGCGCCAATCCCGCCCGCCATCGCCATCTCCGCCAGCGCGACCGCGAGGCCGCCGTCGGAGAGATCGTGGACGGCGCCGAGGCGCCCGGCCTGGATCAGCGAAGCGACGAACTCGCCGTTGCGCCGTTCGACGGCGAGATCGACCGGCGGCGGGGCGCCCTCGTCGCGGCCGAGAATCGTCGCCAGCCACGCCGAGCGGCCGAGCCAGCCCGGCGCGCCGCCGATCAGCAGCACGGCGTCCCCCTCGCGTTGGAACGCCAGCGAGGCGGCTTTCGCCACGTCGGCGACGAGGCCGACCCCGCCGATCGCCGGCGTCGGCGGAATGCCGGCGCCCATGGTCTCGTTGTAGAGCGACACGTTGCCGGAGACGATCGGGAAATCGAGCGCGCGCGAGGCCTCGCCGATGCCGGTCAGGCAGCCGACGAACTGGCCCATCGCATGCGGCTTCTCCGGGTTGCCGAAGTTGAGATTGTCGGTGAGCGCGAGTGGACGCGCGCCGACCGCGATCAGATTGCGCCAGGCCTCCGCCACGGCTTGGCGGCCGCCCTCGATCGGATCAGCCTCGCAATAGCGCTCCGTCGCATCGGTCGTCAGGGCAAGGCCCTTCGGCCCCTCGCCAAGGCGCACCACCGCCGCGTCGCCGCCCGGACCTTCGATCGTATTGCCGAGAATCAGCGTGTCGTATTGCTCATGGACCCAGCGCTTGGAGCAGAGGTCGGGCGAGCCGAGCAGCCGCAGCAGCGCCTCGCCTGTCGGCACGGGGGGCGTGAGGCTCGCCGCGTCGAGAACCGGCGACTTCGGCGTCGGCGTCCACGGACGGTCGTAGAGCGGCGCCTCGTCGCCCAGTTCCTTGATCGGCAGGTCCGCCTTGACCTCGCCGCCTTGCTTGACGACGAAGCGTTTGCTCTCCGTCGTCTTGCCGATGATGGCGAAGTCGAGGCCCCATTTGCGGAAGATCGCTTCGGCGCCGGGCTCCTTCTCGGGGTGGAGCACCATCAGCATGCGCTCCTGGCTCTCCGACAGCATCATTTCGTAGGCGCTCATGCCCGTTTCGCGGCAGGGCACTCGGTCGAGATCGAGTTCGACGCCGAGATCGCCCTTCGCGCCCATCTCGACCGCCGACGAGGTGAGCCCCGCAGCGCCCATGTCCTGAATGGCGATCACCGCGCCCGAGGCCATCACTTCGAGGCAGGCTTCCAGCAGCAGCTTCTCGGCGAAGGGGTCGCCGACCTGCACCGTCGGCCGCTTCGCCTCGGCGTCGGCCTCGAAGGCGGCGGAGGCCATCGTCGCGCCGTGGATGCCGTCGCGTCCGGTCTTCGAGCCGAGGTAGACGATCGGATTGCCGACGCCGGTCGCCTTGGCGTAAAAAATCGCATCGGCGCGGGCGACCCCGACCGCCATCGCATTGACGAGGATGTTGCCGTCATAGCGCCGGTTGAAGCCGACCGAGCCGCCGACCGTCGGCACGCCGAACGAGTTGCCGTAGCCGCCGATGCCGGCGACGACGCCGGCCACGAGATGGCGCGTCTTGGGATGGTCGGGCGAGCCGAAGCGCAGGAAGTCGAGACAGGCGACGGGGCGCGCGCCCATGGTGAAGACGTCGCGCAGGATGCCGCCGACCCCGGTCGCCGCGCCCTGGTAGGGCTCGATGAACGAGGGATGGTTGTGGCTCTCCATCTTGAAGACGCACGCTTCGCCGTCGCCGATGTCGATGACGCCGGCGTTCTCGCCCGGCCCCTGGATCACCCACGGCGCCTTGGTCGGCAGCTTGCGCAGGTGCAGGCGCGAGGATTTGTACGAACAATGCTCGTTCCACATCGCCGAGACGATGCCGAGCTCGGTGAAGGTCGGCGTGCGTCCGATAAGCGCGACGAGGCGCGCATATTCCTCGGCTTTCAGCCCATGGGCGATGGCGAGCGCCTCGTCGACCTTCGGTTCCCTGTCGTTCAAGGCGACGCGTCCTGTCAGTCCATAAGCCCAGCGTCGGAATAGCCGCGCGCGGGCGGCATGGCAATGGGGGCTCGGCGCTCCCCAATCACTCGCCGCGCGGTGGAATGACCGTCACGACGAAGCTGACGGGTTTGCCTTTGTGGCCCCAAACATCGTGCGAGAGCGTGATCTCTGTCCGCGTCGCCTGCGGGGTGGCGAATTCAGCGGTCGAGGCGAGGCAATTGGCGTCGCCCTTCACGCAGACCGACAGCAGACCCTGCTCGGCGAGGCGTTCCGGCGCGACCCAGCGGTTGCGGTAGAAATCGAGCAGGACGAAGCCGTGCGGCCGGTCCGGGCTATAGAAGGCGACGCCGTCGTCGTAGAACTCGGTTCCCCCGACATAGGCAAGGGGCCGGCCGGTCGCTTCCCGCCAGAGCCGGGTCGCTTCCCTCGCCAGCTCCTGGCGCGGCTGGACGTCGTTGATGTCGTGCGAAAACCACGCCTTCGCCAAGGCGACGGCGGGCGAAGCGACGAGCGCGCCGAGGGTCAGCGCCGCGATGAGCCTGGCGGCGGCGACGACTAACCGATCGAGGCGCCGCGAACCGGCGATCTCGATCGCGAGCAGCGGGACGAGGCTGAAAGCGCCGATGAGCATGTTCGTCGACACTTTGGTGCGCAGCGCGAGCCCGGCGAGAACCGTCAGGATCAGCGGCGCCGTCGCGAGGGTCGTCAGCAGGCGAAACCGCGGGTCCGCCCATCGCGTTCGGAGCGTCGCGATCGCCTCGCCCGGCCGCGTTCGCGCGGTGAACGCGACGACGGCGAACACGATCGCGTTTTGCGCCGGCGCCCCCAAGAACGCGATGGCCGCGGCGACCGCGATGACGCTGAACTTGTGGCCGGAGACATAGGCGAGGTAATGCAGCGGCGGAGCGCCGTTCGAGACCAGCCACCAGACATGCGGCGCGCAGAGCAACGCGGCGACCGCGACGGAGAGATAAGGCGACGCGGAGGCGAAGTAGCGGGCGCGACGGGGATGCTGCAGCGCTGCGATCAGGCAGGTCGCCGCCAGGATCAGCGCGAAATACTTGGACAGCAGCGCCAGCGCCATGCAAAGCCCGAACAGCACGGCGTCGCGGCGGGCGCCGCCATCGATCGAGCGCAGGAAGAAATAGAGCGTCCACGGCCAGATCGACAGAAATATCGAGTTCGCGTTGTATTTATAGGCCAGGAACGTATAGAACGGCGTAAGCAGGAGCAGCAGCGTCGCCGCCGACCGCTTTTCGCCTTCGGCGAAGCGGCCGATCAGGCGCCAGGAGCCGACAAGGCCGATCGCGGCGTTGAGAGTCGAGAGGATTGCGAAGGCCCAGCCGGCGCGGGGAAAAACGGAGAACCAGGCCCCGCAAAGCCAAGCCCAAAACGGCGGATGCTGGTGGTAGCCGAGTTGGAACTCCTGACCCCAGACATAGGCCTCGGCCATATCGTTGTGGAGCGAGGTCGACGATTCGGAAATGGTGAAATAGACCGACCAGACCGCGACGAAGGCGACGAATAGCCCCAGAACGAGCCCCGTCGCCGGTTCGCCGGCCACGGCGCGCGCCGTGAAGCTGCGGCCCGCGTCCGACTGGAGCCTGCTGAACCCGTCAACCGCCATCCGATCCCGCTTTCCCCTGGAGGTCGCGCCGCGGCGGCAGGCATAGCGGCGCGCGCGGGAAAGTCCAGCGGCGACGCGCCGGCGGCGCCTCCGCGGAGCCCGGCGAACAACGCAAAGCTGGCGGCGAGCCGGTCACGCGCAAGCCCGTCACGCGGATGTGTACGGTCATCGACGAATTCGTCGCCTCGTGCGGTGTTTACGGCATGGACGCACACCTGCTGTCGTCGCGGAGAGGGCTTGCCAATGGTCGACGCTTGGTCTCATGCCTCGTTCAAGCGCGCGGGCGCGGCGCTCGCCCTTGGGCTGACGCTCGCGGCGACGACGCCATCGCTTGCCGCTTCGAATTGGGCGATCGACCCCGCGCGCACGCACATCGCATTTACGATCGACGCCGTTGCCTATCCCAGCACGCACGGAGAGTTCCGTAAGTTCGTCGGGACGATCGCGATCGACATCGAACATCCCGCCCGCAGCCGCGTCACCTTCCACGTCGACACGGGATCGGTCGATGTCGGCTCGCCGGCGTTCAACAACTACATCAGCAGCTCAGTGATGCTCGACGCGCCCCGTTTCCCGACCATCGATTTCGCCTCGACCGCCGTGCAAAAGATCGACGATCATCGCGTCCACGTGACGGGCGATCTGACGCTGCTCGGCGTCACTCGCCCGCTCGGGGTCGACGTCGAGGTGGAGCGTCGGGTCGAGGGCTCGCGCACGCGGCTGGGCTTCACCGCGAAGGCGAAAATCGATCGGCTCGAGTTCGGCATGAACTCGGGCTATCCTGTGATCTCGCGCGATGTCGATCTCGTAATCTCCAGCGAGGCAGTCGGATTTTGACAGCCGAACCGATCGACGCCGACCCGCCGGCGCGAAGCTGGAACCCCGTCGTCGTCGCCCTGCATTGGCTCACCGCCGCGCTCATTTTCGGCCTGCTCGCGCTCGGCTGGTCCATGGTCCACGGCGGGGC
The DNA here is from genome assembly GCA_963813195.1 of uncultured Alphaproteobacteria bacterium. Lineage (GTDB taxonomy): Bacteria > Pseudomonadota > Alphaproteobacteria > Rhizobiales > Beijerinckiaceae > Roseiarcus. The sequence goes on along the minus strand of CAWEYC010000012.1, from coordinate 122,574 downwards.
GGACGCCGCTCGGCGCTTCGACCTCTACCAACTGCACAAATCGCTCGGCTTCGTCGCGCCTGCGCTGGTCCTGGCGCGGCTCGCGGCGCGCTGGGCGACGCACGCTCCGCCGCCGCTCGCCTCGATGGCGCCATGGGAGCGGCGCGCCGCCGCGTTGACGCACGGCGCCCTCTACGCGCTCGCGCTGATCGCGGCGCTTTCGGGCTGGCTCGTGGTCTCCAGCGCCATCGTCGCCATTCCCACCCGGTTCTTCGATCTCTTCGTCGTTCCCGACATTCCCGGCTTCGGCCCGGCGCAATTCGAGATGGCGACGACGCTGCATTTCCTCGTCGTCTGGCTCCTCGCCGGCCTCATCGGGCTCCATGTCGGCGCCGCGCTGAAACATCGCTTCGTCGACCGCGACAGGGTCTGGTCGCGCATGGCGCCGTGGCTGCGACGGTGAGGGCGGTTAGGCGTTCGCCCCGACGCTCGCCGACTTCGCCAGCACGCCATCGATCCAGTCGATGACGTCCGCCTTGACCTCCTCGCGGTTGGTCTCGTTCAGCGTTTCGTGCCGCGCATCGGGATAGAGGCGAACCGTAGGCGCCAGGCCAGCGCGCCGATAGACCTCGATCAGGCCCTGGATGTTGGGGCCGACGGGGTCGCGCGCGCCGCTCATGATGAGAATCGGCAAGCCCTGGGGAATGCGAGCGACCGTTTCCGGCGCAAGCAGAGGCGGCAATCCGTCAAGCAGGTCGATCGTCAATTGCGTCGTATAGTCGAATCCGCACAGGGGGTCGGCGACATAGGCGTCGACGGCGGCGGGATCGCGCGACAGCCAATCGAAATCGGTGCGCGCGGGCCGGAACGGCTTGTTGAACTCGCCGAACATCATCGTCTTGAGCAGGGCGCTCTTGCCGCGCGGGCCCAGGCGCCAGCGCTCGACGCGCGCGACGAGGCCGCCAATGGCGGCGATGGCCGGCGGGCGTCCGTTGGAGCCAGACAGAATGGCGCCGGCGAGCGCGTCGCCGTGATCGGCGATGAAGCTCTGGCCCATGAAGGAGCCCATGGAATGGCCGAAGAAGACGATCGGCGCGCCGGGATGGTCGGCGCGGATGCGGCGGTTCAGCCCCCACAGGTCTTCAAGGCATAGCCGCCAGCCATCCCTGGCGGCGAAGAAGCCGAGGTCCTCCGGCGCGGCCGTTTGGCCGTGGCCGCGGTGATCGTCGGCGTAGACGCCGATGCCGGCGCGGTTCAGCGCGAGGGCGAAATCCTGGTAGCGCAGCGAGTGTTCGGCGAGCCCGTGCGCGATCTGGACGATCGCTCGCGGCGGCCCCTCCGGCATCCAGCGCCGCACGAAGATACGCGCGCCGTCGCTCGCTTCGAGAATGAATTCCGACGCCGCCATGCCTGCGTCTCCCCCGGGCCGAGTTTTTCTTCTGCGACGACCTCCAGGTGAGCCGTCGCCCCGGGCGACACCCTGCGGCGCCCCGTTCGTCGGCGCAAGAGCCCCAGCGTCGCCGGCTCCGCCCGCTTGACAGACCCTCGCCTCGCCGCCGAGGGTCGCCGCGACCAGAAATCTGCGAAAGAGCCCGTGGACGATCCTCATCTCACCCAGCCGCTCGAGCCGTTCCAGGGCGGGCGCCCCGAGGCGCCGGAATGGTTCGCGCGCGCGCTGCTTCACGCGCCCGAACGCCGCTTCGTGACGGTCGAGGGCGCAAGGATCGAGACCTTGATTTGGGAGCCGGTGGAGGCGCCCGCCAAGCCCGCGCTGTTGCTGCTGCACGGCAGCGGCGCGCACGCCGATTGGTGGTCCTTCATCGCGCCGTTCCTCGCTCGGCGTCGGCGCGTCGTCGCGTTGTCCTGGTCGGGCATGGGCGGCTCGGATTGGCGGGCGAGCTATTCGCGCGAACTTTTCCAGCGTGAGGCGATCGAGGTCGCGCGGGCGACCGGGCTCGACGACGCCGCCCCGCCGATTCTCGTCGGCCATTCCTTCGGTGGCCGCATTGCCATGGGGCTGACCGCGGCGCACGGCGAAAAATTCCTCGCGGCGGTCATCGTCGATCCGCCGGTCTTCGCGCCCACTCGGCAGCGGCCCGACGGGCCCGGCCGTCGCGAGTTCAAGCCGCATCGCGTCTATCCGACCTTCGCCGCCGCGATGGCGAGGTTTCGTTTCGCCCCGCCTCAGCCGTGCGCCAATCTCTTCATCGCCGACCATATCGCCCGCCTGGGCTTGCGTCAGTCGCCCGACGGCGAAGGCTGGACCTGGCGGTTCGATTCGTTCCTGTGGCGCGATATCGTGCGCGAAGACCCGGCGCCCGTGCTGCGCGCCGCCAAGCGCCCCATGGCGCTCATTCGCGGCGGCGCCTCGAGGCTGATGCGGGCGGACGACGCCGCTTACATGATGAGCCTGCTGGCGCCCGGCTCGCCCTTTTTCGAGATTGCGGAGGCCGATCACCACGTCATGGTCGACCAGCCGCTCGCCTTCGTCGCCGGTCTCGAGGGCCTGCTGTCGAATTGGCCCGGGGCACGTTGAGACGCGCGCGCCTACTTCGCCGGGCCGTTGAACCCCGCCGCCTCGATCGCCAGATGCGTCTTGTTTTGAAAGCTCGCGTCCTGGCCGGTGGCGAGCAGGTCCGCCGATCGGGCCACGGCGTCGCAGACCGCTTCGACCCAAGGCCCCTCCGACTTGGCAAAGTCGCCGAGCACGAAGTTGTAGACGAGCGACTTGTCGCCGGGATGGCCGATGCCGAGGCGGACGCGTTTGTAGTCGTTGCCGATATGCGCGGTGATCGAGCGCAGGCCGTTGTGGCCGGCTGAACCGCCCCCGACCTTGACCCTGACCTTCGCCGGCGCGAGATCGAGTTCGTCGTGCATGACGACGACGGCGCCGAGGTCGAGCTTGTAGAAGCGCATCGCTTCGCCGACGCTGCGGCCGGACTCGTTCATGTAGGTCTGCGGCATCAGCAGCGCGACGCGGTGCTCACCGATCAGCCCTTCGGCGATGAGCCCCTGGAATCGCGAGCGGAACGGGCCGATGCGGTGCGTGTCGGCGATCGCCTGCACGGCCATGAAGCCGATGTTGTGGCGGTTCTTGGCATGGCGCGCGCCAGGATTGCCGAGGCCTGCGATGAGAAGCATGACCGCTCGCTGCGAGAAAAGGCCCGCCCGCCTCGAGGGCGGACGGGCCTGAGCCTAGAGACCGGCGCGCGGCCGGCGCGTCACTTCTTGGCGGCCGGCTTGGCTGGCGCGGCAGCGCCCTTGGCCGGAGCGGCGGCGCCCTTGGCCGGAGCGGCGGCGGCGCCCTTGGCCGGAGCCGCGGCCGCGGTGGCGGCGGCCGGAGCCGCGCCCGAAGTCGCAACGGCGGCCGGCGTCTCCTCCTGCAGAACGGTCGGCGGCACGATGTTCACGACGGTGTAGTCGGTCTTGGTGTCGGCGGGCCGGCAACCCTCGGGCAGCTTGAGCGTCGACATATGCACCGCATCGTGGAAGTCGAGACCGGTGAGGTCGATGGTGATCGACTCGGGGATCGCATCTGCCGGCGCGAGCAATTCGACGCTGTGCAGCACGAGATTGACCGTGCCGCCCCGCTTGATGCCGGGCGAAAGCTCGCGGTTGACGACGTGCACGGGCACGCCGATGCGCACGCGCGAGCCGGCCTTGAGCCGGAAGAAGTCGACATGCACCGGCTTGTCGGTGACGACGTCGAGCTGGTAGTCGCGCGGCAGGACGCGCTCCTTGCGGCCACCGACGTCGAGCTCGAAGATCGAGGTCAGGAAATGGCCGGAATAGATGTGCTTGTTGAGATCCTTGAAATCGACCGAGATCGGCTCGGCTTTCTCGCCGCCGCCATAAATGACGCCGGGTACGCGGCCTTCGCGACGAACGGAGCGGGCGGCCCCCTTGCCTGTCCCGCTACGCGTCACGGCCGCGAGTTGCTTGATCGCTGCCATGTCGTATGTCCTTTGAGTTGATCGCGCCTTGCCTCCAGGGGTGTCGGAATGGCGCGAAGCGGCGCTTATAGAGAAAGCAGGCGCCGGATTCAAGCGCCGCGCCCGACGCGCCACGGCGATCGGATGCGCCGAATCGGGCGACGCTCGTGCGCCGGGCGCGCTACATCCAGGTATAGAAGACCAGGGCTCCGATCGCCACGACGGAGCCTATACATGTGTAATAGCTGATGTTCAGCATCAAGGTCTTCCAGTAGAGGATCTGCGACAGAATCGCGCACAAGCTTTGCTGGCGCTCCAAGTCGATGTCCTCGCTCTCGGGGAGAGGAAAAAGGGCCGGATCCGCGTTGCGCGCGATCAGGAATTGCACTCTGCCCTTGCGCGGATAACGCGGATAAAGGCAGACCAGCAGGCAAAGGAAGATCATCAGAAACGGCGCCATTATGACGGCGAGCGGCAAGTAGGGGGGAAATTTGTCGCGAGAGGCGATGACCGGCCCCATCATGATCGCGACGAAGACGATCGCGACATTGGCCTTGAAGTCGCTGATGCGGATCGCGTCGCTGAAGGCGCCGATCGTGTCGCGAAAATAGGTTGCTGCGTCCTGCGCCATTGTGCGTTTCGCTCCGCTGCGGCGGCCCGTCCGCTGCGCGGCGCGAACCGTCGGTCGCCTGATTTATTGGGGATACGCTCGACGTTGTCCAGCGATCAGGTCTTGCGAAGGGTCGGCCGCGCAAGATTGCGCCGGGCGGACGCCTCGTAGACCGCGGCCAGTTCGGGGCAGCGATAGATTCGCGGCGCCGCGAGGAAGTGTTGACGGAAGCCCGACATGCTGGCTTCCCATTCCTCGTCGCTCATTTGCGCGTGTTCGGCGCGCAGCTGTTTCGAATTGGCGTCGAATCGATCCGGCGGCTCGCCGAGCGGCGTCAGATCGAGATCGAGCACCCACAGACGGGCTCGCTCGCGCAGCTTCGCCTTGGCGCTTGTTGCTTTCAGTTGGGGCTCGTAGGCGAGATGATCCTTCGTGGCGCGGATCGTTTGTGCGACCCACTGCCGATCCTTGTCGTCGACGGACGAGCCGGCGCTGGCGCTGAGCCAGAAGTCGGCGGAGCGCTCCTCGTTGTCCGATCTCGACCAATCGTAGACGCTGTCGTGGTAGGCGATGGCGCAGGCGACGAGTGTGTCGATGGCCGGGTCGGCCAGGCCGGCGCGACCGGAGAAAAGTCGATGACGCCGCCACAGGAGTTCCAGGTGGGCCACGCCGTGGTAGAGTCGATGAGGGCCGCTCATCTCCTTGAACAATTGCTCCTTGGCGCGATCGTCGAGCGGAACATGCTCGAACAGGTCCTGGAGCCCTCGCCAACGCTCGCTTGCCGCCATCTGTCCCGTCCGGAGCGCCGCCCGACCCCGCTGCGCGTTATTCTCCACCCTAAATCACCCGCCGCGTCGACTGCCCCAGCCGAGATCGGCGGTCAAAATCCGTAGTAACCGACAAGCAGCGCGGTCAAAACGACCGAGCCGATGCAGATGCAGAAGGCGGTGCGCAAACACAGCGTCTTCCAGAATAAGATATGGGAGAGGACGGCGCATCTCAGCCGGAGTTGCATGACGTCGGCCTCGTGATTTTCCACGAACTGGAAATCCCCTGGCGCCGCGGTCCGTGAAACCAGGAAATTGGCCCGTCCGCGACGGGGGTAGCGCGGAATGAGAGCGACGAAAAGGCAAAAAAAGACCACCAGAAACGGACTGAGCACGACCGGCGTCGGCAGGAAATGCGGCAGCTTGTCACGCGAGCCGAGGATCGAACCCATGGCAATCGACAGAAAAAAGATGACGATATTCGCCTTGAAATCGCTCGCCCGAATGGCGTCCGTATAGGCGGCGCTCAGCCCGCGATAGTATTCGGCCGGATCTTGCGCCATGTAAAGAGTGCCGTTCCCCAATTGCCCGGCAGCGTGCGCCCCCGCGCGCATTGCCGTCCGGCACTATGAAAGGGAACCCGGCGAGTGTCCAGCGCGGGCGGCTGGGTGAGCGTCGTCAAAAAGCGTCTATCGCTTGGGCTGCGGGGGAGGCTGATCGTTACACTGATATTGCTGGCCGCCCCTGCCGCGCGACTGCACGTTGCACTGGGGCTGGTTGTCCTCGTTGATGTCAGCGTTCGGCGCGCTCGCAGCGGCGGCCGGCGCATCGAACGTATATGGAAGGTAACCACCCGGCGACCCATACTGCGCCAAGGCGGTGGTCGCGAGACCTGAAAGCGCCGAGGCGAGAAGGAGCGTTCTGATCGAAAGTCTCCACGTGGCCGGCTCCGGCATTAGACTGCGCCCTTTTGGCTTTCCGCGCAATCCTGCCGCGTCCCGGGGGTTGGGCGGGGTCGAAGCGCCGTTCGGGGTGACGTACCGAGATTCGTTCCCTATATGCTCTAGCGTTGGGCGCACACGAGCATTGGGCGCACACGCGAACTCAGAAAGATTGGGACGGGGCGCGATGAGCGAGACGCGTAAACTTGCCGCGATCCTGGCGGCGGACGTCGTCGGATTCAGCCGACTGGCCGGCGCGGACGAGGATCGAACCTTGGCGCGACTGAGGGCGCTGCGCAGCGATCTCATCGATCCGACCATCGCCGTCCACAACGGGCGCGTGGTGAAGCGCACCGGCGATGGCATCCTCGCCGAGTTTCGCAGCGTCGTCGACGCCGTGCGTTGCGCGGTCGAGATGCAGAACAGCATGATCGAGCGCAACGCCGGCTTGCCGCCGGAGCGCCGCATCGAGTTTCGCATCGGCGTCCATCTCGGCGACGTCGTCGAGGAGAGCGACGGCGATCTGATGGGCGACGGCGTCAATATCGCCGCGCGTCTGGAAGGGGTCGCCAAACCCGGCGCCATCTGCCTTTCGATCGACGCCTATCGTCAGGTGAAGGCGCGGCTCGATCTGGCGGTCACCGATCTCGGCGAGGCGCAACTTAAGAACATCGCCGACCCGGTGCGGATTTATTCGGTCGAGGTCGGCGTCCCGACGCGAGCCAAGCCGGCGGCGCCGGAAAAATTCTCGCCGCCGCCCGTTCCGCAAAAACCCTCGATTGCGGTGCTCGCGTTCAACAACATGAGCGGCGACGCGGAGCAGGAGTATTTTTCCGACGGCATCAGCGAAGACATCATCACCGATCTCTCCCGGCTGTCCAATTTGCACGTTGTCGCTCGCAATTCCTCGTTCGCATACAAGAAGACGGCAGTTTCCGTACCCGAGGTCGCCAAGACGCTCGGCGTTCGCTATGTGCTCGAGGGCAGCGTGCGCAAGGCCGGCAATCGGGTCCGCGTCACCGCGCAGTTGATCGATTCGACCAGCGGCGGCCATGTTTGGGCAAGCCGCTTCGATCGCGACCTCACCGATATCTTCGCGATCCAGGACGAACTCACCAAGGAGATCGTCTCCGCCCTGAAGTGCAAGCTGACGATCGGCGAACAGGACCGGATGGCGCCGCGGCGCAGCGTCAACGTTGAAGCGTTCGAGTTCTTCCTGCGCGGCCGCGAACACGCATGGGCCGCCACGCGTGCCGGCAATATCGCGGCGCGCGGCCTGCTCGAACGGGCGATCGCCATCGATCCCGACTATGCCGCCGCCCATGCGGTCGTCGCGATCACCCACATGCTCGATTACGCCAATGGATTTTCCAGCGATCCCGACCATTCTCTCGAGGTGGGACGTGAGATCGCGGAGCGCGCGGTGCGGATGGACGAGGAAGAGCCCCTCGCACATTTCGCGCTCGGCTCGGTTTACCTGTGGAGCCGGGAATACGATCGGGCGCAGGCTGAAGTGGAGCGGAGCATGGCGCTCTCGCCGAACTCCGCCGACGGCATTCGCATGAAGGCCCATATCGAGCTGTTCGGCGGCGACCCCGCGGCAGCGCTCGAGAACATCGACCGCTACATGAAGCAGGATCCGCACTATCCCGATATCGCGCTGCAGCTCGTCGCGGACGCGCAATATGCGCTCGGCGAATACGAAAAGGCGATCGCCGCGCTCAAGCAAAGATTGGCGCGAAATCCCCAGTCGGAAACGGCCTATGCGCTGCTGGCGTCCTGTTATGGCCAGCTCGGACTTGCGGAGGAGTGCCGAAAGGCCTGGGAGCAGACGCTGCGGCTCAGCCCCGGGTTTTCGATGGAGCGCCGTCGTCGCGTGCTGCCGTTCCGGAATCCGGAGCACTTCGAGCGGCGCGTCGAGGGCCTGCGCAAGGGCGGACTGACGGTCTGAACGGCTTCGCCGCCGGCTGATTGCCGACTTCGAACCGTCCTTATTCGCCATTCACGGCTGATTGCGCGACGCCATTAACCATTTGGCGTAAGATTGGCGCAAGACTTGCTATACAACATATCGGATCGCACGCGCGGGGCCTCGCGGCGGCGGCTTTGGAGCACGGGCCATGTCGGAGCGCGTCGGGCGCAAGAAAGTTCTCATGATCCTGCATCAGGGCCATTCGACGCCGGGGCGCCTCGGCATGGTCCTGACTGCGCTCGACGCCCGCCTCGACATCCGCCGCCCCAGCCTCGGCGAGCCGCTGCCCAAGACGCTCGCCGATCACGACGGCGTCATGGTGTTCGGCGGCCCGATGGGCGCCAATGACGACTGCGACTGGATCAAACGCGAAATCGACTGGTTGGCGGTTCCCCTGCGCGAGGACAAGCCGCTCCTCGGCATTTGCCTCGGCGCGCAGATGCTGGCGCGTCAGCTCGGCGCGCGCGTCTTCACCTATCCCGACCGTCGCGGCGAAGTCGGCTATTTCCCCATTGCGCCGACGCCCGCGGCCGATTGCCTGTGCGAGGCGCGGTTTCCGCGCTGCGTCTACCAGTGGCACTTCGACGGCTTCGACCTGCCCCGCGGCGCCCGGCTGCTGGCGACCGGCGGCGTCGATTTTCCCAACCAGGCCTATTCCTTCGGCGCCCGGGCGATCGCCCTTCAGTTCCACCCCGAGGTGACCTACCACATGATGTGCCGGTGGACGACGCTTGGGCACGAACGCCTCAGCCGGCCGGGCGCGCAGCCGCGCCACGGGCACCTCGGCGGCTGGTTCCAGCACGACGGCGACGTCGCGAACTGGCTCGATGCGCTGCTGCCGTGTTGGCTCGACGGCGCTGCATTCGACGAGCCCGCGGGGCTTCCCCGCCGCCGCCACCCGGCCGAGACCGCTGCGAGGGGCCTGCCGGGGCACGACTATCCGCTCACGGTCGAGGCGACGGTCTGACGCTTCGGCACGACGAGAGCGCCAACTCCAATCGAAGCGCGAGCCGGCGTCTTTCCGCATTGCAGCAGCCTAGCCCCATTCGTCGCGACGCCGCCCCTGTCGCTTGCGGCGCAAATGTGTCGACGGCCGACCGCCGAGCCCGTTTTCCCTGCGTTTTCATCAAGCCTGGGCGTTGTTTCGCAGTCGTTTGACAATGACGTAGCATTGGCTATATTCTTCGGTTTGGGCGTTAGACGCGGGGGCAGTGCGTGCGAGGGCCGATGACCACCGCAGTGACTCGAACGGGAATGACGGATCGGACCGTCGAAGGAATCCGCGCCGTGCTGACCGGCAAGGCGCGCCGCTTCAGTCCGCTGCTGTTCGCCGGCCCCGCCGTGATCGCCTCGATCGCCTACATGGACCCCGGCAATTTCGCGACCAATATCCAAGCCGGCGCGAAATACGGCTATGCGCTGCTCTGGGTCGTGCTCCTGGCCAACGTCGTCGCCATGCTGTTCCAGGCGCTGTCGGCCAAGCTCGGCATCGTCACCGGGCGCAATCTCGCCGAAATGTGCCGCGAGCATTTTCCGCAGCCAGTCGTCTACGCCCTGTGGATCGTCAGCGAGGTGGCGGCGATGGCGACCGACCTCGCCGAGTTTCTCGGCGGCGCCATCGGTCTTTCCCTGCTGTTGCATATTCCCCTGGTTGCCGGCATGGGCGTCACCGCCGTACTGACCTATGGCATTCTGATGTTCCAGGGACGCGGCTTCCGCCCGGTCGAAATCATCATCGGCGCGTTGGTCTCCGCCATCGCGCTTTGCTACCTCCTCGAAATGTTCATTGCGCCGGTCGATTGGGGCGCGGCGGGCTTGGGGTCGGTCGTGCCGCGATTTCCCGACGCCGGCGCGCTGACGATCGCGGTCGGCATCGTCGGCGCGACAATCATGCCCCACGCGATTTTCCTGCACTCGGGCCTGACCCAAAACCGGGCGCCCGCGCGTAACGACAACGAGCGCCGTCAGTTGCTGCGTTTCTCGAACATCGAAGTCCTCATCGCGCTGGCGGTCGCCGGTCTCGTCAACATGGCGATGGTGGTGATGGCCGCGAGCGCGTTCCACGCCGGCCACAGCGATGTGGCGGAAATCGAGACCGCCTATTCGACGCTGACGCCGCTGCTCGGCGCGGGCGCCGCCGGCGTGTTCCTGACGGCGCTGCTCGCGTCCGGACTGTCGAGTTCGGCGGTCGGCACCATGGCCGGGCAGATGATCATGCAGGGCTTCGTCGGTTTTCGCATCCCGATCGTCGTGCGCCGGCTGGTGACGATGATCCCGGCTTTCATCGTCGTCGGGCTCGGCGCCGATTCGACCAGCGCTCTGGTCGTCAGCCAGGTCGTGCTGAGCTTCGCCTTGCCGGCGCCGGTGATCGCGCTCCTCATCTTCACACGCCGCAAGGATATCATGGGCGCTTTCGCCAACAGCCGGCTGACGAACATCGCGGCGGTGGTCGGAACCGTGGTGATCCTTGCGCTCAACGTGATCCTGTTGCTGCAAACCTTCGGTGTGAACCTTCCGGGGCTGCCGAACAGCTAGGCCGACGGAACGCGATAGGCTCCTACTGGTCCAAATCTGACGCTTGACGCCCGCGACGATTGGCTGGAGTTCGAGGCACTTGCGGCGAGCGGGCCTGGCGGTTTTCGGCGCTAACGCGAGTGAACCGGCTGGGTGAGGAAGCGTTCGCGCGAAACGGGAATGGACGGTTCACCCGCGACATCCGAAGCCGTCGCCCGCTCTTCCAGCATTGAACGCAGAATATCCAAGCCGACCTCGAAGTTGCTCTGCACAGTCGGCCAGACTTGCTCGAAGAAGGCCAAGTCTTTCGGCTTCGGCTTGGCGAAGCGGAGCTCGAAACGAGTGCCGCCGTCCGCCCCTCCCTCGAACGCATAGGTCATCACGATTTTCGGGGCGCCCGGGATCGGCAATAGCGCCGCCAAGGTCACGTAATCGAACGGGCGCCAGTCGAGAATGTCCTCGATGATGGCGTCCTTGCCGTGCATGCAGTGGTTCTGCGTGCCGGCGCCGCGGCGGCCGTTTACCGCCGCTTCGACGAAGCTATCGCTTCTCTGCCAGCGAGAGTGATGCGCGGGCGAGGTGACGAACTCCCAAACGGCCGGCGGCGGCGGCACAAAACCCCTTTCGATCACTCGGAACGCGTCGTCGCGAGCGACGATGATCCGCGTGGTCTCGTTTTCCCTCGTCCAGGCCTGTTCGAGGTCGCGAATCCAGCACTTCGTCTCGCCGATGACGTCGATGGTTTCGCCATGCTCGGCGAGGCCTTGTGCTGCGGGAGCAATCCCCATCGCCCGCAAGCAGGCGTCGGAGTAAAGCGCATAGGCATGTCCGCCGAACTTTTTGTTGACTTCGTTTTTGAGGAGGCGATGCACGAGAATCACGTCTCGCCCCGCGAGTTCCTCTTGGCCCGCCATCTTCTGTTTGATGAACTCGCCGTGGTGAACGACGAACTTCACATCGAGGCTCTGCATGAGGCTGCACGCTTGGCACTCGCAACTGTTCGCCTGCTTGATGTTGCGCAGCCGCTTTCGGAAAGCGAAATAGGCCGACTCGATCGCATCTTGAAGGAGCGATCCGTCGACCTTGTCCGCGACCGCGTAGACGAACGCCGCGTCGCCCTCGAATTTGGCGAGGCGGAACGTCGGACGGAGCGCTCGCAACAGCGTATCCATGATGTCGGCGATGATGTCTTGAGCGTGGTCGAGTTCAACGCCAGATATGAAGTTTGTATAGCCCGAAATGTCGGCGATCACGAAACAGGCTGATTCCGTCTTCGGAAGCATCGCAGCCCTCCCAGCCCGGCAACACGCGGTGCGCTACGATCTGTGGTCACCCCGCGGCCCTCGGGGCTAACCTATCGTTACCATGCGACCAACGGAAAGACGAACGACCGCTTTCCCCCCACAGCGGCCCTATCAAGGGGCGCCAAGCGATTGATATTGACCGCTAGAACAACGACCCCTGCTCGTCCTTGCGCGCGCGCGTTCTCGCGCGCCGCGCCGTCGCGTCGCCGCCGGCCCCCTCGGCGGTGGCGGCGATCTCGCCGTCAGCGAATTCGATCCGCATGAGTTGGTGGGGCGCGATGCCGCTGGCGCGGCGCAGCGGCGCGCCCGCGGCGTCGCGGACCAGCGCGAAACCGCGCGCCAGCACGCTGCGATAGCTGACCGCGCTCAAGACCTGCGACGCCGCGGCGAGGCGCGTGCGACGCCGCCGCTGCGCCTCCGCGAAGACGCGGCGCAGCCGGCCTTCGATTTGGCCGAGCATGCGCGAGCGCTCGCGGGCGCGCCGCGCCTCGAGTTGCGTCATGGCGCCGAGCCGCCGAGCCGCCGCCGCGAAGCGCTCCTCGCGTCCCCGTCTCTCGCGCCGCGCCTCGCGCAGGAAATCGTTGGCGGCCTGCCGCAGCGCCTGCGCCGGGCGCATCGTCAGCGAACCGCCGGCGCGCGTCAGCCGCTGCGCCAACCCACGCTGGCGCTCGCGCATGCGCGCGAGCCGCGCGCGCGGCGACTGGCGCGCGAGGCGGCGCGACAGACGCTCGAGCGCGAGCGAGCGCGGGTCGAACCGCTCGCGCGGGCGCGCCCGGAGCGCCGCGCCCGCCGATCGAGCCGCTGGCGCGGCAGCGCGAGGATCGCCTCGCCCGAGGGCAGCGCGCGCGCGACCGGCGCGCAGCGCGGCGCGGGCGCGCTCGGCGACGCGCAGATGCGCCGCGCCGGCGCGCGCTCGAGATCGGCGAGGGTCGCCAGAAGTTCGGCGCGCACCGGCACGCTGAGTTCGGCGGCGGCGGTCGGCGTCGGCGCGCGCACGTCGGCGGCGTGGTCGATCAGCGTCCAGTCGGTCTCGTGGCCGACCGCGGAGATGAGCGGAATCACGCTCTCCGCCGCCGCGCGCACGACGATCTCCTCGTTGAAGCTCCACAGATCTTCGAGCGAGCCGCCGCCGCGCGCGACGATGAGCAGATCGGGCCGCGGGATCGCGCCGCCCGGCGTCAAGCGCGTTGAAGCCGCCGATCGCGGCGCGACTTCCGCCGCCGAAGTCTCGCCCTGCACGCGCACCGGCCAGACCAGCACATGAACGGGAAAGCGGTCGGCGAGCCGATGCAGAATGTCGCGGATCACCGCGCCGGTCGGCGAGGTGACGACGCCGATGACGCGCGGCAGATAGGGCAGCAATTGCTTGCGCGCCGCGTCGAACAGGCCCTCGTCGGCGAGCTTGACGCCGCCGCGCCTCGAGCAGCGCCATCAGCGCGCCGACGCCCGCCGGCTCCATCGCCTCGACGATGATCTGATAGGCCGACTTGCCGGGAAAGGTGGTGATCTTGCCGGTGGCGACGACCTCCAGCCCCTCCTCGGGCTTGACGCGCATGCGGGCGAAGACGCCCTTCCAGATCACCGCGTCGATCCGCGCGCCCGCGTCCTTCAGCGAGAAATAGACGTGGCCGGACGAATGCGGCCCGCGATAGTCCGACACTTCGCCGCGCACCCGCACATAGCCGAAGCGATCCTCGATCGTGCGCTTCAGCGCGTTCGACAGTTCGCTGACGGAAAATTCCGGCGCGTTGGCGCCCGAGGTCGTGGAATCGCCCATGGGCGCGACTATGCCCGAGCGCGGCGCCGGGGCCAGCGCGCGGCGCGGCCCTATGGCGTCGGCGCGCGAAACGCCGTAAAACCCCGCGCGATTTGCCGACGCCGGGAGGCATGTTCTCGCCGCCTTGTCCCGCCATAGCTCCGCGCATTCGATCGCGCGCGATCGATGACGGCGCGGCGGCTTCGTCCACCGAGCAACTGGCTGGCCTCTGGCGGAGCGTGCGAAGCGTTTGATCGATAGAACCGTCCGGCGCGCCGCATTCGGCGCCGTCGCCGCGATCCTCGCGGCCCTGGTTTCGGCCATGTCGCGCGCCGCAAACCGCCGACTGCGCGCGGCTGCGTCAGGCGATCGCCGACGCTTCGCGCAACGGCCAGACGCGCAATATCAGGCCGCGGCCGAACGTCAGCGCGACGAACTCGACCGCACCGTCGCCTACGCCCGGTCGATCGGTTGCGAACGAAGCAGTTCCTGTTCTTCGGCTCGCCGCCGCCGCCCCAATGCGGCCAGATCAACGCGCAGATCGGTCGCATGCGCGCCAATCTCGCCGAATTGCAACGCGCGCCGGCGGCGGCGCGGGCGGGCGCGGCGAGCTCATCGCGCGCTACAACTCCCAATGCGTGAACGGGCGCCGTCGCAGCCGCCGAACTTTTCGACGCGCTGTTCGGCAGCCCGCTCGGGACCGAACCAGGTCGAATCCGAGCCCCTGAACCCGGATATCGGCCCGGAAAGCCGCTCGACGCCAATCCCGGCGAAGCGCGCGCCGGATCGAAGGCGGTCTGCGTCCGATCCTGCGACGGCAGCTTTTTCCCGGTCTCGTATTCGGCGAGCGCCGGACGCCTGGATAGCCTCGACGACATGTGCCACGCGCTCTGCCCGAATGCCGACGTGAGCCTCTACACCTACCCTGCGGGCGGCGAAATCGAGCAGGCGGTGTCGATGAGCGGCGCGCGCTACATGGACAGCCCGAACGCGCTGAAATATCGGCAGAGCTACGATGCGACCTGCTCGTGCCGGCGGCGCGGCCAGAGCTGGGCCGACGCGCTGGCGGGCGCCGAAATCAAGCTCGGACGCGAGTTGAAGGGCGACATTTTCGTCACCCCGGAGAAATCGGCCGAAATGTCGCGTCCGAGGATCGACCCCAAGGCGGCGGCCAGAGCGGCCAAAGCGGCGGCGCTCGCGGACGCCAATTCCCAGGGCGCGCAGGCCCCAGAGCGCCGACGTGGACACGGATCTGAGCAACAAGGCCGCGACGATCAGCCGCGAGGCGTCCGGCATCGCCGGTGGCGAGGCCCAGACGGGCGCCCGCTATAGTCAGGGTCAGGGCCAAACAGTCGAAGTGGTCGGCCCCGATGGCGTCAAGCGGCGGGTGCGGATAATCGATCCAACGCTTTGACCCGCCCGATGAGCGGCAGCAGCGCCGCCAGTTCCGGGCCCGATTCGCGCCCCGTGAGAGCGAGGCGCAAGGGATGAAAGAGCTCCCGGCCCTTGCGCCCGGTCTGCGCCTTCAAAGCCGCCGTCCACGCGCCCCAAGTCGACCCGCTCCAAGGCTCGGGCGGCAGGCGCCTCGCCGCCTCATCGAGAAACGCCCGGTCTTCGACGTGCGGCGCGATCGAATTGTGGATAATCGCCCACCACAGCGCCGCCTCATCGAAGCGCGAGAGATTGCCCCGCACCGCGGCCCAGAACGACTCGGCGACCGGCCCCGCGATCCCCAGCGCCGCGAGACGTTCTCGCACGGCCTCGAAGGAGAGATGATGCAGCGTGCGCGCCGACAGCGCGCGAAGCTCAGCCTCGTCAAAGCGCGCCGCGCCGTGCGAGATATGCGTGAGATCGAAGGACGCGGCGAGTTCGGCGAGCGAAGCGATGGGGTGCACCGATTCGGCCGAGCCGACGAGCACCGCCAAGGCCCCGACCGCGAGGGCCTCGACGCCGCTCTCGCGGAGCGAGGCGATCGACAACGCGCCCGTCCGCTTGGACAGCCCCTCGCCGCTCGCATCGGTGAGCAGATTGTGGTGGCCGAACGTCGGCGCGCGGCCCGCCAGCGCTTCGAAGATCTGGATTTGCACCGCCGTGTTGGTGACGTGATCCTCGCCGCGAATGACGTGGCTCACGCCGAGATCGATGTCGTCGACGACGGAGGGCAAGGTATAGAGATAGGTGCCGTCCTCGCGCATGAGCACCGGATCGGACAGCGACGCGCAGTCGATGTGGCTGGGGCCGCGCACGAGATCGTCCCAGTGGACGAGGGTCGGCTCGAGCCGGAAGCGCCAGTGCGGGCGGCGGCCTTCCGCCTCCAGCGCCGCGCGATCGCTCTCGCTCAGGCGCAGCGCCGCGCGGTCGTAGATCGGCGGACGGCCGAGCGCTTGCTGGCGCTTGCGCCGGCGATCGAGTTCCTCGGTGGTCTCGTAGGCGGGATAGAGACGCCCCTGAGCCCGCAGCGTCTCGGCCGCCGCGTCGTAGAGCGCCATGCGCTCCGACTGGCGGCACTGAAAGTCGGGGATAATTCCGAGCCAGGCGAGATCGGTCTCGATCGCGTCGGCGTATTCCAGCCGCGAGCGCTCGACATCGGTATCGTCGAAACGTAGAATGAAGCGGCCGCCCTCACGCAGAGCGAATAGCCAATTTAGCAAGGCAGTGCGGGCGTTGCCGATGTGGATGCGCCCCGTCGGAGAAGGCGCGAAGCGGACGATGGGTTGGGTGGACATGCGTCTTCATAGAAGCGTCGCGCCGGCGCTGCAATATGACCTTTTTTCTGCTTCGTGCGTTGATTCGAGCCTTTCCGTCCTGGGAGCGACATGACGATTCCCGCTCTGGCCGCCGGCGTCGCCGCCGCCGGTCTCGCGATCCACAGCTTTAGCTCGGCGATCGCAGCTTTTCGATGTCGGAGGGACGATACGCGACGTCCGGAGCCGAGGCCGGCGCCGCCGGTGAGCCTCGTTCAGCCGCTCTGCGGGGTCGAAGCCTTCTCCAAGGAGACTTTGGCTTCGGTTTTCGCGCTCGACTATCCCGACTACGAGATCCTCTTCTGCGTCGCCGACCCAGCCGATCCGATCGCGCCGATCGTGCGCCGCGCCATGGCCGCCAACCCGCATATCCCCTCGCGGCTGCTGATCGGCGACGATCGCGTCAGCGGCAATCCCAAGCTCAACAATGTCGTGAAGGGCTGGAAGGCGGCGTCGCGCCCGTGGATCATCATCGCCGATTCCAACGTGCTGATGCCGCCCGACTACATCCAGCGCCTCATGGCGCGGTGGAGCGCCGATACCGGCATCGTCTGCGCGCCGCCGATCGGGGCCAGGCCCGGGTCGTTCGCCGCCGAGATCGAATGCGCGTTTCTCAACACCTATCAGGCGCGCTGGCAGTACGCCGCCGAGACCCTCGGGCTACGGGTTCGCTCAGGGCAAGACGATGCTTTGGCGTCGCGATGTCCTCGAGGCCGGCGGCGGCATCGAAGCGCTGGCGCCGAATCGCCGAAGACGCGGCGGCGACCAAGCTCATCCATCGCGCGGGCCTGCGCGCCCATCTCGTGAACCAACCTTTTCAGCAGCCGCTCGGCGCTCGGCGCTGGCGCGACGTTTGGGCGCGTCAGGTCCGATGGGCGCGTCTGCGGCGCGCGACCTTCGCCCTCTATTTTGCGCCGGAGGTGTTGACGTCGAGCCTGTTTACTCTCGGCGCCGCCGCCTTCGCCGCGCCGGAACTCGGCCTCGACGTGGCTGGCGCCGTCGCGCTCGCCGCTTTGGCCTGGTACGGGGTCGAGGCGGCGCTGACGCGCGCGGCCGGCAGCCTGAGCTGGTCATCGGCCCCGGCTTGGATCGCGCGCGATTTTTTGTTGCCGTGGTTCATGGATCGAGGGCTGGGAACTGCGATCAGTTCGTTGTAGGGCAATGTGATGTCGGTCGACGACGACGCCCTCGCGACCGACGGGCCGGGGCCGTTCCCGCCCGCCTGACGCAGCCGCGAGCGCCCGCGCCATCACGCGGGAAGCGTCAGCAGGCCGGCGACGCCGTTGTCGAGCCCGAAGGCCAGCCGGGCGCCGATCGCGTCCCAGGCCAGCGCGGTGACCGCGCCGTCGTCCGGGGCGCGCACCAGGATTTCCGCGGCGTCGCCGAGGCGGCAAAGCAGCATGAGGCCGTCGGCGTAGCCGATCGCGACCACCAGCGCGCGCGGGTGGAACGCGACCTGCGTCACCCGCGCGGGCGCACGCCGCATTCGCGCGGCGCCTTGCCCATCGGTCCGTCCTTGTCCCTGAACGGCCAGACGACGCAGGCGTCGGCGCCGGAAGTCGCCAGCCAATGGCCGTCATGCGACCAGGACAGCGAGCGCGTCTTGCCGGGATAGCCGGTCATCCGCATGTTGCGCGCGTCGGCGAGCCGCCAGCCGTGCAGCGCGTTCTCCTGCATCGAGGTGACGAGGAAGCGCCCGTCCGGCGAGACCGTGGCGTCGAGATGCGAGCCCTTCCATTCCAGCAGCGGCGGCGCGGCCTCGGCATTGGGAAACCACAGCGAGACGCCGTTGTAATGGGCGAGCGCGAGCCGATAGCCCTTGGGCAGGAAGCAGAGGCCGCGCACCGTGGTCGGCGCGTCGAAGGACTTGCTAGCGCCGCCGGATCGCGCGCGCGCGCCCGCCGGCCGGCGGTCCAGGCGACGGCGTCGCCGCGCATCGCCAGCGCGTCGATCCAGTGGCCCTTCTCGTCGGCGATCGCCTCCAGCGCGCCGTCGGCGTCGATTCGGACGACGCGGCCGTCGTCGCCGCCGGTGAGCAGCCGCTTGCCGTCGTTGAGCGCCACCAGAATCGCGCCGTCGGGATGGGCGACGACGCGCTTTGCGCGCCGGCTCGCCGAGCAGAACGACGCCGTCGGCGAGCGCCAGCGCCGGCTCGCGCCCGAGAAAGGCGGCGGCGCCACATGCGCGCCCGCCGCCAGCGGCCGCACGTGCGCGGTCAGCGAGGACGTCGGCTCGGTCATCAGGAATGGTCCGGCGCTGACGCAATCACGCCGCGCAGGCGAGGAAACCCTTGCGGATCTCGTCTTCGTCGAGATCGCGGCCGATGAACACGACTTTCGACTCGCGCTTTTCGCTCGGGCTTCCACTCGCGCTGCGGCTCGCCGTCGAGCATCATGTGGACGCCCTGGAAGACGAAGCGCTTCGGCTCGCCCTTGAAGGCGACGATGCCCTTGCAGCGCAGGATGTTCGGGCCGCGCGCCTGCGTCAGCTGGTTGATCCACGGCATGAACTTGTCGGGATCGACATCGCCGTCGAGCCGCGCCGAGATCGATTGCATGTCCTCGTCGTGATAGTGCTTGAGGCCGTGCCGTGATGATGGTCGTGGCCATGATCGTGGTCGTGATCGTGATCGATGGTCGTGGTCGTGATCGTCGACGTCGAGGAATTCCGGCTCGATGTCGAGGATGCGGTCGAGATCGAAGGCGCGGCGCTCCAGCACGTCGGCGATCGCGACGTCGCATTTCTGCGCGCGATGCAGCTTCGCGTAGGGATTGATCGCGCGGATGCGCGCCTCGACCTCGCGCAGTTCGGCCGGCGTGACGAGATCGGTCTTGTTGAGCATGATGACGTCGGCGAAGGCGATCTGGTTCTTGGCCTCGGGCGCGTCGCGCAGCCGCGCCGCGAGCCATTTGGCGTCGGCGACGGTGACGACGGCGTCGAGCCGCGCCGACGCGCGCACGTCCTCGTCGACGAAGAAGGTCTGCGCGACGGGCGCGGGATCGGCGAGGCCGGTCGTCTCGACGATGATGCGCGTCGAACTTGCCCTTGCGCTTCATCAGCCCCTCGATGATGCGGATGAGATCGCCGCGCACGGTGCAGCAGATGCAGCCGTTGTTCATCTCGAACACTTCCTCGTCGGCGCCGACGACGAGCTCGTTGTCGATGCCGATCTCGCCGAATTCGTTGACGATGACCGCGTATTTGCGTGCCGTGCGGCTCGCTCGAGGATGCGGTTGAGCAGCGTCGTCTTGCCGGCGCCGAGATAGCCGGTGAGCACGGTGACGGGGATTTTGTCTGAGGCTGGCGTCGGTCATGAGAGGGCGATTCTTCCTACGGCACGTTTCGAGTAGGCGGGAAGCAGGTGGATATAGGCCCGTGAGGCGATCGGGAGAGGGGCGCGGCCGCGTCGCGCTTGAGTCGTCAGCTCGCCGTCAGCCGAACGGCATGGATGAAGCATGCGCGCACACCCAGATTCTGACGCATTTCCAAGTCTGCCGGCTCAGTTTCTGCACGGCTTAGTTCGCCCCGAAACGGACGGACGGAAAAGGACGCCGCTATCAAGATCTGACAATTTACAAGAATATCTCGAGCGGGGTCGCTGTTAGCGTGTTGCGCCTCGTTTTTCCAAAGTCGAGTACCTCACCAATTCAGAAGTCGATCGCCAAATGTGCCTTCTCGTAGGATTGGTTCAAATCCATCTGCTACGATTGGCAAATCAGTTTCATTCGGCGTGACCTTGATTCTGGAGCCGAGCTTGTTCGCGCGCGAGCGGGCCGAGCGTGGGCCGCCAATCGTTCGCGGCCAAGCGACTTGGCTGTCATTTGTGCTGGCGAAGGAGACGCCAAATGGCCGAACCGCAGGAATCTGTGGCGGGTGACGCAGCGGCGTTGCCCGAAAGCATGGTGTTTACGCTGGATACGGCGACTGGCGGCGTGTTGAAGCTCGAAGTCGTCGACGCGACTCGCGGACCCCGAGAAGTCACGAAGGCCGAACGCATCGAACTGACACGGAAATTCCATGGGGGCGTCGACATGCTGTTGGAGCGCGCGTTCGAAGCCGGGATCGCGGTGTTGCTGGATGGCGACGGAGTAGAAGAGCGCGACGAGACGGACGATGAGGCTGGCGTTCGACGCGTCCTCTTAGAGCCGTTGCTGGAATTGACGTTCGCCGCTCGGGACGCCCGGCGTGCATCCGTTCGCAAAGCGATAGTCCGAAGCTTGATTGAAGACGTCGCCGCAACCGGGGGGCCGGAGGGGGAGCGAGCGACGTCGAAGGCTGCGTCCTAGCAGATGGAGGAGGTTGAAAATGGCTTTGAGAGAGCGTGACAACGAACTCGAACGCATCCTTACTCGCGGCTGGGCCGTGGCATGATGCGGCGGCGCCGCGCGAGAAGCGCGCTTCTCGGGGAGATGATGCGGATCGCCGTCGCGGCGACGGCGAAGAACTTCGTGGCTCGAGGAGGAAGACGAAGAAGAGGGAGGCAACGAGGAGCGTCGCGTTCTGAAACTCTTGATCGCGCGCGGCTTGCTGCGTCGGCGTGGTATCCAACGCCTGCTGCTTGCACATCTGCTGCGTGAAGGCCGCGAAGAGGAGAGCGAAGAGACTCCGAGGGAGAGGAAGGCGAAGAGGGCGGCGACGAGGAGCGTCGGATCGCGAAACTATTGATCGCGAGGGGGCTGCTGCGGCGCCGCCGCATGCGGCAACTGCTCGTCGCTCACCTGCTGCGTGAACGCGCCGAGGCTGATGAAGACGAGGGCGAGGACGAGAGCGAGGACGAGGGCCAGGGCGAGGATGAGGGCGGAGACGACGAATCCCGTCGCCTGCTTCGGTTGCTTGTCGCTGGTGGCCTTCTGCGCCGCCGCCGCATCCGCCGGGCGCTCGCCGCGCATCTCATGCGCGAACACGCCGGAGCCGATGAAGAGGAGGACGAGGACGAGGGCGAGGAGTCCGACACCGAGGCGGGCAGCAGGGATCGCAGAATGGGGCGCGCCCTGGTTGGGAGCCGCCTCTTGCGCCGTCGCCGCATGCGTCGCGCGCTGCTGTCCCAGCTCGTTCGCGAGCGAGGGCGGGAACGCGAGGCCGCCTGATCCCCGGCGCGAATTCAACGCGACGGGAGCAAGACGCACCGACCGGAGGCGTCGCCTCCGGTCGACCCGACGAAAACGGCTTCAGCGGCTTCTTGGCGATGACGTCGGCCATGTGGCTTGCGGCGTAGGCGTCGACCGCGGCGCCGATCGTCGCGAAGAAGTACGCCTCGCCGATTTCCTCGAACAAGCCGAGGCGCTGGCTTGCCTCATTGGACTTGGCGCTCGGTAAGGCGCATTGGTTGCTTGATGCGCCGAGCTTTCGTGAGATCGCATCGCGAAGCGCCGATCGCGTTAGGCTCGTCAACGGTTCAGCCGACGTCGAAGTGCTTGGGGTGAAATTCCGGCTCGCTCCGCGTGACAACACTTGCGAAAAGCGGCTCCTGTACACACCGCAGGTCTCCGTGAACTCGCTGGTCGCTGGCTGCTCACGCGGGCGAGCCCGGGTTTCATCTTCTTGGATGTGGGAGCGAACGCCGGCGCATATGCGCTTCTTGTCGCCGCTAAGGTAGCGGCGGCTTCCGCGACCGGCGTGCGCGACGAACTGCTGCTGATCGGGAATCCTTGGAAGAATCCGGCGGCAAGTTCGCCGCGCCGAGCCCGACCATTTCTCGATTGGGATCGACGGAGGCGCCGAACCGCGCCGCGTAGGCGCGCGACAGGACGCTGGTGTCGGCGAAGGACACCAGGGCGACGGCGATGCCTCCAGCGGCCACTGCCGTCAAATCCTGGACGCCGACCGCCGGAATCGAGAAGGCCGGAAGGCCGCGGGCAAGCGGTCCGAAGTCGAGACATTGGCGAGGGCCCGCAAATCGAACGCCTGAGCGATCACGGTGGCGCCGACAACGGCGAAAAGAATGCCCGACATTCCCTTGAACCACCGGATCGAGAGGATCGTCGCCAGCGTCCCGCCCCCGAGCGCCAACTCGACCCAGTTCGTTCGACCGGCCAGGAGTTGACGACGATCGACCCGAGGTGGCGGATCTCGCGCAGGATTGATCTTCACGCCCAGGAGCTTCGGCGCCTGGCTCGCGACGACCGCCAGCGCGATCCCATTCATGTAGCCGTAGCGGATGGGCTTCGACAGAAGCTCGGTGATGAAGCCCAGCCGCGCGACGCCGGCGACGATGCAGACCGTCCCGGATACGATCGCCATCGTTCCGGCAAGCGCGACGGCGCGATCGGCGTCTCCGGCGGCAAGCGGTGCCGTCACGCCGAGAATCACGGCCGCAAGCGACGAATCGGGGCCAGGACCAGGATGCGGCTCGGGCCGAAACCGCATAGGCGAGCAGGGGTATTATGGTCGCGTAAAGTCCGCAGACGCCTGGCAGGCCGGAGGCGACCGCGTAGGCAATCCCGACCGGCGCCAAGACGGTCGTGAGAACCAGACCGGCCCCGAGGTCATGAACGAGCCAAGCAGGGTCGTAGGCCCGCAGCGTCTGCAGACCGGGAAGCCAGCGGATCCAGTCCGGCTGGGTCGTGCTTTGGGGGCCGGCGTCCATCGACTCGTTTTCGCCCCGTCGATTCACCGCGGCCCGCAAGAGAAGAGCCGCCGCCGCCATGAACCTTATCCGAAAAGCCCAGCGAGAGCATCCGAGCCGCTATCGCTCTTGCTTCCACGCTTCCCCTGATCTCTCCTGCCAGTAACACGGGTTCTCGATCCACCCGGCGCAAACGGGGCGGCGTTAAGGCCTTACAAGATCCAGTGCGCCCGAACTCATGGAAGAAAGTTCCGCGAACTCGACGGCCGTCTTGGCCGGGACAAGCCCGGCAAAGACGCTCACGGAGCGTTTTCCGACAGGTCATGCTCACTGAGATTTGGTTATTACCGGCCAACTCGCGCCCAGCGCGGATGCGCCCGCGCCGCATCGCCTGAGGCAGTTGAGCGCTGTGACCAGCTTGATGCCGGCAGGTCGAACGTCGTCCGTCGAAAAGAAAAAGACCGACCCCGAATGCGGGTTCGGCGCGCCGGGGACGAAGATCGAGACAAGCCCGTCGCTCAGCGCCTCGGTCTGAACGCCGAGCACCCATCCCCCTTCCATGGGCACGAACACCACGGGCAGTTCCGCGATCCCGCTGACGCCCAGCGCGCTGGCGCTCTCCTGCTTCAGATAGTCGTAGCCGGAAATCTTCGACAGCACCACCAACTCCAATGCGTCGACAACGTGCTGCGCGGTAACCGTGCGAGCGACGAGGCCGGCGAGAAAGCAGACGAGCGCGACAAGCGCGACCGACAGCACCGTCGCCGCGCCAGCGGTCAACTCCGAAGCGGCTGGAATGTGAACAAAGACGGCATCTAGGCCCTTCTTCGCGAAGTCGAACGCCTTGGCGATGATGACGGTCAGCACAATGATCGGCGCCAGGAGAAAGAGGCCGCCGACAATCGTCGTGCGCACGAATTGAGCGATTGTTTTCATGGACGATCCTCCCGTTAATCTACACCGCAGGTCGGGTGTCGCTGCTGGAGGTCGCCCAGCGTGTCCTCGCAGCCGCGACGATCGATCTTGTCCGCCCGTGGGCGTTGCCGCAATTCGCCGTTGGCGAGCCAACCTCTACAATTCAGACTGAAGCCCGCCGCTGTCAGCAAGATCAACGTTGATCTGCCTCTGACGTTTCATCCATCGGCGATCGCCGGAATTTCCGGAGGCTTGGTCTGCACGCCCTTCGATTATAGGCCGCTGCGAACCACAAGCCTACGCGCAAACTCCGGAATTGATGAGCGAGGGTTCGCGAGGCTTCCGTGCGCCGGCCGGCGGCGTCAGTCGAACAAACTGTTTCTGAAATACCGGATCCGCGTTAGACTAAATCAAGTTCCCCCGGGCGGCCAGGCGCCGTGCAGGGCGAATCGAGATCGCCGCGGAGGTGACATTCAGACATTCGACAATTTCGCTTGCAAGCCATTGAAAACAAACAAAAGCGCCAAGGAAAAATTTGGAAATCCTCGGTATTATGTAGCACCCGTGCAAAGCGGAATCGCGAGGGCGCCTTTATATTCCGTGCATGTCCACGAGCCCTGTCATCAATTCGCTTCGTCGCAAGCGCGCGGAAGTCGCTGGCCTGATTCGCGAGGCGGAGAGCCGCGCCCATGTTCTGCGCCGCGACCTGGCGCATATCGACGCGACGCTGAAACTGTTCGCGCCGGGCTCGGAGCCAAAGACAATCAAGCCGCTGCGGCCCTACCGCCCGCGCAATCGGATTTTCGAGCGCAAGGAACTCTCGATCCGGGTGTTGACTGCGCTGCGCGAGGCGCCGGACGGCTCCGCGAGCTTGGGGGGCATCGTCCAGCGCATCATGGTGGACAAGGGGATTGCGCCCGAGGCGGCGCAGACCATCCGCCGCTTGGTCATGATCGTGCTGAACGGAAAGAAGCAGCGGGGAGTGCTGACGGAAAGTGGCGAGACGCCGCCGCGGTGGCGCGTGCGCCCCTGATTGAACTCAATCGCGGCGAGCATGGTTTGATCCCTCCAGAATAAGGGAGGGATAAATGGCGACGATCTATATCACCGAACACATATTCAAGGGATTGCGTGTTCTTTCTGGTCTGAAATTGTTGGTGCAATATGACGGAAAACAAGCGGAGGTATTAATTCAGGGGCTAGAGCCAGCAGCCGCTCTTGAGCAGAATGACGCGATTGTGGATGAGATTCATCATCTCGGCGAGGCCATAATTCTCGCGGTACAATCACCTCAAGGCATAATCGCAGGCCAAGCGCCTCCGCCTTGACTGACAGTTTATCGATGACTGCGATCTGACTCGGCGAGCTGGCGCACATCGGCTTTCTCCTGTATGGGGTTTACAGGAATCGCATCGCCAGCGATAAGGACGGAAGCGCGGTTGCCGCCGCGCCCGTCAGCTTCTAAGCTACCCCGAAATTCCGGGGGGCGCTAGCGCGACATGTTGGCATTTCTTGCGTCTCTCGCCGGCTCCATCGTCGGCCACCTCCGTGACCCCATCGCACTTGCCTTCATCGTCACTTGCGTCGTGCAGGGCACAGCGCGCGCTAGGTGGTATTGGCCGGCGATTTTGGCTGTCACCTTCACGGCGATCAACGCGAAACTGGGCTATTCGTGGTGGAAGGAAATTGGTGTTGATCCGGTCGCCGAGTCGACCTCAACGCTGGCAATCGAATTGCTGACTTTCTATGTCGCCTATGCCTTTGGCGTCAGCTTGGGTCGCGCCGCTTCGGATCGCAAGCCGGTCGAGCCGCCTGTCGCCTAATTTGGAGCGGCTACGTCCCTTTCGATCTTTGCCAATAGCCGCAGAAATCGACGCTCGGCTTGTTCTTGGCGACAAGTGAGACGATTGAACGGAATTGTTCGCCGTTGCTCATCCGGCGATGATCGTCGCGCCACGCGGACTCCGACGCGTAACGCGCAAGGTAGACGTTCGCGATGTGGTGATGGTGGCCGATCTCGGCGCGGCGCAGGCGAGAGAAGAACTCCTCGGCGCCGTTCGTGCCGCGCCCGCTTCGCTGTAGGCCTCTTGGTGATTGATCCGCAGCACCGAATAGGAGGCGTGCAGTTCATTCCAGGCGTTCGACTTCGTCCGCCATCAACTCCGTTCCGCGCGCCACGCGCGAGCGGATGAAGGTGGTCGAAGCGAGTTCGCTCTTGAAAACCTGAGTGAGCGTGCGCCCGCTGCGCTCGCGGATCACGACGACGACCTTGCGCTTGCCGTTTTGGTTGCGAGCGAGGCGGCGGTCGCGGCGGTTCTCGACGTGGTTGGCCGGCTTCACATAGCCGCCGAAATAAGCGCCATCGAGTTCGGCGACCTTGCCCGCGCCCCCGACCTGCGCGCCCTTCATCTCTGAGGCCAATGCTTCGCGGAGCTTATGGGCGAGAACGAAGGCCGTCTTGTATTGGACGTCGAGATCGCGCGAGAGGGCGAGCGCCGACTTGCCCTTGACCTCGTTGCAGAAGATCGCAATCGCCGCGAGATAGGTCCGCAGCGGGAGCTTGTGGAAAGCGAACAGCGTGTCCGACGTGAGCGAGAACGAGCCCTTGCACGCCTTGCAGCGGAAATGGAGCATGCCGTTCGGACGGCGGCCAGTGTAGGGCTTCAGGCCGCCGCAGTGCGGGCACACCGGCTCACCGTTCGTCTGAGGCCAACGGATCGAAGCGAAGACGGTCTCAGCGTGCTCGTCGCTCATGCGCAGCACGAACGCTAGCGAGATCGTCCGGGCGCGGGAGCAAAGGAGGAAATGCTGAGCCATGGTAGCTGATATGCTGTGCAGTTGGCATATACGCCATCTTGGCTTAATTGCGAAGTCAACATGAATATGGCATATATGCCAATAAATATGCAGGAAAGGCGGAATTGATGGCGATGCCGGCGAAAGAAAGGGAGTATGCGGACAAGCTGCGCCGCTTTCTCAAGGCTGAGTTGAAGCGCGGAGAGGTCAGTTACAAGGAATTGGCCGACAGGCTCACCAAGCACGGTCTGGAGGAAACCGAGACGGGGATCGCGAGCAAGATGGCTCGGGGCACGTTCTCGGCGACTTTCTTGGTGGCTTGTCTGGCGGTGTTGGAAAGGGATGGGCTAAGATTGGAGGAAATATAAAAGGCGGGGCGTTGGGGTGCGTGGGCTTACTGAGTATCAGCGCGGGTCAATCTTTGGCGCTGTCCTGCTTGGCGTCGCTTTCGCGGCAGCGTTGTCGACCGCCCCAGGGGCCAAAGATCAAGCGCAGTACGCCAATAGTAGCGAAAAAACTGCAGAGGTAGACGCCCAGCATCAAAAGCGGGAAACCATCTGGAAGGCTACGACGCACGATCCCATAGCGATCTATACGCTCGGTCTCCTCATCGTCGCTGCCGTTCAGGCCGGACTCTTTTGGTGGCAGTTGGGTTTCATGCTCGCCGGCTTGAAAGATGCTGCTGTCGCCGCGAACGCCGCAAAAGAATCCGCCGATGCTTCTAGGGAGCAAGCCGAGACTGCCAAAGATGCGCTGACTGTAGCTCGCCGACCGTATGTATTCATCTCCGGTGTTAAACTCTTGAAGCTGCGTCTTGATCCTTTGATGCGCGTCAAAGACCGCTATGTCGAATACACTGTCGGAAATTATGGCAGTACCCCTGCTATAGTGAGCGAGATTCGGATTGATTTCCTCAGTTCGAAAGAAGTGCCCATCGACGCGCCGGATGTAGCATGGGACAATCTGCCCATTTTCGATTGCAGAGTGATTAGCGGAGGCGCTGCGCCAGTTTCCTACACCCACGATGCGCCGGACCTTACCGTCGAAGGCGAAGATGCCCCGTTGTTGAGATACAACGACTACGAGGGGAGAGGCCCAGCGAGCTTCGCCGATCCCATCCTTAGAGGCGGTTTCTCGTTCTTCTTCCGCGTTGTGATCCTGTACCGAGGCCCATTCACGACTAACCACGAAACTAGCGCCTGTTGGCGCTATGACCTGAGCCAGAACCGGTTTGTGATTGCCGATCCAGCTACCAACTATGAGACATGAAGCGGCCAGTGCCGCACGCCTGTTCACGGCGCTCACCTAACTCAAGTTCCACCTCCCAATAGGTGGCCCGAGTCCCCGAAAATGCTTTGCACGGGTGCTACATAATACCGGAAATCCTTGGAAAAAGTCCTTGGAAATATTTGGAAATCCTTGGATTTTCCTTGGAAAGGCCTGGAAATCCTTTGGACCTACACCCACCCCGCCAGCTCGCGGCGCGCCAACATCTCGAGCACCCGCATGCCGTCCTCGCTGTCGTTGAGGCAGGGCAGCGCGGCGAATTTTTCGCCGCCGGCGGCTTTGAAATAACCGGCGTTCTCGACGCCGATTTCCTCCAGCGTCTCCAGGCAGTCGGCGGCGAAGCCGGGCGTCAGCACGGCGAGGCGCTTGACGCCCGCCGCGCCGAGCGCCTTCACGGTCTCGGCGGTGTAGGGCTGGAGCCATTCGGCGCGCCCGAAGCGCGATTGGAAGGTCATGCGCAGCCGCTCCGCCGGTAGGCGCAGCGCGTCGCTGAGCAATCGCGTCGTCTTGGCGCAATGGCAATAATAAGGATCGCCCTTGTCGAAGTATTCGCGCGGAATGCCGTGGAACGAGGCGAGCAGGACTTCCGGCTCGAAATCGAGCTTGGCCAGCGACGCGCGCGTCGAGCGGGCGAGCGCCTCGATATAGATGGGATCCTCGTAGTACGGCGCGGCGACGCGCAGGGTCGGTTGCCAGCGCAGGCGTTGGAGCGCCTCGAACGCCTTGTCGCAGACCGTCGCCGTCGTCGCCGCGCAATATTGCGGATAGAGGGGCACGAGCAGAATGCGGTCGCAACCCTTTTCCTGCAGCGCTTTGACGCGTTCGGCGATCGAGGGCAGGCCGTAGCGCATCGCCCAGTCGACCTCGACGCGCCCCTCGCCGGGCGCCGGGGTCAGCGCCTGCGCGAGCTTTTCCGCCTGGCCGCGGGTGATCGTCTTCAGCGGGCCCTCGTTGCGCTCGCGGTTCCAAATCGAGGCGTAATCGCGGCCCTTCGGGCCTGGCCTTCGCGTCAGGATGAGCAGGTTGAGGATCGGCCACCAGATCCAACGCGGCGTCTCGATGACGCGGCGGTCGGACAGGAATTCCTTGAGATAGCGGCGCATCGACCAATAGTCGGTCGCCTCGGGCGTGCCGAGATTGACGAGAAGCGCGCCGATGCGGCCACTGCGGATCGGCGGGTGACCCTCGGGACGCCGCGAAGCGCGAAAGGCGTCGGGCGAGGTCGGCGCGTTCATGCTTTTTTCCGCCTGTTTGGCGTGACGAAGCGTTACGTCAAGCCGGAGTGAAGTTCGTCGCCACGCCGTTGATGCAATAGCGCAGATGCGTCGGCGGCGGCCCGTCGGGGAAGACGTGGCCGAGATGCGAGCCGCAGCGCGCGCAATGCACCTCGGTGCGCGACATGCCCCAACTCCGGTCGGTGGTCGTCGCCACCGATCCGGGCACCGGCGTGTTGAAACTGGGCCAGCCGGTGCCGCTGTCGAACTTGGTCGCGGATTCGAACAAAGGCTGGCCGCAGCCCGCGCAGGAAAAGACGCCTGGGCGCTTCTCGTAATTGAGCGCGCAACTGCCGGCCCGCTCGGTGCCGTGCTCGCGCATGATGGCGTATTGCTCGGGCGTCAGCAGCGCGCGCCACTCCGCCTCGGTATGGGTCACGGGAAAGGCATCCTGTTTCATCGGCTCGTCTCCCAAGCGGCAATCTATCAGGCGTTCCCGTCCAAGGGAACGCCCGCCCTCAATTCGCTTCGCGCGCCCCTTTCGTTACGGCGTCGCCGGCTCGCGCTCGCGGTCCATGAACTGCGCCTTGGCGAGCGCCGCAAAGACGCCGCCGCGGGCGACGAGTTCGGCAAAAGTCCCGGCGTCCACGATCTCGCCCCCCAGGGGATCGCGACGGACGGAGCGATTGCTTTTAGGCGAAGGGGTCCGCAAAATCACCGCCTATGTCACCGAGCCCTTTCCTGCGTGCAACGGCGCGCCGCGCCCTTGCCACGCTCGCGATCGTCGTCACCTCCTATGTCTCGGTCGCGTACGGGCTGGCGCCGACGCTGTGGCGCCATTACGAGCATCAGAACGCCCTTTCCGACAAAGCGACAACGACGCTGACTTCGCTCGGAATTCCCGGCGACGCGCTGAACGTCGGGCTGGTAGGCCGGCGAGAGGACATCATCTGCGCGATGCGCGCGGCGGGTTGGCGCCCCGCCGACCCCGTGACCTGGCGTTCGAGCGCCAAGATCGCCGGCAGCGTGCTGCTGCATCGCGCCTATGCGACAGCGCCGGTCAGCGATCTCTTCTATGACGGGCGGCGGCAGGATCTGGCGTTTCAGAAGCCATCGGGCGCCAGCGCCAGCACGCGCCATCACGTGCGCTTCTGGGAGGCGGTCGAGGCTGGCGACGACGGCTTGCCGGTCTGGCTCGGAGCAGCGACGTTCGATCGCAGCGTCGGCGTCAGTCACTACACTGGCCAGGTGACGCATCACATCGGCCCTGACATCGACGCCGAGCGCGACCTGCTCACGGCCGACCTCGCCGCGGCCGGGATAGTCCGGACTACTTATACGATCAGCGGCGTCGGACCGACCCTGTTCGCGCGCAACGGCGGCGGCGACCCTTATTTCACCGACGGGGAAATCGCCGTCTCGCGCCTCTCCGAGAACTGCGAGAGCCATGCCGGCGCGCCGGAAGTCCTCGACAGCCCGCCCGCCGTGCGGGCGAAAAACGTCATCTTCGGCTGGGCGGTAGGGCTGTGGCGGCGGCTCCGTTGAGCGCGGCGATCGCCGCGGGGCTAAGCCGTCGCGGTCGATTTTTCCCCGCATAATTGACTCAACGCAATCAACGACAGCGCCTGGGTCACGCATAATTGGGGGCGTGATGCGGCCCGAGAATGGAGGACTTCCCCATGGCGACATTGCTTTCGTGGACGAGCGTCGGAATTGGCGATCTCGATGTCTTCGTCCCGTCTCCCCCGTGCCTGGTCGTCTACACCTCCTACGCCGACGATCAACCCGAGAGCTCGGTGACCTATTTCTGGCAGGACGAGACGAGCGGCGCCCTCAACCATCAGCTCGTCTATATGGAGCCGGTTCCGTTCGAGACCGCGCTCGCCTGGGCGCAGGAGCATGCCCCCACCCGCAACGTCGAGCGCATTCACGTCAAACATGCGAGGACGAGGAGGCCGCCGGAGCCGCGGGCCACCGCTAAACCGGCGGCGAGGCGGACGGCGGCGAGGAAGACGGGGCCGAGGAAGATCGCGGCCAAAAAGACGGCGCGCGCGACGAAACGCGGCGCAGTCAAGCGTCAGAAGAAGTAATCGTCCGAATCGATCACCCGCGTCAGGCGGTGGGCGGATCCTTCTTGCTTTCCCGGGACTCGCTTTCTGGCCATGGGAAGAGGAAGGAATGCGCCGTGGAATGATAGCGCGCCGGCCTGCCCATCGGCTCGCTCGGCCATTCCGCCGGGCGCTCGCGGGCGGGATCGCGCACGATCGCCCGCCGATAGAAGCGCCAGGTCGCGTGGCCGAGCACCGGCATGACGATCGCGAGGCCGACGAACAACGGCAGCGAGCCGATGATCAGCGCCGCCGCGACGATCAGTCCCCAAAGAGCGACGGTGAGCGGGTTTTCCCATGCCGTGCGTAGCGAAGCGTCGATCGCCACGACGAGGCCGACGTCGCGGTCGAGCAGCAGGGGAAACGAAACGACGCTGATGCAGAGCGCGAGCGCGGCGAAGCAAAACCCGACGAAGCCGCCGAGACCGATCAACAGCCAACCGCGCCCCGTCGTCAGAACATCGTGCAGAAAGCCGGCTGCCGAGGCGGGCGCGTTGGGGCCATAGAGCCACATGTACAGCGCCTCGGCGGAACCGATCCAGACGAAGAATATCGCCAGCAGCAGCAGCCCGAGCGCGCCGATGGCGGGAAGCGCCGGCGAGCGTAGAACCCAAAAAGCGTCGCGCCAATCGGCGTTCACTCCGAGCTCACGGCGGCGGCTCATCTCGTAGAGCCCGACGGCGAGGATCGGCCCCACCAGCGCGAAGCCGGAGGCGAGCGGGAACACGAGCTGCAGCGCGTTGGCGAACGAACCGAGATAGGTCAGCGCCATGCCGCCGAGGACATAAAACGCACCGAGAAACGCCAGATGCGACGGCATCGCGCGAAAATCGTCGAAACCTTCGCGGAGCGCGACCCAGCAATCGCGTGGGCTCATCTTGCGCAACTCGGGACGCGCGGCAAACGCGTCCGGCCCGAAATAGACATGGAAATCGGAGAGCATGATCGTTCCTCCGCGTGACGAGCGCCGCGCGAGTTCGGGCGTCGGTGTCAACAGGAACGAGCTACGTCACGAATTCTCGCGCGCTTTCTGCTTATATAGGCTCGGTCGGAGACCTTGTCACCGAGGGCGAGCGGCATCGCCAATCTTTCCCTTGCCGTCGATGGCGCCTTTCCAGCCGTCGCGACAGCGTTTCCTGGGCCAAGCCGGGAGCTTGGCGGACAGAGCGCTTGACCCGAAGCCCAGTCGTGACAATGTCGCATGAGAAGAGAATAAGAGCGTCGACGCGCCACACCACACTACAGGGCGGGAGGATTCATGAGCGATTTGCAGGCCGCGCCCGGGAACGGCGCCCACACCCATGCCCACAGGTTTCACCTGCCGCATGCGCATCTCAACTCCGTTTTCGGCGGCGACTGGTTCGCCCTGAAGGCGGAAGCGTTCGCCCGGTTCTTCGGAACGCCGGTGTTCCTGATCGCCCAGACCGTCATTGTCGCGGTGTGGATCGCGATCAACATGGGGGGATTGACGAGCTTCGACGTCTACCCGTTCATCCTCTTGAACCTCGCGTTCTCGCTTCAGGCGGCCTATGCGGCGCCGCTGATCCTGCTGGCTCAGACGCGGCAGGCCGATCGCGACAAGGCGCACAGCCTCGCCGATGCACTGCACCGCGAGGAACTGCACCGGGCCAGCGATCTGCGCCAAGTGCAAATGGAGAAGCAGGCGTGCCTGCTCGTTGAGATGCTAACGCAGAACAACGATCTCACCGAGCAGGTCAACAAGCTGCTCCAGCAGAACACTGAGCTCACTGATACAGTGAAGACCCTAGTCGAGAGCGTAAAGGTGTTGACGGTCGACCTCCACGCGCGCGTCGTCTCGAACGCCGGCTTGAGCGCATAAGTCCTGGTCCAAAGCCGGCGCGCCTCTCGAGGCGCGCCCTAAAGCGCTTTGCATTTAGGTTGGACCGGCCCCGCCGTCTTCGCGAGCGAAGCGTGGCGATCCAGACTAAGCCGCCGCCGCAATCCCAAAGTCTGGATGGCTTCGCGTTGCTCGCCAGGACGGCTGAGGCTTGATTCGACCTGAAAGCAACGCGCCCTACCCCGAAAACACCACCGTCTTGCCGCGATTGAGCAGCACGCGATCTTCGAGATGATAGGCGAGCGCGCGCGCGAGCACGCGCCGTTCGATGTCGCGGCCCTTGCGCACGAGGTCCTCGGGCGTGTCGCGATGACTGATGCGCTCGACGTCCTGCTCGATGATGGGGCCTTCGTCGAGATCGGAGGTGACGAAATGCGCGGTGGCGCCGATCAGCTTCACGCCGCGCGCATGCGCCTGGTGATAGGGCTTGGCGCCCTTGAAGCCGGGCAGGAACGAATGGTGGATGTTGATGCAGCGGCCCTGCAGCTTGGCGGCGAGCCCGTCGGAGAGGATCTGCATGTAGCGCGCGAGGACGACGACGTCGGCTTTGGCAGCGCGCACGATCTCCCAGACCTGCGCCTCCTGCTCCATCTTCGTTTGCTTGTCGACGGGGAGATAGTGAAAGGGAATATCGTCGAAATCGATGTGGGAGTACGTGTCGCGGGGATAATTGGCGATCACGGCGACGATCTCCATCGGCAGTTCGCCGCTGCGCCAGCGGTAGAGCAGGTCGACCAGACAATGGTCGAAGCGCGACACCAGCAACGCCACGCGCTTCTTTTCGTTTTCCGCGCGCATCGACCATGTCATCTTCAGCGCGGCGGCAAGTTCGGCAAACGAGGCGCGCAACGCCGTCATGTCGCCCTTCTCATCGGCGCCGTTGAACGCCACCCGCATGAAGAAATTGCCGGTTTCGGTGTCGTCGAACTGCTGGGCTTCGAGGATATTGAAGCCGCCTTCGAACAATGTCGTCGATACCTTAGCGACGATTCCCGGTCGATTGGCGCAGGACAACGTCAAGACGTGGCGCGCGACGAGCATTGGCGGCAGACCTTCCCTGAGCGCGGGTGCGCCGTTCCCCGGCCACCCCATCGGCGTTGCTAAAGCAAAGGCGCGCATGCGCGCAAGGGCGCGACGGGCGGACGCCGCAAATGGAAAATCGGGGCCCTCGCAAGATTTTTGGTGGCGCGCGCTACGGCTTGACCTCGGCCAGCACCCCCTCGACCGCCGGAAGGATAGCGGCGACGATCTTGTCCACGCCCTCGCGCGTCGGATGCAAGCCGTCGCTTTGATTGAGCTTGGGGTCGCCCGCCACCCCGTCGAGAAAGAAGGGATAGAGCGCGACGCCGAAGCGTTTGGCGAGGTCGGGATAGATTGCGTCGAAGCGACGCTGATAGTCGGCGCCCAGATTGGGCGCCGCGCGCATGCCGGTCAGCAAGGTCGCGACATGGGCCGCGCGCGCCTTGGCGAGGATTTGCGCCAGCGCCGCCTCCGCCGCGCCGGGATCCAGGCCCCGCAGCATGTCGTTGGCGCCAAGCTCGACGATCAGGGCATCCGTCCCCGCCCGCACGCTCCAATCGTAACGCGCGAGACCGTCGGTGGCGGTTTCGCCGGAGACGCCGGCGTTGACGACGTCGACGTTCCAGCCATGCGCCTTCAGGGCGCGCGCGAGGACATCAGGAAACGCGGCGCCGGGCGGCAGCCCATAGCCGGCGGTCAGGCTGTCGCCCAGCGCGACGACGCGCAGCGTCCGCGCTTCGGCTGGGACGGCGGCAAGGCCGAGCGCCACTAGGATGGATAGGACGAAAACCTGGACGCGCAGGCGGGAATGCCCATATGAGGCGTTCCCTGGCCGAAGGACTCTGTTCACGATGGCGGTTCCTGCGATCGAATTGCGCGACGTCGACCTCAGCCTCGGCGACGGCGCGGCCAGGGTCCATATATTGCGTAAAATAAATCTGACAATCGACAGGGGCGAGGCCGTCGGCCTCGTCGGCGCCTCCGGATCGGGCAAATCGACGCTGCTGATGACCATGGCTGGCCTCGAGAGGCCGGACAGCGGCTCCATCCTCATCGAGGGCGTCGCCATCCAATCCATGGGCGAGGACGCGCTGGCGCGGTTTCGCGGCGCCCGGATCGGCATCGTCTTCCAGTCATTTCATCTGATCCCGACCATGACGGCCCTCGAAAACGTCGCCGCCCCGCTGGAGCTCGCGGGCGCGCCCGACGCCTTCGAGCGGGCCCGCGTCGAATTGGCGCTGGTGGGCCTGAAGGAACGACAAAGCCATTATCCCGCCCAGCTCTCCGGCGGCGAGCAGCAGCGCGTCGCGCTGGCGCGGGCGCTGGCCCCGCGACCCTCGCTGCTGATCGCCGACGAACCCACGGGCAATCTCGACGAGGCGACGGGACGCGCGATCATCGATCTCCTCTTTGATGCGCCCTCGCGTCGGGGAGCGACCCTCGCGCTCGTCACCCATGATGCGGCCCTCGCGGCGCGCTGCGATCGGACCCTGCGGATGCGTTCGGGAGTGCTCGAGGCGCTCGCCTCGGTGGATGCATGAGCGAGCCGCTTTCCGCGCCACCCCGCCGATCGACCCGGCTCGCTTTAGCGCGGTTCGCGTTTCGCGACTTGCGTGGCGGCCTCGCCGGCCTGCGCATTTTCCTCATCTGCATCGCCCTCGGCGTGGCGGCGATCGTCGCCGTCAATTCGCTCGCGCGCGCGCTCAACGACGGGCTGGCGCGCGACGGCCGGACCATTCTGGGCGGCGACGCGTCGTTTTCGCTGATCCACCGCGAGCTATCGCCCGAGGAACGGGCGTTTC
Organism: uncultured Alphaproteobacteria bacterium; assembly: GCA_963813195.1. Taxonomy (GTDB): domain Bacteria; phylum Pseudomonadota; class Alphaproteobacteria; order Rhizobiales; family Beijerinckiaceae; genus Roseiarcus. The sequence continues at coordinate 86,490 of CAWEYC010000012.1, read as the reverse complement.
TGAGCCATCGCGGCGATCTCTCGACGATTGCGAGCCTGCGTGCGATGGCCCGCAATGCGGCGGGCGATGCGACCCTTGTCGAGCTCAAGGCGGTCGGCAATTCCTGGCCGCGGCTCGGCGACGCGGTTCTCGAGCCGGCGATGGCGCCCGCGGCGGCGCTGGCGAAGAGCGACGATCGCTATGGCGCGGCGGTCGAGGAGGCCCTGCTCGACCGGCTCGGCCTCAAGATCGGCGACACGTTCGAACTCGGCGCGGCGCGCTTCGAGGTTCGCGCCGAGCTTATCTCGGAACCGGATCGGCTCGCGACCGGGATCGGCCTCGGCCCACGCGCGCTCATTTCGCAGGACGCGCTGCGCGCCACAGGGCTCATCCAACCCGGCGCGTTGATCCGCTGGACGACGCGCGTCCTGTTGAAATCGGGCGGCGCGCCGCCCAGCGAGGCGGCCGTCAACGCGTTCGTCGATGAAGCGAAGGCGGCATTCCCCGAGGCGGGCTGGGAGGCGCGGACGCGATCGAACGTCTCCCCCGGCTTTTCCCGCGATCTCGACCGGTTCGGCGAATTCCTCGCGCTCGTCGGCTTGATTTCGCTCGTCGTCGGCGGCGTCGGGGTCGCCAATGCAGCGCAAGGCTTCGTCGAGCGTAAGCGCGCGACCCTGGCGATCCTCAAGGCTCTGGGCGCGAGCGGCGGCGCGGTCGTCGGGCTCGCACTGGTCGAATTTCTCGCCGTGGCGCTGATCGGCGTCGGCGCGGGGCTGGCGGTTGGAGCTGCGACGCTCTACCTCGTTGCGGGGCTCTTCGCCGCCGTTCTGCCGTTGCCGCTCGCGCCGGCGATCTATCCCGGCGAGTTGGCGCTCGGGACGCTGTATGGCGTGCTGACGGCACTGACCTTTGCGGTGGCGCCCTTGGGGCGCGCCCACGATATTCCGGTTTCTCAATTGTTTCGCACCCTCGTCGAGAGCCATCCAGGGCGGCCGCGCCTTCGCTATCTCGCAGCGGCGGCGCTGGGCGGCGCAACGCTCGCTGGCGTTGCGATCTTGGCCAGTCCGCAACGCAACGTCGCGATCGTCGTCGCCGTCGCGACGGCGCTGGCGCTGTCGACGCTGCGTCTCGTCGCGGCAGGCGCGATGGCGCTGGCGCGGCGGGCGCCGCGCGCCCGTTCGGTCGCCTGGCGCATGGCGATCGCCAATCTTCACCGGCCCGGCGCCCTGACTCCGTCGGTCGTGTTGTCGCTCGGCCTGGGGCTGGCGGTTCTCGTCGCGCTGACTTTGGTCGATTCCAACCTGCGCGGCGAATTGCGGCGCGTCACGCCGGGGGAGACGCCGACCTTCTATTTCCTCGACGTGCGCAGCGCCGACATCGATGCGTTCCGCCGCTTCCTCGGCGCCGAGGCGCCCCAGGCCAAGATCGTCGAGGCGCCGATGATGCGCGGCCGGATCGTCAGAATCGGCGACGTTCCGGCTGTGGACTTCAAGGCCAAGGAGAGCGTCGCTTGGGTGCTCGAAGGGGACCGCGGCATCACGTTCGCCGACGCGCCGCCCGATGGCTCGAAGATCGTCGCCGGCCAATGGTGGAGCGCCGGCTACCAGGGGCCGCCGCTCGTCTCGATGGAGGCGAGCGTCGCCGCGGGGCTCGGCCTGAAAATCGGCGACAGGATCACGCTCAACGTGCTCGGCCGCGACGTCTCGGCGACAATCTACAACCTGCGCAAGGTCGACTGGCGCAGCTTCGCGATCAATTTCGTCTTCGTCTTCTCGCCCGACACGTTCAAGGGCGCGCCCTACACAGCTCTCGTCACCGCGGCGCTGCCGAGCAACGCGGACGCCACGTCGCAAAGCGCGGTCATGAAGGCGGTGGCGCACGACTTCCCCTCCGTCGCGGCGGTGCGCGTACGCGATGCGCTGGAAACGATCGAGTCGCTGACGGCCAAACTGGCGCTCGCCATCCGGTCGGCCTCGGAGATCGCGCTGGCGTCCTCGGTGCTCGTCCTGGCGGGCGCGCTCGCCGCCAACCGGCGCGCCCGCATCGTCGACGCCGTGATCCTGAAGATATTGGGCGCGACGCGTTGGCGCCTCATCGGGACGTTCCTGATCGAATATGCCCTGCTCGGCGCCGCGACGGCGGTCTTCGGCGTCGCCGCCGGAACGCTGGCGGCCTACGTTGTCGTCGTCGAGATCATGGGTTTCGATTTTGCCTTCGCGCCCGCGCCCGCGCTCGCCGCGGCCGGCGCGGGGTTGGGACTGACGGTCGCGTTGGGAATGATCGGCGCCTGGCGCATTCTCGGGCAGAAACCGGCGGCCTTCCTGAGGGAGCTCTAATTCGATTGCCGCTTACGGCTTCGGCGGCTCTTCGCGCTCGGCCGCGGCGGCGCGCCGAAACGTCGCGCCGAAGGCGTCGAGTTCCTGGGCGGGAAGATCGGAGATGGCGATGTAGCGGCGCCCCCCGTCCGCCCATTCGAGCACGTTGTAACCGTCGCGCGTCGTCGTGCGTGGCGCGCCGATAGCGCCGGCGGCGGGCAATTCGCTCAGCGCGATCTGGTGCTCGCGCCGCTGATAGACGAGCGTCGCCACAGGCGTCGCGCCGACGACGTCGACCCTTCCGCCGAGCAGCGGGAATCCGTCCGCCTTGAGATCGACGACAGTCGTCGCGCCGGCGATCTTGCCGGCGAACCAGGGCTTGACGGTATGCCGGTCCGAGGTCGCGATATCGACGGGCTGTCCGGCGAGACGGCCACGCACGTAACCGGCGACGAGCGCGCTCTCCGCCGATGCGGGACCGCGCGAAGGCGCCAGCACCCCATACGCGCCCGCGCCCAGAATGATGCCCGCGACCAGCGAGGCGGCGAGGCTGGCGTATTGCGCGAAGCCCCGTTGCGGACGATAGGGCGTCGTCGTCGGCCGCCGGTCGGCGCCCTCGGCCATCGCCATGACGCGAGCCCGCAAAGCGTCAGGCGCCTTCGGACGAGGCGCGCGGCTCCGGATGGCGTCGCGCAGAGCGACGAGCCGCGCGTATTCGGACGCCAGTTCCGGGGAGGCGGCGATCCGAGCTTCGACGGCGAGCATGCCCGCCGCATCGAGTTCGCCGTCGACAGCCGCCTGGACGAGGAGCTTCAGGTCATCACGGCCGTCGGTCATTTGCGGCCTCCGAGACTTTCCATCAGCAATCCCCGCCCCCGGCCGAGGCGCGACATCACCGTGCCGACCGGCGCTCCGACCGCGGCGGCGATGTCGCGATAGCTCAACCCATTGATACCGCGTAACACCACGACCTCCCGGAAGACATGCGGCAGCGCTTGAATCGCGGCTTCCAACGCCGCCTCGTCGGCCGCCGCGATCAGAGCTTCCTCCGGGTCGGCCGGGGTATCCGGCCGCTTCGCGGCGGCGGTCTCGAGCAGCAGCGAATCGTCGGTGAGGATGATCGCTTTCGGTCGGTTCTTGGCGATCCAACTGAACGCCGTGTTGCGCACGATCGCCAGCAGCCAGGCGCGCGGCCGCTCGACCGAGGCCGCCTCGAGCGAAGCCAGCGCGCGCATGCAGGCGTCCTGCACGACGTCCTCGGCGTCGGCGCCGCTGCCGGTGAGCCAGCGGGCCAACCCATAGGCGTCGTCGAGATGGGGCACGACCGTCTCGGCGAAACGCCTCCTGGCGACTTCACTCGTCACGATTTCCCCTCAGGGTGCGACGATGATCTTGCCCCTCATATGCGGGTGAAGGCCGCAAAAGTAGGCGTATTCGCCCGGCTTGTCGAACCTGACGCTGAAACGATCGTTCGTATCCAGCGCCTGGGAACGATATTTGCCGTCGACCGCCACGACGACATGGGGGGTGTCGTCGTGGTTCTCGAAGACCACCGTCGTACCTGGCTTGACGGTCAGTTCGGCCGGCGCGAACGTGAAATTGTCGATGCCGACCTTGGCGTCGTCGGCGAGGGCGAAAGACGAAGCGGCGAGAATGAAGAACGCCGTTGCGGCGAGCCGCGTCGCGCGTCGGGTGGGAATTCTGCTCATGGCGTTTGCCTCGTTGCGCGAAAGAAACCTCGGCGACCGCGAGATCCCCGGCGCCCCGCTGAAGGACGTCACGGGCCGGTCGGAGAGTGGACTCGCGTCTCCGCCCGTTTATTCCCCTGCCGGCGAAGAAATATTTCGGTACGGCGGCGCCGACGGCCCAATTCGGCAGTTGTTGCTGACAAGATCAGCGTTTTCCCGAGGACAATGAAGCGCCGGCCCGTCTGGCGATTTCCACGCAACTATGGTGAACTCGCCGTCTCAAAAGGGAGGGAGACGCCCGCAATGGCCGCTTTGACGCAAAGCTATGTCCACGGCGCGAGCACCACGCCGCTCATCGGCGAAACCATTGGCGCCCTGCTCGACCGCATCACCGCGCAATGGGGCGATCGCACGGCCCTGGTGGCGCGTCATCAGGATGTGCGCTGGACCTACCAAGACCTCAATCGGCGCGCCAACGATCTCGCGGCTGGGCTTCTCGCGCTCGGCCTGACGCCCGGCGATCGCGTCGGCATCTGGTCGCCGAACAACAGCGAATGGGTCGTCACCCAATTCGCCACGGCGAAGGCCGGTCTCGTCCTCGTCAACATCAACCCGGCCTATCGCAGCCATGAGGCCGAATACGCTCTCAATAAAGTCGGCTGCAAGGCGCTCATCCTCAGCCCGGGCTTCAAAAGCAACGATTATTTCGCAACCCTGCGCGCGCTGGCGCCGGAAATCGACAGCGCCAAGCCCGGCGCCTTGTCGGCGGCGGGATTGCCGCATCTGAAGACCGTTATCCGGCTCGGCCGCGAAAAAGCCGCCGGCATGCTGAATTTCGGCGATATCGCCGGCCCGGCCGCCCCGGCGCAACTTTCCGATCTCGCCGCCTTGGGCGAGACGCTGCAATTCGACGATCCCATCAACATCCAATTCACGTCCGGCACGACGGGCGCGCCCAAGGGCGCGACGCTGACGCACCACAACATCCTCAACAACGGATATTTCATCGGCGAGGCGATGCGGCTGACCGAGGCGGACAGGCTTTGCATTCCGGTCCCCTATTATCATTGCTTCGGCATGGTGCTGGGCAATTTGGCTTGCGTCACGCACGGCGCCTGCATGGTCAGCCCCTCCGAGGGCTTCGATCCGCTCGCCACGCTCGAGGCGGTCGAGGCCGAGCGCTGCACCGGCCTGCATGGCGTGCCGACGATGTTCATCGCGATGCTCGACCATCCCGAATTCGCGCGCTTCGATCTCAAGAGCCTGCGCACCGGCATCATGGCGGGCTCGCCATGTCCCGTCGAGGTGATGCGCCGCGTCGTCGACCAGATGCACATGAGCGAGGTGACGATCGCCTACGGCATGACGGAGACGAGCCCGGTCAGTTTCCAGAGCGCTCACGACGATCCGCTGGAACGACGCGTATCGACCGTCGGGCGCATTCAGCCGCACATCGAGGTCAAGATTATCGACAGCGCCGGTCGCATCGCGCCGCCTGGCGTCACCGGCGAGTTGCTGACGCGCGGCTACAGCGTCATGCGGAGCTACTGGGGCGATCCCGTGGGAACCGCGGCGGCGATCGACGAAGCGCGCTTCATGCACACCGGCGATCTCGCGACAATCGACGCCGAGGGTTATTGCAACATTGTCGGACGGCTGAAGGACATGGTGATTCGAGGCGGAGAGAATATCTATCCCCGCGAAATCGAGGAGTTTCTCTACGCCCATCCCGCCATTGCGGACGTCCAGGTGTTCGGCGTCCCCGACCACCGCTACGGCGAAGAACTGTGCGCCTGGATCAAGTTGCGCGACGGGGCGGCCCTGACCGAAGCGGAGGTCATCGCGTTCTGCCGCGCTTCGATCGCCCACTACAAGGCGCCCAAGTATGTGCGATTCGTTCAGGAATTCCCAATGACCGTGACAGGAAAAGTGCAGAAATTCCAAATGCGCCAAGCGATGATCGACGCACTGGGGCTAAAGGTCGAAAAGACCGCCTAGCGCAGGCGTCGTGAAATCGGCGCAATGCGCGTCTTCACTGGATCTTCAGGTTCATGCCGTTCACTTGGCATTTGCCGTAGGCGAGCTTAAATGGGGTATGGACGGCGGCGGGTCAGACCGCGTGGCGCTGTCGATGGGAAAGCGATGAACCCGAACTTTCGTAATTTCGCCCTCTGGGTGATCATCTTCCTGCTCGTCCTCGCCCTGGTCACTCTGTTCCAGAGTCCCGCCCAGAAAGCGCCGAGTAGCGACATCACGTTCAGCCAATTGCTGACCGAGGTGGACGCCGGCCATATTCGCGACGTGACGATCGCCGGCTCGGATATCTCTGGACATTATAAGGATGGCCGCGCGTTCGTCACCTATGCGCCGAACGATCCTGAACTCGTCGACACGCTCTATAAAAAGGACGTGACGATCACCGCCAGGCCGCCGTCGGACGGCAATTCCTGGTTGCTGACGCTGCTGATCAACGGCCTGCCGCTGCTGCTGTTTCTCGGCGTATGGATTTACATGTCCCGCCAGATGCAGGGCGGCGCCGGCAAGGCGATGGGTTTCGGCAAATCGAAGGCGAAGCTCCTCAACGAGGCGCAGGGCCGCGTCACCTTCGAGGACGTGGCGGGCATCGACGAGGCCAAGGAAGATCTGCAGGAGATCGTCGAGTTCCTGCGCGATCCGCAGAAGTTCCAGAAGCTCGGCGGCCGCATTCCGCGCGGCGTGCTTCTCGTCGGCCCTCCCGGCACCGGCAAGACGCTGACGGCGCGCGCCGTCGCGGGCGAAGCGAACGTCCCCTTCTTCACCATCTCCGGTTCTGATTTCGTCGAGATGTTCGTCGGCGTCGGCGCCAGCCGCGTCCGCGACATGTTCGAGCAGGCCAAGAAGAACGCGCCGTGCATCATCTTCATCGACGAAATCGATGCGGTCGGGCGCCATCGCGGCGCTGGGCTGGGCGGCGGCAACGACGAGCGCGAACAGACGCTCAACCAATTGCTCGTCGAGATGGACGGCTTCGAGCAGAACGAAGGCATCATCATCATCGCGGCCACCAACCGGCCGGACGTGCTCGACCCCGCGCTCCTGCGCCCGGGCCGTTTCGACCGCCAGATCGTCATCTCGAACCCCGACTTCGTCGGTCGTGAGAAGATCCTGCGCGTGCACGTGCGCAAGGTTCCCCTCGCCCCCGACGTCGACTTGAAGACGGTTGCTCGCGGTACGCCCGGCTTCTCCGGCGCCGATCTCATGAACCTCGTCAACGAGTTCGGCTCTGCTCGCGGCGCGGCGCGGCAAGCGCGTCGTCACCCGGCAGGAGTTCGAGGACGCGCGCGACAAGATCATGATGGGGGCCGAGCGGCGCACGCTGCTGATGACCGACGACGAGAAGCGGCTCACCGCCTATCACGAGGCCGGCCACGCCCTCGTCTCCGTCAGCATGCCGGCGAGCACCCCGATCCACAAGGCGACCATCATTCCGCGCGGCCGCGCCCTCGGCATGGTCCAGTCGCTGCCGGAACGCGATCAGATTTCGCAGAGCTACGAACAGTTGATTTCGATGCTCGCGATGTCGATGGGCGGCCGTGTCGCCGAGGAACTGGTGTTCGGCAAGGACAAGGTCACCTCGGGCGCCGCCAGCGACATTCAGCAGGTGACCAAGATCGCACGCGCGATGGTGACGCGGCTCGGCTTCTCCGAGAAGCTCGGCACGGTCATGTATGGCGAGAACCAGGAGGAAGTGTTCCTCGGCTATTCCATGGGCCGCCAGCAGAACATTTCCGAGGAGACCGCCAAGACGATCGACGAGGAAGTGCGTCGTCTGGTCCATGAGGCGCACGACAACGCGACGCGCATCCTGACCGAACGCCGGGACGATCTCGAAACCTTGGCCAACGGCCTGATGGAATTCGAGACCCTGACGGGCGATGAGATCGTCGGCCTGCTCAAGGGCGTCCGGCCGGTGCGCGATTCCGTCGACAAGGAGCCGCCGCCGCCGCGCCCCGCCGTGCCCGCGACCGGTAAGCCGCGCAGCTTCGGTCCCGACGCCGGATTGGCGCCGCAGCCGCAGACCTGAGAAAGCCCTCACCCCGGCCCTCTCCCGCAAGCGGGAGAGGTGACGCCGTGAAGCCGCCGGGTGCGGGTCACCCGCCCTTCAGCGTGTCGATCGCCTTAGTGGCGTCGTCGGAGGCCCAATCGACGGGCCCGGCGACGACGCCGAGTTCGCAGCCGGACTTGTCGATCAGCAGGCTGGTAGGCAGACCGAGGGCCTTGCCGGCGAGACGCAGGTTTTCGAAGGAATTGGCGGTGGGGTCCGCGTAACGCGTGAGAGACTTGACGCCGATCTGATCGAGAAAGGCCTTCGGCCGATCGAGCCGGGCGGTGTCGACGTTGACCGCGACAACCTGGAAATCCTGCCCTCCCGCCTTGGCCTGCAGGCGATCGAGCGCCGGCATTTCCGCGCGGCAGGGCACGCACCACGTCGCCCAGAGATTGAGGACAAGGGCGCGGCCGCGAAAATCGGCGAGCGTCAGCTTGCGGCCGTCCGGGCCGTCGAAGGCGATCGGGGTGGCGACCTTGGGCATCTTGTCGACCGCCAGCGCAGCGATCTCGCCGTGGGCGAGGGGGGCCAGGCGCGCGCTCAGCTGCCTCGAGGATGCGGGGCAATCGGGCTCGGCCTTGCCGGGCAGCGCCGGGTTCCCGTATAGGACCGCGACCGCCGCGACGGCCGCCAGCGCGACGGCGCCGCCCGCGATTCCGATTCGGCGGTTCCGCTTGACGTTTTCACTCATCGTTCGATCCAAGGCCTTCCAATCATGAGCAACAAGATGTGGGGCGGGCGTTTCGCCGGCGGCCCGGCCGAGATCATGGAAGAAATCAACGCCTCCATCGACTTCGACCGCAAGCTCGCGATGCAGGACATCGCGGGCTCGCAGGCCCATGTCGCCATGCTCGCCCAGCAGAATATTGTCGAACAGGCGGACGCCAAGGCCATCGCGGCTGGTCTCGCGCAAGTCAAGGGCGAAATCGAGGCGGGCGCCTTCACCTATTCGCGCGCGCTCGAGGACATTCACATGAATGTCGAGAAGCGCCTCGCCGATATCGTCGGCCCGGCGGCGGGCCGACTGCATACCGCCCGCTCGCGCAACGATCAGGTCGCGGTCGATTTCCGGCTGTGGGTGCGCGATACGATCGACTCGCTCGATGCGCAGATGGCCGAGCTGCAGCGGGCGCTGGCGACGCGGGCGTTCGAATGCGCCGGGATGGTGATGCCCGGCTTCACCCATCTGCAATCGGCGCAGCCCGTCACCTTCGGCCATCATTTGCTGGCCTACGTCGAGATGCTGGCCCGCGATCGCGGCCGTCTCGCCGACGCCCGCGCGCGGCTCAACGAATGCCCGCTCGGCGCGGCGGCGCTCGCCGGCACCTCCTTTCCGATCGACCGGCAGATGACCGCCAAGGCGCTCGGCTTCGACCGGCCGACCGCCAATTCGCTCGATAGCGTCGCCGATCGCGATTTCGCGCTGGAGACCATGAGCGCCGCCGCCATCTCGGCGACACACCTGTCGCGCCTTGCCGAAGAGATCGTGCTGTGGACGACGCCGCAATTCGGCTTCGTCAGGCTTTCCGACGCGTTCTCGACCGGCTCCTCGATCATGCCGCAGAAGCGCAACCCGGACGCGGCCGAGTTGGTGCGCGGCAAGACGGGCCGCGTCGTCGGCGCCCTCGTCGGCCTGCTGACCGTGATGAAGGGCCTGCCGCTCGCCTATTCCAAGGACATGCAGGAGGACAAGGAAGGCGCCTTCGACGCGTTGCAGACGCTGTCCCTGTGCCTCGCCGCCATGACCGGCATGGTCGGGGACATGACGCCCGACGCCAAGCGCATGAAGGCGGCGGCTGGCGCCGGCTATTCCACCGCGACCGACCTGGCGGATTGGCTGGTGCGCGCGTTGAAGATGCCGTTCCGCGACGCGCATCACGTGACGGGGCGGATCGTCGCGATCGCCGCCGAGCGTGGCGTCGCGCTGGAGAAGCTGCCGCTCGGCGAGATGCAGGGCGTCGAGCCGCGCATCACCGCCGAGGTCTACGACGTGCTCGGCGTCGAGCGGTCGGTGAAGAGCCGGACGTCGTATGGGGGAACGGCGCCGGCGAATGTGCGCAGGCAGGCGCGGGGATGGCTGAAGAGGCTCGGGAAGACGGCTTAAAGTCGTTGCATTTCGGTGGACGCGGCAGCTATGGCGCGTTGCTTTGGGGTTGAATCAAACCGCCGCCGCAGACCCCAAGTCTGGATTGCTTCGCGTTGCTCGCAATGACGGCTGAGGCTTGATTCGACCTGAAAGCAACGCGCCCTGGTGGCGCGCTCTGTCGGTCGGCGCGCGGTTCCCGCAAGGCGCCCCGTCGCAGCCTTTGGTAGGTCGGGAAAATTTCGTAATTTCCGCCCTCGTTCCGACAATTGCTTTCTATATTTCTGAAATCGCGATATGGTGTCTCTGTGCCGCCGTTTCGGCTCCGGCGCGGGCGGAGGGTTACGATGGACGGAGGGGAGCGGACCAGTCGGCGAGGACGCGCGAGGCGGCGCCACGACATTGTCGATCTCGTCGCATCCGGCTACGCCCGCGAGGCGATCGCCGTGACGCCGACGCTCAGGATCAAAACGGTGCGTCGCGAAGCCGAGCGGGCGATCGTAAAGCGGCTGAACTGACGCTGACGGTCATCGCTCAACTCGACAATTCGAGCGGCGCCGCCGCCCGCGGAAACGGGACCGAAAATGGCGCCCAAGCAATTGAAAAGACGAAGAGGCGGACAGGGACAAGCGTTCCACATCCATCACTCCAGGCGAAGGGGCCGGGCCCAGCGAAAGTGTTGCAGCCCTCGAAAGCCCGGGTGATCGTCCGCTCCGTTGCGGCTAATCGCCCGGCCCGTCATCCTAACCTTCTCCCCGCGGACGGGGAGAAGGGACACCCCGCGCCGCTGCATCGAGGCAAAAGCAGAAGTTTCTAAGGAACGCGCGCCTGCGGACGATCCCTTCTCCCCCTTGCGCCGCCAGGGGGAGAAGGGGACACGGTGTCAGAACGCTTTAGGCGCGGGGCGTTCAGTCCGCCCCCGCCCTCCCGCGTAGCGCCTTCACCGCGCCGCGACGGCTCTTTTCATCCAGCCTTCTGGTCTTCGACGCCTTCGTCGGCTTGGTCGCGCGGCGCGGCTTCTCGCGCTCCTGCGCCTTGGCGATGAGCGCGGCGAGCCGCTCGCGGGCGTCCTCGCGGTTGCGCGGCTGGCTGGAGAAGCGCTGCGCGAAGATGACGATGACGCCGTCCTGCGTGGCGCGCGCGCCGGCGAGCTTGATCAGCTTGATCGCGACATCGTTGGGCAGGCTCGGCGAGCGGCGGGCGTCGAAGCGCAATTCGACTGCGCTCGCGACCTTGTTGACATTCTGTCCGCCCGGGCCGGACGAGCGCACGAAATTCTCGACGATCTCACTCTCGTCGATGAGGAGATCGCCGACTTTCATGCCTCGCGCTTTAGCGCCACTCCCTCACGTCGACGAACCGCCCGGCGATCGCCGCCGCGGCCGCCATCACGGGCGAAACGAGGTGGGTGCGCCCCTTGTAACCCTGCCGGCCCTCGAAATTGCGGTTCGAGGTCGAGGCGCAGCGCTCGCCCGGCGCGAGCTTGTCGGGGTTCATCGCCAGGCACATCGAGCAGCCGGGCTCGCGCCATTCGAAGCCCGCCGCGGTGAAGATCTTATCGAGCCCTTCGGCCTCGGCCTGCTCTTTCACCAGGCCCGAACCCGGCACCACCATGGCGTTGACGCGCTCGGCGACTTTGCGGCCCGCGACGATCTTGGACGCGGCGCGCAAATCCTCGATGCGGCCATTGGTGCAGGAGCCGATGAAGGCCCGGTCGATGGCGATGTCGGTGATCCTCTCGCCGCCGCCGAGACCCATGTATTCCAGCGCGCGCTTGATCGAGGCGCGCCTCTGCTCGGTCGCGCCGTCCTCGACGCGCGGGACGAAGCCGCCGACAGCGACAACGTCCTGCGGGCTGGTGCCCCAGGAGACGATGGGCGGCAGCTTCGCCGCGTCCAGGCGCACCTCGGCGTCGAAATTCGCGCCCTCGTCGGTCAGCAGCGTATCCCAATAGCGCCGAGCCTGATCCCACATCGCGCCCTTGGGCGACTTCGGCCGGTCGGCGAGGAAGGCGTAGGTCTTCTCGTCCGGCGCGACCATGCCGGCGCGCGCGCCGCCCTCGATCGACATGTTGCAGACGGTCATGCGCCCTTCCATCGACAGCGCGCGGATCGCCTCCCCGGCGTATTCGATGACGTGGCCGGTGCCGCCCGCGGTGCCGATCTCGCCGATGATGGCGAGGATGATGTCCTTGGCGGTGACGCCGTCCCCCAGCGCGCCGTCGACGGTGACGCGCATGTTCTTGGCTTTCGACTGGATCAAAGTCTGCGTCGCCAGCACGTGTTCGACTTCCGAGGTGCCGATGCCGTGCGCGAGCGCCCCGAAGGCGCCATGCGTCGAAGTGTGGCTGTCGCCGCAGACGATTGTCGTGCCTGGCAGCGTGAAGCCCTGTTCCGGCCCGATGATGTGGACGATGCCCTGACGCCGGTCGAACTCGTTGTAATATTCGATGCCGAATTCGCGCGCGTTCTCGGCGAGTTGCTCCACTTGCAGGCGGCTCTCGGGATCGGCAATGCCGTGGCTGCGGTCGGTGGTCTGGATGTTGTGATCGACCACGGCGAGCGTCTTCTCCGGCGCGCGCACTTTGCGGCCGCTCATGCGCAGACCCTCGAAGGCCTGTGGGCTGGTCACCTCGTGGACGAGATGGCGGTCGATATAGAGCAGCGACGAGCCTTCGGCCTGAGTTTCGATGACGTGGTCGTCCCAGATCTTGTCGTAAAGTGTGCGCGGCTTGCCCATGAATTGCTCCAGCGCCGTCCGAGGCGCGTCAGGGGGATGGTGTCGGAGTGGGTTCTAAGCGCTTTGCGGGCAAGAAAAAAGAGGGAAGCGGGCGAAGCTGCGAGGCAGCCGCGATACCGCCCTCGCTGCAAGCGCGACGATCCCCGGAAAAGGCCGTGGCCCTCTATTTCGCGTCGGACTTGATGACCTCGCGCAGGTCCCACTTGCCGTCGCCGTCGCCGCCGCTGACGTCGTCGATTCTCCAGGCGCCGTTCTCGCGCTTGAAGGTGTAGCGCACGACATGCTTGACTTGCCCGCTGAAGAACGTCGCGTCGACGACGCTCTCGCTCTCTGGGGCGATCGACAACCGCTGGACCATCGGGTCCTGCGAGTTGGTTACCGGATCGAAATCCAGGATCGCCTCGTCGTTTTTTTTCGAACGCGCGTACATCGCCGTCATGGCGGTGCGTAACGACTTCGTAAAGAACGCGGAGACGCGCGCGTCGTCGAACGATACTTGGCTGTAGTCGCCCTTCGGGCCGGCGTAGATGCGATAGACCCTCGTGACGATATCCCGGGGCGCTGCCTCCGCGGCCAGCGCCGGCCAAGCGAGCAGACTCGCGCCGACGAGAGTGAGAAAAGTCCGTCGCTGCATGATGTCTCCCCAGCGCCGCCAGTAGAGACTGGCCGCGAACGAAGTCAAGAACATCGCTTTGACTTTGCGCTTCAGCGCTGCGTCGCCGGGGCGCCCGAAACCTGCGGCGACGGCCGTCCCTCCTGGCGCATTCGGATCGCACAAAGTCGTGATCGAGAGCGCCGTACAGGTCCGGAGAGACTGTTAAGAGGCTCGCCGCTCTTGCGCGCGCCCAGGTCGGGTCTTCTCGTCGACGGCGCAGGGCCGGGCCGCGTTCCGCGCGTCGGTCGACGCCGCCCCTCGACCGGCGCAAGGAAGTTCGCTAAGCCTTCGCAAGAGCGCGGTCTTACCGCGTCGGCGTCGAGAGCTATCCGGGGGGACCCTTTGAAATATCTCTTATTGCTGGTCCCGTGCGTGATCGCGCTTTGGGCGCCGCTCTACAATTTCGTCAGCCCCGAGCTGCTGGGCGTCCCCTTCTTCTATTGGTTCCAGCTGCTGCTCATCGCGGTTTCCGCCTTCACGATCTACCTGTTCGACCGCATCGAGAAGGCGTGAGCATGTTCGAGCATCTCAACATAGTCGCGACGAGCGTATTCGTTTTCTTTTTTGCGCTGGTCACGGTGCTCGGCTTTGTCGCCTCACGTTGGAAAGCCGGCGATCTCGGTCACATTCACGAATGGGGTCTGGGCGGGGGACGTTTCGGCGCCTGGATCACGTGGTTCCTGCTCGGCGGCGACCTCTACACCGCCTATACCGTGATCGCCATTCCGGCCGTCGTCTTCGCGATCGGCGCCTACGGCTTCTTTGCCGTGCCCTATACGATCATCATCTACCCCTTCCTCTATCTCACCATGCCGCGTCTGTGGGCGGTCTCGCACAAGCACGGCTACATGACGGCCGGCGATTTCGTCCTCGGCCGCTATGGAAACGGCTGGCTCGAACTGGCGGTCGCGCTCACCGGCATCCTCGCGACCATGCCGTATATCGCGTTGCAGCTCGTCGGCTTGGAGAAGGTGATTCTCGCGCTGGGATTTTCCGGCGAAGGCGCCATGCGCCATGCGCCCATCACGGTCGCATTCGTGATTCTCGCGCTCTACACCTACAAGAGCGGCCTGCGGGCGCCGGCGATGATCGCCTTCGTCAAGGATGCGATGATCTATATCTTCATCATCGCGGCGGTCGTCATCATTCCCTATGAACTCGGCGGGTTTGGCAAGATCTTCGCCGACGCGCAGACCGCCTATGCAGCCAAAGTCGCGGCCAATCCGAAGCTTGTCGCCGGCCTGACGCTGACGCCGGGGCAGATCGGCCCATACATCACTCTGGCGGTCGGCTCGGCGATGGCACTGTTCATGTATCCGCACGCGCTCACCGGCACGCTTGCGGCGTCCAGCGGCCGTGCGATTCGTTTCAACACGATGGCGCTGCCGGCCTATTCGTTTGTGCTCGGCCTCATCGCGCTGCTCGGCGTGATGGCTCTGGCTGCGGGCGTCAAGGCCAACACGCCGACGGACGCGGTGCCGCAGCTCGTGCTGTGGGCCTTCCCCGATTGGTTCGCGGGGTTCTGCTTCGCGGCGATCGCGCTGGGCGCTCTTGTTCCCGCCGCGGTGATGTCGATCGGCGCGGCCAATACGTTCACCCGCAACATCTGGAAGCCCTTCGTCCATCCCGCGATGACGCCGCGCGAGGAATCGGTGATCGCCAAGCTCGTTTCGCTGATCGTCAAGATCGGCGCCTTATTGGTGATCTTCTTCATGCCGACGCAATTCGCGCTCGACCTGCAATTGCTCGGCGGCGTGTGGATGGTGCAGATCTTCCCGGCGATGATCTTCGGCCTTTACACCCGGTGGTTCAGCGGATCGGCGCTGCTGGGCGGCTGGGCGGCGGGCATGATCGTCGGCACGGCGTTGGCGTGGGGCGACAAAGCCTGGACGCCCCTGCACGCGCTGAGCTGGGACATTCCGCTGCTCGGCCACATCGATCTCGGCCTTGGCTTCGCCGTCTACAACGGCCTGACCGCGGTCGTCGTCAACGCCGTGGTGGCGACGATCCTCTCGCTCGTATGGCGATCAAGCGCGCAGGACGAAACGAAGCCGGCCGACTACGAGGATCGCGTCGTGGCCTAAAGTCGCGATGCGGGGAGACGGCGCTGCTAGGACCTGCTGCGTCGCTCGCGAATCATGAAATTGTCGAACGAATATTCGGCGACCTGCCACCACAAATATTCGTCGGCGCGGAACGCCATATAGGCGTCGGCGATTTTCTTGAATTTGGGATCGTCCGCGCTCAGTTGCGCGTAGAGATCGTTGGCGGTCTTGTAACAGGCCTCCAGCGCGTCCTGCGGGAAGAGACGCAACTGCGCGCCGCCGACGACGAGGCGCTTTAACGCGGCCGGATTGGCGGCGTCGTATTTTGCGAGGACCGAAGCGTTGGCGATCGCGGCGGCTGAGCGCAACGCCGCCTGATATGTCTTCGGCAATGCGTCGAACTTGTCCTTGGCGACGACCAGATGCAACTGCATCCCGCCCTTCCACCAGCCGGGGTAATAATAATTGGGCGCGACCTTTGAAATGGCCGGCCTGGCCGCATCCTTATCCGTGTCCTTGCGCCCGCCGAATTTCTCGTCGTCGTAGGGGCCCACCCATTCGAAGGCGTCGAGCGTACCGGCCGCCAACGCGTCGTAGATGGCGTCCTTCGGCATCGACACAGGCTCGGCGCCCAGGGTCTGAAACACCTTGCCGGCGAAGCCGCCGATGCGCACCTTAAGGCCGGCGAAATCGCCGGGGCCGTGAATCTCCTTGCGGAACCATCCCGCCATCTGCCCCCCTGTATTGCCCGCGGGAAGAGCAAGAACCTTGCGGTCGGAGAGGAACTCGTCGATGAGTTCGCCACCGCCGCCTTCCTGCAGCCACGCGGCATGCTGGCGAGCGTTCATACCGAACGGCGCCGACGAGGCGAATACGAAGCTCGGGTCCTTGCCCCAGTTATAGGCGAGCGAGGTGTGCCCGCATTCGGCCTTGCCTTGGGCGACCGCGTCGAGCGCCTCCAGCGCCGGCGCTATTTCGCCGGCGGGCGATATGTGAAGCGTGAAATGTCCGTCGGTGAGATCGGCGAGCGCACGAGCGAGCGTCTCTCCGCCGCCGTAGATGAGATCGAGGGGAGGCTGGAAACTCGAGGTCATCCGCCATTGCACATCGGGCGCGGGATCGGCGAGCGCCGGCGTCGCGAGCCCCACGCCCGCCGCCGCGATTCCGAGCCCCGTGATGAATTCCCGACGTCCAGACGCCATGTCGCTACCCTCCCGATCGCCTATGCCCGAGGTCCGGCGCGGTCCGCCAGTTTAGTCGCCAATGGACTTTGGGCTATAACACAGTTGCGTACGAAATTGCGGCGCGAACGCGGTTTCGGCGCGGTTTTCACGCTCGCTTGAGGAGGGGTCCGATCCATTCCGAGCCCATCGCCGGCGTTGTTCTCGCGGGCGGCCGATCGACCCGCATGGGCGCTGAAAAGGCGTTGCTCGCACTCGCCGGGCGCCCGCTTCTCGCTCATGTCGTCGCGCGTCTGCGCCCGCACGTCGCCGAGCTCTTCATCAACGCCAACGGCGACGCCGCGCGCTTCGGCGCCTTTGGTTGCGCGGTGGTCGCCGGAGCCGATGTTCGCGCTGTGGAGCGACCGCGTGGGAAAAAAATCGCGGTGGAGATTACGCACGGTGATTCCATGCTCGCGTCGCCTTCGCGGCGAGGGACGAGGACGACCCGTTCGCCAATCTCAACAGTCCCGAAGACTTCGCCGCGGCTGAGGCGCGTTTGAGCAGCGCGGACAGCCGATCCGCGCTATAGAATCAAGCAAGGCGGCCCGCGCCGCCAAAAATCGAGGAGAGACTCTTGAGCGAAGTCGCGTTTCTGGGATTAGGAGTGATGGGCTATCCCATGGCGGGCCATCTGAAGGCCCGCGGCCACGGGATCGTCGTCTACAACAGGACGGTTGCGAAGGCGCAAAAGTGGGTCGCCGAACACGGCGGCGCCAGCGCGCCGACCCCACGCAAGGCGGCCGAAGGCCGTGAGTTCGTCTTCGCTTGCGTCGGCAACGATAACGACTTGCGCGCGATCGCGCTTGGGCCCGACGGCGCGTTCGCCGGCATGAAGCCCGGCGCGATCTTCGTCGACCACACGACCGCTTCGGCCGACGTGGCGCGCGAACTTTCCCGCGAGGCGAACCGTCTCGGCCTCGGCTTCATCGATGCGCCGGTCTCGGGCGGACAGGCGGGCGCCGAGAAGGGCGCGCTGACGGTGATGTGCGGCGGCGAGGAGGCGGCCTATGCGAAGGTCGAGCCGGTGATCGCGGCTTACGCCCGGGCGTGCCGCCTGATGGGCGCGGCCGGGTCGGGCCAATTGACCAAGATGGTCAACCAGCTCTGCATAGCCGGCGTCGTGCAGGGGTTGGCCGAGGGCCTGCATTTCGCCGGGCGGGCCGGCCTCGACCGACAACTCGTGATCGACGTGATTTCCAAGGGCGCCGCCCAATCCTGGCAGATGGACAACCGCCACAAGACGATGATCGCCGGCGAGTTCGAATTCGGCTTCGCCGTCGACTGGATGCGCAAGGATCTCGCGATCTGCCTGGACGAGGCGCGGCGCAACGGCGCGCATCTGCCAGTCGGGGCGCTCGTCGATCAATTCTATTCCGACATCCAGGCGATGGGCGGCGGGCGCTGGGATACGTCGAGCCTGATCGCGCGCTTGGAAAAGTGAGCGCCCCGGGCAGGCGCGGACGCCGAAGCTAAGACGGCGCGGGGTCGCCTCAGGCCGTCGCGCTCGGGCGCGCGGCCAGCGCGTCGCGCCAACGCCTGAGGTTCGTCAATTCCTCGGGGATCGCAATGCGCGCCGGCCGGGTGAAGTCGAGCGCGACGAGCCCGGTGATGTCGGCGATGCTGAACCGCTCGCCCGCAATGAACGGACGCTCGCCCAGGGCGTGGTCGATGTGCGCCATCGCCGCGAGGGCGCGGGGCTTGTTCGCCTCCGCCCATTCCTTGATCTGCGGCGTCTCCATCGCTTTCATCGCGGGATGGGAGTGGCGGAACGCCTGAGCGACAGGAAAGAGCAGATTCAGCTCCAGCAGCCGCTGCCACATCTCGACTTTCGCCCGCTCCAAGGCGCCGACGCCGAACAGCGGCGGGTCGGGATGCAATTCCTCGATGTAGCGGCAGATCGCGACCGACTCGGCGATGACCGTTCCGTCGTCCAGTTCGAGCGCCGGGATGCGCTGGAAAGGATTGAGCGCGGAAAAGGCCTCGGACTTTTGCTCCAGCCGCGCAAGATCGACATCCACCATTGCCACGGCGACGCCTTTTTCCGCCAGGAAGATCCGGACGCGGCGCGGATTGGGGGCCAGATTGGAATTATAGAGCTTCATCCGTCGCGGCCCTCCCCTCAGCGCGGGCGAGGCCGCGCTACAGGGCGAATCTTAACAGAAGCAAACAAGGATAGGCTCGGATTTTCGTACATTTTGTAGGCGCTCGTTAACGATTAACCGTCATGATCGGCCCCGTCGTTGGCGTGCGTCTGTCGGGCGGTCATGAGTGAGGTTTCGGCTGAGAGGATCGACAAGGGCCGCAACGGCGACCCGGCGTCGGCGGCGCGCCGACGCAAGATGACGATCAAGCTCAAGCACGCCCGTCAATCGCTCACCAGCAATTCCATCGACATTTCAGGCCAATACGCCTCCCTCGCGCGCCTCTTCGCGCAAAGCGTGATGAGCGCGACCCCTGCGATGGCGCTCGTCGTCATCGCTGTTGGCGCGACCGCTTGCCTCTGGGTCTCCCTGCCCCAGATGACGGTATGGGGCGGCCTCGTCGCGGCGGCGCTCGCGGTGCGCTGCGGGCTCGGCATCGCCTTGGTCGGCTCCCCCAACGCCGAGAAGAGGTCCGCCGCCTGGCGGCGCAAGTTCATCGCCGCGGAAACCTTCGCCGGCGCCTCGTGGGCTCTGATCGTCGTCCTCTTGCTGCAATCGCCCGATCCGAACGCGCGCACCTTTGCGCTGGTCGTTCTCTTGCTGGTGGCTGGGATGACCGCGATGGTCGCGTCCGCAATCCCCTTCGCCGTCGCCGGCGGCCTTGCGCCGATGACGATTGCGATCGTCTATGTCCTTGGGCCCGCGACGCGGGAGGAGGCGTTCATGATGTCGGCGCTCTGCATCGGCATCCTGATCTACTTCGTCACCCTCGCCAATCGCCTGCACCGCACTTCGCTCGCCAGCCTTTCGTTTCAGGCGGAGAAGGATGCGCTGATCGCCGAGCTCGAACAGGCAAACCTCAATTCGGACGAGGCGCGGCGGCGTGCGGAAAGCGCCAATCTCGCGAAGTCGCGCTTTCTCGCGACGATGAGCCACGAACTGCGCACGCCGCTCAACGCGATCCTCGGGTTTTCCGAGGTCATGAAAGCGGAGTTGTTCGGCGCCCACAGCGTCAGCGCTTACAAGGATTACTCAAACGACATCCACTCGAGTGGCCAGCACCTGCTGATGCTCATCAACGAGATTCTCGACCTCTCGCGCGTCGAGGCGGGGCGTTACGAACTGAAGGAAGAATCGGTGACGCTGGCCGGCATCGTAGAGGAATGCCGACACCTCCTGTCGATGCGGGCCAAGAGCCGCAACATTTCGGTCGTCGAGGCGCTCGACAAGGATCTGCCGCGAATCTGGGCGGACGAACGCGCCGTGCGCCAGGTGACGCTCAATCTCTTGAGCAACGCCATCAAGTTCACGCCGCAGGGCGGCTCGATCACCATCAAGGTCGGCTGGACGAGTTCGGGCGGCCAATATCTCTCCATCCGCGACACCGGCCCAGGCATCGCGGAAGAAGAAATCCCGATCGTGCTCGCCTCCTTCGGGCGCGGCTCGCTGGCGCAAAAGAACGCCGACGAGGGCACCGGCCTCGGCCTGCCGATCGTCAAGGGCCTGGTGGAACTGCACGGCGGCGAATTCCAGCTGCATTCCAAGCTGCGTGAAGGCACCGAAGTGATCGTCATCTTCCCGCCCGAGCGCGTGATGAACGCCCTGCCCCAACTCGATCCCGGCGCGCCCCCGGAAGAAACGGCGGAGCAGAGAGCTCGCCGGCGCGCGCGACGTTGGGGGCGCAAGGCGGCGGCGTAGCGGCCCGCGCGATCTTGGCGCGGAAGACGCCCCCTGTCCAACAAATCTCTACCGTGGAAAATAGGACTGGCCGTCGGCACGAAAACCGCCGTAGGATGTCTCGTCTCCGCAACAGGCGCATTTCGGCGCGCCGCGCGGCCCATGTCGCGGTCTCGACCCGTCCGAAGGGGGTACATGGGGAGGACCGCTATGCCCAGTCCAATTCCGAGCGGCGAAAATGGTCTCCTGAGGCGGCTCTCCGCAGCCGACTCCGCCGCCCTGCAATCCTACCTCAAGAAGTTCGACATGATCCGCGGCGCGGTGTTGCAT
Organism: uncultured Alphaproteobacteria bacterium; assembly: GCA_963813195.1. Classification (GTDB taxonomy): domain Bacteria; phylum Pseudomonadota; class Alphaproteobacteria; order Rhizobiales; family Beijerinckiaceae; genus Roseiarcus. Next base: position 65,528 of record CAWEYC010000012.1, on the reverse strand, counting down.
CGGCCGATGAGCCCCATCGACTACGTCTATTTCCCCTTGGGCGGCATGATCTCGATCCTTGCGGTAATGAAGACTGGCGAGCAGATCGAAACCGCGATTGTCGGCCGCGAAGGCGCGATCGGCGTGTCGATCGGCAGTTTTGGCCCCAATTCCTTCGGCCAGGCGACGGTGCAGATCCAGGGTTCGGCCGTGCGAGTCGCCAGCGACGCTTTCCTGCAAGTGTTCAACGCGAGTGAAACATTTCGCGCCGTCATGAACGGCTTTCAAGCCGTAATCCTGTTCCAGGCGCAACACTCGGCCGCCTGCCATGCGCTGCACACGGTCGAGCAGCGGCTGTGCCGTTGGCTCTTGCAATCGCAGGACGTGCTCGATTCCGACATTGTCCCGCTCACCCATGAATTCTTGTCGCATATGCTGGGGGTGCAGAGAACCGGCGTCACGCTGAGCGCCACAAAGCTGCAAAAACGCGGGATGATCGACTATGCCAGGGGGAACATCAAAATCCTCAATCGCCTCGAACTCAAAAAATGCGCCTGCGAGTGCTATGAAGTGATCCGCGAGGCCGCCGACGGCTTAAGAGCCTGACGGGCCTCGCTAGGCCGAGGCTGGCGGTCCGCACAAACGCCGGGCGGCGACGGCGGCGATCATGATGGCAATTCCCCCCGCTTCTTCGGTGACGCGGATCCGGCATCCCGCCGCGTCGATATTCTCGGCGATCTTGGTGATTCTCGACCAAACATCGCCCAGGCCGCTGGCGACCAGACTTTCGGCGGCGACAATTTCGTCGCCTCTCAGCACTTCCAAATCGTATCGCACGGGCAGCACTCCGGGCTCGGCTTGAACGCCTGCATTTCGGCAGGCGGCTGTTGCAATTGGCGGCGAATCTCCTGGCCCCCAGACGTGCGTCTGGGTCCGAGCGCCGGGTTTGGTTTCGCTTGGGTTCAACGTTCGGGCGGAAGCCCGATCGATTCCATTTGCATTCGCTGGAACCACCCTTCCGATCGAGGGCGGAGCATTTGGATCGCCCGCGTCTCAGGACGCCGGGCTTGGCGGATCATTCCTTTGTCGGCGTCTCCCACGCCGACCGAATAGGATTGTGGCGGCTTCTTCGCCAAATCACCTTGGGTTGTGGCCTCCAGCACGATATTCCTCCCATGATGGCCCCGTTCGGCCGGGGTTTGTTTTTTTAGCGGCGCCGACTTCGATCGAGTCACGATCAGTCAGGCGAATCGCGGAGTTTGTTCGAACGCCCGTTCAGGGCTGGGACGCAGACACGGTACACTCCACTCCGCGACGAATTTCGCTGTGGAAACCTCAGTTTTTATACTTGTAGCGTCAAAACCCGTCGGTCTGGTAACAGACATTCAGACTAATTAAATCGTTCGTGATGACTGACATGCCAGATTAACAACGTGCGCCCCATGTATAGCGCAGGTAATTGGAGAGGCCGGGAGCAGTCGATCGGTAAGCGCCGCCAGGAGAGGGGCCGGACGGCGCGGAACTCATCGCCTTCCAAAACTTTCCAAGCTTTTCCACTGGCAATCCAAACTTTTCCAAGCTTTTTCCAAGCTTTTCCAAGGAAAATGCAAGGATATTCCTTGGCGATTTCCATGGACATCAAGGAGTTAGCGACGCCGGGGCCGCAATGAGACCGGACCGCCGGAGCGACCCCGCCGCACAACGACACGCTCGCGCAAGCTTGCCCCGTCATATCAGGCGAGGGTCGCATTCCACGGGCCTGACGGACGGGTCGGAGGCGGCGTCGCCCGCGCCGGCGCCATTCGAGGGCCGCCAAGCGACCCGATCGCGTGCGCCCGCTCAAACCCGCTCGTCCCAGGAGAGGAAGCTCAAATGCTATTCGCAGTCCCCATCGTCGGTAAGATTCTCGCCGGCGCCGCATCCGAGGTCAGCGCCGCGTCCACGACGCAAACCACGGACGCGAAGAAGGCCAATAGCGGGGCCGATGTCGCCGATTTCACCCAGACCGTCGACACGCTCGATTTCGACCGCCGCCGCACATGCGGCGCACCATAGCGGCGGCGCCGCGAACGGTTAGGGCGCCGTGGGAGCGGGGCCGCGTCCGCCGCCGTTCGGCGGAGAACGCCGCCGAGCTCTCAAGGCGGACGCAAAGCGGTCGTCCAACGGAAGCGTCTCGTTTCCGAAGTCGAGGGCCTGAGCCCGTCCTCGACAGCCGCTCGGCGTCGGAAGTTCTAACCTCCAAGAGGTCGACACGAGGGCCGCCAACGGCGCAGCAAGAGCTCCAATACCCCAGTATTTTCGGCGACTGGACATTGATCGTGTCCAAAACGTGACTATGTAAAGGACAAGTAACGCGGATATCGCGTAGGCTTGATCGTTGCACGAACGTGGCGCGTATTCGTCGCCATGTGTTTACGTGCTTGTTCGTAATCACGACCTTGCAATGTAAATACATGGAGAAGAATGTCATGAGTATGACGCGTACGGAAATGGTAACGAACACGAGCGCCAGCTACGCCGGATTTGCTGATGCGATCGGCGGAATAGCGACCGTGGTGTTGGCGATTGTCGGACTGACCGGCTTTGCCGCCAATATGATGCTCGGCATCGCAACCCTGATCTTCGCCGTGGCGTTGGTGATCGAAGGCGAGGCGATAATCACCGAATACGGCCGCATCGTCTTCCCAGCCGGAACTGCGGCGGCCTCTGTCGATCAATACGGCGGCGGCGGCCTGTCGGCGATTCTCCTGGCCGGCGCGGCGGGTATCGTGCTCGGAGTGCTCGCGCTGCTGGGAATCCACCCGATCGAGCTGACTTCGGTTGCAGTGATCGCGTTCGGCGGCGCCTTGGTCCTGGGCTGCAACGCTGTATCGAACCTGCGGTTCCTCAAAGTTGAGGCGGAACGTTCGACAACCTCGTCGCCGCGCTATGGCAGCGAGATCCTGGCGGCCGAAATGGCCTCGGGGTCCTCGGGCATTCAGGCGATTGTCGGGTTCGCAGCGATCGTTCTCGGCATCCTGGCGGTTGTCGGAATGAACGCGGTCGTCCTCGGCCTCGTCGCCCTGCTGGCGCTCGGCGCGACCCTCGTCATGACCGGCACCGCGTTGAGCGGCGTTCTCCTGAGCATCGCGCGCCCGGCCCCCATCAGCCAGGCATAAGACGACAAAGCGGCGAGGCCGTAACGGCGTCCCGCCGCCCACCGTCCGTTCGGCGACGCCGCGCTCTGTTGAAGGGCGCCGAGCCGGCAAGAGATTAGGCGCGGCTCACCCCGTCATTGCGAGCAAAGCGACGCAATCCAGACTTACGGTCTGCGGCGGCGGCGTAGTCTGGATTGCGTCGCGTCGCTCGCAATGACGGGCCGCGCCACTCTTTGCGCCGATCCCGGCAGAACGCTCCCGCTCGGGCTTGCGAGGGGATCCCGACGGAGACTTCAGCCGGGCTGATGACGACCTCCCTGCGGCCGGACATTTCCAGTCGAATGTTCTCCAGCGGCTCCGCCATTGTCGCCCCCTCGCGCTTGTGTCACGCGGGCCGATGCTCGAGCGCGTTCCGTTCGTCTGTCAAAAACGATGGCGGGCGGGGCGCTGCCTGACCCGTGCCCGGCGTCAAGGCCAAGCCCGCTCCGCGGGTCGCCCTTCGCGCGAGCCTTGACCCCTCCGCGCGGCCCAGGCCCTTGGCTTCCATGCTCTTTCGCGGAGCGGACCGGCCCTGCGGGCCGGCTTCGCTCAGCAAAGAGCATGGAGGCGAAAATGCCGCATCGGAACGGCGCGGTCACCCGAAGGGGCGAAACGAAGTGGAGCAGTCGCGCAGCGGGTTGACGGCGACGGGCCGATGGGGTTGGCGCGCCGGTGAGTCCGAAAGGGCCAACGCTGCGGCACAGATCATGCGCATCTGCTGGAGTCCACCGTTGTTCCGCACTCGACAGGCTACGAAAGTACCAATCACCACCATGGTATACGTCCTTTTGACAGGGGCCGGGTTTAGCCGGAATTGGGGAGGTTGGCTGGCCAGCGAGGTCTTCGAATATCTGATCGGTAGCCGAGTTGGCGACGATATTCGACGCCTGCTTTGGGAGTGCAAGCGCAAGGGAGGCGGATTTGAGGACGTACTCGCCGACATGCAGAACGACTTTGCCTGCGGACCCAATCCGATAACAAAGAGCCGGCTCGACGTCTTACGATTGGCGCTTGGCAGTATGTTCGCCGAAATGAACACCGGAATTGCCGCAACAACGTTCGAGCCAAGCGGTAATTCGCACACTTTACTCCGAAATTTCCTCGTCCGGTTCGACGCGATTTTCACGCTGAACCAGGACCTGCTGCTGGAGTACCATTACCTTGACGACAACGTCGCTCTTTCATCCGCCCGGCGATGGGTGGGATGGCAGATGCCGGGTCTCAAATTTCTACACCCAAATGCGCATTCCGATGCGAACGTCGCGAAGGTCGCGAAACGAACACCCGATTCGACCACATTCCAAGAGGCGGCAAACTTGCAGCCCTATTATAAATTGCACGGATCAAGCAATTGGTGTGGGGACGCCGGCGAAAGCATGCTCATCATGGGCGGCAACAAAGCGATTGATATTGACCAATATCCTCTGCTCCGTTGGTATAGCACGAAATTCACCGAATATCTTGGCCGCCCAAAGGTCCGTCTGATGGTCATTGGCTACAGTTTCGGCGATTCTCACGTCAACAAGACAATCGCGGACGCCGCACACGGTGGCGGTCTTGAGCTTTTCATCGTCGATCCGCAGGGGGTCGATGTGCTGGACAGATTGCCACTAGGCGCGCCGCCTCGAAGTGCTAGGACGCTCAAGAAAAACTTTGATCGCTATGTCATCGGCGCATCGCGGCGATCGCTGAACTCTATCTTCAGCAACGATCACGTGGAGTTCCGGAAGCTCATGCGGTTCTTCGAGAGGTGATCTCCGTCTTTCATCGATTTATTCGCTCGTTGGAACTCTGCTCGAGAAATGATTTTATTCAAGTAAGCTCGACCCCTACCCCTTGACCGGCCGCCCCGCCACATAGGTCTCCGCCGACCGCCCGGTCGTCGCCCATCATCATCAGCACGAACAGTTCCTCCGCGAGGTCGCCGTCGACGATCTCCATGCGATGCGCCATCGCCGGCGTCGCGCGCGCATCGAGCACGACGATATCGGCCTCGTGCCCCGGCTCGATCGCCCCGATCCGGTCCTGCAGCCCGAGCGCGCGCGCGTTGCCGAGCGTCATCTGGTAGAAGGCCTGCACGGCCGGCCAGGACTGACCGTCCATCTGCAGCACCTTGTAGGCTTCGTTGGCGGTCTGCAGCATCGAATAGCTGGTGCCGCCGCCGACATCGGTCGCCAGCGCGACGCGCACGCCGGCAGCGTCAAGCCGCTTCATGTCGAACAGGCCGGAGCCGAGAAACAGGTTGGAGGTCGGGCAGAAGGCGGCGACGGAACCGCTCGCGCGAGCGTGACGACCTCGGATTCCTCGAGATGAATGCAATGGCCGAAGATCGAGCGCGGGCCGAGGAGGCCATAGCGTTCGTAGACATCGAGATAGGTCGCGGCCCACGGAAACTGCCGCTTGACGAAGGCGATCTCGGCGAGGTTCTCGTCGAGATGCGTCTGCATGTAGGCGTCGGGATACTCGCGCGCCAGCGCGCCGGCGGCCTCCAGTTGCGCTTCGCTCGAGGTGACGGCGAAGCGCGGCGTGATCGCATAGTCGAGCCGGCCGCGTCCGCGCCAGCGCGCGATCAGCGCCTTGCTCTCGTCGTAGCCGCGCTGCGGAGTGTCGGTCAGCGCGGCCGGCGCGTTGCGGTCCATCATCACCTTGCCGGCGATCATGCGCGCGCCGCGCTTCTCGGCTTCGCTGAAGAAGGCCTCGACCGACTGCGGATGCACGGTGCAGTAGACCGCCGCCGTCGTCGTCCCCTGGCGGAACAATTCGTCGAGAAAGAAGCGCGCGACCGCCTCGCAATGGGCGCGCTCGGCGAATTTCTGCTCTTCGACGAAGGTGTATTTCTGCAGCCAATCGAGCAGCTGCGCGCCGTAGGAGCCGATGACGCGCGTCTGCGGATAATGGATGTGCGTGTCGATGAAGCCGGGCATGACGAGCTTGCCGCGGTGATCGTCGATCGCGACGTCGGCGCCGGCGCCCGCCAGGATGGCGCTCGCCTGCCCGACCGCGGCGATCTCGCCGTTCTCGATCCGCACGGCGCCGTCCTCGATCAGCCAATGCGCGCGTTCGCCGGCGAGCCGCGGATCGTCGCGAAAGCTCAAGATCCGACCGCGGACGATGCGCGCGCCGCCGTCACGAGACGATCTCCTTGATGCGCAGCGCGGCGATGCGGTCGATCTCGGTGAGCGCCGTCGCGAATTCCGCCGGCGCGTCGTGGTCGAGCCGCCGCTCGAAGGCGGCGAGAATGTCGTCCTTCGTCTTGCCCTTCACCGCCATGATGAAGGGGAAGCCGAAGCGCGCGCGATAGTCTTGGTTGAGCCGGGTGAAGCGCGCGAGTTCGTCGGCGCTCAGCCGGTCGAGCCCGGCGCTGGCCTGCTCCTGCGTCGAATCGGCGGTGAGGCTCTTGGCGAGCGCGAGCTTGCCGGCGAGGTCGGGATGGGCCGCGATCAACGCGCGTTTCGCGCTTCGCTCCCTCCGTTCATCGCGCGCGCCATGGCTTCGGCGAGCCCGGCCGCGCTGTCGGCGTTCGCGCCGAGCCCGGCGTCATAGGCAGCTTCCGCCACCCAGCGCGAATGCTCGTAGACGCCGCCGAAGCGCTCGACGAACAGGGTGCGCGACAGCCGCGACGGCCGCCAGCCGCCAGCCGGCGGATGCTTGGCGATCCAATGGCGCGCGATGTCGAGTCGCGTCGCGATCCACACTTCGTCGAAGCCGGCGACGTAATCGAGAAAGCGCGCCAGCGCGGCGGCACGGCCGGGGCGGCCCACGAGGCGGCAATGCAGTCCGATCGATAGCATCTTCGGCGCCGTGGCGCCCTCGGCGTAGAGCGTGTCGAAGGAATCCTTGAGATAGGAGTAGAATTGATCGCCCGAGTTGAAGCCTTGCGGGGTGGCGAAGCGCATGTCGTTGGTGTCGAGCGTGTAGGGCACGATCAGTTGCGGGCCCTTCGGCCCGTCGATCCAATAGGGCAGATCGTCGGCGTAGGCGTCGGCGCAATAGAGGAAACCACCCTCTTCGGCGCCGAGCCGGATGGTGTTGACCGACGAGCGCCCCTGGTAGAAGCCGAGCGGCCGCGCGCCGGCGACCTCGGTGTGGATCTTGATCGCCTCGGCGACGTCGCGCGCCTCGATGTCGGCGGGCGTGTCGCGATAGTCGATCCACTTGTAGCCGTGCGTGGCGATTTCCCAGCCCGCCTCGTTCATCGCGGCGACCGCTTGCGGGTTGCGCGCCATCGCCGTCGCGACGGCGTACACAGTCACCGGCATGTCGCGCTCGGTGAACATCCGGTGCAGGCGCCAGAAGCCGGCGCGCGAGCCGTATTCGTAGATCGACTCCATATTCATGTGGCGCTGCCCCGGCCACGGCGCGGCGCCGACGATCTCCGACAGGAACGCCTCCGAAGCGGCGTCGCCGTGCAGGATGTTGTTCTCCCCGCCCTCCTCGTAATTGACGACGAATTGCAGCGCCACCCGCGCTCCGCCCGGCCAATCCGCGTAAGGCGGCGTGCGGCCGTAGCCGATCATGTCGCGCGGATAGGTTTCGCTCATGCGGGTTCCCTCTTTCCCATTTCAACGGGGGCGCGAACAGGCGCGATCGATCGAGTCGCCGAGACGCGTTCGCATACGGCATGGCGGCAGTTTGCTCCAGACCGACTTTTGCGTCAAAAGCACTGCGATCGCGACCCCCGGGGTTGTCCGCCATGAGCGACATTGAGTTGAAGTTCGACGCGCCGCTGGCGCGCCTTCGCTTGAACAGCCCCTCGCGCCGCAACGCCATGTCGCGCGCGATGTGGCTCGCCCTGCCTGGCATTTGCGCCGAGATCGAGGCGCGCGCCGATGCGCTCGTCGTCATCGTCGACGGCGCCGGCGGCGATTTCTGCGCCGGCGCCGACATCTCCGAATTCGACCAGGTCTATCGCGACGCCGCGGCGACGCACGAATACGTCGATGCGATCCAGGCCGCCCTCGTGGCGCTCGCCGCGCTCGACCGGCCGACCATCGCGGCCTTGAGCGGCGTCGCGGTCGGCGGCGGGCTGGGCCTGGCGCTCAGTTGCGATCTGCGCTTCTGCGGCGAAGACGCGTATCTCGCGATCACCCCCGCCAAGCTCGGACTTCTCTACGGCCATGCCGAGACGCGACGGCTCGTCGATCTCATCGGCCCGGCGCGCGCCAAGGATCTGCTGTTCAGCGGCCGGCGCATCGAGCCCGCCGAGGCGCTGGCGATCGGCCTCGTCGACCGCGTGTTGCCAGCGAGCGAATTGAATGGCAACGTCAGCGCCTACGCCGCCGAGGTCGCGCGGCTGAGCCAAAGGTCGATCCGCGGCGCCAAACGAGCCGTCGACGCGATCGCGCGCGGAATGAGCGAGGAGAGCCCGGCGTTTCGCGCCGGCGTCGAGGATGCCGCGCTCGGCGAGGACTTTCGCGAGGGACGCGCCGCCTTCGCCGCCAAGCGCGCGCCGGACTTCACGTTTCGCGGGCGGACGACGTCGATGGATTGAGGCGCGCTCAATCGTCGTGCGAGAGCGAGATCGCCGACGTCGGCTCCGTGTCGATGGCGCCATCTTCGGCCGGCAGGATCGGCGGCAGCGGCGCGTGGTCGTCAAAGGCTTGCAGCGGCGGCGGCAGAGCGGCGGAGGGGCCATCGAGGTTGAGCGGACCGCCGTTCGGGCGCGGCGTCGCGCGGGCGATGTCCATCGGCTCTTCGATTTCCGGCGCGGGCGGCAGCCCGTCGGGCCGGCTGGGCGGCGGCAAGAGGTTCGGCGGCGGTTGCGGCCGGCAATAGCGCCGCGGGCCGGTGTTGGTTGAGCCGTGCATCGCCAGATCGAGATGAAAATGGTTGTAATGGAACATGTCGGCGCCCGGCCCGAGCACCGTCGTGAAGTGCTGGCAGGCGCCGGCGTGAATTTCGTGCAGGAACGCCGATTCCTGGCTGTCCGCTTTCTTCCAGTCGCGCACGATGCTGATCTCGCGCCCATCGGCGAGCCTGAAGCCGGCGACGTCGACGGCGTTGCCGAAGGCGTGTTCCGAAAGCCGCGCGCCCGCGAGGTTGTCGATCCCGCGGCAACTATAAGCGCCGAAGGTCTCGAGCCCGACGACGTTGGAGCCGAAGCGCGCCTGGGCGGCGGGTTGCACGACCTCGCCGAGCCAAGCCTCCAGGGCCGGGATCATCGAACAATCCATCGTGAGCGCCTTGTCGATGCCGACCGTCCCGTCGGCGAGCGCGGTGACCCGGAACGGGTGCGTCAGACCGCAAATGCCGGGGCCGTCGATCTCCGGCCGCGGCGTGATATAAGCGGAGGGTCTCACCAGACCATGGGAAAGACAGAGGTTTTCAGCCTGGGTGCGCCACGCCGGACGCTCCTCGCGCTCGATCCACCCGCAGCCGGCGAGGGACAGCAGGGCGGCAATTCCGAACGCTTTTGGCCATCCGCAACGCGCCATTGCATCAAAATGCGCGCATCGCCTAAAGAAAGCCTAAACCTTGACGGCGCCGAACGCTTTTCGCCAGCGGGGTCATCGTGACGCCGCACTTTGCCTGCAGAGCAGGCGCCATTATGGGGAGCCTTCGATTCGATTGGACCGTGAATTGACGTTTGCGTTCGCCGGGCGCGCGACGGCGGCCATGATTTGCGCGCTGCTCACCCTCGTGACGCCGACGCTCGCCGACGCTCATCCGCATGTCTGGGTGACGGTGCGCAGCAAAATCATTTTCTCCCCCGACGGCAAGGTGGCGGCGGTGATGCACGACTGGGTTTTCGATGAAATGTATTCCTCCTTCGCCACGCAGGGCCTCGCCAAACCTGGCGAACTCGTCACCCGCGCGACCTTCGCGCCGCTGGCCCGGGAAAACGCCGGCAATCTCGCCGACATCGGCTATTTCACCACGCTCAAGATCGGCGGCAAGTCGGTGGATTTTGGCTCGGTGACCGACTATTGGATGGAGGAGCGCCCCGACCACCTCGTGGCGTTCCACGTCGTCCTTCCCCTGAAGACCCCCATGCCGCCGGGCCGCTATTTCTCCTTGCTGGTCGCCGATCCCGAATATTTCATCGACTTCGAATTCGACGACAACGACGCGATTACGCTCGTCTCGCCGCCGTCCGGCTGCTCGGCCTCCATCGCCAGGCCAAAACCGCTGGCGAGCGAAGAGAAGAAGACCCTCACCGAGTCGTTTTTCAGCGGTTTGGCGCCTGGATCGAATTTCGGCTTCAAGATGGCCAGCCGCGCGATCGTGGCCTGCCCGTGATCCGAGTCCCTCTTGTCGGTGGGCTTAAGCTCGGCTTCGCATCCGCGCTCGTCGCGCTCTTTGGCGCCGCACCTGCTTTCGCGCAATTCGCACGACGACCCTTCGAAGTTGGCGGCGGCGAGGGCGGCGGCGGCGCCTCCGGCGGCGTCATCGGCTGGTTGCTCGCCGAGCAATCGGAACTCACCCATGTCATGGTCGCGCATGTGAAGGCGCTGCACGGCGATCCGGCGGCCCTGTGGGGGCTCGTCGGGCTCGGCTTCGCCTACGGGGTTTTCCACGCGGCGGGGCCGGGGCACGGCAAGGCGGTGATCGCCTCCTACATGATGGCCAACGATCGTGCGCTGCGGCGCGGCGTCGTGCTGGCGCTGCTCGCTGCGATCCTCCAAGGCCTGACCGCCATCGCGCTGGTCGGCGTCGCCGTGCTGGCCTTCAACGCCACCGCGGCTGAGATGAACCGCGCCGCCGACCTCATGGCGCTGGCGAGCTATGTCGGCATCATCGCGCTCGGCGCCTGGCTCGTTTGGAGCAAGGGGCGCGCGCTCCTCGCCGCGCTGCGGGCGCGGCTAGCGCATCGCGCGACGATTAAGGGCGGCGCCCTCTACGAAGGCGCGCCCTGGCGCCCGGGAGCGAACGGCAATGGCGGAAGCGCGTTTCGCGCCCATGCGCCGGGCGAAGAGGCGATCGCGGCGGCCGACTGCGGCCATGCGCACGTCCCGGACGCGGCGTCGCTCGGCGACGGGTTTTCCTGGCGCGGGGCGGTGGCGACCGTCGTCGCGGCGGGCGCCCGGCCCTGCTCCGGCGCCATTCTCATGTTGGTGTTCGCCTTCGCCCAGGGACTGTTCGCCGCCGGCGTCGCCGCGGTGTTCGCCATGTCGCTGGGCACCGCGGTGACGACGGGCGGGCTCGCCTTTATCGCCGTCTTCGCCAAAGGCCTCGCCATGCGCTTCGCCGCCGGCGAAGAATTGCGCATCGCACTCGCGGCGCGCGGCTTCGAATTCGTCGCCGCGCTGCTGGTGCTCGTATTCGGATTCGCGCTGCTGGTGGGCGTGCAGGGCGCGGCGTGATTGAGCGGGGGCGTAGGCTTGACGCGCGCCGTCATGGCGAGAGCGATGAGGGCTATCAGACCCGCATCAATCGCGCGTTGCGCGAATATGTCAGCCGGCAGAAGCGCGATTGAGGCGCTCCCGGCCCGCCGCCCTATTTCCATCTCGCCGCGTCCTGTTCTAAAAGCCGGCGCAATCGCCCGCGCCGAGACCCTCTATGCCCGCTACGTCCGACGACCTGATCGCCTACCTCGACTCCCTCACCATTGCGACGGCGACGGTCGAGCATCCGCCGCTGCACACCGTCCAGGACTCGCAGGCGCTGCGTGGCGACATTCCCGGCGGCCACGTCAAGAACCTGTTCGTCAAGGACAAGAAGAGCCGGCTGTTTCTTCTGGTTCTCGGCGAAGAGACGCCGGTCGATCTGAAGCGGGTGCACGAGAAGATCGGCGCTCAGGGGCGCGTCTCTTTCGGCTCCGCCGAACTGCTGGAAGAGGTCTGGGGCGTCAAGCCGGGGGCGGTGACGCCGTTCGGCGCGATCAACGACACGTCGGGCCGGGTCACCGTCGTGCTGGACGCGACGATGATGCGCCACGTGCGGCTCAATTTTCACCCTCTTGTGAACACGCGCACGACGGGTCTGGCGAGTGTGGACATCGTCAAGTTCCTTCGGGCGACCGGTCACGAACCGATGATCGTCGAACTCGGTCAGGACGACGAAGCGGCCAGGCACGTTGAATAATCGCGACGCCAACGCCATTTAGGCGGCAACAGCCCGTCAGGGCAATTCGGAGGTATGTCATATGGCGAGCGGCAGTGGAGCGGGAGCGTCCGCCAACCCGGTAAAGGACGTCACCACGGCTTCGTTCAAGGCGGACGTGATCGCCGCCTCGGCGCGCCAGCCGGTGTTGGTCGACTTCTGGGCGCCGTGGTGCGGCCCGTGCAAGCAATTGGGGCCGGTGCTCGAAAAGGCCGTCGCCGACGCGAAGGGCAAAGTGGCGCTCGTCAAGATGAACATCGACGATCACCCGCAGATCGCCGGTCAGCTCGGCATCCAGTCGATCCCCGCGGTGATCGCCTTCGAGAAGGGTCAACCGGTCGACGGCTTCATGGGCGCGCTGCCCGAGAGCCAGGTGCGCGGTTTCATCGAGCGCCTGGTCGGGCCGCTCGGCGCCGAGGCGACCGAGTTGCTGGCTGAGGCCGAAACGGCGATCACGCAGGGCGACATGGCCGGAGCGGCGTCGCTCTACGCCCGCATCCTGGCCGAGGACGAAACGAACCCCAAGGCCATCGCCGGGCTCGCCAAACTGCATGTCGAGGCTGGCGATCTCGACCAGGCCAAGGCGGTGCTGTCGATGGCCGCGCCGGCGCCGGCCGGCAAGGATCAAGACCCGGCGATCGCGGCGGCCTGGGCAGCCGTTCGCGTCGCCGAGCAGGCGGCGGCGATCGGCGATCTCGCGCCACTGGAAAAGAAGGTCGCTGAGGAACCCGACAACCACCAGGCCCGTTTCGACCTGGCGCTGGCTCTCAACGCCGAGGGGCGGCGCGACGAAGCCGCCGACAACCTGTTGGCGATCATCAAGCGCGACCGCAATTGGAACGACGAGGCCGCGCGCAAGCAACTGCTGCAGTTCTTCGAGGCCTGGGGCCTGATGGATCCCGCGGCGGTGACGGCGCGACGCAAATTGTCGGCCATTCTGTTCTGATCGGCGTTTCGCGCCGCCGCGTTCGAGTTCGAAACGATGAAGCTTAATAGGAATTACCGCCGGCCGAAGGAAATGCCGCAAATCATGCCGGTATTTCCGCTCGCCGGCGCGCTCTTGCTGCCGCGCCGGCCGATCCAGCTCACCATTTTCGAGCCGCGCTATCTCGCGATGCTCGACGACGCCCTTTGCGGCGAACGCCTGATCGGCATGATTCAGCCGAGCGCCGGCGACGACACCGAGGACGAGCCGACGCCCGAGCTCTATCCCATCGGCTGCGCCGGGCGGATCGTGCAATACGCCGAAATCGGCGACGATCGCTGCTTTCTGACCTTGATGGGCGTGGCGCGCTTCCGCGTCGCCGAGGAGCAGACGACGATTACGCCGTATCGGCTGGTGCGGGCGGACTTCGCCGACTTCGCCGACGACTTCCGCGAAGGGCTGGGCGAGAACGCTGTCGACCGCAAAAGCCTCGTCGAGGCGCTGCGGGCGTTCGCCGACGCCAACGAGATCAAGATCGACTGGGAGGATATCGACAAGGCCTCCAACGAGACCCTGGTCAACGGCCTGGCGATGCTCAGCCCCTACGGCGCCAAGGAAAAGCAGGCGCTGCTCGAAGCCGCCGACCTCAAATCGCGCGCCGAGATCCTGGTGGCAATTTCGCGGTGGAACTGGCCCGCAGCGCCGACGCGTCGATCCAGTTGCACTGATCTTGCCCGCCGTCATGGGTTTGGCGGCGACCTTTCTTGCCGGCAGGGCTTCTTAGCCTTGAACAGTCCCGACGCTCGAGCGCAACGACATCGTGGCGCTCGCACAGCCGCGTTCAGAACTTGTAATTGACGCCGACGCGAACAAGACCGCCGTCGTCTGCGCCGCTGGCCGTGACCGGATAGGTCACGCCGTGGTTTACCAAGTTTCGGGTGCGGCTGCCATTGTGAAATTTCACATAGAGGCCTTCGAGTCTTATGGTCCAATTGTTGATGAAGGCATATTCGACGCCGCCGCCGACAGTATAGCCTGTTTGCGTGTTGTTGGTGAACGGACCGTCGGGCAATTCGCCATAGGCGAACCCGCCGGTCGCGTAGATGAGGGTCCGATCGATAGCATAGCCCAAGCGGCCGCGCGCCGTCCCTAAATAACCGGTGTTTCCGCTGTTGCCCGGGCCGAAGAAGGTGTTGTATCTGCCCCAGTTGAAGCTCGATCCGCCGGAAACACCCTGGATGTCTGCTTCGACGCCGAACACGGTCTGGCCGACTTGGTAGTTGTCGCCAGCTTGCCCGCACCGACGAAAGCGGTGCTGCCGTTGATGGGAAGGCTCTGCGGACCTAGAACGGGGTCGTTGATGGTAACGTGGCCCGAGTCCCAAAAGCCGACGCCAGCATTCGCGCCGAGATAGAAGCCGGTCCAATTGTAAGGCGGCGGCGGCGTATAGACCGGAGGAGCCGATTTCATCGTCGGCAAGTCGGCGGCGAGGGCAGATCCGGTCAGGCAGAGGGTTGTCGCGGCGATAAACAATCCATTTTTCATCGTAGCACCCCAGCTTGCAAGTGACGAAGAGGGCTTCCACAATATTTGTGGCTGCTTCGCGCCAGTAAGGCAACCGCTATTCGCCAAGCGGGTGAAAAACCAACTATATGTAACCGACTTGCAACAGAATACTGAGGTGAAGCGAATTCTCCTGATCGAGACTGCGTGTTAGCTCTAGGATTTATGCGTGGTGGAAAAGTAGTTAGGGACCGGGCATTGGGGTGAAAGCGCGAGGCATGAGTGACATAAAGCTCTTCCGAATTGGGACTGCGCAGATAGAGGAGCTGCCTGCCCAGTCCGACCAGATCGAAAAGTCCCTCCAGACCCTGTTCGAAAATAACTTAGAACGATTGCTGGCGATAAGGTTCATCAAGTCTGAGCACACTACAGGCCCCGTCCACGGTGGCCGAATTGACACTCTTGGCCTCGATGAGGACGGATGCGCTGTGATCATCGAATACAAGCGCGCCGTGAACCAGAATGTGATCAACCAGGGATTGTTTTATTTAGATTGGCTCATGGACCATAAAAAGGACTTCGAATGGCTTGTGCTGACAAAGCTCGGTCAAAAGGAGGCATCCGCAGTCGACTGGTCGTCTCCAAGGCTTCTCTGCGTCGCGGGCGATTTCACCAAATACGATGAGCACGCGGTCAAGCAAATCGATCGGAACATCCAACTGCTCCGCTATCGCCGATTTGGTAGCGAACTTCTGATGATTGAACTGGTGCACACGTCGAGAGTGACGAAGGCAGAGCCTGTTACGTCCAACGGACCGGATACCCGGGCGCTTGAACCTGCGAGCTCCAGCGAGACGCATATCTCTCAGCGAATTTCCTACCGCATTGCGAAGGCGCCTCAAGACATTCGCGACGTTTATGAAGCAGTTGCCGCGTTCTTGACGGGGCTCGGTGACGATGTCCAAGTTAAAGAACTTAAACTCTATATTGCATTCAAGCGCTTGAAGAACTTCGCCTGCATCGAGGTATATCCGCAAACTCGCGTCGTAATCGCCTACTTAAAGATTGATCCGTCTGGCGTCACAATCGAACCCGATTTTACCCGCGATGTGACGACCATAGGACATTTCGGGACCGGCAATCTTGAGGTTTCGATGAAGAATTTCGACGACTTCGCAAAGGCCCGGCCCCTCTTCACTAAGGCCTATGAAGGCGGCTAACCGCTTCGGCGTAAGTACTCCTGTCCGGCGGATTCACTCAATTACCGCGGCGGGCAATGCACGCTCAAGATCTGCGACCGTCGCGGCCCCATCCGCCCACTCCCTCTGAGACCCACCGCGCCGTCGAATTTGGCGCCCACGCCGTGCGGCGTCTCCTACAGACCCTCTTTCACCTTCGCGTCGATTTCGGCCATCGATTTGCCGCTGCCGTTCGCGACGGTCACCAGATTGAGCGGGCCGAGTTCGATCGCTCGTCGACCTCGGCCGGCGCACTCTTGCGCGGCGCCCGCTGGGCGCAAGGGGGCTTTACAAGACCCGCTTCTGTTGCGCTTTTATATTCGGCAGCATGCCCGAGCAATCGAGCGGACCAGCGCAGCTTCGATGCATGCGGTGGCGATCGACGGAACCCGCTACACCTTCCCCGATCTCAAGACCCTGCTCGCGAAAGCCACGCCCCTGCGCTCGGGCGATGTCCTCGCCGGCGTCGCCGCGGAAAGCGCCGAGGAGCGGGTCGCCGCGCAGATGGCGCTCGCCGACCTGCCGCTGGCGCCCTTCCTCGACGAAGCCGTCATCCCCTACGAGGAGGACGAAGTCACCCGGCTGATCGTCGACAGCCACGACGCCGCGGCCTTTGCGCCGGTCCGCCATCTGACCGTCGGCGAATTTCGCGACTGGCTGCTGTCCGACGAGGCGACTGGCGAGGCCCTGGCCGCGCTGGCGCCGGGGCTCACGCCGGAGATGGTGGCGGCGGTCGCCAAGATGATGCGCAACCAGGACCTGATCCTGGTCGCCGCAAGTGCCGGGTCGTGACCCGCTTCCGCAACACGATCGGGCTGCCGGGCACGCTGTCGGTCGCGCCTGCAGCCGAACCATCCGACCGACGATCCGCGCGGCATGCTGCGTCGCATCGTCGACGGCCTGCTGCTCGGCTGCGGCGACGCGGTCATCGGCATCAATCCCGCGCTCGACAGCCGCAGCGGTGCGGCGACTTGCTGCGCCTCATCGACGATTTGCGCGAGCGGCTCGGACATTCCGACGCAATCCTGCGTCCTCGCGCATGTGACCACGACCTTGCGCTGATCGAGCGGGCGCGCCGGTCGATCTCGTCTTCCAGTCGATCGCGCGGCACGGAGGCGACCAATCGCAGCTTCGGCGTCGACCTCGCGCTGCTGCGCGAGGCGCACGAGGCGGCGCTGTCGCTGCGGCGCGGCACGTCGGCGACAATGTGATGTACTTCGAGACCGGCCAGGGCAGCTCGCTGTCGGCGAACGCGCATCACGGCGGCGACCAGCAGACGCTGGAGGCGCGCGCCTATGCGGTCGCGCGCGCGCTTTCGCCCGCTGCTGGTCAACACCGTCGTCGGCTTCATCGGCCCGGAATATCTGTACGACGGCAAGCAGATCATCCGCGCCGGGCTCGAGGATCATTTCTGCGGCAAGCTGCTCGGCCTGCCGATGGGCTGCGACGTCTGCTACACCAACCACGCCGAAGCCGACCAGGACGACATGGACACGCTGCTCACGCTGCTCGGCGCGGCCGGCGTCAACTTCATCATGGGCGTGCCCGGCGCGGACGACGTCATGCTCGAACTACCAGAGCACGTCGTTCCACGACGTCCTTGCGACGCGGCAGATGTTGGCCTGCGCCCCGCGCCCGAATTCGCCGATTGGCTGAAGACGCGGGCGATGAACGAGCGCGGTCTGATCCGGCCCGATGCTGCCGGCGCGTTTCCTGCCGCTGATCGACCGGGGTTGCAGACGCCCGACAGACCGATCCGCGTTGGGCGACGCTGCGCGCCGCGACGCCGGCCCGCATCGGGCTGCCGCGCGCCGGCTCGTCACTTGCGACCCCCGCGTTGCTCGCCTTTCAGCTCGCCCACGCCCGGGCGCGCGACGCGGTAATGGAGCCGCTCGACGCCGGTCGCTGGTCGAAAATCTGCGCGCGCGGGGTGTCGGAAGCGGTGCCTGCACAGCGCGGCGCCTGATCGCCTGACCTATCTGGCCCGCCCCGATCTCGGCAGGCGTCTCGACGAGCCGTCGCGCGCTCGCCTCGATGCGCTGCCGCGAGGCTATGACCTCGTCTTCGTCGTCGCCGATGGCCTGTCGGCCCCCGCGCCGCCAAGCGTCACGCGCCGCTGCTCCTCGATCAGAACCTCCCCGCACTGACCCGTCACGGTTGGCGGATCGGCCGGGTCGCGGTGGTCGAACAGGGCCGCGTGGCGATCGGCGATGCGATCGGCGCGGCTCTCGCGGCCGGGCTGGTTGTCGTGCTCATCGGCGAGCGCCCCGGACTAACCTCGCCCGACAGCCTTGGCGCCTATATCACCTGGGCGCTGGCGATCGGGCGCACCGACGCCGAGCGCAATTGCCTGTCGAATAATTCGCCCAAGGCATGTCCCTCGGCGAGGCGACCCGTCACCTGCTTTATCTTTGTGGCGAGGCGCGGCGGCGCGCGATGACCGGCGTGATGTTGAAGGACGATACACCGCCGCCAGGGATCGCTATTCCCGCGATTCCGTAATCGCGGCGACGGCGCTCGGCGCTGCGCGGGACGTCCCGCCCACGTGCCGCAATTTACACAATTCTCTCTCAATTTCTCTTCAAACAGGAGCGCGACTTCGCTAAGGTTAAATGCCGGTGTGGAAGGGACGCAGCTCTATCGTCCCCATTCTGTAGACCCCAGATACTTGGACGACGGCCGCGTAGATTTCCCAACATATTACTGCTTCTAACCCGGCATCACGGGTCAACATAGCAGGCGTCCAGTCTGTTTACTTCAGCTGGCATTTTGGGAGGAGCTCACCATGATCACATTCGTCCGCACGCTCGTAGCGATGCCGGGGAGAATGTTCGACGTATTGACCCAGGCCAAGGAGATTGCCGGGCTTGCCAAACAGGTGACTGGCGTCGAGGTCGCGGTGAGTGCTTCTTTCGGCGGCAGCATCAGCGAGATCGCCATGATCTCTCGCTTCGACAGCCTCGCCCAAATGGAAACCGCGAACGACAAGATGATGGCTGACGCCAATGTCCGCGCGGGCATGAGGAAATTTGAAGGCCTGCTCGTCCCCGGCACGAGTTGCGATCACGTCTGGCGGCACGTTTAATTCGGCGCTGGCGTTATCTCCCTTGAGAACCTAGCAAATCGCGACGGCGGCGGTGATGGCGTCGCCGGGCTCGCCGGCCTGGCGGCGCGGGACCTCGTCGGCGATGTTCACCTGGCATCGCCGCACCCGCTGGTGGTTGCGCGTGCATGACTCCACGCTCGTCGTGCGTGAGCATGTCCTGGAAGCCAAGAGAGAGCGCCATGGCGGAGGCGAACGAGCGCGGGGCGCGTGCCTCGTCGTTGGCGCGGGCGACGGGCTCGGCGCGGCGATTGCGCGGGCTTTCGCGCGCCGTGGGGCTGACCGCCTGCGTGACGCGGCGCGCGCGCCATGTCGACAAAGTGGAGGCGCTGGCGCGCTCGATCCGCGACGAGGGCGGCGCGGCGCTGGGCTTTGGACTGGACGCGCGGGTCGAGGCGGGGTCGTAGCGCTCGTCGAGCGCATCGAGCGCGAGGTCGGTCCGCTCGAGGTCGTCGTCTTCAACATCGGCGCGAACGTGCGTTTTCCCGTCGCCGAGACGACGACGCAGGTCTATTCCAAAGTCTGGGAGATGGCCTGTCTCGCCGGCTTTCTCACCGGCCGCGAGGCGGCGCGCGCGATGGCGCCGCGCGGGCGCGGAACAATCCTCTCTCACCGGCGCGACGGCGAGTTTGCGCGGCGGCGCGGGCTTTTCCGCCTTCGCCGGCGCCAGCACGGGTCGCGCGCGCCGGCGCAGAGCCTGGCGCGCGAGACGGGGCCCCAGGGCGTGCACGTCGCGCATGTCGTGGTCGACGGGATGATCGATGGCGACTTCATCCGCTCGATCGTGCCCGACGCCGAGCAGCGCCTCGCGCGCGAAGAGATCCTGAGGCCCGAGGAAATCGCCCGCAATTACGTGTGGCTGCACCGTCGTTTGCCCGTCCCCGCCCTGACGTTCGAACTCGATCTCAGGCCCTGGGCTGAACATTGGTGAGGCGCGTATGAGTTACAACCATCGAGTTCCCGTTCGATTTCGCCAGTCCGACGCCTATCTCGCCTATCGCGCGCTGCCGCCCATCCTCGAGCGGACAGGAGCGGAGTTGGTCGTCATCCCCGTCTACTCGGCGGCATCTTCAAGGCGACCGGCAATCGCGCCCCCTTCATCGCCTTCGCCGACATCAAGGGGAAGATGGATTATGAGCTGCTGGAAATCCGGCGCTTCGTCGCTAGGCACGGATTGCGGAAATTCCGTCTCAACCCGCATTTCCCCGTCAACTTGCTCTGATGCTGATGCGCCGGTTCGTCGCCGCGCAGGCGCTCGGCGAAGCTGCCGCTTATCTCGAAATGGGTCTCAGCGGTATGTGGGAGGAGGGCCTCAAGCTGGATGACGCGTCGATCCTCTCGCGAGCCGCATCGAGGCGGCGGGGCTCGACGCGCAGGCGCTCCTCGAGCGCGCGCAAACGCCGGAGACGAAGCAACGCCTCGCCGACGAAACCGAAGCGGCGGTGAAGCGCGGCGCCTTCGGCATTCCGACCTTCTTCGTCGGCGTCGAAATGTTCTTCGGCAAGGATCGGCTCGCGCAAGTCGAGGAAGAGGTCGCGAAGCGTTTGCTGCTAACTATTGCCGTGCTGGAACGCCGCGACTTGCCCAGCGACCGCCCGACGGCCGCTACTTCACCAGTATCGTATAGGTCTGATTGAGATCGCCGCTCGTGAGAAAGGCGAGAATGGTGAGCTTGTCCGTGCCCTTGAAGCCTGGGTCCGAGGTATAGAGGACGTTTGTGAGGCTCATCGACGCGAGGCCGCAGCTCGGTCCGTTGCCCGTCCTGATGCGGATGGTTCCGTGCTCCACGCGGGCCGAGACCACCGGCGCATAATTAGGTAGGGCGCAGTCCCGCACGATCGCCGCGCTCGTTTGCGCGCCTGCTTTGACGATCTTGTCCGGCACGCTTCCGTCGGCATTGAGATCGGTCCCCACGGCAGGCCTCTCCTGCGACTGAGCGGGCTTCTGATGGCCCCCCGCCGAAACCGGCGAGGCGCCCGCCGCGAGAAAGATCGCGATGATTCCGACTGCGGCGCCACGACCGCGAAAGAATTCTGGTCGCGCTGGCCTCCCGACCGGCGGGCAATCGACAAAGCAGGACAACATCGACATTGGCGCTTCTCCATTTCCTCGAACGCGAGAATCGACCGGATCGAACGGGGCCAGTCGGATCCCGCGCCTCCACGCAAGGAGGCGACGTCGGCAAGCTCCCGTTTAAGTCCAAAATACTGCCTCTTCCTTGTTTTGCGTACATTGCTCAATAACATTAGCACTCTACATGTGATTAAAAGGCCACATCGATTTACGATTATTCTCATGGTGATAAGATTTTGCTTGCGACTAGACCAAAAATCGCTTCTCATGCAACCGTGTATTAGTTCGACGCAACCAATCGAATCGTGGCCCCTCGGCGGTTGCGGCCATTCGGGCCGTTCCCGCAGCGAGGGGTATTCATAGGGGCATGGTCATGCGCAGGGTCCAGTTCAGCACCGTTCTCGCGTTCGCGTGCCTCAGCGCCGCCTCGGCTTCGGCCACCGGCGTTCGCGTCAACGATGGCCACACCGTGGCGGATTTCGGCGTCGGCGGCTGGACGGAGCATTCCAGCGGCAAGCCATTTGCCGGCGGAGCCGTCTCGGCCGGGCCGAGCGTGACGAACGACGTTGCTCGATTTCCATTCGAGTCTCTCACCTCGGCTGCGTGCCGACGCCGCTGTACTTCGTGTCGTCGCCAACCGCCGCGGACATCGCTGGCGTCCCGCCTGCAAGTGATCGCCGCGATCGCGCGCCGCATTCGCAGCGGGTTTGCGGTGGCCGACCGTCTCGCTCGCGCGGATCGCGACGCGAAGAGCGAGCGCGGACGTCGTCTGAACCGGGCGGTCTGAAAAGGACGCCCATCGTCCGAACGCCGCGCCGAACCGACTTCACGCGATCGGAAGCGCGCTTCTTGGACGCCCTTTCCGGCGCCGCGCCCTCGGATCGACCAGCGAGCCCGCGCTTAGCGCCGCCGGCTGCAACGCTTCTGTCAAAAAACAGCCTGGCGGCGAGACCAGGCTGTTCTTCGACGAGACCGGGATGCCGACGGAAGGACGCCGGCGTTCCCGGCTTCAGGGGTGGTGCCGGTGTTGCTGCCGCCGATGCCGCCGCCGACCGCTAGGCCAGTGCCGCCGCCGCCGCCGCTGGCGGACGAAGTATCGGCGCGGTCCCGTCGCCTGCGGTTCCGGACGTGGCGACGCTGGCGGTAAGCGCCCCGCCAACCGCGCCGGTCGTGGATGAGCCGCCGCCACCGCCGCTGCCGACACCGTTATTGACGCCGCCGCCAGCATGCGACTTGGTCGTCGCGACGCCGCCGCCGAGCGTGATGGCCCCGGCGCCGCCGGAAGTCGTGCTTCCGGTGCCAGTTCGAGGTTCCCGTCGTCGTCGCGGTGCCTCCGCTGCCGCCGTGGGAATGCGAACAGCCGCCGTTGACTCCGCCGCCCGCGACGATCGTCCTGCCGCGCTCGCCACGCCGGCGTACAGAAGGACCGCAGACAACGCGACCGTAACAAGAAGAGTCTTTTTCATCGTCAACTCCATTTTTTCAGTTGGATTACCGTGATCGTTTCGCTCACGTTATCGGGAAACTCTTGTCTGTACTATGCTATGTCGTTATAGGCGCCCCCAATCTCATTTACATCGTCATACCAACTGCCAAGAAGCTGGTATTCCTTGCGGCAATTCGGCGCTGAGTTGGGCGTCGAATCCTGCGCCGTCGGCGCAGTGGGTTCGTTCTGATGGCTGTCGACCGACGCGTAGACCGCCTGGGCCGCCGGCGGGCAGACTTCATACCAACCGCCGAGAAGCTGATATTCCTTTCGGCACCCCGGCGACGCCGCGGGCATAAGCGCTTGCGGCGCCGGCGCGGCCGCGACTGTCGCAACATTGGCCGCCGCCTGCGACTGGGGCGTTGTATCCCGCCGTCGCCAGCGGCGGGGTGGCGCTGTCCGCCGCGCATGGCGTGCCTGCGGCCAGCATCGCGGCCCGCACCAGCGGGTCGACGCACATCTCCTCGCGCGCCGCCACGGCATATCCCGAAGGTCGCCAGCGTCCTCGCGTTCATGCGCAGTTGGCATTCCTGGTCGACGATCGTTCCGCCGACCGTCAACCCGAAGCCCGCCGCCGCGCCGCCGGCCGACAGCGATCCGAGGCAAACCTCGGAACCGGCCGCCGCGAGGGCCGGCGCATAGACGTTCGGTACGTTCTTGATGGTTTGAGTCGCCGGATCGGTCTAGTTGTAGGTTAGGTTCTGGCCCTGCCCCTGACCTTGACCCTGATTGGAATTGGCGCCTGACTTCGAATTCGATTCGAATTTGAATTGGCGTTCGAACTCGACTGGTTCGAGTTCACGTTCGAATTCTTGTTGGAATTCTTCAGGCTCGCATTCGAATTCGAACTCGAATTCGAACCGGAGACTGAGCCGGAGCCCGAGGTCGAGGTCGACTGCGCGTATCCTGGGTCGGCGCAGGCAATCGACGCCGCCATGCCCAAAACAGCGCTCAGCGCCACGATCGTTGTTCGTTTCATGACCCATCCCCTGTCGTAGTTCGGCCAATCGGCTCCGGAGGCGATAAAAATCGAGCGCTCGTCGGGTCGCCGCGCGGCCGAGACGGCCATCGGACGAAGGACATTGTTCACCTTGTTCATCACGATTTTTCCCGCCCGCGATCGCCTTAACCCGCCCTTAGCCACTGGGCGCTAGCGGAAAACGGGTATCCCGGCCCCATATGCTCGTCAAGGTTGTATTTCCTGCAATCGGCGCGACGGGGCTCGCACCGCTCGCGGAACCCGAGTCATCCAAAACAAATTGCAAATAATTTCAGTCTGTTCCGCCGGATGTTGCATTTCGGCGACATCGCGGCGCATTCATGATTCGCGTGGCGATTGAGGATCGAGCGCGAGCAATTTGGCCGCGCGCGGGCTGGAATGACCGAATCAGGGTTGTGTGGGAGAGGCGCTCGGCGGGGTCTGGAGCGTTCGTCGGCGCGTTATGGCTGCGTTGCGGGCAACGCGAAGCGATCGCCCGCAATTGACGATGATTATCTGTTCAAATCGACGACGGTGGGTCTAGCCGCGCAGCAGCTTGAAGGCGTGTGGCGACCAGTCGTTGCGCGCGACGCCCGGAATGCACCAGAGCATGCACAACGGCTCGATGGCGCGCGCCGCCTCGACAGGGCCCATATCCTCGACTTCCCAGCCGAACTCGTCGAGCAACGTCGCCACCATGCGCTTCGACGCTTCGTCGTTCCCGCAGATGAACATCGTCGGCCTTCCCCCGGCGAAATTCGGATCGACCATCTGCGCCGCTCCGACCGAGTTGAACGCCTTGACGAAACGGGCTTGCGGAAAGGCCCTCTGGAGACGCTCCATGAGGGAGTCCGTCTGGTGGTGAAAAAGGAGAGGACGCCGTTGACCGGCGGACCGCCGCCGATCGGATTGGTCGCGTCGATCACCGTCTTGCCCGCGATAGTCTCAGGGCCGGCGAGCTTGAGCGCATCGTGCGCCGCCGCGCCAGCGACCGCGAGCACGACAACGTCGCCGAAGGTCGCCGCCTTGGAAAAATCCGTCACGCGCCCGCCCGGATTTTTGGCGGCCCATGCTTCGAGCTTCGCCGCGTCGCGGGTGCCGAGCGCAGCCTCGTGTCCGTGCTTGAGAAAACCGCCGCCGAAAGTCTGCGCGACGACGCCGGAACCGATCACCCCGATCTTCATGGCGCTCTCCCTCTCCCGGCGCGTTTCCAGGCGCCGGGTCGGGCTTGGATGTGGGGAGAAGCGGACGCTCTCGCAAGCGCCGACGTCAGACTTCGCCGGCACCCCGCGCGCGCAGCTTGCCGACAATTCCCGTCGGCGCGAAATAGATGAGGGGCACTCCAACGTCGTCCGTCGGTCGAAGTGCAAAGCAGCGATTGACCGGGAGCGATATGCTCGCCGACCGGATTGCTCAGGTATTCGATGTAGAATCGGCCGTTCCAGTAGACGATCATCGGCGCGTGGTTGTAGGTCCAACCGAAATCGTCGGCCAACATGGGCCGGCTGCGATTGGCCCGCATCACCTGAAACGTCTCGACGCCGACCGCCGGCCGCAAGCGACCGTCGTGCGCATTGGCATCGACAAGCGGCCCGCCGATGTAGCGGACTGGCTCATGGATGCTGCCCGTCTGGGCAACGAGTGTCGCGGGGGCCTTGAACGATGAAAAGCACGTGAACATCAAAACAAGAAAGGCTGCGCGCGGCATATCATTAGTCCTGTCCCAGTTGGTGCGTCTCGGAGATCCTCAGGTTACAGGAATTCGCAGCAAAGAAAACCGAGGACGGTTGGCAAGCGGGCGGCTCGGCTACGCTCGCCGTAGTGAGCTTGCAGTACGAAACCGACGAACACGCTTCGGCCCTCCGTCGACAAAAAGGAGTTTGCGATGAGAACGATCGCACTAGAGGAACACATGCTGCCGGCCGATCTGGCCGACAAGGTGTTTGCCGGAAACTTCCTCTCTGAAAGAAAGCCTCCGGCTTTCATCCTGCGGGCGCTTGACGACATGGGCGAAGGACGGCTGAAGGTGATGGATGCGGCCGGCATCGACGTTCAAGTCCTGTCGGTGACCACGCCCGGGTCTCAACAGATGAGTGCGGCCGACGCCGTTCCCCTCGCGCGTCAGCTCAACGATCGGGCGGCCCAAGCGGTGCGGGCCTACCCCAAGCGATTCCAGGCGCTCGCCAGCCTGCCGACGCCGGACCCGCCGGCGGCAGTGGACGAAGCCCGACGGGCCGTCCAGGAACTCGGCTTTTGCGGCGTGATTATCAACGGTCACACGCAGGGACGATTCCTCGATGCGCCGGAATTCGATCCGATGCTGGCAGCCATCGAGAAACTCGGCGTGCCGATCTATTTGCACCCGACGTACCCGCCGCCGGCGGTTGACGCCGTCTATTTCAGCGGACTCGAACCGCTCATCGGTGTGATGCTCTCGATGGCCGGCTGGGGCTGGCACGCGGAAACCGGGCTGCACGTGCTGCGAATGGTGATGGGGGGCGTCTTCGATCGTCACCCCGGTTTACAGGTGGTGGTCGGCCACATGGGCGAGAACCTCCCGTTCTCGCTGATGCGGGCCGACTTCGCGATGTCGCGGGCCCGCCCCGGACGGCCCACCGTGGCAGAGACGGTACGTGAGCACGTCCACGTGACGACCTGCGGATATACGACGGTCCCGCCGTTGCAATGCGCATTGTCGGTCATGGGCGTGGATCGCGTCCTCTTTTCCGTCGACTACCCCTATGCCGACAGCAATGAGGCAACCGCGTTCCTGGCTCAGGCACCGATCAGTCCGGCCGACCGCGAAAAGATCGCTCACGGCAATGCCGAACGTCTCTTCAAGCTGTAGATGACGCTCGCGATTGCCCGATTTTATCGCCGGCGTTTGGCGACGGAGCGGCGGCCCGTCGGCGGTTTGCGTGATGTGGTCGTCTTGCGCACCGGGCGGTGCGGTTTGGTGTGGCTCACCGCTCCGTTTGTGGACTGCAGTCGGACGAGGCGTGCGTCGAATTCGCGCCTTTGCTGCTGATAATGTTCGACCCAAGCGCGGTTCGGCTCAACGCGCGTGCGGAAGCGGACAAGCTGGGCGACGGCGTCAGCCACGGTATACGGTGTGTCGACGTTATTGCGGCGACGCAGATGCGTTTCGACGGCGGCAAGTGCCGTCACGGCCGCGCCGAGGGCCGGGCCTTCGTCCGATTCGAGCCGCTCGAGAGGCCGGTCCAAGACCGAGGCCAGGATCTCGCACATCAGGTCGCTGCGGGCAATGCCTCCCGAGACGGTGATCCGCGCGATCGTCTGGCCCGCCTTTTCGTGCTCCTCGACGCCGCGGGCGATCAGAAACGCGAGCGCCTCCAAGGCCGCTCGGAAACGCTGCCCGCGATCCTGCGGTTCGCGCGGGGACCAGAGCAGCTTGGGGCTGGCTCCCACCTTGAGCGACGGTTCGGGGACGATGAACGGCATCACGGAGACGCCGTCACAGCCCGGCCGCGTGCGGCGGCCCCGCTGTTCGAGCGATTTCCAATCGACCTTCGGACCGAGCACCCGGTCGAGGAACTGCGCGCCGTTGTTGTAGCACCGCATCCACAAATACGGTCCCCAGTTCAACCGCATCACGTCGAGCGGACTGGCCGCCGGCGAGCGATTCGCTTGCGGCAAATCGTTCGACGACGAATTGACGACGGCCGAATTGCCGAGAATGACGGCCATTTGCCCGCCGTCGACCGCTCCCCCGCCGACCAGTCCCGCCTGTTGATCGTCCGAAGTCGGAAAGACGAGCGGGCGATGCCCCGGATCGAGCCCGGCCTCAAGTGCCAGGTGCTCGGCCAGCGGTCCGATCGGGTCGAAATGGTCGACAATCCGCGGCAACTGCGAGAGGGCCAGGCCGCGATGCTCCTCGGACGCGAGCGCCCCGAGCATGCCGGGGCACCACGCTCCGTTTCGCAGGTCCATGATCCCCGTCGACGCGGCCGCCGACACGCTGATCACGTCGAAATGGCCCGTCAGATAACCGGCCGCCAACGCGCCGTGCGGCAGGATGCGATACGTCCGCTGCCAGTCCGCCGCGGCTGAAGTAAGCCGGATCTTCGTCCTTGACGAGGTGACTCAACGTGTAGCGGTCGGCCCAGGGACCGCCCAGCAGCTCGCGAACCCGTTTCGCCCCGCCCAGGCGCCGTTCGCCCCGAGCGCGGTAAGCGGCGAGTGTCTGATCGTTCCAGCAAATGGCCCGGCGAACCTGGTTGTGTGCTCGATCGATGCGGCCCGCGGTGTGATGTGTCGCCGAAATCCCGCCGGCGATCCAGTCGGTCAAACGACCGGCCGCCTTCAACTCGCTGGCAATCCCGCGCACGCTCGCGCGGGCCTGGCCTTCCAGTTGCATCAGGCTCAGCTCGCAAACCGCGTCGCTGGCCGGCTCGCCGTGCCACAGATCGGTGGGAAACCGCACCTGGGCGACGGTCTGCCCGTCCATTCCAAAGGCCAGACATTTGAGACTTCCAGTGCTGAAGTCCCAACCGACGACAACGCCTTCAGCAGGGACAAATCGAAGTGGCTCGCTCATGGACACAGTCTAAAGATGAGCGGGACACGGAGCGAGCGTTTCGCGGGGCACCTTGTTCCGCCCTCCCCGTCGACCTAGAATCCCTTTGCGCACTCTGCCGGCGGCGCTGTCGGTCGAGATCGTTTTCGCCTCAGCCTCCGCGGCCAACCCCTCGGTCCCCTCACGGTCGTTCACCATGTATCGCGTTTCGCAGGAGATCGATTTTTGCTACGGGCACCGGCTGCTCAACTACGCGGGAAAGTGCCGGCACCTCCACGGCCATAACGGCAAAGCCGTCATCGTGCTCGAGGGGGAGTCGCTCGATGAGCGGGGCATGCTGGTCGATTTCGGCGACATCAAGCGGTCCCTGTGCCACTGGATCGATGCGGAACTCGATCACCGGATGATCCTCCGCGAAGACGATCCGGCCGTGCCCCACCTCCAAGCCTTGAAAGAGCCGCTCGTGCTGATTCCGCACAATCCGACGGCGGAAAACATCGCCCGGCTGATCTTCGAGCACGCACGGTCGGTCGGTATGCCGGTCACCGAGGTCTCTCTGTGGGAAAGCGCACGTTCCGGCGCAACATATAATCCCACAAAGACTTAAAGCAAATCACCTGCGTCGAACCCGCTCCTCGGTTCGCTGATTCGACCGGATTCCGCCGTTCCTGTGTGGATACGGGCGACCTAATCGCGTTACTTCCTTAGAGGGACTTTCTCCTTGGGGAGTCAATGCGTGGGCCGTTGGCAGTCGATCGCAGTCGCTATCCTCCTGATCGCGTCCTCGGCGGCTTCCGCGGAAGACTGGACGCGGTTCCGCGGGCCGAATGGAACCGGTGTCAGCCCGGACAGTGTTCCGACCACTTGGAGCGACACCCACAACCTGCGGTGGAAGACGAAGCTGCCCGGCTTCGGCTCATCGAGCCCGATCGTCGTCGGTTCGCGCGTTTTCGTCACCTGCTATTCGGGTTACGGCATCGGCGAAGCGGACGCCGGCCGAACCGCATCGCTCAAACGCCATCTCGTCTGCATTAATCGTGAGACGGGAGGGATCCTGTGGCAGCGGAAGGTCGACGCCGAGCTGCCGGAAGACGATTTCAGCGGCTACCTCACGGAGCACGGCTACGCCAGCAACACGCCCACCAGCGACGGCCAGCACGTGTATGTCTTCTTCGGCAAATCGGGCGTTCTGGCCTTCGACATGGAAGGGAAACGCATCTGGTCAGTCGGCGTCGGCAAAGAGTCGAGCAACCGGCGTTGGGGTTCCGGGACGAGTCTCATTCTGTCGCAGAACGCCCTGATCGTGAATGCCTCGGAGGAGAGCAACTCGATTCGCGCCCTCGACAAAGTGACCGGTCGCCAGCTTTGGAAAGCCGAAGCCAACATGCTCGAGCTGTGCTACGGCACGCCGGCTTTCGTCACGGCGGCGAATGGGCAAATCGATCTCGTGGTTTCGGTCCCGGGCGAAGTCTGGGGACTCGATCCCGATCGCGGCAAGCTCCGCTGGCGCGTCGAGACCAAATTGACGGGGAACGTTTGCCCCAGCCCGGTCGTGAACGGCGACACGGTTTATGTCTTTGGAGGCGTTCGCTCCTCCGGCAGTCTGGCAATCCGCGCCGGCGGCAAAGGAGATGTCTCCGCATCGAACACCCTCTGGACGAGCCGCAACAGCTCGTACGTCGCGACGCCGCTTCTCTTGGGCGAGCATCTCTACTGGGTCGACGACCACGGCATCGCCTGGTGCGTGAAAGCGGCGACGGGTGCCGTCGTCTATCGGCAGCGCGTGGCCGGCCTGCAGACGGGGGGACGGCCCGTCTATGCCTCGCCAGTCCTCGCCAAAGATCAGATCCTTGTCGTCACGCGTTGGGACGGAACGCTCATCTTGCCGGCCTCTCCGTCGTTCAAACTCCTCGCGCAGAACCGCTGCGGCGGAGACGACACCGACTTCAACGCCACGCCGGCCCTCAGTGACGGCGAACTTTTTCTCCGATCGAATCACAACCTCTACTGCGTCTCGACGCGGAAGTAGGTCCCACACACATCCTGGAGTTTCCCATGCTTCGGTTTCGGCCCTGGTTTTTGTTTGGCGTGATCTGTGCCGTCAGCGCGGTGGTCGTCGTCGCACAACCCCCCGAACGTCCGCCGCAAAGGGACGACGATCGCGAAGCCCAAGGCCCTCCCGATCGCCACAACGACGACGGCCAAGAAGGTCCGCCGCGCCGCGGACGATCGCGTCGCCCGCCCAATCCCCTCATGGAGGCGCTCGACACGAACCACGACGGAGAGCTCTCCGCCGAGGAAATCGCCAACGCCCCGGCGTCGCTCAAAAAACTCGACAAGAACGGCGACGGCAAGCTGACGCCCGATGAACTGCGCCCGACCGGTCGCCGCGGCGGACGCGGCGGAAACTTCCGACCGGGCCGGGACGCGGCGGGCCCGGGCGGTCAGGATGACGGCGGCCCCGGTCCCGGACGGGGAGGCTTCGGCGGCGATCGCGGAGGTCCCAGCCCCGATCCGGCCGGTCCCGACGCCGATGCCGGCCCTCCGGGCCAGGGTCAATTCGGACAGCGCGGCGGCAACGGACAAGGCGGCCCGGGTCGCGGCCCGGGCGGTCCTCCGTCGCCGCAGCGCCTCGTGGAACACGCCATGCGTTTCGACACCAATGGCGACGGCAAACTGGATCGCACGGAACTGCTGAACTTCGCCAAAGACTTCGTCCGTCACGCGCCCGGCCGGCAAGGGGGACACGGCGGCAACGGCGGCCCCGGAGGCAATGGTGGCCCCGGCGGTGACGGCGGACCGGGTGGTCCCGGATTCGGCGGACCTGGAGGTCGAGGCGGTGACGGTGGCCAAGGCCCCGGCGGCGGTCCGCCCAATGACGATCAATCGAACCGTCCGCAGCGTCCGGATCGTCCAGAGTGAAACGATCGACGTGAAACGATCGACAAGCCGCAGGCGAGCCATCGCGCCGTCTTCCACGGGATCCCACAACATGAGTCCTCCGTCGCCCACGTGGCTGCGGGCCCTCGTCGCTGTCGCCGTTCTGGCGGCTTCCATTCCGAGTGCGCGGGCCTCCGACCGCGTGCTCAACTCCAATTCCGGCCTGCAAGAGAAGGCCGCGAACGCCGCCGCACCGGCCGGCTTCACGCTGGAAGGAGACGCCGTCTACGGCGAGTACCCCGATCGCCAGTCGGAGCGGGCCGGCCGCTGCGTGCGACTCCTCTCGGGGCGCGACAAGAACGGTGACGGCGTCCGCCGCGGCTCCGTATCGCAAACGGTCTCGGGAATCACGGCCAAAGAGGGACGCTGGTTTCGCTTCCGCATTCGCGGACTGGCGCAGGACGGATTCCACGTCCAGCGCGACGCTTTGTTTCTCAAGGTCGAATTCTTCCGCGACGGCGGCACCAATGCACTCGACCACGTGCAGAAGTCGATCTACGGCCAGATCGCCCAGGAGCGCGACGACCTGCGCGACAAAGGGACGAACCCGAGCCTCGGCCTCGGAAGCTGGCGCAGCTACGACCTCGACTTTCGCACGCCTTTCCCCGAGGTCGATACGCTCCGTTTGAGCGTCGCCTTCGATCGCGGGGCCGGGCACGGCGAGAAATCCGAATTCCGCATCGGCGAATTCGAGTTGACCCGCATTCCCGACCCGGCAGAGTTTGTGGCCCGCGTGAAGGCCAAATCGGACAAGTCGCGGCCCGCGTCAGACAACGAAGCCACCAACCGCCTCGTTCCCCTCGGTGGCCGTTGGTACTACGATCCGCGCGACGGCGAGACCGCACGCCCCCGAAGGAATTCGATCACACGAACGCCGATCGGCTCTTCTATCGCACCGACCGCTTCGAGGCCCCGTTCGCCGACAACATGAGCGCCTGGCTCCGCAAAGGCGACCTCGATCGCGTCAGGCCACCTGGTCAAGAAAGACCGCTTCATCGCCGACAACGTCCGGCTCACGTTCACCGAGACGGATCTGGTCGTCCACTCGCACAACCTGCCCAACCATCCGACGGCCGTCTTCCCCGACCGCTGGCGGGCCCTGGATGGAAACCCCAATTACATCCGCGAGCAGAACTATACGTGGTTCATTCCGCTGGAGCCGCGGGAGAACCCCGATCACGTCGCCATCCAGCCGGGCAACGCCAACCGGGCCTTGCCGGGCGGACCGATCGGCATCGCGGTCAACGGCGTGGTGTTCTTCAATCCGTTCGATGCCGACAGCGTCGAGGCGATCTGGCGGCTCGACCGCTGCTGCGGCCATCCGAGCCCCGGCTTTGAGTACCACTATCACAAGTATCCGGTCTGCGTGAAATCGCCCTGGACCGACGACGGGACGGCCCACTCACCGCTGATCGGTTTCGCCTTCGACGGGTTCCCGATTTTCGGCCCGTACGAGGCGGCCGGCGAACTGGCAAAGGATTCGCAGACAGAATCCTCTCAATGCGTTTAATATTCATTATGATGACCAGCGCGGCTGGCACTATCACGTGACGCCGGGAAAATTTCCGCACCTGATCGGCGGCTACTGGGGCGTTGCCGATTCCCGCAACCGCCATCGCCCGCCGCGCGGGGGACCCGGAAGGCCGCCCGGTGGTCGTCCGTTTCCCGGCGGTTTTGAAAACGTCCGGGGCGGACAGTAATCCAACCAGCGAGTCGGTCGCGCTGCTCGATTCCACGACAAAAGGAACCGATTGAGTATGCCCGCGCCCACCAGCAATCCTGTGGAGATTCTGCTCGAGCATGACCATTGGGCCACGCGGAACATCCTCGCCGCGTGCGCCCCGCTGACGCACGAGCAGTTTCACCAGCGGTTCGAGATGGGCCCCGGATCGCTCCACGACACGACGACCCATATTCTGTCGGCGATCCGAGGGTGGGGTGATCTGCTTGCCGGCCGCGCGCCGAGTCCGCGGCTGGATGGGACGGAACGCACGCCGACCGAATTGACGGCGCTTCTCGACGAACTGGTGGCCGACTTCGCCAAGTCCGCGCGGAGTTATCCGCTCGACGCCACGGTGTCGCGGGAGCGTGAGGGCAAGACCTACACTTTTTCCCGCGCCGTCGTGATCACGCATATCGCCACGCACGGCATGCACCACCGAGCCCAGTGCCTCAACATGCTCCGCCAACTCGGCGTCCGCCCGCTGCCGCCAAGCAGCGTTGCGGAGTGGTTTCGCGCGGCCGATCCGAACCGGTGACGGTGGGTTGCACGATGGCACGACGCGAGATCACGGTCGCGCGTACTTGATGGAGAATTGATTCTCGAAGACTCCCGTCGGGTCGATTTTTTGTTTCTGGTCAAAGAACCCGGCCGCCTGCGGATAGGCCCGAGCGAACTGATCTTTTGTGGCGTGAAGCCGGTATGGAAGATAGTAACGCCCCCCGCACGCCAGTGCCGTCTCGATCAGCTCGCCGGTGAGCGCCGCCATCTGCGTGTCGCCCTCCGCGGTGCGAGGCTGGTTGAACAGCATGACGAACGAGAACATCTCCTGGTCCGCATAGCGGAGGAAGCTGTCGTGGTCTTCACGCACATTGCGGATGGTGACGTTGAGCAGGTCCGCGTTGTGCCGGGGTATGATCTGCCGCGCCTGTTCCAGAAACGCGGTGACGTGCCGCGTGGGAATAAAGTATTCGTGCAGAATGTCGGTGCGGTTCGCGTTTTTTTCCTGGTAGACGGCGGCCCCTTCGTCGAGGAGCTGGTTTCTGGAGACGTACGAGTTGGCAAACTGTTCGCTCAACCTTGTTTCCGCCTGCCAGCGAAGCTGTTTGCCGAAGTCGCTGCCGATCTGGCCGCGATAGACTTCCCGCCGTAATGAGCTCAGTTTTGGCGGTGTCAAGGCGGGGATTTCGTTTGCCGCGCAGGGCGCTCGGCGGAAAACTGTCAACAAGGCCTCCCGCAGAAACGTGTTTTCCCCCGGCACGACGCACAACCGCCCGTACGCCATGCCGATCTCGGACCCATCGTTCATCTTCTCCGCGAAGCGCGTCGTGTATTGATTGGTCGGCAGGTGCTCGACCTCGGCGCGGTAGCGCTCGTTGGGAACGACATGGAGGTCGGCATCCAGAATCACGCCGAAAAGTCCGTACCCGCCCAACACGAGTGAAAAGAGCTCCGGATTTTCCCGCCGGCTGCACCGGACGATTGAGCCGTCGGCCTTCATCAGTCGCAACGACTCGACGGTCGACGCGATGGGCGGCGAATTATGTTGCCAGCCGTGACAATTGACGCTTAAGGAACCGCCCACGCTGAAATCGTTGTTCGATTGCATCACGGCGACGGAGAGTCGGCGCGCATCGAGAAACGGGATGACTTGCGCCAGCGGGCTCCGGAACCGACGTGCAGGATTTGTCGCCCCGGATCGAGCTCCATGTGATTAAAGGGGAGCATGTCGATCACGATGCCGTCCGGCGAGATGGTGTGCCCGCCCATGCTGTGCCGCGCCCCGCCGATCGCGATGGGGAGCCGCTTGTCCCGCGCACGTCGGATGAGTTCCCGCAGTTGCGCCTCGGCCTCCTGTTGATCGGAAGGAATCGACCAAACCTGCGCCACATGCGTTCTGTCGAGGCGGCTGGCGTCGTCGACGTATCCCGTGGGCAGGAATTCGACGACCGGCCGATCGCGCACCCACGCACGGATCCAGATAGACAACGGGCAGGCGACAACGATGGTGGTAACGACCACAACGGCCGTGGCCGCCAATCCAAGACGACGCCGGAGTCTCCCACGCCGCGGTGCAGAGTCCGGTTTTCCTTTGGCAATCACCATGGTGGTCCTCCCGGAGCAAGATGCAACAGGTGCAACCTGCAGAGAGAGGCGTCGTTTGCGGCCCGATATCACGACGAATTCTCCGAATTCGGTTCGAGGCGATCCGGCGGTCCTCGCGGTGCCGAGCATGGCGCGACGACCGATATGGGCGAATTGCTGTCTGACATCGCCCCTGCCGGCGAAGCATTGGCCTTCGACGTCGCCGGGCGATTCCTGGGCGCACCGTTGAACGAGGCCCCAACGGATGTAATGAAAATGGACTGTTCCGCAGAAAATGGTCTTTGTTTAATTGGCGGAAGCGAGAATGCTCGCAGGTTTTACGCCGCCTGATTCCAGTCTCGGCGCTGCGATGAGTTGCCGCCAGCCGGCGGCGGTTGGGCCGGCCGCTTGTTCCACCGCTCGCGCACGACCGCCTTCCAGGCTTCATTGAGCGGCTGATAGGCCCGTTTAACCGGACCAATTGGAAGCAGGAGGGTCAGAATATCGAGGAATCCGCGGGACAAGCCTCGTTTGATCGCTTGGCCGGGAAACATCAGGCTGCCGGTACAAATCTGGCAACCGAGCTGTCCCAAGATGCAACGATCCAGGGTGCCGATGTCCAGAGTCTCCAAATCGATGCGGCGATCCCATTCCGGACCGAACTTGGAGTCGAGCCAGGCCGCGCCGTTGCGAGCGCGGGTCATCGCCCAATCGGGCGGTTCAAACTGCGTCTCTGGTGATAATTCCGCGTTCTCCAACAGTGTTGTGCTCATCTGTCGAACTCCCGCGTTTGAAGTGAACCAGCGTCGAATGACTCGCGCGAATGCGCAACAGCGTGCGAACGCACGCTCCATCTCTTGGGACACTCACCTCAGCCGATTTTGTCTGGCATCCTGCAAAAATTCTTTTCTCGAAAACGGATAACGAGTCGCACACAACCTGCACGGTCGTTTAGAGTGTTGCGGCACAAAACTTACTGAGGAGCGCGCGATGAGGTTTGTTGTTCGCCTCTGCCTGATTGCGGCCGCACTTCTGGCCAGCCGTTCGCTTCTCGCCGCCGACGGCACGAGCGTT
Organism: uncultured Alphaproteobacteria bacterium; assembly: GCA_963813195.1. Lineage (GTDB taxonomy): Bacteria > Pseudomonadota > Alphaproteobacteria > Rhizobiales > Beijerinckiaceae > Roseiarcus. Next base: position 29,668 of record CAWEYC010000012.1, on the reverse strand, counting down.
CACCGCACCGAGGACGTGATCTACGGTCGCAAGTACGGCATGGCCCTCACGTTGGATGTCTTCCAGCCGGACCGCGCGAATCGCTGCGGACTGCTGTTCCTGGTCAACGGCGGCTGGCTGTCGAGCAAGGCGACGCCGCTGATGGTGACGATCCGGCCGGCCGATTATTCGCCCTTTCTCGACCGCGGCTACACGGTTTTCGCCGTCGTCACCAGTTCGCAGCCGAAGTTCACGATCCCTGAAATCGCCGCCGACGTGCGGCGGGCCGTCCGTTTCGTGCGGGCCAACGCGGCACGGTTCGGCGTGCGCGGCGATCGCCTCGGTATCCTGGGCTCAAGCTCGGGGGGCCATTTGACCCTGCTGACGGCGGCCCGCGTCGAGCCGGGTCGGCCCGATGCACCGGATCCCGTCGAACGGGAATCGAGTGCCGTCCAAGCGGCGGCCTGCTTCTTTCCGCCGACCGATTTTTTGAACTACGGCGGCCCAGGCGTCGACGGCGTGGGCGCCGGACCGCTAACCCCGCTCAAAGCGGCCTTCACTTCGCGCACCCTCGACCCGGCCGAACGGTTGCAACTCGGCCACGAGATTTCGCCCATTTATTTCGTGACAGCCCAGTTGCCGCCAACCTTGATCATCCACGGGGACGCCGACACGGTCGTCCCGCTGCAACAATCCGAGACGTTCGTCGCACGGGCCAAGGCCGCGGGAGCGCCGGCAATCCAATTAATCATTCGTACCGGCAAAGGGCACGGCTGGGGCGACTTCTGGCGCTCCCAGCCGGACGTGACCGCATTCGCCGATTGGTTCGACCGCTACTTGCGGGACGTTCGCCATTGATTCGGCGTTCCTCGAAGTCTAATCAGGCGTCGCCCCTTGGAGCTTTATCGCATTCTCCCGGCAGAAACTGAAACACTTCTTGCATGCAGGCAACAGCAGGAGTAGGCTCGCGTTCACACTTCGCACGCACGACATCTCGCCGACAACGCCGTTCTTTCATGGGGACGAAAACATGGGCGCGGATCTCTGGCAGTACGACGTGCCGAGTCAGACGGATCCCGATGCGGCTTTCGAGGCACTTTATGCCCGCATCTTCGACGAATACACGCGACGGCATAAAATCGATTTTCCGAAGATGATCCGCGAGACGATCGCCAAAAAGCGCGAGGGGATTGCCTCCGCGCGTGCCAACGGCGATCCCTATGGAGTGGCCGATTCCTTTGAGGAATCTCTCGCCGAACTCGAATCGCTCTCCTCGCAGCCGGTGCCTGCCGATAAGCCTGGTCAGGCCAGGCTGTTTCGCAAGGTCTGGGACGTCATGGTCAATGAGCCGATTGGCAATCTGTTGGACACGGTCGGCATCACGCGCGATCCGCAGAACAATCCCTTATGGTGCCGCGTCCTGAGCGACGAGGAAATGCGGCAATACTTCGGCAGCGACAAACCGACGCTGCCACAGTCGCAGAAAGCGTGCTACACAGTCTCCGACATCTTGGATCGGGCCGAGAGCGTTTGTTGGCCCTACTACGACGAGGCCGGTAACGGTCTCGGCTATTACTTTGTAGGGATGAGTTTCGACTAAGCTTTCGAGTGAGGCCGCTCCAGGGTCGTCGCCGGCTCGTCCACACGTTCGTGCGCGTCGAATGCCAATCGGGAATCCGACATTCACGGCGTCGTCGACGACACGGCCCGCGGGCGTTCGCTGGCCGGCGCGTCGTCGGATGGGCGGAACTTGCCCAGCAGCGTGTAGATGTTGATCAGCGCGCGGTTCATCACCTGCTCACCCGCGCCGAGTTCGGCGGGGGAAACTTGCGCGTCGGCCCCGTAGCCCCCTTCCGAGGCGGCCTCGATCGTGGGGAAATACATGCTGTGCCCGTCGCAGTAGCCAAAGAACAGCGTGTGCGGCACGTACGAGCGCTCTTTCAGCCGCTTCGAATGGTTGGAAAAGAATTCGCCCGAGGCGCCGACAAGGGCCGTGTCGCCGTTCAACACGACCGTGTTGAGCTCCGTCGGGACGCCGTCCCGGAACTCGGCCACGAAATTGCGGACCAGCTCGGGGAAGAAGGCCCGCGAGTAGAGGGCCGTCACGAGCGGGTTCGAGAAGTCGGTCCGCGAGTGGAACAGGAAATGATCGACGCGTCCCTTGATCGAGGGTTGCGCGGGGACTTGCGTCTTGGTCGCTTTGGCCAGCTCGATCGCCAGATCGCCCAGATGCTCGCCGAACCGCTGCGGGCCGGCGAATTCGCCCGCGTTGACGCTCATGTCGCCGGCCGCCCCCTGCATGAAGACGCAATGCGTGTCGAGCTGGCTTTCCACCCGCTTTTTCATGAAGCCGGGGTAGTCGGCTGAGTATTTCAGGATCCGCTCATTGGTCATGACGGCGTGGGCCGCGAAATTCACCACGACGGCGATCGGTTTGCCTGAGGCGTCGTCGAACCGCATCACGGCCAGCATCGGGTCGGTCGCCTTGGGGATCCGCTTCGACTGGCGATTGCGGTTGAGGTTCAAGTCGACTCGCGAGTTGATCCCCAGCCGGGCGGGGCGAAGGTTGTGATCGGCTTCGAGGATCGCCTCGATGATCAGATCGGGCAGCTTGTTGCTGTAGGCGACGGCTTTGTCGAATTTGCCTTTGCCGAAGCCCGGGCGGTCGGTCAATTCGAGCACGGGGCCGTGATGCGTGTGGCTGCCGCTGATCAGGACGTGGGCGATCTTCGCTTTTTCGAGAAGTGCGTGACGGATCTTTTCCATCATCGGCTGCGTCGGGCCGCGGCCCATGTCGAGGCCGACGATAGCCAGCTTGTCGTCGCCGGCCCGGATGACGACCGCCTTGGCGAAGAGCGGGTCGAGTGCTCCCTCGGAAAGCATGTCGTGCCGGGCTCCGTAGCCCCACATCGGTAAGCCCGCCGGCGGCGTGATGTCACGCTCGCCAAACCCGGCCTCGAACGCCGGAGATGCGGAATCCGAATCGGCGCCGCGAAGCCGGTTTTGATCTTCACTCGCCAGACACCCGACCACGATCGCCGCTGCGACGCTGACGTGAATTGCGATGCTTCGTCTTGTCATTGTTGCCTCACGAGAATTCATGTGTGTCGCAAGCTGCGACGGTCTTTCGGAGCCGATCCGCGTTCTTCGCCGCTTCAGATCAACGACGGCGTATCGAGCACCACAGGCTCGAGACCTTCGATGTTTTGGGGAACGCTCTTGTGAATGCAGATCATGTTGATCGAAACCTTGTCGCCGAAGATGTTGTCAGCGTTCTGCCGGAAATTGTTTGGATTGTAAAGGGGCGGTATGTGCCAATACATCGCATAGCCCAAGGCATCAATCGTCCGCACCAGCTCCGCCGCCTTGTTGGGGCGATCGTTCTCGACATAAAGCAGCGGCACGCAGCGGGCGATGGTCTTCGCCGCCCCGTCGAGCACGGCACGTTCCATTCCCTCGACGTCAATCTTGATCAAGGCACACCGCCTCAGATTCAGACTGTCGATCGTCACGACGGGAGTCAACTCCCCCGGATGGCCGGCCTCGAGCGAGAGGGCGCCATAATTCTGCGCTTGCGACGGATCGAGGACGGGAACGGCGATCTCTCCCGGCGCGGCGCCGACGGCCTGCTGACGGCATTGCACATTCGTCACGTGGTTGAGCGCCATGTTCGCGCACAGGCATTGAAAGACAAGCCGCTGCGGCTCCAAGGCGATCACCAGGCCGTCGTGCCCCACTTGCCGGGCAAAGAACAGCGTGTGCGTCCCGATGTTGGCGCCGACTTCGACGACGACCGCCCCCGGCGCAATGACTTGCCGAAACAGGTCAATCTCTCCCTCGGAATACTCGCCGTACAATTCGAGCGACTTGCCGATGAAGCGATCGTTCTGATTGAACAACAACGTGCCGTACCGGCACTCGGCCGAGCGATTGAAGGGGGGGAAATCAATCAAATCGAAATCGCCTCCGTACGACAGACCGATCCGAAGTTCCCGATGTCGCGCCTCCGTTGTCCCGCAGACGCTTGCGCACTACGGTCTGTACCGGGGCAGCCGCCGCAAATCGCGAACGAGAGTCGCCAGCATCACAGCGATCACTGCAGCAGAGAGCCCGACGCACAACCAAGACAACCAAAAGTCGGGCCGAAAAAGTGCCCAAACCAACCCGGCGGTGATCACGGCGTGCAGCATCACGCAGATCATTCGCCAAACCGGCCACTCCTGCCGAAATGTCTTGAGCTCATCCATTCCAGCAGAATACCGACGGCTGGGTGACCACAACAGTTGAACCGGTCGCGGTCTACTGATTTTTTGGATTGCGGCTGAGCGAAGCGAGGCTGCGCTGGACCTTTTCTCGCCGCCTGCTCGCACCACAGTTCCATTAAGGCGACGTTTTCCGGCGTTTCCGCATCCTTCCGCCTGCGACAGCCACGATCACAACCGCGCTGAGGACTCCAAACCCGACCCAGAGGGAACGCGACCAGGTCGGCAGCGGAGACCAGATTCCGTTGATCAAATTGGATTTCCCGGCAAGGAGCGCGTCGACTTCGCGGTTTAACTCCTCGGGCGGCACGGTGTCGGTCCACCGATTGCGAATAACGCCCTGCTGGTCAATCAAGTACAGAGTCGGCCAACCGCCGATGTTCCATTGCTTGGAGATGGCTTGCGCATGGCCCGCCTTGTTCTGGAAAGATCGCCAAGAAATGCCGTATTTTTGCATCCCCTCCTTCAGCCGAGCAGGATCGGTGTCGCCGTTCACGCCCACGAGCTCAAACGGTTTATTCCGCAGGCGCTCCGCCAGCGACTTTTCATGCGGGACCATCTTCATGCAAGGGCCGCACCAGGTGGCCCAGAAGCTGAGCAGGACGACTTTGCCCCGGAATTGGGAGAGGGTCATGCCGCGCCCCTCTAAGTCGATGCCTTCGATTTCCGGAGCCGGCTTGCCGAGAGCGCGCATCTTCAATTCGGTCAATTCTCGTCGGGCCGACTCGTTGAGCATCTTTTCGATGGCGGCATACTGATATTGTTCTTTGCCATCGAACTTTCTCACGAAATCCTCGAACAGCGCCTCGGCCTCATTCTGGCGACTCTCGCCCGCCCGCTGCACAACCGACGCCAAGGCAAATGCTGCCGCCGCACGAACGGCCCGATCCTGATTCTTGTCCAGAATAGTCCGCAGGTCCTGCTCGCCCTTGGCGGACCATTTCGGGGATTTGCCGATGAGTTCGCATAAATTGACGATGTCCGGACTGTTCGCAAAGCGCGCCACGATCAAGTCGGCGGACTCGGCAAACACGGCACTGGTCGACTGTTCTTTGTCGAAAGCCCCGCAGACCCACGTCAGCAGTTTGGCCGCACAGGGGTGAGCGAGTTGCCGCTTGACGGCGGCGAGGACTTGGGGAGCCAGCGCTTTTTCTGCAGTCCTTTCTGGTTTCGTCGTTCTGGACGCATCGAGCGCGCGATAAAGGTCATCCAAGTCGGCTGTGGCGAGACGCCCCCCTTCGAGCAGAGAAATGGCTTTGGCACCCGATTCGGAAGCCGGCGCCAGGAATGCCGCTCGGCAGAGCGCAACCAGACCCGCGAACCCGTCCGGATGCGCTTCGGCAAATTGCAGGTAGCGTTTGGCAAACGCCTCGGGATCGGGCGGTCTCTGGGCCATTCGCCGCTTCAACTCGGCCGCCGTGCCGGCTGTGACCGTCATCGGGTTTGCTTCGGCCCAATCGTTTTGGATCTTTGCAAACTCGAGCGTCACGCTCGGGTCGCCTTTGACGCGCTGGTAGGAACTCAGCGAATTGTCGTTCTCCTTGGTCGATTTGAATTCGGTGGGGCGTTTGCCCTTGTTGTTCGTGCAGATCGTGAGTCGGTCCCCGTCGAGCGAATAGATTCCCAGCAGGGTGAGATCCTTCCAGGAGGGATTTCGCCGATGGACGACGAAGTCGATCTGCTTCGGCGATGCGGCCGAATTGAGCCGGAATCGTGTCTGACTCTCTTGCGAGAGCCAATTGCTGCCAAAATAGAATTCGATTCGCTGATCATCCTGGATGATCCAGCGCAGATTCTTCCTATCCGCAAACGTTATCCCGCTCGACTGTAAATCGATCCCTTGCCATTCCCCTTGCAAGTCGTGTGCATCCCCAGCCGGTATTTGCTTCCGGCCGGCACTTGCTTCCGGGTGCTCTTGCGCGGTGGCGAAACTGACGAGCAACAGGCACACGACCACGGGCGTCGCCAGGCACGTTTTCAGCGGAAATTTGCTTGTCATAGTCGTCATTTTTTCTCGGGCGAGGGAACTGGCTTCGGTTCTTCAAGAAGCTCGATGTGCCACCGTTCTTTCGTGGGCACGCGCATCCGGGGAACGGCTTGGACGGGGACCCCTCCGAAGGACGTCTGCGGACCGCTTGCTCGATAGAGCAGCAGGGAGACCAGGACGACCGCGCCGGAAAGCAGCGGCAGGATCGTGAGGAGCATTCCCCAAGGGAATGTGCGGACGACCGTCACCTGATCCATTCTGCAGGACAAGTCATTTCCCGTGGCCGCTTTGGCGGTTTCGCGGATGGCGGTGATCCACTCGGCGGCCCGCTGCCTCGTATCGCCAGCGGTTCGGAACCAAAGACCACCGGACATGAATAACAGTGTTTTGCGCTCGCCCTGCTGCACGTAGCTGACCGAAAGGAATTGGTGGCCGAGTGGGCTTTCCCAACGCGGTTCGCGCGCGAAGCCCAACTCCTGCACCGCGGCGAAGGGGATCTCCGTCCGCTGCCAACCTTCGGCCAAAACCAACTGATCGTCGTACAGGGCCAGCTCGCCCGTGCTCCTGAACCAGACAAAACTTCCCGCAGCCGTGGCCAACCGCTCGGGCGTGGTCCACATGCCGCGGCTCGTCTTCAGGGGGGCCTTCAACGGAATCAACCGACGTTCGCGCGCGACCGACGGAGTGCTGGCGATCGTCTCCATCCGCGTCTTGACTTCGCTGACCTGTTGGTAGCGCCGCTCGGGATCCTTTTCCAGCGCGCGCAGGACGACCTCGTCCAGCCGGACATCGATGGCCACTTTCTTCGAGGGGGGCTCCGCGAGTTTCGCGGGAAATTCTCCCGTGAGCATTTGATAGAAGACCACGCCGAGCGAATAAATATCGGCCCGGTGGTCGACCTCGGCCGGACGCTGAACCTGCTCGGGCGCCATGTACTGCGGCGTCCCCATCACGCGCTCGGCTCCGCGGGTCGACGCATCGGCCCCCACCAGTTTCGCCAGCCCAAAGTCGGCGATTTTCACCTGGCCTTGGCGATTGAGCAGAATGTTTTCGGGCTTGATATCACGATGGACGATGCCGTGATCGTGCGCATATTGGAGCGCGTCACAAATCTGCGGCACGATCGCCAATGCTTCCCGCGGAGCCATCCGCTCCGCATCCAGCACTTGACGCAGGTTCAGCCCGTCGACGTACTCCATCACAAAAAAGTACAGCCCGTTCGTTTGCCCGAAGTCGTGGATCGTGACGATGTGCGGATGATTGAGCCGGGCCATCGCCTGGGCTTCACGGGCGAACCGTTCGGTGAAGTCCCGATCCTGGCCGATCTCCGGCGGCAGGATTTTGAGTGCCACGAGTCGATCGAGCCGAGTCTGCCGCGCTTTGTAAACGGCCCCCATCCCACCGCGACCGAGAAGTTCCAACAGCTCCAGATCGGGAAAGCGGGCCGCGAGAGCGGCGGGTTCCGGCGGCACCCAACGCGCGGGCGCCCCCGTCTCCGCAGTTCCCACCGTATTCGATTCCAGCCCCATTCTGAGCAAGCAGGCCCGACACAATCCTTCCGGAGCGCCGGCGGGCAACGCTACGTGACATTGCGGACAGGTCTTCGTTTCGGTCATGAGCGATCGTTTCCGGCGGCGATGTGCGCACTGCACCTCTTAAAAAAGCAAATGCCGCCGAAGATTACAGGCGATCCAATAAATATTTGACTTCGTCGTCTATAAGTCCTGGCTCGGCGACAGTTTGCGCAATTTCGTCGCGCAACAGTTTCCGGTACCGTCCACGCAGTCGATGCACCGCGACCGCGATCGCGCCCGGAGTCATGCCGAGTGTCTGAGCGACTTCATCGTACTGGCCGTCGCCGGGTCGTTGCGTCAGCGCTCCCTTGAGCGCCTCGAACAAGGCGATTTGTCCCTTGGCGGCATATTGCCCACGCAACCGCGACAGAACTTCGTCGAGTACGGCCCACGCCCAACGTTGCTCGAATAATCGCTCCGGCGTCATGTCGTCGGTCGGCTCGATGGCATAACGAGCCTCCGCATCGAACGCGTCGAGGGCCAGAATCCTGTTGGGGCCGCCTCGTTTCTGCGCTCGCGACTTATCGTACTCATTCACCAGAAAATGCTTGATCGAAGCGAGCAGAAACGAGCGAAACTTCCCTTTTGATTGATCGACATGCCGCAGCCGGTGCTTCTCCACGAGCAGCGCGAAGAACTCCTGCGTGAGATCCTCTGCCGCATGCGGCGAGTGCCCTTGTCGTCGCACATACGCATACAGCGGAAACCAATAGATTCGAGCCAGCTCTTCCAGCGCCCGCTGCCGCCGACCGTCCGCATGGGGACCGCCGGCAGCCAACACGACGCTCCATCGCGTCGCGAAAAAGCTCGCGTGAGAGTTCCCCTCGGAGGAAGCGGCGGAAGTCACGACGAACCCCTTCTTTCGCTGTGCCGTCGAACAGTTTGCCATAACGACGGCGATACTCTCCGCTGGTCTACCTTTCCCAGGCAACATTTGCCCCTTCGGTCAGAATCGCTAGATGATCAGGATACCAATCGTCCGATCGAAGAAGCTTCGGCAACTGCGCCGAGGCTTGTCGCTTCCACGGATTTCACCGATGGCACTGATGAAGAGCAGAGAGGGATTTCAGGCGGAGGTTCATTCCGCCATTCCGCCGTTGGGGCGAACGCAAAGCAATCTTCATCAGCTTTTTTATCAGTGGACTCCGTGCCGCGTTCGAGCGCGGCCTTTCGCCGCTGATCCGTGGTCGCTCTCTTCTTTTTTTGGCTGCGGCCGAGCGAGGCAAAGCCGCGCAGGGTCCTTTCTCGCCACCCGCTCGCACCGCAAGCCGTCAGTCGTGTCGTGCGGCGAAGGCTATGTCGCGGCGAGAGCATTCAAGGCGCCCACCACGGCCGGGCAGAAGGAGTCGCCGCCACCGTGGCCAGCGTCCTCCAGGACATGCAGGCGGCTGGTCCTCCAACGTTGCGAGAGCTGCCAGGCGGTCTCGAGAGGACTGCTGACATCGTAGCGGCCGTGAATGAGCACGCCGGGGATACCGTTCAATTTCGCCGCTTCGCGAATGAGTTGGTCGTCGCCCAAAAATGCCGCATGCCGCCAGTAGTGGGTGACCAGCCGCGCGAAGCGCAAACGAAATTCAGGATCCTCATATCGCAGGTATGGCTGATGGCCGGGGGTCAGTGAAACATGCGCGTCTTCCCACGCGCACCACTCGCGCGCCGCCTTGTCACGGACGGCGGGATCCGCGTCAAACAAAAGTGCCGCATACGCGTCGACGACGGGCCGATGCCGAAGCTCCCCCGGCAAGGCTGCGACAAACCGCTGCCACTCCCGCGGAAAGATCCGTCCGACGCCCTCGGTGATCCATTCCACCTCACGGCGAGACGTCATGGTCACGAGCGCCAGCACAAGAGCCTTGACCCGCTCTGGGTGAGCCTGGGCGTAGGCCAGGCCGAGCGTGGTGCCCCACGACATTCCGAGGATCGTCCACTGTTCCACCCCCAAGAGCCGGCGCAACAATTCGATGTCCGCGATCAGGTGTGACGTCGTGTTCGTGCGGAAATCCGTGTCCGGATTGCTGGCGAGCGGCCGACTCCGTCCGCAGCCGCGCTGGTCGAACAGGATGATGCGGAAAGCGTCCGGATCGAAGAAACGGCGCTGGCCCGGCGAGCAACCCGCACCGGGGCCTCCGTGCAGATAGAGGGCAGGCGTGCCGCGTGGATTGCCGCAGCACTCCCAATACACTTCGTGCCCCTCACCCACGGAAACCGTGCCGCTGTCATAGGGCTCGATGGCGGGGAATTGACCTGTCATTCTTCGCCTGTGTGCATCAGACCCATGGGATTTCCATCAATTACTACAGGCAGGACCAAAGGGGATCAACGGATCCTGCCAGGCCCAAGCCGAGGAGTGCCGCACAAGGCCGCCCGACTGGCCGTCGCGAGAGCGGATTGCCGCTCACAACGTGCGTCGATCGTCGTTCGACCACGAGGGAAGTCGCCCCGTTTCCCGCAGCTGTTGAAGGACGACTCACTCGACCTTAACGAGGCGGTCGAAGTTCGTAAGGGCGAGGGCTGCGCGGACTTCTCGCGAAGCGTTCTTGACGGACACATCGACTCCCCTTTTGAGGATCGATGCCATCAGGCCCAGGAACCCGCTGGGTACGGCGGAGACGCCGGCGAGATCGAAGACGAGCTCCAGGCAGCCGTTCTGCTCGACCAGTTCGTTGAGCGCGGTGAGGTAGCGGCCCAGGGCGTGTTCCGGGGGCAGGTCGGCGCCGCCAAATCCGACGACGGTTCGCAGTCCCGACTCGATCACCCGCAAGCGATCGCGGGTTTTCTCGTCCAGCTCTCCCAGTCGGGCGGTATCGCTGTCGCGGACGGTGGAGCGCGGGCTGTTCGACAGAGGGAACGAGGCGAGCGCCTGGTCTCGCGAGGTGTAGATCGGCCAGAGCGAATCGAGTCTCGATCGCTCCAGGACCTGCCGGCCAGTATCGGACAGATTGCAAAGGACCATCGTCATGCCCTGATGGCGCGCCTCTTTCCAAGCGAGGATGAGCGTCCCGAGCATTTGCGATCCAAAGGCCGGCACGCCGGCGAGGTCGAAGACCATTCCTTTCACCCCGGAGCCACGCATTTCCTCGAGGAAAGCGGCTCGCTCGTTGGCCAAATCCAAGCCGGTCAGGCGTCCGACGTGTTCTTTCGGCACGACAAACAGGATCTGATCCACGACTTCGGTCGCCAAGTACCTCGATCGATTTTCGGTCATAGCGGGTGTCCCTCGCGAGACGGGCCGAATCAGCGCACGTCCAGACCCAGGATCGACAGATCGTCGGCCAAGGGCGCCCCTTCGCGCCAATCGTTGGCGGCGACGACCACGCTGTTTATGGATTCATCGAGCGATTTGTGACGGGTCTCCCTGAGCACGCGCGAGAGCCCCTCCAATCCGAACTCTTTGTCCGCCTTATTGCGGACTTCAACAATTCCGTCGCTGTAGACACACAACCGATCGCCCCGCTTGAGCTCGATGGCCCGCTCGTCGAAGGGCTCGTAACCCGCCTCACCGGGCTGGAAGATCCCGATCGGCAAGCCGCTCGACTCGAGGACCGTCAGGTCGCCGCCGGCCGTCAGATGAATCGGCGGGGGGTGCCCTGTCGAGACGTAGCGGCACGTTTTCTGTTGCCGATCCAGGACGGCGTAGAGCATGGTGAAATACTGCGCGACCGAATTATCAAAAGTGAAGTGACGGTTGAGCCGTTCGGCCACGTCGTGCGGAGCGGCTGCGAAATAATCGGGATCGTCCGCGCTTTGCCGCCGGCGGTTGGGCCGGTTGACGAGGCTGGTATCGCCCTGACTCGGCTCCAGCAGATGGTTGACCGCCACCGACATCAGCGCCGCCTGGACCCCGTGGCCACTGACGTCGAGCAGGTAAAAGCCGACCTGGCTTTCGCTCAAGGCCATGATGTTCAAGTGATGGGGTGCGTGCGTCCGACCGGCGTCTCAAGTGCGGAAATCGAAATATGGGTGACCGCTGAGAAGGGCATGCAGACGCCTCATCAGGTGAAATCATCACGTCCGCTCGCCTCGTCGACGAATGCGGATCCCACCTAGAACCCGGCGTCCACCGGCAGCGCCACCCCGGTGATCGATTTGGCCTGGTCGAACACGTAACCAGCAGTTGGAAGAGTTTCTTGGCGATGTCCTCCGGTTCGAGGATGTCAATCGGCATGGCGTTCTGCATGGCCGAGATCGACGTGGTCTCGCCGGCCTTGGCTTCGCGCGACAAGTTTGCCCATCGCCTCGTTCATCGTCGTGCCCGACTTGACCCCGGTGGGGTGGATGCTGTTGACGCGGATCGACTCGGGGGCAAGCGATGCCGCCAGCTGTTTCATCAGACCGACCAGGCCCGTTTTGGTCGAGGTGTAGGCCAGGGCGCCGATTCCGAGGCCTGCCGTCGGTTTGAGGCCGGCTGTCGAACTGATGATCACGATGTTGCCACCGGGACCCTGAGCCCGCAGCGTCGGCAGCGCCACTGAGATCGTGTTCCAGGTGCCTGTGAGATTCGTATCGACGATCGTGCGCCACACGGCGTCGGGATCGCCCCCGTCGGTGAGACGAACGAGGCCGGCGTTGGCGACGACGATGTCGACGCGCCGAGCGAGGCCATGCCTTCGTCGAATGCCTGCTGGAGCCCGCGAGGTCGCGTACATCGGCGGTGAGGGCGACGACCTTGCGGCCCTCGGCTTCCACGAGTTGCGCGGTCTCGTCGAGTTCAGCCCGCGTCCCGTTGGGATAGTCCATGGCGGCGACGTCGGCGCAGATGTCAATCGCCAGGATGTCAGCACCTTCCCGGGCGAGTCGGACGGCGTGCGCCCGCCCCTGACCGCGTGCAGCGCCAGTGACGAATGCGACCTTGCCCTTTAGATCAGCCATCAACACTGCTCCTTTGTCGTCGGTGGATCTGTTTGGTCTCAGAGAAGAGGCGGAGGTCGCGCTTGCGCACCTTGCCGGCGGCGGTGCGGGGCAACGAGTCGGTGAGGACGACCTTCGTGGGCAGCTTGTGCGGTGCCAACCCGGCTGAGGACGCGAACTGCCCGAGCGTCCTGCACTGTGCGGCCCCTGCGTTCCGTCACGGGGGACGACCACGGCGCAGACTGACTCGCCCCACACCTCGTCGGGCGTCGCGCAGACGGCCACGTCGGCCACGGCAGGATGCCGGGCCAGGACCTCTTCGACTTCCCGGGCCGAGATGTTCTCCCCGCCGCGGATGATGATGTCCTTCACACGGTCGGTCACCACGAGGTACCCGTCTTCGTCGAAGCGGGCCAGGTCGCCGGTGCGGAACCACGTCTCGTCGACGAATGCAGTCGGCGTCGGTCGCCGGGTCCTGATAGCCGAGGAACTGCTTCGGTCCCCTGGCCACGATCTCCCCCTCGTCGCCCGGCGCGACGTCGTGGCCGTCCTCGTCGAGGAGTCGCACCTCGTTGCCCGGTGTCACCCGGCCGTCGGTGAAGCGCCGTTTGTCGGGCGGGTCGGTCGGACCACCTGAGCTGATGGCGGGATGCTCGGTCGATCCGTAGGTGCGCCAGGTGACGATGCCGGCCGCCTCACTCCGCTCGACCAGGGCGGCGGCACGGCCGCCGCGCCGCAGAGGAAGCGGTCCAGCGACGAGATGTCACGCCCGTCCCGCTCCGCCTGGTCGAGCAGGGTCGAGAGGAAGAACGGGGTGCCCGCACTGGTCGTGATGCGATGCTGCTCAATCAGTTCGGCCGCCGCCCGGGCGCTCCAGCGGTCCATCACGACCGTTGTCCCACCGGCCGTGAGCGGTCGGAGGAGACCGATCAGCGAGGCCACATGGCCGGCGGGGAAGGTGGCCAGCATCCGGCTGGCTGGCGTCGGTGGGCACTGCGGTGAGCCCGCACAGCAGCGTCTCGTGACTGTGCTGCACCCCCTTGGGCGTTGCCGTCGAGCCCGACGTGTAGAGGACGCAGGCCACCGACCACGGGTCGGGTCGAGGACCGGGCGAGACGGGATCGGTTCGACGGAGGCGAGCGCGAGAGCGCCGTCGACGGCGACGTCACCAAGGACGACCACCTGCTGCAGCCGAGGCAATCGCTTCGGCCACGAGCGGGCTGACCAGGTCACGCCCGCGCCACTCCGGGTGCGACAACTGCAGACGACGCACCCGTTTCACGGATGGCGTGCGCGACCTCGTCGGCCGTCGCCGTGGTCGCGATGGGGACGGCCACTGCGTGCAGCAGCCAGACGGCGGCGAGGATCTCGGTGCCCTTCGAGGTCCGCCGGCGCCTGCACGACGACGGCGTCGCCCGCCCTACTCCTGCGGCGGCCAGACGTCCGGCGGACGTCTGCGCCCGCTCGAGGAGCGCGCCGAGCGTGACGGCCGTCGTCTCGCCGTCGACCTGGGCGAACACGATGTGGTCGTCGGCGTGGGCGGTGCAACCGCCGCGATCGCCTCGCCGACGGTCTGGTCGGGGTACACGCCCGCCGCGCGCCAGGCCGTTCGGAGGGCGTCGCGGGCCGCCCGTTCGCCCCCGACCTCCGTCACAAGGCGAACGTGCGGATGAGGTCGGCCAGGACGAGTGGCTTGTCGCTCTGGACGGCGTGGCCGGCGCCTTCGACCACGACCACCTCCAGTGTCGGGAGGCGTCGCTGCATCTCGGCGATGTCCTCGTCGAGGACGAAGGGGGACAAACCGCCCGCGACGAAGAGGGTCGGGATCGTGATGGCACTGACGTCGTCCCAGAGCGAGGTGAAGTCGACCCAATCTCGCCGCACCTTCCTGGGCAGATTGGCCGGGTGGGGGGCCGAAGAGGTCGTAGCGCCACGTCCATCGGCCGTCGTCGAGCCGTCGCGCGTTGTGCCGCACCCCTCGCCGTACGCCGGCCGCGCCCCGGAAGGGGCTCAGGGCGACCGCCGCGTCGGCCATCTCGTCGAAGCTGTCGTAGATCGGCGGGCCGGCGATGAGCGAGACGGTGCCTCGCTCGGCCGTGCTCAGTTGGCGGGACGGGTCGTTGATCTGCGGCGTCACGTCCACGAAGCACGGCGCGACGGCAGAGGTCCGGACGTTGCGCGGCCAGGCGGATCGTCGTGGCCCCGCCGAGCGACATGCCGATGACGCAGCGGGCGGCGGGCGCCACCGACTCCAGGAGCGTGGCCACCGCCTCGGCGTTCTGCCAGGGCCCGTAGTCGCGGTCGTCCCGCCGGTCCGAGTGCCCGTGCCCGGGCAGGTCGACCGCCACGGCCGGGCGGCCCAGGGCCAGCATGACGGTGTCCCACGTGTGCCCGTTCTGCGCCCCGCCGTGCAGGAAGACGAGTTCCGGCTCGCCCTCACCCCAGCGCAGGTAGGACAGCGTCTGTCCCGAGGGGAGGGTGAAGGACCTTCGGGAAACGACCGGCTGTCCCGTGAAGGGGATGTCCCATTCGGCCGCGTTCTCGCGGAGCAGCCCGAACTCGTCGTACTCGTCCGAATCCAGTGTGTCCTGCAGCGAGGTCATGGAGCTGACGGCCCGTCGCCGTCGCTAGACCCGCTCGATGATCACGGCCGGCGCCATGCCGCCGCCGGCACACATCGTGATGAGAGCGACCTGCTTGTCCTGGCGCTCGAGCTCGTCCAGCGCCGTCCCCACCAGGAGTGAACCGGTGGCGCCGATGGGGTGGCCCAACGCGATGGCGCCGCCGTTGACGTTGATCTTCTCGCGGTCGATGTCGAGATCGCGGATGAACTTCTCCGGCACGCACGGCGAAGGCCTCGTTGACCTCGAACAGGTCGATGTCGCTCAAGGACATGCCGGCCTTGGCGAGGACCTTGCGGGTGGCCGGGACGGGCGCGTTCAACATGAGCGTGGGATCGTCTCCGATGTTGGCCGTCGCCACGATCCGTGCCCGAGGCCTCAGGCCGTGCGAGGTGGCGTACTCGGGGCTCGTGATGAGCAGGGCGGCCGCCCCGTCGACGACCCCGGACGAGTTGCCCGCATGGTGCACGTGGGTGATCTCGAGTCCGGGGAATTTCTGCAGGACGAGCGAACGGTACGTCGTTCCGTTCTCGTCGAGCGGGATGTCGGCCAGCGCTTCGAACGATCGAAGGCAACGAAGCGAGTGAGTCGGCCGTCGTTCCCGGACGTGGGTACTCCTCCCGGTCGAGGAGGGCTGTCCCGTCGACGTCGTACACGGGCACGATCGACCTTTCGAAGCGCCCCTCTTTGATGGCGATCTCGGCACGGCGCTGCGACTCTGCCGCCAGTGCATCGACGGCCCGCCGGTCGATCTTCTCCAGCGTGGCGATCGCATCCGCCGCAACGCCCTGGTTCGTCTGAGGATGGATGGCACGGAGGTGATCGTTGCCGCTGTCGAGGAAGGGCGAGCGTGACTTCGAGACGTTGCCGGCGTAGGACGACATCATCTCGGTGCCACCGGCGATGACCACGTCCTCCATACCGGACAGCACGGACGCCGCGGCGAAGTTCACCGACGAGATGCCTGATCCGCAGAAGCGGTCCAGGGTCACGCCACTGGCGGTCATGGCGTAGCCGGCATCGAGGGCGGCCATGCGGCCGAGGTCGCCGCCCTGCGTCCCGACCTGCATCGATGTGCCCCAGACGATGTCGTCCACGTCACCGGTGTCGAGCCCATTGCGCTCGGCCAGCGCTCGGAGGACGGTGGCTCCCAGCACTTGTGGATGCAATCCGGCCAATGCTCCCTTGCCGACCTTTCCGATTCCTCGCGGGGTGCGGCAGGCGTCGATGATCCAAGCCTCGGTCACGTCGTACTCCTCGTTTCTTACGTCGATCGTGTGCGGCCCCCTGGAGGGCGTGTGGCTAAAGAGTATCCCAAATAGAGGAACCAAATCGAGTCGGTTCGGCGTCTCGATGCCACGTCGTCTGGCGGAGAGGTCGGACCGCGAAGCTCGTGCGATCGTGAGGGAGAGTGGGACGAACCGCCTGCTAGACCGAAGAGCAATGCCCAGGGACATCAGGGAGCTGCGCGACGACCCGGAGGCCTACGCCGCCGAGCTGCGCCGACGGTGGGGCGGCTTTCTGAGCTACCGCTACATCGGCCGGAGCTGGCCCTCCATGGACCTGGGCCCGACCGACAACACCGTCACGCTCCGCCGCGACATGCGCGGCCCGACCGGCGCCGTCCTCCTGGCCGTGCTCGGGATCGCCGCCCCAGAAGGTGGGGGCAGGAGCGACCTCGAGGCGGTCCCCAACCCCGTGATCCACTCCTGCCAGGTGCTCGACCCGGGGTACGACGTCCGTCGGCTCGAGGTGGTGTCCGAAGTCCTGAAGCAAGGGCGCCAAATGGGCTACAGCCGCTCACGCATTGTCGACGCGGACGAGCCCGCCCGGGTGCTCGCGCTGACCCAAGGGCAGGGGATCAGCCTCGGCGCCCCGCCGGCCGGACTCGAGCGGATGCCGGTGGAGCCGATCGTCGTGTGACGACGGCCCGGACCTCCCTCCGCTCTGGCAGGTCTTCGGTGCCGCCCGTCGCGCCGACGGTCATTGGGCGCTTCCGGAATTGTCGCCGGAAGTCGCCTCGCCCGATGCCGCGCTGCACCTGGGCCCTCAGTTCGTCCTTCTCGAGACCGCGGCGTTCGATCTGGTGGCCGGGGCGTCCGGGACCGATCAGGTGCGTGCCATCTCGTCCCACGTCATGTTCCTGGCCCGCGGCAAGGTCGGGCCGTTCCGCACCGATGCCGAGCTGATCCCGGGATCCGACGGAGTGACGGCGGCGCGGGTCGTCCTCCACGACGAGGGTGACGGCGACCGTGCCGTGACCGCCGCTTCGTATCAGTTTCAGGGCGCGGGCTAACGCCTCAGCGGGGCGCAACCTTGTCGAGGTGGTGCAACCGTGTACGCAGAAATTCCACCGAAGTCCGCCCCGCGGCCGGATGCGTAGAGTGGGACTCGTATGCTCCTCGATGACATGAAGACCGAGATCGCCAAGCCGGTGACCTCGAGCAACGGTTCCTAAGGGGGAAACGTGGACATCAACGACATGGTCCTGGTCAGCGTCGACGACCACGTGGTCGAGCCGCCGGACCTCTTCAAGGACCGCCTGCCGAAGAAGTACGTCGACCTGGCTCCGCAATTCCTCACGAAGGAGGACGGGACCAACGTCTGGAGCTACGAGGGCACCGAGGTCGGCAACGTTGCCCTGAACGCGGTGGCGGGCCGGCCGAAGGACGAGTACGGCATTGAGCCGACTTCTTTCAGCGATATACGCCCCGGCTGCTACGACGTGAACGAGCGGGTGAAGGACATGAATGCGAACGGGGTGCTCGGCGCTCTCTGCTTCCCGTCCTTCCCGCAGTTCTGTGGGCAGCTCTTCGCCCGGACCGACGACAAGGACGTGGCTCTGGCCATGATCCAGGCGTACAACGACTGGCACATCGACGAATGGTGTGGCTCGAATCCGGGCCGCTTCATCCCGCTCGCCCTGCCGGCGATCTGGGACCCCGAGACCCTGGCGGCCGAGGTCCGCGCACGGCGGCCAAGGGTGCCCACGCCGTCACCTTTTCCGAGAACCCGTCGAAGCTGGGCTGGCCCAGCCTGCACTCGGACCACTGGGACCCCTTCTGGAAGGCCTGTAGCGACGAGGGCGTCGTGGCCTGCATGCACATCGGTTCGTCTTCGCAAATGGTCGTCACGTCGCCGGACGCGCCCATCGACTGCCTCATCACGTTGACCCCGCTCAACATCGTGCAGGCAGCGACGGACCTGATCTGGTCTTCGGTGTTCCGTCGGTTCCCCGATGTGCGGGTGGCACTCTCCGAGGGTGGCATCGGCTGGATTCCGTACTTCTTGGAGCGCATCGACTACCAGTACAAGCAGCACCACACGTGGACAGGCCAGGACTTCGGGGACAAGATGCCCAGCGAGGTCTTCGACGAGCACGTGTTGACCTGCTTCATCGACGACCGCTTCGGTGTGGCCAGTCGCGAGTTCCTGAACATGGACAACGTGATGTGGGAGTGCGACTACCCGCACTCGGACTCGACCTGGCCGTTCTCGCCCGAGGAACTGGGTCTCTACCTCGAGGGTGTCAGCGACCACGACATCGACCGCATGACGCACACGAACGCCATGCGCCACTTCGCCTACGACCCCTTCTCGGTCCTCGGTGGGCGCGACAACTGCACGGTCGGTGCTCTGCGGGAACGAGCGGTGGGCCATGACGTCTCGGTGCGCTCGACGAGGCCCAAAGCGAAGGCGACCGGCGTGGTCAAGTCCTCCGACCTCGGTAAAGCGGTCTCGCGCCGGCCGGCCGAGGCTCACTAGCGTGAGTGCCCCCGAGTCCATGCCCGTGCGCTTCCCTCCGTTCCCGCTCCATGAGCGGGCCGCTGGACGGCGTGCGGGTGGTCGAACTCGGGGTCTGGGTCGCCGGCCCCGGCGCCGGCGGCATCCTGGCCGACTGGGGCGCGGACGTGGTGAAGATCGAGCCCCCCGAGGGAGACCCGTGTCGGACCTTCCTCAACGTCCTCGGTGGTGACCTGCCGTCCAATCCGGTGTTCGAGTTGGACAACCGGGGCAAGCGCGCCATCGCACTCGACCTCTCGAGCGAACGTGGCCTGGACCTGGCGCATCAGCTGGTGGCAGGGGCCGACGTCTTCCTGACCAACCTGCGCCCGGCCGCCCTCGAGCGCATCGGGCTCGGCCCCGACCAGGTACACGAGCGTCACCCCGGCCTGGTCTACGCCATCATCACCGGCTACGGGCTGGAGGGTCCCGACGCGGAACGGGGTGCCTACGACGTCGCCGCCTTTTGGTCGAGAGCCGGGATCGCCGAGGCGCTACGTGCGCCGGGTGGCCCGTTGCCCTTCCAGCGAGGCGGCATGGGCGACCACTCGGCCGCCATGACCGGTGCCGCCATGATCAGCGCCGCCCTCGTCGAGCACGCCCGCACCGGCCGGGGTCAAGTCGTTTCGACCTCCCTGCTGCGCCAGGGTTGCTACACCATCGGCTTCGACCTCAACGTCATGCTCATGTGGGGCCGGTCGCTGAATGTCGGGGTGCGCGAGACGATGTACAGCCCGGTCGTGAACAACTACACGGCGGGGGACGGTCCCCAGCCCTTCTGGATCGTCGGCCTCGAGGGAGACCGCCACTGGCCCGCCCTGGCCCGGGCGGTCGGCCATCCCGAGTGGATCACCGACGAGCGCTTCGACACCCTGACCTCGCGGGCGATCAACGCCCGCGAGCTCATCGGCCTGCTGGACGAGATCTTCGCCACGCGGCCGTCGCGACGAATGGGCCGAGGCCTTCGAAGCCGAACCCGAGCTCTTCTGGAGTCCGGTCAACACGATCGAGGACGTCATCGCCGACGAGCAGTTCCTGGCGGCCAAGTCGGTGGTCGATGTGCCCGACGAGCAGAGCAGCATGCCCATGTTGGCGACGCCGGCCGACTTCGACGGCGAACCGCCTCGCCCTCGCTTTCGGGCGCCGCACCTCGGGGAGCACACACGCGAGATCCTGGCGGAGCTCGAGCTCTCCGCCCTCGACATCGAGGCACTGGTGGACTCGGGTGTTGCCGTCGCCGGGGCCAGGGGAGGCAGCTGACCTCTCACGGCCAACGGCACAGCCCCTGCGGCTGTGCGGCTGGTGGACGGTGGGCGGGACGGCCGAGATCCGAGCCTCGATCACGTCGTATCCTCGTGCAGCGCCGCCACGTGCGGCGTCCTGAGAAGGCCGACGCAGATCTGCCTCCAGAGGTATTTCGAGGCAGGCAGATCCCGTTGGTCTTCCTGCCCCTTAGAAGGAGGGTCGTCGTGGACAGCACAAGAGAGTCAGCATTCCAGGTGATGCCGGGCGCGGCGCCCGACGTCATGCGGGACTACGACCTGGCCACGCTCGGGTACGAGGAGATCGAGTACAGCTTCGAGGGCACCGCGACCTCGTACGAGCAGCAGGGCGAGCGCGACGCCGACGGCCACTGGGAGGTCAGCCCCGGTGCCCAGGCCCCGTTCCGGACCAGGTTCGTGGCGCGGTGGCCGTCGGACCCGCTCCGGTTCAGTGGGACGGTCGTGGTCGAGTGGCACAACGTCTCGGCCGGCATCGACGCCGCTCCCGACTGGGGGTTCTTCCATCGCGCCCTGGCCGCCGCGGGTCACGCCTGGGTCGGCGTGTCGGCGCAGAAGGTGGGCATCGACGGGGGCGGCTTCGTCGAGAGCATCCACCTCAAGCTGCTGGCGCCAGAGCGCTATGCGAAGCTCGAGCATCCCGGCGACGCCTGGTCCTTCGACATCTTCACGCAGGTCGGGCGCTTGCTCCAGCTGCCCAGTGACGAGAACCCTCTGGTCGGGCTGAGGCCGTCGCAGATCCTCGCTGCGGGCGAGTCCCAGTCCGCCGCCTGCCTCGTGACGTACATCAACGCCATCGATCCCCATGCGCAGCTCTTCGACGGGTTCTTCGTGCACGGCCGGCCGGCGTCGGGCGTCTCGATCGACGGTGTGTTCATCCCCGCGTCGCAACGCTTGGGCATGGAGGCGACGCGAGTGGCGATCTCGTCGCGGGGCGAGCGCATCCGTGACGACGCCCGGGTGCCGGTGCTGATCCTGCAGAGCGAGACGGACGTGGTCCTGCTCGGGGGCGGCCTGGCGGCGCAGCCCGACTCCGATCGCCTCCGGACCTGGGAGATGGCGGGTGCGGCCCACGCCGACACGTACACGGTGAGCGCGGGCCGTCACGACGACGGCACGTTGACTGCGGAACGGATGGCCGAGCTGTTGCGCCCGACCACGCAACCTCATCATCGGGCAGACGGACACGCCGATCAACGCCGGCCCCCAGCAGCACTACGTGGCCCAGGCCGCTCTTGTGCACCTCGCCCGATGGGCGGCGGGCGGAGAAGCTCCCCCTGCGGGACCCTCCCTCGAACTCAATGCGGACCGGACGGGCTACGTCCTGGACGACCACGGGATCGCCAAGGGGGGGATCCGCACGCCGTGGGTCGACGTGCCGGTCGCCGTCATGGGCGGGCTCGGGCAGACCGGCGAGACCTTCGCCATGCTGTTCGGCCGCACCGAGCCCTTCGACGAGGCCACCCTGTCGACGCTCTACCCCGGCGGGGAGGACGAGTATCTCGAGCGTTTCGCGGCGTCGTTGGACGCGGCCATCGCCGCTGGGTTCCTGCTGGAGGAAGACCGCATCGAGATTCTCGCGGTGGCGGCGCACTCGTATCCCCTGCTGCTGGCCGACGGGTGACAAGGTCTCGTTCCGGCGCCGGAATTCATCATGCTCTTTCCGGGTTTCCGTGGTCGGCAGGGTCCCGAGCCGATCGGGGATTTATCCCGCTTGACCTGAGACGTCGTTCCCGACCTGGAGCCTGCGGACCCGCTCTGCTAGGGTGCAAAAAAGAGGGTCCTCTTTTACCCTGGGGAGGGTGCATGGAGCAGTCAATGTTGCGCTGTGAGGACCTGCGCAAGAGCTACGGCGAGCGCGAGGCCGTCAAGGGCGTCTCCTTCTCCATTGCGGAAGGCGAGTGCTACGGCCTGCTCGGGCCCAACGGTGCCGGGAAGACCACCACCATCTCCATGCTGTGCGGCCTCATCATCCCTGACCAGGGAGAAGTCACCGTCGACGGCTTCGCCGGCGGCACCCTCGAGGCCAAGGCTGTCGTGGGGTACGTCCCCCAGGACCTGGCGCTCTACCCCGACCTCTCGGCGATCGAGAACCTGACGTTCTTCGGTCAGCTGTACGGGCTGGGCGGCAAGGAGCTGCAGGGGCGCATCGGCGAAACCCTGGAGCTCGTCGGGCTGGCGGACCGGGGCAAGGACCGCATCGGGACCTATTCGGGCGGCATGAAGCGGCGGGCCAACATGGCGGCCGGGCTGTTGCACCGGCCCAAGCTGCTCGTGCTCGACGAGCCCACGGTCGGCGTCGACCCCCAGAGCCGCAACTCCATCCTCGAGACGGTCGGCCGGCTGGGCATCGCGGTGCTCTACACGACCCATTACATGGAAGAGGCGGCCCGGTTGTGCGACCGCATCGGCATCATCGATGACGGCCGGCTCATTGCCGAGGGGACGGCGGAGTCGTTGATCGGCACGCATGGGGGCAAGGACAAGGTGCACCTGTCCTGTGACGAGGCCTCGCTCGACTGTCCTGTCTGCCGCCTGCCTCGAGCTCCACAACGTCCACGACGTCCACGAGCACGAGGGCAACCTGGAGCTGACCACCGACCACGGACCCGCCGTCCTCTCCGCCGTGGTCGCCGTCGCCACCAAGCACGGGGTCGATCTCACGGGAGTCGAGGTGCGCACGCCGAACCTCGAGGACGTCTTCTTGACCCTCACCGGGAAAGAGCTTCGGGATTGATCCGCGTCATCGCGTGGAATGAGCTCCACCGCCGCCTGCGCGATCGCTCCGTCCTCATCGGATGCCTGGCGGCGCCGCTGCTCATGTCGGCTGTCCTCGGGCTGTCCTTCGCCGGCGGGGCCAACGTGGCCCCCGTCCACATCGGCGTGGCGGGAGCCTCGCCCCAGACGCTGACGGCGGCGCTGGCCGCCAGCCAGCTCCCGAAGAACGTCACCGTCACCACGCTGCCCACCCAGCAGTCGGTCAAAGACGCCGTGGCGAACGGCACGCTCGACGGCGGGGTGGCGGTCCTGCCGTCGCAGCTGCGCCTGCACACCCTGCTCATCCCGATCGTCGACCCCGGTGCGACCCATACTCCCGGCTTCGATGTCGTGACCAAGGGCACGTCGCCGTTGGGAGAGGAGTACGCCGAGTCCGTCGCGGCCGGGATCTCGAGCGTCATGTACGCGAGCCGGGTGCCGCACGACGAGTCGGTGTCGGCGCTCACGGCTGATCCGAAAGAGGCGACCGTGGCGGTCAACAGCCAGGACGTGGGTCACGGCGGCAAGGTCAACCTGAACTTCTTCGCGCCCAACATCGCGGTCGTCTTCCTCTTCATCGGCAGCGGTCTCGGCATGCGCTCCCTGCTGATGGAGAGGTCGGCCGGCACGCTGGCCCGGATCACGGCGGCGCCGGTGCGGCCCACCCAGATCGTCCTCGGCAAGCTGCTGGCGATCTTCCTCACCGGGCCTGGCGACCATCTTCGTGATCTGGGCGGTGACGACGTACGGCTTCGGCGCCGACTGGGGCAACCTGCTCGGCGTCCTGTTGATGGCGATCGGCGCCACGGCCGCCATGTGCGGCATCGGCGTGTTCCTGACGTCGTTGGCCAAGAACGAGCAGCAGGCCTTCGGGATCACCCTGCTCGTCGGCCTCTTCCTGGCGCTGGTCGGTGGAAACCTTCTGCCGTCCGGCTCGCTCCCCGACGCCTTCCAGGTGCTGGCGCTGGGCACGCCGAACGGTTGGGCCCTGGTCGGGTTCGGGCGCCTCGACCAGCTCGGTGAGCCGGCGAGCAGCATCATCGGGCCCTTCGTGATTCTGCTGATCATCGCCGTGGTGGCCGGCGGTCTGGCCATGACCCGCGTGCGGCGGATGGTGGAGCCGTGAGGTGATCGCCGTCATTTGGGTGAACCTGCGCCGGGCCATGGGCGACCGCCGCCTGCTCATCATCGGGACGCTGGTGCCGGTCGTCATCATCCTGATCACGGGGCTGCTCGAGGGCAGCCCCAGGGAGCCCGATCGGTCTGCCACCCGTCGGCCCGGCTGCTGCACCTGGCGCAGACCACCGACGGCGTGAAGGTGCGGGTCGAGAGCACGAAGCAGGATCTGACCGACGACATCCTGCGGGGCCGGGTGGTGGCGGGGATCGTCCAGCTGCCGGCACCCGGAAACTCGGTCCGGGCGGACTTCCTGGTGGAGTCGTCGACCACCGACGCCGTGCAGGCGAGGACTGACGCGGTGGCGCTCATGGACCTGATGGCCGCGGAGGGCTCCAACACGAAGTTCACCGACGCCACGCTGAAGGCCACTCCGGTCGAGGCGCCGCTGAGTCCGTTCTGGTACGTGGCGCCGGCCAACCTGGTGTTGTTCATGGGGATCGCCGTGCTCGTGTTGGCGGCGGGCATGGTCGAGACGCGCGGCTGGGGGTGCTGCAG
Organism: uncultured Alphaproteobacteria bacterium; assembly: GCA_963813195.1. Classification (GTDB taxonomy): domain Bacteria; phylum Pseudomonadota; class Alphaproteobacteria; order Rhizobiales; family Beijerinckiaceae; genus Roseiarcus. The sequence goes on along the minus strand of CAWEYC010000012.1, from coordinate 4,903 downwards.
CGATTGTCCGCCGCTCCCGTGCGCAAACGCGACATCGTCTTCGGTCAGATGGCCAGCATGATGGTCACCGCGGTCAGCATGGCGATCGGACTGATCTTCGTCGGGTACGTGCTGTTCCGGGTGCACTGGGGCAATCCGGCGAGTGTGTTCCTGGTGATCCTGCTTCTCGGGATCAGCATGGCGGCGCTGGCCGTGATCATCGGGACGTGGTCACGCTCGCAGGAGCAGGCCATCGCCACCGCCGTGATCGTCGCGATCATCGCCGGCATGTTCGGCGGCTGCGTCTACCAGTTGAGCGCAGTGAGCACGACCGTGAAGAACGTGGGGCACATCGTGCCGCAGGCGTGGGCCATGGACACGTTCGTGAAGTTGATTTCGGATCACGCGACTGTTCTCGCAGACGCTGCCGGAGATCGGTGCTTTGGCGGCGTTCGCGGTGGTCCTGAGCGTGCTGGCCGTCTGGTACTACTCGCGCAAGGTGTTCTCGACGACGTGACGCCGGGAGGCTGCCGGCCGTCGTTCAGCGCAGGTAGCTGCCGATCGCCTCGAGGTGGCGGCGCATGCGCCGCCGGCCAGCTCGATCTCGCCGGCGGTGATGGCATCGGCGATGGCGCCGTGGGCCTTGGAGACCTCGAGGGCGGCGACGGCCCGCTCCTCGTCCGTGACCTCCTCGACCTGGTGCAGGCGCATCAGGCGGAGCAGGACGAGCAGCACCAGCTCGAGTGCGCGGTTGCCGGCCATCCCGGCGATCACCGCATGGAGGTCGTGGCCCCCGTCGGCGAACTCGGCGATGGACAGCTTGCGCTCCTGTTCGAGGCGTCGTGCAGTTCGGAGTCGGATCGATCTGTCCGGGCGATCGTCATGTCGACCAGCGCCATCTCGACCCTGACACGCAGTTCAACGAGATCGGCCATGGAGATGTCGCGGCGGGCCAGGTAGACGGCGACGACGTCGCTGACCCCGCGCACGCTGGGTGCGCTGACGAAGAGGCCGCCGCCGGGGCCACGCCGCATGGTGGCGATCTGGTGGTGTTCCAGCAGGCGGAGCGCCTCGCGGAAGACGGCCCGGCTCGCGCCGTAGCGCTCGATCAGCGCCGCCTGCGAACCCAACAGCGTCCCCGGCGGCAGGTCGTCGGCCACGACATCCTGCAGGATCGCCCGCGCCACATCCTCGGCCCGCTTGTTGCTGACACCGCCACCGAGCGCCACGCTGCGGGGCAGGAACTGGCGGGACAGCTTGCGGTTCTGCAGGAAGGCGGACTCGGCCTCGAGGTGGCGCCGCATGCGGCGAGCGGCGGTGTCGGGGTCGTGGTCCAGCACTGCATCGATGATGCGGGCGTGCGCCTGCCGTGACGCCGACAACGTGCCCTCGCCCAGCGACCGGCGCCGCCCCGGAAGTAGAGGAACGCCACCCGGTTGAGATGTCGACGAAGAGCTCGAGGGCCGGGTTGCGGGTCGACGGGCCGGCCAGGCGGTGCAGGGCACGGTGGTCGCGCACCTCGGCCGCTTCCAGCGCGCGCAGTTCGACGGCGTCGTCCGCGGTCAGCCGTTCGGTGGCCAACTCGGCGGCGATGACCTCGAGGATCGATCCGCGCCTCGAAGACCTCGTCAGGCGAGTGTTGGCCCGGTGCAGGTACAGCACCGCGGCGTCGATGATGGCGTCGACCGGTCGGCTCCGTCACGACCAGCCCGCCTCCGGGGCCCCGTCGCATGAAGGCCACTTGCTGGTTCTCGACCAGTCGCACGGCCTCGCGGAACACGGCCCGACTCACCCCGTAGCCGCGATCAGTTCGGACTGCGATCCCAGCACCTCTCCCAGCGGCCAGCCCCGGTCGACGACATCCGTGAGGATGCGCCGGGCCACGTTCGCGGCCAGCTTCGACTCGGCGTCCGTCGGCGGTGACATGGTGCCCGCCGCCGGTACGACGAGGGCGGAGGAGGGGGCGGCGGCCATCAGAAATAGGTTATACTCAATAGGTGTCAGAAGCCTTGAATCCCAGGTGGAACGGCCAATGACAGAGACGGTGACCGACCTGGCCGACCCGGTCATGTTCGCAGATCCATTCCCACGCTACGCGGAGCTGCGACGACGCGGGGCGGTGTCCCCGGCCTACTCCAAGCAGCTGATGGGCGGCGCCGGCTTCATGCTCACCCGGCACGAGCACGTGCTGCTGCTGCACAACGACGTTCGGTTCTCGAGCGACCCGACGTCGGGCGACTCGGGCTTCATGCTGCGGCACCTGCCCAAGATGTTCCGCCTCCTGACCGACTCCATGGTCTACAAGGACGACCCCGACCACGCCCGCCTGCGTCGGCTCGTCAACAAGGCCTTCACGCCCCGCATGGTCCAGCAGATGACGGGGGACATCGAGCGGATCGTACGGGTCTCTTGGACGACCTCGAACTGCGTGGCAGCTCGACGGTCGACCTGGTGGCGGACTTTGCCACGCCGCTGCCCTTGTCGGTGATCTCGACCATGCTCGGCGTGGGGCACGAGGACCGGGACGAGTTCCACGTGCTGATGGAACGCTTCGTCGCCCGGTTGGGGAGCGGCTCCGCCGTCGACGCGCTGCGGACGATCCCGACGGCCCGGAAGCTCTACGCCGTATTGGAGCGACTGGCGGCCCAGCGGCGTGCCGCCCCCGACGACGGGCTGATCTCGGGGTTGCTGGCAGCGAACGAGGACGGCGACTCCTTGAGCGACGACGAGGTCATCGCCATGATCTTCTTGTTGATGCTGGCGGGGCACGACACGACGGCCAATTTGATCGGCAGCTCAGCGGTGGCGCTCATTGAACACCCCGAAGCAGGCGGCCCGCTGGCGGGACGACTCCGACCTGACGACGACGGCGGTCGAGGAGCTCTTGCGCTTCACGACGCCCGTCCCCTGCGGCACGGCCCGGACCTTGTTGGACGAGGTCTCGATCGACGGCACTGTGATGCCCAAGGGGTCCAAGGTGATGGGGATGATCATCTCGGCCAACCGGGACGAGGCGGTGTTCGACGAGCCCGATGCGCTCGACCTGGGCCGAGACCCCAACCGGCACCTGACGTTCGCCTTCGGAAAGCACTTCTGCCTGGGCAATCAGCTGGCAAGGCTGGAGGGGCAGATCTCCATCGGCGCGCTGGTCCGGCGTTCCCCTCGATGCGGCTGGCCGTGCCCCGTGGCCGGCTCCAGTACAAGCCCGTGCAGGCGTTTCGCTGGTTTCCGGACGTTGCCGGTGACATTGCGCTGATACGTGTGATCCCCGGTACCGCGGCCACCCTCCTACCTGGCTCGCTGGCGGTTGCGCTCCCACTGGTCTCGACTGAAGTAGCTCTGGTCCTCGCCCCAGCCCTCGACTCCGTCGTCCCAGTGCCAGTGGACAAGGGAGTCACCACCGTGGCCCCGCCAGTGTCGGCTCACCGCGTCGCCTCGGACCGAGAGGCGACGGTCGAACTCGTCGACCGCCTCCAACTCCACCGACGGGGCCATCCGGTGTTCGCATCGAAAGTGACACGGCGCTCGCCCGCCAGAATGTGCCCGTACTCGCCCCCTCGGAGAAGGAAGCCGCACGCTATCGGCTCTACTTCGGGACCCGGGATGGCATAGACGAGCCAGGCCTCACCGGGCCCGGCGGCGCAGAACGAGTACCCGACGCCGCCAAACGCTCCTGCATCGGACCGTTGATCAACCGCAGCCGGAGCAGGAGTCGCAGCCGCAGTGCGAGCGTGGGGCCGGCGTTTCGGGCACCCAGACGGCCGGGGGCCCCACGACCGGTCGCGTACTGAGTAGCAGTCGATCGGGATCTTCTCGCCGTGCAGGACCATCGTTCCCGTCACACGGCCGGCCTGATCGAGGTGGGCACCCTTCAGGAAAGGGACGACGCCATTCGGGTGCGGATTGGGCTTCATGATGGCCTCGAAGACGAGGTCCACCTCGAGCGAGCCGGGATCGCTGTAGGTGACGGCGTAGGTCGTCAGTGGTTCGACGACCCGGACATGGACACCGTTGGGCCATTCGAAGTCCCGCATGTCTCGCTGCGAACGGGGCGGGAGTTGGAGCCCCGAGTATTCGGCCCGGTAGGCCAGCTCCCACTGGTAGGCGGCCCGGTCGTCCCACACCCAGGCCCCGCCGTTGCAGATGTTGGCGTTCGGTCGGGCCTGGCAGTACGTCCAGCCACCGAGATTGCGCTCCGGCACGTTCCAGGAGAACCAGCACGTCTCGGTCTCCCACCAGCGATCGGTGGACTTCCTCGTCGTGGAAGTCGTCGTCGGCCGGGACAGGGTCGCGGTAGGTGCGTTCGCTGCGCAACTGGTCCAGGTCGACTCCGAAAGCGGTGCTCATCGGGTCACCGCAGTGGAGGCCAGTGTCGATCGGCGAGCACGCCCATGGAGGGACGGGCGAGCTCGGTAGCCGGGCGACGCGGCGCCAGAGCATGAGGATGTAGTCCTCCTCGGACACGCCTCCCGCCGCCACCGCCGCTGCGGCGTCCACCCGGCCGGCCCGCACCGAATGGGGCGGCCACCCGGAGCTTCTCGAGGTCCTGCAGCTCGCACTCCTCGTAGGAGGGGCCGTAGGTGTCGACGCGGGCGAGGTACTTCACCATGCGGGCGACCCCCTTTCCGCGGGCCTGCGCCAACGGATCCGTCGTGCGGGGAACGATGACCTCGCGCAACTGTGTGAGCACGGCGTCGTACATCCAGTCGCTGTCATGTAGCTCCCGGGCCTGAGGCGTCTCGGCCGGCGTCAGCTCCAAACCGTTCAGGGCCGCGGCCAACGCGAGCGAGCCACAGTCGCCGGTGAAGGACCTGGTAGATGAACCCGTTGCCGACGTCGCTCCCCGCCGCCACCGTCGCTGCGTCTGTCTCCGTCTTCCGGTCCCCGGTGGCCCATGACCTGGAGCTTGGTCTCGGCCATCACT
>CAWEYC010000011.1:0-14061 GCA_963813195.1 uncultured Alphaproteobacteria bacterium | reverse complement strand
GCAACCATCAACGATGTTGACTATACATTGAAATAGGAACTGCTTCCATACTACCATGGGGTATTCGGATTCAATATTGTTCTAGCGATCCTATACATTGGTATGGATCGGCGTGGGCCCATCCCGCCGGCGCGGGCTTTCGCTGCCGCCCGACGCAACGCACTTCGAACGTCGCCTAAAGGGGGGATTCCCGCCGCCCAGCAGGCCGCACCAAATGTCAAATTTTCCCATGGGGGCTTTCCACCAGCCATTGCCCCCCGCCCCGCGCTGCGCCACAACGAAGCCCCCGCCCCGGAGCGCCTCCCATGCTGCATGTCGTCCCCGCCTTCTCGCGCATCGGCGAGGAAAACGCCTTCGCCGTCCTCGCCAAGGCGGCGGAGTTGCAGCGACAAGGGCGCGACATCATCAACCTCGGCATCGGCCAGCCCGATTTCAAAACCCCGCCACATATCGTCGAGGCGGCGGCCAAGGCCCTGCGAGACGGCGAGCACGGCTACACCGCGGCGACGGGCATCCTGCCCTTGCGCGAGGCGGTCGCCGCCGATCTGCACCGGCGATTTTCCGTCGAGGTATCCCCGGATTCGGTTCTCATCGTGCCCGGCGGCAAGGTCACCATGCATATGGCGATCCTGATGTTCGGCGCGCCTGGCGTCGACATCCTCTATCCCGACCCTGGCTTTCCCATCTATCGCTCGATGATCGAATTCACCGGCGCGCGGCCTGTGCCGATCCCGATGCGCGAGGAAAACGGCTTCGCCTTCTCGGCCGAGGAAACGCTCGCGCTGATGACGCCGCAGACGCGCCTCGTCATTCTCAACTCGCCCGCCAATCCGACCGGCGGCGTCACGCCGCGCGAGGAAATCGACAGGCTGGTCGCCGGTCTCGCGCGATGGCCCGACGCTGCGATCCTGTCGGACGAAATCTACGGCCAGATGACCTACGACAATCGCCGCCATCAGACGTTGCTCGCCTACCCCGATATCCGGGATCGCCTGATCCTGCTTGACGGCTGGTCGAAGACCTACGCGATGACGGGTTGGCGGCTCGGCTATTCCGTCTGGCCGAAGGCGCTCTATGAGAACGCGCGCAAGTTCGCGGTCAATTCCTATTCCTGCGTCAATTCGGCGGCCCAATTCGCCGGCCTTGCCGCTCTGACTGGACCGCAGGACGCCGTGCAGGCGATGGTCGCCGAATTCGACGCCCGCCGCGCCATCGTGGTCGAAGGGCTCAATCGACTGCCGGGCGTGCGCTCGGCGTCGCCCAAAGGCGCGTTCTACGCCTTCCCGAACATCGCCGCGACGGGCTGGAAGGCGAAGCCGCTCGCCGCCGCGCTACTCGAGGAGGCAGGCGTGGCGACCATCGGCGGCCCCGACTTCGGCGTCTACGGCGAGGGCTACATCCGCCTCTCCTACGCCAACTCGCGCGACAACATCCGTCGCGCGCTGCAGCGCATCGGCGACTTTCTGCAAAGCCACGCGCCGGCGGGTTAGATTTCGCCGATCTCAGCTGCAGGCCGCCGAATCCGTAGTGCACCCTGCCGTCGAGGGGTTCACTGGCGTTGAACACCTTGCTGGGATAGTGAATAACGCGCATCAAATGCGAAATCTTGCCGGTCGCTTCGGCGAAGCGCCCTCCGCGGCGCGGGCTGCGATGGCGAAGCAATGAGCGAGAGGCCTCTAGGCGAATCCCGGCTTTGTCGTTATGGGGTAACCTTTCCCATGGATCATTCGATCATGCGAAATTTCGTTCTTTTAGCCGCCCTCGTTGCTTCGACGATGACCGCCGCCGCGGCGGACGAGGCGCGACCCTCGCAATTGGCCTGCGACGCCAAGAAGATCGGGGCCCGCGAACTCGCGGAATGTTTGCGCGCGAGCGCCGACCGCGCGGACCGGGATCTCGCGGCGAGCGTCGATGCGGCCATCAAGAGCATCGACAGCCGCGCGGGCGTGCTGTCTTCGCAGAAGGCGCGCTGGAAGCGCTCGCTCAACGACGCCGAGGCGCAATGGATCGGCTGGCGCGACTCCGAATGCCAGGACGTCGCGCCATTCGAGGCGGGCATGAGCGCCAAGGGCGGCGACCCGCGCCTTGCCTGCATCATCGATCACGACGCCCAACGCATCGCCGATCTCAAGTCGCGCTATCCCTGAGAGCCGTCTTCGCCGAGCGATTGCGCGCCCCAGGCTTGTGCTGCGGTCGCTCGAGGTAGATCGCAAGCCGGCGCTCGAACGCGCCCGGCCGCTCGGCGAAGAGCCGGGAGAACTGTTCCTCCGCGCGGCGCTCGAGGGGCCGCGCTCGTTGTTCGATCAGCGCGATCAGTCCGTCAAATTCCTCGCGCGGCAATTCGGAACGCCCGCGCGCGAATTCCGCGAGAACCGCTAGATCATTATGATCGCCCAGCGTCTTTCGCAGCCGATGAAGCTCACGCACCATCGCCTGGACCATATCCGGCCAAGCCGGCTGGAACGCGGCGAGCTGATGCGAAAGATCGACGACGCGCACCCGCAGGGAATGCAGATCCTCGGCATCGCGGCTCGCCAGCGCGGTATGCCCGAGCCGCCGCGCGGCGCGATAGGCTTGCCGCACCGAGAGGAGCAGCGGCTGGGCGCCGAGCGTCTCCGCACCCCACGCTTCGACGGACTGCGCCAGCGCCCGCAGCTCCGCGCAGATCTCGCCGGCGTCGCTCTCGCGATGCGAGCGGCGCTCCGCCTCTCGCTGCTCGGCGATGACGCGCAGCAGAATCTCTCGCGCTTGGTTCGACCCGTTCAGGCGCGCCAGGACTCCGGGCAGAATGTCGAGATCGCGCGCCCGGCCGATGCGCCGCCTCGCGGCGTTGACGGCTTTGAGCGCCTGACTGGCGGGTTCGCCGACAAAGGGCGCGAAGAGGCGCGACAATCCGGCCGCGGCCTTCAGCGCCTTGCGCACGCCGTGAATGCGATCCGCCTCGTCGGCGCCGGGATGCGGGAATTGATCCGCCGCGGCCAAAATCGCCTCGACCAACGCGGCGCGGCAATGAAGCGGCCAGGAGCGTCGCGAAGCCGTCATGGCGGGGAGCGGCCCACCGTGCGGGCGCGCTCGCGCAAAGCGTATTTCTGCACCTTGCCGGTCGACGTCTTCGGGATTTCGGCGAAAACGATGTGGCGCGGGCACTTATAGTGCGCCAGACGCGCGCGGCACCAGCCGATCAGTTCCTCTTCGCTGGCGCTCTGTCCGGGCTTCATCTCCACGAAGGCGCAGGGCGTTTCGCCCCACTTGTCGTCGGGGCGCGCGACCACGGCGGCAAGTTGCACGCCGGGATGCTCGAACAGCGCGTCCTCCACTTCGATCGAAGAAATGTTCTCTCCGCCGGAAATGATGATGTCCTTCGAACGATCCTTGAGCTGGAGATAACCGTCGGGATGCTTAACGCCGAGATCGCCGGAGTGGAACCAGCCCCCGGCGAAGGCCTTGTCAGTCGCGGACTTGTTCTTGAGGTAGCCCTTCATCACGACGTTGCCGCGAAACATCACCTCGCCCAGCGTCTCGCCATCGGCGGCAACGCTGCGCATGGTCTCCGGGTCCATGACGTCGAGCGATTCCAGCGCGTGATAGCGGACGCCCTGGCGCGCCTTCAAAGCGGCCTGGGCCGGCCCGTCGAGCGCATTCCATTCTTCTTTCCAGTCGTTGACGACCGCGGGACCGTAGACCTCCGTCAAACCATAGAGATGGGTCACCTCGAAGCCGGCCTCGCGCATCGCCGCCAGCGTGGCGGCGGGGGGCGGCGCGGCGGCGGTGAAGAAACGCACCAGATGCGGCAGCGGCTGCCTCTCCTCGGCGCTCGCATTGAGCAGAACCGACATGACGATCGGCGCGCCGCACAGATGGGTCACGCGGTGCTCGGCGATGAGGTCGTAGAGGGCCTTGGCGCGCACCTGCCGCAAGCACACGTGCACGCCCGCCTTGACGCTGATCGACCAAGGAAAGCACCAGCCGTTGCAATGGAACATCGGCAAGGTCCAGAGATAGACGGGATGGCGGCCCATGTCGGCGGTGACGATATTGCCCACCGCCAGGAGGTTGGCGCCGCGATGATGATAGACGACGCCTTTCGGATCGCCTGTGGTGCCTGACGTGTAATTGAGCGCGATCGCGTCCCATTCGTCGCGCGGGCGGGGCCAGTCGTAAGCTTCGTCGCCCTCGGCGAGCAGGGCTTCATAGTCAATCTCGCCCAGCCGCGTCCCCGGCCCCACGTATTCGGGATCGTCGTAATCGATGACGAGCGGGCGCGCCGTGGCGAGCTTCAGCGCCGCGTCGATGACCGCGGAGTATTCCCGATCGACGATCAGCGCCTTGGCTTCGCCGTGATCGAGCATGAACGCGAGCGTGGCGGCGTCGAGGCGGGTGTTGAGCGCATTGAGCACGGCGCCGCACATGGGGACGCCGTAGTGGCACTCCAGCATCGCCGGCGTATTGGCGAGCATGACCGCGACGGTGTCGCCGCGCGACAACCCCCGCTTGGCCAGCGCCGAGGCAAGACAGCGCGAACGCGCGTAGAAGTCGCGATAGGTTCGCCGCAGCGCGCCATGGACGATCGCCAGACGATCGGGAAAGACTTCCGCCGCGCGCTCGAGAAACGTGAGCGGGGTCAGCGGCTGAAAATTGGCGGGGTTGCGATCGAGATCGCGATCAAATGGCGAAATCGTCATGCCGGTCTCTCCCCCAGGACGAACGCCGCCATCATAGCGCGCGCGCGGCGCAATGCGAGGCCCCGAACGCCCGGGATCGAACCGTCAGTCGCGAAAGGCGAAGAAGCGGAAACCGATAAAGGTCAGGAACATCGCCGCCCCGGAGCCGCAGGCGACGAAGAGCGGCAATATCCCGGGCGTCACGGCCAGCCCGAAGCGAGGCGCCAGCGCGATGCAAGCGAGGTAGACGGAATAATTGACCGCGAGTCCGGCCGCGCAGACGACCACGTAGCGTGCGAAGGCGCGCACAACGGGTGTTGCCGTGGCGCGGAAGGTGAGGCTTCGGTTGAGCGCGAAATTGAGCACGGTTGCGATCGTGAACGCGGGCGGGCGGGCCAGCGCCGGCGCGACGCCGAACCCTTGCGCGAGGAAATACGTGACGCCCGCGTCGACGAGAAAGCCGAATAGGCCGATGGCGACGAAGGCGGGAATTTGGCGCTTCAGCTGCGAACCCGCGCCAAGCGCCTCTCGTTCGGCTGTACTCACGGCCGGTCCCTTTCGCGTTATCGCCATGTTCATGCGCCTCAGGCGTTAAGCATCTGTTAGATCAGCAATTCTCGCAAACCGTCATAGGACAGTTTCACGCCGATCAGAAACGTCAGGAGAAGCACCGCGCCGTAGAAACGTTCGGCGGAAACCCGGCGCACCAGCCAGACCCCAGCGAACGTCGCCGCGATCGCCACCGGGAACAGCGTCGTGGCGACGGTCAGATTGTCCCGGCTGAACTGGCCGAGGAGAAAATAGGGCGGGACTTTGAGAAGATTGACGGCGGCGAAGAACATCGTGGCCGTGCCGGCGAAAACCCGCGGCGAAAGCCTTTGCGGCAAGACGTAGACCATCACCGGCGGCGCGCCGGCGTGGCTGACGAAACTGGTGAAGCCGGCGAGCGCGCCCCAGAACACTCCCGGCGCGACATTCGCGCGCGCCGCCGCCGCGCCCGTGAACCGATCGCGCAGCAGCATGAAAATGACGAATCCGATCGAGATCAGTCCAACGACGAGGCGCACCGCCGCTTCGTCGACCTGCGCGGCGAGCAGCCAGCCGGCGGTGACCCCGATGAGCGCTCCGGGCAGAAGAATGACGAGGTTGCGGGCGTTGAAGTCGCGCCGGAAAGCCCAGACGCTGACCCAATCCTGCACGATCAAGATTGGCAACATGATCGCCGCTGCCCGCACCGGCGAGATGACGAGCGCGAGCAGGGGCATCGCAAGGGTGCTCAGGCCGGAAAATCCGCCCTTGGACAAGCCGACCAGGATGACCGCGGGGACGGCCGCCAGATAGAAAGTCCAGTCGCCGGGCATTGGGAAGCTCAGTTGTCGCCGCCTCATTCGTCTAAATGCTGGCGCTGCGCGCGTTGCCTTCTCCCGTCCCAGGGCTCAAAATTCCGGAAATGCATCCGCGGCCTGGCAAGCGCCGCGACGGGAGGGAAACAATGACGAGCCGCTACAAGGACGTCTATGCCGGGTGGCTCGCCGACCCGCAAGGCTTTTGGGCCGAGGCGGCCAAGGAGATCGACTGGATCCGGCCGCCGCGGGTGATTTTCGACGAAAGCGCCGGCGTTTACGGGCGCTGGTTTCCGGACGCCGCCTGCAACGCCTGCTTCAACGCGGTCGACCGTCACGTCGCAGCCGGGCGCGGCGATCGGACGGCGATCTTCTACGACAGCCCGGTCACCGCGACCAAACGCCGGATCTCCTACGCCGAGCTGCTCGACGAGACGGCGACGCTCGCGGCTGTCTTGAGCGAGCTCGGAATCGTCAAGGGCGACCGGGTCATCGTCTACATGCCGATGATCCCCGAGGCGATCGTCGCGATGTTGGCCTGCGCGCGCATCGGCGCGATCCACTCCGTCGTCTTCGGCGGCTTCGCCGCGAAGGAACTCGCCACGCGCATCGACGACGCCGAACCCAAGCTGGTGCTGACCGCCAGTTGCGGCGTCGAACCCGGGCGGCTCGTCGAATACAAGCCCCTGCTCGATCTCGCCATCGGCCTGGCGAAGGCGAAGCCGCAATCCTGCGTCGTCTTTCAGCGCCCGCAGCATCGAAGCGGCATGGTCGCGGGTCGCGACCATGATTGGGCCGCCCTCGTCGCCGCCGCGCGCAGCGCGGGAAAACGCGCGCCCTGCGTCGAACTCGCCGCTGCCGATCCGCTTTACATTCTCTACACCTCGGGAACGACGGGCCAGCCGAAGGGGGTCGTGCGCGATATCGGCGGCTATCTCGTCGCGCTGAAATGGTCGATGTCGGCCATCTACGGCGTCGAGCCCGGCGAGACCTATTGGGCCGGCTCCGACATCGGCTGGGTCGTGGGTCATTCCTATATCGTCTATGCGCCGCTGCTGCACGGCTGCGCGACCGTCCTCTACGAGGGCAAGCCCATCGGCACGCCGGACGCCGGGGCCTTCTGGCGCGTCATCGAGGATTACAAGGTCGCCGCCTTCTTCACCGCGCCGACCGCCTTGCGCGCTGTGCGGAAGGAAGATCCGAAGGCGGAGTTGCTGAAATCTTATTCGATCGCCTCGCTCCGCACGCTGTTCCTCGCCGGCGAGCGCGCCGATCCCGACACCGTCGCCTGGGCCGAAGACGTATTGAAGATCCCCGTCGTCGACCATTGGTGGCAGACGGAAACGGGCTGGCCGATCGTCGCCAATCCCGTCGGCCTCGGCCTGCTGCCGATCAAGCGCGGCTCGCCGACCGTGCCGATGCCGGGGTACGTCGTCGAGGTTGTCGACGAAGGCTCGCGCCCCACCCCGACCGGCAAAATGGGCTCGATCGTCGTCAAGCTGCCGTTGCCGCCGGGGTGCCTGCCGACGCTCTATCGGCAGGACGATCGCATGCGCGAGAGCTATCTCACGGAATTCCCCGGCTACTACAAGACCGCCGACGCCGGCTTCGTCGACGAAGATGGCTATCTCACCATTCTCGGGCGCACCGACGACATCATCAATGTGGCGGGCCATCGGCTGTCGACGGGCGGCATGGAGGAGGTCGTCGCGTCGCATCCCGATGTCGCGGAATGCGCCGTGCTCGGCGTCAAGGACGAGATCAAGGGCGAGCAGCCCTGCGGTTTCCTCGTGCTCAAGTCGGGGGTCAACCGACCGCACGAAGAGATCGAACGGGAAGTCGTCGCGCTGGTGCGCGAGAAAATCGGCCCGGTCGCCGCATTCAAGCTCGCGCTGGTCGTCGCGCGCCTGCCCAAGACCCGCTCGGGCAAGATCCTGCGCGGCACAATGAAGAAAATCGCCGATGGCGATCCCTGGGCCGCGCCGGCGACGATCGAAGATCCTGCGACTCTCGACGAGATCGTGGCGGCGCTGCAAGCGAAGGGGTTTTGAGGGGCGGCGCCGAGGGCGCGCAGCCTCCGCGTTGCGACGAATCCGCCGACGTCCCAATGGATATGATCCTACGCTTGGCGCCCGCGCCTCAAACGGCAGAAATCGACCCAACGCGGACGTACGTTGGGAGCGTTTGAACGTCGCGGATCGACGTGAAGCGGTCATAGCGCCTCACTTTCTCCTACTTCCACTGGGAACATGGTGGTCGATTCCGCCGCCGCGTTTGGTTTGACCCAAGATGATCAACCAAGCCGCTATCCGCGCTCGAAGCTGGCTGTTCACGCCGGCAACCCGCCCCGACCGCTTCGCAAACGCTGCCGCGGCGGGCGCCGACGTTGTAATCCTGGATCTCGAGGACGCTGTCGCGCCCAAGGACAAGGCTCAGGCTCGAACTACCGCTCTCGATTACTTGGCGGGTAACCCAGCCGATGGCGCACTCCACGCGCTGCGCATCAACGGGCTCGACACGCGGTCGGGAATTTCCGACTTGGACGCATTGCTGGGCTCCAGCGCTGCTCCGAACTTTTTGGTGCTGCCCAAAACGGAGACGGCCGGCCATCTTCAAATCCTCGATCGCCTGCTGACCGCGGCGGGCAGGACCATCAGGCTCATCGGCCTGATCGAGAGCGCGCGTGGTCTCGCCGCGGTGGAGGCGATCGCGACCGCGACCCCAAGGCTTGTGGGTCTGATGATGGGCGCTGCCGATATGGCGGCCGACCTCGGGGCGGCCACTGCATGGGAGCCGCTCGCCTACGCTCGCAGTCGGCTGATCGCGGCCTGCGCTCTGGCGGACGTAACGCCGATCGATTCGCCTTTCTTCGATATTCACAACGAGGACGGTCTGAAGCAGGAGGTCGCGGCTGTGGTGGCGCTCGGGTTCGCCGCCAAGGCCGCAATTCACCCCGCACAGATCGGCGCGATCAACGCGGCGCTGACGCCTAGCGCCGAGACCGTGGAGAAGGCCCGCGCCATCCTCGCCGAAAATGCCAAGGGCGTCGGCACGGTCGACGGCCAGATGATCGACGAGGCTGTCGCCCGCAAGGCACGCCGCACCCTCGCCGCTGCCGGAATCGAGGCCTGAAGCGACAAACCGGATTCTCCATCCCACCCTGATGAAGGAGACGATCCGATGGAAACCATCCTGCCCGCCTACAAGGCCGTCGGCGAACGCCACTACCGCGAAACCTCGGGCCTCTATTGGGAGGACTTCGAGCCCGGCGACGTGTTCGAGCATCGCCCCGGCCGCACCGTACTCGATGTCGACAATACTTACTTCACCCTTCTGACGCTCAACGTCCAGCCGGTTCACTTCGACGCGGCTTACGCGGCCAAGACCGAGTGGAAAAAGATGCTGGTCAATTCGACCTTCACGTTGGCGCTTCTCACAGGCATGAGCGTTCGCACGGTCAGCGCGAAAGTCGTGGCCAATCTCGGTTGGGACAAGGTGAAGGCCACCCATCCCGTCTTCGCCGGCGACACGCTCTATGCCGAGAGCACGGTCCTCCACAAGCGCGAGTCCAAGAGCCGGCCAACCCAGGGAATCGTCACGGTTTCGACGCGCGGCATCAACCAGGACGGCGCCGAAGTGATGAGCTTCGAGCGCACCATGCTCATCTACCGCCGCGGTCACTCGCCCGAAGAAGCAGCCAACTACTGATCTCCTGAAGGACGAGGAGACACGACGATGGATATCGCCTCGCTCTACCAATCGAAATTGACGATGCCCAACCAGGCGGTGGCCTCAATTCCTTCCGGGTCCAAGCTGTCGATGGGCATGGCGATGGCTGAGCCGCCTGCGCTCCTGAAGGCGTTGGCGGACCGTGCCGAGGCCGGTGGGATCGAAGATCTCAAGGTCTATTACTTCGAGGCAACCAAAATCGCCGGTGGGACGATCCTTCGCTACGAGCTGAATGATCGCATTCACCCGTACTGCATGTTCATTGCGGCCGCCGAGCGCGCATTGATCAAGCGAGGTGTCGAGGATGGCGGGCGCAAGATCGTCAACTACGTACCCAACAACTTCCATCAGACGCCGCGGCTGCTGATCGACGAGATCGGCATTGACAGTTTCGTCTGCACCGTCTCGTCGATGGACCGGCACGGCTATTTCAGCTTCGGCACCGGCAACGACTATTCGACCAAAGTCGCCCGCGCGGCCAAGCGGCTCATCGTCGAGGTCAACGAAAATATGCCACGCGTCCATGGCGACGGGGCGGAGCTGCACGTCTCGGCGGTCGATGCGATCGTTGAAAACAACGTCCCGCTGTTGGAGCTGCCGATCCGCGGACCTGCACCTGAAGACGCGGTGATCGGCCGCACGATCGCCAGCTTGGTCCCGGACGGCGCCTGTCTGCAGATGGGCGTCGGGGCGCTGCCTAACGTCGTCTGTGCCGTACTCAAGGACCGCAACGATCTCGGCATTCATACCGAGGCATTGAACCCCGGCCTGGTTGACCTCATCCGCGCCGGCGTGGTCACCAATCGCCGCAAGGCTATCGACCGCGGCAAGACGGTTTTCACCTTCGCCATGGGCCAGAAGTCGATGTACGACTTCCTGAACGACAACCCGGCGGTCGAGAGCGCACCGGTCGACTACGTTAACGACCCGCGCATCATCGCGCAGAACGACAACGTCATCTCGATCAACGCGACCATTGAGATCGACCTGACCGGCGCCTGCAACTCCGAGCACATGCTCGGGCACCAGTACAGCGCCTCCGGCGGGCAACTCGACTTCGTGCGCGGCGCCTATGCGTCAAAGGGCGGAAAATCGATCATCGCCGCAACCTCGACGGCGGCGCACGGCAAGATTTCGCGCATCGTGCCGCGGCTCGAAGGGCCGGTCACGACTCCGCGCATCGACACGCATTACATCGTCACCGAGTTCGGATCTGCAAACCTCAAGGGTCTGTCCTCGACTGAGCGCGCCCATGCGCTGATCGGCCTCGCCCATCCCGAATTCCGCGACGAACTCCTTGCATCGGCGAAGAAGCTGCATCTCGTCTGAAGGAGGGCTCTGATTGGACTCTCGAGTCCAGCCTTTTCGGGGACGAACTTAGCCGCGGGGAAGTCGATGCATTTGATCTACCTCGAAACGAAACGTCAGCCAGGCAAGGAGCCAGTATGGAATACATTCGTCGAACATTCCTGAAAGGAGCCGGGACCTTAGCGGCGTTTGTCGTGACCGCGAAAGCTGCTATGGCCCAGGAGGGGAGCGATATGAAACTAAGCAGCAGCAAATCTGCAGAGAAACCTGCGCCTATCATCACGGGCGTTAGTCAGGCTGAGGGTATTGCGAAGTTCGCCCTCAGGGCGAGTTATGAGGATCTTGCTCCCGAGCGCCGGGAACGGCTCAAGGTAAGTGTACTCGATTCTCTGGCGTGCGCCATCAATGCACTCGGGGCGCCGCCGATCGTGGCGTGCCTGGAACAGGCCAAAGAGTTCGGCGGCTCGGACGGCCGTTGCACTCTGATCGGCGGCGGACAAGCCAACGTGGTCTTCGCAGCTCAGTACAACACGGCAGTCGTGCGGTACATCGACTTCATGGACAGTTATCTGGGTGGGGAAGAGATCTGTCACCCATCGGACAACGTGGGATCGATCCTCGCCGTCTGTGAGCACGCCGGACGATCAGGCAAGGAATTCCTGACCGCCCTGGCGGTTGCCTACCAGGTCGAGTTGGCACTGACGGCTAATGCTCCATTTATGGCCGACGGGTTTGATCTCACGACGCAGCTCTCATTCTCCATAGCAGCCGGAGCGTCTAAAGCGCTCCAACTCGACGAAACAAAAGCTTTGGCGGCAGTCGGAATTTGCGGCGACGTCATTCCGCTTCTGGTCGTGCGCACTACGCCAATCTCACAATGGAAGGGCTTGAACTCGTCGCAGGCAGCCTTGGCGTCGGTTCACGGGGTCTTCCTTGCGTCACGCGGGGTCACCGGCCCGAAGTATGTCATTGAGGGACCAAACGGTCTGGCGCAAGCCCTGGATAAGCCGATCCGGGTCGACTGGGACGACGTGAAACTGGATTGCTTCGACCGGCTTGCCCTGAAGAACTATAACACTGCGGTTCCCGGACAAGCGGCCGTCTTCTGTACGATCGAGCTGCATAATACTCATCCGTTCGATCCGGCCGGGGTCGTGAGCGTCGACGCTGATGTGTTCCAGGACGCTTACGATTTCATGGGGGGTGGACGCTTCGGTCCAAAGAAGAATGTCCACACAAAGGAGGACGCCGACCACAGCCTTCCTTACCTCCTGGCGGTTGCGCTCCTTGACGGTGATGTCCAGCCGGCGCAGCTCGCGCCCAGCCGGATTGCGAAGCCGGACGTCCAGGACCTGCTCCAAAAGGTCACAATAAGGCCAAACGCAGGCTTCACAGCCCGCTACCCGGCCGAGGTCCCGAGCCGGGTGACCGTTAGGCTAAAGAGCGGCGAGTTGTTCACTCACGAGGTCTCGGCCTATCCAGGATTCTCCAGCCGGCCATTTACCTGGGACGAGATCGAGGCAAAGTTCGATAAGCTGGCAACGGATCACACGACAGCGAAATCGCGTGGTGATATCAAGGACGCCGTGCGTTCGCTGGAATCCATCCGGGTTGCAGATCTGATGGAGCCGCTTGGGCGCGTGAGAGCGCCAACGCCCTAAGGCTGAATTGAAGCCGCAGTCCAATTGTTGCGTTCATCCGAGCGGCGAGGTTCCTGTGCCGATCTTATCGGTGGTTTCGAGCGGCACCCGGCACCCGTTCAGAAAGCGGCTGAGCAGATTGAACCACGCGATCATCAAAACGAGCTTGCGCGTGATCGTGTCGCCATATCTGTTCAGGAGCTCGCTTAGCGTCTCGTCACGCAGAGTGCCGCTTTTTGACAATTCATCGGTCGCCGTGCACACCAGAACATACTCGGGATTGACGCCGGCCACTGGGCCGTCGCTTCCCGCGGCGTCGATCTCCTTGGAAGACAGACCTGCGTTCTTGGCCATCTGAGTGTTGGCTTGCCATTCGTAAGGCGCGTTCAAAACGGCGGCGGCGCGCAGGATGATCATCTCGCGTATCTTCGGATCGACGCCTTGGGTCTGAAAGATCGCCTTCACGAGGCCAATCGTCGCCTCGGACATGTCCTCGGTTCCCGCAAACATTTTGATGACGTTGAGCGTTTTCGCCGGGTTGTATGAGTCTCCGATGATCCGCCGAACAGCCTCGTCGGAAGGCAGCGGGATCGCGACTTTCGACGTGTAGTGCGCTGGCTTGGCCATGGTCCTCTCCTTCGTTTCTCCGTGACGAAGCGTCCGGCGATTTGCGGTTGACATTATCATTCAGGGAAGGAAGTCGCGAATGGCCACTGCGATCTCCGCGGCATGCGTCGCCAGCGCGAAACGTCCGGTATCGAAGAAGCGCACAGTCGCGTTCGGGATGTCGCGCTTGAACGCCTCGGCCCCCGCCGGGAGGAAGAATGGGTCGTTTCAGCCCCATGCCGCCAGCAAGGGGGGTTATGGGTCCGGAAATACTCCTGGAAGGTCGGATAGAGCGCGACGTTGCTCCTATAGTCGCAGAACAGATCGAGTTGTACCTCGGCCACGCCGGGCCGGGAGAGGTAGAAATTGTCGAGCGAGTACCCGTCCCGGCGAGACCCTGGCGTTGTTGGGTACGCGTGCGTGTATTGCCAAACGGTCATCTCCGGCTTGAGGAATGCGCGGAGCGCCTCCGGGTTGGCCGGCGAAGGGCGGATCGGGGTCCAGCCGTCGCTTAAGCCCTCCTCATAGGCGAGTTGCCGTTCTGCGGCACGCTCCAAGGAATGGCCGCTATTTGTGCATTTCCGTCGTCCCCTGCGTGGTCTCGGAATGGCCGGAATCCCCCCGCAGCCGACGAGCCAAGCCGGAATTGCGCCGACGCCGTGGGAAATGCACGGAATCCGCGCGTCGCGATGAGTCGCCTTGTCGGCGCTCTTCCGGCTGACCCGGCGCGGACGACCGCAATGTCCAGAATTGGCTCCGATGATAACATCTTCT
>CAWEYC010000010.1:0-77230 GCA_963813195.1 uncultured Alphaproteobacteria bacterium | reverse complement strand
GCTTCGGTCCGCCTTCTGCACCTGAGCCTCGCGAATTGGCGTTGCCGCAACTCCCAGCCGACCAGGCCCGCCATATGGATCGTTGGCCGCCCGGCTATCGACGATTGAGCGAGGGCGGCGCAGGATCCCCATCTGAAATCGATGTGGCCCCAAACGGCTCAACGGCGCAGCGATCGGAGCAACGAACAAATTCTACGGGATTCCAGTTCACCTGGAACGCAAACAGAGCCGCGCCGTTAACCAGGACCAAGCAAAGGGAGACGGCAATGGCTGACAAGAAGCTCAACGATCTCTTCTACGATACGCTCAAGGACATCTACTTCGCCGAGCGCCAGATCCTGAAAGCCCTGCCTAAAATGGCGAAGGCGGCCCAATCGGAGGAGCTCAGGAAGGCGTTCATGACGCACCGTGACGAGACCGAGGATCATGTCGCGCGGCTCCAGCAAATCTTCGAAAACATCGGCAAGCGGAGCCAGGCGAAGACCTGCGAGGCCATAAAAGGCATCCTCGAAGAAGGCGAGGAAATCCTTGAAGACTACAAAGGCAGCGAGGCGCTCGATGCGGGGCTGGTCGCGAGCGCACAGGCTGTCGAGCATTACGAGATGTCGCGCTATGGAACCCTGAAGAATTGGGCTGGACAATTGGGCATGAAGGACGTGGTGGGCCTTCTCGATCAGACACTCCAGGAGGAGAAGAAAACCGACGCGCTGTTGACCCAACTGGCGGAATCCAAGGTCGACCGGCGAGCCGCCTGACCTCCGACAGCCTGCGCGTCGAGAGGCGCGCAGGCTAGGACTCTTGAAGCGCTCGTGGCGGATGTCTCTACGGGCGGCGAACCCGAACGCGCATTGGCCGCCGATTCTCGCCCCGGGTGGATTCTCATACGTCGCCGTCCGAGTTACGTTGCCGCCAGACGAACCGTTTGTCGCGGCAATTCCAGAGGGACGATGAACCGCCAACAGCGCCGGGCCGAAAAGAAGCAGGCAAAGCCAATCGCGCCCGAAGCGTCAGCGGGCCGTCAGGAGGTGTTCGCCGAGGCCTTTCGACACCATCAGGCCGGGCGCCTGACTGAAGCCGAGGGGCTTTACCGACAGGTTCTGGAGGCCGACCCCGGCCACGCCGACAGCTTGCACCTGCTTGGGTTGATCGCCCTCGGAGCGGGACGCGAGGACGTAGCTGTCGATCTCATCAGCCAGGCGATCGCGATCGACGCGCGATTTCATTTCTATCATTTGAACCTGGGCGCTGCGCTCGGCGCACAAGGCAAGCTGGACGAGGCAGTCGCCTGCTATCGGCGGGCGCTCGTTCTCAAACCGGACTATGCGGACGCGCACTGCAACCTTGGCAATGCGCTCCGCTCCCAGGGGAAGTTGGACGAGGCCGTGGCCTGCTGTCGCCGGGCGCTCGCCCTCAAGCCGGACTTCGCCGAGGCGCACAGCAATCTCGGCAACGCGCTCAAAGATCAGGGCAAGCTGGACGAGGCCGCGACTTGCTATCGCCGGGCGCTCGCTCTCAAGCCTGACTACGCCGACGCGCACAGCAATCTCGGCAACGCGCTGCAGGAACAGGGAAAGCCAGATGAAGCCGTGCCCTGCTATCGTCAGGCGCTCGCGCTCAGGCCGAACCTTGCCGAAGCGTACAGCAACCTCGGCAGCGCGCTTCAAGAGTTGGGAAAGCTGGACGAGGCCACGGCGTGCTACCGTCAGGCGCTTGTTCTCAAGCCCGACTACGCGGATGCGCACAGCAATCTTTTGTTCTGTCTCAACTACGCGCCGGACCTTTCGGCTGAGGCGATCTTCGCTGAATATTGTCGCTGGGACGAACGCCACGCGCGGCCGCACCGACCCCTGATCGCGCGGCACGGCGCCAATCGAGATCCTGACCGTCGGCTGCGCATCGGCTATGTCTCGCCTGACCTGCGGCGGCATTCGGTATGGCACTTCATCGAACCACTCCTGGCGCGTCACGACAAAACTAAAGTGGAAGTGTTCGCCTACGCACAAGTCGCCCGCGAGGATGAGGTCAGCGCACGGCTCAAGGGCTACACCGACCATTGGCGGCGGACTGTCGGGCTGAGCGATGCCGAAATGGCGGAGCGCATCGGCGCGGACGGGATCGACATCCTGGTCGATCTGGCCGGCCACACGCGCGGGCGCCGACTTCCGGTGTTCGGCCGTAAGCCGGCGCCGGTACAGGTTTCCTGGCTCGGTTACGGCTACACCACCGGCCTCGAGGCGATCGATTATTTCCTCGCCGACCACACGTTCGCGCCTGCGGGCTGCGAACCTCTCTTTGCGGAAAAGCTGGTGCGGTTGCCGGTGTTCGCCGCTTACCGTCCCGCCGAGGGTATGGGCGACCCCGGACCGACGAGGGAAGCGTCCGCCGCGATCACGTTCGGCAGCTTGACGCGCTCGGTGCGCATCAACCATCGCGTCGTCCGCGCATGGGCCGCGATCCTCCGTGGGGCGCCCGGGTCGCGGCTTACGATCAATAGCCTCAACTACCGCTCCCCAGCGGTGCGAAACGATCTCATGAGCCAGTTCGCCGCGCTAGGGGTCTCGCCGGAGCGCCTCTCGCTGGGCTTCGACAGCCCGCCGTGGGACGTGCTGCGGGGGTTCGACATCAGTCTCGACTGTGCTTTCCGCACAATTCGGGAACGACGCTGTTCGAGAGCCTGTATCTCGGATCGCCGTTTATTACCCTGGCGGGACGCCCCACCGTAGGGCGGCTCGGCTCGGCGATCCTGACCGCCGTCGGCCATCCCGACTGGATCGCGACGACGGAGGAGGAGTATGTCGCCAAAGCCGTCGCTCTGGCGGGCGATCCAGGCCGGCTCGCGGAAACGAGGAGTGCGCTGCGCGCCGAGATGGAAGCGAGCCCGCTGATGGACGAAGGGGCCTTCGCGCGCGCGGTGGAGACCGCCTACCGGACGATGTGGCGGCGCTGGTGTAGCGGCGAACCCGCGATCCCGCTCGACATTCCCTCCTAGCCCTCGCCTGGATTGACGACTGGCCCAACCGCTATAGTCTCGCGTATATAGAGCCTGTCGTTCCCACGCCCCTGATCCCGCGAGGCCCCCATGCGCCGCCTACTGTCGGCTCTTCTATTGTTGTTTCTCGCCTTGGCCCCCGCGAGCGCGCTCGCGCAAGACAAGATCGTCGTCTTCGCCGCGGCGAGCCTCAAGACGGCGCTCGACGGCGCGGCGAGCGATTACCACGCCCATGGCGGCGCCGAGGTGGCGATCAGTTACGGCGGGTCGTTGAGCCTGGCGCGACAGGTCGTCGCCGGCGCCCCCGCCGACGTCTTTGGCTCGGCCGACGAGGACTCGATGGACGTCGCCGCAAAGGCTGGCGCGATTCAGGCGGGCAGCCGCGTCGATCTCCTGCGCAATCGTCTCGTCGTCGTCGCGCCCAAGGCCGCGCCGATCGAGGCCCTCGCGCTCAATCCCAAGGCGTTCGACGAAGCGATCGGGGCCGGAAAACTCGTGACCGGCGAAGTCAACACCGTTCCCGTCGGCAAATACGCCAAGGCGTCGCTGAGCAAGCTCGGCCTATGGAGTGTTGTCGAGCCGCATCTGGCGATGACGGACGACGTGCGCACAGCGCTCGCTTTCGTCGCCCGGGGCGAGGCTAACCTCGGCATCGTCTATGCGACCGACGCGGCGGCGGAGCCCGCCGTCAAGATCGTGGCGACCTTTCCCGACGATTCGCATCCCCCCATTCTCTATCCCTTCGCGCTGACCGCGACGTCGCGCAACGCAGCAGCGCGGCGCTTTCTTTCCTATCTCGAGTCCGAGCCGGGGCGCGCGTTCTTCACCCGCCAGGGTTTCACAGTCATTCCCTGACGCCGAGGAGCGGCGCGCGGAACTTGAACACGCCCGTGCGCTTGATGTCGGCGTCTTCCAGCGCCCGCGTCACTGGCACGCGATATTCGATCACGCACTCCAGGCGATCGAGCGCGAGATAGCTGCGGCGGGGGTCGCCGATGAGGACGAGCGCGCCTCGGCGCGCCAAAGCTTCGAGCCAGGGCGTGACGGCGTCCGCCATGTCCTTCTGATAGGAGACGTCGCCGGCGAGAACCACATCCCAGCCGCGATCCGCGCCGACGACATCTTCGGCCAGCACCGAAACCGCAACGTCGTTCTGGTCGGCGTTCAACGCGATCGCGACTTTGGCGAACTCGTCGATCTCGCTCGCCTCGACACGCGCCGCGCCGGACATCGCGGCGGCGATCGCGACGAGGCCGGAGCCGGAGGCGAAGTCGAGCACGCGCCTGCCCGCGACGAGGTCTGGATTGTCGGCGACGTAACGGGCGAGCGCCTGTCCGCCCGCCCAGGCGAAAGCCCAGAACGGCGGCGGCAAACCGATCTCGTGCAACTCCTCCTCGGTTTTGCGCCAGAGCTCGACCGCCTCGTCGGCCAGATGCAGCCGCATGTCCGGAACCAGGGGCGGAACAAGAAGACGCGTATTCTCGCGAATGAACGCCGCGCGGTCCCGAGCCGGCCGGCTCATGTCTTCCAATGCAGGGCCGAGATCACCGTGAAGAGGCGGCGCGAGGTGGCCTCGTCGATCTCGACCTTGTCGGCGATTCGCGCGGCGATAAGCGAGGCGCCCTCATTGTGAAGCATCGACCGCTCGCGATCGATCGCCTCGATCTGACGCGGGCTCGCGGTCCGAATGGCGGAGTAATAGGTTTCGCAGACGAGGAAATAATCCTTCAGCAGGGGGCGGAACGGCGTCATCGAAACGGAGAATTCCACGACGTGTTCGCCGGACTTCGAGCGCACGTCGAAGTTCAATCGCGATTCGGACTGCGCGATGGTCAGGCTGTAGGGCCCGTCGTCCCGGCCTCGCACGCCGAAACTATTGTCCTCCACGAGGTCGAAGATCGCCACCTCGCGCTCGTGATCGCGGTCGGCGACGCCGCGCGGAATCGTCGCCTCGTTGAGCAGCACTTCGCTGAGACAATTGCGCGATCGCGAGGCGTTGCGGCTCATCCCTGGCCGTCCCTCGAAAGGCGCATGGCTACCGAGCGCGCATGAGCCCTGAGCCCCTCGGCCTCGCCGAGGACCACGGCGGACGGACCCAGCGCGGCGAGCGACTTCGCATCGCATTTGAGGATCGAGGTGCGCTTGAGAAAATCGAGCACGCCGAGCCCCGAGGAGAATCGCGCCGAACGCGAAGTCGGCAAGACGTGATTGGAGCCGCCGACATAGTCGCCGATCGCCTCGGGCGTGTGCGGGCCGATGAAGATCGCCCCGGCGTTGTTGATCGATCGGCTCAAGGCGTCGGCGTCCCGCGCGATGATCTCGAGATGCTCGGGCGCGAGGCGATCGACCAGCGGCGATGCGGCGGCCAGATTCGGCGCCATAATGATCGCGCCGTAGTCGCGCCAGCTGGCGCCGGCCGTCTTGGCGCGCGGCAAATCGGCGAGTTGGACTTCGATCGCTTTGCTCACCGCCTGCGCCAGCCCGGCGTCGTCGGTGATGAGGATCGATTGGGCGGCCTCGTCGTGTTCGGCCTGGGCGAGAAGATCGGCGGCGACAAAACCGGGGTCGGCGCTGGAATCCGCGAGGACCACGACCTCCGACGGTCCGGCGATCATATCGATGCCGACCACCCCGAACACGCGCCGCTTGGCGGCCGCGACATAGGCGTTGCCAGGACCGACGATCTTCGCGACCGGCTCGATGCTCGCGGCGCCGTAGGCGAGTGCGGCGATGGCCTGCGCGCCGCCCAGACGATAAATTTCCGACACGCCGGCGATGTTCGCCGCCGCCAGCACCAGCGGATTGAGCTTGCCGTCGGGCGTCGGGACGACCATGGCGATGCGCCGACAGCCCGCGACCTTCGCCGGCGCCGCGTTCATGATCACCGAGGAAGGATAGCTCGCCGCGCCGCCGGGCACGTAGAGCCCCACCGAGTTCGATCGGGCGCCATCGCCAGCCGAGTTCGACGCCCAGCGCGTCGACGAATGAAACATCGCTTGGGCTCTGGCGGCGATGATAGGCGAGGACGCGCTCGTGCGCGAATTCCAGCGCCCGGACTGCCTGGGGGTCGCAAGCCGCCAGCGCCGCATCGATCTCTTCGCGCCCGATGCGGAATCCGGATCGGCAGAGATCGACCCGGTCGAACCGCAGCGTATGCTCGATGAGGGCGGCGTCGCCGCGCGAGCGCACATCGGCGATGATGGCGCTCACCGCCGCGTCGACGTCGGCGGCCGATTCGCGTTTGGCGTCAAGAAGGGCGCGAAAACGGACTTCGAAATCAGCCGCGCTCATGTCGAGGATAGTCGCCATCAAGAACTCCGCCAAAATCGGTCAGAACGCTTCCGCGCTCGTCAATGCATGTCCCGGGCATTCGTGCGCCGGGCGGCGGGGGCCGATGTCGCGAAGTTCGGCTTCAAGGCATTCGACTTCGAGGCGCACGATGGCCCCGTCGGCGAAGGCGAGCAGCACCATGCCCGACGGCGGATCAGTCTTCTCGAACGTCACCGCGAGCAAATTCAGCACTGCGCTATCATCACGATGGGCAAGCCCGATATGCGACACTTTGAGAACCCTGTCGAAACGAAGCACCGAACCGATACGCTCGGCGAGTCCCTCCTTCGCCCCGCACCAGTCGAATCGCATCGAGCTCAACAGGAAGCGCTTCTGCTTCGGCAGCCAAACCATGTCCGGGCGCCGCAGGCAGGAGTCCTGGACTTGCGCGGAAATCACGCCGAGCCCCTCGCGGTCGAGCGCGACCAGTTTGAGCAGGGTCGGTGAGTATGACATGCTTCAGCCTGAAATTCTCGTGATGTCGGCGCCGCAGGCGGCGAGCTTGTGTTCGAGGGCCTCGAAACCCCGGTCGAGGTGATAGACCCGGTTGACCGTCGTCTCCCCTTCCGCCGCGAGCGCCGCGATGACCAGGGAGACGGAGGCGCGCAAATCCGTCGCCATCACCGGCGCGCCGAGCAGCCGGTCGACGCCCTCCACCACTGCCGTGTCGCCCTCCAGGCGGATGCGCGCGCCGAGCCGCGCGAGTTCCTGCACGTGCATGAAGCGGTTCTCGAAGATGGTCTCGGTGATCCGCGCCGTCCCGCGCGCACGCGTCATCAGCGCCATGAATTGGGCTTGCAGGTCAGTCGGAAAGCCCGGAAACGGCGCAGTCGAAATGTCGACTGCGCCAATCCCAGCGCCGTTCCGCATGACGCGCACGCCCATGTTGTCGCTCGAAACGCTGGCGCCGGCTCGCGCCAAGGCGTCCAGCGCCCCTTGGAATAGCTCGGGGCCGACCCCCTCGAGCAGTATGTCGCCGCCCGTCATCGCGACCGCGGTGGCGTAGGTTCCGGCTTCGATGCGGTCGGGCAGCACGCGGTGGCGAGCGCCGTTGAGGCGGGCGACGCCAAAAATTTCAATGGTCGGCGTACCCGCGCCCTGGATGCGCGCGCCCATCTTGTTGAGACAATCCGCGAGGTCCTTCACCTCGGGCTCGCACGCCGCGTTGCGCACGATGGTCGAGCCGTGTGCGGTCACCGCCGCCATCATCGCGGTGTGGGTTCCCCCGACCGTAACTTTGGGAAAATCGATCTCGCCGCCGGTCAGACCCTTCGGCGCTTTCGCCACGACATAGCCAGCTTCGATGCGGATATCGGCGCCGAGCCGCTCGAGCGCCATCAGCAGAAAATCGACCGGACGCGTGCCGATCGCGCAGCCGCCCGGCAGGGAGACGCGCGCTTCGCCCATTCGCGCGAGGAGCGGCGCGATGACCCAAAAGCTGGCGCGCATGCGCGAGACGAGTTCGTAGGGCGCCGTCGTGTCGACGATGACCTTGGCGCGCAAATGCGCGGTCTGGCCGGCGGTCGGCTCTTCGCCCAGCCGCTTGCCGTCGAGGGAATAGTCGACGCCGTGGTTGCCGAGGATGCGCGCGAGCTGACTGACGTCGGCGAGGCGCGGCAAGTTTTCCAGCGTCAGCGTCTGGTCGGTGAGCAAGGAGGAGATCATCAACGGCAACGCGGCGTTTTTAGCGCCGGAGATCGGAATTGTGCCCTGGAGCTTGGCGCCGCCTCGGATTTGTATACGATCCATCCTTTAGTCCTTCCCCGCCAGATCGAACCACCGCCGAGCGATCAACCACTCGGCTCTTCGCGCGCGCCCGAAGGCGGACCTTCCGGCTCGATCGCCTCTTCCGTCGCGGCGCGTCCTCGCCGCTGAGCCTTGCGGCGCTTCAGGTTCTCGCGCAGCGCCGCCGCCAGACGCTCGCGCCGCCGCCGTTCTCCGGTCTCCCGTCCGTCGTCCCGGTTCATGGCCGTCTCGTCGCACCGATAGCGCGCTTGATAGGCCCGCGACGCAGGCCCGGCAAGCCAAAACACCTCCCGGCGGCCGCGCCGCCGCAATGCTCTACCCCGCCTTTTCGATCAGGCTCTTGGCCGCCATACGCGCCGCGCCGGTGATCTCCGCCCCCGCGAGCATCCGCGCGATTTCCTCGCGGCGGGCCATGGGATCGAGCGAGAGCACCTGGGTCGCCACGCGTTCGCCTTTGCCGACCTCGTTCTTCACGATCTTGAAGTGTCGCTGCGACCGCGCCGCGACTTGAGGCGCATGCGTGACCGCGAGAACCTGCGCCTTGACCGCCAGGCGCGCCAAGCGCTGGCCGATCGCATCGGCGACGGCGCCGCCGACGCCGGTGTCGATCTCGTCGAAAACGAGCGTCGGCGCGGTGCCGCGTTCGGCGAGGGAAACTTTCAGCGCCAGGAGAAAGCGCGCGAGTTCGCCGCCCGAAGCGACTTTCATCAGCGGCCCCGGCCGCGAGCCCGGATTGGTCTGCACGCAGAACTCGGCTCGATCGTAGCCGTCGGCGGAGATCAAGCTGTCGTCGCGGCCGATCTCGACGCTGAAGCGCGCGCGCTCCAGTTTCAGCGCCGGCAGTTCCGCGTTCACCGCGCGCTCCAATTCGCGCGCGGCGTCCTGGCGCGCTCGCGACAACGACGCCGCCGCTTTGGCGTAAGCCTCGGACGCCGCGCGGGCCTTCGCTTCGAGAGCGACGACCCGTTCCTCGCTCGCGCCGAGTTCGGTCAATTCGTCGGCGTATCTTTGGCCGAGCGCCGCGAGGCCCTCGACCGGCGTCCCGTATTTGCGCGCCATGCCCCGCAACGCGAACAGACGCTCCTCGCAGCGTTCGAGTTCGCGCGGATCGAAATCGCAAGCGGCGAGCGCGCTTTCAACGGCCTGCGTCGCGAGTTCCAACGCCTCCATCGCTTCGTCCAGGGCGAGGACGCTGGGCTCGATCAGCGTCGGCGCCTGGGGCATCCGCCGCTGCAAGCGGCGCGAGATCGCGGAGAGCACCGGCAGGATTGCCGCGTCGCCGGACAGGTTCTGATGCGCCTCACGAATGTCGGCGGCGACCTTCTCGCCCTGCATCATATGCGCCCGCCGCTCGGCCAGAGCTTCCTCCTCGCCCTGCTTCACGTCGAGCCGCTTCAGTTCCTCGTGGGCGTGCCGCGCGAAGTCGGCGGCGGACCGTGCGGCGGCGACGCGCGCCCGCTCGCTCGCCAACTCGGCTTCGACTTCGCGCAGCGACGCAAAAGCGGCGCGCGTCGCTTTGGTCAGCGCCTCGTGTCCGCCATAGGCGTCGACGAGGGCGCGATGGGTCGAGGCGTCGAGAAGGGCGCGCTCGTCGTGTTGGCCGTGAATCTCCACAAGGTCGATCGCGACAGCGCGAAGCGTCTGGGCGCTGACGCTCTGGTCGTTGATGAACGCGCGCGTGCGCCCATCGGCGAGTTGAATCCGGCGACAGATCAGTTCGCCGTCCGCCGGAATGTCCTGGCTGGCGAGCGCCCGGAACGCGCGATGGTCCGACGGCAGATCGAAGCTCGCCGTGACCTGTCCCTGAGCTTGGCCGTGGCGAACGAGCGCGCCGTCGCCGCGCGCGCCCAGCGCCAGCGACAACGAATCGAGCAAGATCGATTTCCCCGCGCCGGTCTCGCCGGTCAGGATGGTCAGGCCGTGCGAAAACTCGAGGTCCAACTGGTCGATCAGCACGATATCGCGGATCGAAAGCCGGGCGAGCATGGTCCGCGGCCTCGGCCCGTCAGGAGGGAACGACGGAGTGGTACAGCTTGGAAATCCAGGACTGCTGGTTTTCCTTAGGCGAGAGGCCGCCGCCCTTCAGCAGGTTGTAGGCGTCTTGATACCATTGCCCGTCCGGGAAGTTGTGGCCCAGCACCGCCGCGGCCGTCTGCGCCTCGTCGGTGATGCCGAGTCCTAGGTAGGCCTCGGTCAGGCGATAGAGGGCCTCCTCCGAATGACGGGTCGTCTGGTAGAGGGTCAGCACGTTGCGAAAGCGATTGATCGCCGCCGTATAGTTGCGCCGATTGAGGTAGAATCGCCCGATGGACATTTCCTTGCCCGCGAGCTGATCCCTGGTGACGTCGATCTTGAACTTGGAATCGCTGACGTACTCCGAGTTCGGATAGTCCTGCATGACCTTCTGAAACAGAGCGAGGGCCTTGGACGCGCGCTCCTGATCGCGCGAAACGTCGGGGATCTGGTTGTAATAGGAGCTCGCTTCGAGAAACAGCGCGTAGGCGGCCTCGGGCGTCTTGGGATAGCGCTTCACGTAGCGCTCGGCAGATTGCTCCGCGTCGTCGTAGTCGGCCGCCTGAAACTGGGCGTAGGTCGTCATCAGCAGACCTTTTCGCTCCCAATCCGAATCGGGATATTGTTTGCCGAGATCGGTGAACTTCTTCGCCGCCTCCTGCGGCGCGCCATTGGCGAGTTTCGCCAAGCCCTGATCATAGACCTTGCTGGCGGGAACGTCCGGCTCGATGACCATCTTATATTTTTCCGCGCCGAACGGATTGAACTCGTCGAACACCGAGCACGACGCCAACGACATCGCGGCGCATAAAGCCATGACACCTCGGACAATCAACCGCGAGGCACGGCGGCCGGGAACGGATGCGCTGGCATTCAAAGCGGCAAAGGTCATTCGTTGAACTCAAAAGTTGCGCGACGCGAACCGCAGCTCACCCGGTCCGCGCTCTTTACCTTACTCCGCGGCCGCACGCCACCCGGCTCGAAGCGATCCCGCGCGGCAGACTTCGACCGATGGATCTTGGCGCGAAAAGGCCGGACCGAACGAAACGTCTCAGTCGGTGTTCGCGGCATAGGCGGTGGCGACGCGCCCGATCGCCCCGGCGCCGATCGAGTAGATCTTGCGCGGCGAACTCTCCACGATTTCGTAAGCATGGCGGTCGGCGAACAGCGCCGACAGCATCATGGCGTTGATCTTGTGCCCGGGCCGGTACGTCCGGTAACAGCCGATGATCGGCGCGCCTGCGAGAGAGAGATCGCCGATGGCGTCCAAAGTCTTGTGTCGCACGAACTCGTCGCTGAATCGCAGGCCTTCGGGATTGAGGATCGCGTCTCCGTCCAGAGCGACCGAATTTTCCAGGGACGAACCGAGGGCGAAGCCCGCCTGCCACAGTTGCTTCACGTCGCTCAGAAAGCCGAAGGTCCGAGCGCGCGCAATCTCCTTGCGGAACACGATCGGATCGAGATCGAACGCCCGTCGCTGCCGTCCGATCGTCGCCGCATCGAAATCGATTTCCACGTCGAGGCGAAAACCGCGATTGGCAGGGCGCAGTTCGGAAAAGGCGCGCCCCGACTCGACCCGCAACGGCCTGAGAACCCGGATGTATCGGCGGGGGCGGGATTGCTGGGCGAGCCCGACCGAGTTGATCGCATCGACGAACTCTGCCGCCGAGCCGTCCATGATCGGCATTTCCGGTCCGTCGATTTCCACCAGAACGTTGTCGACGTGAAGGCCGGCGAGCGCCGCCATCAGATGTTCGACCGTCGAGACGGCGGCGCCGGTTGAATCGCCGAGAACCGTACACAGCGCGGTCTGCGTTACGTTCGACCATTTCGCTTCGATCAGGCGCTCGCGCCCGTTCGGCAGGCCGGTGCGAAGAATGACAATTCCGGAGTCGACATCGGCGGGATGAAGAACGACGCGGGCGGGGGCGGCGGAATGTACCCCGAGACCGTGAATTTCAACACGGTCGCGTAAAGTCGTCTGGAATCCCAATTTCATTTATAGTTCGTCCCCATATCCACAACCCGCGCCACAGGTCGTGAGTGCAGTCCCGGCGTTTCGAACGCCGATACGCAACAAACGCCTGCTTCGCATTCGTCCGGCCGCTACCCGCAATCCCGCGGCCGTCCCGCACGTCGTCGTAGCTGGCGCGAAGATATTCACCTCCTCGCTTTCGTCCAAATCACCTTTCGTGAACAATCGTTACACGATTTGGAAACCATGCTTTCATTAATCATAACAGTCGGTTGGACCGACGCCCAAAGCGCTCGCCGAACTCCCCGAGCGACGCGAAACGGCCGCGACTGACGGGTCGCGGCCGTCGTTGCACGGGACAAAGGCGAATCACGAGTTCGATTGGCGCCGCAGGAAGGCCGGGATTTCCAACTGATCGTCCTCCATCTGCGCCGCACGCGCCGCGGCGCGTCCATGCGGGTCCAAATTGCCCTGCGCGGGGCGAGCCGCGGCGGGGCGAGGTTGCGGACGGCCATACTCCGCGTGCACGGACGGCGGCATCGGCTTCGGCGCGCTCGCCGGCGGCAGCGCCGGCGCCGCGGCGCGAGGCGCGGGGCCCGGCGCCGGCTCCTCCTGACGGCTAATGCCGAACGCAGCGAGCTTTTCAAGCAGCGAACGACGCCGCGTTTCGGCGGGATGCGCGACCGGCGCCGCCTCGCCGCGATGCGCGCGGAGCTGGTTTTGCGCAACTGGCGGCAATTCTTCGATCTGCGGCATGCGCGGCTGGCGAACCATTGGTTGTTCGGGCGCCGGGGGAATGAATTCCTCCTCGATCGGCTCCTCATAGCGCTGGGCGACGGGCTCGGCATAGACCGTCGGTCTATGGGCGGCCGGCCGCACTTCGACATCGTCGATGGCGGCCTGGACGGCCGGCGCAGGGGCTGGCTGGGCGAGCTCGACGACGCTCTCCGCAGCGATGGGCGTCGGCAGCGTCCGTGTCGCGGAGGCGCGCATCCGCGAGGGAACTTCCACGCGCGGGGCTTGCGGAACCGGCTCGATCTTCTCGATCGCCGCCTGATCGATGCCGGTCGCGACGACGGAAACCCGCACCACGCCGTCGAGCGCGGAGTCGAAGGTCGCGCCGAGGATGATGTTGGCTTCTTCGTCCACTTCCTGGCGGATGCGGCTGGCCGCTTCGTCGACCTCGTACAGTGTCAGATCGTTGCCGCCGGTGATCGAGATGAGAAGGCCGCGCGCGCCCTTCATCGAGGTCTCGTCCAGCAGCGGATTGGCGATCGCCGCCTCGGCGGCCATAACGGCGCGCCGCTCGCCCGTCGCTTCGCCCGTGCCCATCATCGCCTTGCCCATTTCGCTCATGATCGAGCGGACGTCGGCGAAGTCGAGATTGATCAGCCCTTCCTTGACCATGAGGTCGGTGATGCAAGCGACGCCCGAATAGAGGACCTGATCGGCCATCGCGAACGCGTCGGCGAACGTCGTCTTCTCGTTGGCGACCCGGAACAGGTTCTGGTTGGGGATGACGATCAGCGTGTCGACCGACTTCTGCAATTCGTTGATGCCGCCTTCGGCCAGACGCATCCGCCGACCGCCCTCGAACTGGAACGGCTTGGTGACCACGCCCACCGTGAGAATGCCCATTTCACGGGCGACTCGAGCGATCACCGGCGCGGCGCCGGTCCCCGTCCCGCCGCCCATGCCGGCGGTGACGAACGCCATATGCGCGCCGGCCAGATGATCGCGGATCTCCTCGAGCGCTTCCTCGGCCGCGGCGCGTCCGACTTCGGGCTTCGAGCCGGCGCCGAGTTCCTCGGTCACTTGCAGGCCCATCTGGATGATCCGCTCGGCCCGCGACGAGGTCAGCGCCTGGGCGTCGGTGTTGGCGACGACGAAATCAACCCCGGAGAGCCCGGAGACGATCATATTATTGACCGCGTTGCCCCCGGCGCCGCCGACGCCGACTACGATGATGCGGGGCTTCAATTCCCGCAACTCGGGTGCCTTCAGATTGATCGACATAGCTGGCCTCGTTCCTTAGACGCCCGCCGGCGTCGGTTCAAACACGTGAATTCTCTACGATCGAGGGTACGGCGCGCGTCGCCGCCTCGTGTCAAAAACTCTCTTTCAACCAGCGCCCGACGCGAGCGACGTAGCCGTCGTCGGCGATATCGGGCGAATGATTCGATCGGCGCGGCTCGAAATGCTCGATCCCCGCCACCTGCGGATAGACCATGAGGCCGACCGCGGCCGCGAACGCCGGGCTCTTGGCCGATTCGGGCAGCCCTTCGACGCCGAGGGGCCGGCCGATCCGGGCCTGGCTGGAAACGATCGTGCGGGCGAGTTCCGGCAATCCGGTCAACTGGCAGGCGCCTCCGGTAAGCACCAGCCGGCGCCCGGCATGGCCGGTGTGCCCCGCGGCTTTAAGCCGATCGCGCACCAGCTCGAGAATTTCCTCGACGCGCGGCCGGATGATCCGCACGAGTTCGGATTTCGGCAGGTGGCTCGAATGATCCATGTCGTCGCCGACTCGGTGGATCGCGATCGAGTCGCGATCGTCGGATGGCGAAGCGATGCAAGCTCCATAAAGCGTCTTCAGGCGCTCGGCGTCGGCGAGACTTACCGACAGGCCGCGCGCGACGTCCATCGTGACGTGATTGCCGCCGACGGCGACGGAGTCGACGTGAACGAGCCGCCCGCCGACGAAAACGCCGACCGTCGTCGAGCCGCCGCCGAAGTCGATCAGCGCCGCGCCCATCTCGACTTCGTCGTCGACCAGGGTCGAGAGCCCTGCCGCGTAGGGGGTGGCGACCATCGCGGCGACGCGCAGATGGCAACGTTCGACCGCGAGCATGAGATTGCGCGCCGCGGCGGCATCGCACGATGCGACGTGCATTTCGGCGCCGAGTTCGTCGCCGATCATGCCCTTCGGATCGCGAACGCCTCGCGTGGCATCGAGCCAGAATCCCGTCGGCACAGCGTGAAGAACCGAGCGGCCGGCGCGCGCGCCCGCCGCGGAGGCCGCTTCGAGGACCCGATGGATATCGTGCTCGCCCACCGCTTTGCCGCGCAACGCCACCTTGGCGTCGTAAAGTCGCGAGGATAGACGTCCGCCGGACATGTTGACGACGACGCTGTCGACCTCGACGCCCGCCATCCGTTCGGCGGCGTCGACGGCGAGGCGAATCGCGCTTTCCGCGGCGTCCAGATCGACGACGGCGCCGGCCTTGACGCCGCGCGAGCGCTGGTGACCGATGCCCAGGACCTTGCAGCGGTGCGTGCGCTCGCGCAGCGCGTCGGAGCGCTCCATCGGCGTCAGCCGCGCAATCAGGCTCACTACCTTCGAAGCGCCGACGTCGAGCACTGAAAGCACGGCGCTCTTACGCGATGGAATTTGCCGCATCCGCGGCGTCAGGGGTTTGAAGGTCATAACGGGGCGGCCTTCTTCGCGTGCGCCGCCGCGTTGATGCGGGCCGCCGCCGCATCCTCGGAGAGCCGGGCAAAAGCCTTGCCGTCGACGCGCAGGTCCAGCGAAAGGATGTCGCGATCGAGGATCCGCGACTGGCGCTGGAGGGAGACGAGCGTCGCCATCGCCGAGAGGGGATCACGCTCGGGCAGTTTGACCTCGATCCCCGATTTCATTTTGAGATTCCAACGCCGCTCGCCGATCAGGACGCCGGCGACGATCTTCGGCCGCAACTCCGCCGAAGCGTCGAGCAGCGCCGTGAATTCCGCCAGCCGTTCGTTTGCGCCGTCTCCGACGACGAAAGGGAGCGCCGCGAAGCGCTGATCTCGCATTTCGTCGATGACCGCTCCATCCGCGGCGATCGTCTTGACGTCGCCGTCCTTTTGCCAAAGGGCCACCGGCGTACGCTCGACGATCTCGATGACAATGCGATCAGGATAGAGCTTTCGCACGCTCGCCTGCTTGATCAGTGGCAGCGCCTCGAGGTTCTTGCGCGCCTGCGCGGCGTCGAAGAACGGCAGCGAATTTTTCGGACTGATGCCGGCGAGGGCAAGGATCTCCGTTTCGGAGAGTTGCGCCTCCCCCGAGATCGTCACCACTCTGATGCCAAATCCAAGGGCGCGAGCGACGACGTCGCCGATTCCGCCCTCTTGAACGACGAACGCCTGATATTGCCCGCCGCGCGTCACCCCCAGGGCCGTCGCTCCCAGAAGCACGCTGACCGTCAGAGCCAAGCCCAAGCCGCGCGGCGCCGGCCGATCGAAGCGCGGAGCCCAACGCTTCAAACCGCGCGCGGTCCGCTCCCCCCGCAAGAGGACGCGCACCGGAGCATCGGGTGCGCGCGCGAGCGCAAACGCCGGCTGCGGCGCGGGTCGTAACCCGAACGTTTCGCTCAGCGATCGCACGAAGCGTCCTCCACCATCCATTCCACCAACTCGCCAAAGGAAAGGCCGGCGTAAGCCGCCATCTCCGGCACCAACGAGGTCTCCGTCATTCCCGGTTGCGTGTTCACCTCCAAGCAAACCAGTTCCCCGGATTCCCCCTTCAACTCGTCCCACCGAAAATCCGCCCGGCTGACGCCGCGACAGCCCAGCGCGCGATGGGCGCGCAAAGTCAACTCTTGGACTTCATGGTAAATTTTCGGTTTAATTTTCGCGGGAAGAACATGAACGGAGCCGCCCTTGGCGTATTTTGCGTCATAACCATAGAAGGCTTCCGAGACCGGCTGGACTTCGATGATGTCGAGCACGCGCTCACCCATGACCGCACAGGTCAGTTCCTTGCCGTCGATGAAGCGTTCGGCGAGCAGGCGGTCGCCATAAGGCCAATCCTCGCGGCCGACCTCCTGGGGCGGATGGGCGCGATTCTGCTTGACGATCACGACGCCGAAGGACGAGCCCTCGTTGACCGGCTTCAGCACATAAGGAGGCTCGAGCACGTGGCGGCGCGCCGCCTCATGCCGATCGACCGTGAGGCCATGGGCGACCGGAACGCCGGCCGCCTGCAGCACGACCTTCGCGAGGTCCTTCTGCATCGCCAGAGCCGACGCCAACACGCCGGAATGCGTGTAGGGGATGCGCAGGATTTCGAGCACGCCCTGAATCGTGCCGTCCTCGCCGACAAGCCCGTGCAGCGCATTGAAGGCGACGTCGGGCTTCAACTTGGCGAGCGTGGCGGAGATGTCGCGGTCGACGTCGACGCGCGTCACGCGATAGCCCTTGGCCTCGAGCGCGTCGGCGCAGCCGCGTCCGGAATTGAGCGATACCGGGCGTTCGGCAGACCAGCCGCCCATCAGCACCGCAACGTGTTTCATCGCCCCTCCAAGGCCTGCGCGAGACGGACGCAGGTTAAGTTAGAATTAAGGCTAGGGCGTTAATGGGGCCTTAACCTCAGGCGCGGGAAGAGAAATTTGAACCGCGCGCCGATTTCGATGCTCCGCGCCACCGTGGCGCTATCGGCCGCGGACGTTTCATGGCAAAGGACTGCGTCACCCAAATGCCGTAAAGCTCGGGATAAGAGGGGGCGCCAATGACCCACAGCACGCTTCCCTCCTCCCCTCCGCCGCCCGCCTTGCCGGAACCCCAGCGCCTGCCCGGATTTCTAGCGCGCTACCGTGATCCGAAACTCGTGTGGAGCCTGACCGAGATCATCGTCACTTTCGGACCCCTAGCCGGCTTATGGGCGGCAATGTGGGCGCTGATGCACGTCAGTTACTGGCTGAGTCTCCTCTTGGCGTTGCCGGCGGCGGGATTCCTGGTGCGGCTCTTTCTCATCCAGCACGATTGCGGTCACGGGTCGTTCTTTCGCCACCGGGCGCTCAACGATTGGGTCGGACGCGTGTTCGGCGTCGTCACTTTGACGCCTTACGACTACTGGAAGCGCACCCACGCCGCCCATCACGCGACGGCCGGCAACCTCGACCGCCGCGGCCTCGGCGACATCGAAACGCTGACGGTTCGGGAATATCTGAGCCTGAATTGGCGCAAACGCCTCGGCTATCGCCTCTATCGTCATCCACTGGTCATGTTCGGCCTCGGGCCCGCCTACATCTTCCTCCTGCAATATCGCGCCCCGCTCGGCCTCATGCGCGGCGCCGGCTGGAAGCCTTGGCTTTCCACCATGTCGACCAACGCGGCGATCGCCGCCGTCGTCGCGCTGCTGATGTGGCTCATCGGTCCGCGCGCTTTCCTGATGATCCACGGCCCCATTTTCATGCTCGCCGCCACGATCGGCGTCTGGCTGTTCTATGTGCAGCATCAATTCGAGACCACGCACTGGGCGCACGAGGCGGACTGGAACTTGCCCGAGGCGGCGTTGCACGGTTCGTCGCATTACGACCTGCCGATCGTGCTTCGCTGGTTCAGCGCCAATATCGGCGTGCATCACGTCCATCATCTCTCCAGTCGCATTCCCTTCTACCGTCTGCGCGAGGTGCTGCGCGACCATCCGGAGCTCGGCAAGATCAGCCGGGTGACGTTGTGGCAGAGCCTGCGCTGTGTGAACTACGCGCTGTGGGACGAGGACGAGCGACGGCTGATTTCATTTGGCGTCCTGCGCAAGCGATTGCGGGCGAACCGCGCGCCGGCGTGAGCGTCAGCGAACTCGGTAGGAGATCCGCATGAATTCACGCTCGACCGGCTTGGAACTCCCGGCTCGCTTCGTGCCCGTGCCTGCAACCGTAAGCCCAGAGATGCAGAGGATAATCGGGGCGCCGCCGCGCCCGACGTGGCGGCTTCGCCCGAAGACGAACGAGGAGTGGAGATCGGTCGTCAACGCCGCCGCGGCCGCCTCGATCGCGAGCCTGCCGGGAATTTGCGAGCGGCGGCGCGTTACGTTTGAGAAGGCGACGATAAACGGCGTCCGCGCCTTTGTCGTCACTCCTGAAGAGATCGCTCCAGAAAACAGAGATCGTTTGCTCATCCATTTGCATGGTGGCTGCTACGTCATGAGTCCCGGCGAAGCCGGGCTGTCCGAAGCGATTCTCATGGCCGGGTTCGGTCGGTTCAAAGTGATCTCGGTCGATTATCGGATGCCGCCGGAAGCGTTTTTCCCGGCTGCTCTCGACGACGCCTTGACCGTTTGGAAGGCCGCGTTGGAGACCACCGATCCGAGGAAAATGGCCGTCTTCGGCACCTCGGCGGGCGGCGCGTTGACGCTCGCCTTGGTCTTGAGAGCCAAAGCGGTAGGGACCCCGCTGCCCGCCGCCATTGCGCCGGGTACGCCAATGGCGGATACGACCGGGACCGGCGACACATTCCATACCAATGGGATGTTGGACAATGTGCTGGTTTCCGACACCGGTTTCTGCAACGCGGCGGCGGAGTTCTACGCCAATGGCCACGATCTCGCCGATCCGCTTTTGTCACCGATCTACGCGGACTTGCGTGGGTTTCCGCCGACGATCCTGACGAGCGGAACGCGCGACCTCCTTCTCAGCAATACCGTCCGGGTGCATCGTAAGTTGCGCCAGGCGGGCGTTGAAGCCGACCTGAACGTCTACGAGGGCCAGGCTCACGCGCACTATCTCTTCGACGACACCGCGCCGGAGACCGCTGAAGTGTTCGGAGAGATCGCGGCCTTCTTCGGCCGGCGGCTCGAAAAATAAGTCGGCCTGGGGATAAGGGCGCGCGCGGCGGCGGTTGTCGACCGCCTGCCGATTGGCGACGCCGCCGCTTCGCGCGCATTGTATGCTACCCCGCCACCCCCACCCGCTTGATCTCCCACTCCAACTCCACCCCGCTCGCCTCCTTCACCCGTCGCCGCACCTCCTCGC
The DNA here is from genome assembly GCA_963813195.1 of uncultured Alphaproteobacteria bacterium. GTDB lineage: Bacteria > Pseudomonadota > Alphaproteobacteria > Rhizobiales > Beijerinckiaceae > Roseiarcus. The sequence continues at coordinate 57,444 of CAWEYC010000010.1, read as the reverse complement.
CGAGGGCCTCGATATCGACGGCTACAGCGGCGCCGCGGTTGATCAGGAAGTTGCAATGCATCGTCGAAACCTGGGCGTCCCCGACGGCTAGCCCCCGGCAGCCGGCGGCGTCGATGAGTTGCCAGGCTTTATGACCAGGCGGATTCTTGAACGTCGAGCCGCCGGTTTTTTCGCGGATCGGCTGCGAGGCCTCCCGCGCAGCGGTGATGCGTTCCATCTCGGCCCTGATCGCGTCCGGCTCGCCGCCGCGTCCCTGAAACACTGCGCGCGTGAAGATCACGTCCTCAGGCGCCTCACTGTGGCGATAGCTGAAGCCCATCTGCGCATGGGTGAAGACGCGAACGGCGCCGGCGCGGTCGATCCCGTGCGCCTCGACCAGGCAGTCGCGCGTCTCCCCGCCGTGCGCGCCCGCGTTCATACGTAGCGCACCGCCGATCGAGCCGGGCACGCCGCGCAAAAAGGCGAGCCCGTCGATCCCCGCTTCGGCTGCGGCGCGCGCGACTTGCGCGTCCAGCGCCGCCGCGCCGGCGATCACCTGGAAACCGGGCGTCGTCTCGATCGCGCCGAACGCCTTGCCGCCCAGCCGGATCACGACGCCGCGAATTCCGCCATCGCGCACGATGAGATTGGAGCCGACGCCGATGACCGTGACGGGAAGCTCGCGCGGCAGGTTCTTCAGGAAATAGGCGAGGTCGGCCTCGTCGGCCGGCGAATAGAGAACCTCGGCCGGCCCGCCGACGCGAAACCAGGTGAATGGCGCGAGCGGCGCATCGGCGGTCATGCGACCGCGAAGATCGGGGAGGAGGGACGCAAGATCGGCAACGAGATTAAGCGCTGTCATGACCAGTCGCCGCCGATCGAGCAAACCGTGCGCCCTCCTTCCCCGCTAGTGGGGGAAGGGGTGCGCGCCGCGCGGGCATGAGACGGCTCACCCATCCAGCGCCGCCAATTCTCCCGGCAGCGTATAGGCCCATTGCGTGATGTTGCCGGCGCCGAGCAAGACGACGTAGTCGCCGGGCTTGGCGATCTCATGGACCATCGGAGCGAGCTTGTCGGGCGCGGGCAGCGCGACGGCGTGGCGGTGGCCATGGGCGTTGATCGCCGCGGCGAGCGCCTCCTTGTCGACGCCCTCGATCGGCGCCTCCCCTGCGGGATAGACATCGGCGACGATCACCGTGTCGGCGTCGTTGAAGCAGAGAGCGAAGGAATCGAACAAGGATTGCAGGCGTGTGTACCGATGCGGCTGCACGATGGCGATCACTTGGCCCTTGCTCGCCGCGCGCGCGGCGCCCAGCACCGCGGCGATCTCGACGGGATGGTGGCCGTAGTCGTCGAAGATCGCGGCGCCATTCCAATCGCCGATGCGGGTGAAGCGGCGCTTGACGCCGCCGAACGAGGCGATCGCCTTGCGAATCGTCGCGATCGGCGCCTTCAGCTCGTGCGCCACGGCGATCGCCGCGGTGGCGTTGAGCGCGTTGTGGCGACCGGGCATCGGTAGAGCGAGTTCGTCGATGTAGGTCGCCTGCCCGCTTTTGCGGTCGCGGACCAGGACGTTGAAGCGCGTAACGCCGCCCGAGAGTTCGACGTCGAGCAGACGGACGTCGGCTTGCGGATTTTCGCCGTAGGTGATGACGCGGCGATCTTCGATCCGCCCGACCAGTTCCTGCACGGTCGGATGATCGAGGCACATCACCGCAAAGCCGTAGAACGGCAGATTTTCGACAAAGGTGAGGAACGCGTCCTTGATCGCCTCGAAGGTCTTGAAGTGATCCAGATGCTCGGGATCGATGTTGGTGACGATCGCGACGTCGGCGGGCAATTTGAGGAACGTGCCGTCGCTTTCGTCGGCCTCGACCACCATCCACTCGCCGGCGCCGCGCCGCGCGTTCGTGCCGTAGGCATTGATGATGCCGCCATTGATGACCGTGGGATCGAGGCCCGCTGCGTCGAGCAGCGTCGCCACCAGCGAGGTCGTCGTCGTCTTGCCGTGCGTGCCGGCGATGGCGACGCACTGTTTCAGGCGCATCAGTTCGGCCAGCATTTCGGCGCGGCGGACCACCGGGATGCGCCGCGACCGCGCCGCCGTGAGTTCGGGATTGTCGCGCTTGATCGCGGTCGAGACGACGACGACGGCCGCCTCGCCGAGGTGCTCCGCGTCGTGGCCGACGAATACGTTGGCGCCCTTGTCGCGCAGGCGCTTGACGTTGGCGCTGTCGCTCGCGTCGGAACCCTGGACCTTGTAGCCGAGATTGATCAGCACCTCGGCGATGCCGGACATGCCGATCCCGCCGATGCCGACGAAGTGTATGGGGCCAAGCTCGCTCGGCAGTTTCATGAGGCCAATTCTCCCACGCGCGGCCGCCGCGCCGCATGTCACGGCCCCGACATAAGCCGATTTGCCAATTCGGCCAAATGGCGGCCGGAGCCGCGGGGATCAGATCAGCCGGTCGATCTTAACGTCGGCACGAGGACGACTGCGAGGGCCAGAGCAAGATTGAGCGCGAGGATCGCGCGCACCACCCGCCGCGATCAGCGCGGCCACATGCGCGCCCAGGAGCGCCAGCGCGACAGCCCTCAATCAATCGTTGTCGCCGAGCACGCCGTCGACGAAGTTGGAGAACCTACCCAGGCCCATTGTCGCCGCTCTCGAAATCGCACTCGACGGTCGGCGCGATCGGGTGTGCAAGGTTGACGGCTCGGCGAGAAACGGCAGCGCCGAGCCTCTATGCTGCCAGCGCTTTCCTGGCCGCGACGGCAAGAAAGCCGGAACGGCTGAGCCCGTTAGCTTCGGCGTGGCGGTCGATCGCTTGCAGGACATCCTCGGGCAGTGTGATGTTGATCCGCACGGCCTTGGCCGCGCGCGCCGGGGCGGCGACAAGGATCGCGACGCCGTCGCGGTTGGCGGGATCCGCCATGACGGCTTCGAGCGTCGAGGACTCAGGGATCGGCTCGTCGTCCTCTGCAAGCCCGTCGAGATGGAGCGCGAGGGCCTCGGCGGCCATGTCGCGCGCCTCGTCCAGCGTGGCGCCGGCGGTCACGCAGCCCGGCAAATCGGGAAACGAAACGCCGAACTGACTGTCGGGCTCTTTGTAAATCAGGGCAATATATTGGCGCATGGCGGCTAACCCAACTTCAATCCGGCTTGCTTTTCGATGCTGCGAAGCGTGCCTGCGGGAAAGTCTCTGTTCGGATGGGGGAGCGTAACTCGACCCGGTTTGTTTGGATGCTTGAATTGGACGTGACTGCCTCTCTGAGCGACCTTCCGCCAGCCGTCGGCTTCGAGAATGCGAATAAGCTCGCGGCTATTCATAAGTATAAATACACACGGAATGCATTTCCGTCAACAAGACGAGTTGCGGGCTCCTTCCACCTCCCAAGCGCTCTCGTCGCCCGTTGCAAAACGCGGTTGCGTCCAACTCTCTCAAGTCACGACGCTCGGCTCTTTTCGCCCCGTCCGCGCTTCGATCCCCGCCAGCGAGCGCGACAGCGCGATCAGGTCGGCGAGCGCGACTTGCGCGTCTTGACCCAGGTCGCCGGTCGGCGGTTCGTAGCGTTCGATATAGACGCGCAAGGTGGCGCCGACCGTCCCGGTACCCGAGAGCCGGTAGACGATGCGCGAGCCGCCCCCAAACATCACGCGCACGCCCTGCCCGGTGGTCAGCGAGCCGTCGACGGGATCGTGATAGGAAAAGTCGTCCGCCGCCTCGACCGTCAGCGCGCCGAATTTCCGGCCGGGCAGGCTCGTCAATTCGGCGCGAAGCGCGGCCATCAGGCCATTGGCCGCGCCGAGGTCGACTTCGTCGAAATCGTGCCGCGTGTAGTAGTTGCGCCCGTAGGTCGCCCAATGCTCGCGCGCCAGATCGGCGACGGCAATGCGGCGCCGGGCGAGAATGTTGAGCCACAGCAACACCGCCCAAAGCCCGTCTTTCTCGCGCACGTGGTTCGAGCCGGTGCCGGCGCTCTCCTCGCCGCAGATCGTCGCCAGCCCCGCGTCGAGCAGGTTGCCGAAGAACTTCCAGCCGGTCGGCGTCTCATAGGCGCCGATCCCCATTTTGGCGGCGACCCGGTCCGCCGCGGCGCTGGTCGGCATCGAGCGCGCGATCCCCTTGAGGCCCGCGGCATAGCCGGGCGCGAGATGCGCGTTGGCGGCGAGCATGGCGAGCGAATCGGACGGCGTGATGAAAATGCCGCGCCCGATGATGAGATTGCGATCGCCATCGCCGTCCGAGGCGGCGCCGAAGTCGGGCGCCTGCGGCGACATCAGGAGGTCGTAGAGATCCCTCGCGTAGGTGAGGTTGGGATCGGGATGATGGCCGCCGAAATCGGGCAGCGGCGTCCCGTTGACCACCGTGCCGGCGCCGGCGCCCAGTTCGCCCTCGAGGATGGCGTGAGCGTAGGGGCCGGTCACCGCGTGCATCGCATCGAAGCGCATACGGAAGCCGGAGGCGAAGTGCGCGCGGATCGCGTCGAAATCGAACAGCGACTTCATCAGCGCGGCGTAGTTGGCGACGGGGTCGACGATCTCGACGGTCGCGCCCTCGATCCGGGTCTCGCCGAGCGCGTCGAGATCGACGTCGGGCGAGTCGACGGTCTTATAGGCCGTGATGGATTTCGTGCAGGCGAAGATCGCGTCGGTGATCTTCTCCGGCGCGGGCCCCCCGTTGCCGACGTTGTATTTGATGCCGAAGTCGCCCTCGGGGCCGCCGGGATTATGGCTCGCCGACAAGATGATGCCGCCATAGGCGCCGATCGAGCGGATCAGCGCGGAGACCGCCGGGGTCGACAGAATGCCGCCCTTGCCGATGGCGATGCGGCCGAAGCCATTGGCGACGGCGATACGAATCACCGACTGGATCGCCTCGCGATTGTAATAGCGCCCGTCGCCGCCGACGACGAGCGTCTTGCCCGAGAAGCCGTCGAGCGAATCGAAGATCGACTGGACGAAATTCTCGACGTAGTGCGGCTGCTGGAAAACCGGCACCTTCTTGCGCAGACCCGAGGTGCCGGGCTTCTGGTCGGCGTAGGGTTTCGTTTCCACGGTGCGGATCATGCCGGCGACCTCCCTCTTATTTGTGGCCCGACTGTAACGGGGAGAGGGCAGGCGCGGCAATGGCGGGGCGGCGCGGGCGCGCGGCAACCTGCTCCGCCTTGGCGACCAAATTCCTCGTCAAGGATTGTCAAGTTTTGTCAAGCGACGTCAAGTTTTGTCAAGCGACGTCAAGTTTTGTCAAGCGCCGTCAAGTGATTCCTTGACATTTCCCCGAGACTTCCCTGCGATATCAAGCGGTTATACAGCGTGTCAAGGGCCGGAACGCCTGCTTGTCAAATTTCTGCGGTCTGCCGATTTGGGGCGACGACTGCGACGCGACGAAGCGATAGGTTAGCACAACTTCTAAATTTCGGAAAGCATCGGTCGCGATGGCCGGGCGCCGGTCCACCACGGCCGCGATATTCCAGCCTGTGTCATTCCCGCGAAAGCGGGAATGACGAGATGGATGATAGGACTCGTCGCCGTGGCGGCGGATCGTCGCGGGACGCTCAATCGTCGTAGCTGTTGATGACCGTGTCCGCGACCGCCCGCTTGGTGATGACGCCGACGATGTCGCGCGCTCGCGGACGATCCTCGCCGGTGAAGACGATGGCGGCGCCGGAGCGATGGCGCTTCATTCGCGCGAACACCAAGCTGAGAAGATCGGTGTCGCGACAAACGACGACTTGGGGTTCGACGAACTTGTCCACCAGCATTTCAGGGTGGATTCTGGATTCCATCCAGAGGCCGGATCGCGGATGGATGAGGCCGACGATCCGTCCCTCGCGTTCGACGACCATGGCCGGCAGGTCGCTCGTGTCTTCCGTGCCGAGCGCCTCCTTCAGCGACGTTCCCGCCTTGGCCAGGATGAAGCGCCGCTCCATGATGTCCTGCGCCTGCTTGACGAGATAGAGGTTGATGTGCCGCTCCTTGGGGATGCGGTGGCCGCGATGGCGCAGTTTGACCGTGTAGATCGTCTCGCTGATCAGCGCGCGCCGGACCCCTGCCGCAACCGCCACCGCGACGATGACGGGCACGATGATCGCGTAATCGCGCGTCATTTCGAAGATCATGACGATCGCCGTCATGACGCCGCCGGTTCCCGCGCCGACCATCGCCGCCATGCCGACGATCGCAGCCGAGGGGATAGTCAGGCCGGTGTGGGGAAGAACCATGCCGGCTAGCGCAGCGAAAGCCCCGCCGAGCGTCGCGCCGAAATAGAGCGAGGGCGAGAAGATGCCGCCCGAGGCGCCGCAGCCGAGGCTGACCGTCGTGGCGACCAGCTTGAGCGCGAAAAGCAGAATCAGCAGGCCCACCGCGGTCATGCTCTTGGTGAGGATCGATTGGATCACGCTGTAGCCGACGCCGTCGACGTAGGAATGGCCAAAAACGTGCGTCAGACCGACCATCATCGCGCCGACCACAGCCATGCCGATGATGTTTTGCGTATAGACGTTGCCGGGCAGCTTGGGAAAACCGTCCTCCATGATGACGAGCAGACGAATGAACGCCCAGGAGGCGATTCCGCAGATGACGCCGAGAAGCACGAAGGCGACCGCGTCTTCGACCTGGAACGACTTCGCGAGCGAAAATTGAATCTCGGGGACGAAAAACGCGGGATCGGGCCCGATCAGTCGCCTGCCGACGGTCGTGGCGGCGCCGGTCGCGATGACGACCGGAAGAAAGGTCCGGTTCGAGACCTCGGGCAGCAGAATCTCCAGCGCGAACAGCACGCCGCCGAGCGGCGTGTTGAAGGTCGCGGCGATGCCGGCGCCGGCGCCGGCCGACAGGAGCGTGATCTTTTGCCAACTCGAGAGCCGGATGGCCTGCGAGAACGCCGAACCCAGCGCGGCGCCGATCTGAATGATCGGGCCCTCGCGGCCGACCGCCGCGCCGCTGCCGATCGACAGCGCCGACGCCAGCGACTTGATGACGGCGACCAGGCCGCGGATGTTGCCGCCTTTGTAGAAGACCGCGTCCATCACCTCGGGAACGCCGTGGCCCTTGGCCTCGGGGGCGAAGCGCTCCACCAGAAACACGACGATCACGCCGCCGAGGACCGGCGCGAGAATGAGGAAGTCGCCGAATCGGCTCGGCGCCTCGGTGACGTTGGCGTCATACCAGATCGAGAACGTCCCGTTGTAGAGCACGTTGTGAAAAAACCCGATCAGCAATCGCAGCCCGACCGCGCCGACGCCCGTCAGAATTCCGATCCCCAGCGCCAGCAGGCAGAGAACGAGCAGGCTGACACGCCTCTCCTCCTCACGCGCCGGCGGTCCGCTGACCATGATCGGCGGAACCTTGGCGTCGGCAGTGGCGGTAGGCGTTGAAGACATGTGGTCCTGTGGGGTCGGCGGAGGAGAGTTCGCGGAAAGGTCGCTTAAACGCTGAATCCGGGATGTCAAATCTCTTTTCCGTACGCGAAGCCGAGCGGAGCATCGGGGCTGCCGGGCATCACTCGCCCAAAATCTCGTTCAGACCCTCGATGACTTTGGCGACCTCGGGCGACGAGATTCGCGTCATTCGCTTGCCGATCCGTTCCACCGAGAGGGTCCGAATCTGGCTGATCTTCGCCCAAGCTGGCTTGCCGAGCCCGGCCAATTTGAGCTCCAGGGTCAGAGGAAAGCCGGCTTTCTGAGGTTGGCTCGTCAAGGCGACCGCGATCACCGTCCCCGATCGAGCGTTGAAGATGTCGTGGCTGAGAACCAGGACAGGCCGGTGACCGGCCTGCTCATGCCCACGCACTGGATTGAGGTCCGCCCACCGAATCTCGCCCCTCAGAATTCCGGCCATGACGCCGCGTCCGCCCCGAGGCCCTCTTCAGCCAAGGATTGCTCGAACATGGGATCGAGCTTCGCGCACTCCGCGGCCAAACGACCGCCTTCGAGGCGATCGATCTTCTCGCGCAACGCGGTTTGAATGGCGCGGCTGCGATTGGGAAACACGCGCCGCGCGACCAAATTGTCGACTTGGCGCAGGGTTTCCTCCTCGAGCGTTATCGCCACCTTCACACTGGGCACGACTGGTCTCCGATATGATAATTTGTCATACCACGGAATTGACCGCTCTGCCATCGCGCAGGCAGCCCCCAACGGGCGAATCAGCGCCGCGAGAACCGGGCCAACAGCGGCAAATTGGCAGAGAGCGTCGTGGACCTCGTGGAACCCCTTACCTTCTCAACGCCTCCAGCACCTTCGTCGCCGCCCGTCCGTCCACCGTCAGCCCGTTCTTGCCCTCGAAATCGGCGATCGCCGCCTTGGTCTTGGCGCCGATCGCGCCGTCAGGTTCGCCGACGTCGTAGCCGTGCTTGATCAGCAGCCGCTGCAATTCGCGGCGTCCGGCGCGCGACAGCCCCGGGTCGTCGGTCGGCCAGGGCGTGACGATGTCCGGACCGCCCGCCAGCCTTTGCGCGAGGATCGCAATCGCCAACGTGTAGGATTCGGCCGCGTTGTAGCTGTAGATCACATCGAAATTATGCGTGACGAGGAAGGCCGGCCCATCGGCTCCGGCGGGGAGCAACAGGCCAGCCCGTCCGTCGCCGAGCGGCCGTCCGTCGACGCGGCGGATGCCGCGCGCCGCCCAGGCCGACATCGGCTGCTTGTTCTTGCGGCCCGAGGGGCCGGAGTAGCCCTCCGGCAATTTCACCTCGAAGCCCCACGGCTCGCCCGATTCCCAGCCCGATTTGGCGAGATAATTGGCGGTCGAGCCGAGCGCCGCGCCAGGCGAATCGACGATGTCGCGTCCGGAACCGTCGAGATCGACCGCAAGGCGCAGGAAGGTCGAGGGCATGAACTGCGTCTGCCCGAAGGCGCCCGCCCACGAGCCGGTCAGCCGATCGAGCGGCACATCGCCGCGATCGGCGATCTTCAGCGTGGCCATCAGTTCGCTGCGAAAATAGGCCGGTCGCTGCGGGCTGAAGCAGGCGAGCGTCGCCAGCGATTGCACCAAGGGGCGCTTGCCCATGTCGCCGCCGAAGTTCGATTCGACGCCCCAGATCGCGGCGAGGACATGCCGGTCGACGCCGAAGCGGCGCTCGGCCTCGGCGAGCGCTCCCGCGTTCTTGGCCATCGCCGCCTTGCCGTCGGCGACGCGCTCGTCATCGACGAGGGCGGCGAGGTAGTCCCAGATCGGCGTCTTGAATTCGGGCTGGCTCGACTCGAAGTCCAGCACCTTCATGTCCGGCTGCAAGCTGCGGAACGCGGCGTCCAGCGTCGCCGCCGAGACCCCCTTGGCCGAGGCGTCGGAACGCAGCGCGGCGACGCAGGAGGAGAAGTCGGCGCGAGCGGGGGCGCTGAGCGCAATCAAAATCGAAAACGCGACGAGCGATTGTTTCATGCCGCCATCCCGAGCCATTCCGCCGCGGGCGCCGCGGCCCGATCAAGCAGCGCCGAAGTGGGGCTGACGACGTCGATGACGTCGTCGCGCCCGTCGATCTTTAGCATCAGCTTTTGGATCGACCAGACGCCGGACTTCTTGATCGCCCGCAGCATCACAAGGCCCGACCCTTTCGGGCCGGTTGCCGAAAACGTGAGGCTCGCGCTCCCCGATTCGTTGGTGAAGCTGATTTGGCCCGTCGGTGAGCCGGTGGCGATCGGGGTCCCCAGAACCCGGGCGACCTCGACGCTGGCCTGAAGCCTCGCGACGCCGAGTTTGTACGCTTCGGAATGGCCGAGGCTGTAAAATATCCCACCGAACATCGCGCAGAACAAAGCTATCAGACCAATCCAGACGGCGGCGCCCCAGATCGACCATGACCGCTGCACGCGCTTGAAATGCTCGACGCTGTCCCATCGCCGATTGCGCCACGCCCATGCGCTTCCCTTCGCGCCAAGCACGAAAGGCATGATCAAGATGCCGAAAAAGGGAACGAAGACGAGCAGCGAAATAAAGGTGCTGTTGCCGATGCCCCATATCCAGGTCAGCAGGAACGCGCCCCAGTTCCAACGATCGGCGTCCGCCGGGATTTCCGCAGGCAGACGACGTTGGGCCGCATCCGTCATGACCGGGTCTCTGGAAGGCTCGAGATGACTTCTGGCGCGATTCGGTTCAGGAGGAGATCCGTGCCCGCCCTTGTCGCCGGGCACGATGCTTGGCGCCGCGAAATGCGGCGCCCTCACAGCCACGGATGCGCGGCGGCGGCCTTCTTCTCGTGGGCGGCGATGGCGGGAGCTTCGACCATCGTCAGGCCGATGTCGTCGAGCCCTTCCATGAGGCAATGCTTGCGGAAGGCGTCGAGTTCGAACTTGACGACGCCCCCGTCGGGCCCGCGAATTTCCTGCGCCGCGAGATCGACGGTCAGCGTCGCATTGGCGCCGCGCTGCGCGTCGTCCATCAATTTCTCGAGGTCTTCCGGAGAGACCTTGACCGGCAGAATGCCGTTCTTGAAGCAATTGTTGTAGAAAATATCCGCGAAGGCGGTCGAGATGACGCAGCGGATGCCGTAATCGAGCAGCGCCCAGGGCGCATGCTCGCGCGACGAGCCGCAGCCGAAATTATCGCCGGCGACCAGAATCTTGGCCGTCGCGTAGGCGGGCTTGTTGAGCACGAAGTCGGGATTGGGCGAGCCGTCGTCCTTGTAGCGCATTTCGGCGAACAGGCCGGCGCCGAGACCCGTGCGCTTGATCGTCTTCAGATATTGCTTGGGGATGATCATGTCGGTGTCGACATTGTCGATCTCGATCGGCGCGGCGACGCCGGTCAATGTCGTGAATTTGTCCATCGCGAGGATTCCGCTGGCCTGATAAAGAGGGTTCGGAAGCAGCCTTTAGCAAATGCGCGCCGACCGGGCAAACCGGCGCGGCGGCGTTCCGGGGTCGATCGATGTCCAAATTTCATGAAGCGCTCGACGAAAAGCTCATCGCCTTCATCGAGGCGCAGCCGATGTTCTTCATCGCCAGCGCGACGGCGGAGGGCCGGGTCAATCTGTCGCCCAAAGGGCTCGACACATTTCGCGTGCTCGGCCCGAGGCTGTGCGCCTATCTCGACCTCACGGGGTCCGGCGCCGAGACCGCCGCGCACGCGCTGGCCGGCGGCCGGGCGACGATCATGTTCTGCTCGTTCACCCGCAATCCGCTGATTCTGCGTCTCTTCGGCCGCGCGCGCTGCGGCGCGCCGGGCAGCGAGCTCTGGCGCGAACACGCCGGCCGTTTCGACGCGCTCCCGGGCGCCCGGCAGGTCGTCGTCGTCGAGATCGATTCGGTGCAGACCGCCTGCGGCTTCGGTGTGCCGCTGATGACGCTGGAGCGGGAGCGCTCGACCTTGACCGACAATTGGGTCGCCAAGGGCGAAGAGGGCGTCGCCGAATATCAGAAGCGCAAGAACCGCGTTTCGATCGACGGCCTGCCGACCGGGCTGCACGACGCATGAGCGCTTCGTCTCCTTCGGGCGCCCCCGGGGTTCTCGCCATCGACCTCGCAGCGCTTGCCGACAATTGGCGCGCCCTGGCGCGGCGCGCCGCGCCCGGTCGATGCGCAGCGGTCATCAAGGCGAACGGTTACGGTCTCGGCATCGAGCTCGTCGCGCCGGCGCTCTATGCGGCGGGGTGCCGCACGTTCTTCGTCGCGCATCTCGACGAAGGGCGCCGAGCGCGCGCCGCGCTGCCGCAAGCGGACGCCCGGCTCTATGTGCTGAACGGCCTGCAGAGCGGCGCCGACCCGCAAGCCGACTACGCGGCGCAGCGGCTCGCGCCGGCGATCGGCAGCGCCAAGGAGTTCGCGCGCTGGGCGGCTTTCGCCGCGACGCAGACAGCGCCGCCGCCCTCGGCGCTGCATCTCGACACCGGCATGAACCGCCTCGGCTTCGATTCTCTCGACGACTTGCGCACTGCGACGGCGCGTTGCGGCGGGACTTGCGGCGCCGATCTGCTGATGAGCCATTTCGTCTCGTCCGAAGTGTCCGGCGACCCGCTCAACGCCGTGCAGATCGCCCGCTTCGAAGAGGCGCGCGCCGCCTTTCGCTCGCTTCCCGCCTCGCTCGCCAATTCCTCGGGAATGTTCCTGGCGGCGCGGCCCGTCTTCGAACTCGCACGGCCGGGGTACGCGCTCTACGGCGGCAATCCGGCCCCCGGCGCGCCCAACCCGATGAAGCCGGTCGTCACGCTCGACATCGCGATCCAGCAGACGCGATGGATCGAAGCGGGCGAGACCTGCGGCTACAACAGCCAATGGACGGCGCATCGACCTACGCGCCTTGCGACCCTGCTCGCCGGCTACGCCGACGGCCTGCCGCGCGGCGCGGGCGCGGTCGATGAGCGCGCGGGAGCGGAAGTGATCGTCGCCGGGCGGCGCTGCCCTCTCGTCGGGCGCGTGTCGATGGATCTGTGCATCGCGGACGTCACCGATCTGCCCGAGAACGCGGCCGGGCCCGGCGATTTCGCGCGATTCCTGGGGGCCGAAATCGGCATCGACGAATTCGCGGCAGCGTCGGGAACGATCGGCTACACCGTGCTGACGAGCCTCGGCGCGCGATACCTCAGGCGCGTCGTCGAGGCGTGATCACCCCGGCCGGCGTTCAGGACGGGCAGGCTTCGCTCTGGCCGTCGAGCCCTTCACTGGCGCGCTCGAAAATCGCCTGCTCCTTCGGCCCGCTCCAATCGATCGTCACGACGTCGATGCTGTCGAAATCATCGTCGGCCCAGGCCGGCGCGGCGCTTCCGCCGCCCCCGTGCGCCGCGAGGAGGTTTCGTACGACGACATCGATGAGCTTGTGCTCCCAGGCGACGACGATCAGCGCCTTGCGGTTGGCGGGCGCTTCCAGCGCGCCCTGCAGCGCCTCGACGTTGGCAAAGCCAATATTGGCGTCGACGGGCAGGCCGAAGAAAATCGCGGTCGGCTCGATCGTCGCGAGCGGCCGGACGTAATCATAGGCGACGCCCGCGTCCTTCTTCTCCACCGCGGGATCGGGCGCGAGAATGACGTCCGGCTTGCCATAGGCCTTGGCGATCACCCTCGGCAGGGCGAGCGCCCGATTGAGGCCGCGGCAATCGAGTTGCCCGAGACCGAGGGCCGGCTTCTCGCCATGACGGACGAACAGGATCTTTTCCACCTGCCCCTCGCTGTGCGCCGTATCGCAGGCGAGAGCCGAACTCGCCGAGGCGAGCGCGACCGCTATAAAGGGTCGCAAACATCTTGGAATCATAGGCGCCTCGCCTTCAGCCGGGCGCGAACCGTATCAATGCGCAGGCGCGCCGCCAAGCGCGCCTAGCCGCGACCCTGGAATTTTGGCTCGCGCCGGCGTAAGGCAAAGTCGTCGGCGTCGCGGCGCAAAGCGGTTGGTTGGTTGGTTCGCCGCCGCCGGGAAAGAAGCGTTATGAACAGACTGGAAAAACATTCGCCCGCCGCGGCGGAGGCGCAGGTTCAATATCTCGACGGAGATATTCGCGTCATCCGCCCCGGCGCGTTCGTCCGCTGCGCCGTAACCGGCGTCCCCATCCCGCTCGACGAATTGCGCTATTGGAGCGTGGATCTCCAGGAGGCCTACGCCGACCCGGACGCGGTGCTCAAACGGCTCGATCGTCGACGCGCCTAGCCGGCTGGGGCGTGGGCTGCTGAATTTCCGCTTGCGTCGCGCGCGACAATGGTTCATATATAAACGATGTTCCGCGACAGCCGTTGCGACGACTGCCGCAGTTCGCCTCTCCATAACTCGCGGACCCTGAAATGCCCAGCTACAAAGCCCCGGTCGACGACACGCTGTTTTTGCTCAAGGACGTTTTCGACTTCGATCGCTACGGCAATCTGCCGCGCTTCGCCGAAGCGCCGATCGACGTCGTCGAAGCGGTGCTGCGCGAGGGCGGCAAGTTCGCCGAGGAAGTGCTGCAACCGCTCAATCGCTCGGGCGATCAGGAAGGCTGCAAGCGCGACGCCGACGGCGAGGTCGCGACGCCGAAGGGCTTCAAGGAGGCCTACAAGGCGTATGTCGAGGGCGGCTGGGTCGGCCTCGCGGGCGATCCCGCCTACGGCGGCCAGGGCCTGCCGCATTTTCTCGCGGTCGCGCTCAGCGAGTACACGATCTCGGCCAATCTCGCCTTCGCGATGTACCCCGGCCTCACCAACGGCGCGACCGCCGCTCTGCAGGTCCACGGCAACGACGCCCTGAAGCGCACTTATCTGCCAAAGTTGACCACCGGCGAGTGGACCGGGACGATGAACCTGACCGAGCCGCAATGCGGCACCGATCTCGGCCTCATCAAGACGCGCGCCGTGCGGCAGGCGGACGGCTCCTTCGCGATCTCCGGCCAGAAGATCTTCATTTCCTCCGGCGAGCACGACCTCGCCGACAACATCATCCATCTCGTGCTCGCCCGCATCGAAGGCGCGCCGGCCGGAACCAAGGGCATTTCGCTCTTTCTCGTGCCCAAGGTCCTGGTCAAGGACGACGGATCGCTCGGCGAGCGCAATGGACTGGTCTGCGGCTCGATCGAGCACAAGATGGGCATTCACGGCAATTCGACTTGCGTGCTCAACTACGACGGCGCCAAGGGCTGGCTCGTCGGCGAGGAGAATCGCGGCCTCAACGCGATGTTCGTGATGATGAACGGGGCGCGGCTCGGCGTCGCCGTGCAGGGCCTCAGCCTGTCCGAGGTCGCCTATCAGAACGCCGCCGCATACGCCAAGGAGCGGCTGCAGGGGCGCTCGCTCACCGGCGCGAAAGACCCGAGCAAGCCCGCCGATCCGCTCATCGTGCATCCCGACGTCAGGCGCATGCTGCTCGAGATCCGCGCCTTTAACGAAGCGGCGCGCGCTCTGATGCTCTGGGTCGCGCTTTCCGAGGACGAAGCGCTGGAATCGCCCGACGCGGCCGCCAAGCGCGCCGCCGACGACCGCATCGGCCTGCTCACTCCGGTCATCAAGGGCGTGTTCACCGACCTTGGCTTCGCCAATGCGGTCAATGCGCAGCAGGTGCTCGGCGGCCACGGCTATATCGCGGAATGGGGCATGGAGCAGTTCGTTCGCGACGCGCGCATCACCATGATCTACGAAGGGGCCAACGGCATCCAGGCGCTCGATCTCGTCGGGCGCAAATTGCCCAAGGATGGCGGCCGCGCGGTGACGGCCTTCTTCGGCGAGATTTCCGGCTTTCTCTCGGAGAACAAGGAAAACGCGACGCTCGCGCCCTATCTCGCGCCGGTCAAGGCGGCGCTCGGGCACCTGCAGCAGGCGACGATGTGGCTGATGCAAAACGCGATGGGGAACCCCGACAACGCCGGCGCGGCCTCGAACGATTACATGCATCTCTTCGGCCTGACCGCCCTCGCGTATATGTGGGCGCGCATCGCCAAAGCGGTGCTGGCGCGGCAAGCGAGCGGCGACAGCAACGAAGCGCTTGACTCCAAGCTCGCGCTCGCCAAGTTCTTTAACGCGCGCGTACTGCCCGAGGCCGGCGCCCGCCTCGCGCGCCTGTCGAGCGGCGCCGAAACGCTGATGGCGTTGCCGGCGGCGGCGTTCTGAAGCGCCGCCGGGGGCGTCCCGGGAGGAAAGAGCCGATGCTTGCCGACCCAGCGCGCCTCAATCTGACTGGCGGCTGCCAGTGCGGCGCCGTGCGCTACCGCATCGAGGCCGCGCCGACGAGCGCCAATATCTGTCACTGCCGCATGTGCCAGAAGGCCGGCGGCGCGCCCTTCATGGCCTTCGCCGGCATTCCTCTCGGCGGCCTCGTGTGGACCCGCGGCGCGCCGAAGGCTTTCGCCAGTTCGGCGATTGCCGAGCGCGGCTTCTGCGCGGATTGCGGCACGCCGCTCACCTACCGCCCGCTCCAAGGCGGTCACATCGACGTCACGATCGCTTCGCTCGACGACCCCTCGGCGATCGCGCCGCGGGGCCAGCTCGGCGTCGAGACGAAGGTGCCGTGGCTCGACGGCGCCCTCGCGCTGCCGGCCGAGACGATTGCGGAATGGATGACGCAAAAAAAGATCGCGACGGTCGGCGGTCGCCAGCATCCCGATCACGAGACTTGAACCGAAGGCGGCGACGCCGCATGGGAGACAAAACATGGCCGAAGCCTATATCTACGATCATGTCCGCACGCCGCGCGGACGCGGCAAGCCGGACGGCTCGCTGCACACCGCGACGACACTCCATCTCGCCGCGACCGCGCTGAAGGCGATCAAGGAGCGCAATCATCTCGACGCCGGCGCGATCGACGACGTCGTGATGGGCTGCGTCGATCCGGTCGGCGAGGCCGGCGGCGACATCGCCCGCATGGGCGCGCTGGCGGCGGGCTTCGGCGACTCGGTCCCCGGCGTGCAGATCAACCGCTTCTGCGCCTCGGGCCTCGATTCGGTCAATTTCGCTGCGGCGCAGGTGATGGCCGGGCAGCATGAGCTGACGATCGGCGGCGGCGTCGAATCGATGAGCCGCGTCGGCATCGGCGCCTCGGGCGGCGCGTGGCCGGTCGACCCGGCTTTGGCGATCCCCGCCTATTTCATGCCGCAGGGCGTCTCGGCCGACCTCATCGCCACCAAGTACGGCTTCTCGCGCGACGACGTCGACGCCTATGCCGTCGAATCGCAGCGGCGCGCCGCCGCGGCTTGGCAGGCCGGGCATTTCAAGAATTCCGTCACCCCCGTGCGCGACATCAACGGCCTGACGCTGCTCGACCGCGACGAGCACATGCGGCCCTCGACCGACATGCAGTCGCTCGCCAGCCTGAAGCCGTCGTTCGTGATGATGGGCGAACAGGGCGGCTTCGACGCGGTGGCCGTGCAGGCGCACCCGGAGGTCGAGCGCATCAACCACGTCCATCACGCGGGCAATTCGTCGGGGATTGTCGACGGCGCGGCGGCGGTGCTGATCGGCTCCAAGCAAGCCGGCGCCAAAGCGGGCCTGAAGCCGCGCGGACGCATCCGCGCCTTCGCCAACATCGGTTCGGAGCCGGCGATCATGCTGACCGGCCCGGTCGACGTGACGAAGAAGGTGCTCGCGCGTTCGGGAATGAAAATCTCCGACATCGATCTCTTCGAGATCAACGAGGCGTTCGCTTCCGTCGTGCTGCGCTTCCAGCAAGCTTTCGATCTCGACCCGAGCAAGGTCAACGTCAACGGCGGCGCGATCGCCATGGGCCACCCGCTCGGCGCGACCGGCGCGATGATCCTCGGCACGGCGCTCGACGAACTCGAGCGGACCGGCAAGAGCACGGCGCTCGTCACCCTCTGCATCGGCGGCGGCATGGGCACCGCCACCATCATCGAACGCGTCTGATCGAACGGAGCTGAACGTCATGAACCCCACGAATTTCCGTTTCGAAACCGACGCCGACGGCGTCGCGCTGATCACCTGGGACATGCCCGAGCGTTCGATGAACGTGCTGACGCCAGAAGTGATCGAGGAACTGAGCGGCCTCGTCGATAGGATCGCCGCCGACGCGGCGATCAAGGGCGCCGTCGTCACCTCCGGCAAGGAAGGCTTCTCCGGCGGCGCCGACCTCACCATGCTGCAGGGCATGGGCCGCGAATATGCGCGCGTCGCCAAGGCCGAGGGCGAAGAGGCGGCGATGCGCTTCTTCACCGACCGCTCGCGTCAGCTTTCCCTCATCTATCGCAAGCTGGAAACCTGCGGCAAACCCTTCGCCGCCGCGGTCAACGGCGTGTGCATGGGCGGCGGTTTCGAGCTGGCGCTGTCCTGCCACTACCGCATCGTCGCCGACAGCGACAAGGCGCGCGTCGGCCTACCCGAGATCAAGGTCGGCCTCTTCCCCGGCGGCGGCGGCACGCAGCGTGTCGCGCGGCTGATGGCGACGCCGGACGCGTTGCAGATGCTGTTCAAGGGCGAGCAGCTCAAGCCCGCGGCGGCCAAGAAGATGGGCCTCATCCACGACGTCGCGCCGCTTGGCGAGATTGTCGCGCGCGCCAAGGAGTGGGTGAAAGCCAACCCGAACGCCAAGGCGCCGTGGGACGATCCCAAGTTCAGGCCGCCGTCGGGCAAGGTGTTCTCGCCGCAGGGCATGATGATCTGGCCGCCGGCCAATGCGATCTATCGCCGCGAGACCTATGACAATTATCCCGCGGCCAAGGCGATCCTGTCGAGCGTGTTCGAGGGCCTGCAACTGCCGATGGATCTGGCGCTGGCGGTGGAGAGCCGCTACTTCGCCAAGATCCTGCGTTCCAAGGAAGCGGCGGCGATGATCCGCTCGCTGTTCGTCTCGATGGGCGAACTGAACAAGGGCGCGCGCCGCCCGCGGGATGTGCCCACGACGAACCTGCGCAAGATCGGCGTCCTCGGCGCCGGCTTCATGGGCGCGGGCGTCGCCTATGTCTCGGCGAGCGCCGGCTTGGAGGTCGTGCTGATCGACCGCGACCAGGAGTCTGCCGACAAAGGCAAGGCCCATTCGGAGAAGCTGATCTCGAGCCAGATCGCCAAGGGGCGCGCCAAGAGCGCCGATCGCGACGCGCTGCTGGCCCGCATCCATCCGAGCGCCGATTACGCCGACCTGAAGGGCTGCGATCTCATCGTCGAGGCGGTGTTCGAGGACCGCGCTGTCAAGCGGGAAGCGACTGAAAAGGCGCAAGCCGCGCTCGGACCGGACGTGATCTTCGCCAGCAACACCTCGACGCTGCCGATCTCCTCGCTGGCCGAGACTTCGCAAAGGCCGGAGAATTTCATCGGCATCCATTTCTTCTCGCCGGTCGACAAGATGATGCTCGTCGAGATCATCATGGGCGCGAAGACGGGATCGAAGGCGCTGGCGACCGCGATCGACTTCGTTCGCGCCATCAAGAAGACGCCGATCGTCGTCAACGACTGCCGCGGCTTCTTCGCCAACCGCTGCGTCGGCAATTACATCCGCGAGGGACACCTCATGCTGATGGAGGGCGTACCGCCGGCGATGATCGAGAAC
Organism: uncultured Alphaproteobacteria bacterium; assembly: GCA_963813195.1. Lineage (GTDB taxonomy): Bacteria > Pseudomonadota > Alphaproteobacteria > Rhizobiales > Beijerinckiaceae > Roseiarcus. Next base: position 38,582 of record CAWEYC010000010.1, on the reverse strand, counting down.
GCCGCCAAGATGGCGGGCATGCCGGTCGGGCCGCTCAGCCTCAACGACGAAGTGGCGATCGACCTCGGCTGGAAGATCCTCCAGGCGACCAAGAAGGACCTCGGCGCCAATGCCGTCGACCCCGCGCAGGAGAAGCTGCTGGAGGCGATGGTCGTCAAGGAGCAGCGGCTCGGCCGCAAGAACGGCAAGGGTTTCTACGATTATCCCGCGGCCGGGTCGAAAACGCTGTGGCCCGGCCTGACGAAGATCGCGGGCAAGGCGCTCGACCCCGATGCGATCAGCGTGCGCGACCTGAAGGACCGGTTGCTATTCACGCAGGCGCTAGAGGCGGCGCGCTGCATGGAGGAGAACGTCGTCACCGACCCGCGCGAGGCCGATGTCGGCTCGATCCTCGGTTTCGGCTTCGCGCCTTTCACCGGCGGCGTGCTGTCCCTGATCGACGGCCTCGGCGCCAAGGCGTTCGTCGCGCGCGCCGAAGAGCTAGCGGCGCAATGCGGTCCGCGCTTCGCGCCGAGCGCGGGGCTCGCGGAGATGGCGAGCCGCGGCGAGACGTTTTACGGCAAGGCGGCCGCCAAGGCGCAAGCGGCGTAACGCGAGCGAGGCGCTATTCAGTGGACGGGTTTGGCCCGGCGGTCGCCGCCTTGGGCCACCCAGGTGAAGATGTCGGCGGCGTAAGCCTGAAACTTCAAGGAGATACCCGCGCGGTCCGTTTCGGCGGCGCTGTGGAGAACTTCGCGCGACGCGGCGACAAGAAGCAATGCGACCGCGGCCTTCGTCAGGAAAGGGTCGCTGACCTCGTCGTCCGGGACGGCGGCCAAAACGACCGCCGCTCGGATCGCCTCATCGGCGTCGCGTAATCGGTCGCGAGCCGGTCCGGAGACGGATAGAAGATCTTGGATGCTGAGAAAGTCCATGTGACAACCGCCGGTTGAGCCGCTTGGACGCCCTTAGGGCAGATCACGTTTTTGTTAACTCAAATAAATCTCTGATTAAGGTTAACAAAGAATTAACTTTGTCGTTGTCGTTGGGGAACCGCGCGTCGCCAAGCTCCTGCTTCCCCAAGGCGCACAACAGCGTGCGCGCCGCCTTGAACGGCCCGCGCGCCCCAAATTCCGAAGGCGAAACTAACCCCGTCGCGCCGACGACTACGACGCGGACTGGCTGGCCACGGTCGGAAGATGCTGGGCGAGCAGCTTGAGCACCGCGTCCGGATCCACGCCGAAGTGCTGCGCAAGCTGCTTGACCTGGTCGCTTCCCAGCGCCGCCTGAAGCTGTTCGGGCGTGACCGACAGATTCTGGCCGCTCGAAATCCAGGACTGAACCTGCGCGCCGAGGCCGCCCTGCTGCAATTGCGTGAGAATCCCCTGCAAATCGCCAAGATTGGTCTTGGCCAATACGCCGGGGAGTACGGTTTGAAGTTCGGCGGCTCCGAATTGCTCAAGCGCGCCGCCCAAGCTGTCGAGAAGTCCCATGGTCCACGTCCCCTGGGCCGGCGCTGCAAGAGGCAGGCCCGGCCAGACCATGCTGACTCCCCTGGCGGCGGGTGACAAGCCCGAAACGCGCGACCCGCCACAAATGAGAAGGACCGCCCCTTGCGGAGCGGCCCTTCCATTGTCGCGACCACGCAGAGATCGCTTAAGGTCTGGATTGCCTAGCGTCTACGATGCGCGGTAGCCCTGCGCACGGACAATGTTCCAGGCCTCGCAAATCTCACATGGCGATTGACAATGAGACACTGGATCACCTCCTTTCGGGTTGTTGACGACACAAGTCAGGATACGGTGATTCGTCTATTTTGAAAGCCCAGAAATCGCGCAACGGTGACGCAATTGTGGGTAAGATAGCCCCCCCGACGGCGGCCCGAAGCGGGCCGCTCAGGCCGCCGCCTTCTCCACCGCGTGGCAGACTTCGCTTATCAGGGTATCCACCAGCGCGCGGTCGTCCGCCTCGGCCATGACGCGGATGACAGGCTCCGTGCCCGAGGGACGGATGACGAGACGCCCCTGGGCGCCCAGGCGCGCCGTCGCCGCCGCGATCGCCTTCAACACCAATTCATCCTCCAGCGGGTTCGCGCCGCGGAAGCGCACGTTGCGCAAGACCTGGGGCAACGGTTCGAAGCGGCGGCAGACTTCGCTTACCGGCTTGCCCTGCTTCTGCACGACGGCGAGCACCTGCATCGCCGCGATGAGGCCATCGCCGGTCGTCGAGTGATCGGTCAATATGATGTGGCCGGATTGTTCGCCCCCGACGTTGAAGCCCTTCTCGACCATGCGCTCCAGCACGTAACGGTCGCCGACCGCGGTGCGTTCGAGGCTGAGGCCGAAGCCGGAGAGCCGCCGCTCCAGGCCGAGGTTCGACATGACCGTCGCGACGATGCCGGGTTTAGCGAGGCGGCCGTCCGCCTGCCAGCTCTCGGCCACCACCGCGAGAATCTGGTCGCCATCGACGACATGGCCCTTCTCGTCGACGATGATCATGCGGTCCGCGTCGCCGTCGAGCGCGATGCCGACGTCGGCGCGCATTTCCCGGACTTTTTGCGCGAGCGCCTCGGGAGCGGTCGAACCGACGTTGAGATTGATGTTGACGCCATTGGGCTCGACGCCGATCTTGACGACCTCGGCGCCGAGTTCCCACAGGGCCTCGGGCGCCGTTTTATACGCGGCCCCGTTGGCGCAATCGATCACGACGCGCATGCCCTCGAACGAGACGTCGCGCGAGAGGGTGCGCTTGGCGTATTCGATATAGCGCGCCTGGACGTCGTCGATGCGCCGGGCGCGCCCGAGCTCGGGCGATTTGGCGAGGTTCGGGGCGAGGTCGTCATCGATCAGCGCTTCGATTCGCGCCTCGATTTCGTCCGACAGCTTGAATCCGTCGGGGCCGAACAGCTTGATGCCGTTGTCCTCGAAGAGATTGTGCGAGGCCGAGATCATCACGCCGAGGTCGCAGCGCATCGAGCGCGTCAGCATCGCCACCCCTGGCGTCGGCGCGGGGCCGAGCAGCAGGACGTCCATGCCGACCGAGGTGAAGCCGGCGACGAGCGCGTATTCAATCATATAGCTGGAGAGCCGCGTGTCCTTGCCGATCACCACGCGATGACGATGCTCGCCGCGCTGGAACACCAGCCCGGCCGCCTGACCGACCTTCAAGGCGAGTTCGGCGGTGATCTTGCCGTTCGCGCGGCCGCGGATGCCATCGGTGCCGAAATACTTGCGCGACATGTGCAACCCCCTGCGTCGAAAGGCGAATCCGTCCCCAATATCCCATTATGCAACGGAAGAAATTCAAAAATCGTTGCAGACCGTAAACGGAGACCGAGACGCTAGCGCCAAGCCGTCACGCAGGCGCCCGTGATTTGGTGTAGATTAAACCCAGTTTCCGGTAGGTCGCTAGGGGGCGAAGATGCACGAAATACTCATCGCGGCGGCGGCGATCCTCGCCGCGATCTTCGCTGCACGGGTTATCCCGGAATCGCTTGGCGGCTGGCAGCGCGCGACCGCCGTCACGGGGATGCGCTTCGTTTTCGCGCTGATCGCGCTCTACGAAATTCTCTCCACCAGCATCATTTCGATCCCGGCCAATCAAGTCGGCGTCGTGCGCAAGGTCTACGGTCTCGCCAATATCGGAGCGGGGCACATCATCGCGACCAACGGCGAGACGGGCTATCAGGCCGAAATCATCCCCCCGGGCACGTTCCGCATCTCCATCTTCTTCAACGTCCTCAACCAGGTCGATCTCCTGCCGGTCGTCGTCGTGCCCAACGGGTTCTATGGCCGGATCGTCGCGAGCGACGGCAATGCGTTGGCGGCCGGGCAGATCATGGCGGACGCCTGGCCCGACGCCGACCAGCAGAAATTTCTCGACGCCGAATATTTCATGACCCACGGCGGCCAGAAGGGCCTGCAGCTCAGCGTCCTCAAGCCCGGGGTCTATCCGCTCAATCTCGCACTGTTCCAGATCAAGATCGGGTACATCAGCAACGGGCGCGACATCACGGTCAACAGCGACGACGTCTACGATTTGCGCGGCAAGACGATCGAACAGACGCCGCTCGACACCTCGATCACCCGCGTGCCGGCGGGCTCGGTCGGCGTCGTGCGCTCTTCAGTGCAGAGCCCCGGGATCGACTGCAAGGCGCGCACGGCCAAGACCGACGAAGGCGGCCTGACGGCGGAACTGGTGACGAAATATTGCAAAGGGGTCTGGGACACTTCGCTGCCGCCCAACGACTATTATCTCAACCGCGACGCCTATGACGTCACCCTCGTCTCCACCCGCGTCACCACCTTGGAGTTCAAGGGCGGCTTCACCCGCCGCTACATCGACCTCAAGGTCGACGCACGAGGCGACTTTACCCAGTCCGAGCGCACCGCGACGTTCCCGCAGCCGCACGACGCCGCCGACAGCGCGATCAACACCAAGATCGAAGGTTGGGAGATTCCGCAAGAGCTGCGCGCGATCGTGCAGATCACGCCGGAGAACGCGCCGATCGTCGTCGCCGCGGTTGGCGGCCAGCAGGAGGTCGACCAGCGTATCGTCGTGCCGTCCATCCGCTCGCTGGTCCGCAACGTCTACGGCGGCGCCATCACGGCGCCCGAAACAGACGCGAATGGCGTCACGACCCAGGTGACCCGGCCGACGCGCGTGCTCGACACCATCGAGAACCGCACCGTGCTGGAACAGGCGATCCTCGAGCGCGCGCAGATCGACGGCCGCCGCGCCGGGGTCGACATCAAGGAGATCCGGCTCGGCGAATCGGCGATCCCGCCAGAACTGCTGCTGGCGCGCCAGCGCGAGCAGCTCGCCGGCCAGTTGCGCGCCGCCTATGTGCAGGAGCAGATCGCGCAGGAGCAGCGCCAGAAGACGGAACAAGCGCGCGCCACCGCCGACCAGCAGCGCGATCTCGTCACCGCGCAGATTTCGGTGCAGACGGCGCGGCTCGCGCAGGACCGTCGGCAGGCCGAGGGCCACGCCGAGCGACTCTTTCTCGAGGAGCAGGCGGCCGGCCAGACCGCGCAGGCCGAAGTGCTCGGCAAGGACAGCGTGCTGCGGCTGCAGGAGCTGAAACTCATGCTCGATCTGCTTGCCGCGCACCCCGAGATCGTCGCCAATCTCAAGTTGCCGCAAGTCTATGTCGGCGGCGGCGGCCTCGAAGGCCCAGCGGCGGTGCTGGGTTCTTTCCTACGCCCCGCCGAGCCAGCGCCGGAAAAGTCGCCATAGGCCGGCGGGCGCGCGTTAGGCGATCACGCCTTGGCGGGCTGCTTCACTTCGACGCCGGCCTCGCTCAGCAGCGCCGCGAGTTCGCCCGATTGGAACATTTCGCGCGTGATGTCGCAGCCGCCGACGAATTCGCCCTTGACGTAGAGCTGGGGAACGGTCGGCCAGTTGGCGAACTCCTTGATGCCCTGGCGGATTTCCGCGTCCTCGAGCACGTTCACGCCGACGACCGGCGCGCCGAGATAATCGAGAATCTGGATGACCTGGCCGGAAAATCCACATTGGGGAAACTGCGGCGTCCCCTTCATGAAGAGAACGACGGGGTTCTCGGCGATCAGCTTCTGGATCCGCTCTTGAACATTCGACATGGCGCGTTGACCTTTCCTGACGGGGTTCAAGGCCCCGCCTCCAACCCTGTTCATATAAAACACCGACGCCGCCCCCGCCAGACGCCGGCCGCAAAAGAGTTGCCGGCCGGCTATCCCCCGGTCACGCTCATGTGGCGCGCGGTCGAAGCGTGGCTGCCGGCGCGCTCGATGACGAAATCGTGACCCTTGGGCTTACGCTGAATGGCGGCGCGGATCGCCGCGACGAGCAAATCGTCGCCCTCGGAGCGGCGCAGCGGCTCGCGCAGATCCGCGGCGTCCTCCTGGCCGAGGCACATGTAGAGCCGGCCGGTGCAGGTGACGCGCACGCGATTGCAGCCTTCGCAGAAATTGTGGGTCAGGGGGGTGATGAAGCCAAGGCGGCCGCCGGTCTCCTTGACGTCGAAATAGCGCGCCGGCCCACCGGTCGCGTAAGGCGACGGCGTCAGCGTCAGGCGCTGCTCCAGGGCGGCGCGCAGCACCGTCAGCGGCAGGAACTGGTCGAAGCGCTCGCTTTCGACCGCGCCGAGCGGCATGACCTCGATGAAGGTGAGATCGAAGCCGCGCTCGTGCGCCCAGGCGAGGACCGAGGGCGCTTCCTCGTCGTTGAAGCCCTTGAGCGCGACCGCGTTGAGCTTGACCTTGAGGCCCGCCTGCCGGGCGGCCTCGATGCCCGCCATGACCTTGTCGAGATCGCCCCACCGCGTCACGGTGCGGAATTTCACCGGGTCCAAGGTGTCGAGGGAAACATTGACGCGCCGGACCCCGCAATCCGCGAGTTCGACGGCGTAGCGCGCGAGTTGCGAGCCGTTCGTGGTCAACGTCAGTTCGTCGAGCGCGCCGGTGGCGAGATGCCGCGAAAGCGCGCGGAAAAGGGTCATGATGTCGCGCCGCACCAGCGGCTCGCCCCCGGTGATGCGCAATTTGCGCGTGCCGAGCCGCACGAAGGTCGAACACAGCCGGTCGAGTTCCTCGAGCGACAGCACATCGCGCTTCGGCAGGAAATTCATGTCCTCCGACATGCAATAGGCGCAGCGGAAATCGCAGCGGTCGGTGACGGAAACGCGGACATAGCTCACGACCCGGCCGAAGGGGTCGACGAGCGGCGGTGAGGCGGGGGGCGCGTGCGCGTTCATAAACCCAACATAATACCGCCGCCCGGCGAATAAAAGGCGGGGGCGGCGGACGGCCGAGGGAGGCTCTCAGCGCGTGACGACGACCTTCGCGCCAACGTGCGCGCGCTGATAGAGGTCGATGACGTCGTCGTTGGTCATGCGGATGCAGCCGGAGGATACCGCCTGGCCGATCGTGTCGGGCTCGTTGGAGCCGTGGATGCGGTAAAGCGTGCCGGCAAGATACATCGCGCGGGCGCCCAGCGGGTTGTCGATACCGCCAGCCATATGGCGGGGAAGGTCGGGGCGGCGGCGCAGCATCTGCGCCGGAGGCGTCCAATCCGGCCATTCCCGCTTGTTGCCGATATGGGTGACGCCCGCCCAGGTGAAGCCGGGACGGCCGACGCCGACGCCGTATCTGAGCGCCTGATGCCCGGCCAGAACGAAATACAACCGACGCTCGCGCGTGTTGATGATGATCGTCCCCGGCGCGTAGGGACCGTCGAAATTGACCACCTCGCGCGGGATCGGCGAGGCGAGCGGGCGATCGTCGCCATAACTGTTGCTGTCGTTGTCGCTCGACGAGCCGAAGAAGTTCGACAGAGCGAATGCCGGCGCGGACGAAAGGATCAATCCGGCGATCAGGCCGACCCTGAGAAGTGCGATGCGGCGCATTCTAAAAATCCCTTGTGAATAAACCCGTCGGCTTTAGAACGCGCGGCGGGCCGATCGGGTCCCAATCCACGGCATTTCGCGCAATTTGGATTTATTGGAGAAAGATCGCTCGCGCGCAATCGCTCTTAGGAGGTAGGGAAGAACAAAATGCGAATTCGGTTAAGGCGTCGCCAACGCGCCACAGCAGCGAGGCGGGCGGCGGACGCGGTCCCGCCAAGCCAGTCCGCGAGGCCCGATCCGGTGCTTTTATAGGGGCGCCGGGCGCCGGCGGCCTTCGGAAACACTGCACGGGCCGTGCAAGATGTTTATAAGTCGAACGATTTCAACTTCTTACCGTGCGGGGACGCAGCTGAAACGGCAGAATGGCGAAAACAGCGGCCGGATTCTACTGGTCGACCGTCGAAGCTCTCAACCGGAGTTCTTCGTCGCGCTTAGACCGGGGCCCGACGAAGCGCGCGATCGGCGTACCCAGAGCTGATTAGAGCAGCACGAATCCGAGCCCGGCGAGCAGACCGCGCAACGTCGAGGAGCGCACGTGCGCGGCTACACCCCCCGGCGCCGGTGGCGTGGCGTTGCGCAATTCGGCGATCCCCTGTCGGCCGGGGTCGACGTCAATTGGTCGACGATCGACGTTGATCCAGAAGCGACTTGAGTTTCATGATTGCGCTGCTCGGTGCGGACAACACGATGGTCCGGTCGGCTCTGGCGCGGGCCCTATCCTCCGCAGTCGCCGTGGAAAAGTGGGCCAGCACCACGGCGTCGCAGTGAGTCAGTTGGGGTATCGCCTCGGCGACAAGACGATCGTGTTCCGCGATATCTCCCGAGACTAGCGCCGCGCGGGCTCCAGGCGCCACCAGTGTCTCGATCGTTGCGGCGGAGCCCCTTTGGCGCGCCATGTGCCGGAATTCCTCCTCCATCGACTCCACCGCCGGCGCAAAGGTAGCCAGCATTCCGATACGGTTACCGGCGTCGAGCGCCGCCTCGAACATCGCTTCATTCGGTTTCAAGACCGGTAGGGGCAGTTTTTGCGCCGCGGCGTCTATGGCCTCGCCGAATGCCGAGCAGGTGAAGAGAACAGCGTCGGCGCCAGTTCCGGCCGCGTAGGAGGCGAGCGACATCGTCCGCTCCGACAGTTCAGGGGTGAGGCCGCCGGCGGCCTCCCGATCGGCCGCCAAGGAATTGTCGAGAAGGTTGGTCCGTCTCGCCTCGGGCCACAATCTCTTGAACGCGTCCTCGATCGGAGACATCGCGGCCTGCACGGCATGCACCAGCGCGATCTTGGTCATCTGGGCCTCATTTCTTATTCGGAGCATGGTCCGGGTCGAGTCCGAAGATTGAATGAAGCTCGTCGATCTGCTGTTCGCCCAAGGGTCGCGTCGGCGAGTTTCGCAAGAGCAGGAAGAGCTTCGCGGTCTCCTCGAGCTCCTCGATCGCATAAACCGCGGATTCAAGGTCTCGACCCGATACGACGGGGCCATGATTGGCCAAGAGCACGCATGAGTGTTTAGCGGCCACGCCGCCGATCGCCTCGGCAAGCCTCGGATCGCCCGGCCGGTGATAGGGCACGAGGGGCAACTTGCCGATTTTCATCACGAAGTAAGGCGTGAGCGGCGGGATGCAGTTGCAGGCATCGAGGCCGTCCATGCAGGACACGGCCGCCGAATAGGTCGCATGCAGATGGACGATCGCGCCGGCGCTGCGGCGCCTGTCGTAGACTGCGCGATGCAGGAAGGATTCCTTGGACGGCGGATCGCCAGAAACATGATTGCCGTCCCAGTCCAGCTTGGAAAGGCGCGCAGGATCCAAGCGTCCGAGGCTCGAGTTCGTCGGCGTCAGGAGCCACCCGTCTTCGGTGCGGACACTGATGTTGCCGCTGCTGCCGGGACTTAGGCCGCGCTCGAAGAGCGAACGGCCGAAGGCGCAGACCTCGTCCCTTAGCCGGTTCTCGGACAATGCTCTCACGGCGACGTTCTCCAGGCCGACAGAAAGAAATCGGCTGCGCCGAAGTTGCCCGACTTGAGGGCCAAAGCCAAAGTCTGACCGTCTACCGTCTCGGCCGTCGTCCAGGGCACACCTGGACAAATCTCGGGACCGATCCTGAGTTGCTTGAGACCTAGCGCCTTGACGACGGAGCCCGATGTCTCGCCGCCCGCGACGATCAGCCTCCGCGCGCCGAGATCGTCTACGAGCCGTCGCGCGATGGCGGCGAGGGCGTCCTCCACCCGCGCCCCCGCGTCGCCGAACCGCGTCTGGGTGGCCCTGACTTCCTCCGGATCCGCGGTCGAGTAGATGAGGATTGGCTCGTCGCCGATATGTCGCGAGGCCCACTCGATCGCGCGTCGAACGCCGTCGCCGCTGCCGACGGCTTCGACATCGAGCTTCAGGAAGGGATATTGCTCGCGCATCGCCGCGACTTGGCCTTGCGTCGCCGACGAACAGCTTCCGGCAATCACCACGCGGGGCCCGCCGACCGCTTTCAATGCGTCGGCCTGGCCTCTCTCGGGCAAACGTCCTTTGCGACGAAAATTGTCGGGAAGGCCAATGGCGAGGCCTGAGCCGCCCGTCAGAAGAGGAAGGTCGGCGCAGGCCGCGCCCAAACACTCGAGGTCTTCGTTGGCGATCGCATCCGCGATGGCGAAACCAAATTTCTCCGCCCGCAGCGCCGCGATGCGCGCTCGCACAGCCGCCGGCCCCCGCCGCACCGTCGCCAGATCGATCAGGCCGACGGGCCGCTGCGCCTGGGCGCCGAGGACTCGCACGAGATTGGAATCGGTCATCGGGGTGAGCGGATGGTCCCGCATGCCGCTCTCGGAAAGGAGATCCGAGCCGACAAACAAATGGCCCTGATACACGGTTCGCCGGTTGTCCGGGAAGGCCGGGCAGGCGATGGTGAAGTCGGCCCCCAGCGCATCCGTCAGCGCCTCGGCGACGGGACCGATATTGCCGTTCGCGGTCGAGTCGAAGGTCGAGCAATATTTGAAGAAGATCTGTTCTGATCCTGCGGCGCGTAGCCACTCGAGTGCGGACAAGGACTCCCGAACCGCCTCCGCCGCGGGGCTCGTCCTGGATTTCAAGGCGACGACGATGGCGTCGGCTTCTTCCGGCCGCGAGCCGCTGGGGACGCCCATTACGAGCACGGTTCGCATGCCGCGCTTGACGAGCGCGCCGGCGAGATCAGTGGCGCCGGTGAAATCGTCGGCGATGGCGCCGAGGAGGATCTCCATGGATAGAACTCCAAAAGCCGGATAGACGGACCGAAGGTTTCCCGCTCCCTGAGCATCAGGCGGAGGTCGATCCAACTTCGCTCGGCGCCACGACCATACTGCGAATCCCGGCTGCTTTTTCGTAGCAGAGCCGCGAAGCCAACAGGTGCTGGCTGCACAGCCGGACGAGCGAGGGGCTGTCGCAGGCCTCGATCGCCTCGATCATCAACCAGTGCTCGCGCCGAGACTGCTCGAGGTAACCGGGATAAGTCAGGCAATAAAAGCGGATGCCGTGGGTCCTCAGGGCGAACTGGTTGATCGCTTCGATCAGGTACCGGTTGCCGGTCTTCGAGAACAAGAGGTTGTGGAATTCGACGTTGGACCGGAAGACGAGGCCAAGATCGCCGCTCGCCACAGCCGCATCATGTATCGACTGGACCCGCTTGAGATCGCCGATATCGTCGCTGGCCATCGGCATCGGCACCAGACGAGCCGCCTGGGTTTCCAGCAGGTCGCGCACGACGTAGAGCTGTTGGATATCTTCCGCCGCATAGGCGCGCACCATTGCGCCGCGATTGGGCACGCGCTCGACGACGGCCATTTGCTCGAGGTCCGACAGGGCCTGACGGATGACGTGGCGCTTGATCGAGAAGCGCCGCATCAAGTCGTCCTCGACAAGCCGCTCGCGGGGATGGAGCCGCCCGAGCACAATGTCCTCTTCGAGCATGGAAACGACCAAACGCAGCGCTTCGGCCTCCCTACCTCGCGCGCCCTTGGCCTGTTTGTCTTCGCCCTCGGCTTGAACCCCGATTTCCATCATGCTTCTCCGTCATGCCTCCGCACCTGGTTGCACGCACGTCTCGGCCGCTCGCCGCGGCCGTCAGACCAGGCCGACGAGCGGGGCTCCAGCGAAATGGGCACGCAAATTCTCCAAGACAAGATTTTCCATCGCGCGCCTCGTGTCGGCGGTGGCGCTCGCCCGATGCGGCTGCAGAACCACGTTCTCGAGGCTCAAAAGCTCGGAAGGCACGTTCGGCTCGTCGGTGAACACATCGAGCCCCGCGCCTCCCAACCGTCGCTCGACCAGGGCCGCCACCAGCGCCTTTTCGTCGACCAGACTGCCCCGTGCGACATTAATCAGGAGCCCCTGGGGTCCCAGCGCGTCGAGCACGGCGCCATCGACGATGCGCAACGACTGCGGTCCCCCCGACGCGGCCAGAATGAGGGCGTCGCAATCCTTCGCCAAATCGAGGACGCTGGGGGCGAAACGATAAGCGACGTCGCCGAACGCCTTCACGTCCGTGTAGGCGACCGTCGTTTCGAAGGCCTCGGCGCGTCGCGCGATCGCGCGGCCGACCCGTCCGAGGCCGACGACGCCGATCCGCATGCCCGTGACCTTGCGACCCAGCGGGAGGGTCGAACCGGGACGCCAGCGACCATCGCGCACGAACCGATCGCCGGAGCAAACCCCGCGCGCGCAGGCGAGAAGGAGCCCCATGGCGAGATCGGCCACGTCGTCGGTCAACAGGTTGGGCGTCGTGGTGACAGCGACGCCCTTGCGGCGGGCGTTCTCGAGATCGACCGCGTCGGTGCCGACGCCTCGGATGGCGACGATCCTCAGCGCCGGCAGCCGGTCGATCACCGCATTGGATGCGCCCTTGGCGCCGGATGTGGCGATCGCCTCGATGCTCCCCGCGACAGTCTCCAGTGAGAAGCCTTCCGCATAGAATCTGTTGACCGTAAAGCTGGCCGCGAAACCAGCTTCCGTGGCCTCCGTGAAGCGATCGAGAAGCAGGATGCCTGGCTTGCTCGACGGCGAAGCGTGTTGAGGCATGGAATTCACCCGATTTCCACCTCGACGGCCCCGATCCCGGGGAGTTGGGCCCGGGCGCGCACCCGGGAGGTCGCGAATTTAATGCCGGTCACCGATCCGGTGGTGACCACCGTCCCCGCGCGGAGCCCGCCGAACGCAGTGGCCCCCTCGTTCGCAAGCCAGTGCAGGAGCCGCAGCGGGTCGCCGGCGGGATTGCCGCCGACCACATCGGCTGCAATTTCGTCGTCGATGGTCAGGGTCGTCCTTTGGACGTTCGGGTCGATCCGCCGCCAATCGTCGAGACCAGGGCCGATTATCAGCGCGCCATGATTCAGTTGATCGGCCACGTGGCTGAGCCGGTCCTGCGAGCCCCAACGGACGTAACGCGTATCGGACACCTCAATCGCCGGATGGACAGACCCGATCGCCGCGAGCACATCCTCAAGCGCGTAGGCCGTGTCCTTCGCGGGCAAGTCGGTCACGAAGCGATAAGCGATCTCCGCCTCGAGTCCGACGAGATGGAACATAGCGGCGGGTAGGCGCGAGCCTGTCTTGAACAAGGTGGTCCGCGCGATCGCCGCGCAGGCTGGCGCGGCGTCGTGACTGCCCGCTCCGACCTTCCAGGCGGCGATCGGTCCGAGCCGGGCGAGAACCTGGTTCTGGATGGCGTAGGCGTCGTCCATATCCCTCGGGCGGCACGCCTCCGGCAGCGCCGCGATCCATTCGCGAGACCGGCGGGCCTCGAGAAGCAAGGAGGCGGCCATGTCATAGGACTCAGTCGGCGTCATAAATTTCTCCGCAAAGACGCGAGTCGCCTCGTCGACGAGGCGCGCATTGATTCGAATCCGTGGGCGTCATGCGCCGAACCGCCGGCGCCAGCTCAGGCCGCCGACCGTATCGGTCGCGGGGCGGTATTCGCAGCCGATCCATCCGACGTAGCCAAGCTCGTCGATGCGCCGGAACACGTAGTCCCAGGCGATCTCGCCCGTTCCAGGCTCGTTGCGACCGGGCGCGTCGGCGATCTGAATGTGTGCGATGACCGGCATCAGGGTTTCCAAGCGACGCGTCACGTCGCCCTGCGCCACCTGACAATGGTAAATATCGAACTGAAGCCCAACCCGGTCGCCTCCAACCGCCTCGATCACAGCCGCACCCTCTTCCTGGGTCCGCAGGAAGAAGCCGGGAACATCGCGTTGATTGATCGATTCCAGGACCAGCTTGACGCCCGCCGCTGACGCAAGCTCCGCCGCCCATGCGACATTCGTGGCATAGGCGGCCGCCGCGGCGTCGCGGTTCAATCCCGAGGGCGCGATTCCCGCCATCAGGTGAACCAGTCCGCAGTCGAGCGCCGAGGCGTAGTCGAGCGCCTTCCTAAGACCGTCGCGGAACTCATCGCGCCGCGATGGGATGCACGCCATTCCGGAGCCGCCGCCCGCCGGCGTGTTGAAAAGGACCTGCTGCAAGTCGCACGCTCGCAGCCTGGAGCGGATCTGCGCCGCCGGATATTCGTAAGGCGACGCATATTCGACCGCCCGGAAGCCCGCGCGCGCCGCAGCGTCGAAACGGTCGAGGAACGGCAGCTCCGTGAAGAGCCATTTGAGGTTAGCGCAGAAACGCAGCATGAACGCCGGTCCTTTCCCGGTGATCTCGAGGGGTCAGCCGTTGAACTCCATGACGCACAGACCCGCATGGTGATCCGTGGTGAACACGAGGCCGGCCTTGTCGACGAAGACGTCGCACATCTGGATCACGGGCTCGCGGCCGGGCTTGCCGTCCATCATCTTTGTCGGCGCGGGCGGAACCAGCGCGCCGACCTCGACGGGGGCGTATTTGTCGCGGATGTCGAACACCCGCACGCCGGCGTTCTGATAGGTGGCGAAGATCAGGTCGGAGCTGACGAACGACCCGGGCCTATTCTCGTGGATATTGTGCGGCCCGAAGTGGCCAGGGCGCGCCTTGTAATCGGCGTCCCTGGGGGCCGGGAACGTGGAAATGCTGATCGGATTGGATCGTTCGCGAATGTCGAACAGCCAGATCGGTTTGTCGCCGTCCTCCTGATGATCCAGCACGGCCTCGTCCACGACGACAAGTAGGTCGCGGTCGGGCAGCGGAAGCGCATTGTGCGTTCCCCCGCCATAAGGCGGCGCCCAGACCTTGTGCGTGACGAGCTTCGGCTTGGCGCGGTCGGCGACGTCCACGACGGCCAGACAGCCGTCGCGCCAGCTGCAATAAGCGGTGTCGCCGTGAACGATGGGGTGGTGAGCTCCGTAGCGGCCGTATTCGAGCGGCCAGTTCGGGGTTTCGCCAGCCGCGAGATTCATGCCGGGCAGCCAGAAGCGTCCGGTCTCGACCGGCCGCGTCGGATCGGCCATGTCGATAGTGATCATGATGTAGTCGCTGAAGCCGTCGAGCAGCGCCGAGGCGTAGGCCCAACGCCCGCCGACATACCAGATGCGATGCAAGCCGACGCCCTCGACGGGCATGAAGCCGATCTGGCGCGGGTCCTCGGGTTTGGAGAGGTCCCACACGGACATGCCGGCCGTCCAGGTTCGGTCCTCCTTTGATCCGAGATTGAACCCTGTCGATTTGCCCTTGTAGTAGCTCTTGTCGTCGGCGAAGGCGGGAAGCGCCTTCATGTCGCGGCCGTTGACCACGAGCAGCAGATCGTCGTGGGCCTGGAGATGGATGTTCCAGGTATGCAGCGGCGCTTCGATGTACTTGACGAACCGCGGGGCCGCCGGGTCCCGCACGTCGATGATGCTGAAGCCTTTCGAGTACATGTGCCCGACATAGGCGTAGCCGCGATGCACCATGAGCTGGTTGCCGTCCGGCTTGCCGCCCTGGTCGCTCCAGCCGATCAGGCGCATGTTCTTCGCGTGGGTCGGAACCGGTCGTTCAATCATCGATGCTCTCCAAAAGCGCCTTTGACGGCTGGTGGTGCGCGACGGTCAGGCCGCCGCTTTGTTCTTGCCCATGATCAACGAGACGATCTCGTGCTCGTTGCAGTCCTTCGTTGCGATCTCCGCCGCCTTCCGGCCCCGATGCAGAATCGCGAGGCGATCTGTAACCGCGATCACGTCGAGGATGTTGTGGGTGATGTAGATGACCGCGACGCCCTGCGAGGCGAGCTGCCGCGTGAGACTGAGGACCTTCCGCTGCTCGGGAACGCTCAGGGCCGCAGTCGGCTCGTCGAGAATGACGAGCTTCGCCTGCCACCGGATCGCGCGGGCGATGGCGATGGCCTGCCTCTGGCCTCCTGAAAAGCCCTCGACTTCGTGGCGAAGGGAGGGGATGTGGATGTCGAGGTGCTCCAGCGTCTTCTTGACGTCTTCCGCCATCGCGCGCTGGTGCATCACCCGCAGCAGACCTTTCCCCCAGCCGAGCTCGCGGCCGATGAAGAAATTCGCGGCCGCGTCGAGGTTCGGAATCAGCGCTAGATCCTGGAACACCGTTTCGATCCCGATCGAACGGGCCACCTTCGGCGACGAGATCGAGACCGGCCGGCCTTCGCAGCGGATCGTCCCCGCCGTCGGAATATGAACCCCGGAAATGCTCTTGATGAAAGTCGACTTGCCGGCGCCGTTGTCGCCGAGAAGGCCGAGGACCTCGCCGGGATAGATGTCGAGATCGACGTCGGACAACGCCTGGATGCTGCCGAACTGCTTGCACAGGCCGCGGACCTCGAGGAACGGCTTCGCCCGAGGCGTCGGATTCGAAGCCGTTTGCTGGGATTGGATCGTCGCGTCCATTTGGATTCCGCCGGGTTGGGGTGAAGGAGCGGCAGCGCTATTTCATGATGCGGATCTTGCCGCGCTGGATCGACAAGAGCACGGCTCCGACCAGCACGATGCCGGTCAGCACGGTTTGCACGTCGGTGGATACGCCGAGGATGATGAGGCCGTTGGCCAGCGTGCTCATGACCAGGCTTCCCACGATCGTGCCGAGGATCGAGCCGCGGCCGCCGGTGAGCGAGGTGCCGCCGATCACCACGGCCGAGATGGCGGTCAGCTCAAACCCGGTGCCCATGGTGGGGCTGCCGGAGCCTATCTGAGCGGTCAGGATGCCCCCGCCGAGGCCGGCCAGCGCGCCCGACAAGGTAAAGACGATGATTTTCACCAGGTTGACGGGCAGGCCGAGGACGTTCGCCTTGTCCTCGTCGCCGCCGATCGCGAAGGTGTAGCGGCCGAAGGTCGTCTTCGCCAGGACGAAGGACGCGACCAGCGCCAGGCCGATCACGATGAAGATCGGGACAGGCGGGATGCCGATGCTGGAATAGAGCCCGACGAAGGGAATCGGGACCGGCGTACCGTTGCTGATGATCAGCGTCAGGCCGCGCGCCACCGAAAGCATGCCGAGGGTGACGACAAAGGACGGGATGCGCCCATAGACGAAGGCGAGCGCGTTGACGAGGCCGATCGCGGCCCCGATGAATGGCGTAAGGAAGAATGCGCCGCCGCCAATCTCCACGCTCGCCATCGCGGAGAGCGTCCCCACGAGCGCCATGGTCGACCCGACCGACAGATCGATGCTGCCGATCAGAATGACGAAGGTCATGCCGATCGCGACGACGCACTGCACCGCGCTGTTCTGCAGGATGACTTCAAAATTCGCCGGCGTCAGGAACAGCGAGGGCGCCACGGCGCCGAAGAAGACAATCAGGACGAGCAGCGCCGCGTAGGCGATATAGCGACCCATGAAGTCGGAAGCCTTGAGGCGCGACGAGATGGCAACTCGACCGGTATCGAGCTTGTTTCGCCAAGTGGTCGCGGTCTGAGAGGACATGGCTATGCCTTCGGGCTTGACGTGAGCTTTCGAGGGGCGGGGCGACCGCCCCTCGTCGAGGATGGGTCGGTCAGGGCCGCATCACTTCAATGTCAGCGGCGGCGTCTGCGTCTTGGCGTTCGGGTTGAACGTCAACATGTACTGCTTGATGTCGAACGGCGGCTCCGAATCGATGTACTGCGCCTTGAACTTGTCGAAACCGGCCGCGTCGACTCCGACGTCCTCGATCCGCGAAAACTCCGACAGCGGCTTGTGGCCGTGCAGGTAGTCGTAGGCGATCATCTCGGCAAACCCGAGCATCACCCAATGGCCGCCGATCGAATAGACGAAGTTGGTCTTGTCCTTGATGAGATCGAGCGCCTGCGGGTTCAAATCCATCGACCCGATCTTGATCTCCTTGTCGCGTCCGGCCTGCTTGATGGCGCGATAAGCGCCGACGCAGAGCGCGTCGTTGTAGCACCACACGCCGTCGATCGTGCCGCTCGGATGGGCGGAGAGCAGAATTCTGCATCGTGGCGTAGCCATTGTCTTCGGATTGAAGGACGCCGACGTATTGCAGCAGCTTGACCCCCTTGCCCGAGGCGGCCGCGATCGCCTCTCGCATGCCCTTCGAGCGTTCCTGATTGTTGGAATCCCCAGGCGTGCCGCCGATGGCGACGAAATTCTTGACGCCCTGAGCGATCATGAATTCCGCGATCTTGCGGCCGGCGTCGACGTTGTCGGGGCCAACGAAGGTCAGGTAGGGCGCATTCGGATTGTTGGCGGGGAAGCCGGGATAGCGGTCCGTCGCGATAGCTGGAACGTGGGCGCGGTCGGCCAGGCGAATGATGGCGGGCGCGTTCGCCGCAGAGACGGGGACGAAGATGAGCGCCTGGACGTTTCGCGACAGCAGCGACTGGATGTCGTTGATCTGCTTGTCTTCTTTGCCTGCCGCGTCGACCACGACAAGATCGACGTTGAGGATCTTGGCGACGTACTGGGCGTAGTCGACGATGCGAACCCACGCCGGATCGTTCATGTAGGGGACGGAGGCGCCGATTACGAGCTGCTTTTCCTCGGCGGCCGCCGGCAGGACGCCGAATGCCGCCGCCCCGGTCAGCGCGACCGTAGCCACCGCGATGGCCTTGCGAAACTTCTTTCCGATTTTGCTCATAAGCGTCTCCCCACGCTGTCCTTTGTCTGCGGCTTGCGACCCAAGCCGTCTGTGACGCGCGGGCCCAACATATCGATCGCCGCGCGACTGTCAATGAGATTGTCAATAATCTCATCAACGATTATGTGATGTCGGAACTGGGGGTTAGAAGTGGCGCGGTTTGGAGCCTGGGCGATGCTCGCAGGGTGCACGAGGCGCCGTAGGACGACCGCAACGAATTGCCGCTTACAAAAATGAGGCGGCCTGTGTCGTCGCGGGCAGCCCCGGTCTGCAGGGGTCGGCTTGAGCTGATTGACATGACGTCGGCGGAGGTCCGCTCCAGCGTCGCGGCCCGGCAAGATGGGAGAGGCCGCGGCCGACCTTCAGAGTTCCACTTGTTCCGAAATGGTGAAGACGCCTCTCACCAGTGACTCGCCCCCTTGGATGCGTGTCATTCTTCGTGAAAGCTCTCAACGCGGCGACGATCTGCAAAGTCAGACAAACAAAGAGCGTGCGATGATATTGCGTTGGATCTCGGACGAGCCTTCGTAGATGCGCATGATGCGAACGTCGCGCACGAAGCGCTCCAGTGGAAAATCCGCGCTGAAACCATAACCGCCGTGAATCTGCAGCGCCCTGTCGGTGACGCGGGCCGCCATCTCCGAAGCGAACAGCTTCGCCATCGAAGCCTCGATGCTGTAGCGCTGCCCGGAGGCGCGCTTGAGCGCAGCGGCGCGCCCCAGTCCGCGCGCCGCCGCGATGTCGGTCGCCATATCCGCCAGCATCCACTGAACGCCCTGAAAGTCGGCGATCGGCGCGCCACCGACCTTTCGGCTCTTGGCCCAGGCCAGCGCATGCGACTGCGCGGCTTCGGCGATCCCGACGCAACAAGCGGCGATGTCGAGCCGCCCGGCGTCGAGCGCGTTCAGCGCGGTGCGGAACCCCGAGCCCTCCGGCCCCAGCCTGTGGTCTTCGGGCGCGAGACAATCGAGCCTGACCTCGAACACGTGACCGCCACGCAGCCCCATCGTGCGCTCGGGCGGCCCGATCTCCACGCCGCCGCGCTTCGGGTCGACGACAAACGCCGAGATGCCGCGCGCCCCGGCGTTCGCATCGGTCTTGGCGTAGACGACGAGAAAATCGGCCGCGCCGGCATTGGAAATGAAATGCTTGACGCCCTTGAGGCGGTAGAACGCCCCTTCGCGCCGCGCCGTCGTCGTCATGTCGGCAGGGTTCGAACCCGGCCCGGGCTCGGTGAGCGCGAAGGCGCCAAGACTGCGCCCGCTGGCGGCCTCGGCAAGCCAGCGCGTCTTCTGCGCGCCGTCGCCGCCGTACTGGATCGAGTCGGTCGCCAGATAATGCGCGGTGATCATGGAAGCGGTCGATGCGCAGGCGCCAGCGATGCGGGATCGACGCCAGCGCCGCCGCCGCCGGGTCCCCAGTCACCGCCATGATGCCGCTCATCGCCTGCAGGACTATGTCATAGGCGGGGCGCGATGCGTTGGGGCCGTCCTGACCAAAACCAGAAATGCTCGCATAGATCAGGCGCGGATTGACCCGCGACAGCGCCGCCCAGCCGATGCCGAGCTTGTCGGCGACGCCGGGACGAAAATTCTCGACCACAACGTCTGCTCCGACGGCTTGCCCCAGCGCCGATGGGCCGCGTCCGACACCGCCGCGAGTTCATGCTTGGGATGGACCGGGCGGTGCACTTCGAGCAATTCGCCTCTTGCCCTGAGCTTTTCCATGTAGGCGCGCATCGGTTCCTCGGTTCACGTACGGGATGAGTGCCCGGCCTCGGCGTCGTCGATTGCGCGTGCGAGTTTGCGCAAGGCGTCCTCGAGGTCCGGCGTGTGCTGCGCTCCGGCCTTGCCCGCCGCAAAATAGCGGGCGACCAGCGATGGAATGCTCTGCGCATCGGCAAGGAGATCAGCCCGCCGAGGCGGTTGCCGATCCAGCCAGCCCGCCAACATGACCAACTCGATCTGCTCGGCTCTGAGCTCGTCCGCCTTGATGCGGTTGCGCAAGTCCTCCGTGGCGGAGGAGGAGAAAGGAGCTGATTTGAGTCTTGTGCGGACTTGCCGCAGGACTTGCACGATTTCAGTTCGCCAGCCTCGCACCAGGCCGTCGATCGCGGCCAACTCCTGTGTGTCGAGCGTCACGCCGCGTTCGAGGCGGGCAAAAATAGCGAAGAGCAGAATGTTGACGTCGACGCCGAGTTTTTCCTGCAGGACCAGACAGGCCGACGAGACGCCTTCGCGGCCATAAAGCGAGAGGGCGAAGCGCCACAGATCATTGTCCAGTTCCGGGATATCCGCGAGAGGATCCGGCGTCCTGACGATGGGGGCGGAAGGTGAGACCATTGTTCAATTTTCGCTCGTGTCGGTTCGCGAGGCCGAATTCGGGCCGACGTGCTCGCCCCAGCGGCGAACGGCGCCGCCGTCGATGTCGAACAGGTCGAGCGCGCGTCCAACACTATGCTGGACGATCTCATCGACGGAGCCCGGCTTGGCATAGAAAGCCGGCACCGGCGGCATGATGATCGCGCCCGCTTCCGTAGCCTGCGCCATAGCTCGGAGATGGCCGAGATGGAGCGGCGTCTCCCGGACCATCAGAACGAGGCGACGCCGCTCCTTCAACACGACGTCGGCGGCGCGCGTCAGCAAATTCGAAGTCATCCCGTACGCGATCTCGGAGAGAGAGCGTACCGAGCACGGCGCAACGAGCATGCCGATCGTGCGAAAGGATCCGCTCGCAATCGAGGCGCCGATATTGTCGATGCGATGCGCTACGCTTGCCAAAGCGTGGACTTCGCGCAACTTGAGCGGCAGTTCGTGACCCAAGGTCACCGTCGCCGAATGCGTCATGACAAGATGCGTTTCGATATCGAGCGCCCGCAGCATCCGTAGCGCGGCAACGCCGTAGGCGACGCCCGACGCGCCGCTGATGCCGACAATCAGACGATTTTGTGACCCGGTCATTTGATGCTGCACCGCCACGAGGAGATCTCAGCGGCATCGGCGCTCTGGCGGCCAGAGTCGCGCATCATATGATCGTGGTCTCGCAACGCGAGATGCCGCGCCGGCATGAATAATTCCTCCCCATCAGCGTCCTGCCGCGTAATTGTTGCGTATTGCACAACGGCGTTGCGCACTCTAGAGTGGATGGCGGTTGGCGACGAGTCAACCCAAAAAGGGCCGTCAGGGCGGAAACACCATGTCGCGGGACGAGACGCCGAAGAAAAGCGCTACTGCTTCCCCGCCGCGCCGAGAGACGATCGGAGCCGTTGAGCATGCCGTCGACCTCCTGCGCTGCCTGTCGGAGGCGAGCTCCGCCGTGGGCGTCAACGACATCGCAAGGCGCATCGGCCTCCACAAAAGCTCTGTTTCGCGCATCGCCAAAACGCTGGAAAATGTTCAGCTCATCCAGCGCGATTCGGCGACGGGACGGCTTTCTCTCGGCATGGGAATGGTGACGCTCGCAGCGTCGGCGCTGGCAAGCTTCGATGTGAGAGACGTCGTTCGCCCGCTCTTGTCGCAACTTGCCGCACAAACCGGCGAAACCTGCAGCTTCAGCGTTTGGGATGGCCATGAGGCCGTGAGCATCGAGCAGGCGCCCGGCTCGAACTCGGTCAGGGCCTTTTCAACGCCAGGGCACCGAAATCCGGGACATGCGACGGCGGCGGGGAAGGTCCTGCTTGCTCATATGGGCGAGGCGGCAATTGAGAAATACTGCGCCAAACCGCTCCATCGCTTCACCGACCGAACCATCACTGACCCGCGGTCGCTGAAGGCCGAGCTGGCCCGTTGCCGGGCGCAACTCTGCGCGGTCAACACCGGAGAGTTCGAGCGCGATGTCGGCGCCGTTTCGGCGATTGCCTTTGATCGTCAATCGCAAGTCTTCGGCGCCGTGACGGCGACGGCGCCTTTATATCGATTTGCACAAGCCCGCCGAACGGAACTTGCGAAGGCGGTTGTCCGATGCGCGGCGGAACTCTCGGAAAAGCTTGGTACTACGGGGTTATCCGGTCGTAAGGGCGCCAAATGACCTACGTGTGACGGCCGGCGCCGCCACGTCCCCGGAAGTGGCGGACGAGTCGCTTGGCTCAAGCGACTTGGGGATAGGATTTTCCGAGGCAATCGACCGGAAAAAATTATTTCACCAAACCGTGAGACGGCTGCTACGGTCGTCCAACAGGTCGGTCGGAGGGGACATATTTTGCCAAAAAGCCTTCGCGAATTCGTTAAGCAGCTCGAGGCCAATAACCAACTTCTCGTGGTCCGTCGCGAAGTCGATCCCCAATTCGAACTGAATGCTGTCGTTCGAAAGATTCAGGCGGGTCCTAATCTACCGGTCATCTTCGAAAAGGTTCGCGGCACCCCTTATCGTGTCATCAGCAATACGCTCGGCAACCCGCGCATTATCGCGCAGCTGCTGGGTGTCGGTATTGAAAAGGTGGCGTCACGCTGGGCCGAACTGATGACGACGCGTGGGGGCGGCGCAACAGCCGGGGAACACGAGGTCGAGAAGTCCGAGTTCGAGGAAATCTCGCTCGGTCAGATCCCGCATATCACCTTCTCCGAAAAAGATGCCGGGCCCTATCTCACCGCCAGCGTCATCGTCGCCCGCGATCCTGATACGGATGTCGTCAATCTCTCGTTTCACCGCATGCAGATCGTCGACGATGGCGAGTTGCGCTGCCGGCTCAGCACGTCGGGCGATCTCTATCGCATCCAGCAGAAGATGGAGGCGCGGGGCGAGCCGCTGAAGGCCGTCGTCGCCATCGGCTTGCCGCCCGCCGTCATGCTCGCCGGCGGCGCCACCATCGGGCCGGATGTCAGCGAATATGACCTGGCGGCGCGCATCTCCGGCAAGCGCTTTCCCATGCAATCCTCGCCGACCCTTGGATTGCCTGTGCCGCGCGGCGCCGAATTCGTCATCGAGGGCGAGATCCTCGCCGGGGTGCGGCGCGAGGAAGGCCCATTCGGCGAGTGGATGGATTACTACGTCCCTCCGACCGACAATCACGTTTTCCGGGTGGCGAAGGTCCATGCGCGCAAGGATGGGCTGTTCTATGCCATCAGCGCCGGCTCGGCCGAGGAGATCGCGATGAGCGCGCTGCCGATCGCCGGCGGCATCTATGCCGGCGTGCGAACCTGGGTCCCCGGCGTCAAGGATGTGAGCTGCTTTCCCTTGCTGCAGTTCTGCGCCATCCAGATCGACAACAAGTCCGAAGGACAGGCGCAGCGGGCGATGGTGGCGGCCTTCGGCGCCGAAATGAATCGCGTGCTCTATTGCGTGGTCGTCGATGAGGACGTGAACATCCACGATTGGCAGGATGTGTTGTGGGCGATGGCGACGCGCTGCCGCCCCGACCGCGACGTCATCCAGATCCCTGGCGTGCCGTCGTTTGCGCGCGATCCTCACAAGATGCACTGGGGCCGGCTGGGGATCGACGCCACCAAGCCGCTCGATCACGCAGCGGCCTTCGAACGCAAGAAGACCCCGGGGCTGGATACGCTGAAACTCGAGGATTACCTCTGAAGGCTCTCGTCTGTTAAACCGAACCATTCCGGAGATTTGTCATGAAGCCGCGTTCGACCATGTTGAGGAAATTGGCGTTTGCCTGCCTCGTCGGCGGTTCGATTCTCGCGTCGCAAACGGCGGCCTGCGCCGCCGACCAGGTGACCTTGGCGCTGGATTGGGTGGTGGACGGCGTCCATGCCAGTTACTTTGTCGCGCGCGACAAGGGCTTCTACAAAGATGCCGGCCTCGATGTGACGATTTCCCGCGGCTTCGGCTCGGGCGACACCATCAAACGCGTGGCGTCCGCGGCCGCGACCTTCGGTGTCGCTGACACCGGCGCGATCATCGCGGCGCGCGCCAATGACGATATCCCGATCCGCATCGTCGCGGTGACCTATGACAAGGCCAGCCTCGGCGTCATCTATCAGGTTCAGTCGGGCATCAAGCTGCCGAAGGACCTGGAGGGCCGCAAAGTCGGCCGTTCTGCTTCCGGCGCTTCGGTCAACATGCTGCCGGCCTTCCTCAAGGCGAACTCGCTCGATCGCAGCAAGATCACTGAAGTCGTGGTCGATGCCGCGACGCTCGCGCCGTTGCTGGCCTCGGGCCATGTGGACGCAATCCTCGACCAGAGCATCTATGTCAGCCGCTACGCCAGCGTCGCCGCCCAGCAGGGCAAGACGGTCGCTGTAATGAGATACTCCGATTACGGCCTTGCCACCTACGGCAATGCCATCATCGCGAGCCCCGATACGCTAAAGGCCAAGCCCGACATGGTGAGGCGCTTCATCGAGGCCTCGCTCAAGGGCATGGCCTATGCCTTCGCTCATCCAGATGAGGCGGTCGCGATCCTGGTCAAAGCGAACCCGGAAATCGACCCCCAGGTGGCCAAGGACGAAATGACCGCACTCGCCAAGATCGAGCTGACGCCCGATGTCGCCAAGAACGGCTTCGGCAGCATCAGCAAGGAACGGATGGCGACCACCGAGAACATCATCGTGCCGGCGCTCTCCCTCAAGAAGATGGTGGCGCCGGAGGATCTCTACACCACTGAGTTCCTGCCCAAGCAACCGATCCTGCCGGCGAAGTAGCGGACAGGTGACAATGGCGATCGAGACCGGCTCCCTTGAGGAGCCCAGTCTGAGGGACACTTCGTCTGGCGAAGCCGCCGCGGCGCCCTTGATCTCTCTCAAGGGCGTCACCAAGCGCTTCGCAGCCCGCTCGGGCGACGACGTGCTGGCGCTCAAGGAAGTGTCGCTTGACATCCCGCGGGATCAGTTCGTGACCCTGGTTGGGCCGAGCGGCTGCGGCAAGAGCACCCTGATGAAGATCATCGGCGGCCTGACCGCGCCCAGCGGCGGCGTGGTCAAGCTCGACGGCAAGGTGCTCGACCGGCCGTCCCGCGATGTCGGCATGGTGTTTCAACGGCCGGTGCTGCTGCCTTGGCGATCGGTGCTCGACAACATCCTCTTCCCGATCCAGATGCTGGGCTGGTCGATCCCCAAATATCTCGATGAAGCCCATCGCCTGATCGAGCTGGTGGGGCTACGGGGCTTCGAGAAGGCGCTGCCCAGGGAACTCTCCGGGGGCATGCAGCAGCGCGTCTCGATCTGCCGGGCGCTCATCTACAATCCGCGGCTGCTGTTGATGGACGAGCCCTTCGGCGCGCTCGACGCGATGACCCGCGAGGATCTCAGCATCGAGGTGATGCGGATCTGGACGGAGCGTCGCAAGACCGTGGTCTTCGTCACCCACAGCATCAGCGAAGCGGTGCTATTGGCCGACCGCGTCATCGTCATGACCGCGCGGCCGGGCCGGGTCGTCATGGACGTGCCGATCGACCTGCCGCGACCGCGCGATCTCGCGACCGAGTTCACATCGCGCTTCAAGGAATATTCCGACCTCATCCGTGGCGCGATCTATGCCGAGCGCAAGGTGCGGACATGAGACGGGTCTTCAAACTGTCACGGAACGCCTCCGAGGGCATTCAGGCCGGAGCGGCGATCATCGGCCTCGTGCTCATCTGGGAAGTCCTCTGCGATGTTCTGAAGGTCCCGCGATGGCTGCTGCCGCCGCCCAGCCGCATCATCGCCGAAACCTGGGCGATCAGGGAGGTGCTGCCCCTGCATTTCTTCGCGACGCTGTGGGCCGTGGTCGGCGGGTTCTTCATGGCCATCGCGGCGGGGGTGCCGTTGGCGGTGGCGGTGGTCTATTCACCGCTGCTCCGCCGCATCATCTATCCGCTGCTGCTGATGCTGCAATCGGTGCCCAAAGTCGCGATCGCGCCGCTGATGCTGATCTGGGTCGGCTATGGCATGACCTCGAACATGATCATCGCGGCGACCGTGGCGTTCTTCCCGATCGTCATCAATACGGCGACCGGGCTCGAGGCGGTGGATCCGGACCTGCTCGATCTCACCCGCTCGCTCGACGCGCCGAAACTCAGCGTCTTCCTGCGCGTACGCCTGCCTTGGGCGCTGCCATATCTGTTCAGCGGCCTCAAGGTCGCGGTCACCCTCGCCCTCATCGGCGCTGTAGTGGCGGAATTCATCGGCGCGGATAGGGGGCTGGGCTATCTCGTGCTGACCAGTTCCAGCAACATGAAGACCTCCATCATGTTCGGCATGCTGGTGTTGCTCTCGCTTATGGGGATCCTGTGCTTCTACGCCGTTGAGCTGGCGGAACGGTTGATGTGCCCCTGGTATCTGCCGGTTTCGACCAACGCGAGGCCTTGAGGGCGTGGACGAATTCCCAACGCGACCCCATCAATCGGGCCCAAACCGTCACCTGCTCGATCAGCGCAATCAGAAACCACGTGCAGCGGGTGAACTGCTCCATGCGCCGGTTCGATCTTGCCGGGACAGACGACAGTCGCGACGCCGAGATGCCTGCTGAACAGTCCCCCCTCGGCGTTGAAGCTGATCGGCCCATCTCCAACCGAGGTATGCTTGCCCATAATCGAGAACTCTCGGGAGCTTAAGACGATCGGTCTGAAGAGTACGGTCAAACGAGGTCAGCGCCGAGTTTGGCGATGCATTCCGGCGATTGGACCCAATTCCGGCACTGTCCGCACCAGACCCGGCCCCTGAAGCGTTTAGGAACAACCTAATCATTGCTACATGAAATCGTAATTTTCGCCGCCCGCCCCCTCCAGTAAACCAGCGATCAGGCCTCCGTCGCATCCGCGGAAACTCGCGGGTCGCCAGAAAAGGACGCAAAGATGAGATGGGTAAACACGCTAGTTGTTGGCGGCGGCCAGGCGGGAGTGGCCATGAGCGAGCACCTGAGCGAGTGCGGCGTGCCTCATCTCGTCCTTGAGCGACACCGTATCGCAGAGCGCTGGCGCTCGGGAAGATGGGACTCATTGGTCGCCAATGGTCCCGCCTGGCACGATCGCTTTCCGGGTATGGAGTTTCCAGATACCGATCCCGACGCCTTTGTCCCTAAGGAGAAAGTGGCGGACTATTTTGTCGCTTATGCAAACATGATCGCCGCCCCTATCCGCTGCGGCGTGGAGGTACAGGAAGTGCGCCGGAATATCGGCCGGCGCGGCTTTCGGATTGTAACCTCGGAAGGCGTGATCGAGGCCGGCAACGTTGTTGTCGCAACCGGACCTTTTCAACGTCCCAATGTTCCGGGTCTCGTTCGCGAACAAGCAGGTCTGATGCAGATTCATTCCAGCTCTTATTGCAATCCTAGCCAGCTGCCTCAGGGTGCGGCGCTAGTGGTCGGGGCAGGATCTTCTGGGGTGCAGATCGCCGACGAACTTCTGTGCGCGGGAAGGCGGGTCTACCTATCCGTCGGACCGCACGATCGTCCTCCGCGGGCCTATCGCGGGCATGACTACTGCTGGTGGCTGGGCGTTCTCGGCAAATGGGATGTTGAAACTCCAGGGCCTGGCACGGAGCACGTCACGATCGCGGTCAGCGGCGCGCATGGCGGCTATACCATCGACTTCCGGCGTCTGGCCGCGCAAGGGATGGCGCTCGTTGGTCGGACGGAATCCTACCAGGAAGGTGTCGTGGCGTTCGCCCCCGATCTTCGCGAGAATATCGCGCGCGGTGACGCCAACTACTTGTCGGTGCTGGACGAGGCCGACGCCTACGTTGTCCGCAATGGCCTCGACCTTCCCGAAGAGCCGGACGCCCGCAAGCTCGAACCGGAGCCGCCGTGCGTCACCAATCCCATTCTCGAACTGAACCTTGCGGAGGCCGGGATCACCTCGATCATCTGGGCGACCGGCTATACCGCCGACTATAGCTGGTTGAAGGTCGACGCCTTCGACGATAACGGCAGGCCGAAGCATCAGCGCGGCGTGTCGGCCGAGCCCGGCATCTATTTCCTGGGGCTGCCGTGGCAGTCGCGCCGGGGGTCCAGCTTCATCTGGGGTGTCTGGCACGACGCCAAGTATCTAGCGGACCGTATTTCCACGCAGCGCAGATATCTGGCGTATCATGGTTTCGCGACCCGCGAGCCGGAGCCCGTTTAGGCGGAGATGACGGCGCCGACCGGCCGACAGCCGAGAGGAGCGCTGTTGTCCGTCGGTCGCGGGTCTCATGGCGGCCTTGCGCCAACACCTCGATCCGCGGAAGTTTTGCTATCGGCGACGGACGTCCTGACGAGCCCAATCTAACGGAGACAAAGATGGCGCATACGCGAATTCGCAAGTTCAACACGAAAGACACATATCCCGAGCAGAAACTTGACAATGATCTGTGTCAGGCGGTGACCGCGCGAGGCGCCATGGTCTTCCTGCGCGGCCAGTGCCCGCAGGACCTCGACACCGCCAAGAGCATCGACAGTCACGACCCTGTCGAGCAGACCCATAAGGTCATGCAGAACATCAAGCAGCTCATCGAGGAGTGCGGTGGCCGGATGGAGCATCTGGTGAAGGTGGTGGTCTACATCACCGACGTGCGCCACCGCGAGGCCGTCTACCGGACCATGGGCGAATACATCAAGGGCGTGCACCCTGTTTCGACTGGGCTAGTGGTGACCGCGCTCGCCCGCCCGGAGTGGCTGGTCGAGATCGACGGCACCGCCGTCATCCCCGATTGAGCGCAGGAACTGACTCCCCATGACTTTCTCCATTGTCGCGCGCTGCAGCCGCACCGGCATGTTGGGGGTGGCGGTATCCTCCTCCTCTCCAGCCGTCGCCGCGCGTTGCGCCTACGCGCAGGCTGGCGTCGGCGCTGTCGCCAGCCAGAATATCACCGACCCCACCCTTGGAACGCGCGGACTTGAGCTGATGGCGCGCGGCGCCTCCGCGGCGGAAGCCGTCGCCATTCTGAAACGCACCGGCGCGTACAGCGAATATCGCCAGGTGCTGGCCGTGGACAGCGCTGGCGTGAGCGCCATCCATTCAGGCCATAAGGCGCTCGGCATCTGGGCCGAGGCACGGTCGGAAAACGTCGCGTGCGGCGGCAACCTGCTGGCCAATGACGGCGTCCCGCAGGCCATGGTGGATGCCTTCCTGGCTTCAAAGGGCCATTTTGGCGACCGCA
This sequence comes from uncultured Alphaproteobacteria bacterium, assembly GCA_963813195.1. Classification (GTDB taxonomy): domain Bacteria; phylum Pseudomonadota; class Alphaproteobacteria; order Rhizobiales; family Beijerinckiaceae; genus Roseiarcus. The sequence goes on along the minus strand of CAWEYC010000010.1, from coordinate 9,259 downwards.
TCGTCGCAACGATGCGGGCGGCGCTCAAAGCAGGCGGCGAGGCGGGGCCAGTTCGCTCGGCAGGCATGAAGCTCGTGCACGAGGTTCCCTGGCCGGTTGCGGACCTACGCTGCGATTGGACCGAAGGCTGCCCGATCGAGGAACTGGCGAAGCTCTGGGACATCTACAAGCCCCAGCTCGGCGCCTATGTCACGCGCGCCATCAACCCCTCAGACGCGCCGAGCTATGGCGTGCCGGGAGACGAATAGCCTCGATCTCGCCGTCGCCGCGGCGAGCGGCGCTTGCCGCCCTTTGGTGGCGTCAAGCAATCAGGGTTCGGCCCAGATCTTTCGCTGCATTCGCAGGACAAACTCAAGACGACAAGGATTAAATATTAAGCAGCCAGGGGAATCGGGTGAAGGCATTAAGCGGCGATGAGGCTTGCGAGGTAGTCGTCGTCCCATCCGGCGGTTTTTCGCTTGAGACGTTGGGAGTCTTTTCCAGGAGCGATGCGAAATAGGTTGTTTGCGATGTGCTTTAGGGTTGTGAAGTTGGCGGGGGCGTTTTCGGTTCGCACCCGGCATTCGTCATCGCGAAAGAGCATGTCGAGCAACCAGTGCAGGCCGTTTTCGATCGCCCAATGATCGCGGATCATTGGCCCGAGCGTGTTGGCGAGCAAGGTCAGCGAGGTGATGTAGAATCGCGTCTCTTTTGAGAATTTACCCTCGATCTCACGCCGGCTCTCGACCATGACGACGCCCTTGAGGCCGGGCCAGTCATGGCGCTTTTGAAGCCATTCGACATTGTGGAGCACGGTGTAGGACCGTGTTTCGATCCGCCCATGATCGCCATCGACCGTTTCGTGTCGGCTGATCGTGACGTCCTTGAAACCGTTGGCTTTCTGCTCGACGGCAAGGAGTTTGACGTCGTCGTGCAGTGTGCCTTGATTGCCTTTGAGCGCGATGAGGTAGTCGGCTTTCTTGTCAATGATCTTCTTGGCGATGTTGCGTTGACATCCCATCGCGTCGATGGTGACGACGGCTCCTTCGATCGCCATCATGTCCAGCAGGGCGGGGATGGCGACGATCTCGTTGGATTTTTCCGCCACCGCGATTTGACCCATGACGAGACGCTGGCGCGCGGCGAAAGCCGAGACGATGTGGATCGGCTCCTTCGATCCCTTCTTTTGATACGAGCGGCGCGAGGTCTTGCCGTCGATGGCGATCACCTCGACCGGGGTCTTGGTCAGCGCCGCCGCCCAAGCGACGAAGCACCGTTGGAACGCCGCCGCGTCAAGGGTGGCGAAAATGTCGCCCAGATGATCATGGGCCGGAGTGCCGTCCTTGAAGGGGCGGAACCGACGCAAGAGCGCCAGCTTCCTTTCGCCGAAACGGGCGATCTCGGTGAACGCCTCGCTTCCCGCCAACACCGCCAGAAGGCACAAGAGCAAAATCTCGTCGAGCGGATAGATCACCTTCCCCGTTTGGCGGCGATCCGGCATATCTTTGAAATATTCCAGGAAAACCGTCGTTTCGGCCAAAGCCATGAAATTCTCGGCGCCGTCGTCCATAAAATCCCCCCGAATGCAGATCAGAGGATTCCTACAGATTCAGCATTTCACCCCGTTGTCACGAAGTCCTTCACCCGATTGCCCTGATTAAGCAGCGTCAGCGCCTTGATCAGCGCTCTGAAACCGGCAATATGGCTGGCTATGCCGCTTCGCTTCACGCTTCGACAGCTGGAATATTTTGTCGCCGTAGGAGAGGCGGGATCGATAGTCAAGGCTGCGGAGCAGGTGAATGTCTCGCCGCCATCCATTTCGGCTTCCATCGCTCAGCTGGAAGCTGAATTCGGCATTCAGCTTTTTGTGCGCAAACATTCGCATGGTCTGTCGCTGACTGCCGGCGGCCGCGTGTTTCTAAAGGAGGTGTCGCGGCTTCTCACTGAGGCCGAAGCGTTGCATGATGTCGCCGGCGACATAGTCGAAAAGGTCAGGGGACCGCTGGCGATTGGTTGCCTGTCGACCTTCGCGCAAATCATTTTGCCTGCCCTGCGTCGAAGGTTCGACAACGCGTATCCGGACGTTCGCGTCAGGCAGTTCGAGCTCAACCAGGGTCAGTTGCTGGAAATGCTCCAGCGCGGCGACATCGATCTGGCTCTTACCTACGATCTCGATCTCTCGCAGGACATGGTCTTCGTACCGCTTATGCTGTTGCCGGCCTATATCCTCCTGCCGGCGGGGCACGCGCTTGCCGCTAAGACCTCGATATCGACGGAAGAGCTGGTCGACGAGCCGATGGTTCTGCTCGACCTTCCGGTCAGTCGTGAATACTTTCTGTCCGCTTTTCAGCTAAAAGGTCTGCGGCCCAACATTGCAGAACGTACCGGCGACATAGCTCTGATGCGTTCCTTGGTGGCGAACGGATTTGGTTACGGCATCGCCAACATGCGACCCCTGAACACGCTATCACCCGATGGCAAGCCGCTCGCGTTCGTTCCCCTGGCCGGGGATTTGCGTCCGCTTACGATGGGAATACTCATGCCCAACACGGAGCATCGTACGAAAACTGTGCAGGCCTTCATCGACCATTGTAAGGACTTCGTCATCGAACAAGGCGTGTTCGTAACCGAGCGGATCGTGACCTAGGCTAGGTCGAGGCTGTCGGCAACGCTTCTTCCGCAAGTCGATTCAGAAGCCTTTCCAGCATTTCGTCGCAGCGGCGCATCTGCTCGATCGCGACAAATTCGTCCGGCTTGTGGCCCTGCGCCATCGATCCCGGACCGCAGACGACCGTCGGCGTACCGATATCGCGGCTGAACAGACCGCCTTCCGTGCCAAATGCCACTTTGATCGTGCCGTTCGCGCCGACCAGCGATTTTACGAAAGCCACCGTCTCTGAAGTCGGCGGCGTATCGAGACCTGGATAGGTATTGGTTGTCTCAATGTCGATGCGAGCCTCCGGCGCAATCTCCTCGACGGCGGAAGCGATGTGAATACCTTCGGTGCGCAGACGCTCAAGGATGGCGTCCGGGTTGTCTGCGCCGACATTGCGAATCTCGAAATCGACCTGACAAAGGTTTGGGACGATGTTGAGCGCTACGCCGCCGCTGATCTTGCCGACGTGGACGGTAGTGTAGGGAATGTCATAGTCGCCGTCCCGGGCGCCGTCGCGGGCCAGCCGGTCTTGTTCTTGGCGGAGAGCGCCGACGAAATCGCAGGCGAGGTGGATAGCGTTGAGCGCCAGCGGCGCGAGCGCCGAATGACCTTCGCGACCCCGGCAGATGGCGCGAGCGGCGACCTTGCCCTTGTGACCTGTGGCGACCTGCATGGAGGTCGGCTCTCCAACGATGCACAGAAGCGGTTTTTGGGGCGAGGCGGCGAGCATGTCCACCAGGCTGCGCACGCCGAGGCAACCGATCTCCTCATCATAGGACAAGGCCAGGTGCAGCGGTGTACGCAGCGTCCGGTCCGCAGCCTTCAGCACGGCGGCGATGGCGCAGGCGACAAAACCTTTCATGTCGGCGGCGCCGCGCCCGAACAGCTTGCCATTGCACTGGGTCAAGTTGAAGGGCGGCACGGTCCAGTCCTGGCCGTCCACCGGCACGACGTCGGTGTGGCCGGATAACATGATGCCGGACCGATCGGCCGGGCCGATCGTGGCGAATAAATTGGCCTTGCGGCCGTCCTCAGAATGAACAAGACGGCTGGCGACGCCGCGATCTCGCAACACTTCCGACACATAGGCGATGAGGTCGAGATTCGAATCGCGGCTCACGGTTGGAAAGCCGATGAGCCTTTCGAGGATGCGTATGCTGTCCATCGTCTTTTCTTGGTTATCTCCGAGGACGCTAATCCGTCGCCGGCCCGCCTTCAAGGCGTCCGCTCGCCAAACCCAAATAAACGGCCGTTCTGGGCCCCTTGCGGCGACAAGTCCTCGGTCGCCTCGCCGCAGACCGGGTGAAGCGCCGATAACCCTCAGGCATATCGCCGGATTTTGACACCAGGGAAACCATACGGCCTCGAGCGGACCGAATGGTGGGCGATACAGGGATCGAACCTGTGACCCCTCCCGTGTGAAGGGAGTGCTCTACCGCTGAGCTAATCGCCCTGGCCGCGGAGGCTTCGTTTAAGGCTGGGGCGAACCGCGAGTCAAGGCGAGGCCGCCGTCGCGCCGAGCAATCCCTGCGCCGCGTCGAACAGCGCGTCGAAATGCGAGATCACCCGGTCCGGCCCGAGTTCGGCCACCGGCACGTCGGTGTAGCCAAAATCGACGGCGATGACCGGCGTCCCGGCGGCGCGCGCGGTCTCGATGTCGGTGCGCGAATCGCCGACCATCACGGCGCGGCCGGGATCGCCGCCGACTTTGCGGATCGTCTCGAGCAGCGGTCTCGGATCGGGCTTGCCGACGCCGAACGTGTCCTGGCCGCAGACGAAGGCGAAGCGATCGGCGACGCCGAGCTTGGCGAGCAGGAGATGGGAGAAATGTTCGAGCTTGTTGGTGCAGACGGCGAGCCGCCAGCCCGCGGCGTCGCAACGGGTCAGACACGCCTCGACGCCGGGGAATAGCCAGCTCTCGTCCGCGATATGCGCGCTGTAATGGGCGAGGAAGGCGGCGAATAGCGTATCGAGCTTGGCCGGCGCGAGTTCGCGTCCCGACAGTTTGAAGCCGCGCGCGATGAGCGCTCGTGCGCCGGCGCCCAGCAGCGAGCGCGCGGCGATGAGCGGCGCCGGCGCGACGCCCTCCTTGGCCAGCACGAAATTGAGCGCGCCCATGAGATCGCCGGCGGTTTCCGCGAGCGTGCCGTCGAGATCGAAGACGAGGGTGGGCGCAATGGGCATGAGGTTTCTCGTAAGGTCAGGGATTCCAGAAGTCCGGCTCGGCCGGCGCGAGCGCGCCGCCGATGCGCAGCGGCGCGATTTTGCGCGCGAGGCCGTCGGCGCCCGTTTCGACCGCGACGCCGCAAAGGGTCGCCGCCCCGAGCGCCGGCTCGAACCGTCCGTTGGGAATGCGGCGGGTGAAACGGCGCAGCGGCTCGTCCTTCTCCATGCCGATCACCGAATCGTAATCGCCGCTCATGCCGACGTCGGTCATGAAGCCGGTGCCGCCGGCGAGGATGCGCCAGTCCGCGGTCGGCGCGTGCGTATGCGTGCCGACGACGAGGCTGGCGCGGCCGTCGACAAAATAACCGAAGGCCTGCTTTTCGCTGGACGCCTCGCCGTGAAAATCGAGGATCGCCGCGTCGCAGCCGATTCCGAGCGGGCAGGCGCCGAGTTCCTGCTCGATGCGCTGGAAGGGATCGTCGAGCGGGTCCATGAAGACGCGCCCCATCATGTTGACGACCAGCACCTTCGCGCCGTTGGCGGCCTCGATCAGGTTGGCCCCGCGGCCCGGCGTCCCCTTGGGGAAATTGGCCGGACGGATGAGGCGCGGCTGGCGCTCGATGAACACCAGCGCCTCGCGCTGGTCGAAGGCGTGGTTGCCGAGCGTGATCGCATCGACCCCGGCGGCGAGGAATTCCTCGCAGATCGCCTCGGTGATGCCGAAGCCGCCGGCCGCGTTCTCGCCGTTGACGACGATGAAATCGAGCCGCCAGCGGGCGCGCAGGGCCGCGATATGAGCGAGCAGCACGGCCCGGCCGGAGCGGCCGACGATGTCGCCGATGAAGAGCAGACGCATCAGCCGGCGCTCCGCGCGGCGATCCATTCGCGTTCGGTCAGAATGAAATCGAGCGGCTCGTCGTGCGCCGCATCGGGCACGGCCGCAACCTCGCAGACGGAATAGGCGACCCCGACGGCGCGCACTGGGCCCGCCGCGCGCAGGCGCTTCAGCGTCCGGTCGTAGTGCCCCGCGCCATAGCCGATGCGATGACCGCGCCGATCGAAGGCGGCGAGCGGCACGAACAGGAGGTCGGGATCGACCGCGCGCGCGTCCGGGCTGGGCTCGAGGATGCCGAGAGCGCCGACGACGGTCGGGGCGCCGGGGCTCCAAAGCCGGAAGATCAGCGGCGCGCCGTTGGCGACCGTGACCGGCAGAGCGGTCGCAAACCCCTCGGCGGCGAGGGCCTGGAGAAGCGCAAGCGCGTCCGGCTCATCGCGGATGGGCGAGAAGGCCGAAACGATCCGGGCGCCCCACAGCCGCGCGCGCGCGACGCCTTCCTCGACGAGGCGAGCGGTCAGCAAGGCGCGGCTCTGCGGATCAAGCGACCGGCGGCGCGCCAGCGCCTGCTGGCGCAGCATTGTCTTGGGATCAGGGGCGGCCTCGGACATGTTTAAGTCGATTCGCCGATCCCCAGGAGTTGAAGCGCGGAGCCGAGAAGGCCGTTGGACGGAGATCCCGGGCGCCTACGTAAGTAGGTGGGCGCCGTGTACCCAAGCCCACGGGCGAGGACAGGGACAGCTCCCAGAGGGATCGTACGGCCCCGAGGAATATGGTCCTGACGCACCCCCCAGCTCCGCAACCCTCTATGTAGGCGCGTGTCCGGGAAAAGGCCAGAGGCCCAACCCAGGCCCAACCCAAAGCGCCCGTCGGCCTCCCGGAGTTGGCGCGCGCCGGCGCTAAGGATGGGTTGCCTTTGCTTGGCGTCCGCGACAATATTCGTTCACATCTTCTAGAGCATTCACGAGTCTCGTATGTATTGAGACCAGTACTTCCGCAATGCAGGCAGCCGTTGGGGGCAGCTCGTGCGAAGCATCGTGGGGTTGCACTCCTATGTCGGCGTCGTGGCGCTTCTGTGGGCGGAAGCCGCCTATTCACAAGTCAGCGTCGACTATTCCGGCCAATTGTCGGCGCAATTGGCCGCGCTCGACATCGGCCCGGTGACGCTGCCGCCGTGGCCGCTCGCGCCGTTTTCGTTCCCCCCGAGCCCGAACGCCATCGGTCGCGAATGGGGTCAGGCCGCCGCCGCGCCAACCTATAGGATCGGGGATAGCGCGTTCGGTCTCCAACTCGACGTCTATTCCAACGAAAACACCGCTTATGCCGGAAGGCGGGGGGCCGTGGCGTTTGACGAGGCCAATCTCAATTTGACGCGGATAAAGCCGGCGACGCCGCTCAGCTTCGAGGAGCTTGCGTTGTTTTACGCCGGCTCCTTCGGGCGTCTGGAAATCGGCTACGGCCCTGGCGTCAGCGAGCGCACCGCCGTAACCGGGCCGCACGACTATGGCGTCGGATCGTTCGCCGGCGATTTTCCGTATTTCCTGCAGAATCCACAGGATGTCGGCTTCGATACGATCAGCGCCTACGGCAGCGCCAACACCAGCCCGCGGTTGCTATACATGTCGCCGCGCGTCTATGGGCTCCAGCTCGGAGCCACTTACCAGCCCGACACGCGAGACACCGGCGCCGACTTCACCTACGGCGAAAAGTCGCTCGGCATCATCGGGCGGGAGCCGACCGCAACCGGCACGTACGAAGCGGTCAGCGCCGGGTTCATCAACGTCGTCGAGGGCGGCCTGAATTACGACGCCACGTTCGGCGGCGTCCGGATCCAGGCGAGCCTGGCAGGGATACGCGGCGACGCCGCGCCTTCGCCGACCGGCGCGCCGTTTCACGGGCTGACCTCGTATCAGGCCGGGTTCCAGCTCGGCTACGGCGATTGGAGCATTGGCGGGGCGCCGTCACCGCGGGAACCAGCGGCTACACCGAAGCCGCGACGGTTCGCCAGCGACAAGAGCAATACGATTTCGAAGGGGGCATACAATATGCGCCGGGACGCTGGACATTCGGCGCCGGCGCTCTTTATTCGTCGGACGAGGGCGACCCCACGTTCCGCTCGAACCGCCAGTTGTATTTCTATTCCGCCGGCCTCCGATATCGGTTTACCCGGGATCTCGACGTCGGCCTGGAATTGGACAAGGTCAAAACCGAGTCGGCCGACTTCGGCGACTACACCACCTACATGGCGATCATCCAATTGCGGTATGCGTTCGCCGGCTCGTATTCGGGGTCGCGCTGACAAGCCCGCGTCGCCGCCGCCCCATTTGAGGCGAACCCTCCCAATCGCGAAACGCGGGTTGCGGCTTCGCGCCGCCGAAACTATGGTGCGCCGCCTTCAGGCTCCCTAGAGACCCAGGAACCATCGCCCATGGCCCTCATCGCCGACGTCCTTTCTCGCGTTAAGCCTTCCGCGACCATCGCGGTGACGCAAAAGGCGCGCGATCTCAAAGCCAAAGGGCGCGAGGTGATTTCGCTGTCGGTCGGCGAGCCGGACTTCGACACGCCCGACAACATCAAGCAGGCGGCTATCGACGCGATCCGGCGCGGCGAGACCAAGTACCCGCCGGTGCTCGGCATTCCCGAGCTGCGCGCGGCGATCGCGGCCAAGCTCAAGCGCGAGAACGGCCTCGAATACAAGCCGTCCGACACGATCGTCGGCACGGGCGGCAAGCAAATTCTCTACAACGCTTTCTTGGCGACGCTGAACAAGGGCGACGAGGTGATCATCCCCGCGCCCTATTGGGTCAGCTATCCCGACATGGTGCTGCTCAATGGCGGCGAACCGGTCTTCGTGCCGACCACGCTGGAAAACGCCTTCAAGCTGCAGCCTGCGGACCTCGACCGCGCGATCACGCCGCGCACCAAGTGGGTGGTGCTCAACTCGCCCTCGAACCCTTCGGGCGCGGCCTATACGCGCGACGAGCTGAAGGGCCTCACCGAGGTGCTGATGCGTCATCCCCATGTGTGGGTGCTGACCGACGACATGTACGAGCATCTCGTCTACGGCGATTTCGTCTTCACCACCCCCGCGCAGATCGAGCCGGCGCTCTATTCGCGCACGCTGACGATGAACGGCGTGTCGAAAGCCTACGCGATGACCGGCTGGCGCATCGGCTACGCCGCGGGTCCCGCGCCGCTGATCAAGGCGATGGACATGGTTCAGGGCCAGCAGACCTCGGGCGCCTGCACGATCTCGCAATGGGCCTCGGTCGAAGCTCTCAACGGGCGCGGGACTTCATTCCCGTGCGCCGCAAGGCGTTCGAGGAGCGTCGCGACCTCGTCGTCTCCATGCTCGGTCAGGCGCAGCACCTGCAGTGCCCGAAGCCCGAGGGCGCCTTTTACGTCTACCCATCCTGCGCCGAGGCCAGCGGCCAAGGCGCCGGATCGGCAAGACGATCGCGACCGACGAGGACTTCGTCACCGAATTGCTGGAGACCGAGGGCGTCGCGGTGGTGCACGCTCGGCTTTCGGCCAGGGGCCGAACTTCCGCGTCTCCTACGCCACCTCGCTGCAGACGCTCGAAGACGCCTGCCACAAAATCCAGCGCTTCACCGCCTCGTTGC
>CAWEYC010000009.1:0-88502 GCA_963813195.1 uncultured Alphaproteobacteria bacterium | reverse complement strand
CCGGCCGACGATCCAGCGCCACACCGAGGTCGCCTCGGCGCCGCGTAGCGCGTAGGACTTGCCGCCGGAAAGCACTGTCGCCATGCCGGCCCAGAAGAACTGGGTCGCCAGCGTCGCCATGAACGAGGGAATGCCCATCTTGGCTACGAGCACGCCGTTGACGAAGCCGACGACGACGCCGGAGGCGAGCCCCGCCGCGACGGCGACCCAGCCGAGGTCGTATTCCTTGAACAGCACGGCGAAGACGAAGCCGGAGAAGGCGATGATTGCGGGAAAGCAGAGGTCGATCTCGCCGGCCCCGATGACGAAAGTGAGGCCGACCGCCAGCAGGACGAGCGGCGGCAGCGTCGACAGGAAGGTCGTGTAGATGAAGGGCTGCAGGAACACGGTCGGGCGCCGTATACATGAAGAGCGCGAGCAGCAGCGCGAAGACGACGATGATCGGCAGGCCTTCGACGCCCTGCAGAATCGAAAGTGAGCCGCTCTTCGGCATGGCGCCCCGCCTTCAGGCCTTGTGCTGCAAATCGATCAAATATTGGGTCAGTTCGGTCACCGACATGTCCTTGGGAAGGATCTCCGCCACGATCGCGCCGCGATCGAGCACGACCAACCGATCGGCGACCTCGTGGACATGGGCGAGATTGTGCTCGATATAAATGCAGGCGCGGCCGGAGGCCTTGATGCGCCGGACGAAGTCGACGACCTTGCGCACCTCCGCAACTCCCAGCGCCGCCGTCGGCTCGTCGAGCACGATGAGATCGGCGTTGTAGTGCATGGCGCGGCCGATCGCGATGCCCTGGCGCTCGCCGCCGGAGAGATGGCCGATGGTCGAATCGACCGTGATGCCGGCGCCGCGAAAGCCGATGACCTCCTTCAGGATCTGGTTGGCGACCGCCTTCTCGCGCTTGATGTCGATGAAGCCGAAGCGGTTGACGATCTGCCGGCCGACGAAGAAGTTGCGCCACAGCGGCTGTTTTTCGGCGAGCGATTTATCCTGGTAGACGGTTTCGATCGAGAGGTCGTGCGCCATGCGGACGGAATAATCGGCGAGGTCGATCTCCTTGTCGCGCACATAGATGCGGCCGGCGGTCGGCGGCGTCACGCCGGTCATCACCTTGATCAGCGTCGACTTGCCGGCGCCATTGTCGCCGATGAGGCCGACGATCTCGTTGCGGCCGATCGCCAGGTCGACGTCGCGTAGCGCCTGCACCGCGCCAAAGAACTTCTGTACGCGCTCCAGCCGTACGATCGACGGCGACGCCGCGGTCTCAGAGTCCATCGCTGCATCGGTCATGCCACCGACCCGGCGTGTTTCGCCGTTTTGTTCAGCGCGATATCGGCGGCGATCCCGGACGCGCCGACGCTCGATCAGTCGAAAATGTCAGATAAATGGGCGCCCTTGTCAATCGGCGATCGGCGTGGGCGCGGGGCATCGCGAGCCCCTTCCCCCCGTGCGGGAGAAGGGGCCGGCCGCTCGCCTCAACCTCTCGGCTGCGGCACGATGCGGATATAGGGCTTGGGCGCATTCCAGCCTTCAGGGTAGGTTTTGCGCGCATCCTCGTCCGAGACCGAGCCCGAGATGATGACGTCCTCGCCGTTCTTCCAGTTCACCGGGGTCGAGACTTTGTGCTTGGCGGTGAGCTGCAGCGAAGTCGATGACGCGCAGCACCTCGTCGAAGTTCCGCCCGGTGCTCATGGGGTAGACGAGGATCAGTTTGACCTTCTTGTCGGGCCCGATGACGAAGACGTTGCGCACGGTCTGATTGTCGGCCGCGGTGCGCTGGGTCGGGTCGCCCGACACCGGGGCGGGCAGCATGCCGTAAAGCTTCGAGACGTTGTAGTCGACGTCGGCGATCATCGGGTAGTTCGGCGCGAAGCCCTGGGTCTCGCGGATGTCGCTGGCCCAGCCCGAGTGTCGGTCGAGCGGATCGACGGATAGGCCGATGATCTTCACGCCGCGCATATCGAAGTCCGGCTTGATCTTGGCCATGTAGCCGAGCTCGGTGGTGCAGACGGGCGTGAAATCCTTGGGGTGCGAGAACAAAACCGCCCATTGGTCGCCGATCCAATCGTGAAACCTGATCCGACCTTCCGTCGTCTCCGCTTCGAAATCGGGAGCGATGTCGTTGATCGCGAGCGCCATGAACGCCTCCATCGTGGAACGAATAGTATGTATTATAGCACAAATCAGCCGCCAATCCCAATCGAGCCGATGGTCGAAGCGGGTGCTATGGGGCGCGGCCGCGCAAGGGGGACAGGTAGTGAAGCCAAACCGGGCAGGGTTCGGGACGGAGTCGGCGGCGAGCCGCCTGTGTCTACCTCGATGGCGTGCAAGGATTCTGTGACGCCTGCGAGCGGCAGCTGCCCGGCCACGCCCAGAGCCTGCACGACCTCGAGGGGACACGACCCCGCGTCTGACTTATAATTGGCGAATGGTTGACACCCTTTCCCCTGTCGAACGCAGCCATCGCATGAGCCGCATCCGCAGTAGGGACACTGGCCCTGAAATGGCCGTTCGGAGGGTTGTCCACAGCCTTGGATTTCGCTTCCGGCTGCACCGCAAGGACCTTCCCGGCCGCCCCGACTTGGTGTTCCCGCGCCTACGCAGTGTGATCTTCGTTCATGGCTGCTTTTGGCACCGCCACCCCGACCGAAATTGTCGGTTGGCGCGGCTTCCGAAGTCGCATGCCGACTTCTGGGAGTCTAAACTGACCGCGAATCGCGAACGCGACCTGCGTACTCAGGAGACACTCGCCGCAGCTAATTGGCGAATTTTGGTTGTTTGGGAATGTGAATTGGGCAATAAGGAACAATTAGAGAACAAATTAAAGCAGTTCTTGGAGGGCAAATGCGGGCGATTGAGCTTTTCGCGGGGGCCGGAGGGCTAGGAATTGGAGTTAGTCGGGCGGGATTCTCGCCGCTTCAGGTTGTGGAATGGGACCACTGGTGCTGCGACACAATCCGCGAAAATCGGGCCCGAGGGGTCTCCGCTGTTGTGAACTGGCCAGAGCCGACCGAAGGCGACGTGCGGAGTGAGACGTTCAAGAAGTTCGCGGGCAGGGTGGAGCTGATTACCGGCGGACCGCCGTGCCAACCGTTTTCCCTGGGTGGCAAGCATCGATCCCATACCGATGCCCGCGACATGTGGTCAGAGGCGGTGCGCGTGGTGCGGGAGACGCAGCCACCCGCGTTCATTTTCGAGAACGTGAAGGGACTCACTCGCGAGAGCTTCGAGAGCTATCTAGCGTATATCGTGCACCAGCTCACATACCCCGAATTCACGCGTCGTGGTGAGGAGAGCTGGGAAGATCATCTTGGCCGTCTTGAACGGCATCACACAGGTTGCCCCGGCGGAAATGGACTCCAATACCGCGTTGTCCATCGTGTATTGAATGCGGCGGACTACGGGATCCCGCAACGTCGTGAGCGCGTGGTCTTTGTGGGCTTCCGCGCAGACCTAGGAGTGGAATGGTCATTCCCGGCAGAAACCCATTCTCTTGATGCGCTGTTGTGGGCTCAGACCCGCGGTGACTATTGGGAGCGCCACCGCGTTCCGCAGCGCGGGCGTGTCATCTCGCCACGACTTGCGGACCGCGCTGTGCGCTTGGCTACGAAACCAACGTCGCACCGTTGGCTCACGGTGCGCGACGCGATCGGCGACTTGCCCGACCCCGAGTTCGACCCGCGGAAGGCATCGGTCATCCTAAACCACCGCTTCCAGCCAGGCGCGCGCGCCTATGCCGGACACACGGGCAGCCCAATGGATGAACCCGCCAAGACGTTAAAAGCGGGCGTGCACGGCGTGCCTGGCGGTGAGAACATGCTGTCGCGAGCGGATGGCAGCGTGCGATATTTCACTGTGCGCGAGAGTGCCCGCCTCCAAACCTTCCCCGACGACTTTGCCTTCCGCGGCGCATGGAGCGAAGCCATGCGCCAACTCGGCAACGCCGTGCCCGTGCAGCTTGCCGAGGTGATCGCCCGCAATGTCGGAATCAAGCTTGCGGCGGTCGCGGGAACAGGACGGTTGCAATGACCGCAGGATTTGTCGAGTTTGAATTCGACCTGCCAGATGCATTGCTTGCAAGCCTAATCGGCATACTCGACAAGATGGATGCCGCGCCGTTGTCGCCCGCCGACGTAGCCGATATTCCGGAGGCTCAAGGGGTCTATCTGCTCCTACTCCGCAGCGGAATCACGTACGTCGGCAAGACTGACGGCGACGCGGGGTTGCGACAACGGTTGGAGCGTCATGCTTGGACAATACAGCATCGGCTGGGCCTTTCCGTCCCGGACGTTGCATTCAAGGCGGTGCGCATTTTCGTCTTCACGGCAATGGATTTGGAAACACAGCTCATTCGCCACTACGCGCCTGTTCCGTGGAACAACAGCGGATTTGGATCGAACGACCCGGGTCGCAATCGCGACACAACGGACCTCAGGCCCGAGGGCTTTGACGCGCAGTTTCCAATTGACCTAGACCATCCGGTGTCGCCCGCGATATCTGCAGGCATGTCGGCGGCGGAAGTATTAGCGGCGCTACGACGCGAGCTGCCCTATACGCTTCGCGCCGAGTTGGCGAAGAGAGGCGGAAAGGCGCCACACGCCGATATCTCAGCCGCCATCGTCGGCATGTTGCCCACGGAATCGCTTACGACGCGAAAAGTCATTGAAAGCGTTGTCAAAAGCCTGCCGCCCGGCTGGCAAGCCACCGCGCTCGCAGGGCGCATCGTTCTTTACCGCGAGGAGCGGGACTATCCGTTCGGAACCGTGATCGCCCGCTCACCGTCAACGTGACGCGCCCGGCGAACCGTGGACGGGCTGCGGTCGGAACGACAACAAATTCTCGGAGAACCCCCATGCAATTCACCCCCTATCTCTATTTCAAAGGCGCCTGCGAAAGCGCGCTCAAATTCTACGAATCCTGCGGGCTCGGCTCGATTCGCGAGTTGCGCCGCTACGAGGGCACGCCCATGGCGGAGCGCGACGGGGGCGCGTGGCGCGACAAAGTCCTGCATTCCGTTTTCGAGGGGCCCGATCTTCGCCTTCACGCATCGGACGGGCCGGATTCCGAACCGATGAAAGGCTGCGCCGTGCTCATCGAGAACGACGACCCCGAGGCCGCGCGGGCGCTGTTCGAGGCGCTTTCGGCCGGCGGGCGGGTCACCGTGCCGTTCACGAAGCAATTCTGGGGCGATCACTACGGCAATTTCACCGACAGGTTCGGCGTCCAATGGGCGATGAACAGCCGCGCGAAGGCCTGAGGCGCGGAGAAGGCGAAGCAGCAAATGCTTTCTGATTATCGGAAAGCATGGTATGCTGTTTGCTTCGTGCGGAGAGTGTCTCAGCCGTTACGGCGAGCAAAGCGCGGCCGGGTAGCGGCTGCGCTATCGCTCGCAGGACGGCGGAGGGCGGAGCGGCAGTCGCCCGAGCTCGCAGCGGCGGAAAACCGGGTCGCAACAGCTTGAAAATATTGAGTTGCGCCGGAACTCCGCGGCGAGCTGACGCCGCGGGGCCGATCGGGTGTGGCGGAATCCCGCCGCAGTCCATCATGGCCGGTGTTTCCGCGCCTTTCTCCTCAAGCGGTCCAGGCCGGCTCGGGCTTGACCTCGGCCGTGTTGCTCGCGCGCCCCGCCTCGATCGCGGCCAGCGCGGCGCGCAGCACCTCCTTCGACGCCGCGCCGTGCGACGGCCGAGAGTTCGAGCGGGCGGCGCGCGCCTGGCGCCGTTCGGCGAGCGGCGGCCCGTAGGTGCGCATCGCGCGCTTCAGCCGCTCCTTCTGCTTCTTCAGCGTCTCCTCGTCGACCGCGTCGACCTTCGACAGCGCGACGATCTCGGTCTTGTCGGCGAGGCCGCCGCCATAGGCGGCGAGCTCGCGGCGGATGGTGCGGTAGTCGGCGCCGGCGTTCTCGCCGGTCGCGTCGACGAGATGCAGCAGCGCGCCGCAGCGCTCGACATGGCCGAGGAAGCGGTCGCCGAGGCCGAGGCCCTCGTGCGCGCCTTCGATCAGGCCGGGAATGTCGGCGAGCACGAAATCGCGATCGTCGATGCGCACGACGCCGAGGCCGGGATGCAGCGTGGTGAAGGGATAGTCGGCGATCTTCGGCTTGCGCGGCCGAGACGCGCGGCGAGAAACGTCGACTTGCCGGCGTTGGGCAGGCCGACGAGGCCGGCGTCGGCGATCAGCTTCAGGCGCAGGATCAGCGTGCGCTCGATGCCCGGCCTGGCCGGGATTGGCGCGGCGCGGCGCGCGGTTGGTCGAGGTGGTGAAATGCGCGTTGCCGAAGCCGCCGTTGCCGCCCTTGGCGATGCACGACGCGCTCGCCCTCGCGCTTGAGATCGGCGAGCAGCGTCTCGCTGTCCTCGTCGAACACCTGCGTGCCGGCGGGCACTTTCAGCACGGCGTCGGCGCCGCGGCCGCCGGCGCGGTTCTTGCCCATGCCGTGCACGCCGATCTTGGCCTTGAAATGCTGCTGGTAGCGAAAGTCGATCAGCGTGTTGAGGCCGTTGGCGCATTCGACGACGACGTCGCCGCCGCGCCCGCCGTCGCCGCCGTCGGGGCCGCCGAACTCGATGAACTTTTCGCGTCGGAACGAGACGCAGCCGGCGCCGCCGTCGCCCGAGCGCACGTAGACTTGCGCCTGATCGAGAAACTTCATGCGGCGCCTTCCTGATCTGTCGCCGCGGCGTCGCGCGCGTCATCGCGGCGCGCGCGCGCGACGCCCAGGCCGCGCGTTCAAGGCGGAAGCGATCGCATGGGCACCATGCCGCCGCGCGCCGGCGCGCCTTCGAGGCCCGAGCCGATGTGGACGAAGCCCGCACTTCTCGAGCACGCGGCGCGAAGCGGGGTTCTCGACATGCGCGCTCGGCGACGATCTCGATCGCGCTCGGTCAGCGTGAAGCCGGCCTCGACCATCGCCGCGACCGCCTCGGTCGCGAGGCCCTTGCCCCAGGCTTCGGGCGCGAGCGCATAGCCGAGCGTCAGCCGGCCCTGCGCGCCGGCCCTCGAGGCTGATCGCGCCGATCGCTTCGCGCTTGCCGCGAATCGGCGTGATGACCAGGTCAGATCGCGGCCCAAGCGCATTGGCCTCGCGCGCGGCGAAGATGAAGCGCTCGGCCGTCGCCGGGCGGATAGGGATGGGGAATGCGGGCCGTGCATCTGGCGACCTCCCAGCGGCTGGAATAGCGCTCGATCGCCGCCGCGTCGGCGACGCGCGGCCAGCGCAGCCACAGCCGCGTCGTCTCCAGGCGAAAGACATCGTCTCGGGCGAGATCGGGAAACATTGTCGGCTCCGGTCCAGCGGGGGCCTCGCGCGAAGCGGGCCCCGAAACGACGAAGGGGATGCGGCGACCCGCTTCCCCTTCATAAGCCCTTCGGCTTACCGGACTTTTCGAGGAAGGTTTTCTCGCCTTCATGTTCTCGGGGATTGTCCTCGAGACCGTCCGCGGGGGCTGTGCGCCGCGGCGGGGATCTCGTCCTCCCCCGCCGTCTATTCCGCCGCTTTGTGCGCGACGACCGTTACGTATTGCTCGACCGTTGGCTTTGGTCTCGAAAGCGACCTTGCCGGCGGCGGTGGCGAACAGCGTATGGTCGACGCCGATGCCGACATTGCGGCCGGGATGGAACTTGGTGCCGCGCTGGCGAACGATAATCATGCCGCCGATGACCTGCTCGCCGCCGAATTTCTTGACGCCGAGACGGCGCCCGTCCGAATCGCGGCCGTTGCGCGACGAACCGCCTGCCTTCTTATGAGCCATATCACCCAGCTCCAAATCAGACGCTGGCGCGCCGAAGGGCGCTGAGTTGCGCCGCGTATATAATGCAAATCGAGCGAACCGAGGAAACCGTCAGTTCGGCGTGATCCGCCGCGGCCGCTTCGACGGCCTGCGCCTTGGCGCCGCCGGTCAGGAATCTCGGTGATCCGCACGATCGTCAGATCCTGCTTGTGGCCGCGCTTGCGACGCGAATTCTTGCGGCGGCGCTTCTTGAAGGCGATGACCTTCGGGCCGCGCGCCTGCTCGACGATCTCGCCGACGACGCTGGCGCCGGCGACATGCGGCGCGCCGATCATGGCTCGTCTCGCCGTCGAACAGCGCGAGCACCTCGTCGAAAGTCACGTGCGTCGCCGGGCTCGCCCGTCGAGCGTCATGACCGTAATTTCGTCTGTCGGCGGCGACCTTGTACTGCTTGCCGCCGGTCTTGATGACTGCGAACATCGTTTTCTCCGTGTTCAACCCGGCTCTGCGCGGGAGCCCGCGCGGCCGGCTTCTTTGCAGTGAGACCCTGCTGGTTTTTGCTCAGCCTCGCCGCGAGACGCGGCAAAGCAAAAGCGCGGCCGAAAGCCGCGCACGAGCGGCGTGTCCTATAGAGGCCGCGGCGGTCGAAGTCAAACGAAATGCCGCGCGACGGCGGGCCGCCTATTGCCAGGCGTCGCCGTAGACGACGACCGGCAGCCGTCCATATCGCACGCCGCGCGGGCGCCGGCCGATTTCGATGATCCTGGGACCCGCCGAACCCATCTCCGAGGGGCCAAAGGCCGGGACCGACGGAACGTAGACGCTCACGTTCTGCACCGACGTCACTCCGGGGAAGGGCGCCCCGCCATCGCCGGCCGCTGTCTGACCGTAGCCGCCGTAGTCACCATAGCCTCCGTAGTCGCCAAAGCCGTCGAATCCGTTTCCACGGCGGCGGGCAAAACGATCCCTCTCGCGAAAGAACCCGTGCCGGGGCTCGGCGCGGAAATTCGAAAAGTGCGGCCGCGCCGAGATGAACGGGCGAAACCCCGCCGCGGCGCGCGCTGCCGCGTAGGTCGGCAGGCCTGCGGCCACAATCAAGCTGACGGCGGCCAAAATCCTGAGTGAAGCTCGCATAGTCGCTTCCTTTCGAGGTCGGCCTCCTCGCCCGCGATCTTAGGCCTCTTTTGGCCGGCGAGAAAGAGCGCTTTGCACTGGTTTCGGTCCGTCTTGACGGGCGAGTGAAGAAGGGTTGATTTGAAGGTCGTCGATCGTCGGAAATTAGCGGCGGCGCGAGGACCGAGGATCGAATGCGCCGGGCCAGCCGAGAGCGTTCGGCGCCCTGCCCTCACTTGCGGCGGGAATGTCAATTCGGGGGAATTTGATCATGGTGCTCGATTGGGCGCTCGCCAGCCTTCACCATCTGGCGATCTTTGCGCTCGCCGCAATCCTGGCGTTCGAGTTGGCTCTGACCGCCGGCGAAGTCAGCGCGACAACTGTTGGGCGGCTCGCCCGCATCGACGCGTGGTACGGCATCGTGGCGGCCCTCGTCCTCGCCATCGGGATTTCTCGCGTCGTCTTCGGCGCGAAAGGGCCAGACTATTACATGATCAACGCATTCTTCTGGACGAAGATGGCGCTGTTCGCCGCCGTCGGCGCGATCTCGATCGCCCCGACGCTGCGCTACCTCGTCTGGCGGCGCGCCGCCCGCGTCGACCCGACCTTCCGGCCCGAGGCGGCGGCGGTGCGCACGGTCCGCCTTGCCCTGTGGGCCGAAGCCGCGCTGTTCGCGGGAATACCGGTCGCGGCCGCGGCCATGGCGCGCGGATTTGGGATGTGACGGCCGAAATCGAAGCAGCCGCTCGATCGGCCCACTTGCCCCCCGAGCGAGGGGCGGCGAGCGAGATCTTTCTCGCCTTCCTGAAGCTCGGCCTCACGTCGTTCGGCGGCCCGATCGCCCACCTCGGCTATTTCCGCGCGGAATTCGTCGAGCGACGCCGATGGTTGAGCGAGCGCGCCTATGTCGATCTTGTCGCGCTTGCGCAATTTCTTCCCGGGCCAGCGTCGAGCCAGACCGGCTTCGCGATCGGATTGATGCGGGGCGGACACTTGGGCGGGCTCGCCGCTTGGGCGGGCTTCACCCTGCCCTCCGCAATCCTCATGCTCCTGTTCGCGTACGGCGCCGGAAGTTTCGCCGACTCGTCCTGGGCGGCGGCTTGCTGCACGGGCTCAAACTCGTCGCGGTCGCCATCGTCGCGCAGGCGGTTCTCGGCATGTCGCGCTCTCTTTGCCCGGACCGGCCGCGGGCGGCGATCGCGACGGCCGCTCTCGTTTTGCTGCTGTTGGCTCCCGGCTCGCTCGCACAAATCGGCGTGATCGCGCTCGGCGGCGCGGCCGGGCTGGCGCTATGCCGCAGCGACCCTGAACCAATCACCGGCGACCTCTTCTTGCCAGTGTCTCGGCGCTTGGGCGTCGCCTGTCTGGCGGCGTTCTTCGCGCTGCTCGCTCTGTCGTTCGTTCCGAACCACGATGGCCTGCTCGCGCTATCGGCTGCCTTCTATCGATCGGGCGCCCTCGTGTTCGGCGGCGGCCACGTGGTGTTGCCGCTGCTGCGCGACGCGGTCGTCGCGCCGGGATGGGTTTCCGACACTGCCTTCCTGGCAGGCTACGGCGCGGCCCAAGCGGTTCCCGGGCCGTTGTTCACCTTCGCCGCTTATCTCGGCGCGACAGCCGGCGCGCCACCGGCGGGCGTCGCCGGCGCGCTCGTCGCCCTCATTGCGATCTTCCTGCCGGGCATCCTGGCGCTGATGGGCGCGCTGCCGTTCTGGAATGAATTGCGCGCCCTCGCCCCGGCGCAGGCCGCCATGCGCGGCGTCAACGCGGCGGTCGTCGGCCTCCTGGGCGCGGCGCTCTACAATCCGGTCTGGACCAGCGCGGTGCGGCAGCCGGCGGATTTCGCGGTGGCCGCAACCGGTTTTGTCCTGCTGGTCGTCTGGCGCGCGCCGCCGCTCGTCGTCGTGCTCTTGTCCGCCGTGGCGGGGATGGTCCTCGGCAGTTGAGGGGTCAGTCCGCGTTCTTGAGTTCCTTGAGCTTGCTGAACACCGAGTTGACATCGATCTTTTCTTCGCTGGGCTTGGGCGAAGGAGCGCCGAAAACCTCGGACTGGCTGACCGGCGCCGGCTTGGCCGTCGTGACCTCCGCGGACACGAGCGTCTGCGTGCGGTCTTCCTCGACCTTCGGGCGATCCTTGGCGGCGCGATTGACTTCGAAGTCGAGGTCGATCTGCGAGCACAGGCCGAGCGTCACCGGATCCATCGGCTGGAGGTTGGCGGAATTCCAATGACTGCGCTCGCGGATCGATTCCAGCGTATGTTTTGTCGTGCCGACCAGCCGCATGATCTGCGCGTCTTTCAATTCCGCATGATTGCGCAGGAGCCAAAGAATCGCGTTCGGCCGGTCCTGCCGCCGCGACAGCGGGGTGTAGCGCGCTCCGCGCGGCTTCTTGAATTCAGGCACGCGCACCTTGGCGGTCGCGAGCTGCAGGCGGCGTGAGGGATCGCTCTCGGCGGCGGCGATCTCCTCGCGCGTCAGTTGCCCCGTGGAGATTGCGTCGTACCCCTTGATGCCGGTCGCGACTTCGCCGTCCGCGATCCCTTTGACCTCGAGCGGATGTAGTTTGCAAAACTCGGCGATCTGATCGAACGTCAGCGACGTATTTTCAACCAGCCAGACGGCAGTGGCCTTCGGCATCAGCGGCGCTTCGGTCATGATGGGCGAACTCCTTGGAACTTAAGCCGCGCGCGCGACCACCCTTCCTAGGGGGCGAGGCGCAGCCTCAAATCGACAGTCGCGAGGGGATTGTCCCCTTATAGGCACGCTTGCGCCAGAATGCAATTCGCTCCTCGAAAGCGGCGGTGCAATCGGCGTCCCACCGGGAACGACGGTGGACGCAGCGCATTATATCCTGCTGACTGCTGGCCCTCCGAAATCGCCCGAAAGGAATTCTCAATGAACTCGAAGCTCCGACCCTTCATCGGCGCCGCGCTCGCTATCGCGCTTGCGCCGAGCGTCTCGACAACGCCGGCGAGCGCGGCAGGTTGCCTGAAGGGCGCTCTGGTCGGCGGCGTCGCCGGCCACTATGCCGGCCACCATGCTGTCGCGGGCGCCATTGGCGGCTGCATCGTCGGCCATCACATGGCGAAGGTCGAGGCGGAAAAGAAGAGGCGCGAGGCGGCCGCCGCCGCGGCGCATTCTTCACCGCCCCCAGCGCCCACGCCCCAACAACAATAGCGGCGGGTTTCCGCCTTCACGCTTTGCCGTTGAGCGATCGCTCGGCCTTCGGGTCGAGTGGCCAGCGGGGGTGGGCACGCGTCGCGAGATCGTCGACAAGGCCGCGCCGAAGGCGCTCGATGCCCGCCCACGCGATCATCGCTCCGTTATCGGTGCAAAGACCTTGCGGCGGCGCCACGAGCGGCAGCCCGGCCTGAGCGCAAAACCGCGCCATCGCATCGCGTATGGCGCCGTTGGCGGCGACGCCGCCCGCGACGACAACGCCTTGCGCGGCCCCGACGCGCTGACGAAACAGCCGCAGCCCGACGCGCATGCGGTCCTCGATCATATCGACGACCGCGGCCTGGAACGACGCGCAAAGATCGGCGACGTCGCGCGAGCGAAGCGGAGCGATCGATTGCGCCGCGAGGCGTGTCGCGGTCTTCAGACCCGACAGCGAGAAATCCGCGTTCGGACGTCCGAGCAGCGGCCGCGGCAAGGCGAAGCGCGCCGCATCGCCGTCTCTGGCGGCCGCCTCGACGGCGGGCCCGCCGGGATAAGGCAGGCCGAGCAGCTTGGCGGTCTTGTCGAAAGCCTCGCCGATCGCGTCGTCCATCGTTGCGCCAAGACGGTCGTAATCGCCGACGCCCTTGACGCCAAGAATTTGCGTATGGCCGCCCGAGGCGAGCAGCAGCAGGTAGGGGAACGCCAATTGGCCGGAGAGCCGCGCCACCAGAGCGTGCGCCTCGAGATGATTGACGGCCAGGAAGGGCTTGCCCGCAGCGAGCGCGATCCCTTTGCCTGTCATCAGACCGACGAGCACGCCGCCGATGAGGCCCGGCCCTGCCGCCGCGGCGACGCCATCGAGGTCGCGCGGGCGCATGTCCGCGCGGAGCAGCGCACGGGCGACCAACCCGTCGATGATCTCGACATGTGCGCGGGCTGCGATTTCCGGCACGACGCCGCCATAGGCCGAATGGGCCGCGATCTGGCTCATCACTTCGTCCGCGAGGATTTCGCCTGAGCCGTCGGGGCGAAGGCGCACCACCGCAGCCGCCGTCTCGTCGCAGGTGGTCTCGATTCCCAATACGCGCATCGTCGGTTTAGAGTCCCGAAGTTCGCCGCGCCGAGGCATCGGGCGGCTGAGGCCGTCTCTATACGCTTGGCGCGAGACTGCACAGCGCATAGTGAAAGAAGGGCCGCGAAGCAGCTGCCGAAAGAGGAGCGTCTCGACGACGATGGCGAGGCTGTGACGATAAGGGTCGCGCTCATGCGCGCGCCCGACGAAGCGCAGCGCAGCGCGGCGCTGCTGCGCGCCCGCGGCTTCGAGGCGGCGTTGGCGCCGGCGACGCAAATTCGCGCTACGGGCGCGTCGCCGCCGCCCGGTCCGTTCGACGCGGTCGTGGCGACGAGCGCCAGAGCCATCGCCTTGCTCGCTCCGTCGGAGCGCCCGGCGATCGCCGCTTGGCCGCTATACCTCGTCGGAGAACAGACGGCGCGGGCGGCTGTGGCGGCTGGAATTCCGCTCGCCCAGGAGGCGGCGCCGGACGTCGCCGCCCTCTCGGCGACGCTGCTTCGGAGCCTCGGGCCTCGTTCGCGGGTGCTTTATCTGGCCGGCCGGGACCGCAAGAGCGTGCTGGAGACCGTTCTGAGAGAGGCCGGCCATCTCGCGACGGCATTGGAAGTCTATGTCGCGGAGGGGCGCGACGCCTGGAGCGAAGACGAGGCGCGCGCGGTCGCGGAGTGTAGCGCCGCCTTGCACTATTCACGCCGTTCCGCCTTGCTCGCCGTGGAATTGGCTGAGCGCGCAGGCCTCATCGGGCGCTTTCGCGCGCTTCTTCATGTCTGCCTGTCCCCCGATGTCGGCGAACCGCTGTACGCTCTTGGGACGCCTCGCCTTTTCTACGCCTCGGAGCCGAGGGAAGATCGGCTCGTCGACGCGCTCGAACGCGCGCTGGCCGAAACACTGGGGGGCGAGGGCAGCGAGCCTTGACCTGAGCCGACCCGGCTCCACCGGGTTCCCATCCCGCGATCGCTCCCCTATAGAAGCCCGAAACGCGAGAGCAAGACCCCATGGCTGACGACGCGAGCCGAAAATCCGAACCGGAAATCGTTGAGCCCCCGCCCGGCGCAGCGACGCCGCCGAGAGGTGAGGCGCGACACGATCCGGGAGTGATCGAGGGCGAAGCGACCGAAATTCACGAGACGCCGCCGCCGGAGCCGCCGCGCTCCGAAACGGTCGACGAGGAATTGGCGGCCCCGCCGACGGACGAAGAGCCCATTGAGGGTCCAAAGGCGGCGGAGGTCCCGCCGAGGGCAGGATGGTCGGGGCTCCCCCTCGCTTCGGGCGTCATCGGCGGCGTTTTCGGCGCAGCGCTCGCGCTCGGCGTCGGCTGGTTCGCCGACCCACGCGCCGCCGCGCTCAATGCGGTGGCTTCGCAAATGGCCGCCCTCGAGCGCAGCGACGAGGGCATGTCCCAGGCCAGCGCCAATCTCGACGCGCGGCTGCACGCTTTGGAGACGAACCAGGCCGGCGCCGCCAAGGCTGCGGCTCTAGACGCGATCGGCCGGCGCGTCGCCGCCCTCGAAGCAGCGGCGAGCCAAGGCGACGCGGCTCGAGCCTTGACGGAAGCGCGCGCCGCGCGCGCCGACGCCGCCAAGGCTTTGGCGCTCGCAACGGGAACGAGCCAAACGGCGGCGGCGCACGGCGGCGGCGCCCCTGCCGCGCCCGGGGCGGGCGAGCTCGAGGCGCGCGTCGGCAAATTGGAGGCCGAATTGACAGGGCTGAAGTCCGATGCGGCCGATCTCGGCGCGCTTGGCGAGCGTCTCGCCAAAGTCGAGACGGCGCTCGCCGCACCCAAGAGCGGCGCACGGGTCGCCCCGGCGGAGCTCGCGCTGAGCCGCGACGGGGCAGCCGAAGCGATCCTCGCGATCTCGTTGGACGAGCGTCTGAACGCCGGAGCGCCGTTCGCGGAAGAACTCGCGGCGCTGGCGCGTCTCGGCGCCGACGGTGGAAAATTGGCGGCGTTGACGCCCTTCGCCGAAGCTGGCGCGCCGACCCTAGCGGCGCTCCGCGCCTCCTTCGCCAAGATCGAGCCGAGCGTGGTTGCGGCGGCGGCGCCGCCGAGCCACGGCGGCGCCGTGGAAAGACTGCTCGACCACATGCGTGGACTGGTCCGCGTCCACAAAGTCGGCGGCGAGGCCGGCCGCGGCGACGACGCGGAAGCCGTCGCGCAGCGACTTTCCGCGGCGTTGGGCCATGGCGATCTCCGAGCAGCGCTCGCAGCCTACGGCCATTTGCCGGAACCAGCGCGTCAAGCGAGCCAGGAATGGGTAAAGACAGCTGAAGCCCGCGAGGCCGCGGACGCAGCGGCGCAAAGCCTGCGCGCGGACGCCATCGGGCGTCTCGCCGCAGTCAAGAATTAGGGCCGAAGCAGGTTTTTCATGCGCGGCGCGTCGGCGCTATTCTGACGTGTCGGAATGTTCGAAGCGGAGATTTCATGGTTCGCCTGCTCGTGTTCCTCGCCGCGCTCGCCCTGGCGGCCTATGGTCTGACCTGGCTGGCCGAGAATCCCGGAGCGGTCGCGCTGACATTCCGGGGCGTCGAATACGACGTCTCGCTGATGGTGGCGCTGGGCGTCGTCGTCGGTCTGGCTATCCTTCTTGCGCTCGCTTGGGGCGTGATCCGCTTCGTATTTCGAATTCCCTCGCTGGTTTCTCTCGCCGCCAAGGCGCGTCGGCGGGAGAAGGGTTACGCCGCCCTGTCGCGCGGCATGGTCGCCGTCGGCTCGGGCGACGTGCGCGCAGCGAGCCGCGACGCCGCCGAAGCGCGCAAGCATCTGGGGGATGGGCCGCTTACAAAATTGCTGCGCGCGCAAGCCGCCCAGCTCGCCGGCGACCGCGCCGGCGCGGTCGCGGCCTTCCGCGAAATGCTCGAGCACCCGCACACCCACGCGCTGGGCCTCCGCGGCCTCCATATCGAGGCGCGCCGCAGCGGCGATCACGAGGCCGCGCTGGAATTTGCGACGCGGGCACATAAGCATGCCGCGCTGCCCTGGGCTGGCCGGGCCGTCCTCGACGACCGCGCCGCGCACAGCGATTGGTCGGGCGCCCTGGGGATCGTCGAATCCAACGCCGCGTCGCGACTTATCGACAAGCCGACCGCCAATCGCTGGCGCGCCGTGCTCAAGACGGCCATGGCTCAAGACTTGGCGGACCGTGACGCGGGTTCCGCGCTGGCGCTCGCGCAAGAGGCCAGCGCTCTGGCGCCGGGCCTCGTTCCCGCCGCCGCGCTTTCCGGGCGCCTCCTCGCGGCCAAGGGCGACTATCGCCGCGCTTCGAAAATCATCGAGGCGGCGTACCGGCAAACGCCGCATCCCGATCTCGCCGACGCTTACCTCAGGCTGCGGCGCGGCGATTCGGCGGCGGACCGGCTGACGCGCGCACGCGCTTTGGCGCGGCTCGCGCCCTTCGACTTGGAAAGCCAGATCACCGTCAGCCGCGCGGCCCTCGAGGCGCGCGACCTCGCCGCGGCGCGCGCGGCGGTCGCGCCGCTGCTGGCGCCCGGCGCGCCGAGCCGCCCGACCGCGCGGGCTTGTCTGCTGGTGGCTGACATCGAGGAGGCCGCCGGCGCGGAAGGCGCGGTGCGCGAATGGCTCGCGCGAGCGGCGCGCGCGCCCCGCGACCGCGCCTGGGTCGCCGACGGGGTCATCAGCGACCGCTGGTCGCCGATATCGCCCTCGGGCGTGCTCGACGCCTTCGTCTGGCGCACGCCGGAAGAGCGGTTGAGCGCCCCGGAACCGTCGCCCGCGCCGCGGCCGTCGACCGAATTGCCGGCACTTGCGACCTCGACACCGGTCGCGACGGCAGTTGCGCCCGCTGCCGTCCCGCCGGAGAAGGCCGCCCCGCCGCCCAAACCCGAGCTGCCTCGCGCGACCCCGGCGGTCGTCCTGTTGCCGTCGACCGCGCCTGACGATCCGGGACCCGACAGCGAGCCCAAGACCGGGTCCAGGCTCTATGCACGCGAATGACGGCTGATCCTGGTCGCCGCGCGGTCCACCCGCATCACAGGTTTTTCTTGCCGCCACGCCGGCGCAACCTTGCCAATACCCGGTGTTCTGGCTAAGAGACTGCCATCCGCGGGAGCTGGGCAATCGCCCTTCGACGCCGCGCGCCGAAATAGCTCAGCTGGTAGAGCACCTCATTCGTAATTAGCGGGTCAGCCGCTAAAAGCGTTGGGTTCTCAGCGAGTTGGGTAAGGTGGGGATAAGTTAGTAGGGTCTTAGTAGGGCGAAAGCCCAAGGTACGCCGCCTTAGCTCAGCTGGTAGAGCACCTCATTCGTAATGAGGGGGTCGGGGGTTCGAATCCCTCAGGCGGCACCATTAATGTAATGAAATCAGTGGCCTTTTGTCGCTTTATCGAATCTCGCGACAATCTCGACAGGATCAACTGACGGCGCTCGCAGAATCAGCATCAATTCGATGACGTCCAGACGCCTGTCGCCAGCCTCGTATTTGGCGAAGAATGACTGCGCTTTCAACAATCGGGATGCGAGCTCGGCTTGGGTTTGCTTGGCGGATTCCGCGCGCCTCCCGCACTGGGCTGTTTAGTTCTCAGCGAAGGCTGAGCGTTTCGAGCATGAGGTTGAAGTCGAGGGCGGCGCGCCAGCGAGCGTTTCGGACGTTGGCGCATCCTGAAGCCCTGATGAGGTTGTAGGCGAAGGATCGCAGGCGGGCGACGATATCGGGGTTCTTGCGGATGCGCGAGGCGTCCTCGGCGAAGGTGGTGTCGCGCACGTAGTGGCTGCCGTTCTCGATTTGCCAGTGTCCGCGTATGCAGTGGTTCCACCGCTGCGGCGTTTGGTTGGAAGCGGAGGAAACCCAGAAGACGATTTCGGTCGTTTGCGAGCAAAGTCCCGTCCTGGAATTACGCTTGCAAACCGTGCGCTCCAAGCGCAGCACGGTCTCGATGAGGCCGTTCCAAGGGGTGTGACGGAACCACCCCTTGGCCGGAAACACCGTCAGTTCGCGGGTTTCCCAGCGATTGCGGCCGGAACTCTCGGTCCTGGCGGACCCGCTCGGCTTGCGGCCCTTCGAGCCGAATTCGAGCCTGCGGCGCAATCCCGGCTGGTTGTCTTTGACCTGGGTGAGCAGGTGGTTGCCCGAGGCGATCACGCGCTCGAAGGCTTTTTTTGACAGTGTTCGGCGTCGAGCGTGAACACGCAATCCTTAAGTCCGAGGGCCTCGATCAGCTCCGGCGCGGCCGGTATCTCGTTGCTCTTCTCCGCGACCATCAGATGGCCGAGCACGATCTGGTCGGCCTGCCGCAGCGCCGACATCATGTGCGCGGCCTTGCGGTCGTTGAAGGCGTCGAAGCTGCCACGCAGCGTCTTGCCGTCGACGGCGATTGCGACCAAGCCATCCGAAGGCGGCGGCGTCGAAATCGAGGACGCATGTTGCCGGAACGCGGCTTCCAAAGCGGCCGGATCGACGCCCTGAAGGATCAACCGCAGGCCCGAGTAGGAAGGCGCATAGCGCAGCTCCAAGTCGAACGCCTCGTTCAGACGCTGGCGATGAACGCGAATGAATTCATGAATTTGCCGGTAGGAATTGGCCCCGGCGACCATGCCCAGAATTGCGTACAGCAGCACCGAGGCCAGATCGAACCGCTGACCTTCGGCGCGGCGATGGTCCGGGATCGAGCGCAAAATCTCCAGCAGCGGCGCTTGCATGCGACAACCTCCGATTCGGGTTGTCGTGCATAGATTCAGACATTTCCTCGTTCGGGAATCCCAAATCGTCCTTCAAAGATCAGGGAACTGAACAGCCCTGGCCTCCCGCAGCATCGCCTGCAGCAGCAATTGATCGGGCGTTCGGAGGCTCTTCAAACAGCGCCTCGACCGCCGGCCACCAATAGCAAGGTGGCGCCTCCGCAGAATTTCAATCTGATTATTCCACAGGGAATAATACCGAACCAGTAATGGTGTCCGGAGGGAAGCGATTGAGCGATCCTGACGCGGGTCGAGCAAGACGCTCACGCCGACTACGGGGGCATCGCATGGTATCGACCGAATGTAAGCGACGATCGGTATCAAGAGTCGGAAGCTTGTAATGCAAGCCTTTATGAAGCCCAATTGGCGTGGAACGCTACCCGAAGTCCTCAACACGGGGGAACGTCACTCCCGGTCGGTGTTCAACATGCAAGTTCCGCGTGGGACCAAGCATTACCACTGGGGCGAGTATGCGGAAAATTACGGTTGTCCTGATTTTTTCTCTCGGGCTCGCCGGTTGCGAGCCGCCTCTTTCGAACCTGCAGCTGCCTATGGAGCCGACGCGAGCCTCCATCGCCGCACCACGGCGTGAATTGACCCCCGCGGAAAAAGAGTCGATTTCCGATGCTGTCAACCTCAAAATAGGAGATTCAAATCATCGGGATTTCAGGTGGGTCCCACTTGTCCTTAGATCACACGACCACGTAACCGACTATTGCGGGCTGTTCAGCAGAACCGACCCTGACACCCAACACGAAGTATTTAGCAAATACTTGGCTAGGCTATATTTTGGCCGTCACGGAACGCTATTGAAGGTTAATGTAACATATATCGATAACCGCAACTCAAACGGCATACCAACACTTGCCGACTCGGCATGCATACAGGATGGCTACAATTTATAGCAACGTGAATAAGATTTGCTCCAATTGAATTGTCCATGAGCTTTCGTAGTTGCTCCGGGCTGATCTGCTCTTCGGCTTCGTCGACTGATCCAGCGAATGCTTTCGGCAGGGATCGCCCAGTCGCTGGCAAAGGTCGTCTGACAGTTGGCATGGGCTGGACGCGTTGCGGCTTCGAGTTTTCACCCAGCTGGCGTCCAATACTCTCTTCCGATAATCGCGCCGCGCGCGCTACCGAAGCCGTGGCTCTCAGCGAGACCTGGGTCACGCCGTGAGGCGTGATAATAAATCTCTGGTTACCTCCTACGATCGCTCACGCGACGTCGAGGTCTCAAAACTTCGCCCACGGCCCCCATCAGAAAAAACAGAAGGCGCGAGGTAGGCGGCACATAAGGTTGGATCAATACGACGCCCTCCCCTACATCCTCGACGATCATCGGTCGATCATGCCCCATTGTTGACGGTAGGCGAGCGCGGTTGTTGATCGTTCCGAAAGAGGTGCGGTGCTTAGCCTTCGCCGAAGCGTAAGTGACCGTCGGATCCATTTTCGTCTGCATGATATCCTCCTTGGCCCGAGATAGCTTCTGCTCTCCGTAGCCAGGACTGGCGGGTCGAGATCCGCCCTCCGTCAAACACGATCTGCCGCCATTGTGTTGAAACTTCGATTTGTGCAGAGCAATGTTTTAGCAAATACGCGCATCACAGCCAACGGCGCATGAACCGGTGCGGGACGTCTCGCCGCAGAAGAGCCGAAGAAAATCGGCGTTGTCCTAGATTTAGAGCGCCTAACTGCTCACCGCCGGGCGCTTAGGTTCGGCCACAGATCACATTTTCGAGCACGGCGCGCTTACGCATTATTCTCCTCCGCATTAGCCTTTGGCGACGACCCGCCTATAAGACTGAGGCGCGTGGCGTGAAGTGTCCGGGGAACTCGCGGACCTCACGAGACGAGCGCGAATAGGGTGGCGCTGATCCGAACCCTATGGCGCCCTACCGCAAAGCACGTTCGCGGTGACGGCAATCCGGCTTCACTGTTGCGCTGCATCAGGGCCGAGGGATTCCTTGGGAACGTCGGCTGGCGCAATCGCGTCGTCCGGCAGACGGGTCCACACTTGTGTCTGCCCAAAAAGCGGAAGGCCTATATAGCCGCGCACTGCGAGCTTCTTCCCGTCCGAGCTGAGTTCCATCTCAGCGTGATAGACCGAGCCGTCGCGGGGATCGAGGATGGTGCCGTCCTCGTATTTTCTGCCGTCGCGTTTCATGCCTTTCACGATTGTCAGGCCCAGCGTCGGCGCATCTTTTTGATCCCCCGCGCATTTTTGACATGTCGGCATCTGCGGCGGGTCGCCAGGGTGCTTGAACATTTTTACGATCCGCCCCTGGTAAAGCCCATCCTTTTCGGTGAACAAAAACCAACCTCCGGGATTGCCGTCGCTATCGGACTCTTGCCAGAATCCAGCCACCGTCTGGTTCTTTGCGGCAGGCGTCGCGGCCGCGGCGCCCTCGGTCAGCATCACAATCGCGATTGCTGCGGTCAGTATGAGCCTCATCGCGCGCCTCCTTGGTTCTTCACGACAAAAACACGATCGCCGTGGCGGGCAGGGGTGCGTTTGTCCAAGTGACTCGCCAATGCGGCCGATTGGTGGAGAAATCCTGTCGCTGGCAGTGCGGCGGGGCTCGGCCAATCGGCCGCGCTGCGATCACCTGCCGTGGTCCTGCAACACGGCTCGGCAGCCGTCGGACAGTTCGTCTCGGTGCAACTCTAGACACTGGAGAAAGGCGCTGTCGCCAGCGTCCGGCTTGACCGAGTGACAGAACCGTCGAACGTCGCGGCGGCACTTGTCTTGCTCGTCGGACGTACCCGATGACTGGGCAACCGCCAGGGTCGAGGCGCCGACAAGGACCGCCGCGAGTAAGAGTTTGGAAATCATCATAACTTTCTCCTTTATATAAGCAGGGAGGTCAGCGTTCGGATGGCGCGTTTCGCGGTTTGCCCATCAGGATCGGTTGGAACAGCACGGCCGCGGCCAGTGTGCAGACGAGCGAAAGGGCCAGCAGCTTGCCCATGCTCGACGTGCCGGGATGACTGGAGAAAATAAGGCTGCCGAATGCCGTCGCCGTCGTCATCGCGCTGTAGATGACCGCGCGGGTGAGGGGGGTCTGCAAAAGGTGGGTCTGCCCTTCGCGCCAAGCCATAATATAGTAGATTTTGAACGCCACGCCGACGCCGAGCAGCAACGGCAGAGCGATGATATTGGCGAAGTTGAGCGGCAGATTCACCAATACGGTGAGTTCCATGGTCACCACGCCAGCCAGCGCTAAAGGAATGAGCGTCAACAGAACGTCGCCGATGCGGCGTAGCACGAGCCACAGCAGGATCGCTATGGACAGCAACGCCCACGCGCCGGCTTGGATGAAGGCATTCACGACCAAATGGCCGGCCTCGAGAATCGAGATCGGCCCGCCGGCGGCGTCGGGCTCGACGGCCAGCACCGCGCGAGCGAAGCGGCGCATGGCGTCGTTGTCGCTGGGATCGTCCTTGGGCGCGATCGAAACACGAGCATGGCTGTCCGGTGTGACCCAATCCCGCGTAAGATCTGGCGGCAAAGACTGCAGCGTGACGGCTTGCGTCTGAAGGGAGGCGCGCAAGGAGTCCAAGTCCTGTCCCAGCGGCCAAACGAAACTATCCGTCGCCTTATCGCGAGCGGATCGAGGCGCGCGCGCCAGGTTGGACAGGTCCTTCGAAAGTCGCCGCGCCGCGTCGGCCCCGCTTCCCTTTTGCTCGCCTGCCGCCTCGGTCAGCCGCTGCGCGCCCTCGTTCAAGGCATCCACATTCTCCGCATCGGTCGGAGCAGGCTGTGCGTTCTTAGGGTCGAAGGCGGGAGCAAGCTTGCTTGTGGCGTTTTGAATGATGGGGAACTTTTCGTCCTGATCCGCGGGAATGAAGCTCGAAAGCGTCATGACGCGCGACACCTCCGGCAATTTCGAAACGCGCGCGCCGATCGCATTGGCCTGATCGAGTGACGGCGCGAGCACCTCGATCGCGTCGACGCCGGTGGTGGGATCGCGACTGAGCTCGAGATAGGTCGCGACCGACTCCGATTTGGGATTCTGCAGGTCGATCGGATTGAAGTCGAAGCGGAGCCAAAGGAGCAGAGGCAACCCGCCGATCACGACAACCGCCGTGCCCGCGATAATTCCTATCCGATGCCGATTCATAAACTCGTCGACCGGCGCAAGCGACCTATAGCCGAGCGGCTCCGGTTCGCCGGGCGGGTTCAGCAGGATGATCAGCGCCGGCAGAATCGTGATGGTGGTGGCGAACGCGATCAGCATGCCGCAGCCGGCGATTAGCCCCAGTTCGGACACGCCCTTGTAGTTCGTGGGCAGAAACGACAGGAACCCTGCCGCGGTCGCGAACGCCGCGAGCGTCAGCGGAGCGCCGACGTGAAAGCCCGCGCTTTGGATCGCTTTCGCAAGATTGCCGATTTCGTGCCGTTCGGAGCGATACCGAACGCTGTATTGGATGCCGAAATCGACCCCGATGCCAACGAAGAGCACCGAGAAATAGACCGAGATGAGGTTGAACGCGCCGACCATGAACAGACCAAGACCCGCCGTCAACGCGAGCCCGACGTAGAGATTGACGGCTATCGCCCCCATGAGCCGCCCCGATCGCAAGGCGAGCCAAAGAATGAACGCGACGATCGCCAAGGTGATCAGACCATTGCGAACGGCATTCTCCTTTATTGTCCCGAATTGTTCGTCGTCCATCGTCACCGTACCGGTAAGACGTGCGACCGCCTGATATTTCGGGAGGACATCCGCTGCGATCCGGCGAATGGTCTGGGTCGCCCGAAGTCCCGGCTGCAGGGCGCTGTAGTCGAGCTTCGGGTGGACCTCGATAAAGCCGCGAAGTTCGCTCGGCATCGCTGGCTTGCCCTGCGTCAGGACGCGCCACGAAAAGCTCGCGGGCCGCCCCGCAAGAACATTGTCCAGCGTATCGGAAACCTGGTTCAGAGCGTTGCTGAGATCGTCGAGCTTGAAGCGATCACGCTGAAGGCCGAGCAACACATCCTCGAGCCCAGCGACCAACCCGCGCAAGCTGCGATCCGAGGCGAGATCCTCAATCAGCCCTTCGCCCTGAACCAGGCCGCCGAGCGACTTTTCCAACTGGTCCTTGGGCAAGAACAGAAGGCTATGCTGAGCGAAGAACTCCGTGCCGCCGGCGTTCGAGACGGTGGGAAACAGAGCTTTGTCCTTAGCGAGCGCCTGGGTCATTTCCACCGTGGCCGCTCCAGTCAACTCGGGCGTCGGCGCCTCGACGACGACCTCGATGATGTCGAAACGGCCAAAGGCGCGTTCCAAAGCGATGTCGCGCTTACGCCAATCGAGTTTGTCCGACAGCAGGGCGTCGATGTTCGAATTGAGGTGGAAGTGGGTTGCGGTGTAGACGCTCGCCCCGGCTGCGAGCAACAAGCCGATCACCAACACCGTCCAGGCGTGACGAATGCTGAATTCAACGATCCGAGCGATGACGGACGTGAGCATGATTTACAACGACCACCTGATTTACGACCACTTCGCGGCAAACGGAAGCATCGTCGATTGCGAGGCCGACCGATCGAGGAGGGAACGTTAGCGATTAATGCGTCAAAGTCGAGGGCTTCGACTGCAAGGCGCTGCGCGACACGTTTTTCCGTCCAATCTCGGCTAGCGTCGTTTGGACATGCCGGGAATAGACATAATCTGCTGGCCGCTGCCGATCGAGCAGGATTTCCGGCGCCATCGGGCCGTTCGTGCGCACACCGCGAATCGCCGTCCACAATGCCGACAAGGGACGTCTAAACGTCGCATCCGCGGCCGTCGGCTCATAGCCGCAATGCGCCATGCAGTTGGCGCATTTTTCATATCGGCCAGTTCCATAGCTGTCCCAGTCCGTCGTTTCCATCAGCTCTTTGAACGAACCGGCGTACCCCTCGCCGAGGAGATAGCAAGGTTTCTGCCAGCCGAAGACATTGCGCGTCGGCATTCCCCACGGCGTACAGTGGAACTCGCGATTGCCGGCGAGAAAATCCAAAAAGAGAGTGGAGTGCATCAATTTCCACTTCTTACCTTTTCCCAGGGAGAAGACGCGGCGAAACAGCGCCTTCGTCTTACGCCGATTGAGGAAATGCTCTTGATCCGGGGCGCGCTCGTAGGCGTAGCCGGGGGAAAGCGAGACGCCGACTCCCAGCTCTTTCGCCAGATCAAGGAAGGCCGCAATATCTTCCGGCGCATGGCCGTCGAAAATCGTCGCGTTGACATTGACGGCGAAACCCCTGGCCTTCGCCTTCTTGATCGCCGCCACCGCGATATCGAAAACGCCGTCTTGCGACACCGACTTGTCGTGGCGCTCCTTCAATCCGTCCAGATGTATGGAAAAGAAGAGATAGGGCGACGGCTCGAACAGGTGGAGCTTCTTCTCGAGCAAGAGGGCGTTGGTGCAGAGCGATACGAATTTCTTGCGCTCCACGATGCCCTTGACGATGTCGCCGATATCGCGATGGATCAGAGGCTCGCCGCCGGGAATCGCCACCATCGGCGCGCCGCATTCGTCGACCGCCTCGAGGCATTCCTGCGTCGACAGCCGCTGATTGAGAATCGGGTCGGGATAATCGATCTTGCCGCAACCAGTGCAAGCGAGATTGCAGCGGAATAACGGCTCAAGCATCAGCACAAGAGGATAACGCGCGCGGCCCGCTAGTTTCTGCTTGAGCACATAGAGGCCGATCTTCGCTTCCTTGAAAAAGGGTATCGCCACAGCCTGCCTTCCGGGGAACGGTTGCGCCGCAAGCACCTCGAGGAGAGCCGATTAGGCCCGCGCCAATTGCACAGGCAATCGGAACTCTACGGATTCATTAGGGCCATCCATGGTCGAAATTTCGACAGGGCCAAGGCGGCCAAGCCACTCAACAACGTCTTGCACGAGTTGCTCGGGCGCGGAGGCGCCGGCGGTGATGCCGACGGCGCGGGCGTTCTCGACCCATTCCGGACGAAGATCGGCGCTGTCGGCGATGAGATAACTCGGCACTCCCATTTCGGCGCCGATCTCGCACAGCCGATTTGAATTGGAACTGTTTTTAGCGCCGACGACGATGATGACATCCGCCTCTTTGCACAAATCGCGAACCGCCATTTGACGATTTTGCGTCGCATAGCAAATGTCGCGTGTGTCGGGACCGACGAGATCGCTAAATCGTCGGCGCAAAGCGGCGATGATTCCCTTGGTGTCATCCACGCTCAGGGTCGTCTGGGTTACATAACCGACCGGCGTGTCGCGCGGGATCGTGAGGTTTGCGACATCGCTCTCGGTCTGAACGAGTTCGACCGGGGCGGAAATCTGACCCAGGGTTCCCTCGACTTCCGCATGGCCCGCGTGACCGATCAGAATAAGCCTTCTTCCCTGCATCACGTAGCGCTTCGCCTGGAGATGAACCTTGGTGACCAAGGGGCACGTGGCGTTGTGCACGACGAGCTGACGCGCTGCCGCTTCTTGCTCCACCTTCTTCGGCACACCGTGCGCGCTGAATATTGTGATGGCTTTGTCGGGGATTTCGGAAAGCTCCTCGACGAAGCGGGCGCCCTTGGCCTTCAGGGCGTCGACGACATGTTTGTTGTGAACGATCTCATGGCGCACATAGACCGGCTGGCCGTATTTCTCCAGCGAACGTTCGACGATTTCAATCGCGCGCACCACGCCTGCGCAGAAGCCGCGTGGCTGAGCCAGAATGACTCGCATGGGGGCGCGGACGCGCGGCGCCGCAACTGACGCGATCGCGGTGACGCCGGCTTCGGCCGGGCGCGTTTGTCTCGGTGCGCCGCCGAGAACCTCGAGCACCTTTGCGACGATCCCTTCCGCATCGAGCCCCGCCTTGGCGTACATCGCCTCCGGGGTGTCGTGCGCCAGGAACACGTCGGGCAGGACCATGGAGCGGACTCTGAGGCCGCGGTCGAGCTGACCGTGCTCGGCCAACGTCTGCAACACGTGCGAGCCGAAGCCGCCGATTGATCCTTCTTCGATCGTGATCAAGATTTCGTGTTCCCGGGCGAGCTTCAAGACCAGAGCGACATCGAGCGGTTTGGCGAACCGGGCATCAGCGACTGTGGTGGAAAGGCCCAATTTGGCAAGTTCCACGGCGGCCTTCGAGCATTCCGCGAGGCGGGCGCCCAACGAGAGAAGGGCGACCTTGGAGCCTTGGCGCACAATCCGCCCCTTGCCGATTTCGAGCGGAACGCCAACCTCCGGGATTGCGACGCCGACGCCGTCGCCGCGCGGATAACGAACCGCCGACGGGCGATCGTCGATCGCGGCGGCAGTCGCAATCATATGCGTGAGCTCCGCCTCGTCCGCCGCCGCCATAATCACAAAACCCGGCACGCAGGCGAGGTAGGCGACGTCGAATGTGCCGGCGTGCGTCGGCCCATCGGCCCCGACAAGGCCGGCCCGGTCGATGGCAAAGCGCACTGGCAGCGACTGAATCGCCACGTCGTGCACAACTTGATCGTAACCGCGTTGCAAAAACGTCGAATATATAGCGCAAAATGGCTTGTAGCCCTCCGCGGCGAGGCCTGCGGCGAAAGTCACCGCGTGCTGCTCGGCGATGCCGACGTCGAATGTCCGGGTCGGGAACGCCTTGGCGAAGATATCGAGTCCCGTGCCCGCGGGCATTGCCGCCGTCACGGCAACGATGCGATCATCCTTCCTCGCCTCCTTGACGAGACTTTCCGCGAAAACCCTGGTGAAAGACGGCGCCTTCGGCTTGGATTTCGACTGCTCTCCCGTCGCGACGTCGAATTTTCCGACGGCGTGGTACTTGTCGTTCGAGGCTTCCGCGGGCGCGTAGCCCTTGCCCTTCCTCGTAACCACGTGCACCAGGATCGGGCCGGTATCGGCATCACGGACGTTTCGCAGCACTGGCAGCAAGTGATCGAACTTGTGGCCGTCGATCGGCCCCACGTAGGTGAACCCGAGCTCCTCGAACAACGACCCGCCGGTCCAGAATCCGCGCGAAAATTCCTCAAGGCGCTCAGCCTTGAGTTCAAGCGATTTCGGCAATCGTCGAGCAAGCTGCTTGCCAATATCACGCAGGGATAGATAGGTTTGACTTGAAATGATGCGCGAAAAGTATGCCGACATCGCGCCGACCGGCGGCGCAATCGACATGTCGTTGTCATTGAGGATCACGATCAGCCGGCTATTCATCGCGCCGGCGTTGTTCATCGCCTCATAGGCCATCCCGGCGGACATCGACCCGTCGCCAATCACCGCAATGACATTGTGTTTCTCGTGTCTGAGGTCGCGCGCCACCGCCATCCCCAAGGCGGCTGAAATCGAGGTCGACGCGTGTGCGGCGCCGAAGGGGTCATATTCGCTTTCAGATCGCTTCGTGAAGCCGGACAGGCCGCCCGCCGTCCGCAGCGTACGAATCCGGTCGTGGCGACCGGTCAATATTTTATGGGGATAGGCTTGGTGCCCGACGTCCCAGATCAGGCGGTCTTTCGGCGTATCAAAAATATAATGGAGCGCAATTGTTAGCTCCACAACGCCAAGCCCGGCGCCCAAGTGACCCCCGGTAATGGAAACAGCTTTTATCGTTTCTTCTCTTAGTTCTCTCGCGATTTGCTCGAGGTCTGTCGACTTATGCAGACGTAAATCTCTCGGGCTGTTGATGACTTGGAGCATATTGCCTCCCAATCTGGAGCCTCCAACGAGAAGCGGCCATGACAAAAAACGATCCCCAACAGCATAACTCTCCAACCGGTCTCAAGGTTCAGTCGATAAAATCACGGATTGCGGAGGCAGGACCGCAACCTGGGGATGTGGTGAACGGACCACGCTCTGGCTGGACCGCCCGCGCTCGCTCTGGGGCCTGACCGCAGCGCCGGTTCATCGCCCCCGCTGGGACGGCCAGATCAGACCTGCGCCACGAGCAGCAGCACGAAGATCCCGTTGACGTCCACGACGCCCGACTGTTCGATCGCGCATTGGATCGTGCGGTGGGGACCCCGCCGCTCGTCGCGCAGGCAAATATGGTATCAACGAACGGACTTGGGAACTCGTGGCCTCCCGAGGATCGAGTTTCGTGAACGGGCACATTCTTTATGTCGACGGTGAGGCCACAGCTTCCATCTGAAGAGCGGATCGCCATCGTCGTGATGGGCGTCTCGGGTAGCGGCAAGACCACCGCCGGGCTGGCGCTGGCCAAAGCGCTCGGCCTTCCGTTCGTTGACGGCGACGATCTGCATTCGCCTGAGGCACGCGCCAAAATGACGGCGGGCATCGCGCTCACCGACGAGGACCGCGCGCCCTGGCTCGATCGCATCGCCGGCGCGTTGGCCGATGCGAACGACGCGCCCGGCGGAGCGGTGGTCGCTTGTTCGGCCCTGCGTCGCTCTTATCGCGACCGGCTGCGCGCCCGGGTCGGACCTTCCCTGCGCTTCCTGTTTCTGAAGGGCGACGCAGCGCTGATGCGCGAGCGCGTGGCTCGGCGCAGCGGGCATTACATGCCGGCCTCGCTTGTCGACAGCCAATTCGCGGCCCTCGAATCGCCGGAGGGCGAACCCGACGTCGTGACCTTGGCCGCCGACGCCAACCTCCAACTCGCGTTGCCCGAAGCGATCGCCGAGATGAAGCGAGCGATCCCCCGGTGAGGAAATCGTCACGAACGCTTCGTTGCAAAAAGTGATCGGACTTGCGCGCTTCGGCTGCATTCGGCGCGCCAGAGCCCCTTCCCAAACGTTCACCAAAGTCCCTGGCAACGGACGGATCGATGCTGGGCGCCACGGCGATTTAACACATTCTTAACCAATTCGAGCCATCCATCGCCTAGGAATGGGCCGCCAGTTCGGCGGCGGGCGCAAACTCAGCGCGAGCGAACGGACGCGACGAGGCTCTTTCGTGACGACGACAACCTCAACCTTTCTGGCGATCTCGCAAAATCTGAGCCGATATCAGGCAATGATCGCCGACGAGCCGACGGTCAAAACGGCGAGCCAATATTACGCCGCCAACATCGGCAACGTCACTTCGATCAGCCAATTTGTCGGCAATTACCGCCTTCTTTCCTACGCGCTGGACGCCTACGGTCTTGGCAACGAGGCCGGCAACAAGGCGCTGATCACGCAGGTGCTGGAAGGCGGCGTGAGCAACCCCAAGAGTCTCGCCAATACGCTGAGCAACCCGAACTGGGCAAAGTTCGCCCAAGCGTTCAACTTCGTCGGCGCGGGAGCCTCCTCGATCTCGACGGCGAGCGCGATCCAGACCACGACGTCCAACTACGTCGAGGAAAACCTGGAGACCAGCGAGGGCCAGCAAGATCCTGGCGTTCAGCTCGCGCTCTATTTTCAGCGCGTCGCGCCGACAGTGACCAGCGGCCTCGGCATCATGGGCGACGAGAACCTTTTGGATGTCGTGCAGACCATCTTCGGGCTTCCTCCGGTAACGGCCGGCACCAACGTCAACACCGAGGCGTCGGAAATCACCAAGCTCATGCCGATGTCCCAGCTTCAAAACCCGAAAGAACTGTCGCAGCTGACCGAGCGGTTCACGGCCATGTACGAAGTCGACTACGGACCTGGCGGCGCCGATGCGTCCACGCCGCTCACGGTCACGTCGGACGGCAATACTTCGACGTCCAACGACGCGGCGACATCGATCCTGAGCGGCGTCATCAGCTCAAACAGCAGTTACACGTCCTCCTCCACCGCCTCCTTGTTCACCAACACACTGCTGTCGAGCCTCCAGAATCTGACTCTTGGCGGTTAGGTCGACTCACGGCGACCTCGCCGCCGCGGTCGCGCAAGTCTCGGGTAAGCGTCGCGCGCTTTCTTGACAGGCGATACGCGCGGCGGATCTAGCCGCCGCGCCCGGGCAAATCACCTTGAAACAGAAATCCCTGACTGCATCGGCTCCCTCGTCTCGCGCGAGCGCAGCCGCGGCTCGGCCGAGCGACCCCGGTCCCGAGAGGCTCGTGCCTGGAGCAACGCTGGAAGCGCTGTATGCCTCCGGTGTCGCATTGTGGCGCGACGGACGGCGCAACGAGGCGATCGCCTTGCTCGACGCCGCTTTGCGCGAGAATCCGAACTTTCCCGAGGCGTTGTGCATGGGCGGCTACATCCTCGGCGAGTCCGGCAAGAGGGAGGCGGCGCTTCAGTTCTACCAGCGCGCAATCAGCGCCAAGCTAGACCAGCCGATCGCCTGGTCGAACGCTGGAAAGTTGCTCTTCGAACTCGGCCGATACGCCGAGGCGCTCGACGGCTTCGATGCGGCGCTCGCCTTGAGGCCCGGCGATCCCGACCTTTGGAACAGTCGCGCTGGCGCGCTTCGCCAACTCGGGCGGCTCGACGAATCGGCTGCGGCGGCGCGGGAAGCGCTGCGCTTGCGGCCCGACTTCGCCGAAGCGGCGCTCAACCTGGGCAATGCTCATCTGAAGCGCGACCGGGTGGCCGAGGCGCTCGACGCCTATCGCTTCGCGAATTCGATCAAACCCGACTATTCCGTCGGGCTCTGCGGCCAAGCGCTGGCGCTCCGCGCGTTGGGCCGCTTCGCGGAAGCGCGCAAGGCGTTCGAAGTGGCCGAACGGCTCGGCAACGTCGAGGCCGTCAGCGGCAGGGGCTGTCTCGACCTCACGCTCGGCGATTTCGAACGCGGTTGGGAGGGTTACGAAGCGCGTTGGATCTCGGGAAAGTCGCTCGACGAGGCGCTCGGCCTGCGCTTTCCCAAATGGCGCGGGCCGGGACGATCGGGCGAGCGCGTGCTGGTGTTGAACGATCACGGCCTGGGGGACACAATTCAATTCGCCCGCTATCTCCCAATGATGATTCGCGCTGGGTCAATCCCGACGTTTCTCGGCCCCGCGAAGTTGCACCGGTTGCTGTCGACTCAATCCGGCGTCAGGCTCGTCGAAAAGACGCCCGAAAGAGAGCC
This sequence comes from uncultured Alphaproteobacteria bacterium, assembly GCA_963813195.1. Classification (GTDB taxonomy): domain Bacteria; phylum Pseudomonadota; class Alphaproteobacteria; order Rhizobiales; family Beijerinckiaceae; genus Roseiarcus. Next base: position 56,862 of record CAWEYC010000009.1, on the reverse strand, counting down.
GTTCGATGCACAGATCGCGATCAGCAGCTTGCCGCGGGCGTTCGCGACCCGCCTCGACAGCGTGCCGGCGGATGTTCCCTATCTGCGCGCTGAGCCCGAATTAGCGAAAAAATGGGCCGGACGCATTGGTCCCGCCGGCGTCAAGATCGGCATCGTCTGGCAGGGCAACGCCAATCCCGAAGCGGACATGGCTCGCTCGATGCCGCTCGCCGCCTTCGCGCCGCTCGCTGCGGCGCCCGACGTGCGTCTCGTATCCTTGCAGAAGGGCTTCGGCGTCGAGCAACTCGCCGCCCTCCCGCCGGGCATGCGGGTCGAGACCCTCGGCGAAGATTTCGACGCTGGTCCAGACGCTTTTATCGACGCGGCGGCGGCGATCATGCATCTCGATCTCGTCGTCACCTGCGATACTTCGATCGCCCATCTCGCGGGGGCGCTCGGGCGGCCGGTCTGGGTCGCCCTGAAGGAGGATGCGGAATGGCGTTGGCTACGCGATCGGGACGATTCGCCTTGGTATCCGACGATGCGGCTGTTTCGCCAGAAACGACGCGGCGATTGGGGCAGCGTTTTCGTCGAAATGGCCACGCGCCTGGCGTCGCCCGCTAGGGACCGGAATGCAGAGCGGCTGATCGCCACTCCGAGCTCGATTGGCGAACTGATCGACAAGATCACGATCCTCGAAATCAAGTCGCGCCGGATTTCGGATGGCGACAAGCTGCGCAACGTGCGCAGAGAGCTCGAGTTGCTCGAAGAGAGCCTGAGAAGCGCCCGTCTCGACCATCCCGACCTGGGCTCCTTGAAAGCTGGTCTCGCCACGGTCAACGAGCGCCTTTGGGACATCGAGGACGAAATTCGCGTGTGTGAAAAACACGACGACTTTAGCGAGCGGTTCGTCGCGCTCGCACGCTCGGTCTACCTCACGAACGATCGGCGCGCCGCGATCAAGCGCGACATCAACCGCCTATTCAACTCCGCGATCGTCGAGGAGAAGTGCTACGCTTGATCGAGAGCGTTCGGCACGCGATCAATCTGGGATGGCATAGTAGCGCCCGCGAAGCGCCGATTGGACGCTCGGCTTGATCGACACTGGCCCGGCCGATGGGCTGTATCGCACGCCGAGCGAGGCGCCGCGCCGCCACACTGTCGCCATCGCATCGACTTTGCCGGTCTCGTCGTCATGCAACCGGAATTGAGGCGGCAGCCCCATATTCCGCGCCAATGTCAGGCGAAGGCCGGTCGCCGAGCGATCATGAATGAGGCAATCGCACACGAACCGATTGGCTGAGTCGAGGATTTTCGCCGAACGAAGCCGCGTTCGCTGCCGGCCGGCGGCGCGATGGTCGCGAACGCCGTCGCTCCCCGATTTACCGTTGTCCGCCGATTCGACGACGGAATAGGACACCTGTCCGCGCAGAGCGAGCGAGCGCGCGTATTTGCGATCGTCCCGCCGGTCTTTCCCGCGGACGCCATCAAGCGTGTCTGCCATATCACCGCCGCGTCTAAGCCCCTGGGGAGTAGAATGAATGCGCGCCGTCCGCCGACCGACGAGGTCGCGCAGCGGAATGCTAGACGGCAGGAGTTGCCAAACAGTTGCCGCGCAACAGTTGCGGCGGCGCCTGCGGCGCGAGGAGCCTCGGGCGGAGTTGAAACGCTACGTCAATTGCCGTCTCGGCGATGGTTAATAGCATCCTAATTTTTTCCAGAGCGCGTTAAGAACTTGTTAACCACGGCCTGTGTACCTTTTTGAAACACGGAACGTGGCTGACATTTATGATTCGATAAAAATCCGACGTAAGCAGACAGCTAATAAGCACGAACCATAAGTGCTGTCGCACCATCCAACGATAAGGTAACCATGTTCCGCGTCAGCGTGACCCCGTATTTATACTGGGCTATTTGAAAATATGTACCAATGTATGCGTCGCATCATCAATTTGTATGTAACTCATCGCGTATACAATTATATGCACAGCGGGGCATAGACATGTACATAATCGTAGATGAACGCAGCATCGTTGCGGGCGGGTACGCGTCTGGATTCGACCGAGAGGGGGTCTCTACTGCGGGCATCGATCCTACCGAATTCCAGGAGTGGATCGGTAAGGTCAGCGACCTCGACGTTCGCGCGGTTGAGGCGTTTCTCATTGGCGATTGCACAAATCGCGAGCTTTTTCCCAGACTCATCCGTGAACGCTCCAGCGCGCCGGTCCTCTGCCTCAACGATCGCCAGTCGCTCGACGAGACGTTGGAGCTCTTTGCGGCGGGCGTAGATGACGTGCTTCGCAAGCCAGTCCACGTGCGGGAAATTCTCGCCCGCGTCGGAGCCATTCATCGACGATCGCTGGGAGAAAAGGGCCACGTGACGATCGGCGATCTCCGCGTCTACCTCGACGGGCGCGAGCCCGAGGTGAAGGGGGCGCCCCTCCCGTTGCCCCGGCGCGAATGCCGCATCTTGGAATATCTCGTTCGCAATCGCGGCCGACGCGTGACGAAGACCCAGATTTTCAATGCCGTCTACGGCCTATTTGACGAGAACGTCGACGAGAACGTCGTCGAGAGCCACATCAGCAAACTGCGCAAGAAGTTGAAGTACCATCTGGGCTTCGACCCGATCGATTCGAAGCGATACCTCGGCTACTGCATCGAGAAGCGCTGAGCGACTCGCGCTCCCCCCAGTGCGCGGGAGCGACCGCTCGTAAGCGGCCCCCTCTCGGGATCGATGAATGGAACGGACGACGCCGTCTCGCGTTGGAGCGCGCTGCGCCTTCCGCGTTTCGCCTCCCGTCCGATCCGGAAACGACTATCCCCCAGAAAACAGTCGGGCGTGGCGGTCAGGGTGGCGACATTCCAACGCCTGCCCAAATCGTTGCGGCGCCGATACGCCGGCCAGCCGGTAAGAACCAGCGCCCCAACGCAACGAGCGCGCCGCCGGCGCCCTCGCTTGTCTTCTGCGGCGTGCGTCGCTGGCGTCTTCGCCAGCGACGCACGCCGATCAATTCCTTGTGACCCGGGTCTCAGCCGCCCGAGAACAGTTTCAGGATGAGCTGGGAATTCTGGTTGGCGATCGACAGCGATTGGATGCCGAGCTGTTCCTGCGTCTGCAGGGCCTGCAACTGCGTCGACGCCGTGTTCATGTTCGCGTCGACGAGGCCGCTCACGCCTTCGGCGTAGTTCGTCGTCAGGGCGGAGTTGAAGGTCGTGGCGGCGGTCAATTGGTCCTGAGCCGAGCCGATGGTGGCGGCGTAGTTGGTCACCTGGTTCAACACGGTCGCAACGCCGGCCAGGTCGGCTTTGGCTGCGGCTGCGGCGGTGCCGGCAGTCTGCGCCGCCCCCAACGTCGTCCCTAAGGTGGTCAGGTTGGTGCCGGTGCCTCCGCTGCCCTCCAGTATGCCCGAGCCGGCCGCGGCGGCCCCGGTGCCCGTCGCGGTCGCGATCAGCGCTGACGTGGTGAGGCCAACGGTGGTGATCGTGCCGCCGGTTGAGGTCGCATTGAAGCCGGCGACGAAGTTCAACGCCGCCGCCGCCTGCGAGCCGTCCAGAACGTTGAGGCCGTTGAACGAGGCGCCCTCGACCGCGTTGGTCAATTGTTGGCCGAGGCCAGTGAGCGTCGTCACGATGTTGGCGATATCGGCGTTCGGTTGGACCGCTTCGGTGAGAGCCGACTGAATCGCATTGATCGTGGTGATGACTGTGCTGATCGCCGACGAGGCGGTGGCGAGGACCGACTGGCTTTGGCTGATCGCCGAACTGGCGGCGGTGACGACGCCGCTGTCGGAATTCAACTGCGTCGCGATCGACCAATAGGCGGCGTTGTCAGACGCATTGGCAACCGCGAGACCGGTCGAGACCTGGTTCTGCACCGTCGCCAGCTGGTTCTGCGTCTGTTGCAGAGACATCAGCGCGCTGAGCGCGGAGGGATTCGTCAGAATTGAACTCATGGGGGTGCTCCTGTCCGTTAAATCACGAAAAACCTTGTGACATTTCGGATTTGCACCGAGACGGCGAAGCGGCCTTATGCCTTTAAGCCCAGTTTGCCGGGCTTAATCGCCGTGTGACGCCAAGATCGGCAGCCGCCAAACGGGGCCGGGACATCTTGACCGGACTAACCCTGCCTCAGACCTCTTAAAAATAGGTAAAGATTGTCCGAACTCGCGCCGACAGGGTGGGCCACAGAGCCCGGCGAGATCCGGCCTTTCCGCCCGCGCAAACCCCACAGCGCTCGAACGCAATGTCCGCGCAAGCTCCAGCGTCAAGAGTGGCGCCACGTATCGGAGCGGCCCCCCAATGTCGAATTGGGGACCCGTTTCGGGCTTTCAGGTTGAGCGCGGACGCGAGTGAAATGAGCAACGCATTGGCGCAGGCCGAGCGACTTTGGGCCAATCTTCTGGCGTTGGGCGGTAAACGCCTGATGGCGCTCGCCATGATCGGGTTGACGGTGTTCGCGGCGACCGGATTCAGCGGCTATTATCTCAGCCGCCCCTCGATGGAGACGCTCTACTCCGGTCTGGATCGCGACGATGTGGTCAGCATCGGGTCGGCGCTCAGAGAGGCGGGCGTTCCGTTCGACGTGACAGCCGACGGCGCCGCCGTCACGGTTCCAGTCGGCCAGGCGGCGTTCGCCCGCATGACTTTGGCGGAAAAGGGACTGCCGCACAGCGGCAATGTCGGCAATGAGCTCTATGATAAGCTAGGCTCGCTCGGTCTCACGTCGTTCATGCAGCAAGTCACGCGGGTGCGCGCGATCGAGGGCGAACTGGCGCGCACGATCCAGATGATGCACGGCATCAAGGCCGCGCGCGTTCATGTCGTGATGAGCGACGAAGGCTCGTTCCGTCGGGAGCGGCAGCCTCCGTCCGCCTCGGTCATCATCCGCACCGACGGCGCCGACGATCGCATGGTCGGGCAAGCCATCCGTCACCTCGTCGCGGCCGCGATCCCCGACATGAAGACGGACGAAGTGACGGTGCTCAACGTCGACGGTCGTCTGCTGGCAAGCGGACCCGATTCGATCGAGAAGTCCCCGGACAATCTGCTCGGCTTGGAAAAGGAGGTCAATCAGCAGATCCGTGAAAGAATCACGACGACGCTGGCGCCATATTTGAGTTTGCCCAACTTCCAGGTCAGCGTCGCGGCGCGACTCAACGCCGACAAAACGCAAACGAACGAGACGATCTACAATCCCGACCAGCGCGCCGAGCGTTCGGTGCGCGTCGTCAAAGAGCATCAGAACTCCGAAAACGCCGCCGGCCAGCCCCCCGCCGGAGTCCAGACCAATTTGCCGAAGACGAACAATACGCCGACGGAAACGAAGCAGTCGACCGACGCGTCCGATAAGCGCGAAGAATTGACGAACTACGAGATTTCCTCAAAGTCGATCACGACGACGAGCGCCGGGTTCGTGGTCGAGGGGCTTTCGGTTGCGGTGCTCGTCAACCGCTCCGCGCTCGCCGCCTCGCTCGGCCCCAAGGCGACCCCCGACGCCATGGACAAGCAAGTCAAGGAAATCGAGCAACTGGTCGCCACGGCGGCGGGGTTGCGCAAGGAGAGGGGCGACACTGTCAAGGTGGCTGTCGTCGACTTCGCCGACAGCGGCCGCGATCTCGCACCGGTCGAGCCGCCCTCTCTCGTGGAGCTCCTGCTTCGGCAGTCCGGCGCCTTTGTCAGCGCCGGCGCCATCGTGCTGATTGCCTTGATGTTGATCTGGTTCGGGCTCAGGCCGGCGACCAAGGCGCTTCTCGCGCAGCCCTCCGAGCAATCGCAAGAAGCAATGGCAATGCCGCTCAGCGAGTTGCCGCCGCCCCTCACCGCGCTCGACGGCGGCGCAGGTCCATCCGAACAAAACTTCTTGATCGAGGCGAAAGATGAGCGGGATGAATTCCTCGAATCCTTGCTCGCCCGCAAAGACAAGAGTCCGCAGCGACACCTTCAGAAGCTAGTCGACTTTGACGAAGAAGTCGCCGCGTCGATTCTGAAGCAATGGATTCGCCAGGGAGCGAACATATGAAACCGGTGCCGATCTTGCAGTACTTGGACCATATCGGGCGGGCGGCGCAGGCCGACCCGCAGTCGTCGCGCCCGGACCCCTCGCCATTCAAGCCCCGCGCCCTTCGTGCGCTCCAAGATCCGTTGCCTCGCAGCCCGCTCATCTTCAGCCGGGCGCTGCGAGACGCGGCGACCGGCGGCCGAGCGCAAATGGTCGAGGGAAGGCTGGAACGCACCGCTTTGGACGGGCGGTCCTCGAACCGTGAGGCCGCGCCGCAGCACGAGGCCTCACCCGCGCCCGACGTCGAGGCCCGCATCGCCGAAGCATACGAGCGCGGTCTGCGAGACGGCTCCGCGGCCGCGCGCGCGGAAGACGTCGAAGCTCTGGCGAGAGAACAGGCCGGTCAGCGAGAGAAGGCGGCGGTGGAGCGCCTCGCTTTCCAACAAAACGAATGCGCTCAACTCGCCAACATGATCGCGACCGGGCTCGCGGAGATCGAAGAGCGGATCGCCGGGTCCGTCGCGCGCGTCCTGGCTCCCTTTCTCACAAGCGAGATGTCGAAGCAGGTGATCGACGAGTTGTGCGACAACATCGCGCGGCTTCATGCCGGAGGAGCCCCGGGCTTGATCAAGATTCGTGGCCCGGAGGCGCTTCTCGCCGTATTGCGCGAGCGCGCGACCCAACTTTCCGTCGACGTCGAATTCGTCGAACGAGAGGGCGTGGAAGTAACGATCCAGGCGCGGCATACGACAATCACGTCGCAGTTGCAGCCATGGGCCGACCTCATCGCTTCGCTCGTCTGAGGCCTCACATGGACGACCATCATCCGCAAATCATCATCGTCAAACGCCGCGCCAGCCACGAGGACGAACATCACGGCGGCGCCTGGAAGATCGCATTCGCCGACTTCATGACGGCCATGATGGCGTTTTTCCTCGTCCTATGGATCATCAATGCGACCGACAAGAAGACCAAGACGATGATCGCGCACTACTTCAATCCGGTGAAGCTTGAGGAGGCTACGAGAACGCCCAAGAGCATCCACGGCGACGGGACCGAGCCCGCGGTCGACGGCGGCGACGCGAAGGACCGACGGGCCTCTGGCGACGTGGACTCCGGGGAGAGCCGGAAAGCAAGCGACGTCACAGACGGCGCCGCGTCGCAGATCAAAGGCGCCGCAAAGCCCACGCCGGGCGGAAAGAGCGCCGCCCCGGCCCCCGTGGATCCCGCGAACCCGAAGCCGACGATGTCCGAAGGCGTGCTGTTCGACGATCCATATCGCAGTCTCGACGTCATCGCGGGTCCTGCGTCCCCAGACGTGCGGGCCATCGCCCAGAGTCAGAGAGTGAGAGGCGCGTTGGAAAGTGGATCGGCGGATCCGGACGCTATTCGCGATCCCTTCCGCCCGATCGGACGCGAGGGTTCGGAAGAGCCGCTGAACGCGGACGCTGCCAAGCTGACCCCGACTCCCGGCGCCCCTTCCGCGAAGCCGGAAGCAGCAACACAATCACACGCGCAACCGCAGTCCCAAGCACAGCCTCAAACGCCGTCCCAGGCACAGTCACGGACACAACCGGCGAGCGAAAGCGCCAAGACTGAGAGGGTCGCCGCGCCGCCAAGCGCAGCGAGCGAGCCCAACGCGCAAAAGGCCCTCGCGGCAACAGCCGAACGCATCCAGAAAGAGTTGGAGTTGCAGGCAGGCGCCCCTGGGACCTCGCATCTTGGCCCCGCCATCGACGTGAAGGCGACGGACGAAGGACTGCTCATCAGCCTGACTGATCGCCTGAATTTCAGCATGTTTCCGATTGGTTCTGCCGAACCGCAGCGCCAGGTGGTGCTGGCGATGGACGCGGTCGCCCGCACCCTAAAGAACCATCCGGGCGCGATTATCGTGCGCGGGCATACCGACGGCCACCCCTACAAGTCCTCGACATACGACAACTGGCGACTCTCCTCGGCGCGGGCTCAGTTGGCGTATTACATGCTTACCCGAGCGGGCGTTCCAGAGAACCGGTTTTCGCGAATCGAAGGCTACGCCGACCGCAAATTGCGCGACCCAAGCCATCCGTTCGCCGCTGAGAATCGACGCATCGAAATCCTCTTGCAGGAGCCCAAACCGTGAAGGCCCGGCTCTTCGTCAACGCGCTCGCGCTTTTGACGCTAGGGATCGGCGCCGGGGTGCCCGCGTGCGCGCAATCGATCTCGGCGATGGCGATCGACCTTCAGACACTGCAGACGGAAATCGCAGCTGGCGACAAATCGGCCTATGCGGCCCAGCCCGAACATTTGAGAGCGATCGGCGCGGCGATCGCAGCCGCGAAGCCGGAGCTCTGGCAATCCAAGCGTGAGACCGACGCCGCGGTCATTTATCTCCTGAGCGGCGGCGCCCCTCTCGAAATCGTGCGCCTCTTGGAGAGTGGAGTCGTGCCGAAGAGCGAGACGCCGATCATGCGTGGCGCGATCGCGTACATCCTCGGCAATGAAGCCGAGGCCAAGTCGCTTCTCGGAGACATCGATGCGCGCAAGCTGGATCTCCGGCTCGCCGGCCAAGTCGCGTTCGCGCAATCTGTCCTCGAGACCACACACGATGGTAAGAAGGCGATCGCCCTCCTCGATCTCGCGCGTCTATTGGCTCCCGGCGGCTTGGTCGAGGAGGCCGCCTTGAGACGCGAGGTCTCGCTCGTCGGCGACGAGCGGGATATCGGCCGCTTCGCTTCGCTCTGCCGTCAATATGCGGCGCGCTTCGGCCATTCCATTTACGCCGATCACTTTCTGCATGGTCTCGCGGCGGTCGTCGTGAAGGCGGACCTGATCGAAAATCTCGCCACTCTGAAAAAATTCCAAGCTTTCGTTACCGCGCTATCTCCCGATGTTCGCCGCGACTTTTTGTTGACGATCGCCCGAGCCGAGACACTGGACGGCAAATTCGCCGTCGCCGAAGTCGCCTCGGGCGAAGTCCTGCAGGACGCGCCTAGCAACAGCGTCGACGAGGCGCGCGGCCGACTCTACGAAGCCGCGGCGAGAATCCTCACGCCGGAATACGACAGCGGGTTTGCGGAACTGCAGAGAGTCGCCGCGCCCAGACTCGAAAAGGGGGACCGGGCTCTATTGGCGGCGGTTCGCGCCATCGCGGCTTACGTACGCAAGCCGCCGGCCGACAGCGGCGAGGAACACGAAACCTCGCCAGCGAACACTATCCCGTCCGGGAGTGACGACGTAGCGGCGACGATCGCCCTCGCGGAGGCGGCGCTAAGTCGCACGGCCGGCCTGGCGGATGTCGCCGAGAAAGGAAGCCTATGAGCAATGTGGCGCTGAACGCTTCGATCCCTAGCCCGCCGCCGGCCGCCGAGCATTACCGCGACCTCGGCGACAAATCCGCTAGTGGCTCCGACTTCGCCGCGATTGTAAACGCGCTCGGCGGAGAGGACTCTCAACCGGGCGGGCGCGCCCCGAACGCGAAGAGCGTGGGCGACTCGGAAGATGCGCGCGCCTCGCATAGCAAAGACCCCGCGAGCAGCCAGCATGGAGCCCCATCCAGCGACGGCGCGCCGAATTCGCAGGAATCGAATTCGATCGATGCGGGACTTGCGGGGCTCGTCCTTAGCGCGCTGGGTTCGTCCGCAAGCGCCCAGCCCACTCAGAGCGCGCCAGGAAGCGCCAGTTCCACTTCCGAGAGGGTCAAAGCGGCAGCGGCGTGGCGTGCGTCACAGACCAAAGACACCGCCGGCGAACCGGGTGACGCCTCCTCCAGGGACGCCACATCGAAATCGCCCAAATCGAATCCGATCGATGCGGGACTCGCCGGGCTTGTCTATGGCGCACTCGGCGCGTCCGCGAACGCCAGCCCCAGCCCGAGCGCGCCGGGAGCCGCCGGCGCGAACGGCGCACGGCAAGGCTCATCGGCTCAGAGTTCGACCGCAGGGGCGACCGCGCTGAAGGGGACGTCGAATATCGCGCTCCCGGGCGCGGTCGGTACGCCGCAGGCGATCCAGACACTCGCGAGCAGTGATTCGTCGCTTGGGGTCAGCGACCTAAGAACCCGCACTTATCTCGGCGTCGACAGCGCGGCCCAAACCGAAGCCAAGAACCCGGCGATGCGCGCGCAAACGCGCTTCGCCGCGAACATGACGATGCCGGCTCGCTCCACCGCGGCGGGCATATCCCCGATCAGCGACGCCGCAGTAACCTCGATCCAGAACGAAACGTCGTCCGAGAAGCGGTCGAATTCGGACCGGCAGGGATCCCAAACCTCTCCACCGCGCGATCCCTCCCCGGGCCCGGCCGCGAGCGCAATCGGGTCCGGCGCTTCGCTCGCAACTGTCAGCACGGCAAACCCGCCTGTAATCAGCGTCGGTCCGATCACCCTCGACCAGCTAGCCGACAGCATCGCGACCGCGGCGAGCGGCCTGACGGCGAAGGCGACCGCCTCGCCCAACCCGCCCGCCACCGCAAGCGTGCAGGCGTCGCAACCGGTCAAGGAACTTCAGCTCAACCTCGACCCTGCCGATCTCGGCGCCGTCTCGGTGAAGATGCGACTGACGGACGGCAAGCTGTCGGTGGTGATGGAAGTTTCGAATCCGAGCACTCTCAAGGCGGTGGAGGGCGAGCGTGAGACGATCGCCACCCGGCTGGGTTCGACCGCGCCGTCACTCGAAAGCCTCGTCATCAAGCCGACCGCAATGAACCAGACCAATGCCGAGACTAAAAATGCGTCAGATCAAAAACCCGACAGCCGGGAGAATGCGCAAAGCAACGAAAACCGAGATTCGCAGCCGAATGGACAGCAGCCCTCTGGCCGCGAAAACTCGGCGGGACGATGGAACCGTCAGGCGCCTTCGGTCCAGCCTGCGTCTCGCGGCGGGTTTAGCGATCTGCTTGTTTAATGGCGGAGCCGCGCATAGCGAGACGGCGGAAGTCTGCGAACAAGAAATGGCGCGCGCCGCTCATCTGAACAATATTCCGCTGAATATTCTCTATTCCGTCGGGCTGACCGAAACCGGCCGGAAGGGAAAGCTCAGCCCTTACGACATGAACGTAGACGGCCGCGCTGTTCATTCGGCGAGTTTAAACGAGGCTTTGGCGCGGTTCGCCTTCGAGCGTGCGCACGGCGCCAAGCTGATCGACGTGGGATGCATGCAGATCAATCACCACTGGCACGCCGCCCATTTCAGCTCCCTCAGCGAAATGTTCGATCCCGTCCGCAACGTCGAATACGCGGCGAATTTCCTGAAGGAGCTCAAGGCGCAAGAGGGCAACTGGACTTTGGCCGTCGCGCGGTACAACGCGGGTCCCGACAATCCGAAGGCGCAGAAGACGTATGTCTGCACGGTCATCGGAAACATGGTCGCGAGCGGCATGGGGGAATGGACGCCGAACGCGCGCCGCTTTTGCCAGTAAGGTAGACGCACCCGCTAGGTCCGACGGATTCGCTTCGATGCAACTCCTGGCAGCGACGTCGGAGGCGTTGACCAAAAAGTAAGCAATCTGCGGCAGTTTCACCCCGGTCCGAATGATTCGGACGCTTTCAGACGCACTGGGGTGCAATCGCGACGCGAAAAATCGTCGCCGCCATGACGGCCGCCCAAGCGCAAGAGCGAAGGGTTGCGCGCTCATGCCGGCTTTGGCCATCCACGGGTTCACAGGTTCGCCGCCGCTCACCTCGCGTTTGCAGGCATTCGGGGCGTTGTGGCAAGCCGGCAGGCCACGGGAGCCGCAGCGCGCAATCACCGCGAGCGCGAAATGAAGTTCGTCTTCCCGCGGCCGCTTCGTTTGGGCGGCACGCTCGCTTTTGTGGTCCTTGGCGCGCTCAGCGCAGCACAATCGCGAGCCGATCCCCTTGCCGAAGCTTATGTGCTCGGCTTGATCTGCGTAAGCACGATCGGCCTTCTTCTGAGCGGCGGGAATTTTGCGCGACAGTCGAATTTCGACGAACGTCAGGCGCGCGCCTCCGCGAAGGAGCGCGTCGACTTCGAACGGAGCGTCGACGATACGCTCGGTCATGTCCTCGAACTGATCCACGATCACGCCGCCGAAGGCGCCAAATTTCAGGACTCGTTGACCGGCGCGGACCGCAAACTCTCGCGAAGCAATTCCTACGACACGATTCATGAGATCGTCCTGACGCTCATAAATGACAACCGGGCGATGCAAGGCAAAGTGAATGTTCTATCGGAAAAGCTCGAGAATTCGCGTGTTCAAATCATGCGTCTGCGCTCCAGCCTCACCAAGGCGGAGGAAATCGGCAATCGGGACGGACTGACCGCACTCGGCAATCGTCGCTACTTCGACAACGCATTGGCGGAGGAAATCGCGAAGGCCCGTGATTTCGGGGGCGACTTATGCATCGCGCTCGCGGACATCGATCATTTCAAGAAGATCAACGACAAATTCGGGCACGTCGCCGGCGACAGGGTGCTGAAAATGTTCGCGGAGCTCTTGATCATGAACATCAGGGACCAGGACAGGGTGGCGCGTTTCGGCGGGGAAGAATTCGCCATCCTCTTTCCGGATTCCCGGCTCATCGAGGCGACGCTGACGGTCAATCAAATTCAATTGCAACTCGAGAGCAAGCAATGGGCGGTCGCCTCCGGCGGCGAGCCGATCGGCGCCATCACCGTGTCGTTTGGCGTCGCGAGGTTGCAAGCCAACGAATCTGCGGAGGACCTGATTCGGCGTGCCGACGCCAAGCTCTATGAAGCCAAGGCGAACGGAAGGAATCGGATATCGATCGACCTGACGGGCGAGATCGAACCCGAGGTCGAGCTGTGAGCGGCGATTTTGTCGGGTCGAACCACGTGCGGTGGACGAACGCTGCAAATTTCACTCGGATCCTCGACGATGTCGAGCGTTCCGACGACGCCGTACGGTCATCCGGACCGATCGGCGATGTCGTAGGGAATACGTTGGGAACCTTCTCGCCTCCGATACAACCGGGGGCGAGGGGAGAGTTCGCGGCGGTCGAGCGATGGGATCAGGCGCTTGATTGGATCGGAGAGCCGCAAGAAGTTGTGACCGCGCCCAAAGCGACGGACGCTCCAAGCGACAATCCCGACTCCATCGCGGCCGAACTCGGCTTGGCGGTCGCGCTGACGCGGGACGACCTCAACCGAGCGCGGCGGCAATTCATGTGGCGCAACCACCCGGATCGCCGTCCCGACGTGCCACGCGACATCGCCAACCGACGCGTCGCGATCGCCAACATGCTCGTCGACCGCGCCAAGGTAGCCCTCGCGGAACGTCAGCGCGCGCCGTAGCGATCGCAGCCGCGATGATCGCGGATCAATGGCCGACGCCGAAGATCATGCGCCGCGCGAACGGGTCCTTCCCCTCGCCGAGGCGCTTCGTGTCCGCCGCATCGCTCGCCAGCAGGATCGCACCCGTTTCGTCGAGCAGCGCCCAACGCCCATCGCGCAGTTCGACCGACGCTACGCGGCCAATGCCGGGCGCGATCTCGCCGGGCTTGACGACCCGTATTTCCGACCCGTTGCTCAGCCAGGCCATGCCCGCTTCGGCCGCGACCAGGCGATATCCTTCAACGCTTGTCCCGCCCGCCGCGCCATGAGCGATGGAGCCGGTCGGAGCCATGTCGACAGGGGCGCCGGCGACATCGCGCGTGGCGACCGCGATGGACGACGGTGTGGGCGCGGGTTGCGACGATCCTCGCGGCTTCGCGAATATTGCGAGATATTGCATGCCATTGACGCGAGGTTCGTGATTGTCCTGCGTAAGCATGGACGTCGCGAAGACGACCGAGCCGGCCGCCATCGCCATGCCCGCGCTGACGAGGGCGAAATCGCCGATGGACTTCGCCGCCATGCGCCGCGAGACGGCCAATGCGGTCGAAGCGATGAAACCTAAGGCGGCAAATTGAACTTTCATCGAGTCTGCTTTCCTAAGCCGTCGAGCCTGCGATCAGCCGGCCAGCCGTTCACCCTGCTCTTCTGCCTTGGCCTCGCTTCTTAGCGCAGTGGCGAGTTCGATGAAAGGATCGTCGCAGGGCGGCGAGGACAATGTCTGGCTCATCGCTTCGTATATGCGCGGCACGGACCTTACGGCCTGGTCGAGAAGAGGGTCGGCGCCGGGTGTGAAGCCGCCCATCAAGCGAAGGTCGCGTGTTTCCTCGTAGCGAGCGATCAGCGAGCGCAGTTTTGCGACCAGCTTGCGTTGTTCGGGAGTCCGGGCGGGATGCGCGATGCGCGAAACCGAAGTGAGGATATTGACGGCGGGAAACCGGCCCTGGTCGGCGATCGCGCGATCAAGCACGATGTGGCCGTCGAGCGTGCCGCGAATGCTGTCGGCAACCGGGTCATTGTGATCGTCCCCGTCCACCAAGACCGAGAAAACCCCGGTGATCGACCCCGAACCCTCGACCCCGGGGCCGGCGCGCTCGAGCAATCGCGGCAAGTCGCTGAATACGCTCGGCGCATAGCCGCGTGCGACCGCTGGCTCGCCGGCAGCCAGCGCGACGTCTCGCGCGGCGTGTGCGAAGCGGGTGACCGAATCGACGATCAGGAGCACCGATTCACCACGATCGCGAAAATACTCGGCGACGGCCATTGCCGTCCTCGGCGCCAAGCGCCGCATCATCGGGCTCTCGTCGCCGGTGGAGACGACGGCGATCGCGGATTGGCGGTTTGCCGAGAGCGTGTCGTCCAGAAACTCACGCACTTCCCGGCCACGTTCGCCGACGAGCGCGATCACCACCGTATCGAAATCCGGCGCGCGCGCGAGCATCGACAGAAGCGTCGACTTCCCGACTCCTGAACCAGCGAAGATGCCGATGCGCTGACCGGCGCAGAGCGGAGTGAAGAAGTCGATCACTCGAATTCCCGACTTGATCGGCGTCTTGAGGCGCGAACGCTGCAGGGCGGGCGGCGGTTCGCTGTCGAGCGGCATCGCGCGGTCGCCGAGCTTGAGCTCCCCCGCGCCGTCGATCGGGCGGCCGAGCGCGTCGATCACCCGGCCCTTCCACTCGGGGAGCGGCCTGAGCGACAGCGTCTCGGCGCGGTAAGCGCGCGCGCCGATCGCCGCCTCGCAGCGCGAGTCAAAGGGTTTGAGGGTCACGGCCGCGTCCTCGATTTTGACGACCTCGCCGAGTTGAACGCGATCGCCTACGTCGACGCTCACGCATTCTCCCAATCTGAGGAATCGCGAGAGGCCGGCCACCCGGTAGTGCGACATCGCGATTTCCGTCACGACGCCGCTGACGCGAGTTCGTGGCAACGCCTTGGCGGCCCACTCCATTCTGCTCTCCAGTCGATAGAGCGCATTTATGCCTCGACCGGACGTGCCGTTATCCATGTTCATGCGCCAACCCCAGTGTTCGATTTGATCGCACGCCCAAGTGAGCGAGAAACTAGGCGCCGAGTGTCTTAATGGCGTCCTGCAGCGAGCTTTCCGTCTGCGTCACCTGCGAGTTGACGCCGTCGAACGCTCGCGTCACCGCGATCAGCTTGGTCATTTCCTCGATCGGATTGACATTGCTGCTTTCGACGAAGCCTTGAACGACGCCATTTGACGTGAAGTCGAGAATGGGCGTCGGCGGCTTGTCGGGTATGACGCCGGAATTCTCTGTGCGCGTCAGCTTTGCGTCCGCATCGATCTCATAGAGACCGATCGCGCCAACCTGCTTGCCGTCTTGGGCGATCATGCCATCGCTTGAGATCGTCGGCGCGCTTGCCCCAGGATCGAGCATAATCGGCGCGCCGCCCGCATCGAGGACAGCATTGCCGTTGAGCGTCTGCAGAGCGCCGTCGTCGGAAATCCGCATTCGGCCGTCGCGAGTGTAAGCAACCCCGTTTGCGGTTTCGATCGCAATCCAGCCGTCGCCCTGCACCGCGACATCGAATGGGTTGCCGGTTTTTACCATAGCGCCGGTATTGCGGGTTATGTAGGAGGTGCCCGTCGAGACATAAGCGATGTTGTTGTCGCCGGCTTTGGCGAGTTCGGTCGCGAAGGACACGCCATCGGCGCGAAAGCCGACTGTATTCATGTTCGCGACGTTGTTGGCGATAGTCTCCAACCGTCGCTCCAAAGCAATTTGCGCCGATAAGGCGACGTAAAGACCATTCTGCATGCCGAGACCCGTAGACGGCGCGCCAATTCCTGGCCCGCCCTGCCGAAAAGATCGGCCAGCGGCCTTGCATGAGGCTGACCTCGAGAAAACCAGCCTGGCGTAAGTTTAAAGCTGCACGGTCATCGGGCCGAGCGAGGGAGAGAGAATTGAATTTCATCATCGGACTAGTCATCGCCGTCGGGAGCATTCTCGGCGGCTACGGGGCGCTCGGCGGCCATCTTGAGGTGTTGGTTCAACCGTTCGAGTTCCTCATCATCGGCGGCGCCGCGCTCGGAATCTTCATTGTCGCCAACCCCCTGGCGACAATCAAGGATTGCGGCAAGGCGATCTTCGAGGCAATTTCCGACAAAGTGCCGAAGCCGCGCGACTACCTCGACGTTCTCAGCGCGATGCACGCCCTGATGCGCGAATTGCGTGGCAAGTCCCGCGGTGAAGTGGAAGGGCATTTCGACAATCCCAAGGAATCGGAAATCTTCAAGGGCTTTCCGCGCCTGCTCGCCAACGGCGATCTTCTCACCTTCATTTGCGACTATGGCCGTCTGATAATCATTGGCAACGCCAAGACCCACGAAATCGAAGCTCTGATGGATGAGGAGATCGAAACGCTCTCTCACGATCGGTACAAGCCGGTGCACGCGCTGAACGCGGTGGCCGATGGTCTTCCCGCCCTGGGCATCGTCGCCGCCGTGCTCGGAATAATCCACGCGATGGGCGCTCTCGACCAGTCGCCTGAAGCTCTGGGCGGGCTGATTGGCGCCGCACTCGTAGGCACGTTCGCCGGTATTTTCTTGTCTTACGCCGTCGTCGCCCCGGTCGCGTTGAAAATCAAGACGGTTCGCCAGAAGCAGCTCCGCCTCTTCACGCTGATCAAGCAAAGCCTTCTGGCGTTCATGAACGGAGCCATGCCGCAAGTCGCCGTTGAATTCGGACGCAAGACGATTCCCTCCAAAGAACGTCCGACAATCGACACGGTCGAGAACGAAACCATCGCCAGCCCGACGCCTCTGGCCGACGTGGCGATCCAGGAAGCGGCGTAAACCATGCCGATCGAGGATCGCGATATCGCGACGACCGCGCCCTGGCTGCAAACCTCGCAGTCGGATCTTTCGATCGAGCGAATGCCGGGACTCGGCTTTGCGATCGAACAATTCGCCCTGAACATCTCTGAGGCGCTGGCGCCGCTCTGCAAGGCATCCTGGTCCGGGACGATCGACGAGATTAAGTCGACAACCGTATTTCAACTGGTCGGCCAATCCGAGGGCCTAACCGCCGCCGTCCTGCGCTGCACGGGGACCGACACCCGTATGCTGCTGATCTTCGATCAGCAAGTCGTCGGCGCGCTCGTCGCCGCGGTCTTCGGCGGCGAACAAGACGCTGTGGCGCCCACACCCGCGAACCGCCCCCCTACCGGGATAGAGACGAGCCTCCTCGCCGAACTCGCGCGCTGTTTGGGGAAGGCGCTGGACAAGGGATTCGCCCAGATCGCAAGTCTCGCGTTGAGCTTCGAGCGCCTGGAAACGTTGGAAGACGCCTATGCTCTCGGACGCCGCGACATGCCCGCCGCCGTCGCGAAGCTGGCAATCGAGACGTCGGCCGGCTCCACAACCCTTACCGTCCTCTTACCGCAGACATTGCTCCTGCCGATACGCAAGAATCTCTCGTTCGATCCGGGCGGCGAGGCCCTGGCGTCAGATCCGCGCTGGAAACAGCAGATGGAAGCCCGAGTGACAAAGACGCGGGTCACGGTCACCGCGGTCTTGGACGTCTTCGAAATGACGCTGGGCGATATCGCCGATCTCGCGATCGGACAGGTGCTGAATTTGCACGGCGCGGGAATGGGCCGCGTGCGGCTCGAATGCGCCGGACGCGAAATGTTCTGGTGCAAGCTCGGCGACGGCGACGGCCGCTACGCCCTTGAAGTCGAGGAGGGCATCGAACCGGAGAGCGACATCGCGGCAGCGGCGTCCATTCACTGACAGCCTCGCTGGCGAACGGAACGAGCAACCGAGGAAAAAGAGGTCTGAACCATGGACGATAACTTTGAAACACAAGGCGGCGCCCGGGAAGCCGATGTGGCGACAGGCGCGTCACCCTCGGCCCCGTCGAAATACGATGCGATCCTCTCGATTCCCGTCACCGTGCAAGTCGTGCTCGGGGCGACCACGATGCCTGTCGCGAGCCTCATGAAGCTTGGACGCGGCGCTGTCATTTCGCTCGATCAAAAAGTGGGCGATCCAGTGAATATCGTGGTGAACGGCCGCGTGATCGCGCGCGGCGAAGTGGTGGTCGTCGATGAGGACAGCGCTCGCTACGGTGTCTCTCTAACCGAGATCGTCGCCTCTTCGCGCGACTATCGCGCCGCATAGAGGGCCAAACCGCTATGGACACGGACTCCGCTGACGACTCGCCCGAGGGAGCGCACAATTACGCCGGGGCCCAGAAGGCCGCGGCGATCTTGCTCGCGATGGGCAAGCCGCCAGCGACGCGGATGCTGAAACACCTCGAACCGCATGAGTTGCGTGAGGTCACGCGCGCCGCGGCCCAACTCGGAACGGTGTCCCTGGCTGCGCTCGAATCGCTCGTCGACGAATTCACCTCCGAGTTCTCCGCCGGCGCGAAGCTTCTCGGCGACGTCGGACAAGCGCGCGAACTGTTGACTGACGCGGTCCCGCCCGACCAGGTCGCCGACATCATGTCGGACGTGTTCGGCGGTGGTGGCAATGTCTGGAAGGCCCTCGCGGGAGTTTCCGAATCCGTGCTCTGCGCCTATTTGACCAGCGAGCACCCTTTGACCGCGACATTTATCCTTTCGAAATTGGAGCCGCCCCTCGCGGCGCAGATCGTTGCGCAGTTACCGCGCGACACGCGCAACGACGTTCTGTGCGCGATGATTTCGCGCCCCACGGTCTCCGAGGAGGCGCAGCGCATTATCGAAGACGCCATACGGGCCGAGCTTGCGGCTTTGGCCGCACGGGCCGCTGGACTCGACAATCACACGCGCATCGCGGAGATCATCAACAACCTGGAGCCGTTGGACGCTCGCGACGTCATGAAGACGCTGACTGCGGCCCGGCCGAAGGAAGCGCGGATCGTCATGAAGATGCTGTTTTCGTTCGACGACCTGCCTCGCCTCTCGCAGCGCGCTCGCGCTACTGTCTTGGACAAGCTTGCGACCGAGGTCGTCGTCCTCGCGCTACGCGGCACCGATGCGGAATTTCGCGACGTCGTGCTCTCCTCCATGGCTTCGCGCGCACGCCGCCTCGTCGAGGGCGAACTCTCGACCGCCTCCAACGCGCCGCAGCGTGAAGTCGCGAAGGCGCGCAAGCAAATCGTCGATCTCGTGCTGCGTATGGCGCAAAGAAGCGAAATCGAAATCCCCCCGCCCGACGGCGTCGAAGCCGCCTGGGCCTGACCGGACGCACAGATGAGCGACGATCAAGATACGGACAGCAAAACCGAGGAGGCCACAGAGAAGAAACTCAATGACGCCATTGAGCGCGGCGTCGTGCCTGTCTCCCGCGAAGTGACGATTCTTTTTTCTCTGGCCGCAATGTTGATCATCCTGGTGTTCGTCCTGCCAGGACGAACGGTGGAATTCATTGGGACGTTGATTCATTTTCTCGACGACCCGGCCGGTTGGAGGCTCGAGCGCGAAACCGACGTGGTCGCGCTTGGCGCGGTCATGTTGATCGCCGCCGGCCAATTTCTTGCGCCGACGTTGCTGTTGCTGATGGTCTCTGGCGTGATAGCCTCAATCGCGCAAAATGCGCCCCGCATCGTGCTCGACCGCATCATGCCCGATCTTGCGCGAATTTCGCCCGCCGCCGGCTTTTCGCGCGTGTTCGGTCCGCGCGGTTGGACTGAATTCCTGAAGAGCCTGGTGAAGATCGTCGCGGTCGCGGGAATCGTCGCGACCATTCTCGCGGGACAGAAATTTGTGCTGACGTCGGCGATGTTTCTCGACGTCGGCACTTTGCCCCAACGCATCCTCAAAATCTGCGTGGACGTCGTCGCCGCGGTTCTGGTGGCCACGCTCGTCGTCGCGTCGGCGGACGTCGTTTGGGCGCGCATCCACTGGCGTCGCGACCAGCGCATGAGCCGCTATGAGCTCAAGGAAGAAATTAAGCAGACCGAAGGCGACCGAATGATGAAGGCGCGCCTGCGCTCGCTTCGTCTCGACCGCTCTCGCAAGCGAATGCTCTCGGCGGTGCCGAAGGCGACGATGGTCGTTGTCAATCCCACGCACTACGCGGTCGCGATGCGATACGTGCGCGCGGAGGGCGGCGCCCCAGTCGTGCTCGCAAAAGGCGTCGACCTCATCGCTCTCAAGATCCGCGAGATCGCGGAGGAACATTCCGTCCCGATCGTCGAGGACAAGCCACTCGCCCGAGCTCTTTACAGTGCCGTGGCAGTCGACAGCACCATTCCTTCCGAGTTCTATCGAGCAGTCGCCGAAATCGTGCATTTGATCCAAGAAAAGAAGGGCTTCTGGCCTCTGGTAAGGAATAAGTGACATGATGGACAATCGACCTGTAGAGGCTCGACGCCTCGTCCACGAGGAAATGATCGCCAACGCGATGGTCGAGGTTGCGACAGAACTGCGGCTTGCCGATCCCTCGGAGTTGATCCTTATGATTCGCGGCGAACAGGCGGCCAACATCGCCGACCTCGTCAACTCGTCGAGCGAACTGTTCTTTAAGAGCGGGACGCTGCGGTATGCGCTCTCCGCGGGGTGCGACGTGCAGTGGGATTCCACGCCGATCGTCCGGCTGGACATGGAATTTCGCCACGGGGCGGTCTCTGCGTTTTTCCGATTGATGATCGGCCGCAAGCGCGCCGCGGTCGATGTCGTCGAGGTCCTCTTCGACGACGCCAATCTCGACGGCGCCGCAAAAGAGGAGCGCCTTTCTGCAGCGATCGAGGCGGCCCGGTTGCGGCCGCCGCGCGCTCCCGGCGGGAACGTCTTCGGCCACATCGACTTCCTCCGGCGGCGCCCGCGGCGCAAGCCTGGAGCAAGGCGGGACGCGTAAATTCGATGAAGGTGCCATTGACCGGGATTTGACGCGTGTCGCAACCCTACATTCTTCAGCTCGCCTCGCAAAGGACGCAATGGCTGTCGGCCCGCGAAGCGCTAATCGCGGGCAACGTCGCCAACGCCAACACGCCGGGTTACCGGGCGAAGGAATTGCAGCCGTTCTCGACTGTGCTCGACAGTACGCAGGTTACAATGGTGACGACGAACCCGATGCATATGACGCCGCCGGAAGATGAACTTACCGCTGCGCGCGTCATCGAGTCCGAACCCTCGGACGAAACGTTGTCCGGCAATTCGGTCCGCCTTGAACAGGAAATGATCAACCTCGGCGACGTGAACCGCGCGTACTCTATGAGCACGAACATCAAGAGGGCTGTTCAGCAAATGATTATGTCGGCGTTGAAGTAAGCACCATGCCCGATCCTCTGCAATCATCGCTGACCATCGCCGGCGCCGGCCTGGAGGCCCAATCGGTCCGGCTGCGCATCATTTCGGAGAATATTGCGAATTCTCAATCGACTGGAAGCACGCCCGGCGCCGATCCCTACGCGCGACAGACCATATCGTTCGAAAACGAAATGGATCGTGCGGCGGGGCTGTCCTTGGTCCGCGTGAAGTCCATCGGCCACGACGAAACGCCATTCAAAGTCGAACACGACCCGGGCAACCCGGCCGCAGACGAAAACGGATTTGTCAAAATGCCCAACGTCGACATGCTGACCGAATTGGCAGACATGCGCGAGGCGAATCGAACTTACGAGGCGAATTTGCAGGTCGCGAAGCAGTCGGCGGATCTGTTGAGCATGACGGTCAATTTGCTCAAGGACGCTTGACGCCTTCACGCGCCGGGCGGCGCTTCTGGGAAACGGCCGCTTCGGTCGGGACTCATCTGATTCGGAGTTTTTAGTGGTTCGCAACCGTTTTCGACAGAGCCTCGCCGAGCCAGGCGACGGTCGAGGCGGGGTCGCCTTCCGGCGCGCGACCGCGCAGGAGACGCGACAGGACGACTTCGAAGTAGTCCATCATTCGAGCAAGGGAGCCGCGTAGGTCCCTGGCAATCAGGCTGGGGATAGCGCGAGGAAACAGAATGGCGATTGAAGGCATATCCGCGCTCGGCGCGATCGACAGTCAACTGGCGCCCAGCGCTCCGCGTGGGGCGACCGGAGCCGCCTCGGCCTCGGCGTCCGGGCCTACATTCGGGCAGACCTTGGGCCAAGTCGTCAACGACACGATCAGCTCATTGCAATCCGGCGAAGCGGCGGCGATTCAAGGGCTGCAGGGAAAGATGCAGCCGTTCAAGGTTGTCGAGGCGGTCATGAGCGCACAACGCACGCTGCAACAGACGTTGGCGATCCGCGATAAGGCCGTCTCCGCCTATCAGGAAATCTCGCGGATGACGATCTGACGCGTCCGCGCAACGGAAGGTTCAAGGAATGGAAGCGCTTTCGATCGCAGCGACTGGCATGAACGCTCAAGAGCAAAATCTCGACGTCATCGCCAACAATATCGCCAACCTCAACACCACCGGATTCAAGCGCTCGCGCGCGGAATTCACGGATCTGATCTATCAGACCGAGCGTCTGATGGGCGTCAGCACTCGCGGCCGCGACGCCACGGTGCCTGAAGGCGCGCAGATCGGGCTCGGCGTCCGCACTTCCGCGATCCGCACCCTGAACATCGAAGGCGCCCTCACCAACACCGGCAACTCGCTCGATCTCGCGATCAACGGACGCGGTTGGTTCCAGGTGACAACCCCAACGGGCGAAACCGTCTATACGCGCGACGGCGCGTTCAACACCAACGCCACGGGGCAATTGGTGACCTCGGACGGCTTCACCATCACTCCGCCGATTCTGATCCCGCAAACCGCGACAAGCGTCACCATCAGCCAGAGCGGTCTGGTCACTGCGACGATTCCGGGAACCACCGCGCCGCAAACTCTTGGCCAGTTGACGATCGCCAACTTCATCAACGACGCCGGGCTGCAGGCCCTGGGGAGTAATCTCTTTCAGCAGACAGCGGCGTCGGGACAACCACAGGTCGGCGTTCCCGGCGACACCGCCTTCGGAATACTCCAGCAGGGGTATCTCGAGGCCTCGAACGTCGATCCGGTGACGGAGATCACCAACCTGATCGCCGCTCAGCGCGCCTATGAGATGAATTCGAAGGTCATCCAGGCCGCGGATCAGATGTCCGGCACGATTTCGAATATGAAGGGCTAAGGAGACGGCGCCATGCGCGTGAACCGGATCGCCGCCTTGCTGGCTTCGTTGGGCCTGTGGCTCGCGCCCGGCCTCGGCGCGCTGGCGCAAGAGGCCGCCTCTTTCCCCACCCCGAAGACCGTGATCTACCCCGGCGACATCATTCGCGACGATATGCTCGCGGACCGGCCGGTCGAGGTGGCCAGGGGCGTCGAGCCGATCGCCCAGACACGTTCGCAACTGATCGGCAAGATCGCGCGGCGGACTTTGTTGCCCGGCGTCGCGATTCCACTAGCGGGGATCGATACGCCGCGTCTCGTCGCCAACGGCTCCCAAGTCAGCCTCGTCTTCAGCGAGGGCGGCCTTATGATCGTTACGGTAGGCTCTGCCTTGCAGGATGGCGCGGCTGGCGACGTCATCAAGGTGCGCAACAGCGATAGCGGCGTGACGGTTTCAGGGGCGGTCCAACCGGACGGCACGGTGCGCGTGAGCGGCGGGTGATGAAACGCTTGATTTTGACACTAATTCTTTGCGCATTCGCCGGCCAGGCGCTGGCGGCCGTGCGTATTAAGGACGTGACCTCGTTACGCGGCGCGCGCGACGATCAACTCATCGGCTACGGTCTGGTGGTCGGTCTGCAAGGCACCGGGGACACACTGCGCAATGTTCCGTTCACTGAGCAGTCGATTCAGTCGATGCTCGATCACATGGGCCTCAACGTGCGTGGCAGCCAGTTGCGAAATCGCAACGTCGCGGCCGTGATCGTCACCGCGGACCTGCCGGTTGGAATGGATGCCGGTTCGCGTCTCGACGTCACGGTGTCGGCGCTCGGCGACGCGACCTCGCTGATGGGCGGCACTTTGCTGCTGACGCAATTGTCCGGATCCGACGGTCAGCTCTATGCGAGCGCACAAGGCGCCCTGTCGATCACGGGCTTCGAAGCGGCTGGCCAGGCCCAGACATTGTCGCAAGGGGTGCCGACGGCCGGACGCATCTCGAACGGCGCGATCATCGAACGCGCCGTGCCGGCGCCTCCGGACGAACTGCGCCTGATTCTCGAGCTGAGAAATCCCGACTACAACACCGCGGTGCGGATCGTCGACGCGGTCAATGCCTATTCTCAACAGCGATTCCATCGTCGCTCGGCGTTCGAGGTCGACAGCCGATCCGTCGAATTGTTTCGCCCGCCAACTATCAGCGTAACGCGCTACATGGCGGAGATCGGCGAGTTGAGCATCGAGCCGGACGCTGTCGCCCGCGTCGTGCTCGACGCGAGGACCGGCACCGTGGTGATCGGCCAGGACGTTCAAATCTCGACGGTCGCGGTGACGCATGGAACCCTCTCGGTGAGGGTGTCGGAGACGCCGGTCGCCTCGCAACCGGCGCCGCTGTCGAAGGGAACGACAGTGGTGCTGCCGCGCACGCAGATCGACGTCGAACAACCCGGCGGTCAGGTGGCGATCGTCGGCGGCTCGAGCCTGCGCGCGCTGGTGAACGGGCTCAACCGAATCGGCGTCAAGCCGAGCGACATCATCGCGATTCTCCAGGCGATCAAGACGGCTGGCGCCCTGCAAGCCGATCTCATCGTGCAATAACCGGGTCAGCCCGGCGCAAGGCGCGCGCGGCAAGTTGCGCGCATCGGTTCCTCCACCTCAGCCCCAACATGATCAAAACCGCCAACCGCTTCGCCGCTATCGGCGCGTTCATCCTGGCCACGGCTTACGCCAGTCAGGGCGTCGTCGCCCAAAACGATGCGAGGCAAAAGCCGAACGCGGGCGTATCGGACAAGGGCGCGGACGGGGTCGCCCGTTATTGCGACAATGTCGCCCCGGCCGCGGCGGAGGCGCGCGTCGCCTGGGAGACGAAGCGCCTGACGGAATTGCAGGGACAAATCACCCAACGCATCGCCGATCTCGACGCGAAGGAGGCGGAGGCGCGCGACTGGGTGGCCAAGCGCGAGACCATGATGAACACGGCGAGCGCCGACGTGGTGGCGATCTACGCCAAGATGGATCCGCAGGCGGCCGCCGCGCAAATGGCGTCCATGGACGAGGCGATGGCGGCGGCGATTCTGAGCAAACTCAATGCGCGCAACGCGAGCGCGATCTTCAACGAGATGGACGCGGCCAAGGCAAGCAAGTTGACCGGCCTCATATCCGGGGCTGCGGCTCCCGGCGTCGAAAAGAAGTCGTGATGCGCGGTTCCGAGGCAAGAGTTCTTCTCGTCGTGGTGTTCGCTTCGGGTCTCGCCGGCTGCGGCGGCTACCCCCCCGACCTCATGCGCGAACCCAGCCTTTCGCCGGTCGGCAGCGGCCTGGCGGCGGCGAGCGAGCGCGCCGCCGAGGACGCCGCCGTCGCCCGTCTCGACCCAACGCGCCCGACTCGCGGCCATGGGCCGCCGATCAATTTCTACACCGATCAGCGCATCAGCAACGTCGGCGACATCGTCACCGTCATCATCTCGATCAACGACAAGGCGTCACTCGACAATTCCACCGATCGCTCGAAGACGGCGAATTCGAACGTGAATGTCGATTGGGGCGTGAGCACCGGCAATTCGCAGACCCAGCCTTCGACCTTGACGGCGGGCATCAATTCGACATCGACGACTCAAGGCGCGGGCAATATCGACCGCCAAGAGCAAATCCAGGTGTCGGTTGCAGCGGTCGTCACGGAAGTCCTGCCGAACGGCAATCTGGTCATCAGCGGCTCGCAGGAAGTGCGGGTGAATTACGAACTGCGCCAACTCACCGTCGCCGGCATCGTGCGGCCCTATGACATCTCCCACAGCAATACGATCTCCTACGACCGGATCGCCGAGGCTCGCATCTCGTACGGGGGGCGAGGCCGTCTGACTGAGGTCCAGCAGCCCTCGTGGGGCCAGGAAGTCTACGATTTCGTGAAGCCCTTCTGAGAGCTCGGGGACATCAGCTCCATGGCCACCGATTCCGCGTCCAAGCAACAGCAGGCTACCGCCGCGCCGTCGATCGTGCAGACGATCGTCGCGGCGCTGATCGTCACCGTGATCGCCGCGACGATGGGCGCCGTATTCGCCATCCCGACAGCGCCAGTGGAGGCGAGCCAAAAGGACCAGCATGCGGCCGCCCCGCACGCGCCGGCGACCACCGGCTTGTTCGAGATGCCGCCGATCGTCACGAATCTTGGTGGGCCGGCGGATACCTGGATCCGCTTGGAAGCCTCGATCGTATACGACGCCAAGACGCTTCCCCACCCCGAGGTCATGGCCGGCGAGATCGCGGCCGACGAGCTCGCGTATCTGCGCACCGTCACACTGGCGCAAGTCGAGGGTCCGATCGGACTGCAGAACATTAGGCAGGACCTCAACGAGCGCGCCTCGATCCGCTCGGGCGGCAAGGTCACCGAACTCATCGTCCGCACTTTGGTGGTCCAATGAAGCGCTTGAGTGGCGGCGCGGTTGCGCTGCTTTTGACTGTTTCGGCGGCCAATGCCCAAACTGTCGATCTCGGCTCACTGATTCCGAACGGTGGTGCGTCGGCCACCGCGCGCATCATTCAATTGGTCGCAATTCTGACCGTTCTGTCCGTCGCCCCTGGTCTCTTGATCATGGTCACCAGTTTCACGCGATTCACCGTCGCGCTCTCCTTCTTGCGCTCGGGGCTGGGTTTGCAGAGCACGCCCGCCAATCTCGTGCTGATCAGCCTGTCGCTGTTCATGACCTTCTTCGTCATGGCCCCCACCTTCGACAAGGCGTGGCAGAACGGCCTCAAGCCGCTGATGGATAACGCCATCAGCCAGCAGGAGGCGTTCGTCGCCATCACGCAGCCCTTTCGCGAATTCATGCTCGCGCAGGTTCGCGAGAAGGATATCGCGCTGTTCGAAGATTTGTCGAAGGGCAGCTTTCAGATCAAGGATCGCTCGACCGTCGATTTGCGGATCCTCATTCCCGCTTTCATGATTTCCGAATTGCGGCGGGGATTCGAGATCGGGTTTCTCATCGTCCTGCCGTTTCTCGTCATCGACATGATCGTCGCGGCGCTCACCATGTCGATGGGCATGATGATGCTGCCGCCGTCGGTCATCTCGCTGCCCGTCAAGATCTTGTTCTTTGTGCTGGTCGACGGGTGGAACCTGCTCATCGGCAGCTTGGTGCGATCGGTCAATTGACGGCCGCCGAGCGGGGGCAATCAGCCCCGCGCAAGGGAATGATTGTTAGTTGGACTTACAAACCCCGAGGGGACTTTTCTATGAGCATGTTGGGCACGGCAGTTTCCGGTATGTTGGCCAACTCGAACTGGCTTTCGACCATTTCGCAGAACATCGCCAACGCCAACACCACCGGCTACAAGAACTCCGAAACGGATTTCTCGGCGATCGTCGATCAGGCTGGCAGCGCCTCCAGCGCCGGCGGCGGCGTCGACACGAGCGTGCAGAACCTCAACTCGCTGCAGGGCAACGTCGTCGGCACGACGGTCCCGACAGATCTCGCGATTCAAGGCGACGGATATTTCATCGTGTCCGATTCGAGCGGCAACACCTTTCTCACTAGGAACGGCTCCTTCGTGCCGGACGCGCAGGGCGACCTCGTCAATTCGGCCGGCTACTATCTGATGGGGAAAGACGTGCAGAACGGCCAGCCGACCGGATCGATCTCGGTCGGCGACCTGACAAAGGTCAATGTCACCACGTCCGGCGAACTGGATACACCGACCACCTCCGGCGCGCTGTCGCTGAACTTGGACGCGAGCGCGACCACCGTCGCCGCAGCGGATTTGCCTTCCGTCTACCCCAACACGGCGAACACGGCCTACACCTCCGAAACCTCGATGGTCACCTACGACAATTTGGGCGGCTCCCAAACGATCAATCTCTACTTAACCAATGCCGGCCCGAACGCCGCGGGCGACCCGACGTGGGAGGTCGACGCTTACAGCGCCGCGGACGCAAGCGCGGGCGGCGGTTTCCCCTATTCAGCGGCGCCCCTGGCGACCGGGACGCTGACGTTCAACCCGACGACGGGCGCACTGACCGGTGTGACCGAGACAGTCGGAGGGGTGACGACGACCACCGCCTCGACATTCTCCCTCACCGTACCCAACGGCCGGACGATGAGCCTCGATCTCAGTTCGACGACTCAGCTCGAGTCGGCTTTCGCCGTCAACGCCTCCAGCGCCAACGGCAACGCGGCGGGTACTCTGACCGGCACGTCGTTCAGCTCCAACGGCACACTCAGCTTCATCTACAGCAACGGGGAAACCAACCCGGGTTATGACATTCCATTGGCGACGGTGGCGAGCGAGGACAATCTCACTTCCGTCAACGGCGACGCCTATGAGGCTAATGAGGCATCCGGCGCCATCCGGCCCGCACTACCTGGAAACAGCGGTCTCGGCACGCTCGTCTCCTCCTCGCTCGAAGACTCGACCGTGGATCTCGCCACCGAGCTGACGCAAATGATCGAGGCGCAGAGCTCCTATCAGGCCAATTCCAAGGTGTTCCAGACCGGAGCGGATCTGCTGGACGTTCTCAACAATCTGAAGGCGTAATCGCCTCGCACACACTATGGGGATTGCGCGATGAGCTTATCCACCGCATACAACATCATCAGCTCCGCGTTCGCTTCGACCGCCGCGCAGACGGCGGTCATCTCGAGCAATATCGCGAACGCGAACACGACTGGCTACGCGCGCCAAATCGCGAACGTCGTGACCAATGCCTACGGCGGCTCCAACGTCGCCTCGGTCACCAACGAGGCGAACGGCGCGCTGTCCGAGCAGGTCAACACATCGACCTCGCAAGCGGCCAGCGAGCAGGCGATCGCGGCCGGTCTGGCGACGCTGGCGCAGACGGTGAACGACAGCACCTCGACGTCTTCGGCGTCGGGGGCGACCCAGAACGGCGACTCGCCAGCCGCGCTGCTGGCGAATCTGCAAAACGCTTTGGTGACCTACGAGGCTTCGCCGAGCGACGCCGCGGTCGGCCAATCGGTCGTCACCGCCGCGTCCGAACTCGCGTCGTCGCTCAACACCGGCGCCTCGACGGTTCAGCAGGTGCGCGAGCAGGCCGACTCGAACATGGCCTCGTCCGTCACGACGATCAATTCGCTGCTCAACCAATTCTCCCAGGTCGACGCGACGATCGTCTCCGGCCAAGCGTCGGGCGCCAACGTCGACAGCGCTGAAAACACGCGCGCCTCGATCCTCACTCAGCTTTCCCAACAGATCGGCATTTCGACGACGACCAGCCCGAACGGCTCGACGTCGATCTACACCGACAGTGGCGTGACCCTTTATCAGAACGGCGTTGCGAGCCAGCTCTCCTTCACCGCGTCGCCGACGTTGGTCGCCGGCCAGAGCGGCAATTCGGTGACCGTGGATGGCGTGCCGATCACCGGCGCCTCGGCGCCGATGGCGGTGCAGTCGGGTGCGCTCGCCGGCGATGCGGAATTGCGCGACACGGTCGCACCGCAATATCAGTCGCAGCTCGATCAGATCGCCGGCGGCCTCATCAACGCCTTCGCCGAAACCGACCAGTCGAATCCGGCCGGGCCCTCTCTGCCGGGGCTGTTCACCTACTCCGGCGCGACCGGTCTGCCGGCGACAAACGGCACGACGGGCCTCTCCAGCGTCATTGAAGTCAACCCGGCCGTCAACCCTTCCCAGGGCGGCGATGTCAGCTTGCTGCAAAACGGCGGAATCAACGGCTCCAACTATAGCTGCAACTCGGCGGGCGCGGCGGGCTACACCGGCCGCATTCAAGGCATGATCAGCGCGCTGACGGCGACGCAATCTTTCGACGCCTCCGCCGGCCTCGGCTCGTCCGACAGTCTCACCACCTACGCAAATTCGTCCGTGAGCTGGCTGCAAGGCCAGAATCAGCAGGCGACCAATCAGGTCGACTATCAGAATGCGCTGGTGACGCAGGCGACCTCGGCGCTGTCGAATGGGACTGGGGTCAGCCTCGACACTGAGATGACGAACATGATGAACATCGAGAACACATATACGACGACCGCCAAATTGCTCTCGACCGTCGAAAACATGTTTACCGACCTTATGACCTCCGTGAACCCGGTGGTGGGATGACCATGAGCACATCATTTGTATCGACGAGCTACCTCGGGACCGCGCTGCTTCCGTCGATCCAGCAGACCGAAGCGATCCTCAGCAGCGATGGGGTCGAAATGACGACCGGCCAATACGCCGACATCGGCCTGCAACTGGGCGATCAGTCCGGTTACGAGTTGTCGCTCAAGAATGAAAACGACCTCATGCAGGCGCTGACCAGCAGCAACAGCATCGTCACGACAAACCTGACGACCGCGCAGGACGCGCTCAACTCGATTCTCAGCAGCGCGCAGTCGGCGGCGACCAGTTTGACCGAGTGGAGTTCCTCCGGGACCTATTCCGCCGCGACATTGCAGAACCTTGGGGCCAACGCGCTTCAGTCGCTAGTCGCTACGACCAATACGACCACGTCGAACGGGCAATATGTCTTCGGCGGCATAAACTCCGGCGTGCCGCCGATGGCAAACTCTTCGACCGCTCAGAGCACGACGGCTACGGCGTTTCAAGCCGAGTTTGGATTCGCGCCAACCGCTCCCCAGGCGTCGAGCCTTACGGCCTCCCAAATGCAGACGTTTCTGAGCGGTTCCTTCGCCACGCAGTTCGGGACCAATTGGACGAGCAATTGGTCGTCAGCCTCAAGCACCAACACGACCAACGAGATCGCGCCCGGCGAGACGGTCGACACGTCGACCAACGCCAACGAGCCTGGGTTCCAGCAACTCGCGGAGGGTTACGCGATGCTCGCGGGTTTCGGCGGTTCGCAGTTGAGCTCGACGGCGCAACAGGCGGTGGCCTCCACCGCGCTCTCGCTGATCACGCAAGGGTTGAACTCCATAACGGGGACCGAAGCGACCGTCGGCGCGTCGTTGCAGCAGGTCACCGACGCCAATAGTTCAATGTCTTCGCAGATGACGATCCTGCAAACTCAGATCGGCAATCTCGACAACGTCAATGCGAACGCGGTGGCGACCCAAATCAATGCGCTGTCGACCCAACTCCAGACCGCTTATGAACTCACGGCCCAGCTGCAAAAGATGAGCCTCGCCCAATACCTACCCTAGGGGATGAATCTCGTTATCATCTTCCCTCCGCCGAATTGTCTTCAGTTTAACTCTCGGGAATGCCGATGTACGAGTTCTCTTATAACGAGGTTATCGAGGAATCGCCGCAAGTCATGCGGGCGCAAGAGCGCCAAGCCATGGATCGCGTCATCGACCTGTTGCGTACGGCGCGGGCCCGAGGTCCCGGCTCGCGCGAGGTCATCGAAGCGCTGTACTATTTGCGCGCCCTATGGGCGATCTTTCTCGACGACCTGAGACACCCGGAGAACGAACTGCCGGAGCAATTGCGAGCGGGAATCATTTCGATCGGCATCTGGATGAATAAGGAGATTGATCGCGTGCGCACCGGGCAGACCCACGACCTGACCCCGATGATCGAGATCAACGAAATCATTCGCGATGGTCTAAAATGAGGGTTTTATGAATATTACTCTTCGCGCTGGCGAGAAACTTTATATCAACGGCGCGGTTATTCGCGTCGACCGAAAGACGACAATCGAGTTGTTGAATGACGTCACTTTCCTTCTGGAAAACCATGTGATGCAGGTGGACCAGGCCACGACCCCGCTTCGCCAGATCTACTTCGCCGTTCAGGTCGCGCTGATGGATCCCGGCGCCGTCGGCGCGGCGACCAGCTTGTCGCGCCGACTCATCGAGGCGGCGATGCAGGCGTTTGAAAACCCCGCGATCATCGCCGGCCTCAAGGCGATCGCGGAGCAGATCGCCCGGTCGCGCAACTTCGAAGCCATGAAGGCGTTGCGGGCGCTGTTCCCCCTCGAGGAACGCGAAATGTTTCCCAACCGCACGCCGCCCAAATCGCACGCAGCCTGAAAGGATCGACAATGACCACGGTCAATTCCACCTCACCGGTCAGCGGAACGAACTCGCCGACGTCGGCGGCGGCTTCCGCGGCCTCCTCCACCAATTCGCTGAGCTACAGCTCGTTTCTGACCCTGCTTATCGCGGAGATGCAGAACCAGGATCCCACGCAGCCGATGGACCCCACGGCGATGGTCAGCCAATTGGCGACGATCAGCCAGGTGGGGCAAGCCGTCCAAACCAACACGACGCTCGCCTCGCTCTTGACCACGAGCGCCTTGACCCAGGCCGAACTGGCGGTCGGATCGCAGGTCACCTCGTCCACTGGAACGACATCCGGTCAGGTGGAGTCGGTCAACGTCACCTCCACCGGCGCCGCCACCGCCACCCTCACGAACGGCAACACAGTCCCGTTCGCCAACGGCGCCGTCATCCAGTGAACGAGGGCGACGCGATCGACGTCATTCAGTCGGCGATCTGGATGGTCGTCGTCGGCGCCGGCCCCGCGGTCGGCGCCGCGATGGTGGTCGGCGTGGCGATCGCGCTCCTGCAGGCGCTGACCCAAATTCAAGAAATGACTTTGACCTTCGTGCCGAAGATCATAGTGATTCTGGCGGTGGTCACCCTCACCGCATCGTTCATCGGCGGCCAGTTCTACATTTTCACAGAAAACATCTACGCGCACATCGAACACGGATTCGCGAACTAATCGGAGCGGGGCCGCGGCGCCCCCCGCATCGCCGCTAACGGCTCGCGAGCCTACGAGAGTTCCGCGCAGCGCCGCCAGCGCCGAAATCGGCTTCCCCCCGCGCCTGCCCATGACGCCCGATGCGATCGGCGAGACCCGCGCAAGCTTTGGCCGTCATTGTCGCCGCGACGCAATGGGAGATACCGCATGTCATTGACGAGCGCTGTGACCGAACCCACACTCGGTCGCGGAGGCAAGGACGTCGGCTTCGCCGCCGCTATCATACTGATCCTGTGCCTGTTCTTCCTGCCGGTCCCGGCGATGCTGATCGATCTCGGGCTCGCGCTTTCGATCGCGCTCTCCGTCCTGATTCTGATGGTCGCGCTGTGGATTCACAAGCCGCTCGAGTTCTCCGCCTTTCCGACCGTGCTGCTCGTCGCGACCATACTCAGACTCGCGCTCAACATCTCGACGACGCGGCTCATTCTCTCGCACGGGGCGCAGGGGACCACCGCCGCCGGCTATATCATCGGCGGGTTCGCCAGCCTGGTGATGGGCGGAGACTTTGTCATCGGCATCATCGTCTTTCTCATCCTGGTCATCATCAACTTCCTGGTCATCACCAAGGGCGCCACCCGCATCGCGGAAGTTGGCGCCCGATTCACGCTGGACGCGATCCCCGGCAAGCAGATGGCGATCGACGCGGATCTGTCGGCCGGCTTGATCGACGAGAAGGTCGCACAGCAGCGCCGCCGCGAACTCGAGGAGGAAAGCGCCTTTTTCGGCTCGATGGACGGCGCGTCGAAGTTCGTGCGCGGCGACGCGATCGCGGGCCTTATCATTCTTGCGGTTAATATTTTTGGCGGCATCGTCATCGGCGTCACTCGGCACGGTCTCGGCCTGTCGACCGCGGCGGACATCTTCACCAAGCTTTCGGTCGGCGAGGGCTTGGTCTCGCAGATCCCAGCGTTGATCATTTCTCTCGCCGCGGGCATGCTCGTCGCGAAAGGTGGAACGCGCGGCTCCGCCGACAAAGCCGTCATCGATCAGCTCAGCAACTACCCCAACGCGCTCTTCATGGCGGCGCTGCTGATGTTCGTGCTCGGCGTCGTCCCGGGCCTCCCATTCATTCCTTTCGCGCTCCTCGGCGGCATCATGGCCTTCGTCGGGATCGCAATTCCCCAACGGCAAGCGAAGGATCGCGCGGCCGCGGCGGCCGAAAAGACCGCCCGAGAGGAAAAGGCTCGTTTCGAGGCGCGCTCTTCGATCAAGGAGCAGTTGAAGTCCGCCGAGATCGAACTCTGTTTCAGCAAGGAGCTGACCGCGACCCTCTTGGCGGCGCACGACGAGATCGCCTCGCGCGTCGCCAAGATGCGGCGCAAGTTCGCGCGGCAATACGGGTTCGTCGTGCCGGAGATCAAGCTGACGGACGACATCAAGACGCCAAGCAAGACCTATCAAATTCGCATCCACGGCACGGTGGTGGCGACACAGGAACTGCGGGTCAGCGAATTTCTGGTGATCGTCGGAGACGGCAAACGTCCCAACGTTCCGGGCGACGAAATCCGCGAACCGGCTTTCGGGATGAAGGCGATTTCGATTTCGCAAGCCTATGTCAAGGACGTGAAGCGAGAAGGATTCAAGCCGATCGACCCAGTGTCCGTTCTCCTGACGCATTTGAGCGAGGTGATCCACAACAATTTGGCGCAATTGCTGTCCTATAAGGATATGCGCGCGCTGCTCGACCGGCTGGAGCCCGAATACAAGCGACTCATCGACGATCTCTGTCCCTCGCAGATTTCATATTCGGGGCTGCAAGCGGTGCTCAAGCTGCTACTGACGGAGCGCGTATCCATTCGCAACCTCAATTTGATTCTCGAGGCCATCGCCGAGATCGCGCCACATGTGCGCCGTCCCGAGCAGATCGCGGAGCACGTGCGCGTTCGCATGTCGCAGCAGATCTGCGGCGACATTCAGGATCGCGGCTCGCTAAGGGTGCTGCGTCTCGGCAATCGATGGGATCTCGTGTTCCATCAGAGCCTCAAGCGCGACGCCAAGGGCGACATCAGCGAGTTCGACATCGATCCGAGGTTGATGGAGCAATTCGCTACCGAGGCGTCCGCGGCCATCCGCAAGCGGATGGAGGAGAAGCAAGTCTTCGCCCTCATCACGACCGCCGAGACGCGGCCCTACGTGCGGATGATCATCGAGCGCATGTTCCCGACGCTGCCGGTTCTGTCCCAACTCGAGATCGCGCGCGGTTTCGAGATCAAGTCGCTCGGCTCGATATCCTAGTGAACGCTAGCGGCGACATCTTCGCCAGCGTCGGTGCGCTGTTCGATCCGAATGTGACCTTGGCGACGTTCATCCTCTTCTGCCGCATCGGCGCCTGCCTAATGCTGATGCCGGGGGTGGCGAGCGCGCAGATTCCGGTGCAAGTTCGATTGTTCGTTGCGGTGGCGACGACCTTGTCGTTGGCGCCGCTTCTTCTCGACCAGGCGCCATTGCGATCGCTCAGCCCCGATCCGATCCCCGCTTTGCGACTGATCGTGATCGAGACTGCGGTCGGCGGGTTGATCGGCCTTCTCGGTCGTTTGTTTTTTCTTGCGCTGGAGACCATGGCGGTCGGGGCCGCGACGATGATCGGCCTGGCCAATCCCTTTGGAATCGAGGTGGAGCCGAATCAAATGCTGCCGCCGCTCGCGAGCCTGGTGACCATGTCGGCCACCGTGCTGATCTTCGTGACCAACGCGCATTGGGAGGTCTTGCGCGGTCTCGTCGCCTCCTATCATGCGATTCCGCTCGGCGCCGACTTCAATACGGGATATTCGTTGCGGCAGATCGCCTCGATGCTAGGTGATTCCTTTCGCATCGCGCTTCGTGTGTGTTCGCCCTTTTTCATCTACGCGGTCGTTGTCAATCTGGCGATGAGCCTCATCAATCGCCTGACGCCGCAGATCGCGATCTTCTATGTGGCGACGCCGTTCATCGTCGCGGGCGGACTGATCTTGCTGTATTTCGCGGCGGGGTCGCTGCTCGGCGAGTTCATGGCCGCCTTCGGGGCTTGGCTCATTTCAGGATAGACGAT
This sequence comes from uncultured Alphaproteobacteria bacterium, assembly GCA_963813195.1. GTDB lineage: Bacteria > Pseudomonadota > Alphaproteobacteria > Rhizobiales > Beijerinckiaceae > Roseiarcus. The sequence continues at coordinate 20,870 of CAWEYC010000009.1, read as the reverse complement.
GAAGAAGCGACTCGAGTTCCTCGAGAAGATCGAGCGGTTGCAAAAGCAAATGCACGACCTCGCAGTTTGGCGACTCACCGCGCTCGGGCGCAAGCGCGACGATCTGGCGGGAGACCACCTCGAGATGTTGGCGGCGATCGAGCGGAGCGTCTTGCCTTACGGGCCGCCCGCGGCGGCTGCGATGCGTCGCGTTCGCGCTTTGGAAAAGGAGATTGCCGCCACCGACGCCGAGTATGACGCGCAGACGCGGCGGGCGATCGACCAGGGTACGCGCTCCAAACTCGCGGATCGCGCCCGCGAGAGCGCGGATGCACGTTATCGCGAACATAGGGAACGGAAGGATCTTGCCGAACTCATCGACGAAACGCTGCGCAATCCCAAATCAAGCTCGGCGTAAGGCTCAAAGAGGAAGCTCCGAGGAGTTCAACGCCCCAGGCGGTCCCATGGCTATTGATCCTCCCTCCGACGTCGTGCTCGAAGTCGCCAAAGCCGCCGATCCCGCGCGCGCAGCGGCCGCCGCGCAGCGCCTCACTGCGCTCGCGGGAGCGGCGCGGACCGGCGATTTCGCCGACACGCTCGCGCAGACGGCGCGACCCGCATCGGCGGACTCGACGCCGATCGCAGGAATGGCTAACGCGCGGGCGCGACTTGCCGACGCATCGTTCGCCGCAAGCCAAAAGGCGTCCAAAGCCGAAGTTGACTTCGAAGCCATGCTGCTCAACGGCTTCGTCAGCGAGATGCTGCCAAAAGAAGCCTCGGCGACTTATGGGCAGGGAATGGCTGGCGATATGTGGAAATCCATGCTGGCCGATCAGATCGCGCGGCAAATCGCCAAATCCGGCTCGCTGGGAATCGCCAGGCGACTCTTCGAAGCGCACCCGTTGTCGGCCAGCGGTTCGCTGGAGCGGCCGGCACGTCTCGACACGGCGGACGCTCACGACGCGGCGCAAATGAGCGCCAACTCTCTATCCCTACCGAGCGGCGGCGCACACGCCGACGGCGCCTTCCTCTTTTCGGATCGCAAACGTTCATGAGCGTTACAATTTTTCGTCATCTCAGTTTCGGCTCCGCCAATGCGAGTTCCTCGCCGAGCGCTGTTGCGATGATCCTGCCGATCGTCGATCGCCTGCGCCATACACTCGATGAGGAGAACGAAGACATCGCGCGGCGCGGACCCATCGACTACCACGCGTACAACTTGCGGAAGAGCCAGGGATTGCTGGAACTGAAGCGCCTCGCGCCGGTGGCCGCCGGCAATGAGTTCGGTCCCGTCCTCGGAGCGGCGCTCGCCGATCTTCAGGTCAAGCTGGAGACCAACCGCCGCTTGCTGCGCACTCAGCTGAAAGCGGCGCGGGCCGTGGCGAACATCATCGCGCGGGCGATTAGGGAAAGCCAGTCCGACGGCACCTATTCGGCTCGTCCCTGGTCGGACGAGCACGAATGATCAAAATCATCCTCGTCGGCTTCTGGGCCTGTTTGACCACGCTCGCGGCAGGCTACGCCGTGAACCACTTACGCGAGCCCGGCGCCAAACCGCAACCCGCCGCCGCCGCGTCTTCGCGGCAGTCCGAGAAGACAAAAGAGATCAGCATCCCAAAAATTCGCGACGGCGTCGTCAAAGGTTACATCGTCGCGCAATTGTCCTATGTCGTTGACTCCACCGCGCTCAAGGCGGCCCAGATCCCGCCGGATCCGTTCGTCGTCGACGAGGCCTTCCGCTATATCTACGACGACAGCACGATCGATTTCGACCACCTGGAGACGTTCGATCTGAACAAGATGACCAAAACTTTGATCAAGAATGTGAACGCCCGCATGAACGCCGAGGTTGTCGTCGACATGGGCATTCAGGAGTTCATCTTTTTGACCAGTGCGCAAGCCAAGCAACGCCTCTGACGAAGGCCGTCGGGGACGATTCGTTGCAGCCTGAAAGTTCGAGCGCCGGCACGACGAGTGGGTCGCCACGCGGCGCCGGAGCTCGATTCGAGCGGGTCCGACCGTGAAGCCGGCGGGGTTTTAGGGCCCTTTGCCGCTTTGGGAAGAGCGCGTCGAATTGGGGCTTTGCCGTCCCGGATTGTGAGGCGCCGAGTTGCGTTCGCCGACCGGGTCAATAAATGCGACGCCGATCGTGTCGGCTTTGGCCCAGGCCCGCTTCACCCAATACGAGGTGAAGGCGCCGAACCCGTTGTGGACCCGCAATTCGAATTCCTCTGGCAAGCAGTGCAATTCATCGCCGGCCAGTTTCGCTCCCGTCGAAGACATGTTGCGGACGAGGACGTTGAGATCGGAAAACCCCTTGTTGAAGACGCAACGACCCTCGCGCAAGCACCGCGACCGGGGGGCACGACGCATATCGTTCGATACGAGCGCGTTCTTCTGCGTCGACACATTCGCGTCCATGTGGGGGCTTTGCTTTCGAGGAGGTCTCTGCGGTACGTCTGAAACGGGTCGATCGATGCGCAGCGTCCTGTTTGAGACGGAGACCGGAGACAGGCCCAATGCAGATGAATGCGCACTGGCTGCCGCTAGGGACCATGGGTAGCTTCGATTCCTTGCCGAAAGATGAAAATCGCTCCGATAGTCGAGAACCCGGCGAGCTACGTCATTTGAACGGGGGATCTGGCGACGCGCATCCTCACCGCGACCGCAAATTGGGGAAAAGCCGCAAGGCGATTTGACACGCGCGAACGTGACCCTCATCAACGTTCAAGCCTTCACCGAGCCGGAGTCTTGATCGCGTCGAATGTCGCCTGCCTCCCCGGCATCCTGCGTGATCTTGCCCACCAAATCACCGACGGGACTCTTCGCCACGACTATGATCCATGATCCGCTGTACGCGGTTCTGCACCCCTAGCGCCGTCGTCGATACCGGCAATCCGCTCACCTCGGTAGGCGACCCGCCGTACAAACCGACGCTGATGAAACGCCTTTGCGCTCTTGTCGTCCTGAGCCGCAAACCCACGACTTTATGGGTCGATCGGGCCGACAGGCTGATCGACCCTTTGCCAAACTTCCGCTCGGCGAGCGTTGTCAGTGCGCCCGGCGCTCTGGCCCGTTGACATCTATCCGAGGAGCCACTGGCGGCATCAGGCCTGCGTGCGGGAGCCAACCCGTTGCAAGCAGGCTTTCCAGTCATCGTCCCCGCCCAAAAATGGCTCATGGTCATCGAGATGGAGATGCGCCTCCTTGGGCGCGCAAAGCAGATTCGCGGCCGGCACGATGTTTTGCCAAATATTGTCCATGTTTGAATAGAAATTTCGTGGGTCGAAGTACGGAAATATAGACCACCATGCAGTATAGCCAAGTGTGTCGAGAAGCTTACTTAGCCGAGTTGATGCCCCTGGCTCGTTGTTTTCAATATACAACAACGGCCTGCAGCGCTCGACCAAAGCTTGCGCTCCGCTTAGCACCTGCGGCTCCATGCCCTCAGTATCAATTTTGATGACTCGGCATGCCGTCAGATTAAGCGAATCGAGCGTGACAAGCGGCACATTCTCTCCACTTGCAGAGTCACGAGAGAGAGACACTGCCCCGAAATTGAAATACGTTCCTGGGGGTGGCAGCGGCGGTAGTCCGATCTCGCCGTTAGATTCCCCTACCGCCTTTTGATGGCAGACGACATTGTTGAGCGAGTTTAGCGCGATATTGCCAGCTAACATCAAGAAATTTCGGCGTTGGGGCTCGAATGCATGAACGAGTCCTGCCGCCCCAACCAAGTTTGCGAACGCGATTGCGTGGGTGCCAATGTTGGCTCCCGCATCGATGACAATGTCTCCCGGCCTTATAAATCGTGCGAGGAGCTGGATCTCGAATTCACACCACTCGCCATACATGTCCAGACCCCGACCAATAAACGCGTCGTTGCGATTGTACATGAATACGCCATGCCTGCACCGCTTAACCGCCATATGACCATCTTCGAGCAGGTATGGGGACAGCATTCGTTGGTACCTTTCGGGCGATCGTAGCTGCTTTTGCGAGCGTAGGCAGAAATATGAAATACGAGGCTACCGCGCCGGCGGCGTACGGGAGTTGGCCACTAGTGCGGCCGGGGCGATTCGCTCCGGGACTCCTCGGTACGGAACGGAAGCGCCTGTTCGATTCGCGGCGGCGGTGCGAACTCGACCGATGCGGCTTCTCGATCGCCGTAAAGCTTCGCCATCGTCAGCGCGTCGATGAAGCCGTCGCCGCGACGCACGAAGTCTCGGTGGCGCCCTTCGATCTCGAATCCGAACCGGCGATAGAGTTTGATCGCAGGCTCGTTGTCGCTGAAGACAGTCAACTGAACCCGGCGCAGTCCGATCATTATGCTCGCGGTCGCCAACAGGATTTGCAGCAGCCTGGCGCCGATGCCGCGACCCTGGAAGGTTTCACGGACGCCAAGCAGGATCCATCCGGAGTGGCTGAGGCCGTCACCCATGACATAGAGGCCGCCGAACCCGATCGTCTTGCCCGCAATGACGCCGACGGCCTCGAATCTCTTCGAGCACGCGATGTTCGCAAGCCAGAATTGGAGTTCGTCTGCCGTCGCAAACGGCCCTCTCGCGGAGGCGTAATGCAGAAACCGCTCTTCGTTGAACAGTTCGAGAAGATCGGCGGTGTCGCGATCGTCGCGAACGCGAATGCGTAGCCCTTCAATTAGAAAGCGATCTTCTGTCATCATCTGTCCAATGCGCGGCTTGGGTCGCTGGAAGCGGGCGCGGACGCCGTGGCCAATCGACGATTCCGGAGTGATCTCGTTCGAGCGTACGCGAGGTTGCGTGAGGACGGGTCCCACGGTCGCGCGTAGCACAACAGGATTAGCTTGCTCCGGCCTTACGTGGACGCGCCCAGGGGGCCAGTCGCGGGAGCGAGTGAAGCGTTTGCGCGCCGAAGGGAAATTTGCGACGCTGCGCGATGGGAGATCGGCGGTATCGGCGTGGCTGCCGACGTCCGGGAGGAGCTTCGAGGCGATGAAAGAAAAAATCGGCTTCATCGGTGTCGGCCTCATGGGCCACGGCATGGCGAAAAATATCGTCGAGAAGGGCTGGCCGCTGACGGTGGTCGGTCATCGCAGACGCGAAGCCGTCGAAGACCTCAAGTCGCGCGGCGCCGCCGAAGCCTCTTCACCACGCGAACTTGCGTCGGCCTGCGATGTCGTCGTGCTCTGCGTCACCGGTTCACCGCAAGTCGAGGCGCTCGTTCATGGCGACGAGGGGCTGGCGGCGGCGGGAAAGCCGTTGCTCATCATCGACTGTTCGACCTCGGAACCGGCGGTCACGACGCGGCTCGCGACGTCGCTTGCCCCTAAACACATCACCCTCATCGACGCTCCTTTAAGTCGAACGCCGAAGGACGCCTGGGAGGGCACGCTCGACGTGATGGTGGGGGGCGATCCCGATGTCGTGGCGCGTGCGAGACCGATTCTCGAGACCTTCGCCGGCCGCGTCGTCGCGACCGGGCCGGTGGGCACCGGCCACACGATGAAGCTCCTTAACAATTTCCTGTCGATGGGCTACGCCGCGCTCTATTCCGAGGCGCTGATGATCGGCGCCAAGGCCGGTCTATCGGCGGAAGTCTTTAACAGCGTCATTCGCGGTGGGCGGATGGATTGTCCGTTCTATCAGACGTTCTTCAAATATGTTCTCGAACGGGACCGCAACGCACACCGCTTCACGATCTCCAACGCCCACAAGGACGTCACCTACCTCGCGAGCTTCGCGCAGGCGCTCGGGGTCGCCAATCCGATCGGCGCCGCGGTGCGCAACAATTTCGCGCTCGCCGTCGGTTGTGGTCAGGGCGAGGCCTACGTGCCCATGCTCTCGGACCTCGTGGCGCAGTGGAACGGCCTGCCGCCGCGACCGTCGGCTTGAGCCCTTCCCCAAATCGCTTGTCGCTCTGGCTGAGCGAATGGTAGCGGGAGAGGGACTCGAACCCCCGACACGCGGATTATGATTCCGCTGCTCTAGCCGGCTGAGCTATCCCGCCAAACCTCGAAAACGAGGACTGCCCGGCTGGGCGGCTTGCTTATAGGGAAGCGGCGGCGAAACTGTCAAGAAAATGCGGCAGCCCGGGCAGCCCGCGAGGTCGGGCCGCCGCTATCGGCGAGCTGCCTCGACGACGTCCTCGAAAGTCTTGAGGCCCGCCCGCGGCGCGTTGACCAGAACCGCCATGTTGCCGGGCGCGTGCTGGTTCTTCCACATCTTGGTGTGCGCGAGGGGAATCTTGTCCCAGGGAAAGACCTCGGACATGCACGGATCGATACGGCGGTCGATTACGAATTTGTTGGCGGCAGCCGCCTGTTTCAAATTGGCGAAGTGCGAGCCTTGGATGCGCTTCTGCCGCATCCAGACGAAGCGAGCGTCGAAGGTGAGATTGAAACCCGACGTCCCCGCGCAAAACACCACCATGCCGCCCCGCTTGACGACGAAGCAGGAGACCGGAAACGTCTGTTCGCCCGGATGCTCGAACACGGTGTCGACGTCGTGTTTGCCCGTTATGTCCCAGATCGCCTTGCCGAACTTGCGCGCAGCCGCCATGAACGCCGCATATTCCGGCGAATTGACCTTCGGCAACTGGCCCCAGCAGGAAAAATCCCTGCGGTTGACGACGCCCTTGGCGCCCAGCGACATGACGTAGTCGCGCTTCGACTCGTCGGAGATGACGCCGATCGCATTGGCTCCGGCGGCGGCGCAAAGCTGCACCCCGAACACGCCGAGCCCACCCGAGGCCCCCCAGACGAGAACATTGTCGCCCGGCTTCAGGCGGTGCGGTTCGTGACCGAATAGCATACGATAGGCCGTCGCCAGGGTCAGGGTGTAGGAGGCGCTGGCTTCCCAGGTCAGGTGCTTGGGCCGCGCCATCAACTGGCGATCCTGCACCCGGCAAAATTGCGCGAACGAACCGTCGGGCGTCTCGTAGCCCCAAATGCGCTGCGATGCGGAGAACATCGGATCGCCGCCGTTGCATTCCTCGTCGTCGCCGTCGTCCTGATTGCAATGGACGACGACCTCGTCGCCGACCTTCCAGCGCCTCACCTTCGATCCGATCGCCCAGACGACCCCCGCCGCGTCCGATCCGGCGATGTGAAAGGGCTGCTTGTGAACGTCGAGCACCGAGACCGGTTCGCCGAGCGCGGCCCAAACCCCGTTGTAGTTGACGCCCGCCGCCATCACGAGAACGAGCACGTCATGACTGTCGAGCGGCCAGGTCGGCACCACCTCGACCTGCATCGACTGCTCCGGCGGCCCGTGGCGCTCCTTGCGCACGGTCCAGGCGTACATCGACGCCGGCACGTGGCCAAGGGGGGGAATTTCGCCGATTTCGTAAAGATCCTTTTTGGGCGGCGATCCGGCGTCCGTAAGTTCAGGCGTCGCGCTGCCCACGGGGCGAGTGTTCATGACGTTCCTCACATTGCGCGCCGATTTTCCAATGGCTTATTGCACCGCAGCATCCAAGATGACGCGAGCCCGGGCTAAAATCAATCCCACTTTCGAGGCGCCCGTGCAGCAAACACGCCGCGATGGCGTTCACCGACCGCAAAGGAATTTCAGGTTATGACGGAGCGAGGACTGCGCCGCACCGCGATTAAGTCCGCTGGACCGTGCGCCTGGAGCTAGGAAAACGCGAAATGGCCGCCATGACGCCGTTTTTCCTAATGGTCGACGGACTCGAGGGATTCGAGCTCGTCTGCTTTTGGCTCGGGCTGTTCGTGGCGTTCTTTCTGGTCGGTTTCTTCCTCGACTATCTCATGGGCAGGCAGGGCTTCGGTCCCTACATCAATTCCGCGCTGGCGTTGATCGGCGCCTTTGCCGGTCTCTACGCGCGGTACAATTACTTCATGGGCTATGTAGGCTACGAGCCCTATCTGAGTTTCACGCTGCTCTTCGCCGCGCCGGTACTGCTGATCCTGATCTTGAGTTTCCTGAGAACGCGGGTCTATTGACCGGGGTCTCGGGTCCGGGCGAGCCGCGGGCGCGCTTTACGGTCTCGAAGCGCGCCGCCGCGCTTGGACGCTTGTCATCCGAATATTTTGAGCGCGGTCTTGGCGACGAGCTCGCCCTGGTGACGAGCGCCGGCAAGATCGGTCTCGCTCGGTTGGCGCGAGCCGTCGCTGCCCGCAACCGTCGTCGCGCCGTAGGGGGCGCCGCCAACGATTTCGTCGATCCGCATTTGTCCCTGGTGGCTGTAGGGAAGGCCGACCACCACCATGCCAAAATGCAACAGGTTGGCGATGATCGAAAACAGCGTCGCCTCCTGACCGCCGTGTTGGGTGGCCGACGACGTAAAGGCCGCCCCAACCTTGCCGATGAGTACGCCGCGCATCCACAATCCGCCGGCCTGATCGAGGAAGGCCGCCATCTGCGAGGACATTCGACCGAAGCGCGTGCCCGTGCCGACGACAATCGCGTCGTAGTTTTCGAGGTCGCCGATGGTCGCGATCGGGGCGGGCTGGTCGAGCTTGAAGTGCGAGGCGCGCGCGAGTTCCAGGGGAACCGTTTCGGGCACGCGCTTGACATCGGCCTGGGCGCCGGCACTCCGCGCTCCGGCGGCGATCGCCTCCGCCATTTTTTCGATGTGGCCGTAGGACGAGTAATAGAGAACCAGCACCTTCGCCATGAAACGCTCCTGAGCTGAGATTAGGGAAGATCGAAGACGAGAATTTCGGAGTCGCGCTCTCGCGAGACAATCGACAGCATCGCTTCGGCTTCGATCGCCGCGCCGTCGCCCGCATGGAGCGGGACTTCGTTGACGTCGGCGCTTCCTCGTACAACCTGAACCCAGGCCCTCCGGCCGGCATTCAGTTTGTAATCGAGGGAATTGTCACCGTCGAGTAGGCTCGCGAACACATCCGCGTTTTGATGAATGAGAACAGATCCGTCTCTACCGTCGTGCGAGGCGACGAGACGCAAACGTCCGCGTTTCTCCGACGCCGGAAACGTTTTCTGGTCATATCGCGGCGGAAGGCCTTGGCGGTCCGGCAACAGCCAGATTTGCAGAAAGTGAACGGGATCGACTTCTGAGGCGTTGAACTCGCTGTGCCGTATGCCGGTCCCGGCCGACATGACCTGCACATCGCCTGGACGAATGACCGAACCCGTGCCGATGCTGTCTTTGTGGGCGAGGGCGCCTTCGATCACATACGAAATGATTTCCATATCGCGGTGCCCGTGCGCGCCGAAGCCCGCGCCGGGCTCGACGCGATCCTCGTTGATGACGCGCAGAGGTCCGAAACCCATGTGATCGGCGTCGTGGTAGTTGGCGAAAGAAAATGTATGGCGGCTGTCAAGCCAGCCGTGGTTTTCATGGCCGCGCGCTTTGGCCGGCCGAACGGTGACGGTCATTGGGCTCTCCTCGAAGTTGGGGCGACGCTCGCCTCTTCCGATTTCAGAGTTCGTGTCCGATGAGACAGTCGATCGAGTAACGACCGCCGCCGCGAATGGCGTAGGATAGGGCTACAACGCCCCAGAACAGCGGATATTCGAAGCCGCCATCCGTCCAGAAGAACCCGAGCGGCAGATGGACGTGCACGACGGCGACCGCCATGAGGGCGAACACCAGCGCGGCGACCGGGCGGGTCAGCAGCCCCGCGGCCAACATCAGCCCACCGACGAACTCGATGAGCCCGGCCAGCACCGCGAGGGTTGGCGGCAAGCCGAGCTTCGCGGCGAAGAATTGTCCCGTCGCTTCGACGCCATAGCCGCCGAACCAGCCGAACAGTTTTTGCGCTCCGTGCGGAACGAGCGAGAGACCGGCGGCCACGCGGACCAGCGGTTCGGCGAAGGGCGAGAGCGTATTTGAGATCACCCCAAAAGTGGGGACGATCGGCTTGGCGGAGGGTTGGATCGCAAGAGACATGGGGAGCTGCCCTCTGGGCTGAAATCGCCGGGCGAACGCCTCGCCGGCTTGTGGAGTTGGATTTAGCTTGCGCCACAATGCGGGACAATCCATACATCGGGAACAATACTGTTGCGATTGGAGCACCAATGTGGACCGCCTAGCCGCAATCGAGGCCTTTGTTCGCGTCGCCGAGGCCCAGTCGTTTTCCGAAGCCGCCCGTCGTCTTCACTCGTCAAAGTCGGCGGTCAGCCGCCAGGTCAGCGCGCTGGAAACCGAACTCGGCGCGCGCCTGTTTCACCGGACGACGCGGTCCCTGACCTTGACCGAGGCCGGGCGGGGCTATTTTGAGCGGGCCGGTCGGATTTTGGCCGACCTCGAAGAGGCCAACCTCGCGGTCAGCCAATTGCAGGCGGCCCCGCGGGGACGGCTTCGCGTGAGCGCCCCGATGAGTTTCGGCTTTCTGCATCTCGCGCCGGCGTTGCCGGATTTTCTCGCTCGCTACCCCGAGGTCGCGATCGACCTCGCGATGAACGATCGCTTCGTCGACCTGGTCGATGAGGGTTACGACGTCGCCGTGCGCATCGGCGCGATGGAGGATTCGAGTCTGATCGCGCGCAAACTGTCGCCCATCCGCCGCGTCGTGTGCGGGAGCCCGGCCTATCTCGAGGCGCGAGGCTTGCCGGTGTCGCCCGACGATCTGAAGAGCCACGAGTGCCTCTTCAACAGCAACATCGCCTTGTCGCAGCAATGGCAATTCACGACGGGAGAGGGGAAAGCCTGGCCCGTGGAGGTCACGGGGCGCCTCTGCGCCAACAACGGCGATGCGCTGAGGATCGCCGCACTTAAGGACGTAGGGCTCGTCCAGCTTCCGACGTTCATCGTCGGCGGCGATCTGCAAGCTGGCGCGCTGGTAACCGTGCTGGACGAATTCACCCCGCAGCCCCTCTTCATGTGCGCCGTCTACCCGCACGCCCGCCATCTTTCGCCAAAGGTCCGCGCCTTCGTCGATTTCCTCGCCGAACGTTTCGCCCCGCGGCCCTATTGGGATCTGATCGAATGAGGGACTGTCGGAATCCAGGCGGAAGGCGCGGCGTTGCGCGGGAACGACAGGGCCGCTAGCTCTCGCCTCGGTTTTCTGTAATTGTGCTCTGCACAATATCAAGCGGGGCGAACGGAGACGGGGCGGAATGGAGCCAGTCGGCAGGCCAGATTCGGCGGTGGCGCGCGACAAACCGTGGATTTTCCGCACCTATGCCGGCCATTCGACAGCGCGCGAATCGAACCGCCTCTACCGCGACAATCTCGCCAAGGGCCAGACTGGGCTCTCCATCGCCTTCGATCTGCCGACTCAGACGGGCTACGACAGCGATCACCCGTTGGCGCGCGGCGAGGTCGGCAAGGTTGGCGTCGCGATTTCCCATATCGGCGACATGCGCGCTTTGTTCGAGGGCATTCCCCTCGCCTCGATGAACACCTCGATGACGATCAACGCCACCGCCGCATGGCTCATGGCGCTCTTCATCGCCGTCGCCGACGAACAAGGCGCGCCGCGCGGGGGGCTCGCCGGCACCACTCAGAACGACATCATCAAGGAATATCTGTCGCGCGGGTCCTACGTTTTTCCACCCGGCCCGTCGTTGCGCCTGACCAAGGATCTCATTCTCTTCTGCGCGCGCGAGACGCCGAAGTGGAATCCGATGAACGTTTGCTCCTATCATCTGCAGGAAGCGGGAGCGACACCGGTCCAGGAACTCAGCTACGCCCTGGCGACGGCGGTCGCCGTCCTCGACCGGGTGCGCGAATTGGGGGAGGTCGACGCGGCGAGGTTCGCCGACGTCGTCGGCGGCGTTTCGTTCTTCGTCAACGCCGGGATGCGCTTCGTCACGGAACTCGCGAAGATGCGCGCCTTCGCCGAGCTCTGGGAAGAGATCACGCGCGAGCGCTACGGCGTCGCCGATCCCGCCAAGCGACGCTTTCGCTACGGCGTCCAGGTCAATTCCCTGGGGCTGACCGAACAGCAGCCGGAGAACAACGCCTATCGCATTCTCATCGAGATGCTGTCGGTCGTCCTATCGAAGAAAGCGCGCGCCCGTGCGGTGCAACTGCCGGCGTGGAACGAGGCGCTCGGGCTGCCGCGTCCATTCGATCAACAATGGTCGCTGCGGCTGCAGCAGATCATGGCGTTCGAGACCGACCTTCTCGAGTACGGCGACATCTTCGACGGCAGCGCCGTCATCGACGACCGCGTCGCGGCGCTGAAACGCGAGGCGACGGCCGAGCTCGCCGCGATCGACGCGGCGGGCGGAGCGATCGCCGCGATAGAATCGGGCGAGATGAAGCGCAAGCTGGTCGAATCCAATACGCGCCGTCTCGAGGCGATCGAGCGCGGTGAGCAGCCGGTCGTCGGGGTCAACTGCTTCAAGGCCAGCGAACCTTCGCCGCTGATGGCGGGCGACAGCGCGATCATGGTCCTCTCGCCCGAGGTCGAGGCCGAACAAATCGCCCGGCTCCAAGCCTGGCGCGCGGCGCGGGACGAGGCGCGCGTCGCGGCGGCGCTCGAGGCGCTGCGCGCGGCGGCGAAAGGCGGCGCCAACATCATGCCGGCCTCGATCGAGGCCGGCAAGGCGGGCGTGACCACCGGGGAATGGGGCGCGGCGTTGCGCGCCGAATTCGGCGAATATCGCGCGCCGACCGGCGTCAGCCCGAGGGCGCGCCAGGAGGCGGGCGACCTCGACCCGCTGCGCGGCGAGGTCGAGCGCGTCTCGCTGAAACTCGGCCACCGCCTGAAGTTCCTCGTCGGCAAGCCCGGCCTCGACGGCCATTCCAACGGCGCCGAGCAGATCGCGGTGCGCGCGACCGACGCCGGCATGGATGTCGTCTATGACGGCATTCGGCTCACGCCGCAGGAGATCGTCGAGCGCGCCAAGGACGGCGTCGATTGCCTCGGCCTGTCGATCCTCTCGGGTTCGCACGTGGCGATGACGCAGGAAGTCCTGCAGCTCATGCGCGCCGCCGGCCTCGCCCATGTGCCCGTCGTCGTCGGCGGCATCATCCCACCCGAAGACGCGGAGAAGCTACGCGCCGAAGGGGTCGCGGCGATCTATACGCCCAAGGATTTCGCTATCAACGGCATCATCGCCGACATCGTCGCCAAGGTGGAACGCCAGTTCGAGAGCGGCGCGCGGCGCGCGGGAGGAGGGTTGGCTTGACTCGTGGCGACGCGGGAGGCGTAGTGCGGATGGCCCTTGGCGACGTGGGCGGCGGCCCAGCCGAGGGCGGCGCCGTTTCGGGCGCGACGATTTGTTTTCAGCGACTTGCGTGACGGTTTCCCGCCGCGACGGCGCGCGATGCCGACCACCCATGAATCTGGAGGGTTCTGTGTAGTCGCGGGCGCGATCGCGCGGGCTCGCATTGGTCGCGACTACATTGAAGCCTGATTGAACTGAACCGCGGGATGGCGGGCGGGGCTATGGGGATTTAGGGCTCGACGGTGTGTCCGAGGCGCTGGAGGCGGGCTCGTGGGGGTCGGCCGCCGCGGCGTTGCGGGACCACCTGAGGCGTGGGAGACCGCGCCATTGGGCCATCGACGCTGCGGCGTGGCGCTGCTGGCGATGACCAGCCTGCGACTTTAGCCAGTGGCGCGCAAAGGCCTGGCGGCGAGCGTGGCAGACGCCGGGACGGATGGTGCGGGCATAACGATGCGCGGCGGGTCATGAGGTATCAGGCCAGATCGGGGCCTTGCGCGGCAAGGGGCCGAGCGAGGTCATGGCGCCGCCGCAGCCGGGGCAGATGTTCAGGGCGTGCCCTGTGAGGCAGCGATAACGCTGGCGATAGTCGCCGGACGGGTCCGGCGTCGGCGGCGTGGGCGCCGCCAGCAAAAGGCGGCACTGGGCGAGCTTGGCGACACGGTGGCCGTTAGCGAAGAGACCGTAGTGGCGGATGCGATGGAATCCGTCTGGAAGAGTATGCAGCAGGAAGCGCCGGATGAACTCGTCGGCGCTTAAGGTCATGAGTTTGGACTTGTCGTGGTGGCGATAGTCCTTCCAGCGGAAGCTAACCCTTCCCTGATCAAGGCTTACGAGGCGGCTGTTGGCGATGGCGACGCGATGGGTGTAGCGGCCAAGATAGGCGAGGACCTGTTCGGGGCCGCCGAACGGAGGCTTGGCGAAGACGACCCATTCGATCTGCTTTAGCTTGGCCAAGTGAGCGGAGAAGACGCCGGCGTCGGCCAGGTCGGCGAGATCGTTGAAGAAGCAGAGTTGGCCGGCCTCAAAGGCGCTCTGCAGATGCTCAAGCAACAGCCGCCTGAACAGGCGCGACAGAATCCGCACGGGCAGGAAGAAGCCCGGCCGGCAGGCTACCCAGCGCTGGCCATCCAGAGACAGGCCCCCGCCCGGCACGACACAATGGACATGCGGATGATGGCGGAGATTCTGGCCCCAAGTGTGAAGCACGGCGACCACGCCGATCTCGGCGCCCAGGTGTTTGGGATCGGCTGCGGCCATCCTCAAGGCTTCGGACGCAGCCTTGAACAAGATCGCATAGACCGCCGCCTTGTTCTGGAAAGCGATCTCGGCGACCTGGGCTGGCACGGTGAAGACGACGTGGAAGTATGGCGCCGGCAGCAACTCGGCCTGACGCTCGGCCAGCCACAGAGCGCGGGCCAGGCCCTGGCACTTGGGGCAATGGCGATTACGGCAGGAGTTGTAGGCTTGCCGCACGAGGCCGCAGTCGGCGCACTGTTCGGAGTGACCGCCCAGGGCCGCGGTCCGACACGCCTCCACCGCCGCCATGACCCGGCGCTCGACACGCCCGATATGGCCGACATGATCACGGCGATAATCCGCCCCGTGACGGACGAATACATCCGCCACTTCCAGATCCGGGCGCATGGCGCGCGGCTCAGTCGGGCGGCGCGACCTCCATGTGGAGCTGGTCAAAAGGACTGGCGGTCCGGCCGATCACCGCCGTTGAGACCTGGGCGTAGAGCGTCGTCGTCGTCAGGCTGCGATGCCCCAGCAGCACCTGAATGATGCGTATGTCCGTGCCAGCTTCCAGCAGGTGGGTGGCGAAGCTGTGGCGAAGGGTATGCACCGTCACCCGCTTCTCAAGGCCCAGGAACTCGCAGGCTGTTCGACAGGCGATCCCCAACGTCTGCGGATGGAGCGGACCGCCGCCATCGCGTCGGGGAAACAGCCACCGCCCCGGCTTGGTCAACCGCCAATAGGCTCGCAAAATCTCGAGCAGTTGCGGCGATAGCATCACATAGCGGTCCTTGCCGCCCTTACCCTGCTCGACACGAACGACCATCCGGGAGCTATCGATGTCCGTCACCTTCAGACGCGCCGCCTCAGCAGCGCGCAAACCCGCCGCATAGGTGGTCATCAGCGCGACCCGGTTCCTCGTCCCCTTCACGGCCTGCAGAAAACCGATCACCTCATCGGCGCTCAGCACCACCGGCAACTTGCGCGGCGTCCGGGGGTAGGCGATCCGCTCAGGCAGATCGGATCGGCCCAACGTCACGCCGTAGAAGAAACGCAAGGCGCACACCGTCTGGTTCAACGCGCCCCAGGAAACCCTTCGGCCCACCAAATGCGCCTGATACGCACGCACCTCTTCGTATCCCAGTTGATCGGGGGATCGGCCAAAAAATCGGCTGAACTTCGCTACATGATGCAAGTAGGATCGCTGCGTCTCCGGTGACAAATTGCGGATCGTCAGATCTTCAATCATCCGCTGACGCAGAGGGCTCATCCGGGTCATCTGGGGTTCTCCTGTCTGAAAGCTTGGCTCGACACCAAATCTTCTCAGGCAGGGGCCTCCTCACGCCAGACCCGCGCTCCGCCTACCGCGGCAGCGGTTTAGTTCAATCACGCAATACGCCGTTCGGGAATCCCAGAAACGTCCGAACGCTCAAAAATCCGCCAAAGTAGTGCTCACTGACCGATTCGTCGGGGACCGGCTTCAAGTGCTGGCGAATTCGAACGACCTTACAAGCCGTCCGTCAGCCCATCGGCGCCGCACCACTTCCGTGGTCACCACGCCGAAGAACGGGTTTGCCGTTTCGAGCATTTGAAAATAAGCATTATATTGCAATGGGTTAAATGCTACCGCAAGAGGGATTCGAACCCCGAACAATCCCAAGTAGCTGAATTCACAGAAAACGCCATTCTAACGACGGCCAGCGGAATCCAAAACAGAGTACAAGTTCGCCGAACGCAAGGCGCGGCGACGATGAGCGGCGTGCGGTGAAAAGCGCTTTCATCAAGAGCGCCGCCAATGACGGCGTTGAGGGTAGGGGGTGCAGCCGGCTCATTGCTCTGATGGCTCAGCGCCCGCCAGAACAGCCGGCAGTGACAATAAAAGGACTTCATCAAGCGGGTAGGTCACTTTGCTCGCTTGCCGATGGTCAGGCAAGTCATTGAAATCACTCAGAAACGCTCTTATTCACCCGATTGCCATGTCGAATGCCGAGAATGCGCTAGCGGTTTACGTAGAGTTGTACTACCCTCGCGCCCCGGCCGACTCAAGGGGTTGCCTGTGCAAGGGAAGGGGCAGCGAATGGCGGCCGGGCCGATGTTCTACGACGCGGTTGTGGCTCTCAACCGTGACACGCATCGCAACTTGAGGCTCGATCAAGCGGAGGCGCCTTACCTTTTCGCCGCCAACGCGCATGTGATTCCGGCCCTGGTCGACGAGTTTGCGACGGCTTCGCGCACATCGCCGATCATATTCGCGCCGGGATCGCCGGCGCCGTCCCCCGTATTTCTGGTCGGTCTTCGCCCTGGACAAAACGCGCACGTCGACGCGAGCGGCAAGTGGGTCGGCCGATACATTCCCGCTTTCGTGCGGCGTTATCCCTTTATCCTGGGAGAGACAGGGCAGAACGGCTCGGTCGCCTGCATCGACGAAAGATTTCCTGGCTTCAAAAAATCTTCCGGCGAGAGGTTGTTTCACGACGATGGCTCGGACACGCCGTTCCTGCAGCAGAAGATCCGTCTGATCAACGACTACTTCATAGCCGCGAAGCGGACCGGCGCTTTCGTTCAGGCCCTGCAAGACCTGCAGTTGTTACAACCCGTCACTATTGAAACGAACGTTCCCGGCGGCCCAAGCGCCGCCCTGCATGGCTTGTTCGTCATCAACGAAGCCAAATTCAACGCCCTCGCGGCCGAAGACCTTCTGAAGCTTCGAGACAAGGGCTTTCTTGGCGCCGTCTACGCCCACCTTTTGAGTCTGAACTCGATGGACGAATTGAGAGCGGCGGCGTCGCCGACGATCGGGACCGCGCCGGCGGCGCGCGATCGTCAGGACGCCGGCGTTGTCCAATGACCCGCGCAACTCGACGACATCGGTTCGCGGGGTCGCGCGAACGGGAATTGGGGCGAGTTTCGGCTTTTCCTGAGGCTTATCACGAATGACGCCCAATCGACGCTTGGCCCATCCTCTCGCACTCGCCGCGTATTTGCTTTGTCTCGTCCTAGGGGCGCCGAATGCGTCGTGGGCGCAAGTCGCGACGAAGCCCGCGGCGGAGAGTCCGCCCGCGACCCCGGAGGCGGAACCTCAGTCGGTTGAGGTCAAAGGCTTCCGTTCCGCGATCTTCGGGGCGACGGAGGCCGATGTTCGCGCGGCTATCGCGAAGGATTTCGCCGTGACGCCGAACGCCATCCACGCGTCGAAAAATCTCGCCGAGCGCACAATCGTCCTGACCGTTCGCGTTCCCGACGTATTGCCGGACGGCGGCGCAGCGGACGTCGCCTACACGCTCGGGTTCAAAAGTAAGACTTCTGATCCAAGTGGCGGTGACCTGGTCCAAGCGCTCGGACGACAAATTGAATCCGGAGCGCTTGCTGCAGAACGGCGAGAGCCTGCGGCAATATTTTCTCAGCGAGCATTATGCGCGCAACTCGGTCGTATCCAATCTGGAGGTCAAGGACGGCCTGTTGCTGTTCCGCGGCGCCGACGCCGCGGGGCGCATGACAGTTCTTCTGATGCAGGGCGCGACGAGCGGCGACAAGAGCGCGCCGCGCTTCACACCCTCGGCGCTCACGTTGCTCTATATCGCCGACGCGAAGGCGCCGGACATCTATCGGGTGCCGGCCGGAAAGTTTTGATGCGGCCCGCGCGCGGCGATCGCTCCGGACGCTACGGGGGTTTGTTTTTTCGCGCCTTTGATCTCGCCGTGGAGCCGGGATCGAAGCCGACGGGGGTAGCCTGATCTTGGCGCAGGGAGAGCAATCCGCGGTCGGCCCCGCCTTTCGAGGCGCCCTGCTTCGAAGTTCCGCGATTCTGCCCTTCGCTTTGTTGGCGTTCTCGCCGCAATCGGCGCACGCCCAAGCGGTCAATTTGGGCAACGCGCGCGCGAATTTTATCGTTCCCGACGGCCGGACGCAGACGACGCTGTCGAGCGGCGGCGCTGGCGTCACCAATATAACGACCTCCACAATGTCTGGCGGCAACGCCTTCAATACCTTCACCAACTTCAAGGTCGGGCGCGGAAATATCGTCAATCTCTACGTTCCGAGCGCGGCGAAAAATCTTGTGAATGTCGTTACGCAAGCGCCGGTGGATATCGAGGGGACCCTGAATTCCTTCAAGAACGGGGCGCTAGGCGGCAATGTCGTGTTCGCCGATTCCTACGGCTTCGTCGTCGGCCGGGCGGGCGTGATCAACACGGGGTCGTTGACGATTTCCACGGCGTCCAAGGCAATGCTCGACAAATTGGTCAGCGCGAATGGGACGATCAACCCGGCCCTGGCGACTCAGTTGATCCACGGCGACGTTCCGCTCTCGTCAGACGGCTCGGTCGTCATTCGCGGCGAGATCATCGCCCAGCACGGCGTGCGGATCGACGCCCATGATGTCCTCGTAGCGGGGTCCCTGCCGGCGGCGGAACAAGCGGCGCGCCAACGCGCTCTGTTCGAATCGAGCGTGAACGCCGGCGGTCTTCGCGAAGGCGGCGCGATCGTCGTGCGCAATGGCGGAATCGAAATCGTCGCCGCGCATAACGTCGACATTCAGGGACGGTTGGTCGCGGGCGGAAGCGCCCATCGGGGCGGCCGGGTGTCCATCTCTGCAAGCGGCGGCTTCACCTTGGGCGCCAACGGCAGGATCGTCGCGAGGGCGGCGCGCAACGCGCCTTCTGCGTCGGGCGCGTCCGCGCGGATTTCAATTTCGGCGGCCGGCGACGCGGCCATTGCCGGCCAGATCGTCGCCAACGGAACCGTTGCCGAGGCGGCGGGCGCGATCAAGATCGCCGCGGGCGATATTTCCGTGGCCGGCACGGCCTTGCTCGCCGCCGCCGGCGCCGGGGCCGGCTCGGACGGCGGTTCGATCAAGATCGACGCCACCAACAATTTGTCGGTCGCGGACGGCGCTCGACTCTCCGTCGCCGCGGGGTCCAGCGGCGACGCGGGCGAAGTCGATCTCAGCGCGATCGGCACGGCGACGATCGGCGCCATCAATGTCGATCTTTCCGCCGCCGACGGGAAATCCGGTACGCTCGACATCGATCCGACCGATCTCGTCATCGGCTCCGTCGATCCAGACGCCCCGAGCGACGCCAGCTTCGACGCAAACATGGTGACGCTGGGCGGATCCGTCGATTTGACCGCGACCAACTCGATCACGATCGCGCGCGACGGAATCATCGATACGACGAAGTCCGGCGGCCAGTCGGGCTCGATCGAGCTGACGGCGCCGTCGATCTCCATTCTGGGTGGCGGTCAGTTGCTCGCAGACGCGGTCGGCGCCGGGGGCATAGCCGGCAACATAACTCTTACGGCCACCGCGGCTTCTACATCCACCGCGCCGGCGACGACCGCCGCGCAGATCAGCATCGGCGAAACGGGCGAACCCGCGGCTGTCGTCGCCGGCGGCGCCGTCGCGATCTCGGCTTCGTCGACGCTGGGGCAGGCCTACGATCACGCCGCCATACTGATCCAGTCGTCGGATGTAACCGCTGCCGGCGCGATGCAACTGACGGCGACGGCGAGCGGGGGAACCACAGTCAATTCCATCGGCGCCGCGGCGTCGGCCGATGTCCAGGCCTCCATCGACATCCTGGGATCGTCCCATGTGACGTCGACGGGCGCGATGACTTTGTCCGCCGGCGCGACCTCGGTCGCAAGCGCGACGGGCGCGCTGCCGGCCTCGGTCTCGCTCCCCGCCGACGCGTCGGCGGCCGTGACGACGGTGACGAGCGTGGCGAGCGTGCATATCGGCGGTTCGTCGATCGTTTCCACGACCGGCGCCGGAAGCGCGTTGAACATGGTCGCCACGAATGCGGTTACGTCGGGCGCGTTAGCGGACGCGACCGGCGCGTCGGCGGGCGCCAGCGTCGCGGTCAACGTCGTGACGGCGACGACGACCGCGAGCATCGATGGTTCGGCGACGGTCAATTCGGCGGGCGCGCTGGGTCTTTCCGCGATATCGACAACAAATTTGACGACTAGCGCCAAATCGTCGTCAGGCGGCGCGGCGTCGACGCCCGATTCGGGCAGCACGGCCTCGCAATATCTGAACGATTCGAAATACGAACCCTACGAAAGCACCTCGGACGGAAAGGTCGGGGCGGCGGGGGCGCTGACGATTTCCGACCTCACCGCCGTGACCTCGGCGCAGATGTCTTCCACTGTGCAAGCCGTCGCCGGCGGCGCGTTGTCGCTGACGAGCGACGCGCTCAATAGCGCGAGCTCCGTCGCCGACGCCAGCAACACCAACGGCGGCACGGGCATCGGTGCGGCGCTCGCGCTCAATCTCGCGCATGTCGCGAGCAACGCCACGCTCGCCCAGAGCGCGCAAAGCGTCGGAGCGAGCCTGACGGCCGACAATACGGGAACCGCGGCGCAGAATGCATTCGCGACGCAGGCGACGTCGGGAGCGGGAGCGACGAATGTCGGCGTCGCCGGCTCGCTTTCGGCAACTCTTTTAGATTCTCAAAGCGCGGCGACGGTCGGCTCCGGCGCCAGCCTCGCGCTCGGCGGCGGCGATCTGACATTGCAATCCAACAATCTCTCGTCCTCGATCGTGTCTGCGCTGCCGTCGGGAGC
>CAWEYC010000008.1:0-29368 GCA_963813195.1 uncultured Alphaproteobacteria bacterium | reverse complement strand
ACGCCCTTGAGCGAGGAGATAATGCCGATCGACAGACCGTCATAGGGCGACAGAACCGCGTCGACGTGTTTGGTGGTGTAGAAGGCGCGAGAGGTTATCCATGCGCGACTGAGCGATGGCGGCATCCCAACGAAGGGTGGAGACCTTATCCATACCCATCTGCTTTGACAGCACCACCAGCTCGCCGCTGTCGATCAGGGGCTGCAGCACGCACATCGCGCCATTGTAGAAAAAGAAGGCGTTGGTGTCGTCGGCGGAGCCGCCGAAGAGCTCGATGTTGAACGGGCCGTCTTGCCCGCGTCGAGCCCGAGCCCGTGGACGATCGTCGTCGCCTGAAGCACGCCGACCTGGAAATTGTCGAAGGTGGCGTAATAGTCGACGTTGGGTGAGCCGAGGATCAGGCGATCGTAGGAGATGACCTTGATGCCGGCGTCAGCGCCTTCTGCAGCGCGTCGGACAGCGTCGTGCCGTCGATGGCGGCGATCACCAGCACCTTCTCTTTCTTGGTGATCATATTCTCGACCTGCGCGAGCTGGGTCGGGAATGTCGTTGTCGGCGTATTGCAGGTCGGTCTTGTAGCCCTTCGCCTGGAGCACCTTCACCATGTTGTCGCCGTCGGCGATCCAGCGCGCCGAGGATTTGGTCGGCATGGCGATGCCGATCGTGCCCTTGTCTGCGCGTGCGCGGCGCCGCCGAGGGCGAAGACCCCCATCGCGACCGCGGCGGCGAGTGTCTTGCTACCCATGCGTAATCCTCCCTTGGAATCCGACCGTTCGGTCGCCAGCCGCGCATTCGTCCCCGACGGTGGACCAGCGTGGCGGCGGCCGCGCGGCCGCCGGCTCGCCCTCGCTCGCCCGCGCTTGCCCGCTGGAATTGCCGTTAGTGATATTGGTATGACAGTCAAATGCGTGGCATGGCGCGCGCTATCTCGATTTTGGTATAGGTGATGACGCGGGATTCGCCACGCGCTCGCATCTGCCGATTGTCCGCCATGGCTAGTTCCCATCGCCTTCGCGAACGCCCAGGCTGTTCAATCGCTGCGGACCTCAAGACCGCGCTCCCGACCGGCGCCCCCGGCCCACGTCCGGCTAAGGCGCCGCCGCAGAGCCGTCTGAAACTCCCGCATCTCCGTTTGATCGCGGCGATCGAGGACACGGACATGGTGAGCGCCGCGGCGCAGGCGGTGAACATGTCGCAGCCCGCCGCCTCGCGCATGATCGCCGAGCTGGAGGCGCTGCTCGAAGCCCCCCTATGCGAGCGGCTGTCGCGCGGCGTGCGGCTGACGCCGCTCGGGCTGGCGCTGGCGCGTCATGCGCGCTCGGTGCTGCTGCAGCTCGGACAGGCCGAGCAGGAATTCGCCGATCTGCGCGCCGGACGGCGCGGCGCGGTCTCGCTCGGCGCCGTCACCGCGCCCGCGATCGATCTCGCCGCGCCGGCGATGCGGGCAGATTCCAGCCCGACGCGCCGGCGATCGAACTGAACATCAAGATCGACAGCAGCAATGTTCTGGCGCGCGAGCTGCTCGCCGCGCGGCTTGATTTCATCATCGCGCGCGTGCCCGACGATCTCGACGCGCGACTGTTCGAACTCGCCGACGATCGGCGTCGAGGAGGCGCGCCTGATCGTTCGGCGCGGCCATCCCCTGCTGGGGCGCGGCGCGGTCCCCATCGGCGCCCTCGACGCCTACGAATGGGTGATGCAGCCGCGCGGCACGCCGATGCGCCGGGCGATCGACAATCTGTTCCAGGCGGCCAACGCCGCGACGCCCGATCGTTTCCTGAACACGACGTCGATGACCCTGACGATGATGATGGTGGCGAGTTCCGACGCCGTCGCGCCCATGTCGGTCGAGGCGGCAAAATTCGCCTGCCAAGGGGTCGCGCCGGGCGCGCTGGCGATCCTGCCGACCGATTTTCAGATCGTCGTGCAGCCGTACAGCCTCATCGCCCTGCGCCATCGCCCGCTCTCGCCAGCGGCGCAAACCGTCTACGAGATCATTCGCGCGCAGGCGATGGCGCGGGTGTAGAGCGGATCAGTTCAGCGCGCTTCGCCCACCGATCGCTGACCGCCGGCGCGTGCGGCGGCGGGCGCCCTCCGGTCGCGCTGCATATCGGCGTAATAGGCGCGCTTCGCCCCATACATTGCCGCGTCAGCCCGGCGCACGACCGCTTCGAGACGTTCGCCCGGCCGGCTGATCGCCGCCCCCATCGCGAAGCTCAACGCGCTGCCCGGATAGAATTGATTGTTGAGCGCCAGCAGTCTCGTGACGCCTTCGATCATCTCCTCGCCGTCCCGCTCGGCGCGCCCGGGCATCAGGATGGCGAATTCGTCGCCGCCGATGCGCGCCGCCTGGCGCGGCTCCTCGACCAGCTTGCTCAGCACCTCTCCGGCGCGGCGCAGCAACTCGTCGCCGGCCGCATGGCCGAACTGGTCGTTGGCCACCTTCAGATCGTTGACGTCGAGGATGACGACCGTGACCGGCGTCGGCCCTTTGCGCTCCAGCCGGTTGAGCTCGTCGACGTAAAAGGATCGATTGTAAAGCTTGGTCAGGACGTCGTGCTTGCCGAGATATTCGAGATAGGCCTCGGCCTTCTTGCGGGCGGTGATGTCGGTCAACGCGACCTGAACCAGCGACCAGTCCCTTTCGCGCCCTGGAAACACCGAAAACTGCAGCTGAAGGTGCAAAGCGGCGCCGTCGAGCGAATAATTGACGACTTCGCGCTGCTGGAAGAGCTTGCCGTCCCAGAGGTCGATCAATTGTTCCCGAAACGGCTGCGCCATCGCGTCGCGAAAGACGTCGCCGAGCCGGAGCAGCAGGGTCTTCTTGTCGGGCGCCCCTAACAGGGTCAGCGTATGATTGTTGACGTCGATCACCCGGATTTCGCTCATGCAGCGCGTGACGAATTCCGGATGCACGTCGGTGAACACGCGAAAGTCCTCGATCCCGCGTTCGCGCACTTCCTCCAGCAGGAGCCGGACCTTGCTGAAGTCCTCGACCCAGAGCGAAATCGGCGAATGCTCGAACAGTCCGCGCGAATAGTCCTCGGTCAGGGCGAGCAGCCGGCGCGCGCCTTCGCGCTCGCTCACATCCTCGAGCACGACCAGCACCCGCGCCCAGTCCGCCTCGTAGCCCGGCAGCAGCGAGCCTTTGACCTGAATGTCGATGCGGCGCCCTTTGAGCGAATAATTGACGCTGCCGCCGACGAACCCGCCGTCGCCGCCCCACAGTTGCGCGAGTTCGTCGATGAGGTTCACCAGCATCTCGTCGCGGAATATTCGGTCGAGGTTGGCGACGAGATGCAGCAGATCGTCCGCCTCGAACAGCGTCAACGTCCGACGATTGACCTTGACGACGCGGATGCCGGCTATGCAGGTTCTGACGCGGGCCGGGTCTTCGGCGAGATAGGCGCGCAGATCCTGGATGCCTGCGGCGCGCCACGCGTCGAACGTCGCCTTGACCGCGCTGTAATCCTCGAGCCAGAGCGACACTGGCGCAACTTCGAACATCATGGCGTCGTCGCCGGCGCAAAGGTCCGCGGCGCGATTCGAATCATTGCCTGAGAGAAAGTTCATGGAGCCCCTGCGCTGCCCCGCGATGGCGACCAAAATCGAGCCCCCAGCGGGCCGGTCGACGGATATTACTTCAACGAGCTTACCAAAGGTAACTAGTAAATCGACGGCTTTCGCTCGTTTTCCTCAGGGGGATCATCGCCGCCGGACAGGAAAACGCCGGCGGTCGCCCGCCGGCGAACTCACCCGCGTCCCGAAATGTCCTCAGCGAATGCCTTTGTCGATGAGATCGACCAGGCCGCCGATGGTGGCCGGCGTGACGACGCCGGCGCCAGTGTTCAGCGACAAGCCGGGCATCTTGTATTTCGACGTCATCACGCATTGCACGACCGGCATGAAGCCCTGCATGTAGAGGAGCTGGTCGAGCGTCGCGGTGACATAGCCCGACTTCAGGCCGCTGATCGTCGCCGGCCCGAGGTCGATGCCGCCGACAATGATCTCGCCGGGCTTTTTGCCGGCCTTCTTGAGCACGTCGGCGAGGACGCCGGTGACGCCGCCGTGCTGAGTTCCGATGGCCTTCAGGCTCGGATGCGCCTGGACGTAGGCGGTCAGGACGGGAACGCCGAGCGAGGGATCGCTGTTCACCTCCTGGGTGATCTCCAGACGATCGACCTTGAGGCCCGCCTTCTCCAGCGTGTCGGCGAGGCCCTTCTCGGACTGGCCGCGCTCGGCCTGGCTGAAGACGCCGTAGACCATCGCATCGTCGCCCGACTTGAGGCCGTGCGACAGCATAGCCTGGGCGGTCAGCGTGCCGCCGGCGTAAAGGTCGACGCCGGCATAGCCGAAGCCCTTTGTGCCGAAATCCTTCTGCAGGTCGGTCAACGGCGAGTTGCCGTCGGTCACCACGATGCCCCCGTCGACGGCGTCCTTGACGAGGTCGTGAAAGGCGGCGCTGCCGGGGTGGCCCATGATCTCGATGCAATTCGGCTTGGCGGCGACCGCTTCCTTGAACTGATTGATCATCGTCTCCGGCGCCCAGGCGGAGAACTGCTCCTTGAGCTCGACGCCGAGCGCCGCGGCGGCCTGCTCGGCGCCGGTCTGGCGTGCGAGCGTCGCGCCGTCGCCGGCGTTGCCGCCCATCTGCATGTACATGGTGACGCCCTTACCGATCGGGTCGGCGGCGAGGGCCGCGCCGAACCCGGCGAACAGCGCGGCCGTCGCGGCGCCCGTCATGAGGAACTTGGACCGTCTCATTTCGCGTCTCTCCCCTTTTGTTCGCAGCCCTGCCGCCATTTGGCGACCGCGGGCGGCGTTCATTCGGCCGATCGCACCCGGCCGAAAGCTTGGAAGCGCCCGAGCCGCGCAAACAAGTTGCGACGGCGTTGCGGCTCGTCGGCGTAGAGATAGAAAACGATCGAGACGAGGAAGATGAGGCCCTGGACCGTGCGCACCCAGGCGCCGGTGAGGCCGCTCGCCACCAGGCCGGCCTCGATCATGCCGATGATGAAACAGCCGAACACCGTGCCGATGATGGTGGCGCGCCCGCCAAAGATCGAGGTGCCGCCGATGAGCACGGAGGCGATGGCGGTGAGCAGGTAGCCCTGGCCCTGATTGCCGAAGAAATTCTTGTTCTCCAGCGTCAGCATGATCGCGGCGCAGGCGGCGAGGAGCCCCATCAGGGTAAAGAGCTTGATCTTCTCGCCATCGACGTCGATGCCGACGACCCGCGAAACCTCGTTGGAATCGCCGATGAAGAGCACATGTTCGCCGAAACGGTGACGGGTGAGGACGAACCACAGGAAGACGACGATGAGGCCCGTCCACAGAGCCTGCAGCGGCAGTTGCGCCAGCCACGCCGTCTCACTGTCGGCGAACGGCCGGCCGACGATCCAGCGCCACACCGAGGTCGCCTCGGCGCCGCGTAGCGCGTACGACTTGCCGCCGGAAAGCACCGTCGCCATGCCAGCCCAGAAGAACTGGGTCGCCAGCGTCGCCATGAACGAGGGAATGCCCATCTTGGCGACGAGCACGCCGTTGAGGAAGCCGACGAGAATGCCGGAGGCGAGGCCCGCCGCGACGGCGATCCAGCCGAGGTCGTATTCCTTGAACAGCGCCGCGAAGACGAAGCCGGAAAAGGCGATGATGGCGGGAAAGCTGAGATCGATCTCGCCGGCCCCGATCACGAAGGTGAGGCCGACCGCCAGCAGGACGAGCGGCGGCAGGGTCGACAGGAAGGTCGTGTAGATGAACGGCTGCAGGAACACATTCGGCGCCGTATACATGAAGAGCGCGAGCAGCAGCGCGAAGACGACGATGATCGGCAGGCCTTCGGCGCCCTGCAGAATTGAAAGTGAGCCGCTCTTCGGCATGGCGCCCCGCCTTCAGGCCTTGTGCTGCAAATCGATCAAATATTGCGTCAGTTCGGTCACCGACATGTCCTTGGGAAGAATCTCGGCGACGATCGCGCCGCGATCGAGCACGACCAGCCGGTCGGCGACCTCGTGGACATGGGCGAGATTGTGCTCGATGTAGATGCAGGCGCGCCCCGACGCCTTGATGCGCCGGACGAAGTCGACGACCTTGCGCACTTCGGCGACGCCCAGCGCCGCCGTCGGCTCGTCGAGCACGATGAGATCGGCGTTGTAATGCATGGCGCGGCCGATCGCGATGCCCTGGCGTTCGCCGCCGGAGAGATGGCCGATGGTCGAATCGACCGTGATGCCGGCGCCGCGAAAGCCGATGACCTCCTTAAGGATCTGGTTGGCGATCTGCTTCTCGCGTTTGATATCGATGAAGCCGAAGCGGTTGACGATCTGGCGGCCGACAAAGAAGTTGCGCCATAGCGGCTGCTTTTCGGCGAGCGATTTATCCTGGTAGACGGTCTCGATCGAGAGATCGTGCGCCATGCGCACGGAATAATCCGTAAGATCGATCTCCTTGTCGCGCACGTAAATGCGGCCCGCGGTCGGCGGCGTCACGCCGGTCATCACCTTGATGAGCGTCGACTTGCCCGCGCCGTTGTCGCCGATGAGGCCGACGATCTCGTTGCGGCCGATCGCCAGATCGACGTCGCGCAGCGCCTGCACCGCGCCAAAGAACTTCTGTACGCGCTCCAGCCGTACGATCGACGGCGACGCCTCGGTCTCAGGTGCCATCGCTGCATCGGTCATGCCACCGACCCGGCGTGTTTCGCCGTTTTGTTCAGCGCGATATCGGCGGCGATCCGAAGATCCGCCGACGCTCGATCAGCCGAAAATGTCAGATAAATGGGCCCCCATGTCAATCGGCGATCGGCGAGGGAGCGGGCGTCACGAGCCCCTTCCCTCCGTCCGGGAGAAGGGGCCGGCCGCTCGCCTCAACCTCTCGGCTGCGGCACGATGCGGATATAGGGCTTGGGTGCTTTCCAGCCTTCAGGGTAGGTTTTGCGGGCATCCTCGTCCGAGACCGAGCCCGAGATGATGACGTCCTCGCCGCTCTTCCAGTTCGCCGGGGTCGAGACTTTGTGTCTGGCGGTGAGCTGCAGCGAGTCGATGACGCGCAGCACCTCGTCGAAGTTCCGCCCTGTGCTCATGGGATAGACGAGGATCAGTTTGACCTTCTTGTCGGGCCCGATGACGAAGACGTTGCGCACGGTCTGATTGTCGGCCGCGGTGCGCTGGGTCGGGTCGCCCGACACCGGGGCGGGAAGCATGCCGTAGAGCTTCGAGACGTTGTAGTCGACGTCGGCGATCATCGGGTAGTTCGGCGCGAAACCCTGGGTCTCGCGGATGTCGCTGGCCCAGCCCGCGTGTCGGTCGAGCGGATCGACGGAAAGGCCGATGATCTTCACGCCGCGCTTATCGAAGTCCGGCTTGATCTTGGCCATGTAGCCGAGTTCGGTGGTGCAGACGGGCGTGAAATCCTTGGGGTGCGAGAAGAGCACCGCCCAATGGTCGCCGATCCAATCGTGAAACCTGATCCGACCTTCCGTCGTCTCCGCTTCGAAATCGGGAGCGATGTCGTTGATCGCGAGCGCCATTGAACGCCTCCATCGTGGAACGAGATAACATCGCAATATCGTAGCACAAAATAAGCCTTCAGTCCCGCTCGAGCCGACATGAAGCGGCGCTTGACCTTCGACCGCTGGGTCTCGAAGCAGCGGCCGGGCGGGTCACCGTGCCGTTCACGAAGCAGTTCTGGGGCGATCACTGCGGCAATTTCACCGACAGGTTCGGCGTCCAATGGGCGACGAACAGTCGCGCGAAGGCCTGAGGCGCAGAGAAGGCGGAGCAGCAAATGCTTTCTGATTGTCAGAAAGCATGGTGGGCTGTTTGCTTCGTGCGGAGAGTGTCTCAGCCGTCACGGCGAGCAAAGCGCGGCCGTCCAGACTTGGGGTCTGCGGCGGCGGCTTAGTCTGGGTTGCTTCGCTATCGCTCGCGAGGACGGCGGAGGTGGAGCGGCAGTCGCCCGAGGTCGCTGCGGCGGAAAACCGTCGCGCAACGCTTTGAAAACATGCAGTCGCGCCGGAAAACGCCTCCTGGCTTCTCGTTTGCTCGCCGTCATGGCCGGGGTCTCAAGCCATCCAGGCCGGCTCTGGCTTGGCCTCGGCCGCGTTGCTCGCGCGCCCCGCCTCGATCGCGGCAAGCGTCGCCCGCAGCGCTTCCTTCACGCCGCGCCCGGCGACGGCCGAGAGCTCCAGCGGCGGCGCGCGCTTGGCGGCTTCGGCGAGCGGCGGCCCGTAGCTGCGCATCGCGCGCTTGAGCCGTTCCTTCTGCTTCTTCAGCGTCTCCTCGTCGACCGCGTCGACCTTGGAGAGCGCGACGATCTCGGTCTTCTCGGCGACGCCGCCGCCGTAAGCTTCGAGTTCGCGGCGAATGGTGCGGTAGGCGGCGCCAGCGTTGTCCCCCGTCGCGTCGACGAGATGCACCAGCGCGCCGCAGCGCTCGACATGACCGAGGAAACGGTCGCCGAGGCCGAGACCGTCATGCGCGCCCTCGATGAGGCCGGGGATGTCGGCGAGCACGAAATCGCGATCGTCGAGGCGCACCACGCCGAGGCCGGGATGCAGCGTGGTGAAGGGATAGTCGGCGATCTTCGGCCGCGCTGCCGAGACGGCGGCGAGGAAGGTCGATTTGCCGGCATTGGGCAAGCCGACCAGGCCGGCGTCGGCGATCAGCTTCAGCCTGAGATAGAGCGTGCGCTCGATCCCCGGCTGGCCGGGATTGGCGCGGCGCGGCGCGCGGTTGGTCGAGGTGGTGAAATGGGCGTTGCCAAACCCGCCGTTGCCGCCCTTGGCGAGGACGACGCGCTCGCCGGGCGCCTTGAGATCGGCGAGCAGGGTCTCGTTGTCCTCGTCGAAGACCTGCGTGCCCTCGGGCACTTTCAGCACGACATCGGCGCCGCGGCCGCCGGCGCGGTTCTTGCCCATGCCGTGCATGCCGGTCTTGGCTTTGAAATGCTGCTGGTAGCGAAAGTCGATCAGCGTGTTGAGGCCGCTCGCGCATTCGACGACGACGTCGCCGCCGCGGCCGCCGTCGCCGCCATCGGGGCCACCGAATTCGATGAACTTCTCGCGGCGGAAGGAAACGCAGCCGGCGCCGCCGTCGCCCGAGCGGACGAAGACCCGCGCTTGATCAAGAAATTTCATGGGCGCCTTCCTGATTGATCGCCGCGGCGTGCTGCGTCAGCGCGGTGCGCCGCGCGGTCCACACCTCGCGGGTCAGGCCGAAGCGATCGCTTGGGACCATGCCGCCGCGCGCCGGCGCGCCCTCAAGGCCGGTCCCAGCGAACTGAAACCCCGCCTTCTCGATCACGCGACGCGAGGATGCGTTCTCGACCCGCACGCTGGCGACGATCTCGACGGCGCTGGTGAGGACGAAGCCGGCCTCGACCATCGCCTCGACCGCTTCGCTCGCCAGACCCTTGCCCCAATGCTCGGGCGCGAGGGCGTAGCCGACTGTCAGCCGGTCCTGGGCTCTGCCCTCGAGGCTGATCGCGCCGATAGCTTCGCGCTTGCCGCGAATCGGCGTCATGACCAGCGTCAGATCGCGGCCCAAGGCGTTCGCTTCGCGCGCTGCGAAAATGAACCGTTCGGCCGTCCCCTCGGGATAGGGGTGCGGAATGCGCGCCGTGAATTGCGCGACCTCCCAGCGGCTGCAATAGCGGTGGAGCGCCGGCGCATCGGCGACCCGCGGCCAACGCAGCCACAGCCTCGCCGTCTCCAGGCGAAAGACATCGTCTCGGGCAAGATCGGGAAACATTTCCACTCCGGACCAGCGAGGGCCTCGATGATGCGGGCCCAGAACGACGAAGGAGATGCAGCGACCCGCATCCCCTTCATAAGCGCTTCGGCTTACCGGACGTTTAGGAAGGATTTTCGCCTTCCTGTTCTCGGGGATGCTCGAGACCGTCCGCGGGGGCTGTCGCCGCGGCGGGGATCTCGTCACACCCCCGCCGTTTATTCGGCCGCGTCTTGCACGACTACGTTGACGTATTGGCGACCGTTGCCTTTACACTCGAATGCCACGGCCCCAGGGGCGGTGGCGAACAGCGTATGGTCGGTCCCAATGCCGACGTTGCGGCCGGGATGGAATTTGGTGCCGCGCTGTCGCACGATGATCATGCCGCTGACGACCTGCTCGCCGCCGAATTTCTTGACGCCGAGACGGCGCCCGTCCGAATCGCGCCCGTTGCGCGACGAACCGCCTGCCTTTTTATGAGCCATGTCACCCGCTCCAAATTCACCGCGGCGCGCTCATTGGGCGCTGATATCCCGCGAACATAATTCATATCCCGAACCGAGGAAACCCTCAGTTCGCGTGATCCGCCGCAGCCGCTTCGGCCGGCTTGGCGCCGCCGGTCAGAATCTGCGTGATCTTGACGATCGTCAGGTCCTGCTTGTGCCCGCGCTTGCGGCGGGAGTTCTTGCGGCGGCGCTTCTTGAAAGCGATGACCTTGGGACCGCGCGCCTGCTCGACGATTTCGCCGACGACGCTGGCGCCGGCGACGTGCGGCGCGCCGATCTCGCTCGTCTCGCCGTCGAACAGCGCGAGAACCTCGGCGAAGGTCACCTGCGCCCCAGCCTCGCCGTCGAGAGCCATGACGGTAATTTCGTTGTCGGCGGCCACCTTATATTGCTTGCCGCCGGTCTTGATGACTGCGAACATCGTTTTCTCCGTGTTCAACCTGACTCTGCGCGGGAGCCCGCGCGGCCAGCTTCTTTGCAGTGAGACCCTGCTGGTTTTCGCTCCGCCTCGCCGCGAGACGCGTCAAAGCAAAAGCGCGGCCGAAAGCCGCGCATGAGCGGCGTGTCCTATAGAGGCCGCGGCGGTCGAAGTCAAACGAAATGCCGCGGGAGACGGCGGGACGGCGGGCCGCTTATTGCCAGGCGTCGCCATAGACGACGACCGGCAGCCGCCCATGTCGCGCGGCGCGCGGGCGCCTGCCGATTTCGATGATCCTCGGACCGGCCGAACCCATCGCCGAGGGGCCAAATGCCGGGATCAACGGAACGTAGACGCTCACGTTCTGCACTGACGTCACTCCGGGGAAAGGCGCCCCGCCATCGCCGGCCGCTGTCGGACCGTAGCCGCCGTAGCCGCCATAGTCGCCATAGCCTCCGTAGTCGCCGTAGTCGCCAAAGCCGTCGAATTCGTTTCCACGGCGGCGGGCAAAGCGATCCCTTTCGCGAAAGAACCCCTGCCGAGGCTCGGCGCGAAAAATCGAAAAATGCGGTCGCAGCGAAATGAACGGGCGAAAGCCCGCGGACGGGCGCGCCGCCGCGTAGGTCGGCAGGCCTGCGGCCACAATCAAGCTGACGGCGGCCAAAATCCTTGACGAAGCTCGCATAGTCGCTTCCCTTTCGAGGTCGGCCTCCTCACAGTGGATCTTAAGCCTCTTTTGGCCGGCGAGAAAGAGCGCTTCGCACTGGCCCGGGTCCGTCTTGACGGGCGAGCGAAGAAGAGCTGATTTGAAGGTCGTCGATCGTCGGAAATCACCGGCGGCGCGAGGACCGAGGATCGAGTGCGCCGGACCGGGGGAGCGCGTTCGGCGCCCTGGCCGCCACTCGCGGCGGGAATGTCAAGTCGGGGGAATTTGATCATGGTGCTCGATTGGGCGCTCGCCAGCCTTCATCATCTGGCGATCTTTACCCTCGCGGCAATCCTGGCGTTCGAATTGGCTCTGACCGCCGGCGAAGTCAGCGCGACAACTGTTGGGCGGCTCGCCCGCATCGACGCGTGGTACGGCATCGTGGCGGCCCTCGTCCTCGCCGTCGGGATCTCTCGCGTCGTCTTCGGCGCGAAGGGGCCAGACTATTACATGATCAACACCTTCTTCTGGACGAAGATGGCGCTGTTCGCCGCCGTCGGCGGGATCTCGATCGCCCCGACGCTGCGCTACCTCGTCTGGCGACGGGCCGTCCGGGTCGACCCGACCTTCCGGCCCGAAGCGGCGGCGGTGCGCACGGTCCGCCTTGCCCTATGGGCCGAAGCCGCGCTGTTCGCGGGAATCCCGGTCGCGGCCGCAGCGATGGCGCGCGGATTCGGAATGTGACGACCGAAATCGAAGCATCTGCCCGATCGGCCCGCCTGCCGCCCGAGCGAGGAGCGGCAAGCGAGATCTTTCTCGCCTTCCTGAAGCTCGGCCTCACGTCGTTCGGCGGCCCGATCGCCCATCTCGGCTATTTCCGCGCGGAATTCGTCGAGCGACGCCGATGGTTGAGCGAGCGCGCCTATGTCGATCTTGTCGCGCTTGCGCAGTTTCTTCCCGGGCCCGCGTCGAGCCAGACCGGCTTCGCGATCGGATTGATGCGGGGCGGACATTTGGGCGGGCTCGCCGCTTGGGCGGGCTTCACCCTGCCCTCCGCGATCCTCATGCTCGTGTTCGCGTACGGCGCGGGAAGTTTCGCCGACTCGTCCTGGGGCGGCGGCTTGCTGCACGGGCTCAAACTCGTCGCGGTCGCCATCGTCGCACAGGCGGTTCTCGGCATGTCGCGCTCTCTTTGCCCGGACCGGCCGCGGGCGTCGATCGCGACGGCCGCTCTCGTTTTACTGCTGTTGGCCCCCGGCTCGCTCGCCCAAATCGCCGTGATCGCGCTCGGCGGCGCGGCCGGGCTGGCGCTATGCCGCAGCGACCCTGAACCAATCGCCCGCGACCTTTTCACGCCTGTGTCTCGTCGGCTGGGCGTCGCCTGCCTGGCGGCGTTCTTCGCGCTGCTCGCTTTGTCGTTCATCCCGAACCACGACGGCCTGCTCGCGCTATCGGCCGCCTTCTATCGATCGGGCGCCCTCGTCTTCGGCGGCGGCCACGTGGTGTTGCCGCTGCTGCGCGACGCGGTCGTCGCGCCGGGATGGGTTTCCGACACTGCTTTCCTGGCAGGCTACGGCGCGGCCCAAGCGGTTCCCGGGCCGTTGTTCACCTTCGCCGCTTATCTCGGCGCGACAGCCGGCGCGCCGCCGGCGGGCGTCGCCGGCGCGCTCGTCGCCCTCATTGCGATCTTCCTGCCGGGCATTCTGGCGCTGATGGGCGCGCTGCCGTTCTGGAATGAATTGCGCGCCCTCGCCCCGGCGCAGGCCGCCATGCGCGGCGTTAACGCGGCGGTCGTCGGCCTCCTGGGCGCGGCGCTCTACAATCCGGTCTGGACCAGCGCGGTGCGGCAGCCGGCGGATTTCGCGGTGGCCGCAACCGGCTTTGTCCTGCTCGTCGTTTGGCGCGCGCCGCCGCTCGTCGTCGTGCTCTTGTCTGCCGTCGCCGCGATGGTCCTCGGCAGCTGAGGGGTCAGTCCGCGTTCTTGAGTTCCTTGAGCTTGCCGAACACCGAGTCGACGTCGATCTTTTCTTCGCTGGGCTTGGGCGAAGGAGCGCCGAAAACCTCGGACTGGCTGACCGGCGCCGGCTTGGCCGTCGTGACCTCCGCGGACACGAGCGTCTGCGTCCGGTCTTCCTCGACCTTCGGGCGATCCTTGGCGGCGCGATTGACTTCGAAGTCGAGGTCGATCTGCGAGCACAGGCCGAGCGTCACCGGATCCATCGGCTGGAGATTGGCGGAATTCCAATGACTGCGCTCGCGGATCGATTCCAGCGTATGTTTTGTCGTGCCGACCAGCCGCATGATCTGCGCGTCTTTCAATTCCGCATGATTGCGCAGGAGCCAAAGAATCGCATTCGGCCGATCCTGCCGGCGCGAAAGCGGGGTGTAGCGGGCTCCGCGCGGCTTCTTGAATTCAGGCACGCGCACTTTGGCGGTCGCGAGCTGGAGGCGGCGTGACGGATCGCGCTCGGCGGCGGCGATCTCCTCGCGCGTCAGTTGTCCCGTGGAGATTGCGTCGTAACCCTTGATGCCGGTGGCGACTTCGCCGTCCGCGATCCCTTTGACCTCAAGCGGATGTAATTTGCAAAACTCGGCGATCTGATCGAACGTCAGCGACGTATTTTCAACCAGCCAGACGGCAGTGGCCTTCGGCATCAGCGGCGCTTCGGTCATGATGGGCGAACTCCTTGGAACTTAAGCCGCGCGCGCGACCACCCTTCGTAGGGGGCGAGGCGCAGCCTCAAATCGACAGTCGCGAGGGGATTGTCCCCTTATAGGCACGCTTGCGCCAGAATGCAATTCGCTCCTCGAAAGCGGCGATGCAATGGGCTTCCCACCGGGAACGACGGTGGGCGCCGCGCATTATATCCCGCTGACTGCTGCCCCTGCGAATCGCCCGAAAGGAATTCTTAATGACCTCGAAACTCCGACCCTTTATCGGCGCAGCGCTCGCCGTCGCGCTTGCGCCGGCCGTCTCGACAACGCCGGCGAGCGCGGCAGGTTGCCTGAAGGGCGCTCTGGTCGGCGGCGTCGCCGGCCACTACGCCGGCCACCATGCTGTCGCGGGCGCCATCGGCGGCTGCATCGTCGGCCATCACATGGCGAAGGTCGAGGCGGAAAAGAAGAGGCGCGAGGCGGCCGCCGCCGCCGCGGCGCATTCTTCACCGCCCCCAGCGCCCACGCCGCAACAATAATAGCGGCGGGTTTCCGCTTCACGCTTTGCCATTGAGCGACCGCTCGGCCTTCGGGTCGAGCGGCCAACGTGGGTGGGCGCGCGTCGCGAGATCGTCGACAAGGCCGCGCCGAAGGCGCTCGATGCCCGCCCACGCGATCATCGCTCCGTTATCGGTGCAAAGACCTTGCGGCGGCGCCACGAGCGGCAGCCCGGCCTGAGCGCAAAACCGCGCCATCGCATCGCGTATGGCGCCGTTGGCGGCGACGCCGCCCGCGACGACGACGCCTTGCGCGGCCCCGACGCGCTGACGAAACAGCCGCAGCCCGACACGCATGCGGTCCTCGATCATATCGACGACCGCGGCCTGAAACGACGCGCAGAGATCAGCGACGTCGCGCGGGCGAAGCGGAGCGATCGATTGCGCCGCGAGGCGTGTCGCGGTCTTTAGACCCGACAGCGAGAAATCCGCGTTCGGACGTCCGAGCAGCGGCCGCGGCAAGGCGAAGCGCGCCGCATCGCCGTCTCTAGCGGCCGCCTCGACGGCGGGCCCGCCGGGATAAGGCAGGCCGAGCAGCTTGGCGGTCTTGTCGAAAGCCTCGCCGATCGCGTCGTCCATCGTTGCGCCGAGACGGTCATAATCGCCGACGCCCTTGACGCCAAGAATTTGCGTATGGCCGCCCGAGGCGAGCAGCAGCAGGTAGGGAAACGCCAATTGGCCCGAGAGCCGCGCCACCAGAGCGTGCGCCTCGAGATGATTGACGGCCAGGAAGGGCTTGCCCGCGGCGAGCGCGATCCCTTTGCCTGTCATCAGACCGACGAGCACGCCGCCGATGAGGCCGGGCCCTGCCGCCGCGGCGACGCCATCGAGATCGCGCGGGCGCGTGTCCGCGCGGCGCAACGCGCGGGCGACCAACCCATCGATGATCTCGACATGCGCGCGGGCTGCGATTTCCGGCACGACGCCGCCATAGGCCGAGTGGGCCGCGATCTGGCTCATCACTTCGTCCGCGAGGATTTCGCCCGAGCCGTCGGGGCGAAGGTGCACCACCGCAGCCGCCGTCTCGTCGCAGGTGGTCTCGATTCCCAATACGCGCATCGTCGGTTTAGAGTCCCGAAGTTCGCCGCGCCGAGGCATCGGGCGCTGAGGCCGTCTCTATACGCTTGGCGCGAGACTGCACAGCGCATAGTGAAAGAAGGGCCGCGAAGCAGCTGCCGGAAGAGGAGCGTCTCGACGACGATGGCGAGGCTGTGACGATAAGGGTCGCGCTCATGCGTGCGCCCGACGAAGCAGAGCGCAGTGCGGCATTGCTGCGCGCCCGCGGCTTCGAAGCAGCGCTGGCGCCCGCGACGCAAATTCGCGCTACAGGCGCGCCGCCGCCGCCCGGTCCGTTCGACGCGGTTGTGGCGACAAGCGCCAAAGCCATCGACTTGCTCGCTCCGTCGGAGCGCCCGGCGATCGCCGCTTTGCCGCTCTTCCTCGTCGGAGAACAGACGGCGCGGGCGGCCGCGGCGGCTGGAATTCCGCTCGCCCAGGAGGCGGCGCCGGACGTCGCCGCCCTCTCGGCGACGCTGCTTCGGAGCCTCGGGCCTCGTTCGCGGGTGCTTTATCTGGCCGGCCGGGACCGCAAGAGCGCGCTGGAGATGGCTCTGAGAGAGGCCGGCCATCTCGCGACGACATTGGAAGTCTATGTCGCCGAGGCGCGCGCCGCCTGGAGCGAAGACGAGGCGCGCGCGGTCGCGGGGTGCAGCGCCGCCTTGCACTATTCACGCCGTTCCGCCTTGCTCGCCGTGGAATTGGCCGAGCGCGCAGGCCTCATCGAGCGCTTTCGCGCGCTTCTTCATGTCTGCCTGTCCCCCGACATCGGCGAACCGCTGTCCGCCCTCGGGGCGCCTCGCCTTTTCTACGCCTCGGAGCCGAGGGAAGATCGGCTCATCGACGCGCTCGAACGCGCGCTGGCCGAAACGCAGGGGGGGCGGGGGAAGCGAGCCGTGACCTGAGCCGGCCCGGCTCCAACGGGTTCCCATCCCTCGATCGCTCCCCTATAGAAGCCCGAAACGCGAGAGCACGACCCCATGGCTAACGACGCGAGCCGTAAATCCGAACCCGAAATGGTTGAGCCCCCGCCCGGGGCCGCTACGCCGGCCAGAGGTGAGCCGCAACACGATCCAGGAGTGATCGAGGGCGAAGCGACCGAAATTCACGAGACGCCGCCGGAGACGCCGCGCTCCGAGACAGTCGACGAGCAATCGGCGACCCCGCCTACGGACGAAGAGCCCATTGAGGGTTCAAAAGCGGCGGACGTCCCGCCGAAGGCAGTCTGGTTGGGGCTGCCCCTCGCCTCGGGCGTCATCGGTGGCGTTTTCGGCGCAGCGCTCGCGCTCGGCGTCGGCTGGTTCGCCGACCCACGCGCCGCCGCGCTCAAGGCGGCGACTTCGCAAATGGCCGGCCTCGAGCGCAGCGACGAGGGCCTGTCCCAAGCCAACGCCAATCTCGACGCGCGGCTGCACGCTTTGGAGACGAACCAGGCCGGCGCCGCCAAGGCCGCGGCTCTCGACGCGATCGCCCGGCGCGTCGCCGCCCTCGAAGCAGCGGCGAGCCAAGGCGACGCGGCTCGAGCCTTGACGGAATCGCGCGCCGCGCGCGCCGACGCCGCCAAGGCTTTGGCGCTCGCGACGGGAACGAGCCAAACTGCGGCGACGCAAAGCGGGGCTCCTGCCTCGTCCGGGGCGGGCGAACTCGAGGCGCGCGTCGGCAAATTGGAGGCCGAACTGACAGGGCTGAAGTCCGACGCGGCCGACCTCGGCGCGCTTGGCGAGCGTCTCGCCAAAGTCGAGACGGCGCTCGCCGCGCCCAAGAGCGCCGCACGAGTCGCCCCGGCGGAGCTCGCGCCCAGCCGCGACGGGGCAGCCGAAGCGATCCTCGCGATCTCATTGGACGAGCGGCTGAGCGCCGGAGCGCCGTTCGCGGAGGAACTCGCGGCGCTGGCGCGTCTCGGCGCAGACAGCGGAAATTTGGCGGCCTTGAGGCCCTTCGCCGAAGCTGGCGCTCCGACGCTAGCGGCGCTCCGCGCCTCCTTCGTCAAGGTCGAGGCAAGCGTCGTTGCAGCGGCGGCGCCGCCGAGCCACGGTGGGGCCGTGGAAAGACTGCTCGACCACATGCGCGGACTGGTTCGCGTACACAAGGTCGGCGGCGAGGCCGGCGGCGGCGGCGACCCGGAAGCCGTCGCGCAGCGTATTTCCGCGGCGCTGGCCCATGGCGATCTCCGAGCGGCGCTCGAAGCCTACGGCCATTTGCCGGGACCGGCGCGTCAAGCGAGCCAGGAATGGGTAAAGACAGCTGAAGCCCGCGCGGCCGCGGATGCGGCGGCGCAAAGCCTGCGCGCGGACGCCATCGGACGCCTCGCCACGGTCGAGAAGTAGGGCTGAAGCCGGTATTTTTTATGCACGGCGCGCCAGCGCTATTCTGACGCGTTGGAATGTTCGAAGCGGAGATTTCATGGTTCGCCTGCTCCTGTTCCTCGCCGGGCTCGCCTTGGCGGCCTACGGTCTGACCTGGCTGGCCGAGAACCCCGGAGAGGTCGCGCTGACATTTCGGGGCGTCGAATACGACGTCTCGCTGATGGTCGCGCTGGGCGTCGTCGTCGGTCTGGCTATCCTTCTAGCGCTCGCTTGGGGTGTGATCCGCTTCGTATTTCGAATTCCCTCGCTGGTTTCTCTCGCCGCCAAGGCGCGTCGGCGGGAGAAGGGTTACGCCGCCCTGTCGCGCGGCATGGTCGCCGTCGGCTCGGGCGACGTGCGCGCGGCGAGCCGCGACGCCGCCGAGGCGCGCAAGCATCTGGGGGATGGGCCGCTAACGAAATTGCTGCGCGCACAAGCCGCCCAGCTCGCTGGCGACCGCGCCGGCGCGGTCGCGGCCTTCCGCGAAATGCTCGAGCACCCGCACACCCACGCGCTGGGCCTGCGCGGCCTCCATATCGAGGCGCGCCGCAGCGGCGATCACGAGGCCGCGCTGGAATTCGCGACGCGCGCGCACAAGCATGCCGCGCTGCCCTGGGCCGGGCGGGCCGTCCTCGACGACCGCGCCGCGCACGGCGATTGGGCGGGCGCCCTGGGAATCGTCGAATCCAACGCCGCCGCGCGACTCATCGACAAGCCGACCGCCAATCGCTGGCGCGCCGTCCTCAAGACGGCCATGGCGCAAGACTTGGCGGACCGTGACGCGGGTTCCGCACTGGCGCTCGCGCAGGAGGCCAGCGCTCTGGCGCCGGGCCTGGTTCCCGCCGCCGCGCTTTGCGGGCGCCTCCTCGCGGCCAAAGGCGACTATCGCCGCGCCTCGAAAATCATCGAGGCGGCGTACCGGCAAACGCCGCATCCCGATCTCGCCGACGCTTACCTCAGGCTGCGGCGTGGCGATTCGGCGTCGGACCGGCTGACGCGCGCACGCGCTTTGGCGCGGCTCGCGCCCTTCGACTTGGAAAGCCAGATCACCGTCGGCCGCGCGGCGCTCGAGGCGCGCGACCTCGCCGCGGCGCGCGCGGCGGTCGCGCCGTTGCTGGCGGCCGGCGCGCCGAGCCGCCCGACCGCGCGCACTTGTCTGCTGGTGGCTGACATCGAGGAGGCCGCTGGCGCGGAAGGCGCGGTGCGCGAATGGCTCGCCCGGGCGGCGCGCGCGCCCCGCGACCGCGCCTGGGTCGCCGACGGGATCATCAGCGACCGCTGGTCGCCGATATCGCCCTCAGGCGTGCTCGACGCCTTCGTCTGGCGCACGCCGGAAGAGCGATTGAGCGCCCCGGAACCGTCGCCCGCACCGCGGCCGTCGACCGAATCGCCCGCGCTTGTGACCTCGACACCGGCCGCGACGGGAGTCGCACCTGCCGCAGTCCCGTCGCCGGAGAGGGCCGCCCCGCCGCCCAAACCCGAGCTGCCTCGCGCGACCCCGGCGGTCGTCCTGTTGCCGTCGACCGCGCCTGACGATCCGGGACCCGACAGCGAGCCCAAGACCGGGTCCAGGCTCTTTGCACGCGAATGACGGCTGATCCTGGTCGCGGCGCGGTCCACCCCGCATCGTAGGTTTTTCTTGCCGCCACGCCGGCGCAACCTTGCCAATACCCGGTGATCTGGCTAAGAGACTGCCATCCGCGGGAGCAGGCAATCGCCCTTCGACGCCGCGGGCCGCAATAGCTCAGCTGGTAGAGCACCTCATTCGTAATGAGGGGGTCGGGGGTTCGAATCCCTCTTGCGGCACCAGAACCTCCAAGCCGAACTAGCCCTGAAGATCGTCGTTTTCTCAATCGGTTAGCGCCACCCGGGATCGAGCGATCGCCGGTGTACACCGAGATGTACGCCGGCGTTCGGGTCCCCGAACGAGGCGACCGATCGACCATGCCCCTAGCCTCCTATCTCCAGCGCCGCAACGGCGGACGTTATCATTTTCAGATGCGGCTTGGAGTATCCCTCCGGCGTGAACCGCCTTGTCCCGGTTGAGCAGGTCGTGAACGATCTGACCTTAAGTCTAGCCTTAAGGTCATGTGGTCGATGCAGGTCAAGGTTTTGGGGGTCGAACGCCGACGTCGTTGGAGCCGGGACGAGAAGGCGCGCATCGTCGAGGAGACGATGGCGCCCGGCGCTGTCGTCTGTGAGGTGGCGCGGCGGCACGGGGTGTCGCAAAGCCTTATATTTTACTGGCGGCGGCGGGCGCGTGCGGAGCGCCTGGGAGAAGCGAACGGATCGACTCTGCTTCCTGTCGAGTTTGCGGCCTCGACGACATGTCTGACGTCGAACTCTGTTGGCGATACTGGCGCCCTGTCCGGCGAGCGGCGAGCGAAGTCCGGCGTGATCGAAATCGAGCTTGGCTCTGGCGGGCGCGTACGCGTCGACAACGACGTGGACGCGGACGCTCTTCGGCGCGTGCTCGATGTTCTGAGCGGACGATGATCCCGACACCCAGCGGCGTTCGGGTCTGGATCGCGACCGGGCACACGGACATGCGCCGCGGCATGCAGGGATTGGCGCTTCAGGTGCAGGAGCAGTTGAAGCGCGACCCCCACGCCGGCGATCTCTATATCTTCCGGGGCCGCCGCGGCGATCTGGCCAAGATCCTCTGGCATGACGGCGTTGGGCTGTCGCTCTACGCCAAGCGGCTGGACCGGGGAAAGTTCATCTGGCCGTCGGCGTCGGGCGGCGTCGTCGCGATCTCGGCGGCGCAGATGGCCTATATGCTGGAGGGGATCGACTGGCGAAATCCGCAACTGACCTGGCGGCCGAAGAGCGCGGGGTGAGCGAACAAAGACATGGGGCCACGCGCATTTTAGGGCGCCACAAATCGCGGGAATTATGATTCTCTCCGTCTCATGGATCCCGCTCGCGAGCCTCTTGCCGACGACATCGCCGCCCTGAAGGCGGCGCTGCTCGTCGAGCGCGCCAAGAGCCTGGAGGTCGCCGCGGAACTGGCGGTGGCGCGCGCGAGAGCGTCCGAAGACATGGCGCTGATCGCGCAGCAAAAGCTGCGGATCGCCAAGCTGGAGCGTCAGGTCTATGGGCAGCGCTCGGAACGCTCGGCGCGGCTGATCGACCAACTGGCGCTCGACTTCGAAGAGCTGGAAGCCAGCGCTGCGGAAGACGAGCTGGCGGCGGAAAAGGCGGCCGCCAAAGCGACGAACGTGCGCGGGTTTACGCGCCGACCGGCCGAGCGCAACACGTTCCCCGACCATCTGCCTCGCGAGCGCGTGGTGATCGATCCCCCGACGGCCTGCGAATGCTGCGGAGGCGCCCGGCTGCGCAAGCTCGGCGAGGACGTCACGCGGACGCTGGAGACGACGCCCCGCCAATGGAAGGTGATCGAGACCGTGCGGGAGAAGTTCTCCTGCCGGGACTGCGAGACGATCACGCAAGCGCCGGCGCCGTTCCATGTCATCGCGAGGGGATGGGCGGGGCCGAGCCTGCTGGCGATGATCGTGTTCGAGAAGTTCGGTCAGCACCAGCCGTTGAACCGCCAGGCCGAGCGCTATGCGCTGGAGGGCGCGCCGATCGCGCTGTCGACCATGGCGGACGCGGTGGGTTCGGTCTGCGCGGCGCTCGATCCGCTCCGCCGGCTCATCGAAGCCCATGTGATGGCGGCCGAGCGCCTGCATGGCGACGACACGACCGTGCCGGTGCTGGCGGCAGGCAAGACCGACACCGGGCGCTGCTGGATCTATGTTCGCGACGACCAACCCTTCGGCGGCGCCGGGCCGCCCGCGGCGATCTTCTATTACTCGCGCGATCGGCGGGGCGAGCACCCGCAGGCGCACCTGGCGCGATATACCGGCATCCTGCAAGCAGACGCCTATGACGGGTACAACAAGCTCTATCTGGCTGGGCGAAGCCGTGGGCCCATCCTGGAGGCGGCGTGTTGGGCGCATGCGCGGCGCAAGTTCTTCGAACTCGCCGACATCGAGGCGAACGCCCGTCGCAAGGCGGCGGGAAAGAAGGAGATCCCGCTTTCGCCGATCGCCATCGAGATCGTGCGCCGCATCGACGCGCTGTTCGCGATCGAGCGGTCCATCAACGGCAAGCGCCCCGAGGAGCGCCTGGCGGTTCGGCGAAGCGCGAGCCGGCCCCTGGTCGACGAACTCCAGGCCTACATGCGCGAGCAGGCCGCGAAGCTCGCGCGCGGGCACGATCTGGTCAAGGCGATCAATTACATTCTCAAGCGTTGGCCGGCGTTCACGCTGTTCCTCGATGACGGGCGCGTCTGCATCTCCAACAATGCGGCCGAGCGTGGGCTGCGCGGCATCGCTTTGGGTCGCAAATCCTGGCTGTTCTGCGGGTCCGACCGCGGCGGCCAGCGCGCGGCTGCCATGTACAGTCTCATCGTCACCGCCAAAATGAACGGCGTCGATCCGCAGGCCTGGCTGACAGACGTTCTCTCGCGCATCGCCGGCCACCCGGCCCATCGGCTCGATGAACTGCTGCCATGGAACTGGCGGCCTCACGCTCAAGCCATCCCGGCTCAGGCGGCCTGAGCATGCACGTCAACAAGGTCACTCGCGTCACAACCATAAACCGCGTCGCCAAAACGCTCGGTGAAAACGTCGATTGGCTCCACGACATCGCTCTCGAAATGGAGCCCGAAGACGGCGTGATATGGGTCCACGGTATCGACGATGAGGGCGTGCTCGCGTTTACCGACGACGGCATCGAAAATCTCATCGAGCTGATCAAAATCCACAGGGACAGCACATCATGCGCCCAGCGCTGAGCAATCCTCCCGAGCACTACGCCGCATACCCTGTGGCCCACGCCGGATGCATACGGCTTGGACAACGGCTAGTCTCTTGCTTGGGTTGGGGCCATCTTCGATTCGCGCTGCGAACGACCGATTCGCGCGAGGCGCGCAGACGGATGATGACGATGCTCGAATGGGCTTATGAATTTCGCGACGCGCCCGATCTCGCAAGAGCCGGCGAGGCGCACACCCGAAAACTCGAATCGTTCGTCGTGGCCGGCCCTCCCGCGACCGCGCGGGACCTCAAGGATCGTCAGATGCTTGAAGGCGTCATCGCCGCCTTCATCACTCAGGCGCGCGAGCGGGATTTCGCCTACCTGAGGGCCCCCGGTTTTGCGGACCTGTTCAAAGCTTTCATCGATCAAACCCTGGCGAGCGAGGATGCGGCCGCTTCCGCCCTTGAGAAGGCGATAGCCGCAGCCTGAGGCCACAACCTTGCATGCTCCCGGCCTAATCCAGCTTGAGCGTCAGCCGGAAATAGAGAATCCCGCTGGGTTGCGGGTTGACGACGTCATTCAGTGGGAAACCGGCGAAGACATCGGCGACCGCATATTTGTCGACATTCCAGGAAACGCCGAGGCCCAGCGAGTTCAAGTCTTGAATCGCAGGGAAATGATTGTAGACGGCCCCCTCGTCATAGAAGGCGTAGGCGTCGAGTGCGCCGTTGAGAAATGGCAACGCGTGATGCAATTCCAGATTGCTGTAAAATCCGTCCGGCGCGGCAACGGCGTTGGCGGGATAACCACGCACGGTGGTCGGACCGCCGATCTGGAACAACTGGTCGCCAGGGATCAATTGAACGGAAGACGCCTGCCATGAGCCGTTGAACGTGGCGTTGAAGTCGGCAGGCAATTTCAGCGACGAAACGAACGACCCGCCTTGTAGCAGGAAGTTGGCCTCCCCATTCGAGACGGCGCTGCGCGACTGAACGTCGGTCAAAGTCGGCGAAACGCTCGCGGAAAAGCTGTCGCCGGCATAGCTGATGCGAAATCCGCCCGTTTCCAGGGTCGCAAAATTCGCCGTGATCGGGACGCCGGATTCCGTCGAGTTCGAGATATTGCGCGACACCGCGCCGTTCAACTGGAGCAGCCAGGCGTCATGGGCAAAGACAGGCTGGCTGAGGTTGATCGAGGCGACCTCAGAGGTTCCCTGCACATCGAGGGATTGATAGGG
Source organism: uncultured Alphaproteobacteria bacterium (assembly GCA_963813195.1). Lineage (GTDB taxonomy): Bacteria > Pseudomonadota > Alphaproteobacteria > Rhizobiales > Beijerinckiaceae > Roseiarcus. The sequence continues at coordinate 5,456 of CAWEYC010000008.1, read as the reverse complement.
ACCGGAAATATCCTTGATCGCCCCATCGACATAGCTTGCGCCGATGCGGCCGCCCCAGGGATCGAGCGGGACATTGTAGGAAACGCTGCCATTGACGTTTCCGCCTGACTTGACCGCATAGAGCGTCAACCTGTCGTCGAACATCAACGGCGAGTAGAGCTGAACCAGCGCTCCGACCTCATTTTGCCCGACCGCCGGCACGCCCTGATTGTCGACGAACAATTGCAACTGATTGCGCGGCGGTTCGGTCACCGACAGCTCGATATCCGTCAGTCCGAACGCCACGCCAGGCTGCAACGCGGCCTGGATGCGGGCGAAGCCGGTGCTGTTGAACATCGCCAGACGGTTCGAAAGGCTAGGCAAATCGACGATGTCTCCGGGCTTTTCGTCGACATGGGAAAGCACGAAAGCGGGAGAGAGCGCGTTAGCGCCCTTCACCAACAGCTTCCCCAATCGCCCTTCGACGATTTTCACATGAACGATCCCGTCCTTGAGCTTCTGCGGCGGCAGAAAGGCGGCGGCGGTTGTTATCTTGCGATCGCCGAAGAGGTCGTTGATCTCTTTCACCATGCGCTGGATCGCCGATATGTCGACGCGCTGGCCAATATATTTTTTGACGATCGCGTTGATCTCGTCGCGCGATATGAAGCGGGAGTCGTCGACCGTCACGTCGCGCAAAATGAATGAGGGCCCTCCCGGCGCGGACACCGCGAATTGCGAGGGCGGCCCGGATACGACCGGAGGCGTCTGTGGCAACGCGGTCTGGCGCTCGATTTGCTCGCGAATTTGCTGGTTCTGGTCGCTGATCAGCGCCGGATTGGTTTGCGGCGCCGCAGACGCTGGTACGGACTGGGCGTTAGCCTGCGAAGCGACGGCGCATGCCATCGCCCCCGCGATCCACATCGATCTCCTTCGAGCCGCGAACATTCCACCCCCAGGCGTCTAGCGCATCCCTACACATTACTTTACTCTATTGTTTTCTTGCGACGACGCCTCACATCAATACTCAATCCGTCGGGCCCACTGACGAGCAGCCAAGTTTCATCGCCGACGAAAAGGTTGACCGCGGGGACGCCTTGCGGCCCCGGCAGAACGGAAGGCCAGCCGACGATCGGGGCCGAGAGCCAGGGATCGTCTACCGACGGCAGTCCGAACTGGTCCGCCGACGGCGTCAGTTCGGGGTCGCCCAACCAGCCCATGCGATCGAAGTCGCGCAGGAAACTCGCGCCGAGGATCGTGCCGCCCGGCAGTTCGTCGACAATCTCGGCGAGCAAATCGTACTGGACGACGAAGGACGTCGTCGTCGTCCGGAAATTGTTCTGGCTGAATTGGAACGCGTAATCCTGCGCGTACAATTGCACCCCGATATTGTTGATCGGCTCGGGGAACTGGTTGTTCATATACAAGGTCTGGAACGGAGTCGTCAGGCTCAACGTGTCGAGGATATAGCCGTTGTCGATCGCGAACGACGTCGCATCGGTCGTGATGATCGCCGAATCTTCTCGCAATTCGCCCATGACGACGGGGAACGGCGAATGGACCATAACGCTGGCGAAAGTTCCCACCGAGCCTCCAGGACCCGCGATGCTGAATTCGAACGGGCTCGTTACCCCCGGCGCGGGACTGAGGACTCCGATATTGACGATCGGGGAGAAGAAATTCGTTCCCGAGCCCGTCATCACGTCGCCAAGAGTGATCGAAGTGCCGGAACTCACCTGAATGCCGGCGAGCGCCAGGATATTCGCGATCGAGATCGGTCCCAGCGCATCGGCATCGAGCGCGCCATTGACCGTCACGGAATTGCCCTGGATGCCCCCTCCGAACGAACGCAGATCGACATTGCCCGGATCGCCAGGAATTCCGGTCGTGGTCAATTGCGTGAACGTCAGATTGCCCTGCGCTTCTAGCGTCTGCGAACCGCCGCTCGTCGCCGTCCCCAGCGTCAGCGCGCCGTTCGTCGAATTGGCGATCAGCGTCGTCCCGACGTTGAGCGTGGTCCAGCTCTGATCGCCGGTCGACGTCAGGCTCGCCGATCCGCCCGTCGTCAGCGAGTTTCCGGTGAGCGTCGAACCGGAGACGATCAGAACTGGGCCCAGCGTCGCCGTGACGTCGTCCAGCGCTACCGAGGCGCCGTGGATGTCGACGCCGCCGTTGGCGTCGATGTCGCCGCCCGTCACCGCGCCCGAAGTCGAGGTCAGATCGACATCGCCCGGATCGCCGGGAATTCCGCTCGTTGTCAGTTGCGTGAACGTCAGACCGCCCAGCGCCGACAAATTCTGCGAACCCCCGCTCGTCGCCGTCCCGAGCGTCAGCGCGCCGTTCGTCGAATTGGCGGTCAGCGTCGTCCCAACCTTGAGCGTGGTCCAGCTCTGATCGCCGGTCGACGTCAAGCTCGCCGATCCGCCCGTCGTCAGCGAGTTTCCGGTCAGCGTCGAACCGGAGACGATCACGACCGGCCCTTGCGTCGCCATGACGTCGTCCGGCGCTACCGAGGCGCCGTGGATGTCGACGCCGCCGTTGGCGTCGATGTCGCCGCCCGTCAACGCACCCAAAGTCGAGGTCAGATCGACATTGCCCGGATCGCCGGGAATTCCGGTCGTGGTCAATTGCGTGAACGTCAGATTGCCCTGCGCTTCTAGCGTCTGCGAACCCCCGCTCGTCGCCGTCCCCAGCGCCAGCGCGCCGTTCGTCGAATTGGCGATCAGCGTCGTCCCAACCTTGAGCGTGGTCCAGCTCTGATCGCCGGTCGACGTCAGGCTCGCCGATCCGCCCGTCGTCAGCGAGTTTCCGGTCAGTGTCGAACTGGAGACGATCAGAACTGGGCCCAGCGTCGCCGTGACGTCGTCCAGCGCTACCGAGGCGCCGTGGATGTCGACGCCGCCGTTGGCGTCGATGTCGCCGCCCGTCACCGCGCCCGAAGTCGAGGTCAGATCGACATCGCCCGGATCGCCGGGAATTCCGGTAGTTGTCAGTTGCGTGAACGTCAGGCCGCCCAGCGCCGACAAATTCTGCGAACCCCCGCTCGTCGCCGTTCCCACGGTCAGGGTCGCCCCCGCAATGACGATGATCTGACCCTCAGAGGCGCCGGTCCCCAGCCCCGCCGAAAGCTTCGGCAGGATGATGGCCCCCGCGCCTTGCAGGTCAATGTTTCCGAGCGGCGTCGAAATTGAACCGACGCTGAAGTTCTGCAGCGCCGTAATATTGACACTGCCGTTCGCCGCGGACACGGTCCCCGAGGTCACCGCAGCCGTGGTCGCAACATCGACGTCGCCCGCCGCAGAGCTCAAGTTCATCGACGCCGTCTTGATGATCAGCGGATTCTGCGTCCCCGTAATCAGATTTGCCGTCCCCGGCGCCGCGTTAGGCGCATCGGTGGCCTCGCTGTCGGCTTCCGTCTCATCGCCGATGCCCAAGGCCGCGTTGATCGAGACCCCGGCGCCTGGCGTCATCGCCGTAGTGTCGACCCGGTTGGGATTGGTTCCGGCGAGCACATGGCCGCCCGAGTTTATTAACACCGCCTGAGCATCCGCGCTGCCGCTGACGAGGCCGGTGACCAGGGCGTCGCCGGAAGTGTCGATATCGATGTCTCCGAGCGCGGCGTCGACGATCGCGCCGTTCAGCATCTTCAGCGAAGCCGCGTCGATCGAGACCCCGCCCGTGGTGGGAACGACATCGGCGTCCTGTGTCAAGACAAGCCGGCCGCCAGCGGACATATCGACCTCGCCGCCTGTGAACACATCGCCGTCGATGGTTCCGTCCCCCGCGGCCGTCAGGGCGGCAGAACCTCCGGCGAGGACATTCTCGATCGTGAAATTATTGCCCGAAGGGCCATAGAGGTCGACCGAGGCGCCGGGCGTAGCGGCGGTCGCATAGATGCCGCCATTGCTGATGACCGCAACGTTGAGCGTATCCCCGACCGAACCGATCGAACCCGTGACGGCCTTCAGCCTTACATCGGCGCCCAGGATGTTGATCAGTTCGTCGTCGTTGGCGTCGACGATCGATCCTTGAGCGGTGAGAGTCACATCCTGCGGCGAATAGATCGTGGCGACATTGGCGTTATTCGTGTCGCCGACATTGACCGCCGCGACGCTGATATCGACGCCATTCTCCGCGCGGGCGGTGATCGTCGCATTGTTGAGCGGGGAAAGATCGAGCAAGGAGCCGCCGGACGGAACGCCGCCGATATCGCCGTTCGCAGCCTCGAGAATGATGTCGCCGGTCTGAACCAGCGAAGCCGAAGCCGCGTTGCCGATCGACCCGATGACCTTGATCCGCGTCTCGCCGGGAACGGAGATATTTCCCAATAGCGCATTGCCTTGCGAGGCGAGATAAGCGTCGCCGATGTCGGTCGTGCCGTTCGGCGCTTGCGTCACCGTCACATTGAGCGCCGTCGCGGCGGAGAAATTGAGCGGCCGCTTGACGAGCACCGTGAGATAGCTGTCGTTGAAGTTCGCCAGGCCGAGCGCCGCGGCTTGCAACGCGGCTTGTTGAGCCGCGTCGAGCGTGCTCGGATCGTCGCCGAGGGGAATAGTTATGTTGGCAAGCCCCGCAGCGGCGGTATAGGCGGCTTGTTGCGCGGCCGTGAGTTGATTGAAGGTCTCCCCGGCCGGCAATTGAATTGAACCTATCGTGAGTTCCAGATCGGAGGCCTCCGCAGCCGCGAGCGCGACCTTCTGATCGTCGGTCAGCGCGGACGGCGCGATGCCGGCGGGAATGACGATGCCGGGCTCCGATTGACCGGGCTCGACCATGGTCTCGCCCACGCCCATCGCCGCGTTGATCGTAACGGTTCTGCCCGAGACGTTCGGCGCCTTCACCACGGGGTTGGTGTTGGTGACCGTCTTCAAGACGCCGGCGGAGAAAGAGAACGCCAGTTCATCGGTCGTCCAGACCGCGCCGGCGGTCAGGCTGGATTCCTGCGCCGCCGTGGCGACATATTGATAGGCCGGCTGATACTTCGCCGTGAGCGAGCCCACTTCGCCGTTGAGGGTTTGATATTGCGCGGTCTGCGCCGTTTCAAACGCGGAGATGTCTTGGGACACCTGGGTGTTGATCTGGGCTTGCGTGAGATTGGGCTGCGTTGCGAGGATCTGATTGGTGTATTGTTCGGTCAGCGCTTGATATTCTTGCGAGCCCGGCGCGATTGTGATCGTGAAATTGGGATTATAGGCCGCTCCGCCGTCCGGCTGCGAGTCGCGGATCTGCCAGTATTGATCGTACTCCTGCGTGATCGACTGCTGGTAAGCCGCGATCGTCGCCGCTTGCTTGGCGGTATTCGCCGCGCTCGCGGTCAGGGCCAACGAGTTCCAATATCCCACCAATTGTTGATACGTGCGTGTATCGACGGTTTGAATTGGGTTATTGTCGAGGATCTGGCCGGGCGACGTGAGCGTGACATTGCCGCCGCTCGAAACCACGGTGTCGACCAATATCGTGCCTTCGACATTGTCCGT
>CAWEYC010000007.1:0-34585 GCA_963813195.1 uncultured Alphaproteobacteria bacterium | reverse complement strand
TTGCAATCGTGACACTCCTGCCGAGTCGGCGCGGCAGTATAGTGAGCGCCATTCATTATAGCGGTCGCCACCGCTCACCGACGAGTCGGGAGGCGGGGATGCTAGGCTAGCCGCGTCGGCCCGATATGCTATAAGGGGATCGTGGAACGGCGGGCGTCTGTAAATCTGAGACAATGAGAGGCGACAAATGAGCGATGTTCACGTATCGGCCTTACAGGCGACGCGGTTCATCGACGCCGACGCGCTGCCCGTGAAGGCCTTCGCCGCGACCCACGCGGGGGAGGGGGAAGCGCGGGAAAAGGCGATCCGTCTGTATCACGCCGTGCGCGATTTCGTCCGCTACGACATGTTCACCTTCGGCCTCGATCCGCGGCAGTTCGTCGCGTCGAACTGTCTGAGCGCGCCATCGGCCTTCTGCGTGCCCAAGGCGATCGCGCTCGCCGCCGTTGCGCGGCCGTCGGAATTCCTGCGCGGCTCGGCTTCGCCGACGTCCGCAACCATCTCACCTGCCAGAGAATCAGCGAGATGATGGATGGGGACGTCTTCCATTGGCACGCCTATACGTCGCTCTTTCTCGAGGGGAAATGGGTCAAGGCGACGCCGGCCTTCGATCTCGCTCTGTGCGATCGGCACAAGGTCAAGCCTCTCGACTTCGACGGACGCAACGATTTGATTCTCCATCCCTTCGACGAGGCCGGCCGCAAGCACATGGAATATGTGCGCTTCGTCGGCGAGTTCGACGATTTTCCCTACGAGGCCTTCGCCGAGGAGATGCGCGCCCATCATGGGCGCATGCTCGAAGTTCTCGACCGCGATCGCGCCGCTCGGAACGCTCCGCGCGCCAACTCGTGACCGTCGCGCGCCCAACCAGCCATCGATGAAAGGCAGATGAATATGACGGCGGACGTTGTGATTCTCGCGTGCGTGCGAACGGCGATTGGAACCTTCGGCGGCGCACTGTCCGGCGAGGAGCCGGCCAGCTCGGCGCGATCGTGGCCAAGGAAGCGCTGCGGCGCGCGGGCGTCGCGACGACGAAGTCGGCCATGTCGTGTTCGGCAACGTCATTCCGACCGGCCCGCGCGACGCCTATCTCGCGCGCGTCGCGGCGATCAACGCGGGTGTGCCGGCGGAGACCCCGGCAATGACGCTCAACCGGCTTTGCGGCAGCGGCGTGCAGGCGATTGTCTCGGCGGCGCAGAGCATCATGCTGGGCGACGCCGACATCGCGCTGGCCGGCGGCACGGAGGTGATGAGCCGGGCCCCGCATTATCTGCAGAGCGGGCGCTTCGGCCACAAGATGGGCGACGTCGCAATGGCCGACGGCCTCGTCGGCGTGCTGACGGACCCCTTCGGCAACGGCATCATGGGCGTCACCGCCGAGAACGTCGCCGCGCGCTGGGGGGTGTCGCGCACCGATCAGGACGCCTTCGCGCTTGAGAGCCAGCGGCGCACGACAGAGGCGATTTTCGCTGGCCGCTTCCGCGACGAGATTTTGTCCGTCGAGGTCTCGCGCGGCAGGACGAACGTGAGCTTCGCAGTCGACGAGCACCCGAAGCCCGGTACGACGCTGGACGGGCTCGCGGCGCTGAAAGCCGCGTTCAAGAAGGACGGCACGGTGACCGCCGGCAATTCGTCTGGCGTCAACGACGGCGCCGCCGCGCTGGTCCTCGCTTCTGCGGAGCGGGCGGAAAAGGCGTCGCTGACGCCGCTCGCTCGCATCGTCGGCTACGCGCACGCCGGCGTCGAGCCAGCGGTGATGGGCATGGGGCCGGTTCCCGCGGTGCGCAAGTTGCTCGAGCGCACCGGCCTCAAAGTCGATGATTTCGACGTGATCGAATCGAACGAAGCCTTCGCGGCGCAGGCGCTGGCGGTTTCGCGCGAACTCGGCTTCGACCCGGAGAAGGTCAACCCGGACGGCGGCGCGATCGCGCTCGGTCATCCCGTCGGTGCGACCGGCGCTATCCTGACGGTCAAGGCGCTTTACAGCCTTGGGCGCACCGGCGGACGCTATGGCCTCGTGACCATGTGCATCGGTGGCGGCCAGGGTATCGCCCTGGCGATCGAGCGGTTCTGATCCGTCAGTCGCGCCGCCGGGACGTGAAGAAGGCGGCGATCGCCGCCTTCATCTCGGGCGAACGACCGGCGATCCCTTGCAGATCGCGCTCAAGGTCGAGATGCGACTCGATGCCGCCGTCCACCGCAGCGCCGATGAGGCGCTTGGTCGCCGCGATCGCCGCCTGGGATTGCTGCGCGAGCTTTCGCGCGATCGCGTCCGTCTCGGCGGCGAGTTGCGCATCGTCGAACACACGCCAGACGAGGCCCCAGCTCAGCGCCTCGTCGGCGCTGATCCGATCGCCGAGCAGCATGGCCGGCGCCGCGCGCACGCGGCCAGCCAGTCGCGGCATGAAGAGCGTGTTGCCTGCGTCCGGCACAAGCGCGATGCCGACGAACGGCTCATAAAAATAGGCGGAGCGGGCTGCGACGACAATGTCGCCAGCGAGCGCGACGCCGACCGCCGCGCCCGCGCAGGGGCCGTTGACCATGCTGATGATCGGCAGGCGCGAAGCGCGCATATGCCGGATGAGCGGATTGAAATGGTCCTCCAGCACCCGGTCGAGTTCCGGCGTCGCGTCGGGTTCGATCGTAGAGAGGTCGTAGCCGGCGCCGAACGCGCGCCCGGCCCCGGTGAGAATGACGACGCGCACCGCAGAATCGTCCTCGGCGCGGCGAAACGCATCCATCAATTCGTCGGCGGTCTGGTCGCGATAGGCGTTGAGGCGCGCGGCGCGCTGCACGGTGATGCGCAGGATGGCGCCGTCGCGCTCGGATGAGATGTCCGCTTCCGTCATTCCTCGCCCTCCTCACCCTAGGTCTTGCGAAAGCCGCCACTCGATTTGCGGTAGACGGTCGGCCCCGAAAAAGGGCTCGCCGTCGACGATGAACCATGGCGAGCCAACGACATTGTCCGCGACCGCCGCGTCGATCGCCGCCGCGAGACGACGCCGGCCGATTTCGCCATCCATCGCGTCGCGAGCGACGCTCACGTCGAGGCCATGAAGCCCGGCGATGCGCGTCAGGGATATTTCCTCGGAGATGTCTTCGCCGCACGAGAAGAAGGATGAGAATACGTCGCGGCCAAAGGCGCGTGCAACTTCGGGCTCGCGTTCGGCCAGCGCATAGTAGAGCCGGGCGGCGCGGTGCGAAGAGAGCGGCAGCTTCTCGGGTTGGCGGTAGTCGATGCCGTAAAAGGCGGCGGACCTTGGCATGTCCGTCATGAAGTAGCTGCGCCGCGCGGGCGTATCGAGCGGCGGCGCGATGTCCTGCGCCTTGAGCACCGCCCAGACGAGGATGGGGCGCCACTCGACGCTCCGTCCATATTCGGCCGCCAGTCCCTCGATGCCGTCCAGCGCGAAATAGGCGTAGGGCGAAGCGAAGTCGAAATAGAAGCGGATCGGCTCGGCCATGGTCAGAACCGGAAGACGCCGTACCCCGCCTCGCTGAGCGGCGCATTGAGCGAAGCGGAGATTGCGATACCGAGCGCGTTGCGCGTGTCGACGGGATCGATGATGCCGTCGTCCCAGAGTTCCGACGTCGAGTAAAAGGCGGACAGCTGCTCCTGATAGGCTTTGCGGGTGTCTTCCCAGACCCGGTCGAGTTCGGCCTGATCGATCTCGCCGCCGGCGCGCTTCATCTGGTTGAGCTTCACCTCGGTCAGCGTGTTGGCCGCCTGCTCGCCGCCCATCACGCCGATCTGGTGGTTGGGCCAGGCGAACAGCAGCCGGCCGTCGAAGGCGCGGCCGCACATGCCGTAGTTTCCTGCGCCGAACGAGCCGTTGCACATGACGGTGAACTTCGGCACGCGCGAGCAGCTTTGCGCCATGATCATCTTGGCGCCGTCCTTGGTGATGCCGCGCCGCTCGTATTCGCGCCCGATCATATAGCCGGTGATGTTCTGCAGGAACACGAGAGGCGTGTTGTTCTGATTGCACAGCTCGATGAAATGGGCGCCCTTCAGCGAAGAATCGTTGAACAGCACGCCGTTGTTGGCGAGGATGCCGACCTTGAAGCCCCAGATGTTGGCGAAGCCGCACACCAGCGTCGACGCCGTAATTTGGCTGGTATTCGTGGAAGCGGCTGCCGTCGACGATGCGCGCGACGATCTCGCGCATGTCGAAGTGCTTCTTGATGTCGTCAGGCAGAATGCCGTAGATCTCCTGCGGATCGTAGGCTGGATCCTCCGGCGGCTCGCGCTGGCAATCCCACTTGCGCGGCCGGTCCCACTGCGCGACGATCTCGCGTCCGATGTGAATCGCATCGTCCTCGCTTGAGGCGGCGTAGTCGCAGGTGCCGGAGACGCTCGTGTGCATGTCGGCGCCGCCGAGTTCCTCGACGGTCACCTCCTCGCCGGTAGCGGCGCGCACCAGCGGCGGCCCGCCGAGAAACACCGCGCCCGTGCCGCGCACGATCACGTTGTAGTCGGAGAGTGCGGGAATATAGGCGCCGCCCGCGGTGCAATGGCCGAACACCAGCGCGAGCTGCTTGACGCCCATCTTGGAGAGGATCGACTGATTGCGGAAGATGCGGCCGGCCATGTACTTGTCGGGAAACACTTCGGACTGGAGCTGCAGAAAGCCGCCCGCCGAGTCGCAGAGGTGAACGACCGGCAGCCGGTTCTCGATCGCGATGTCGAGCGCGCGGACGATCTTCTTGGCCGTCAGCGGATACCAGGCGCCGCCTTTGACGGTGGGATCGTCGGCGCGCACCAGCACCTCGCGTCCCGAGACGATGCCGATGCCGACGATCGAGCTCGCGGACGGGGATTCGCCGCCGATAGGCCATGTTCGCCGCCAGCGACGACAATTCGAGGAAGGGCGTTCCTGGGTCGAGCAGCTTCTCGATCCGCTCGCGCGGCCGCATCTTGCCCTGGGTGGCCAGACGCTCGAGATCGCGCTGCGGGCGTTGACTGCGCGCGGCCTCCTGCTTCTCGCGAAAGGTTCGGGCAAGCGCCCGATTATGCGCGTCGTTGGCGCGAAACTCCGCGCTTGAGCTGCTAACCATGGACCGGATTCTGCGCATGCCCTCAGTCCCCAGCATTCAGCGCTTCGAGTTCGAACGATGATCTCGTCCTTTTCGAAATGCTCGCCGGTGTCGTAGAGGAGCTCCGCAATCCGCCCGTCGCGCGGCGCGAGCAGGGCGGTCTGAAGCTTCATGCTCTCGATGGTGACGAGCGTCTCGCCGCGTATCACCTCGTCGCCGGGCTGCTTGTGGACGTGGACGACGCTCCCCGGCATCGGCGCTCTCACATGATCGAGGCCGCCGCCCTCGGCTTCGGCCTGCGAACGCGGATCGAGGATGGCGGCCTCGAAGGTGCGGCCGCCGATACGGATGATCTGCCGGTCATCGGCGTTGGCGCGCGCGAAATGCACGAGCGCGCCCGAAATCTCGATGGTCTGACGCCCATCTTCGAGCGTGCCGGCGAGCGACACCTCGTGGTCGCGCCCTTCGATCTTGACGGTCAGATGCGGCCGCCGGCTGATGATCTCGATCTCGTGGTTGCGTCCGTCGACGCTTACTTTGAAGCCCATCGTCAGTTTCTCCAGCGGCCGATGAGCGCGTGCGGCTCGGGCACGCCGAAAGCGACGTCGCGGAACTCTCGAAAGCCGAGCGCCGCGGCGATCAGCGCGGCGTCGAGCGTCGGCGTGTCGGGCTCTCCCGCCGCGAGGTCGGCGGCGTGCTCGGCGACGAAGCCAGTGTGAAGATCGCCTTTTCGAAAGGCCTCATGATTCAGCACTCGCGCGAGGTAATCGATGTTCGTCGTGACGCCGAGCAGGGTGAGTTCGTGGAGGGCGGCGATCGAGCGGGCGATCGCCTCGTCCCGATCGGCCCCGTAGACGACGAGCTTGCCAAGCATCGGGTCGAAGTCGGCCGTGATCTTCTGTCCCGGATCCAGCGCGTTCTCGAAGCGGATGTACGGCGCCTCGGGCACGCCGAGATAGCGGATGCGGCCGGTCTCCGGCATGAAGTCGCGCGCCGGATCTTCCGCGCAGATACGGCATTCGATCGCGTGGCCGCGCTGGACGAGCCGATCCTGTTTGACCGGCAGGCCGCGCCCGGCGGCGACCTCGAGCTGGACGCGCACAAGGTCGAGGCCTGTGATCATTTCGGTGACGGGATGCTCGACCTGGAGGCGAGTGTTCATCTCCAGAAAGAAGAAGCGCCCATCGGCGCCGAGGATAAACTCGACGGTGCCGGCGTTCTTGTAGCGTGCTGCGGCGGCGAGGCGCACCGCCGACTGACAGATCCGCTCGCGCAAATCAGGGGCGAGGTTCGCCGCCGGGGCCTCCTCGATTATCTTCTGGAAACGGCGCTGCACCGAGCATTCGCGCTCGAAGAGATGGACCGCGCCGCCCTCGCCGTCGCCGACGATCTGCACTTCAATGTGTCGAGGCCGTTCGACATAGAGCTCGGCGTAGATGCGGCCGTCGCCGAAATAGCGCTGCGCCTCGCTCGAGGCGATGCGAGCGGCTTCCGCGAGTTCGCCGGCCGAGCGGACGATGCTCATGCCCTTGCCACCGCCGCCCGCCGCCGCTTTGATGAGGATGGGGAAGCCGATCGCCTGCGCCGCGGCGGCGAAGGCGGCCATGTCGCCGGTCGGCGTCACCGACGGCGCCACGGGCACGCCATGCGCTTCGGCGAACGTGCGGGCCGAGATCTTGTCGCCCATCAGTTCGATCGTGGCGGCGTCCGGACCGATGAAGGTGAGGCCAGCTTCCGCGGCCATCGCCGCGAAGCGTGCATTCTCCGAGAGGAAGCCGTAGCCGGGGTGGATTGCGTCGGCGCCGGTCTTCTTCGCCGCGGCCAGGATCTGCGCGGCGTCGAGATGCGCCGCGACAGGCGTTTCTCCGAAAATCTCGACGGCTTCGTCCGCCATGCGCACATGCCGCGCGCGCGCCTCGGCCTGATGATGGATGGCGACAGAAGCGATGCCGAGCGCCTGCAAGGTGCGCATAATGCGGCACGCGATTTCGCCGCGATTGGCGACGAGCACCTTGCGGATCGGCAACGGGACGGCCTCGGTCGCAAACTCGTGGGTCGTCATCGTGCTGCGCCTGCCAATTGACCGTCCGCGGTGAGCGTTTCGGTCCATCCCTCCAGCGGGCCGCCTGCCTCGAGCCACCGAGCTGGGACGGCGATCGGGAAATCCATGAGAACCTGGGCGAGCGCCTTGCCCTGCGGATCGTGGCGCAGCGACGCTGCGCCGCCGCCGCCGAGGCTCTGGTGCAGCAGGAAGTTCAAGCCGCCCAGGCCCGGCCAATTGAAGCGTTCGACCTCGCCGGCGGCGTAATGCCCGAAATAGGCGCGGACGTCGCCCGCCGTCAGCCCCTCGCGCAGGATGGGTAGGAACTCCGGCTTCCGCGCGAGGACCCCGATATTGGCTATGTCGCCCTTGTCGCCGCTGCGGCCATGCGCGAGCGCGATCAACGGCACATAAATGCGTGGACCCGCGTCGGCCACCGTGCTCTCTGCCGGCGCCGCTAGCGTCTCGCCCCTTGCGGATGCTGAATGGGAAGCGATTGGCCCATGCACGTGTCTCTCGCCGTCGAGCGAGATGGCAACGGCGACGTCGCTCTTGTCCGCGAGGAACGAGAACAGACGGACGACGAGCTGCGGCTCCGGACGTCCACCGGCAAAGCCGGTCAGACCCTGCGCCATCGCTGTGGCGGCGGGATAGATCTCTCGCGCGAAGATCTGCAGAGCCTCTTTCGATGCATGCCGGACGGCGATCTTCAAAATCACCTCGCGCGCACGGCGTGCCCGGCTCGCAGCGCCGTAGCTCGCTTCCGAGCCGAGAATCTCGGTCGAGGTCTCAAGAAAAGCGGCAAAGCCCGCCTGCCGAACGAGCCGCTGCGCGCGCGTAAGAATTGCCCGGCCGACGGCCTCGGCCTTCTCGACCGCTTCGCGCCCCGCGATCATCATGGTGACGGAGGCGCGATATCCGTCGGCGTAGGTCGCGCTGACTTTGTAGCTCGACGTCGGCGTACTGCCTCTCGCGCCACGGACGAGCACCCGATTCTCGCCGACCGCCTCGAGGCGCACTTGCGACCAGTCGCAGACGACGTCCGGTAGGATATAGGACGAGGGATCGCCGACCTCGTAAACGATCTGCTCGGCCACCGTCGCCGGCGTCACCCGACCGCGGGAGCGCTCCGGCTTCGTGACGACGAAGGCCCCGTCGGGGGCGCATTCGGCGATCGGAAAGCCCATGTCGTCCCAGTCGTCCGAGGACATCCGCCAATCGGTGACGATGCCACCGGTCGCCTGGGCGCCGCATTCGATCACATGGCCGGCGAGGCTGCCCTGGGAGAGGCGGTCGTAATCGGTCGGGCCCCATTTGAATTCGTGGATCAACGGCCCGAGAACGATCGCCGAATCGACACACCGTCCGGTGATGACGACGTCGGCGCCCATGTCGAGCGCTGCGGCGATGGGAAAAGCGCCGAGATAGGCGTTGACGCTGGCGAGCCGCTCGGGAAGTGGCGCGCCGGTAAACATCTCCCGCACGTCGCGCCGCTTGAAATCCTCGACCTTGCCGGAGAGGTCGTCGCCGAGCACCACGGCGACCTTGAGCGCGATCCCGGCCTCCCTGAATACCGCTTCGAGCGCCTTGCGGCACGCCTCGGGATCGACGCCGCCGGCGTTGGTGACGACCTTGATGCGCCGCTCGGCGATCTCGCGCGCCAGCGGCTTCATCACCATCGTCACAAAATCTGTGGCGTAGCCGAGGTCCGGGTTCTTCGCTTTCACGCGCGCCAGGATCGACATGGTGACCTCAGCGAGATAGTCCAGGACGAGGAAGTCGATCCTGCCCTCCTCGACGAGGCGCCGCGGTCCATCGGGGCTGTCGCCCCAGAAGCCGGCTCCGCAGCCAATGCGAATGACCTCCTTCATGACGCGCTCACTCTCCCGTCCAGGCCGGAGCGCGCTTTTCATTGAATGCAGCGAATCCCTCGCGCGCATCCCCGGTCCGCGCCATATTGGCAAGCATGAACTGCGCATATTCGAGCGAGGCGTCGACGCTCATTTCGCGAATTTTGGAGAGCGCCTGCTTTCCCAGGCGGACGCCGGTCGGCGACTTGCCCGCGACGCGTTCGATGAGCCAGGCCGTTTTGGCGTCGAGCTCAGCGGCGGGAACAGCGTAGTTCACGACACGCTCCCTGACGGCGTCGGCCGCGAGAATCGGCTCGCCCGTCAGGCACAGCTCCATCATCGTTCGATAGGAAAGAACGCGCAGCAGGTAGGGCAGGATCATCATCGGGAAGAGGCCAACCTTCACCTCCGGCACGCCGAGCAGCGCATCCTCGCGAGCGACGACGAGATCGCAGGCGCAAACGAGCCCGAAGCCGCCGGCAAGCGCGTGCCCGTTGACGCGCGCGATGAGGGGAAGCCGGCAGGAATCCATGCGTCGCAGCAGATGCGCGACGTAGTGGCGCGGGTCCGCGGCGTCGATCGCGAAGGGCGTGCCATCGGCGGCGGGCTGCAGATCGCCGCCCGCGCAAAAAGCCTTGTCCCCGGCGCCCGTGAGGACCACGGCGCGCACAGAGCGGTCGGCTTCCGCTTCATCGAGACCGGCCGCGATGCCCTGTGCGACCGCTTCGTTGAGGGCGTTGCGCCGCTCCTCCCGGTCGATCACGATCGTCAGGACGGCGCTGTCTCTTTGCAAGCGTACGGGATTTGTCACCGATCAATCCCCCCTTGTTTGTCGCCGCGCCGAACCGGTCCTTGTCCGCAATTAAATGATTTCAATTCATCAGTGAAGTCAACCCCTCATTTGCTCGAGCGCGGCGGGCGCGTTGCACGACACGCCGCCCGCTGAAAGGGTGGCATAGTGAGCGGCGTTGCGCAAAAAGAGAGATTGACATCGCCGGGTCGATCGTTGATGAAATGTGTTCATTATGGTCTGGGCCGGCGCGGCGAAGCGCTTCAGGCGAACCCGGGCATGTCCAGGCTTCCCAAGCGAAGCGTGCGGCCGAGGAGGAACGTTTGGCATCTTGTGACGGCGATTTCAGCCGCGACAACCAATTTCCTGCCTTCGAACTCGCCGCCGACCAGCGAATGATTCTCGATCAGGCGGATCGTTTCGCGCGCAAGGAGCTTTACGGCCTCTCCGAGCGGATGGATGCGGAGGAGTGGTGGCCGGAGGACGCCTTCGCGAAAATTGGCGACAATGGCTTGTTCGGCGTCACCATCCCTCAGGAGTACGGCGGGGCGGGGCTCGACCTGCTCGCCGCCGGGCTCGTGCTTCAGGGCTTCGGCCGCTGGAACCACGCGATGGCGCTCGCCTGGGTGGCGCACGACAATCTCTGCGCCAACAACATCTACCGCAACGGCGACGAACGCCAGCGCCGCAAGTATCTCCCCGACCTCTGCTCCGGCCGAAAGATCGGCGCTTTGGGCCTCACCGAACCCGGGGCCGGTTCGGACGCCCTCGGATCGATGCGCACCGCCGCCCGCCGGGTCGGCGACAGCTACGTGCTGAACGGCGGCAAGATCTACATCACCAACGGCCCTGTGGCCGACGTTCTGCTCGTCTACGCCAAGACCGAGCGGAACAAGGGCGCGCACGGCATCTCGGCCTTCATCGTCGAGAAGGGCTTTCCCGGCTTCAAGGTTGCCCAGAAGCTCGAGAAGATGGGCTACCGCGGCAGCCAGACGGGCGAACTGGTGTTCGAGGACTGCCACGTGCCCGCCGAGAATCTGGTCGGCGGCGAGAATCGCGGCGTCGCGGTGGTGATGAGCGGCCTCGACCTCGAGCGCGCGATGATCTCGCCGCTGTGTCTCGGCATCGCCGAGCGCGCGCTGGAATTGTCGATCGAATACGCCAAGACGCGCCAGCAATTCGGCAAGCCGATCGGCTCGTTCCAGATGGTGCAGTCGATGCTGGCGGAGATGTACGTGCTCGTCGAGACAATGCGCGTCTTCACCTATCGCACGCTCGCCGCCGCCGCGCTCATCGAAGCGGGCGAGGGTGGGCGCGGCGACATCCACAAGCTCACGGCGGCTTCGGTGATGTACGCTGCCGATTCGTGCCACGCGGTGCTCGACAAGGCCGTCCAGATCCACGGCGGATCCGGCTACATCTGGGAATCGGAGATCAACCGGCTTTACCGTTCGATCAAGCTGATGGAGATCGGCGCGGGCACGACGGAGGTGCGCAAGATGATCATTTCGGGCGAACTGTTGAAGGACATGAAGCGGCATGACTGACGAGGGCCAGAGCTTCGGCCTCGACGACGCCGCCCTGGCCGAGCATCCGACCGTCTACGCTCCGGGTTCCCTGAACGGGCAGGTCGTCCTAGTCTCCGGTGGGGCGGGCGGCATCGGCCGCGCAGCCGCATGGCTGTTCGCGCGCCTGGGCGCCCAAGTCGTCGTCTGTGGACGCAGTGAGGCCAAGCTCGACGCGCTCGTCGCGGCGATGGCCGCGCGCTCTCTCGCGGCGTCGCGATGCGTGGTCGATGTGCGCGAGCCCGAGTCGGTCGCCTCGCTCTTCGATGAGGTGCGGGCGTCGCACGGACGGCTCGACGTTCTCATCAACAGTGCCGGTGGGCAGTTCCCGCAGCCGGCGATCGACTTCTCAGTCAAGGGCTGGAACGCCGTCATCAACACCAATCTCAACGGCACCTGGCACATGATGCAGGCCGCGGCGCGCCATTGGCGCGACGCCGGCGGCCCCGGCAGCATCGTGAACATCGTCGTGGTGACGACGCACGGCCTCTATGGCGTCGCCCATACGATCGCGGCGCGCGCGGGCGTGATCGGTCTCAGCCGCAGCGTCGCGGTCGAGTGGGCGCCTCTCAGCGTGCGCGTCAACTGCATCGCGCCGGGCGCCATCGAGACCGAGGGCTGGAAGGTCTACACGCCCGAAGCGCGCGCCGCCTATCCCCGCTCAAACCCGATGATGCGGGCGGGGAACGCCTGGGACATCGCGGAGGCCTGCGCCTACCTCGGCGGCCCGGCGTCCAAATTCGTCACCGGCGAGGTGCTGACGGTCGATGGCGGCGGCCAGCTCTGGGGCGAGACCTGGACCACTGGGAAGCCCGACTATTTCAAGGAGTGACGCGGTGATCTCGCTCGCCAAGGCTCGACGCTTCGCGGGGGACGCATGACGGGCGCGTTCGACGTCTTCGACCTGGAGGAGGTCCGCCGGCGCCTCGCCGGATTCATCGCTGTGCAGGGCCTCGCGGAGGTGACGGTGGAAGGGCTGCGCCGCTTCACGGTCGGTTTCTCCTGGATCACGATCGGTTTCCGCGCCTCCTGGCTGGGACCGGAGGGTCCCGTCGCCAAACGTCTCATTCTGCGTATCGGTCCGCCGAACGGTATCTTCGCGCCCTACAAGGCGTCGCCCGAGTTCGTCGCGCTGCGCGCGCTCGCTGGCAGCGGCGTGCCGGCGCCGCAGGTCCATTGGTTCAGCGACGGCGACGAAGTTTTCGGCGCACCCTTCTTCATCGCCGAATTCGTTGCGGGCGAAGCGCCGATCCCCTGGACGCATGACGGCGGCCCGGCTTTCGACGACGAGACCCGGCGCGATCTCGGCGGTCAGTTCGTCGCGGCGTTGGCGGCGCTGCACGCCTTCGATTGGCGAGAGACTCCGGTCGCCGCGATCGACGGCTCGACCGACGTCGCGCGGACGGCCGTCAATCAGGTCTATCGCTGGCAAGGTCTGTTGGCGCGATGGTCCAGGCGATGCACGCCGATGCTTGAATGGGCGGCAATCTGGCTTCGCGCAAATGCTCCCGCGGCGCCGCGCATCAGCATCGTGCACGGGGATTATCGCATCGGCAATTTCCTGGTTCACGAGGGACGGATCAGCGCGATCCTGGATTGGGAGCTAGTCCGGCTCGGCGATCCGATCGAGGATCTGGGCTGGGTGTGCCTGCAGGCCTGGCGCGGACGGTCGCCCCATATGTGCCATTTCTTCAGCCGCGAGGAGCTGCGCGATCGTTACGCCGCGCTCTCCGGCATCGAGGTGGATCTGCGCGCGATGCGCTATTGGGAGGCTTTCGGAACATACAAGCTCGCGGTGATGCACTACGGCGCGGCGCATTGCTTCGAGGCGCGCGGCTTCAACGATCTCAGGATGGTCGGCATGGGCGCGCAGATTCCTCGCATGCTGCTTCAGGTCGAATCGGCGCTGGAGCGCGCGGCGTGAACATCTCCCTCGACCGCTTGTTCGAAGGCATCATGGCGACGCTGCGCGCCGACGTGATCCCCCACGTCGCCGATCCCTATGCGCGCGGCCAGGCGGTCGGCGTGATCGATGTGCTGAGCAACATCGGGCCGCGCGTCGAGTGGAGGCGCGCCCCTCTCGTCGGCGTGGTGCGCGAGAAGCGGGAGCTGCTGAGCGCCGTCGCGGCGCTGGTTCCCTCGCTAGCGGCGCCGCAGTTGGACGAGGCGCCGGAAGCCATGGGCTCTGACGAACTCGCGAGCGAGCGCGACCGGCTCGATGCGCAGATCGGCGAAGCGCTGGCGGTGGCCTATGCGCGCAGCGTCGCGCACGACGAAGACGCTCGCCAGGCCCTGGGCCTGCTGATCAGGCACGCGCACGACGAGTCGACGCGGGAGATGAAGCTGACGCGGAAGCCGCTGTTCGCGGAAATCGCGAGCGGCCGCGAGGGCGACGCGAAATCGCGGGAGTAGGGGCCGGAGAACGGTCGGGAGGAGACGCATGGCGCATCGAATCGATCCTCGTATGCCGCAGCCCGAGGCATGCGTGCAACGCTACATGATTGAGCGTCTGGCGATTGCGCAGCCCGACAAGGTCTTCGCGAATTTCGCCGATGGATCGGAATGGAGCTACGCGCAGACGCGCGATATCGCCATCCGCGCCGCCAACGCGCTCCGTCAGCTCGGCGTCAAACAGGGCGAGCGCGTGCTCGTCTGGCTGCCGAACGGCGCCGACTGCCTGCGCGTTTGGTTCGGCCTGAATTATCTCGGCGCGGTCTTCGTGCCCATCAATCTCGCCTACAAGGGAAACCTGCTGCGGCACGCGGTCGGCATCTCCGAAGCGCGGCTCGGCATCGTGCACGCCGACCTGCATCAGCGACTCGCCGACATCGACCGCCAGTCCCTGCGCGAACTCGTCGTCATCGGCGGCGAGCCGCAGCCGATCGAGGGTCTGGCAGTGCGTGGAGCCGACGCGCTCGCGAGCGACGACACGACGCCGCCTGCGCTCGAGCGCGACATCGAGCCGTGGGACCTACAGTCGATCATTCTCACCTCGGGCACGACCGGGCCGTCGAAGGGCGTGCTTTCCTCCTACGTCCACCTCTACAACATGGCGGGTTCGGCGCCGTTCCTCGGCAGCGAAGACCGCTACATGCTCAATCTGCCGCTGTTCCACTCGGGCGGCGTTATGCCCGTCACCGCGATGCTCATCCACGGCGGCTCGATCGCGACGGTCGACGCTTTCGACACGGATACGTTCTGGACCACGGTGCGCAGCCGGGGCATCACGACGTCGATCCTGCTGGGCGTCATGGGGGGCTTCCTTTTGAAGCGCCCGCCGAGCCCGGATGACAAAGCGCATACGTTGCGCACCTGCACCTATGTTCCGCTCAACGACACCGCGCCGCAGTTCCACGAGCGGTTCGGCACGGAGATTCACACCCACTTCAATATGACCGAGATCTCGATGCCGCTCGTCTCCGACGCCAATCCAACGGCGCTCGGCAGCGCGGGTCGGCCACGGGCCGGCGTCGAGGTGCGCATCGTCGATCAGAACGATTGCGAGGTCCCCTTCGGCGAAGTCGGGGAATTGGCGGTGCGCACGGACTGTCCGTGGGCGATGTCGCACGGCTATGCGGGAAATCCGGAGGCGACCGCGACGGCGTGGCGAAACGGATGGTTCCATACGGGCGACGGATTCCGCCGCGACGCCGTCGGCAATTTCTATTTCGTCGACCGTCTGAAGGACGCGATCCGCCGGCGCGGCGAGAACATCTCGTCCTTCGAGGTTGAGTCCGAGGTCCTGGCGCATCCCGCGGTGCGCGAGGCGGCGGCCGTCGTCGTCAAGAGCGAGATCGCCGAGGACGAGGTGATGGCCGTCATCGCGCTGAAGCCCGGCGAACCATTCGATCCGGCCGAGTTGATCGAGTTCCTGCGGCCGCGCATGGCGCACTTCATGATCCCGCGCTACGTGCGGATCGTCGATGCTTTGCCGAGGACGCCCACCGCGAAGATCGAGAAGGTGAAGCTGAGAGGCGAGGGACTGACACCCGACACCTGGGACCGCGAAAAGGCCGGCGTGAAGGTCAAGCGCGAGAAGATCGGCCAACGGGCGAGTTGAAGCCCTCCGGAAGGGAGTCGAGATGCTTTCCGAATTGTCGCCGAAAGCCGAGGCGCTGAGGGCGCGTCTCCAGGCATTCATGGCCGAGCATATCTACCCCAACGAAGCGCAGCTTCTTTCCGAGGCGCGCGACGGGCCGGAGCGGTGGGCTGCGCGCAGTCTGATGACCCGGTTGAAGGGCGAGGCTCGGGCAGCCGGACTCTGGAACCTCTTTTACAACCACGGGCCGGAAGGCGCGGGGCTTTCCAACTATGAATATTCGCATCTGTGCGAGGCGCTCGGACGTTCGCTCGCTGCACCAGAGGTCTTCAACTGCAATGCGCCCGACGTCGGCAACATGGAGATCCTCTCCCGCTACGGCTCACTCGAACAGAAGGAGCGCTGGCTGAAGCCGCTGCTCGCCGGCCAGATCCGATCCTGCTTCGCGATGACCGAGCCGAACGTCGCTTCGTCGGATGCGACCAACATCGAGACGAGCATCCATCGCGACGGCGATCATTACGTGGTCAACGGTCGCAAATGGTGGATCACCGGGGCCATGTCGCCGAACTGCAAAGTCGCCATCGTCATGGGCAAGAGCGATCCCAAGGCGCCCAAGCACAAGCAACAGTCGATGATCCTCGTGCCGATGGATTCTCCCGGATTGACGGTGGTGCGCGCGCTCTCGGTCTACGGTTACGAACATCCCCCTCTCGGCCACGCCGAGCTTGTCTTCGATGGCGTCGTCGTGGCCGCCGCCAACATGCTGCTCGGCGAGGGTCGCGGCTTCGAGATCGCGCAGGGGCGCCTCGGGCCGGGCCGCATCCATCATTGCATGCGGTTCATCGGCCTTGCCGAACGCGCGATCGAGGCGATGTGCAAGCGCGCTTTGTCGCGCTCCGCCTTTGGCTCGAAGCTTGCCGAGATGGGCGCGGTGCGCCAGGCGATCGGCCAATCGCGCTGCGAATTGGAGCAGGCCCGTCTCGTCACCCTCAAGGCGGCCTGGGCGATGGACGCGCTCGGCGCCAAGGCGGCGCGCAACGAGATCGCCATCGCCAAGATCGTCGTTCCCAGCACGGTGGGGCAGATCCTCGACAGGGCGATCCAAATCCACGGCGGCGCCGGCCTGTCGCAGGACTTCTTCCTCGCCGAAGCCTTCGCCGAAACGCGCTTTCTGAGGATCGGCGACGGTCCCGACGAGGTTCATCGCGAGGCTTTGGCGCGCGCCGAACTCGCTAAAGTCGCCTTGGCATGAGGAGAAGCGAATGACGGGACGCGCGTTGCAGGTCGGGGAGACTCTGACCACACCGGGCCGCACGATCGGCGAAGGGGACGTCAATCTGTTCGCCGGGCTCGTGGGCGACTTCACGCCGGTCCATGTCGATGAAGTCTTCGCGCGCTCGACGCCGTTCGGAGGGCGCATCGCGCACGGACCGCTCGCCATGGCGACGGCCATCGGCATGCTCACCCAGACCGGCATTCTCGGCGAGCGCGTGATCGGGCTCGTCAACCTCAATTGGGATTTCTCGGGCCCAGTTAGGCTCGGCGACACCATCCGTGCGCGCGTCACTGTCACGGAAATCCGGCCGACGTCGAAGCCGGGGCGCGACCTCGCGACCTTCGCCTTCGAGGTGATCAATCAGAATGAAAGCCCGGTGCAGCGTGGAAAGATGCTGGTTCTGATGCGGGCGGATTAGGCGCAGAATCGCGCGAAGCAGGAGAGATCGATGGGCAAGTTCATCATGCGTCCGGAGGACGAGTTCCCGCACCAGGCGGGCCCCGAGACGAACTTCAACGAGAGCGTCTACACCAACGGCTTCGATGCGACGGCGGCGGTTGGCGGCTGGATGCGCCTCGGCAACCGCGTCAATGAAGGCCATGCCGAGCTGTCGGTCTGCCTCTATCTGCCCGGCGGGCGCGTCGCCTGCAGCTTCGAGCGGCCCTCGATATCCGCCAACGATCGATTCGACGCGGGCGGTCTCGCCTATTCGGTCATCGAGCCGCTGAAGAAAGTCTCGATGCGGTTCGACGGGGAGCTCATCGTCGTCGACGATCCCGAGGCCTTGCGCGAGCCACAGACACTTTTCGAGAGAGGGCCTCGCGCGCCGGGCCATGTGAGCTGGACCCATGAGGCCGAGTCGCCTATCCACGGCGGCGAACCGACGCGCGACGACGTGCCGACGATGTACGGCCGGGACTTCTCGCTCGGCCACTTCAACCAGCACGGCCGGGTGCGCGGCGAGATCCAGGTCGGCTCGGAGCGTTGGCCGATCGACGGTCGGGGTTGGCGCGACCACTCCTGGGGCCCGCGCTACTGGCAGGCGATTTATTATTATCGCCTGTTCCTCGCCAATTTTCCAAACGGCGACGGTTTCATGCTGCTGAAGATCACGGACGCGAAGGGCGTCTCGCGCCGTCAGGGTGTGCTTCTCGTCGACGGCCAATACGAGGAGATCACCGACATGGACGTCGCCACCGATTGGACGGACCGGCAGGATCCGGCGCGCGTCCGCCTCGGCGTACGCACCGCCGAGCGAAAGGCGGTGGTTACGGCCGAAATTCTTACCCTCGCGCCGCTGCGCAATCGCCGCAAGACCGACGATGGCGTTCTGCAGTCGCGCATTGCCGAAGGCTTCACCCGCTTCACCTGGGGCGACCAGGAAGGCTACGGCATGACCGAATACATCGAGCGGATCGAGGACGGAAAACTCGCGGGCTATCCCCTTTAGCTCTTCGCGGTCAGGCTCTCGAGGCGATCCGCCACCGCCTCGAGACGCGCCGTGGCGCCGGACAGCGGATCTTGGACGGACTGCGCGCACAGGCCGCGATAGACGATGTCGGTGATGCTATCCGCGGTGCCCTCGATGTCGAAGTCGCCCTCGTTGCGCAGGAACGACCACGTTCGATGCTCGACCGCGCCGTATATCATGTCGCGAACGAGCGAGGCCGATACGTCCGAGCGGAATTCACCGGTCGCGGCGGCCGCCCTCACGACATCAATAATGCGATGCGTATACGCCTGGTTGAGCTGGAATAGGCGCGTCTTGCGGTATTCAGGGTCGGGACGCAGCTCCTGGAAAACCAGACGGCTGAGCGCCGGCTCGCGCCGGATCGACGCGAGATGATGGTGCACCACGAAGCGAATCCGATTCCAAGTGCCGCGGATGCTGGCGAACTGCTCGTCGTCGCGGGCGAGCATCTCCTCATACCAGTGCTCGACCATCTTGACGAGCAGATCGCGCTTGTTGGTGAAGAAGCGGTAGATGCTGCCTTCGACGACGCCGGCGCGCTCCGCGATGTCCGAGATCAAAGCCTCGTTGTAGCCCTTCTCGGTGAAGACCGTGCGAGCGGCGAGCATGATGTCGGAGACCCTTCGTTCCGGCGGCAGACGGTTCACCTGACGCCGCGTACCGGTTTGACGCATCGAGATTCTCCTCATCGGACGGTTTTCGTATCGCCTAGAGATAGGATGTACAGCACAGCGGAAGCCCCCGCGCCAGCGCGAGGCGCGCCGAGGCGGCGGCTCGTCCGCGGTGCGATCCGGTCGGTCGCCGCCCCCGCACCTCCGGCGCCCTCCAAGAGGAGAGGTTCGTTCCGAAGTGAACGAATTTTTTTAGCGCGCTGGCGCGCCGGCCTCACGCTCAGAAGCACAGGAGAGTGTGTGATCACCGGAAACTCCCGATGCACCGACGCGCGATCTTCCCGTTGACACGGCGCTCGTATGCTGAATATCATTCATTACCGATCTTGAAGCCGGCGAGCAAGCTGGCGGGGCGCCGAGAGGGACGCGAGGAATGATCCAGCGCCTGAATCAGGAACGAATCGTCCTCCTCATCGCGGGCTTTCTGCTCATCGTCTTTTCAATCACGCTCAAGGGCTTTCTTGAGCCGGGCAACCTGTTCTCGCTTATCCAGAACGTCTCGATCCTCGGCATTCTCGGCGTAGGCATGTCGCTGGCGATCATCGGACGCGGCATCGATCTGTCGATGGTCGCGACGATGACGCTCTCGGTCGCGTGGCTGCTCGACATGCTCAATCGCGGCGTTCCGATTCCCATCGCGCTCCTGTGGTCGCTCGGCTTCGCGATGCTCGTCGGCCTGGTTAACGGCGTGCTGATCGCCTACGTCGAAATTCCCGCGATTTTTGCGACGCTCGCGACAGGCATTCTCGTTTACGGCTTCGGCAAAACCTGGCTGGTGAACGTCGACGTCGTCTATCTGCCACCCGGCCACGCCTGGTTCGACATGATCGGCGGCGGCCAGATTCTCACCGTGCCGACGCCCGTGCTCATCTTCGCGGGTGTCAGCGTCCTGTCCTTCCTGTTCCTCAGATATCTGAAGCCGGGGCGCTTCATCTACGCCATGGGCGACAACCCGCTAACGGCGCGCATCACTGGCATTCCGGTGCGCCCAATGATCGTGCTGCAATACGTTCTGATATCCGTCATTGCGCTAATTGCCGGCGTCGTCACCGCGACCGCGGTCTCCAGCATGAACACGCGGGTCGCGCTCTCGACATTGGTCTACGACGTGATCCTTGTCGTTGTGCTCGGCGGCATCGGCCTCAGCGGCGGCAAGGGCGGCATTCGCAACGTGGTTGTCGGCACGCTGCTCATCGGAATCCTGCTCAACGGGATGACGATCATGAACCTCACCTACACGATGCAGAACATCCTGAAGAGCGTGATTCTTCTGGCCGCCATCATCATCGACACGCTGCTCAATCCCCGCGACGAACAAACTGCGCAGCACGGGGACATCTGATGTTCTCGTCATGAGGACGAATGCGCTGGAAGACGGCAACGCTCAGTGGAGGAAACGAAATGAGAAAATATGTGATGGCGTCGCTGGCCGCGGCGCTCGCCGCGGTCGTCGCCGGAGCGGCGGTCCGGGCCGAACCGTTCGACGACGGCCAGTCGAAGACTTATTACGCCGATTTGAAGGGCAAGAAAGTCGGCTTCGTGCCGCTCTCGATGGGTTTCGATCTGACCGAGGGCTGGAACGCCGGGCTGCAGAACCAAGCCAAGGCGCTCGGATACACTGTGGAGGTGCGCGATCCCAACTGGAACACGGAGGCGGCGACCCAGGCGGCCAACGGCTTCATTGCCGAGAAGGTCGACATCCTGATCCTTCACCCGCTCGACATGCAGGCCTATAACCGCATCGTGCCCAAGGCGATGGCCGCCGGCATCAACGTCATCCAGATCAATCTGAAATCGGTCAGCAACGGCGACGCCTATGTCGGCACGGACTGGTACGACATGGGGATTAAAGAGGGCGAGGAGCTCGTGAAGGCCTGCGGCGCCGGCAGCGGCAAAAACGGCAAGATCGCCATCGTGCAGGGTATGCTCGCGACGCCGACCGCGGCGATCACAGGGCAGGGCGCGGCCGACGTCTTCGCCAAGCACCCGGAGATCCACATCGTCGCCACTCAGGCGGCCGACTGGGACGCGACCAAGGCGCACGCGATCACCTCGACCATCCTCAAGCAGAATCCCGACCTCTGCGGCATCCTCGGCCTGTGGGACGGCCAAGACATCGGCACGGCGGCCGCGCTGCGTGAGGCCAATATGCTGGACAAGGTATTTCTCGTGACCTCGGGCGGCGGCAATAAGGCGGCGGCCTGCGACAATGTCGCAAACGGCAACTTCAAGACCTACTTCAGCTATGATGTGCCCGCCCAGGCGCGGGACCTCAACGACGCGATCAAGATCTTGTTGCAGACGAAGCCGAAGCCGGGCAGCGCGCCGTTCGCGCTCTATACGCCGCTCAAGCGCATCACGAAGGAGACGCTCACGCCCTCCTCATGTTGGACGCTGGACGAGCTCAAAGCCTCCGGCGGCTGAGAGGCGCCGTGTCGGCGGCGCGGCCAAGGTCGCGCCGCCTCTTATTCTCACCAGCAGGGCAGGGGCCGATGTCGGCATCGGAAGCATATACGCGTTGGCGCTATCGGCTGATCCCTGACCACGTGGTCGGCGAGATTCTGGCGAAGTCCTGGATCGACAACGCCATCCCGGTCATTATCTTCGCCGTCACGGTTTTCTATTTCGAAATCGCGATGCCCGGCTTTCTGTCCGTGTCCGGCCTGTCCGACGTCGGGCGTGTCTTCGGCGAATATCTGTTCATCTCCGTCGGCATGACCTTCGTGATGATGGCGGGCGGCATCGATCTGAGCATCGGCTCCAACTTCGCGCTCTGCAATCTCGCCGCTCTCGCGCTCGTCAATTACCTTCAGCTACCGCTCGTAATCGGCATCCCGCTGGTGATGCTGGTCGGCGGGGTCGTCGGGCTCGCGAACGGCATTCTGATCGGTTACCTCCGGCTGCGGGCGTTCCTGACCACGCTCGTCATGTTGATCATCGTTCGCGCCGTCGTCGACATGATGCTTCTGCAATACGCCACGACGGTCTCGCGTGGCTTCAACGATTCGGCGATCTGGGACTTTATGGCGGAGGGCTCGCTGTTCGGCGTCCCCTCGAGCCTCATCGCCTCCGCCGGCGTGGCGCTCATCGCGCATGTCGTACTGACGCGTGTGCGGTTCGGCTGGCACGTGCTGGCGGTCGGCGGCTCGCGTCGGTCGGCCTACAACGCCGGCATCAAAGTGCGCAGCACGGTCTGCGCGACCTATGTGATCTCTGGCCTGATGGTGGGCCTGGCGGCGTGCTTCTACGCGGCGCGCCTGTCGAGCGCCGGATCCGACGTCGGCATGGGCATGGAGGTGACGGTGCTCACCGCCGTGGTGCTGGGCGGCATCAGTCTGGGCGGCGGTCGCGGCTCGATCGTCAAGGCGGTGCTCGGCACGGTGATCGTGCTGCTGGTGCAGAACAGCCTGATCCGAATGGGCCTCCGCAGCGGCGCGAGCTCGTTGGTGCTCGGGTCCATCCTACTGCTCGCCGTCGCGATCGACGTGCGCTGGCTCAAGAACCGGCAGAAGGTGCTTGCGCGGGCGTATGTGTCGCCGACCTATTTCAAGCTTCCCCCCTTGCCGGAGACGGCGCCGAACTCGGGCTCCTCCTACGCCTTGAACGACAAGCTGCGCGGCGTCGACGCGATCGGGCTCGGCGAGCTCGATGGTCCGGAGGACGTGATCTTCGACAAGGACGAGAACCTCTACTGCGGGAGCCGGCACGGCGATATCATCCGCTTCTTCGCCCCCGACCACGAAAGATGGGAGACCTTCGCGCATATCGGCGGCCATCCCTTGGGGATGGCGTTCGACGCCAAGGGCAACCTGCACACCTGCGTCGGCGGCATGGGCCTCTACATGGTCACGCCCGATCCCGAGCGGAAGGTGATCAAGCTGTCCGACGAGACGAACCGCACCTGGCTCTCCATCATCGACGATTTACGACTGCGCCTGGCCGACGATCTCGACATCGCGCCCGACGGCCGCGTCTTCTTCAGCGAAGCGACGGTGCGTTACGAGATGTACGACTGGATGGTCGACGCCCTCGAGGCGCGCGGCAATGGCCGCATAATCTGCTACGACCCCAAGACGGGGAACTCGCGCACGGTCGTGCCCAAGCTTCAGCTTCCCAACGGCATCTGCGTCGAGCCGGGTGGGCAGTCGCTACTCTTCGCCGAGACCTGGGGCTGCCGCATCACCCGCTTCTGGTTCGAAGGGCCCAACAAGGGCAGGCGCGAGGTGATCATCGAGAACCTGCCGGGCTACCCCGACAACATCAACCGCGCCTCCGACGGGAACTACTGGTGCGCGCTCTGCGGCATGCGCTCACCAGTCTTCGATCTCGCGCTGCGTATGCCGCAGTTCCGCCGCCGCATGGTCTACAAGGTCGCGCGCGACGAATGGCTCTATCCCAACATGAACTCGGGATGCGTGATCAAGTTCGACGCCAAGGGGAAGATCCTCGATGTCCTCTGGGACCTCGGCGGCGAGGCGCATCCGATGATCACCTCGATCCGCGAGCACAAAGGCTATCTCTATCTCGGTGGCATCTACAACAACCGGGTCGGTCGCTACAAAATTCCGGGCGCCGACCCGAACTGGACATCCCTGAACGCTTATTGGGGGATGGCGTCGTGATCGCCTCGGCTCTCAGACTCTGGGACAACTTCCGTGGCGGCGGCGACGCCGGGGTGACGGTGCCCCCGATGGATGGCGCGCTGCGCCCCAACCAATTGCTGGAGCAGGCGCCCGCCGTGCTAGCGATCGAGGCGCCCGACAATCTCGTTTGCGCCGGCGGCCGCGCGCTGTTTTCGAGCGGCGGGGCGATCTACCGCCTCGATGCGGTGGGAACCGCGACGGAGGTCGAGCGCTTCGGACAGAACGTTACGGCGCTCGCTCTGGAGGCGGGCGGCGCCTTGGCGATCGGTCTCGACGACGGCCGCGTGCTGGTGCGGCGCGACGGCCGGCCGCAGATCGAGATCGACGGCCTGAACGGACAGCGGCTGATCTGCCCGACCGCGCTGCTGTTCGCCTCACCGGACGAACTCGTCATCGCGCAGGGCTCCGCCTCGCGACCCGCCAGTCAGTGGAAGCACGACGTGATGGAGCGCGGCGCGACCGGATCGGTCTGGCGCTTCGACCTCACTGCGATGAAGGCGACGCGCCTCGCGGATCGCCTCTCGTGGCCCTACGGCCTGACGGGCGCCGGCGCAGGCGCTCTGGCGGCGACGGAGAGCTGGCGCCACCGCGTGATCACCATCGGGGCGGACGGCGCGATCAAGCCCGTTCTCGAAGACCTGCCCGGCTATCCCGCGCGCCTCTCGCCCGCGGCGGGCGGCGGTTACTGGCTCGCAGTGTTCGCCCCGCGTGGCCAACTGATCGAATTCGTGCAGCGTGAAAAGGCGTTTCGCCGCGAAATGATGGCCGGCATCCACCCCGATCATTGGGCTGCGCCGTCGCTCTCGTCTTCCCAGACTTTCCTCGAGCCGCTGCAGGGCGGCGCGCAGAAGCATCTCGGCATGGTGAAGCCCTGGGCGCCGACGCGATCTTACGGGCTCGTCGTGCGGCTCGATCCGACGTTCCAGCCCATCGCGAGCTATCACAGCCGCGCGGATGGCAAGCGGCACGGCGTCACAAGTTGCGTCGAGATCGACGGCCGTGTGCTGGCGACAAGTAAAGGCGGCCATGCGATCGTCGGCCTCAACGCCGCCTCGTCGTCGCTGGCCGGGGGGCATTGACATGACGCCGCTGATCGAGATGCGCAAGGTGACCAAGGAATACCGGGGCGTTCCGGCGGTCACCGGCGTCAACTTCACTTTGGCCAAAGGCGAGGTTCACGCGCTCTTGGGCGAGAACGGCGCTGGCAAATCGACCCTGACCAAGATGATGTGCGGCGTCACGCCGATCACCAGTGGTGAAATGCTGCTCGATGGCGCGCCGGCCGCTTTCGCGACGCCGGCCGAAGCGCTCGAAAACGGCGTCGCGATGGTGTTCCAGGAAACGAGCCTGGTGCCCTCGATGACCGTGGCGCAGAACCTCTATCTCGGCGACGAGAACCTGTTCAATCGTATCCGCGGCCTCAACATCGCGGCGCAGACCTTCTTGCAGTCGCTCAATTTCAACGTCAACCCGACCGCGATCGTGTCGGGTTTGGGCGCCGCGCACAAGCAGATGGTCGAGATCGCACGAGCCGTGCGAAAGAACGTGCGCGTCATCATCTTCGACGAGCCGACCGCGTCGCTCACGCCGGAGGAGAAGCACCATTTCTTCGCGCTGATCCAGCGTTTGAAGAAGAGCGGCGTGTCGATCGTCTTCATCAGCCACGCAATCGAGGAGGCGCTCCTGATCGCCGACCGGATCACGATCCTGCGGGACGGGGAACTGGTCGCCAGCGACGCGACGTGCGCCTTCGATCGCGACAAGATCATTCGCGCCATGGTCGGGCGCACCCTGTCGGCCTCGCTTTATCGCAAGCACAGCGGCGGCGGCGCGCGCCGCACAGGGCGCAAGGTGCTGAGCGTGCAGAACCTGTCGATGGGGAGCATCGTCCGCAACACCTCTTTCTCGATCTACGCCGGCCAGATCACCGGCATGTTCGGCCTCATCGGATCGGGCCGCACCGAAACGGCGAAGATCCTCGCCGGCGTCGCCAAGCGCAACTTTTTCAACGGCGGCGAGGTTCGCCTGGAGGACCGATCGGTCCGCTACCGTGTGCCTCGGCAAGCGGTGCGTGACGGCATCGTCTATGTGACGGAGGATCGCAAGATCGAAGGCTTTTTCGAAACGATGTCGATCGCGGAAAATCTGCACATGGGCCAGCTCGCGGCCGGGCTTGAGAAGAGCCCCATCGTCAGCATGACAGAAATGCGCGCGCTCGCCGAGGAATGGAGGAAGACGCTCGGCATCAAGGCGATCGACGGCAATGCTCGGGTGATCGAGCTTTCGGGCGGCAACCAGCAGAAGGTGGTCATCTCAAAGTCGCTGGTGCAGAAGCCGCGTATCGTCATCTTCGACGAGCCGACGCGCGGGGTCGACGTCGGCGCGATCGCGGAGATTCATCAACTGATCAACTCGCTCGCCGACCAGGGCCTGGCGATCGTGATGATCTCGTCCTACCTGCCGGAGATCCTCAACGTTTCCGACCGCATTCTCGTGTGCCGGTCGGGGCGAGTCGTCGAGGAGTTCTCTCCCGAGGAAGCGACGGAGGAGAAGATCATGTACGCGGCGGTCCATTAAGGGGCGCGGCGCGCCGCTCGCGTTGCGCCTCTCTTGCGATCGTCACGACCTCAGGATCGCCGCGCTTCGCTCGCGATGACGATGCGGGGGCGTCTTTGGGCGCAGTCTAGACCCTCTGGTCCTCGTTGACCGGCCATTTCGCGAGTTCGTGGCGCTGCAGCTTGCCGGTGGCGCTGCGGGGCAGGCGTTCCGCCGCGACGAACTCGAGGAAGCGCGGCCGCTTGTAGCCGGCGAGCCGCTCACGGCACCAGGCGACGATTTCCTGCGCCGTCGCGTCCTGCCCGTGGCGTACCACGACCATCGCCTTGATCGCTTCGCCCCAATAGGAATCGGGAACGCCGAACACGCAGGCTTCCTGAACGGCCGGGTGGCACGCCATCACGGCCTCGACCTCGGCCGGATAGACGTTCTCGCCGCCGGTCTTGATCAGGTAGCGCTTACGATCGACGTAAGTCAGCGAGCCGTCGGACTCGCGTCGCAGCAAATCGCCCGTGTGCAGCCAGCCCCCTTGGAAGACCTCCTCGTTGGCTTTCGGGTCGTCGAGATAGCCGCTCATCACGCTGGCGCCGCGCACCACGCATTCGCCGGGCTGACCGTCGGAGATCTCGTTCATCGCGTCGTCGACGATGCGCAGGTCGAGGAGCGGCGCCTGCAGCTTGCGCAAGCTCGGCGGCGCACCGGGACCGGAGACGCCGTGCGCGAGCAGATAGGAGACCTCGCTTTGTCCGTAGGCGTCGTAAAAGTCGATGCCGCAGGCGGCCGTCAACTGCGCGATGATGTCAGGCATCATGTTGGCGTAGCCGATGGCGAAGCGGAAGCTTCCAAGATCGTAGTCGCCACGGCGCGGGTGATGGAGGAAGTCGGTCAGCACGCCCGGCAGCAGCAGCGTCCAGGTCAGCCGGTCGCGCTCCATGACGCGGAACATGGTCTCGGGGTCCGCTTTGCGAAGCGTCGCGTAGACGCCGCCCGTCAGCAGGGTCGCGTAGAGCGATTCGTCGCCGCCGCAATGGAACAGCGGCAGCCAGCCGACGAAACCGTCGTTCTCGGTCAAGCGAAACCATTGCGCGAGCCTCAGGCCGCGGATCGCCGCCGCGCGCTGGCTGATCATCGCGCCCTTGGGCCGTCCGGTGGTGCCGCTGGTGAACAGCACGTTGTGGATGTCCTCGGGCTCGGCGACGAGCGGCGGTTCGTCGGCGGGCGCTTTGGCGATGAGGGTCTCATAGTCGAGCCAGCCCTCGCGGTCGCCGATCGCGATCCAGTGGAGCACGAAGGAAGCGCCGCCGCGCAGCGTCGCGGCGACAGGCGCGAGCGAACCGGAGGCCAGCAGCAGCGTCGGCCGGCCCTTTTCGAGGCAATGCAACAACTCGTCGGGGTGCATCCGGATGTTGAGCGCGACGACGGTCACGCCCAGCGCCGCGCAGGCGGCGTAAGCCTCGATATATTCCGGCCGGGTCTCGCTCAGCACGGCGATGCGACCGCCGCGCTTGAGCCCGAGGGAGGTCAGCGCGTTGGCGAGCCGCCAGGAGCGGTCGGCCAATTCGGCATAGGTCCACGATCTCGTCTCCGACGTGACCGCGACGCGCTCCACGAAGACACGGAACGCGCGCCGGAAGACGCCGTCGATGGTGGTGGAGGACGCAGCGGCGGCTTGCGCGACCGCTGTCATCGCGGACTTCGTCGTGACTTCGTCAGGCTGCACGACGCCACTCCCCGTTCAATATTGCACGAAGCCCGTCAGCGCCTTGAACGCTTTCGCCTTGACGTCGAACTGGTAGACGCCGACCGCGGTGCCCGCCAGCTGCTGCGGATTGTCGAAGCTTAGCGGCGCGCTGAGGCCGCCGGTGTCGAAGTTTTTCAGCGCGCGCAGCTTCTCGATTGTGCAGGCGCGCGTGAGGTCCTTGCCACATTCCTCCATTGCGTGGGCGAGCGCCTTCAGCCCGATGTAGCTGACATAGCTGTAGCGACCGATCGCGGCGAGTTCCTCGTCGCTCACGTATTTTTTGGCCATCGCCTTGAACCGGTCGTTCGCGGGCCCTGTGAGCGAGACGTAGTCGGCGACCATGAAATTGTAGCCGGCCGGCGCCGACAGCGCGGCGGAGGCCGGGATGCCCTCGCTCCAAGCGCCCGCCGACTGGATGTGCATGTCGAGCTTGCGTGCCTCGGCAAGGATGTTGGCGGCGCCGGCGAAGATGCCGCCGTTGGCCAGAACGGTGACGCCCGCCTCCTTCATGCCCGCCATTTCGGCGGAGAAGTTGGTGGTTCCCTTCTTGAAGTGCACCGGGGGTGTAGTCTTGGCGCCGAATTCTTTCACGGCGCGGTCGAAGCCGGCCTCCACTTCCTTGCCGAAGTCGTCGTCCTGGCGAAGCAGGCCCCACACCGCGTCCGCGGCGGCGCCGTGGTCGTGGATGTATTTGAGCTGGGCGTAGAAGGCGTCGGAATATTTGGCGCCGAAGGTGAAGACCGAGGGGCGCACCGGCGTGTAGACGAGCGCCGCTGGGGCCTCGCTTACCATCGTGGGCAGATTGTTCTCGGTGATGAGCGGCATCATCGCCATCACGTTGGCGGTGCCCGAGGTGCCATTCAGCGCGAAAATGCCGTCGACGTCGATCAGCTTGGTGAGCGCCTGGAACGAGCGCGCCGGGATGTAGCCGTCGTCCTCGGTGATGATCGTCAGCTTGCGGCCGTTGATTCCGCCGGCGGCGTTGATCTCCGCGGCGGCGATCTTCGAGCCGATCGAGAAGCCCTTGCCGACGAAGGCGGCCGGGCCGGTCATGATGTTGACGTCGCCGATCTTGATTTCGGTATCCGTCACGCCGGGATCGCCGGCGTAGGCGACGTTCGAAATGAGCAATGCGGCGAATGTGGCGGCGATGGTCGTTTTCATTGCGTCCTCCCAGATGGTTTTCGTTGTCAGTAGGCTAGCGGCCAGTTGCTCCAGAATTTGCGGGCGTCGCGCCAAATCCCGATCAGCCCCTCAGGCTTGAAGCGCAGGAACAGGATGATCACGACGCCATAAGCGACACCGCGGATCTCGTAGACGTAGTCGGTGTAGAGCGTCGAATTGGGGTCGGCGACGGTCGCGAAGAGAATCCGCAACGCTTCGGGCAGCATCGACAGGAAGATCGCGCCGAGGACCGCGCCAGCCACTGAGCCCAGACCGCCCAGGATGATGATGGCGAGAGCCTCGATCGACAGGATCAAGGCGAAGACATCGACGTTGATGAAACGCAATTGCAACGACATCAGCGCCCCGGCGATTCCGGCGAAGAACGAACTGATCGCGAAGGCGAGCAGCTTGTAGCGCACCAGATCGATGCCCATAACGCGCGCTGCGACGTCGTGGTCGCGGATCGCCATCCAGGCGCGGCCGATGCGGCTGCGCGAGAGGTTCAGCGCGGCGAGAATGGTCGCTACCGTCACGGCGCAGGCGAGGTAATACAGCGGCCGGCCTTTCTGCACGTCGAAGCCAAACATCCTGGCGCCCGTCACGAAGACGCCGTTGGGGCCGTGCGTCAGGAATTCGGCGTAGAGAATGACGTGATTGATGATGAAGGAGAAGGCCAGGGTGGTGATCGCGAGATAGAGCCCCTTGAGCCGCAGGGAGGGCACGCCAACGAGGACGCTGATCAGCGAAGCGACGATTCCTCCCGCCGGCAGGGCGAGCCAGACCGGCAGATGATAGTCGCTGAGCAGGAGCGCGTTGGTATAGGCGCCCACCGCGAGAAAGCCCGCCTGGCCGAGCGAGATCAGGCCGGCCTGGCCGGTTAGGATGTTGAGGGCCACGGCGCCGATCGCCGCGATGAGCGCCGACACCATCAAAGTGAGGGTGTAGTTTCCGACCACGAGTGGCGCCGCGAGCAGAGCGCCGAGCGCGACGATCGTCCAGCCCCAGACGATCTTGCTGTCGCTCAGGGCGACCAACTGGCTGGGTCTCTCTTTGAAATGTCCTGTGCGCACGTCAGACCCGCTCGATTTCACGGCTGCCGAATAATCCGAACGGCCGGACCATCAGCACGACGACGATGACGACGAAGCCGGCGATCTCGCGCATGCCTTCGCCGATATAGCCCTGCGACAGGCTCTCGATGACGCCGATGATGAGGCCGCCGAGCGCGGCGCCGACGACCGAATCCATGCCGCCCAGGATCATCGCTGGGAACGACTTCAGGCCCTGGAACCAGAGGTCCGGGGCGAGCTTGAAGTTGGCCGCGAACAAGAGGCCGGCGATCGAGGCGACGGCGGAGGACAGCATCCAGGCCAAGGCGTGGACGCGGCTCACGCTGACGCCGACCAGCAGCGCCGCCGTCTCGTTCGCCGCGACGGCGCGCATCGCGATGCCGTACCGGCTGAAGCGCAGGAAGAGCCACGCCGCAAGAACCGCGACCGCGAGCGCCGCGATCAGATAGAGTTGCGCGGGATAGAAGGGGACGCCGGCGATCTTGACAACGCCCTGTGGAAGGCCGCCGGTGAAATTGACCGGTTCCGACCCCCATATCATGATGGTGACGCCGCGCAGGATCACGGCGAGCCCGACGGTGACCATCACGATCGCGAACACCGGCTCGCCCAGCATTGGGCGGATGAAGATGCGCTCGAGCGTCAGGCCGAGCAGCATCGAGATCGGGATTGTCGCGATGACGAGGGGGAAGAACGA
Organism: uncultured Alphaproteobacteria bacterium; assembly: GCA_963813195.1. GTDB lineage: Bacteria > Pseudomonadota > Alphaproteobacteria > Rhizobiales > Beijerinckiaceae > Roseiarcus. The sequence continues at coordinate 3,968 of CAWEYC010000007.1, read as the reverse complement.
CAGTCCGAAAGTGTTGGCGATGCTGAAGGCGATATAGGCCGTGAGCATCACGAGCTCGCCCTGGGCGAAGTTCACCACGCCTGTCGATTTGTAGATGATCGCAAAGCCCATCGCGATGAGGCCGTACGCGGCGCCGGAGACGAGACCGGTGGAGAGCAGGAGGACAAAGAAGCTCATCAGGCCGCGCTCCCGTAGATCGTGGCGATCTCCTCGCGGAACTTCTCCTCGATGATCCGGCGCCGCACCTTCATCGTCGCGGTGAGCTCACCGTCGTCATGATCGAGCTCCTTGGAAAGGATGACGAACTTGCGCACGTTCTCGACACGCGCGAAGCGGTCGTTGACGCGCTTGACCTCGGCGCTCACCAGCTCGCGCACCTTTTCGTTCTGCGCAAGCGTGCGGTAGGTCGTGTATTGGATGTTCTGTTCTTGCGCCCATTTGCCGGTCGTCTCGAGATCGATCTGGATAAGGGCGGCCAGAAAGTGGCGCCCGTCGCCCAGCAGGATCGCCTCGCGGATATAGGGCGAATCCTTCAGCGCGTTCTCGATTAGCGACGGCGTGATGTTCTTGCCGCCCGAGGTGATGAGGATGTCCTTCTTGCGGTCGAGCACGCGGATCTCGCCGCCTTCGCTGATCCCGGCGATGTCGCCGGTGTGTAGCCAGCCGTCGACGATCGCCCGCGCGGTCGCGGCTTCGTCGAAGAGATAGCCCTTGAAGACGCTCTGCCCGCGCACCAACAATTCGCCGTCCGTCGCAAGCCTCTGCTCGACGCCGGCGATCGCGGGGCCGGAGCAGCCGAGGCGCGTCGCGCCGGGGCGCTGGGTGTTGCACACCCCGCCAGTCTCCGTCATGCCGTAAATCTGGTAGACCGGCACGCCGAGCGTCCAGAAGAACAGCAGCACCTCGGTCGAGACAGTCGCGCCGCCGCAATAGCCGCCGCGCACACGATTGACGCCGAGGAAATGCTGGAGGCTGCGGAAGCAGACCAGCCACAACAACGCGAACCCCGCGCGATCGGCGAGGCTCGCCAGCCGCCCGCCGTTGGCCATCCGCCGCTCGGCGATGGGACGTCCGAGCGCCATGCACGCCTCGAAGACCCGGCGCTGAAACGGCGTCGTGTCCTTGACCCGGTAGAGCACGCTCTGATGCATCTTCTCCCAGATTCGGGGGACGCCGAGGAATCCCTTGGGCGCGATCTCGCGCAGGTTGGCGACGACGGTGTCGACCAACTCGGCGAAGCTGATTTCGGATCCCGTCACCAATTGCATCACGGCCGAGAAGCCGCGCTCGGCTACGTGGCACAGCGGCAGGTAGCAAAGGACGGAATAGGTCCGTCGATCGAGGCCATGGATCGCCGCAACCTGTGTCGCGGGGTGCAGCATGTTGCGATGGGAGAGGAGCGCGCCTTTGGGCATGCCTGTCGTCCCGGAGGTGTAAACGACGATCGCCACGTCGTCGGGCGCGCCGGCGGCGAGTGCAGCGTCGACCGAGAGCCCGAACTCGGCCTCCTTACGCTTGCCGAGCTCCAGCACCCCCTCGAAGGACATCAGTCCGTCCTCGTGGTAGCGGCGCATGCCTTTCATATCGACGCAGATGATCGTTCTGAGGTCCGGCAGGCCCCCTTCGTTGCGGCGAGCGTCGAGCACTTTGTCGGTCTGCTCCTGGTCGCCGCAGACGATGATCCCGGCGCGCGAATGGCGCACAATATATTGCAGCTCCGGCCAAGGATTGGTGGGGTAGATGCCGAGGCACGCGCCGCCGAGCGATTGTGCCGCGAGATCGGCGTAGAGCCATTCCGGCGTGTCGTCGCTAGCGATCGCCAGCCGGTCGCCGGCGCGGAAGCCGAGCGCGTGAAGCCCGACGGCGAATGTGCGGACGGTCTCGTAATAGGCCTTCCAGGTCGTGCGGCGCCAGAGGCCGCGGTCCTTCTCGCGGAGCGCGACCGCGGCGCCCTCCCGTTCAGCGCGTTCCTTGAGGATCTGCGGCATGGTCATCGATGTGAAGCGGGTTCCCTCCATCGTCATGCCGCCACGCGCTTCGCGCCGAGATAGGCTTCGATGACCGCCGGATCGCCGGCGACTTCCGCAGGAGATCCTTCCGCGATCTTCCGGCCGTGGTTGACGACGCAGACATGGTCGGAAATGTCCATCACGATGCCCATGTCGTGCTCGACCATGAAGACGGTGACGCCGAGCTCATCCTTCAGGTCGAGGATGAAGCGCGCGATGTCCTCGCGCTCCTCCAAATTCATGCCGGACACCATCTCATCGAGCAGCAGAAGCTTGGGTGAAACCGCGAGCGCCCGCCCCAGCTCCACGCGCTTCTGCAGGCCATAGGAGAGCGTGCCGACAATGTGATCGCGGATATCCTCGATCTCGAGGAAGTCGATGATGTCTTCCACCCTTTCCCGCGCCCGCAGCTCTTCGCGCCGCGCGCGACCCCAGAACAATGCGGCCGAGAACGGGTCCGCCCGCAAATGGGCGTGCATGCCGACCAGCAGGTTGTTGACAACCGTCTCGTGCTTGAAGACCGCAAGGTTCTGGAACGTTCGGGCGACGCCGAGCTTCGCCAGCGCATAGGTCGGAAGCTTGGTCAGATCGCGCCCCTCGAGGAGAATGCGCCCGGCGGTCGGGCGGAACACCGCGCTGATCAGATTGAACAGCGTCGTCTTGCCCGCGCCGTTGGGGCCGATGAGGCTGTAGATCTGCCCCGCCTGAACGGAGAGACTGACGTCGTTGACGGCGAGGAGGCCGCCGAAGCGCTTCGAGACGCCTTCCAGCTCAAGCAGAGCCGTCACGACAGCCACCTCTTGCGGCGTTTGTAGTGCTTCACGTCGCGCATGCTCTTGCGCCGCCCGCCGGAGAAGCCGAGGTAGAATTCTTGCACGTCGTCGTTGGCGCGAAGCTTCTCCGCCGGTCCGTCGAGCACGATGCGACCGTTCTCGATGATGTAGCCGTAGGAGGCGACCTGCAGCGCGAGCTGCGCGTTCTGCTCGACCAGTAGAACGGTTAGCCCCGCGTCCCGATTGAGGCCGATGACGGCCTCGAAGATCGTGTCGACGATCTGCGGGGCGAGGCCGAGCGACGGCTCGTCGAGCATCAGGATGCGCGGTCTACCCATCAAGGCGCGGCCGACCGCCACCATTTGCTGCTCGCCGCCCGAGAGATAACCGGCGATCTGGCTCTTGCGCTCCTTGACGCGGGGGAACAGCGCGTAGACCCGCTCGAGTCCCTCGAGCGTCTCCGCGCGCGTGCGGGTGAAGGCGCCCATGATCAGGTTCTCTTCGGTGGTCAGCGTCGCGAACAGCGCGCGCCCCTCGGGGACATGCAGCAGACCGCTCTCGATGATCGCGCGCGGCGATCGTCCGGAGATGACCTCGCCGTCGAGACGGATCGTCCCGCTGACGATCTCGCCGTCTTCCTGGTCGAGGATGCCGGAGATCGCCTTCAGGATCGTCGATTTGCCCGCGCCGTTAGAGCCGAGTAGCGCGACGATCTTGCCGGCTGGCGCCTCCAGCGAGACGTCGCGGACAGCCTCGATAGCTTTGTCGTAGAGCACTTGGACATTGCTCAGGGCGAGCATGTCCGCCCCCAGGCGCGATGGCGCGCTTCAGCCCGTTGATGAACGAAATTTATCAGCGAACCCGCGGAGGCCAAGGAGACCAGCCCTCTAGAGTGCCTTGGACCCTCGACCCAAGGGACGGCGTGCCTCTTGCTCGTTGCTCTGAAATTCAAGCGATCCCCCGGATATCTTTTCTCTTCAGTCGCCTGCGCCGCCCTCTCCAGAAGGCGCTTGCATGGCGCGAAAGCGTGATGAATTATCTTTATTAACATCGAAGAAGGTAGGCTTGTCAACGGGGAAATTGGCGCTCCGCGACGCAAGCCTGCTGAGGTAGGAGGAGCCTAAGCGATGGAAAACTTGGGGGCGCTTTCCTGGCCGCTGCCGCAGGTCGCGCGGGTCAGTTTCGA
>CAWEYC010000006.1:0-8763 GCA_963813195.1 uncultured Alphaproteobacteria bacterium | reverse complement strand
TAGGGGCGCCTACGGCGCTCCCAGCGCGCGATCGAAGAACGCCAGCGCCATCGCGATCGCCGCTTCATGGGTCGGCTCCTGCGGCGCCTTGAACTGGCAGACCGGCACGACCGCGACCCCGGCGGGCGTGCAGACGGCGATAAAATCGTAATGGCCGACGCCCGGCAGCACCTTCAGCTCGGCGTGCGGGATGTCACGCGCGGCGACGAGGCCGTTGGTCTGCGGCGACGCGACGGGATCGGCGTCGCCGAGGATGATGGCGACCGGAATGTCGATCTTCGCCAGCCCCTCCGGCGGCAGCGCCTGGACGATCGCCGGCGCCATGGCGAAGGCGGCGCGCACGCCGGGGATGCGGTGATCGTCGCCGGCGTGCGCCGCCTCCGCCGCCAGCGCCGGCGACTGGCGCGCGCGTTCGCGTCCGCCAGACTGAGCGCGAATTCCTTTTGCGGCGCGCAGACGCCGTCTGTCGGGTGGCCCTCGCAAAAATCCTCGAAGCGCCGGATGTCGACCTGGCGCCGGCGCTGACCAAGGTGGTGAAGCCGCCCGCGGAAAGCCGGAAACGCCGATCCGGTCGCGGTCGATATGCGGGCCGATGGTCGGGTCGGCCTCCGCCGCGTCCAGCGCCGCCCGCAGGTCCTCCACTCTGTCCCAGGCAAGCACCGCGCCGGCCGCGGTCATCTTGTCGAGGCCGTTATTGCCGGGATGATCGACGGCGATCACCACATAGCCATGACGCGCCAGCGCCGTGCCGAACCAGGCCATCATCCGGGCGGTGCCGCCGAAGCCGTGCGAAAACAGGATCACCGGTCGCGCCTTCGCGTCGGCGAACGGCGCGTCGGCGGCCACCGCCCCGACTCGGAACAGCGGCTTGTCGGGCGGCCCGATGTCGATCCGCTTTTCGACCGCGCCATCGGCGGCCGGATACCAGACGGTGACGCGCACCTGCGGCCGCCCTTGCGCGTCGCGCAGCGCCGCCGTCGCATCCGTCGTGACAAGATGGCGCTCGCCGACCGGCCCGGCCTGCGCCGCGGCGACGAAGTAAAATTCCGGCAACGGAACAAAGACGTGTTTCATCGGATCCCCAGCGGCTTCATCCGGTCTGCGGCGAGATGCTGGCGATCCTTACAGGCAGAGCGCGCCCGTCGCCGCATTCCCAGTCACCGCGAATCCCTCGTCGATCGATAGAATTTTAGTCGAATGTTTAGCCGCTTCCCAAGCCGATATCGGCACGTGAACACGCGCGAAAACCTGCTCTGACCAAGGCGAACGCAAATGTGCGACATCCAACTCCGCGACAGCGAAGAATACTGACGCCCGACCGGCTATCTTGGCGGGGCTGTTGTCGATTGCCGCGCCGGCGGACGCAACGAGCGCGGCTTGCGGCATTTCCGGCGCCGTTGCCCGGCGGACCGAGTGCGCCGAAACCGCCCGCGAGAAAATGCGCCGGCGCGCCCGAGGCGCGCATTTGCGTTCGAAACGTCAGCGCCATCTGCGTGGCGACTTCAAATTCGAGGCTGTGATGAAGCGTAATCTCGCCGCGATCGCCCTCGCCTCGATCGCGCCGCGCGACACCCGCCTGGCGGCGCGAAGGAATATTTTCGCCGCCTCGGCCCTGATCGGCATCATCGTGGCGAGCAGCGCCGCCACGCTTTTGCGCGCGCGCGCCGAAGACGCGTCCTCAACGGTGAACCTGTTCACGATCGACTCGCCCGGCGCGCTCCAGTTCCCCGCGAACTTCAAATTTGAAAACGAGGACGCCGCGAGCCCATTCGTCATCGCCCATCCCAAGGAAGAGATGCAATACGAGTATCTCTACGATCGTCATTACAACAGACAGTCGCCTCCGTTCGCGCAGGCCGTCGCGCATGATCCGCCAAGGGCTTTCGACGCGGATGGGCGCCCGCTCTGGTTCGAGAAAGGTTGGGGCGACATAGCCCTGAGGACCCTCGCGTTGAATCTCCTCAACCAGGAGCAATTCGACGGCCTTGAGCGGCTGTTTGACGATTGGAACGACCCCTCGGAGCGGATGGCCGACGGGCGATGGAAGCTCGGCGCATTCGAGCGCGCGATAGCCGCGCGTTTTGCCGACGGGAAATCGTGGCAGACGGGCTATGAGCTTATCCGGCGGTGGCGGGAGGGGACATCCCTTCTCCCGGGCCGCGGCGCTCGCCGAAGTGGTCTATTGGAACGAATACGCCTGGAATGCGAGGGGCCCGGGCATGGCGGACACGGTTCCCGCCGACGGCTGGGAATTGTTCAGGCAAAGGCTGGGGAAAGCCGAAGCGATCCTGCTCGACAGCAAGTCCTACGCGTCGGGCAGCCCGCTATGGGGCCGCCTGATGATCAAGGTCGGCAACGGCCTGAGCTGGTCGAGACCGAAACTTTTGCAAACTTTTGAGGAAGTCACCAGGGACGAGAAGTATTTCTATCCGACCTACACCGAAACCGCCTGGGACCTGACCCCGCGCTGGGGCGGCGACTGGAAGCTGGTCGACGCCTTCATTCGCGACGCGACGAAGGTCACGCAAGCGCGCGACGGCTATGCGATGTATGCGCGCCTCTATTGGAGCGTCGACGATTGCGGCTGCGGCGAATTCAATCTTTTTCGCGATTCTCTGGCGAACTGGCCGGACATGAAGCGCGGCTTCGACGACCTTATCCAGCGTTACCCGCACAGCGCATGGCTGTACAACAAATACGCCGCCTACGCTTGCCTTGCCGGAGACAAGGACGCCTATCAAAGCATACGTTTCCGCATCGGCGCCACGCTCGTCCCCGAAGCCTGGCCGTCGCACCAGGCGATCGACCTCTGCGAGCATAAATTCGCGGCCAAGGCGCTGTAGCGCGCTCGCGGACAATGTCCGACTGAATTCCCGGACCACGTCCGGCCGCGGCGATTTTGGCCGCCATTGCGGTTATTGCATAGCACCGTGGCGCGACCCGCGCTGGTTTACCCGTCCGCCGATCGCGTGCTACGTGACGCCGGTCGGAGCGCCGGCCTTTTCTGGCGAGATCGCCTGTCGCGGCGTTCCTTAATTCTGCGATGCCGGCCAGGGCGGCGGCCAGGCGGCGGCCATCGTATTGCTAGGCGCTCGGCGCCTTCCCGGTGAGGCCGCCGATCGATTGCAGAATTCAGGGAACGCCGCGACAGGCGATTTCGCCAGAAAAGGCCGGCGCCCCGACCGGCGTCACGTAGCACGCGATCGGCGGACGGGTAAACCAGCGCCTGTCGCCACGGTGCTATGCAATAGCCGCAATGCCGGCCAAAATCGCCGCGGCCGGGCGCCGTCCGGGAATTCAACCGGACATTGCCCGCGCGCGCGCTACAGCCCCTTGGCCGCGAATTTATGCTCGCAGAGGTCGATCGCCTGTGTTGACGGCCAGGCGTTGGGCACGAGTGTCTTGCCGATGCGGAACCGTACACTTTGATAAGTGTCCTTGTCTTCGGCAACACAAGCGTAGGCGGCGTATTTGTTGTACAGCCATGCGCTGTGCGGGTAACGCTGGATAAGGTCGTCAAATCCGCCCACTCATGTCCGGCCAGTTCGCCAGGGAGTCGCGGAAAAGCTTGAAGTCACCGCAGCCGCAATCATCGACGCTCCAATAAAGTCGCGCATACATCGAATAGCCGTCGCGCGCCTGCGTGATTTTCGTCGCGTCTCGAATGAAGGCGTCGACGAGTTTCCAGTCGCCGCCCCAGCGAGGGGTCAGGTCCCAGGCGGTCTCCGTGTAAGTCGGATAGAAATACCTTCTCGTCCCTCGTGGACTTCCTCGAAGGTTTGCAAGAGTTTCGGTCTCGGCGCTTCAAGCCGTTGCCGACCTTGATCATCAGGCGGCCCCATAGCGGGCTGCCCGACGCGTAGGGCTTGCTTTCGAGCAGGATCGCTTCGGCTTTCCTCAGCCTTTCATTGAACAATTCCCAGCCGTCGGCGGGACCGTGTCCACCGTGCCCGGACCCCTCGCATTCCAGGCGTATTCGTTCCAATAGACCACATCGGCGAGAGCCGCGGCCCTCGAGAAGGGATGCCCCTCCCGCCACCGCCGAATAAGCTCGTAGCCCGTCTGCCACGACGCCCCGTCGGCAAAGCGGGCGGCTATGGCGCTCGAATGCGTCGAGCTTCCATCGCCCGTCGGCCATCCGGTCCGAGATCGTACCGGATATCGTCAAACAGCCGCTCAAGGTCGTCGAATTGCTCCTGCTTGAGGAGCGTCAACACGAGGGTCCTCAGGGATATGTCGCCCCAACCTTCCTCGAACCAGAGCAGGGGCGCCCATCCGCGTCGAAGGCCCTTGGCGGATCGTGCGCGACGGGCGCCGCGACAAAGTTGACTTCCGATGTAATGACGGTCGTAGAGATACTCGTATTGCATCTCCTCCTTGGGATGGGCGATGACGAATGGGCTCGCGGCATCCTCATTGTCAAATTTGAAAAACGGAACTGCAGGGCGCCGGGAGAGTCGATCGTGAACAGGTTTGGCGTTGAGGGCGCCTCTTCGGCGCGCGCGTGGACGAGCGAGGCGGCGCCGCTCGCCACGATGATCCCGACCAAGGCCGAGGCGGCCAAAAAATTCCTGCGCGCCCGCAAGCAGGTTTCGCGCCGCGCGATCGAAGCGACGGCGATCACGGCGAACGCCACGCGCCACTGCCCCGATCTCGAACTCGCCGAGCAAAACGCGCTCGCGTCGCGCAGGCAAATGCGCGCTTCGGCACGAGCCGGCGTCATGTTCTCATGCGCGATTTCCGCGCGCCCGCCCTGGCAATCGACGGCGCCGAAAATTCCATCCAGGGCGCTCGCCGCGTTCGCCGGCGCGGCGATGGACAACAGCCCCGCCAAGACAGCCGGTCCGGCCCAAGTATTCTTCGCTATCCCGAGCTTGATTTCGCACGCTTGCGTTCGCCTTCGTCAGGGCAGACATTTCGCGCCTGTTCACTGTGCCGATAGCGGCTTGTGAAGCCGCTAAACATTCGACTAAAATTCTATCGATCGACGAGGGATTTGCGGCGACGGGAAGTGCGGCGACGGGCGCGCTCTGCCTGTAAGGATCGCCAGCATCTCGCCGCCGACCGGATGAAGCCGCTGGGGACCCGATGAAACACGTCTTTCGCCTTCTGATGCTTGCCGTTGCGGAATTTTGCATCGTCGCCGCGGCGCATGCCGGTCCGGTCGGCGAGCGCCACCTTGTCACGACGGATGCGACGGCGGCGCTGCGCGACGCGGAAGGGCGGCCTCAGGTGCGCGTCACCATCTGGTATCCGGCCGCCGATGGCGCTGTCGAAAAGCGGATCGACATCGGGCCGCCCGACAACCCGCTGTTTCGAGTTGGGGCGGTCGCCGCCGATGCGCCGTTCGCCGACGCGAAGGCGCGACCGGTGATCCTGTTTTCGCACGGGTTCGGCGGCGCCGCCCGATTGATGGGGTGGTTCGGCACGGCGCTGGCGCGTCATGGCTTTGTGGTGGTCGCGGTGGATCATCCCGGCAATAACGGCCGGGACAAGATGACCGCGGCAGGCGCGATACTCTCCTGGGATAGAGTGGATGATTTGCGGGCGGCGCTGAACGCGGCGGAGGCCGATCCGACCATCGGCCCGCATATCGATCCTGACCGCCTCGGCGTTTCCGGTTTCTCGGCGGGCGGCTTCACCACTTTGGTCAGCGCCGGCGCCGCGGTCGACATGCAGCGCTTCGATGATTTTTGTAAGCGCAATCCGGCAGATGGCGTCTGCGCGCCGCAAAAGGAATTCGCGCTCAGCCTGGAGGACGCCGAACGCGCGCTCAAGACGCCGGCGCTGGCGGCGGAGGCGGCGCACGCCGGCGACGATCACCGCATTCCCGGCGTGCGCGCCGCCTTCGCCATGGCGCCGGCGATCGTGCAGGCGCTGCCGCCGGAAGGGCTGGCGAAAATCGACATTCCCGTCGCCATCATCCTTGGCGACGCCGATCCCGTCGCGTCGCCGCAGACCAACGGCCTCGTCGCCGCGCGTGACATCCCGCACGCCGAGCTCAAGGTGCTGCCGGGCGTCGGTCATACCAACGGCCTCGGCGCCTGACTCATGGGGGATTCCCTCGGCGCGAGATTTCTGACTCCCTGTGGCGCGGGAGGATTCGCGCCATGCCATCAGCGGTGAAGTTGCGAGAGGACTATTCGGCCGAGGAGCTTCGGGCGCTGGCCAAGCGTTCAAAGGACGCCAACCAGAGCCGACGGCTTTTGTCGCTGGCGGCGGTCAGGGATGGGATGGATCGCGGCGAGGCGGCCAAGATCGGCGGCATGGACCGCCAGACGTTGCGCGATTGGGTCCACCGCTTCAACTCGGCGGGACCCGACGGTCTCTTCGACAATTGGACCAGCGGTCCGACGCCGCGCCTGGGGCCGGAGCAGCTGGCTCAGTTCGCCAAGCTCGTGGAGACCGGGCCGGACCGCGAAGTTGACGGCGTCGTGCGCTGGCGGCGCGTGGACCTCAAAGCTGTCATCGCCGAGCGGTTCGGCATTGAGTACCACGAGCGCTATGTCGGAAAGCTTTTAAGGAAGCTCGGCTTTTCCCACATCAGCGCGCGACCGCGCCATCCCGCCCAAGACGAGCTGATCGTCGAGGCTTTCAAAAAAACTTCCCGCGTGCATTGAACGCCCATCTCGACGGCCTGCCGAAAACGACGCCGATCGAAGTCTGGTTCCAGGACGAAGCGCGTATCGGCCAGAAGAACGGTCTGGTCCGCCAATGGGCGAGGCGCGGAACGCGGCCCCGCCAACCCGCCGACCAGCGCTATGACAACGCCTATCTGTTCGGCGCGATCTGTCCGGCGCGTGGCGTCGGCGCGGCGCTCGCGCTTCCCTACGCCGATACCGAGGCGATGCAGCTTCATCTCGACGAAATCTCGCGCCACGTCGCCAAAGGCGCGCATGCTGTCCTGCTGCTCGATCGCGCGGGATGGCACACCACGGGCAAGCTCGACCTGCCCGACAACATCACGCCGATCTTCCTGCCTTCGCGCGCCCCGGAATTGAACCCGGTCGAAAACGTCTGGCAGTATCTGCGCGCCAACTGGCTCTCCAACCGTGTCTTCGAAACCTATGACGCGATCATCGAAGCCGCTTGCCAGGCCTGGCGAAACCTCATCGCCCAACCCGCCACGATCACATCGATCGGGACGCGCCAATGGGCGCACGTCGGTCATGCCTCATGACCGTTGGTATCATTATGATTTTATCGCCGTCTGCACGCCCGCCGGCGTCGCGGTCGTGCCGGTCTGCCAGTTCAAGGCGCCGCAGGAGCCGACCCATGAAGCGGCGATCGCGATGGCTCTGACGTTCTTCGATCGCGCCCTGGGAACGCCGTAAGCGCCCCTAAGCAGAGATTCGTGGTTTGACCAACGGAACGCGCATGCGCTCACGGTTGAGGTTTTCGACAGCGACGTGGATGGCTTGATCGAGTTGGGCGATATTGGTGAAGGTTTGATGGGCGAGGTGATGGGCCTTGAGGTCGCGCCAGACGACCTCGATATCATTGAGTTCGGGGGCGTATTTGGGCAACCATTCGACCGTGAGCCAGTGCGCGCGAGCGGCGAGGGCGGCGAGCGCGTGCTTGCTTGTGTGGATCGGTCCATTGTCCTCGACAAGCACGACCGGCTTGGCCGGCCTGCCGGGTATCGGGCCGTAGAGATGGTCGAGTTGTTCGAGATGGGCGACGAAGTCGCTGCTGCGCTTGGTGGGGCTGGTATGGACGATGAGTTGGCGCGAGACGTGATCGAGCGACCCGAGCATCGCCACCTTCCTGGCTTGTCCTGGCGCCGGAACCCGCAGGTCGGCGCCCGACTTCGCCCAGGCTCTGGCGAGATAGGGATGCGTCAGCGCCTCGCTCTCGTCGCCATAGAGAAGAACGATGTCGCCAGCTTCGGCCTGACGTTTGCGCAATTGCAGGCGCAAGCCGATCCGATCGACCTCGCTGGCCGTCTGTTTTGCCTTCAGGGTGTGTCGGGGCCGCCGCCAGCGGAACTTTTTTTTCGCAGGGCCTTGGACAGCTGCGAGCGGCTGATGCGAACACCCTCGCGGGCTTCGATTTCGGCGCACAGGCGAGCCATCGTCCAGTTTGGCCTGTCGGCCACCGGCTCTTCGAGCAACGGGGTGACCACACGCAACGCCGTTGAACTCTTCACCGGCGGCGGCCCGGGGGCGATGGTCGCCTTCAGCGCCTCAACGCCGCCCCGGCCGAAATCGCTCCGCCATAGTCGAACCGTGTCATCCCGCACGCCGAACGCTTCGGCGATCCGCGGGCTGGTCCAGCCCGCCAGCGTCAGCAGCACGGCGCGCGCCCTGTCCGCCTCCCCGCGATCACGCGATCCGGCAAGAGCCGCCAAGCCAACGCGCTGCTCATCGCTGGCTTCAACCGCAGATATTCCGCCCATCGCGTCCCCATCCGAATCGATCGCAACAGGGAATCGCAAAACAAGACCGTTGGTCAACCAAACAGAAGCTGCTTAGCCCCACATCGCGCGCATGCGCGCCGCCAGATCGACGCGCGGGCCGTTGGCGACTTGTCTTTCCTCGGCGCGCGCCGCCGGCCAGGCGATGCGCTCGAACAGCCCCAGCAATTCGCCGGGGATGAAGCGCGAGCGGCCCGCCAGCACGTGCCGGTCGCCGCCGCGCGGCTGGCCATGCACGTAGAATCTCTGCGGGACAATGAGCGTGAGTTCGTCCCGCGCGCGCGTCATCGCGACATAGAGCAGCCGGCGCTCCTCTTCGATTTCATCGCTCGACCCGGTGGCGAGAT
>CAWEYC010000005.1:0-98521 GCA_963813195.1 uncultured Alphaproteobacteria bacterium | reverse complement strand
CCCATGATGGATTGGACGGACCGGCATTGCCGCGCCTTCCATCGCCTGCTGACGCGTCGGGCGCGGCTCTATACCGAGATGGTGACGGCGGATGCGGTGGTGTTCGGCCCGCGTCAGCGGCTGATCGGCTTCGATGCCTGCGAGCATCCGGTCGCGCTGCAACTCGGCGGCGCCGATCCGCTGCGGCTCGCCGAAGCCGCCCGCATCGGCGCCGACTTCGGCTACGAGGAAATCAATCTCAACTGCGGCTGTCCGTCCGACCGCGTGCAGAACGGCCGCTTCGGCGCCTGCCTGATGCGCGAGCCGGCTCTGGTCGCCGAATGCGTGGCGGCGATGGCGGCGGCGACGAAAATCCCGGTCACCGTCAAATGCCGCATCGGCGTCGACGAGCAGGAGCCGCGCCAAGCCTTGTTCGCGCTCGTCGAGGCGGTCGCCGCGGCGGGCGCGGCGGGCGTCGTCGTCCATGCGCGCAAAGCCTGGCTCGAGGGGCTCAGCCCGAGGGACAACCGCACGATCCCGCCGCTCGACTACGCCCTCGTCTATGCGCTCAAGGCGGCCCATCCCGATTTGCCGATCGCCGTCAACGGCGGCATTGGCGATCTTGCCGCCGCGCGCGGCCATTTGCGCTGGGTCGACGGGGCGATGGTCGGCCGCGCCGCCTATCAGAATCCGGAAATGCTGCTCGACGTCGACGCCGAGATCTTCGGCGAGCCGCCGCCCCTCAGCGACGCCTTCGCGGCGGTCGAAGCCTATCTGCCGTATATCGCCAGCGAATTGGCGCGCGGCGCGCGCCTGCACGACATGACCCGCCATATGCTCGGCCTGTTCGCCGGCCGGCCGGGCGCCCGCGCCTATCGTCAGAGGCTCGCGACGCAGGCGACGCGGCCGGGCGCGGGCCTCGCCGTATTGCGCGAGGCGGTCGGCGCGGTGGCGCGTACGCCGCTCGCCGAGGCGGTATGAGCCGCGCTCACTTCGCCCTCAGGATCAGGCGCCCGCGCTCCACCGTATAGCTCTGCAGCCTCTCGAGGAAGCTCATGCCGAGCAGGCTCTCGTTGAGAGCGCCGGGACGGGCGACGAGCGCGCCGACGTTATGCATGACGATTGGCCCGACGGCGATCTCCGCCAGACGGGTTTGCGCCGCCATCGCGGCGCCGTTGGCGGTGACGACGGTGACGTTGAAATCGAGCCCGGAAACCTTCGCGCCAATCCGCTTGGCGTCCTCGGCGCGCAGCACCACGCTCGAGGCGCCGGTGTCGAACAGGAACGCCACATGCGCCCCGTCGACCTTGGCGGGAATAATGAATTCGCCGCCCAAGCGCCGGCTGAGGATGACTTCGCCGCTTTGGCCGACTTGCGGCTCGCCGGGGAAAAGCTCGGTCATGACCCTGTCGGCGATGTCAGCGGCCTCGAATCGATAGGCATAGACGCCGGTCAGCCCGAGGATCACCGCCGCCCAGATCACGGCGCCGCCGAGCACGCGCGCGAACCCCTCGGGGCCGGCGCGGCGCGCTCCGGCCAGGAAAAGCCAGGCGAGAAAGGTGGCGCCGACCGCCGCGCGCGCAAAACTCGCGTGATCGAGCCCAAGCAGCGGCACGCCCGCCGGCACGGTCACGAGCGCGATCAGCGTCGCGACGATGAGTGCGAAGGGGACGACGAAGACCATTGTCAACCACGTTCGCGGGGCCCATTGCGCCGACCGCGCGCCCCGCGCGAGCGCGCCGCCTTCAGACGTTGCTCCAACCCTGCCATGATCGAGCCCCGCGCTTCGGCGTCGAGTTCGCCCCACATCGCGATCTCGGCGACCGTCCGGCCGCAACCAATGCACAACCCCGAACCGGGATCGACGACGCAGATTTTCACGCAAGGGGTCAGGGCAGGCGGAGCGGTATAGTTCATCCCTTGTTTTAAGGCGTGCGGCCCCCGATGAGAAGAGCGCAAAGACAGGCGATTTCGGCCGCCTGCTGCGCGGCGCCGGCGACGTCGCCGGTCTGGCCGCCGACCTGGCGGCGCGCCAGCGCGCTCATGGCCCAGGCCGCCGCGGCGGCGAGCCCACAGGCCAGCACAGCGCGCGCGACGCCGAGCGCCGCGAGCCCGAGGATAAACGCGAGGCAGGCCAGGGTCAGGCCGGCCGCGATCAGGTAGGTCGTCTCGAGGCGGCCGGCGCTGGCGCCGGCGCCATCGGGGCGGGCGGGGGGGAGCAGCGCCAAGGGAACGAGCGCGCCCGCCCGGGAGGCGGCGCCAGAAAGGATCAGCCCCGCCGCGGCGGCGCCGAGGCCGACGCGCGCCAGCGCCGCCACCGCGCCGACGCGCAGGATCAGCGAAAGGACCAAAGCGACCGCGCCGAATGCGCCGATGCGGCTGTCGCGCATGATCGCGAGCTTGGCTTCGCGCGTGCGGCCGCCGCCGAAGCCGTCGGCGACGTCGGCGAGGCCGTCCTCGTGCAACGCGCCGGTGACGAGCGCCAGCGTCGCCACGGCGAAGGCCGCGCCGAGGAACGGCGACAGGCGCAAGAGGGCCGCGATGGCGAGCGCCAGCGCGCCGATGGCGCCGATCGCCGCGCCCGCGATCGGCGTCGCCCAGGCGATGCGCGCGAGGTCCAGCCGCGCGTCTTGGCCCGCATCGCGCGACGGGATCGGCAACGCCGAGAAGAAGCGCAGGTTGTCGACGACGTCACGCCGCGCGCGGGCGAGCAGGGAGGAGCGGGCAGGCGCGTCGAGCATGGCGGTTTGTACCAAGTTGGAGCGCGCATTGTCCACGTCGCGATCGCGGCGCGGCCCGGCGCGTTTTTCTCACAGCGCCCACAGATACGCCACGCAGGCGGCGACGCCGATGGCGGTCTGGCCGTATTCGAGCAAGCCCCATTGGCGCACCAGAACGCGCGCCGCGCCGATGTCGCGCGGCGCGAGGGTGAGGATCTGGTCGTTGAGGGGCGCCATGGCGAAGAATGTATAGGGCCAGCTCAGGATGATGATCAGCGCGCCGATCGCCCAGCGCACATCCTGGCTGGCGAAATAGGCGATGAGGCCGAGCGCCGCCGAGAGCAGCGACAGGCCCGCCAGCAGCGCGACGCCGCGCCGGTCGCTCGGCGTCCATTCGTTGAGAATGGCCTGATCGTCGAGCGCCAGGCGCGCCGGCTGCTCGACCAGATTGACATAGAGCGCAGCGCCGGAAAACGCGGCGGCGAAGGCGAGGGCGAGTGATCCGGGCAACATGAGGATTCCTTGTTGGGCTGCGGGACGGTCCCACGCGACGCGACCATGATTGCGCGGCGATTGCAACCGCCGCTCCCTTACCATTCGGCGTTCATCGAGAATTTTGCCGGGATCAAAGCGGAGGGAACCAGCCCCTTTACGGGCGCTTCACGATTTCGCGCTTAGTCTGCCCGTCACGCCGTTCGCCTGGATCGCCCGATGACGTCTGTCGCGGACTCAATGCCGCCTTCGCGGGCGCGCTCCACATTCTCCCTGGCGCGCCGGATCGGCGACCGTCCCGTCGCGGCGGCGCTGGCGGCCTATGGCGCGGCGCTGGCGTGGACGCTTCTCGTCCGCCTGCCGCTGCGCCGCATGGACGGTCTCGACGACGCCTTCTACGTCGAGGTCGCGCATCTCTGGACGCGCGGCGTCTTGCCTTATGCCGGCGCCTTCGACGTCAAACCGCCGGGGTTCTTCGCCATCCTCGCCGCCGCTCAGACCCTGCTGGGGCCGAGCCTCGATTCGCTGCGGGCGGTCGCGGTGGCGTTCGACGCGCTCGCCGCCACGGCGCTGTTCTTTCTCGCCCGTCGCCTCAACGGCCCGGCGCTCGGCCTCTTCGCGGCGATCCTCTACCCCATCCTCTCCGAAGCGGTCACCGCCAACGACGCCTATTGCCCGCTCGGCGCGCTGACCATTCTCGCCTTTCTCGCCGCGCTCTCGCGGCTGAATGCGATAAAGCGCGCGGCGCTGGCGGGGCTCCTGATCGGCGCGGCGGGCGTCGTCAAGCAGACCGCCGGCTTCGAGGCCGTCGCCCTGCTGCTCATCCTTGTGAGCGCGCCCGACGGCGCCGAACGGCGCGGCGCGACGGCGCTCGCCTTCGCAATGGCCGCGGCGATCGTCCCGCTTGGCTTTCTCGTCTATTTCGCCAGCCATGGCGCCGCGCAAGCGCTCGTCGACGACGCGGTGCTGGCGGCGTTGAGCCGTCCGGCGAGCGCGAGCGAGGGCGTCTCCCTGCTCGGCGGGGTCGGCCGCTTCTTGCTCGTGCAGAAGAGCATCGCCGCGATCTTCGGCCTCGCTTGCCTCGCGTTGCTCCGGCGGCGCGCCTTGGCCAAGGCGCTGCCCGGCGTTCCGCTCGGCGCGCTCGAGCTCTGGTTCGCGTTCGCGGCCTTGTCGATCCTGGCGCAACGCGCGATCGCGATCACCTACGTCGGCCCGACGCTCGCGCCGGGCCTGCTGCTGGCTGGGCTGTGCCTCACCCGCGGCGCGCCGGAACTCGGCCGCATCCCCCCGGCGATCCGCCTCGGCGCGCTCGCCGCGGCGACGGTCGCGCTGGCGCTCGCCATTCCCGGCAACGACCTCTCGGCGCGCCAGGAGAGCGGCGCGCTCGCGGCGGCCGCGGCGGCGATCCGGGCGAGCGGCCCGACGAGCGGCGACAAGCTCTATGTCGTCAATCGCGGCGCCTGGCTCTACGGCGAACTCGAACTGTCGCCGCCGACGAAATATTTCTATCCTGGCCACACGCTCTGCGACTTTCAGCGCAAGGGCCCCGGCCTTCTCGAGGAAATCCTCGCTGCCGCGCCGCGCTACCTCGTCGTCGCCGATCGGCGCATTCATTACGTCTGCGAGCAGAAGGATCGCTGGACGATCGTCGACGCCGTGCTGAAGCGCTCCTATCGGCGGATCGCCCATGCCGCGGGGAGGGCGGATTTCTACGATGTCTACGAGGCGGCCGGCGGACCGGCGCCGACGCCTTGACATCCCCTCGCGCGGCCCCATATCCGGCCTCGCCGCGATCAGGGAGAGCGCGATTGTCCGCCGATCGTCCGCCGCTGCCGCCCTTCACCCACGAAAGCGCGATCCGCAAGGTGCGCGCCGCGGAGGACGCCTGGAACACCAGGGACCCCGAACGCGTCGCGCTCGCCTATACGCCCGACAGCGTCTGGCGCAATCGGGTCGAATTCTTCCAGGGGCGCGAGGCGATCGTCGCTTTCCTCACCCGCAAATGGGCGAAGGAACTCGATTATCGCTTGATCAAGGAACTCTGGGCTTTTCGCGAGGACCGCATCGCGGTGCGCTTCGCCTACGAATGGCATGACGAGCGCGGCCAGTGGTTCCGCTCCTACGGCAATGAGAATTGGGTGTTCGACGCGCAGGGTCTGATGCGCGCGCGCCACGCTTCGATCAACGATCTCGCGATCGAGGCCGAACAGCGCAAGTTCCTGTGGGACGCGCCGGGCCCGCGCCCGCTCGACCAGCCCGGGTTGACGGCGTTCGGCCTGTAAGCGCGCCTCGGGCGCTGTTTACGTAGGGTTCACAGCAAAAATTGCCGCGCTTTTGAATGATCCTTAACTTATTTTTGCGCATCCATTCTCCCCATGAACGCGTTCCAGAAGAAGCACGCGATTGCGCGGACCATTCCGCAGAGGGACCATGGCTTCGCGATAAGCCTGATGGAGCATCTCGTCGTCCCTACATTCGTGATCGGCGCCAATTCGCGCGTCTTGATCTGGAACAAGGCTTGCGAGCGATTGACTGGAGTGCGCGCCGCCGACGTCATCGGCACGGCGGAGCACTGGCGCGGCTTCTACGCCGAGCGCCGGCCATGCCTGGCCGATCTCGTGCTCGAGCGCCGCTTCACCGAAATCAGCGCGCTTTATGCGTCGGGCGGCAGCTACGGCTTGACCGACTTCGGCGTCTCCGCGGAAAACTGGTGCGTCATGCCCAAGGTCGGCCATCGGCTGTATCTGGCGATCGACGCCGGCCCGATCTACGACGAATCCGGCGATCTGATCGCGGTGGTGGAAACGCTGCGCGACATCACCGTGCAAAAACAGGCGCAGACCGATCTCGAGGCGCTGGCGGCTCGCGACGGCCTGACCGGATTGGCCAACCGGCGAAGTTTCGATGTCCGGCTGGCCGAGGAGACCCGCCGAGCCCTCCGCGAGCAACTGCCGCTGTCGCTGCTGATGATCGACGTCGATTGCTTCAAGCTCTACAACGACACCAACGGTCATCAGAAGGGCGACGAATGCCTGCAGGCCGTCGCCCGCTCGATCGCCGCGACGCTTTGGCGCGAAGCGGATTTCGCCGCGCGCTACGGCGGCGAGGAATTCATCGTCGTCATGCCCAACACGCGGCTATCGGGGGCGATGCTGATCGCCGAACGGTTGCGGAATTCCGTCGAGGGGCTGCGCATTCCCCATTCCGCCTCGACGGTGTCGGATCACGTCACCCTGAGCATCGGCGGCATCGTGGCGATCGGCCGGGATTTCAATCCCGAGCGCCTGATCGCCGCCGCCGACGCCGCCCTCTATTCCGCCAAGCGCGGCGGGCGGAACCGGGCCGTCGTGCGCAAGCTCGAGGAGAGCGGCGCGGCGGTCGCCTGAACGCGGGGCGCCGCGGCGGTCGCCGCCCGCCGGCGATCCCGTGCGCGAGGCCAAACTGCCACCCACGAAGAACAAGCTTCACGAATCGCATTTGAGACCTTTTCTCGCGGCGATCTCTCGCGGCGATCTCAGTTCGGGTTGCGCGAAGACCGCATCCGGAGAACGTCTGGCATTGCCAAGGCAAGGATAAATCGACAAACTTCCTCAAGCCCTGTCATCGCCGGCGGAGGTCTCGGCCGATGGCGCGCATACGAGTTGGCTGCATATAGGTCAAAGCATCCGGGAAGAACAATGGCGCATTCAATTCAACGACTTACAATGTTTGCGTTGATTTCCGCCCTGGAAGTCGACCTGAGAGATTTTCTCGTTTTGCACATAATTCCTATTGTGAGAGAGGACAAATTTCTCCCTGAGTTACTTTTTAATAAAAGCAGCGAGCGGTTTTCAAAGGACAACCCCAACGAAACACCACATATAGCGGAATTGCTAGATTAATTGGATCTAGGTGATGTAATACAGCTAATAAAATCACACGACGCGGAGTTGGACGCTTCAGCCAAGTCGTATATCCGGAAATTATATTTTGGACTTGAAGCGTTAATTCCAATTCGTAATCGTGTTATGCATTCGCGTCCGCTCGAGTACGACGACTTAATGCGAGTATCCGATCTTGGATTTGCGCTAGCACGTTCACATAAGTCACTTTGGGGAAACCTCAGAACCAACTTGCGCGCCCTGGAGCGCGATCCGGAATTTGCGTCCACCCTCACTATACCCAACTCCAGAGATGACACTACCAAGATTTTGCACAACCTACCCCAACCAGAATTCGATGATACTGGTTTCGTTGGTCGGGAAAAGGAATTGAGCGATCTGAAGAAAGCACTTACAGGCTCGTATCCCGTCGTAACCGTCGTTGGAGAGGGCGGATTGGGCAAGACGGCGCTCGCGCTGAAGGCCTGTTACGACCTTCTGGATGACGGCCAATCCGGATTGGATGCGATTGTCTGGACAACGGCAAAGACGACAAAGCTCACCGTTAACGAAATACGGGTGATTGAAGGCGCAATAGCATCGTCAATCGGTATAATTGAAAGTGCTGCCGAGCCTTTGGGTAGACAGACTGGAACAGAGGCACTCGACGACTTAATAACTCACCTGACCAATAACAAAATACTGCTGGTGATAGACAATCTTGAAACGGTCATAGACCACAATATAAGGTATCTTGTTAGCAATATTCCAAAGAATAGCCGCATCTTGTTTACAACGAGAGTCGCCCTTGGCGCATTTGACTTCCCGATATCGCTGCTCCCGTTCAACAAAAAGGAAGCGGCGTTCTATTTTCGTCGAGCAGCGCAAGTGCTTGGCGTAAACGACTTCGCAACTACCCCAGCCAACACTATAGGAGAGTATTGTGAAAAATTGCACAACAACACGTTATTTATTAAGTGGTTTATCCAAAGCGTCCGGGTTGGAAAGCGGCCGACTGTTTTAATAAGCAATCCGACCGTTTTCCTGCAATTTTGTCTACAGAATGTCTTCAGTAGCTTATCTTCCGACTCGAAGACGGTAGCAAGAACTCTATCGAGTGTGAGCGGTCACCAGTCGGTCGCGAGTTTGGCGTTTTTTACAGAACTGGATAGCATCAGTATTCAGGGGGCTCTTTCCGTATTGATAACGTCAAATTTAGTCACGACAGAGCGGGGAAGGAGCACCGAGGAGGAAGACCGGTATAATCTCAGCCCGCTGGCGAGAATGTATATGCAGAAATTTATTCGGCCAGATGCTGATGAGCAAAAGAGGCTAATACGAAGGCAAAACGAACTGCGGTCAGCGCGAGAGGAATTTGCAGCTAGATCTGGAATCGATATATTTGATCTTAACAATGTATTTATCCGTGATAAAGACGATTATATTGTTGCGAAATTTCTAACGAGAGCAATCGAGTGTTTGTTTAAGGGCGACTTTAGTGGTGCGGAGTCCGAAATAGAAAAGGCCGACGACTTATCTCCAAATTATTTCGAGGTACATCGAGTCAAAGCCATGTTTAACGTGGCGCAAGGCGACGTATTCGCAGCCGCTGCGGCTTACGAAGGCGCAATTTCCCTTGCTCCGGAACGGGCGCCGCTTCGCATGTGGTACGGCGGCTTCCTTTCGAGAAGCCTTGGTGATCAAGATGGCGCGTTGGCTCAGCTACTTGAAGCTGAAAAACTTGCGCCTTCGGCAGTTTCTGTCAAACTCGAATGTGCGCGAGTGTTGCAATATCTGAGGCGTTTCGATGAGGCGGCAGAACGGTTAAGTGCTATCCCCAATATCGAAAAGCAGCCGTCACGCATTCGAAGAATACATCTTGATCTATCTTTACAAAACGAGGTCCGGAGAGCGGAGAGCCTCGCCAACGCCGGCAATTGTGAAGGCGCGCTCCGCTGTCTTGAGAATGCAAGAACGATTTTCGATGGCGCGTCGGGCGCTCTGATTGATCATCGGACAATACGGAACTTAAATCACGCGAGAAGATGCTTTCCAGCGTTGAGGAGAGAATTTCACGGACTGTCCGAATCAAAGCGCCTTGCCGAGGTTGAAAAGTGGCTGCCGTTTCCAAGCGCGCTGATCATTCCTAATGCGGGCGGAGCCGTTGCGCCTTCTGCTGAAGCTGACGGGTCTGACGCGCCCGAGGAGGTCGGAGGTATAGAACCTCTTCCAAATCGGGGGCGGCTAACCCAAATCCACCACAACTACGCGTTTGTGGATGTTGTAGGAACCAACTATTTCTTTCATCGAGGGACTTGGATTGGGAAAAGCGACTTTGTTGTTCTAGGTGAAGGCACTATCGTCCAATTTGATATTGGTCAGAGGAGCGATAAAGGTCCGGTTGCTCAAAATGTAAAACCTGTTGCGGAAATTGAGACCGAGGGCCAAGGTGAGCCGCCAAGTGAAAAACGCTACCTTGGTGCGATCAGGTCACTGAGCGCCACTTTCGGCCTGATCAAATTAGATTCGGGTGGCGAAGCGGTCTTTCGTCGCGAGGACTGTGCGCAAACAACTCGGTTCACTAAGCTCGCGGTCGGCGACCGTGTGAGATGCAAATGCACAGTTGATGATCAAGGCGGACAATCCGGATACAACGTCGAGTTATATTCAGGACTTATCGCTGGGTGATTGATGGTGTGACCCCCCCGTCGCCAAGAGGCGTGAGCCTCAATGAAAATGGCATGGTAGCGCAAGCCACCACCTGTGGCCTTCTCGCGCGTTAGAGGGCGGAAGCCGCGCGGCCGAGAGCAAAATTATCATGTTGCGCGCTCCGGCAGCATGTCGGCAGGACGGACCGCATGTACGTAGTTTTGGTCTCGCAATTGGTCCAGTGTGCCGCGCGCGGCACTATCGGCGAAAAGAACAGAAAAAGAACTTGCGCATGAGAACAAACCGTGCACATATCTCTTTTCGAGGGGGTCGCCGAGGCCAGTTGCTTCGAGAGCGCCGACCGTGAGAGAAGGATGTCAGCCGTGAGCCAACCCAATCTTCGCGTCGTGGAAGGAACTTTCGTGGACAAGACCAAGGCGCTCGACGCCGCGTTGTCGCAAATCGAACGCGCGTTCGGCAAAGGCTCGATCATGCGCCTGGGCAAGAACCAGAAGGCGGTGGAGATCGAGACGATCCCGACGGGTTCGCTCGGTCTCGACATCGCGCTGGGGGTCGGCGGCCTGCCGCGCGGCCGGGTGATCGAAATCTACGGTCCGGAATCCTCGGGCAAGACGACGCTGACGCTGCATGTCATCGCCGAGGCGCAGAAGAAGGGCGGCGTCTGCGCCTTCGTCGACGCCGAGCACGCGCTCGATCCCGTCTATGCCCGCAAGCTCGGCGTCAATCTCGAGGATCTCCTGATCTCCCAGCCGGACACCGGCGAGCAGGCGCTCGAAATCACGGATACATTGGTGCGCTCCGGCGCCATCGACGTGCTGGTGATCGATTCGGTCGCAGCGCTGACCCCGCGCGCCGAAATCGAGGGCGAGATGGGCGACGCGCAGCCGGGCCTGCAGGCGCGCCTGATGAGCCAGGCCTTGCGCAAGCTCACCGCGTCGATCTCGCGCTCCAACACCATGGTCATCTTCATCAACCAGATCCGCATGAAGATCGGCGTCATGTACGGTTCGCCCGAGACCACGACGGGCGGCAACGCGCTGAAGTTCTATGCCTCGGTGCGTCTCGACATCCGCCGCATCGGCGCGATCAAGGACCGCGAGGAGGTCGTCGGCAACCAGACCCGCGTCAAGGTCGTCAAGAACAAGGTCGCGCCGCCGTTCAAGCAGGTCGAATTCGACATCATGTACGGCGAGGGCGTCTCCAAGAACGGCGAACTGATCGACCTCGGCGTCAAGGCCGGCGTCGTCGAGAAGTCCGGCGCGTGGTTCTCCTTCGACAGCACGCGCCTCGGCCAGGGCCGCGAGAACGCCAAGGCCTATCTGAAGACCAATCCGGAAATCGCCGGTCGCATCGAAAAGTCGATCCGCGAGAATTCCGGACTGATCGCCGAGCGCATCCTCGACAACGTCGATCCCGCCGAAGCGAACGACGCCGACGCCTGAAGCGTCTCTTCTGGGCGCGCGGCGTCCCCCCGAAAGCGCGCCCACCCGCCAAAGAGACGATGAGGCGCCGCGCGGCGAAGCGCGCGGCCGCGCAGGCTTAAGGCAGGCGCGGCCGCGTCGCATGGCGGCTCGTGGCGTACAAGGCGCTTCGGGCCGCCCGCCTGGCCCGGACATGCCGTCGCCGCGGGTTTGCCTTTCCTTCGTCATGCTCTAGAACGCTGCGGAGAGTGTCTAGCCCCGGGGCCAAGCGTACATGAGCGGCGTCAACGAGATCCGATCGAGTTTCCTGCAATTCTTCGCCAGGAACGGCCACGAGATCGTGCCCTCGAGCTCGCTCGTGCCGCGCAACGATCCGACGTTGATGTTCACCAACGCCGGAATGGTCCAGTTCAAGAACGTCTTCACCGGCGTCGAGAAGCGGCCCTACAACCGCGCCACGACCGCGCAAAAATGCGTGCGCGCCGGCGGCAAGCACAACGACCTCGACAACGTCGGCTATACCGCGCGCCATCACACCTTCTTCGAGATGCTCGGCAATTTTTCGTTCGGCGACTATTTCAAGCCGCTGGCGATCGAACTCGCGTGGTCGCTGATCACCAAGGAGTTCGGCCTGTCCAAGGACCGGCTCTGGGTCACCGTCTATCACGACGACGACGACGCCTACGATTTGTGGAAGCGCGTCGCGGGCCTTGCCGACGAGCGCATCGTCCGCATCGCCACCTCGGATAATTTCTGGGCCATGGGCGACACCGGCCCGTGCGGGCCGTGTTCGGAAATCTTCTACGACCATGGCGAATCGATCCCCGGCGGGCCTCCCGGCAGTCCGGACGCGGACGGCGATCGCTTCGTCGAGATCTGGAATCTCGTGTTCATGCAATTCGAGACCTTGCCCGGTGGCGAGCGGGTCAGGCTGCCGCGCCCCTCGATCGACACCGGCATGGGGCTCGAGCGCATCGCCGCGGTGTTGCAGGGCAAGCACGACAATTACGACATCGACCTGATGCGCGCCCTCATCCGCGCCAGCGCCGAGGCGAGCGGCGTCGATGCCGACGGGCCGCACAAGATCTCGCACCGCGTCATCGCCGACCACTTGCGCGCCGCCTCGTTCCTCGTCGCCGACGGGGTGCTGCCGTCGAACGAGGGGCGCGGCTACGTGCTGCGCCGCATCATGCGCCGCGCGATGCGCCATGCGCAGCTCATCGGCGCGCGCGAGCCGCTGATGTGGCGCCTCGTCCCGGCGCTGACGCGGGAGATGGGGCCGGCCTATCCCGAATTGCTGCGCGCCGAAGCCTTGATCGCCGAGACCTTGAAGCTCGAGGAAACGCGCTTCCGCACCACCCTGACGCGCGGCCTTGCGATTCTCGAGGACGAGACGCGCGGTCTTCAGCCCGGAGCCAGGCTCGCCGGCGAGGTCGCCTTCAAGCTCTACGACACCTTCGGTTTTCCGCTCGACCTGACGCAGGACGCGCTGCGGGCGCGCGGCATGGGCGTCGACGTCGACGGCTTCGCCTCGGCGATGGAGCGCCAGCGCGCCGAAGCGCGCCGGGCCTGGTCCGGCTCGGGCGAGGCGGCGACGGAGACCGTCTGGTTCGGCTTGCGCGAACGCATCGGCGCGACCGAGTTTCTCGGCTACGAGACGGAAGTCGCGGAGGGCGTCGCCGAGGCGCTCGTCCGCGACGGCGCGGAAGTCGCCGCGCTCGGCGCCGGCGAGACGGGATGGCTCATTCTCAACCAGACGCCGTTCTACGGCGAATCGGGCGGCCAGGTCGGCGACGTCGGCGTGATCGCCGCGCCGGGGTTTCGCGCCCGGGTCCTCGACACCAAGAAGAAGCTCGGCGATCTCTTCGTCCATGAAATCGAAGTGGCGGAGGGGACGCTGCGGGCCGGCATGGCGCTGGAGCTGAAGGTCGATCACGAGGCGCGCTCGGCGATCCGAGCCAACCATTCGGCCACCCATCTCCTGCACGAGGCGTTGCGCATCGTGCTCGGCGACCATGTCGCGCAAAAGGGCTCGCTCGTCTCGGCGGACCGCCTGCGCTTCGACATCGCCCACCCCAAGCCGATCACGCCGCAAGAGATCGCCGCGGTCGAGGACATCGCCAATCGCGTCGTCCTCGACAACGAGCCGGTGGTCACCCGCCTGATGGGCATCGAGGAGGCGCGCGAATCGGGCGCCCGGGCTCTGTTCGGCGAGAAATACGGCGACGAGGTGCGCGTCGTCTCGATGGGAACGATCGACGGCGCCAACGGCCCGCGCCCCTATTCCGTGGAATTGTGCGGCGGCGCCCATGTCGCGCGCACCGGCGACATCGGCCTCGTCTCGATCATCGGCGAGAGCGCCGTCGCCGCCGGCGTGCGCCGCATCGAGGCGAAGACCCGCGAGGGCGCGCGCAAGCGCCTGACCGAGGATTCGCGCGCCTTCGCCGAACTTGCCGCGCTCTTGCGGGCGCCCGCCTCGGAAGCGGCCGGGCGCCTTGAAGCGCTCATCGAGGACAAGAAGAAGCTGGAACGCGAACTCGCCGACGCCCGCCGCAAGCTGGCGATGGGCGGCGGCGCCGCGGGGAATGCCGATGTCGTGCGGGACGTCGGCGGCGTCAAATTCTACGCCCGCGAGGTCGCCGGCGTCGAAATGAAGGATCTGAAATCGCTCGCCGACGAAGCCAAGCAGACCATCGGCTCCGGCGTCGTCGCGATCGTCGCGGTCAGCGAGGACGGCAAGGCGAGCCTCGTCGTCGCCGTGACGCCCGACCTGACGAGCCGCTTCAACGCCGTCGATCTCGTCCGCCTCGGCTCCGCCGCGCTAGGGGGCAAAGGCGGCGGCGGCCGCCCCGACATGGCGCAAGCCGGCGGCCCGGACGGCGCGAAGGCCGCCGATGCGCTGGCCGCGGTGGAGCAGGGGCTGCGGGCGAAGGCGGCGGAGTGAGGAGCGGCGCCTAGACGACACCTAGCGCGCGTTGCTTTCAGGTCGAATCAAGCCTCAGCCGTCCTGGCGAGCAACGCGAAGCCATCCAGACTTTGGGATTGCGGCGGCGGCTTATATTAGTCTGGATCGCCACGCTTCGCTCGCGAAGACGGCGGGGCCGGTTCAACCTAAATGCAAAGCGCTTTAGCGCCCGACCTTCGTTCGGATGTCTGCGATTGCGCGTCGCAGGCGCGGCAGCTCATCTTGAATGACATTCCAGATGAGGGGCGCAGAAAGCGTCGCGTATTGGTGGCGCAGCACATTGCCGATGTCGCGCACGCCGACCCATCGGATCTCGGCGTGTTGGGTCTTGAGGGAATTGGGAATGGCGCGGCTGGCCTCGGAAATGATGAGCAGCGCCCGCTCGACGATATAGCGGGCGCGCCAGTCGGAGGCGAATAGCTCCAAGCTCATCGCGCCGGTCGTCTCTTCGACATGATCGATCGCGGTCAGAATGTCGTCGCATGCGACGGCGAGGTTCCTCGCCATCAAAAGACCCGGATCGCGTGGCGCTCGATGCTTTCGCGCAGTTGGGGATGGAGGCCGTCGCGCGTCGTCAAGTCGACCGGCGCGCCGAGCCGCTTTTCGAGAATCGCCTTGACGTCGATGAGATCGAAGGCGTTGAAACGCGAGTTGCTGTCGTAGTCGAGGAAGACGTCGACGTCACTGGCGGGACCGGCGGCGTCGCGCGCGGTCGACCCAAAGAGATAAAGCGCGCGCACCCCGCGCGAACGAACCTCGCTGGCGGAGGCGCCAAGTTCTGCAAGCGCGCGATCCCTGTTCATCGCAGTTTCTCCAACTTGACCGCTCCCGCTGCGGCTAAATCGCCGATCACGTTGAGATACGTTTGGCACTGCCCGGTTGATACGTTTGTGTCGAACCACCAACGCGAATCCAACCGCTCGGCGCCCTGCTCAACAAGTTGTGGATTTCCTGGATACAGCTCTTCTGGCTTGCTTGCGACTATTCTTCGCCCACGCGGGGTCCTATGCCGGGCAAGAATTTCAATGAAACCCGGGCTTCGTTCCTCCAACGCCAAAATTGTCGTCTTCAGGACATCCTTCAAGCTCGTGCCGGCCGCTTGACCACCGGTCCAGGAAACGGAGTATTGGCCAGACCTGCGTTGCCTCTTTTCGCGAGGTGGAGCGAACGCGGCAGGGGGCTGGGTGAGCATTTGCGATCCTCGGCCGATCCCAAACTGCCGTCGCAGGATGTCGTTCTTGCTCTCATCGAACGAGAGGCGCTGGGCTTCGATCGCCTTATAGACCTCGATATCGATCTCAATCTCGATCAGTTCACGCTTCATGGCGGGTTCCTAGTAAGGGACAATCTCTCTTATAAGAGAGAGTCCGAAGCGTGTCGAAGTCCGGGGATCACGGTGTTGGGGGCGCCTCGTCGATGCGGTCCATTCCGGACCCGGGCGCGGCGGGTTCAGCGGGACCGAAAACGGCGCCTAGGCCGTTGATCTTGCGTGGGGGGAGACACGGTTTGGCTTTCTGCGATCGATCGCTGGCGAGGCGACCGGCTTCGCCCGCAAACTGGAGAGGTTCGGGGGCGGGCTATGGTGTCCGCATGGCGAACCGCTGCAGCGAGGTCAGCCGCCTGCGGGGCGTCGGCGCGCTGGATCAGCGCAACTCGACCGGCTCCGCGCGCGCGATTCTCCCGCTCACCCGCTTCGCGCCCCCAGATCATCTGGCGTGACGAACCGCGCGAGCAGCGCCGCCCCCGGCTCGGCGTCGCGCCAGTGGTCCCCAGCGAATTCGACAACCGCCAGGCCGGACGTCGGGAATTTGGCGGCCATGCGCAGCCTGTCGTGCTTGGCGCCCCGACCGACCAGATGGTTGGCGAGATCGGCGATGCCGGGATTGTGGCCGACGAGCATCACGCTCGCCGCCGTATCGGGAAGCGCGTGAACGATCGCGTGGATCGCCTGCCGCGCCGCGTCGTAGAGCCCCGGCTCGGCGCGCGATTGGACGCGGCGCGGCCATGCCTTCAGGACGATCGCCGCGGTCTCCCGCGTGCGCTCGGCGCTGGAATAGATCACGAGATCGGGGATCAGGTCGGTCTCGGCGATGAAGGCTGCGATCCCGGCGGCGTCGCGCCGCCCGCGCTCGATCAAGGCGCGGTCGAAGTCGTGGCGCCCGGTGGACGGGATGGCCTTGGCGTGTCGGAGCAGCAGCAGGCGGCGCATGGGGCGAACCTAGGATCGAGCCGAGCCGAAGCGCGAGCCCGTTACGACGTGCGTTCGCGGCGATTGAGGAAAGCCAGGCGTTCGAAGAGGTGCACGTCCTGTTCGTTCTTCAGCAGGGCGCCGTGCAGCGGCGGGATGAGCTTCTTGGGGTCGCGCTCGCGCAAGGTCTCGGGCGAGATGTCCTCGCTGAGCAGCAGTTTCAGCCAGTCCAAAAGTTCGGACGTGGTCGGCTTCTTCTTCAAGCCGGGCGTCTCGCGCAGGGCGAAAAACATGCGCAAGGCTTCCTCGATCAGGCGCGGCTTGATGCCGGGATAATGGGCCTCGACGATCGCGCGCATCGTGTCGGTGTCGGGAAAGCGGATGTAGTGGAAGAAGCATCGGCGAAGAAACGCGTCCGGCAGTTCCTTCTCGTTGTTCGAGGTGATGACGACGATCGGCCGCCGCGCCGCGCGCACCGTCTCGCCGGTCTCGTAGACGTGGAACTCCATGCGATCGAGCTCGAGCAGCAGATCGTTGGGGAATTCGATATCGGCCTTGTCGATCTCGTCGATCAGCAGCACCGGGCGCTCGGGCGCCGTGAAGGCCTCCCATAGCTTGCCGTGCCGGATGTAGTTGCGGATGTCGGAGACGCGCGCGTCGCCGAGCTGGGAGTCGCGCAGGCGCGAGACGGCGTCGTATTCGTAGAGGCCCTGCTGCGCCCGCGTCGTCGATTTGATGTGCCAGGCGATCAGCGGCGCGCCGATCGCCTCGGCGATTTCCTGCGCGAGAAGCGTCTTGCCGGTGCCGGGCTCGCCCTTGATGAGCAAAGGCCGCTCCAGCCGGATCGCCGCATTGACCGCGGTCTTCAACTCGTCGCTGGCGATATAGCTGGCCGTGCCTTCGAAACGCATGCTCACCTCGAAAAAAACCTGGAAACGCCCATCGCCGACCGGCCGACGTCAGTTCATCGCGCTTTTCACGGTCTCGATCAATTGCTTCAGCGTGAAGGGCTTGGGCAGGAAGAGGAATTCCTGCCCCTCCGGCAGATTCTTGGCGAAGGCGTCGTCGGCGTAGCCGGAGACGAAGATGATCTTGGCGTTCAGTCCGCGCCGCCGCAACTCGGTCAGCATGGTCGGGCCGTCCATTTCCGGCATGATGACGTCGGAAACGATCAGGTCGATTTCGCCGCCGGCGGACTCGACGACCCGCAGCGCGTCCACGCCCGAGTCGGCTTCGAGCACCGTGTAGCCGCGCGAGGCGAGGGCGCGCGAGGCGAAGGCGCGCACCGCCTCCTCGTCCTCGACGAGAAGGATCGCGCCGCGTCCGGTGAGATCGGCGGCGGGTTTGGCGACTTCCTTCTTGGCGGGCTCGGCGACCGTATCGGGAATGTAGCGCGGCAGGAGAATCCGAAACGTCGTGCCGACGCCCGGCTCGCTTTCGCAGAAGACGTAGCCGCCGGTCTGCTTGACGATCCCGTAGACCATGGAAAGGCCGAGGCCGGTGCCCTTGCCGACTTCCTTGGTGGTGAAGAAGGGCTCGAAGATCTTGTCGCGCACGTCGGCGGGAATGCCGTGGCCGTCGTCCTCGACCTCGATCAGAACGTATTCGGCGGGCGCCAGCGACTTCTCGTTGAAGGCGGCGCATTCCGCGGCGGCGACGTTGCGCGTGCGCAGCACGATGCGGCCGCCCTCGCTCATCGCGTCGCGAGCGTTGACGACGAGATTGACGATGACCTGCTCGAACTGATTGAGATCGGCCTTCACCAGCCACAGATCGCGCCCGTGCACGACGTCGAGTTCGATGGTTTCGCCGACGAGCCGGCGCAGCAGCATCTGCAGTTCCGACAGCACTTCGCCGAGCTGCAGCGTCTGCGGGCGCAGCGTCTGCCGGCGCGAAAAGGCGAGCAGCTGGCGCACCAGGCCGGCGGCGCGGTTGGCGTTCTGCTTGATCTGCATGATGTCCTGGAAGGACGGATCGGTCGGGCGATGGTTGGCGAGCAGAAGATCGGAATAGCCGATGATCGCGGTCAGCACGTTGTTGAAGTCGTGCGCGATGCCGCCGGCGAGCTGGCCGATCGCCTGCATCTTCTGGCTCTGGGCGAAGTTCTCCTGCAGCGTGCGCTGTTCGGTGGTGTCGAGCGCGAAGACGATCGCGCTGGCGCCTTCGTCGCCTTGCGGGTCGGTGGCGGAGACGAAGAAGCGCGCCGAGCGGGCGCCGTCGCCCTCCAAGGTGATGTCGACCGGCGCGATGTCGCCCTTGCCCTCGCCAGCGGCGGCGATCGCCTCGCGCAAGGAACCGCGATCGCGCTCGGCGACGCCGCGGTAGATGGAGGGGCGGCCCTCGCCGGGGCTCGCCTTCAGCGCCAGCGGGACGAGCCGCGCGAACGCGCCGTTGGCGCGCAGAACGACGCCCTCCAAATCGATGGAGGCGATCGCCATCGGCGTCGAATTGAAGAAGCGGGCGAACCGGACCTCGGCGGCGCGCAAATCCTCGCCCCTGTCCTCGCTCGGCGCGCGGTTGAGCACCAGGGTGCGCGAGGCGCCGGGCAGGCCGGTGCTGGAAAAGGCGACGCGGTGCAGCAGGCGGACGGGCAGGAACTGGCCTTGCCGGCGCTTGAGGTCGACATCGAAGCGCTCGGTCGTCACTTCCCCCGGGCGGCCTGAGACGACGCTGAGCAAAGCCGCGCCGTCCCCCGCGACGATGTCGGAGAGCTTGAGCTGGCCGGCGGCGAACTGCGCGATGTCGTAATCCAGCCAGTTCGCCAGGGTCGCGTTCATGTGCGCGACCGAACCGTCCGGCTCGGCCGAGAAGAACCCCGCCGGCGCATGGTCGAGATAGTCGATGGCGTGCTGCAGGTCTTGAAAGAAGCTTTCGTGGCGCTCGCGCTCGCGGGTGATGTCGGACACTGTCCAGAGGGTCGCGCCCGCCTTGGCGATTCCCTCGAGCGGACGAACGCGGATGCGATACCAGGCCGCCGCGCCTTCGCCGGCGAGCGGCGGCGCCATGCGCAGTTCCTCCACCGCGCGATTGCCCGCGCGCGCCGCCTGCGCCAGCCGGTAGACCGCCTCGGATACTTCCGGCGCGCCGGTGAACAGCCTTTCGACGAGTTTCAGGTCCGCCGCGCCCTCGGCCCCCGACAGGGCGCGGTAGGCGTCATTGGCGTAGATGATGCGGGACTCCGCGTCGGTGACGATCAGCCCGTCGCTGTTGTTGTCGGCGATCGCCTTGGTCGTGTCGTAACGACCGGCGTGGCTCGCGAACTGCAACTGGCCGAATGCAAAGAGCAGTATAGAAAAAACGCCGAAGATCGCCAACGCGGCGATGGTCCAAGATATCGCTTTGACGCCGAATTCTCCCGGCAGCAGCAGGAACGCCGCAACAGCGCCGCAGAGGCAGACGACGAGCAGCAACAACAGTCCAGGGTTGGCCGCCCGATCGACACGGTCCACCGCGGCCGGCCTCGGCGCTGACATCATGTCGAACCAATCCTTCCACGGCGGCCGCAAGCGACCGCTTCCGGCGCGAATCGTTCCGCGCCAACGCGCCGTTTTCGAGACGCCGACAGGGCGTTTCGCGCGCCCTCGACTGGCGACGGCCGGCCGGGCGCCGCGGGCGCTTTTACCCTATCGGTTCGCATCTTGTGAATTTTCCACTGTTTTCATGCCCTCGCGATTTGATACAAACGCCGAACCCATTGAGTCGCACAAAACCTTCCGGTCTGATACTGACCTTTTTCGCCGCTATTGGCGACAAAGATCAGAAGCTGATAAGGCGCGTGGTCGCCTGGGTCTGGATATCGCATGCAATGGATTAGTAATTTGTTGTCGCCTGACAATCGAGGGTTGCAGATCGTCGTCATCGCCGCTCTTGTGGTCCTGATCGCGTTGCTCCTCGCCCTCGTGTATCGCGTCGCCTTCGGCCATCGCCTGCGCGTTCCCGGCGGCGCCCGCACGCGCCAGCCGCGGTTGGGACTGGTCGACGCCTTTTCGCTGGACGGACAGCGCCAGCTGGTCCTCGTGCGTCGCGACAACATCGAGCACCTCATCATGATCGGCGGTCCGAACGACGTGCTGGTCGAATTGCAGATCGTACGCGCCGCCGCCGCGCCCACGGCGCGCGACCGAGATGGCGCCTTGGCCAAGGGCGTGCCGATCCGCGTGCCGGCCGGCGGGCCCACGGTCGCGCTCGAAGCGCCGCCGCCGGTCGTCGAGCCCGCGCCGCCGCCGCCGCGCATCGAGACGCCGCCAGTCAAGCCGACGGAAGCGCCCGCGCGTCCGGCCGTGCGGACCGGCGCACCGGTGAGCGCGGGACCTTCGTCGCCGCCCCCGGCTAGGCCCGAAGCGTCCCCCGCGAGGTCCGAGCCGCCCGCGGTCAGGCCCGACCCCGCCTCGGCTAGGACCGAGCCCGTCTTGAACAGATCCGAACCGCCCCCGGCCAGGGCCGACATTCCGCCGCCGGCCAGGCCCGCCACGGTGAAAAGTGAGACCGCGCCGCCGAAGCCGGTCATGGGCGCGCCTGCGCGCCCCGCGCCCTATGTGCGACCGCCGCTGCCGCCGCCGATCGTCGTCGGCCCGGCAGCTAGAGCGCGCGCCACGCCGACGCCTCCGCCGCCGGATCTCCCAGCCGCGCCGCCTCCGCCTTCCGCCGCCGCCTCGCCGAGCCCGGCTCCCGCAGGGGCGCCTGCGCCGCAGGGGCCATCCAAGCCGCCGCCGGTTCCTCCGGCGCCGCAAGGCGGCCAGCCCCCGATCCCCCCGACGCCGCAAGGCGGCCCGCCGGCCGCGCGCCCGGATACGACCGCGCAACCTCCCGCGCCGGAATCATCGGCCAAGTCGGAGCACGACGATCCGTTCGCCGACCTCGAGTCGCTGGAAGCCGAAATGGCGCGTCTTCTCGGACGGGACATGTAACCGCCGGCGGAGCCTTTGCCGCCCGACGCCGTTCGTCCCCCGTCCGCTGCGCCGCTATTCGTCGCGATAGATCTTTTCGCGGCGCTCGTGGCGTTCCTGGGCCTCGACCGACAGTGTCGCGATCGGCCGCGCATCGAGGCGGCGCAGCGAGATCGGATCGCCTGTCTCTATGCAGAAGCCGTAGGTCCCGTCGTCGATTCGCGCCAGCGCGGCCTCAATCTTGGCGATCAGTTTGCGCTGCCGGTCACGGGCGCGGAGTTCGATCGCGCGATCGGTCTCGGAAGAGGCCCGGTCGGCGATGTCTGGGTGGTTCTCGCTTTCGTTCTGCAACGCCGCGAGAGTTTCCTTGCTTTCGGCGAGAATTGACTCCCGCCAACCGATAAGCTTGCGCCGGAAGTATTCCTTCTGGCGTTCATTCATGAACGGCTCGTTGTCGGAGGGTTTGTAGCCGTCTTCGATAACGCCGACTATGCCCATGATTCTCGGTTCCCAGGTCAACTTGGCGCCCTTATAGCGGTGTCGATGTCACGGAACAATGACTAGTCGCGGCCACTTGCCGCCGGAATGGAATTTGACGAACCGCAATGTCAATAAGATCGCCGTCAGCCTATGGAAATAACGGGCGCCGCCGGGTTGTGGGCGGCTCGCCACCAGGAGGGAGCAATGTTCCATCGGATTGTCCTCGCCGTCGATCTGGCCGATCCCGCCGCTAGGCCGAAGGGCCTCGATCAGGCGCTGGAACTCGCGAATCAGAGCGGCGGAGAGCTGCGCCTCGTCAACGTCCAGCCGCTTCTGCCGGCGACGTTCATGGAATATGTGCCGGCCGACTTCGACGAGGAGCAGGAAAAACGCGCGCAGGTCGCCCTTGCCGAGGTCGCCGCAAAGATTCCGCTGCCCAGGGGCCGCGTTACGACGACGGTGCTCAGCGGCGGCGTCTATCACGAACTGCTCAGGGAGGCCGCCGAATGGCGCGCCGACCTGATCGTCGTGGGGTCGCACCGGCCGGTCATGTCCGATTATCTTCTCGGCTCCAACGCCAAGACCATTGTGCGTCACGCGCAATGCTCGGTGCTCGTCGTGCGCACGTGATCAATGGGTCAACGCGCGCATCGCCGCTTCGATGCCGTCTGGAGTCAGGGGGAACATGCGTTGCTCGAACAACGCGGAAATCATGCGCGCCGAATGTGAATAGGCCCATTGTTCCCTCGGCGTCGGATTGATCCAGACGCTGCGCGGCCAAGCGGCGACGACCCGTTTGAGCCACGTTTCGCCAGGTTCGGGATTGAGATGTTCGACCGAGCCGCCGGGCGCGAGGATTTCATGCGGGCTCATCGCGGCGTCGCCGACGAAGATCACGCGGTGATCGCGGCCGTAGGCGTTAAGAAGAGTTTGCGTCGGGGTGCGCTCCTCGAACCGCCGGCGATTGTTCTTCCACACGCTCTCGTAGAGGCAATTGTGGAAGTAGAAATGTTCGAGACGCTTGAACTGAAGGCGCGCCGCCGCGAACAGATTTTCCGCCGCTTCGACATGCCAGTCCATCGATCCTCCGACGTCGAGGAACAGCAGCACCTTCACGGCATTGCGCCGCTCGGGCCGTAGGCGCACGTCGATGAAGCCCTTGTCGGCGGTCGAGCGGATCGTGCCGTCGAGATCGAGTTCTTCGTCCGCGCCCTCACGGGCGAATCGACGCAGCCGGCGCAGCGCGATGCGGATGTTGCGCGGCCCAAGTTCCTCGTCGCCGGAGAAATCCTTGAATTCCCGGCGATCCCAAACCTTGACCGCGCTGCCGCGGCGGCCGCGGTCCTGGCCGATGCGCACGCCCTCGGGATGGTCGCCGTAGGCCCCGAAGGGCGATGTCCCCCCTGTGCCGATCCATTTGGAGCCGCCCTGGTGGCGCTCCTTCTGTTCGGCGAGGCGCTGGCGCAGGGTCTCCATGAGCTTATCGAAGCCGAGCTTCTCGATCTCGGCGCGCTCCTCGGGCGAGAGGTGGCGTACGACCAGCTTGCGCAGCCACTCCGCCGGAATTTCGGCCCTTTCGACCGCTTGCGCGAGCGACAGAACGCCCTTGAAGGTCGAGGCGAAGACGACGTCGAACTTATCGAGATTGCGCTCGTCCTTGACCAGCAACGCGCGCGACAGGCGATAGAAATCGTCCACCGACTTATCCGCGAGGTCGGCGTCGAGCGCGCGCATCAGATCGAGATACTCGCGCGGCGTCACGGGCACTTGGGCCTGCCGCAGCGCGGCGAAGAACGAGAGGAACATGGGGCAATGCTAGCGCGGGGTGGCGGAGACTCAGCAATACTTGCGAGCGCCCTTTTGACGTGGTCCTGGCAAAGAGCGCCCTCGCGCGCGATAGTCCCGCCGCCAGCTTCGCTTCAGCCCGCGCACGGGAACGCGTCCATGTCCGTCGCCCTCGACCGCCATGCCTTCGTCTTGCCGCGTTCGGGGGCGCCCGGCGTCGAGATATTCGCGATCGGCGACGTTCACGGGCGGCCCGATCTGCTCGCCGCCCTCCTTGCCGAAGCCGCGCGCGAGCCACGGCGCGCGCCGCGACGCGCGCTCGTGTTTCTCGGCGACCTCATCGACCGCGGCCCGGACAGCCTCGGCGCGATCGAGTTGGCGATCGGCGCGGGCGAGCGGATTGGCGCCGAGGAGACGATCGCGCTGATGGGCAATCACGAGACGATGATGCGCCTCGCCGTCGATCCGGCGACGCCGCGCGGCGACGCCATCGTCGCCTTGGAGACCTGGATGATGAACGGCGGCGATCGGGTCATCGGCCAGTTCCTCGATCTTGGCGCGGCGAGGGCGGGGCCGGACGCCCTGCTGAGCGCCATTCGCGCCGCGCTCCCGTCCCGCGTCGCGGAATGGCTGAAGAGCACGCGGGCGCACTGGCGCTCGGGCGATATTTTATTCGTCCATGCCGGCGTCAATCCACGCGTCGACCTCGAGGCGTTTCTCGCCACGCCGTGGAATGCGCCGCTCCGGGGGCTCGACGAGAACCGGCACTGGGCCTGGGTGCGCTGGCCCTTCCTCCACCATGCGCCAGGCGGGCAGGGTTGGAGCGGCCTCTTCGTCGTCCACGGCCACACTCCCAACGACGCTCGACCCGACGCTTCGCACGAGGCTCAGATCCGCTGTTTCCGTCTCAACCTCGACGCCGGCTCGGGGCTGACCGGCGTTGTTGAAATGGCCATCATCCGCGGCGACCGCGCCGAGGTCGTCGGGGCGCGCGGGGCGACTAATCGGGCGCTGATGGGGTGAGGGACGGCTTCGCCGCGCGCCCTCAGGTCATCCGCCGCTGCGCATGGCGCTCGAGCGCCTCGGCGAAAGCGACGGGCTCCCAGCCTTCCGCGAGCGCTTGGCGCATCAGGCGCTGTTGGGTCGGCGGCGCGAGGCCTCCGACCGGCGGATCGCGATCGAGGTTGGTGGGGAAGGCGTAGCCTTCCGCCGAAGCGGCGACCGCGTTGGCCTTCTCGCGCGTCGTCAGGTCGTTCATTCCGCGCAATGTCGGATAGAGAGCCTTGGCCATGCGCGTGCGATTGACCAATTCCATCGCGCGGCCGTAGGGCGAGGAAATCTGCAAGAGGTTCGCCATGCGCTTGACGTTGCGAGTGCGATTGTGGCCGGCCGCGTGGAACAGCGCGGGATTGAAGAACGCCGCGTCGCCCTTGGCGAGCGGCAATTGAACGTGGCGCCCGTCGAAATAGGCGATGAATTCCGGCCTGCGCCAGGCGAAATAGCCGGGGACGAAGTTCTGAGAGAACGGCAGATAGAGCGTCGGGCCGGTCTCGACGGGCATATCGCAATGGGCGACGGCGCCCTGCAGCGTCAACGCCGGCGAAAGCTGATGCGCGTGGACGGGGAAGCCGGCGATTTCATCGGCGGCCTGGAAGCCCATGTGGTAGTCGCGATGGACGGACTGCGCCTCGCCGCCTGGATTTACGACGTTGACCTGCGAGGTGATCTGATAGCCCGCTCCGAGCCAAGCCTGCGACACCATGGCGATCGCTTCATTGGCGTAATAGCGCGCGAACACCTCCGGCGCGCTCAGGCAAAGTTTTTCCAGGGCGTTCCACACGCGGTCGTTGGCCCCCGGCTTGGCGAAATGGTCGCCGCGGCCGGACTGGTCGCGGCGCTGGTCCTCGATGATCTCCTGGAAAATTCGCGTCGCCGCGTCGACCACGCCGAGGTCGGCGAAGGCCTGCTCGAAGACGACGATGCCGGGGCCGCTGAGCATCGCCTCCGCCCATTCGGCCATCAGCGCCTGGCGAGAGGCCTCCTCGCCCGCGGCTTTACGGATCGCGTCGCCGTCGTATACAGGCACTTCGGCGCGAATCGCGCTCGCCAATGGATAGTCGGCCGGATCGGTCCGGCGCTCGACCATGCGGACGAATTCGTCGAAGTCACACGATTGCGGCGTCAGCCACACTCGCCTCGAGCGCTCGGCGGCGACCGCGTCGGCTTTCTCTCGTACGTCGGAATTCACTGGGCGTTCTCCCTTGTCTCGCGTCGGCTTTGCCCCGTTCGCTTCGGGCGCTCAATTTGCAATTTCGCGTCCGCGGACCGTCGATAGGCGACGATGGTGGGTCGGAGTCAACACCTTCGCAAACCTGGCTGCAAGCGCGCCGCGCGACTGGCCGCTGCGCGTTGGCGAAACGTGGTATCCTCGCCGGCCGCAATGCGGCTAAAGGGAGGCGCGACGGCCCTCGATTGACGACGGTGTCGCTCGACTGTGTCAACCCGCGCGGCCAAGGGGCTCACGAAGCATGCGGACATGGATCAAGGACCCCCTCGCCATATTCGCGCCAGGGGCCGAACGGGGCCTTGTCGTCGAGGGCGGACATATCGCCGAGACGGTCGCCCGGGGCCGCGAGCCGGCGACGCCGGTCGACGCGGCGTTCGACGCCTTCCGCCACGTCGTGCTGCCCGGCCTCGTCAACACCCATCATCATTTCTTCCAGACGCTGACCCGCGCCCATCCCGCGGCGATCAACCAGGAGTTGTTTCCCTGGCTGATGGCGCTCTATCCGATCTGGGCGCGCCTGAAGCCGAACCAGCTTCGCCTCGCCGCGCGTCTCGCCATGACCGAATTGATGCTGTCGGGCTGCACCACGGCGGCCGATCATCATTATCTTTTCCCGGCTGGACTGGAAAACGCCGTCGACATCGAGGTCGAGGAGGCGCGGGCGCTCGGTTTGCGCATGACGGTGACGCGAGGTTCGATGAACCGCGGCCAGAGGCAAGGCGGCCTGCCGCCCGATTCCGTCGTGCAGGACGCCGACGCGATTCTTGCCGACAGCGAGCGCGTCCTAAAGCTTTTCCACGATCCCAGCCCCGGCGCGCAAATCCGAGTGGCGCTCGCGCCCTGCTCGCCGTTCTCGATCGACAAGCGGCTGATGAGCGAGACCGCGCGGCTTGCCGAGCGTTACGACTGCCAGTTGCATACGCATCTCTGCGAGACCAAGGACGAGGAGCGCTTCTGTCTCGACATGTACGGCGTGCGCCCGGTCGATCTCTTGGAGGAGACCGGTTGGATGTCGAAGCGCACGTGGCTTGCGCACGGCATTCACTTCAACGCGGAAGAGATCGGCCGGCTGGGGCGCGCCGGCGTCGGGGTCTGCCATTGCGCGGCCTCCAACATGGTGCTCGCTTCCGGGATTTGCCCGACCTGCGATCTGGAGACTGCCGGCGCCGCGGTCGGCTTGGGGGTGGACGGATCGGCCTCGAACAATTCGTCCAACATGATGGAGGCCTTGCGCCACGCGCTGATGATCGGCCGTCTGCGTTACGGCGCCTCGGCGGTGACGCATCGAGACGTGCTGCGTTGGGCCACCGAGGGCTCGGCGCGCTGCCTCGGTCGCGACGACATCGGTCGCATCGCGCCCGGCTATCAGGCCGACCTCGCGCTGTTCACGCTCGACGAGCCGCGCTTCAGCGGCGCGCACGATCCGCTCGCCGCGCTGATCCTGTGCGGCGCGCATCGCGCCGATCGGGTGATGATCGCCGGCGCGTGGCGCGTCGTCGATGGCGCTCCGGTCGGCGTCGACGTCGCGGCGCTGATGGCCGAGCACCGGGCCGCGGCGCGCGAATTCGCGTGAGGGAGCGCAAAGCTGGCCGGAGCATGGCGCCTCGTTCATCACGAAGGATTGAACCGTTCGACGCCGCCACGTCGAAATCCCGCCGATATGCGGCCTTATCGCGCTGACGACGACGCGGCCGTTTTCCGGGTGTGGTCGGCGGAGATTGTCTCGGCGGAGATTGGCATGGCCTCGCGGTCGGTGAATTCCTACGATGGCGCGCAGCGCGCGTTTCATTGGATCATCGCGGCGTTGATCCTGCTCGCCATCCCGCTCGGAGTTGTCGCGACGCTGCTGTCGGCCGGCGCCTCGTCGCGCTCCGAGTTGCTGTTCGTGCACAAGTCGCTCGGCATGACGGTGCTGGTTCTGGCCGCCTTCCGCGTCGTCTATCGCGTGATCGCCGGCGCGCCGCCCTATGCCCAAGCTCTGGGGCTGCTGACGCGCGCTGCCTCGCACACCACGCACTTCGCCCTCTACATCCTGATGATCGCGATGCCCGTCACCGGCTACATCAATTCGGTCGCGGGCGGCCATGAGGCGCCGTGGTTCGGCCTATTTAATTGGCCCGTCGTGGTCCCGCAGGACAGGGCGCTCGCGCATTGGGGCGCCCGTGCGCATTATTGGCTGGCTTGGACGATCGGCGCGTTCTTCTTGCTACATTTCGCGGGGGTCGTCTGGCACGTGTGGATCAGGCGCGACCAGATCTTCGCCCGCATGTGGCCGCGCCGCGCCGCCTTGGCGGGCGAACGCGGGCGGGGGTGAATGCGACGGCGCTCCGTCTATTTCAACGTCCCGCGCTCCTATGCTAATATAGTTTTTTGCCACCGCTGGAGGCTTCGATGGCGCATGGTTCAACGGCCCGTCTGGTCGGGCTCGGCGGCAACGATCCGCTGTTCGCGCGCATCCGCATCGAGGCGGAGGAGGCGGCCCGAGGCGATCCGGCTTTGGCGTCCTTCCTGATGACGGCGATCCTCAATCACGACACGCTCGAGGGCGCCGTGGTCCATCGCGTCGCCGAACGTCTCGACCACGCCGATGCGCCAAGCGCCATGATCCGTCAGACCTACGAGGACGTCGTCGCGCGCGACGCTTCGATCGGCGAGGCGTTTCGCGCCGACATCATCGCGGTGGTCGACCGCGATCCCGCGTGCCTGCGCGTGATGGAGCCGCTGCTCTACTTCAAGGGCTTTCACGCTCTGCAGGCCTACCGGCTCGCCCATGCGCTGCTGCACTCCGGCCGGCGTGATTTCGCGCTCTATTTGCAGAGCCGCGCCTCGGCGGCTTTCGGGGTCGACATCAATCCGGCGGCGCGCATCGGCAAGGGCATCTTCCTCGATCACGCGTCGGGTCTTGTGGTCGGCGAGACGACGGTCATCGACGACGACGTTTCGATCCTGCAGGGCGTCACGCTCGGCGGCACCGGCAAGGAAACCGGCGACCGTCATCCGAAGATCCGCCGCGGCGTGCTGATCGGCGCGGGCGCGAAGATCCTCGGCAATATCGAAGTCGGCCATTGCGCGCGGGTCGCGGCGGGCTCGGTCGTGCTCGCGCCGGTGCCGCACAACAAGACAGTGGCGGGTGTTCCCGCGCGCATCGTCGGCGAAGCCGGCTGCGCCGAGCCGGCGCGCGACATGAATCAGATTCTCGCGGATAAGGCGGTCGACCTCTGAGCCGACGGAGCGCTGCGCTTGCGGGCGAGGGGCCTTTCATGGCAAAGGCTCGCCCCTGCCAGAGGATCGAGGCGCATGGACAAGGACGAAATTCTCAAGCTGCGGGCCCATCTGCGCCGTTCTTTCGGGGCGCCAGGGCTTAATGTAACGCCGAGTTCGCGCGGAAGCGACGCGGCGGACGTCTCGCTCGGCGAGCGCAAGATTGGCACGATCGTCGTGGACGACGAGGACGGCGACCGCTCGTTCTCGTTCGAGACGAAGATTCCCGTCGCGCGCGCCGTCCTGCAGGACTATCTGCGCCGCTTGTTCGAGAACGACAAGCTGCGGGTCGTCGGACGCCTCAAGAAGACAGACTCGGTCGAGATCAACAACGGCGACGATTTCCTCGGCGTCGCCTCGGCCGACGATCCCGCCGGCAAGACCTTCACGCTGCAAATGGCGATTCTCGATTTCGATCTCGAGGATCTGTGACCGCTGACGCTCGGCGCTGATTTTCTTGATCGAGCGCTCTAGCGGCGCGCCGCCTCGATGAGGCCGCGCACGCCCGCCTTGAGGCTCGACCAATCCGCGAGCTGCGCCGCGGAGAAGCGCATCTCGACGTCGAGATCGCCGAGCCGGAGATCATAGGTGCAGGTGTTCGGCGTCTTGCGCGTCGGGTCGGGACGCCGGCAGCGGGCGGCGAATTCGCGGCCGTCGGGCTCTACGTAGTAGAGCTCGTCGCCCTCGAACGGGCTGCCGGCGACGAACGCGCGCGCGATCAGACCGCCGGGATGGCTCCAGGAGTTCGCGGCGAGGAAACGCTGATAGAGTTTGGCGGGCCGCTCTGCCGGGTCTAGGCCCGAATTGGCGGGCCTGGCGGTCACGAACACGGTGCGCGCGAAGCGCTCAGCCAGATCGGTGCGCGCGTTGATGTCGCTTACGTCGCCGGCGGGCGAGAAATCCGGAAGGAAGGCAGCCAGATCGAGCGCGTCCATGGCGCCGCCTTGGCGCGAGTTCGGCCTGAGGTAGGTGCTGAGCAGCGTGAGCCGATCGGCGCCGAGCGTAACGACGACGAGGTGCGGCGGCTCTTGCGCGCGAAGCGCGGACGCCACGATCACGGTGGCGGCGCAGGTCAGGGCGAGTGCGACGAGACCCATGACCAGGGCCGGCGAGCCAAAACGCATTTCACGGCCTCCAACGTACTTGGACGCGAACCCGATCGAAGACGGATGATATCGCAACAAACTGGCGCGAGCCCGAAAGCGAGCTCGCGAACACTCTCCGGGCCGGGATAGGCGATCCGCGCCGGCCGCGCTATATGCGAGGCGTTCACCGCCGGAGCCCGCCGCGATGCCGATCTACGCCCTCGCCGAACGCAAACCCATTCTGCCCCCGGCCGGCCGATTTTGGATTGCGCCGAACGCTTGCGTCATCGGCGACGTCGCCCTCGGCGAGGATTGCGGCGTTTGGTTTGGCGCGACCCTGCGCGGCGACAACGAACGGATTTCGCTCGGCGCGCGCACCAACGTCCAGGAAGGCGCGACGCTGCACACCGACATGGGTTTTCCCCTCGACATCGGCGAGGATTGCACGATCGGCCACAACGCGATCCTGCATGGCTGCACGATCGGCGCCGGCGCCCTCGTCGGCATGGGCGCGATCATTCTCAACGGCGCGAAAATCGGCCGCGGCTGTCTCGTCGGAGCGGGCGCGCTGATCACCGAGGGAAAGGAGTTTCCCGACCATTCGCTGATCGTCGGTTCTCCGGCGAAGGCGACACGTACGCTCGACGCCGCGGCCGTCGAATCGTTGCGGCGATCGGCCACTCGCTATGTCGACAATTGGCGGCGCTTCGCCGCCGGACTTGTCCCGATCGGCTAAAAAAAGAGGCCGGCCTTGGGGGGAAGGCCGGCCTAGAGGCGAAGCGGAACCAGGGGGACAGGCTCGGCTTCGAAGCTAGAGACGCGCCTCCACAGGGGCGCCGATGGTCAACCAGACATTTGGGTCTTCCTGGCTCTGGCGTTTGACGAAGCGATAGCCAGTCGCGTTCCACGGCCGCATCTCGTCGTTGAGATTGTCGAGAACGAATTCGCC
The DNA here is from genome assembly GCA_963813195.1 of uncultured Alphaproteobacteria bacterium. Lineage (GTDB taxonomy): Bacteria > Pseudomonadota > Alphaproteobacteria > Rhizobiales > Beijerinckiaceae > Roseiarcus. The sequence continues at coordinate 67,493 of CAWEYC010000005.1, read as the reverse complement.
CTTGTCGGTCTTGACGGTCAGGATCGCGTGGCCTTCCGCCTCGCCGTCCTTGACGACTGTCATCAACAAAGCCTGGCGTGGGAAGCCGAGGTCGATCAGCATCTTGCGTTTCAGCAGCGCGTAATCCTCGCAGTCGCCTTTGCCGTCGATCGGGTAATCCCAGCGATCGGCGAGGCCCCAATGATCCATGTCGGTCTCGGGCTCGACATGCGCGTTGACCCATCGGTTGACGCGTGCGATTTGCCGGATCGCGTTGGCCGAAAGGCCGATGTCGCGCGCCTGCTTCGGGCCGCCGTCGCACTCGCCTTCATAGCGCTGGCAGAAGTCGACCCAGCCCCACGGCACGCTCGTGCGCTCGCCGAGCGCGGCGTAGGAACCGGCGTCGTAAGCGCTCGCCGAGGGGGTCGATTGAAGCGCCGCCAACACGCCTGCGAGCGCTGCCGCCACCGTGAAAGATTTGAATAGCCCCGAAATCATCGTCGTCCTCGATCGCCTTGGGGATGGACGATAGGGACGCTGTTTTGCCGTCGGTCGAAGGAAATGCAGACAATTGTAGCGGTCGGGATTCAGACTTTTCGCCGCCGCGGCGGTATGCGCGGGGGCGCCGCTTCGGGCCTGGAGGCCGGCGATATGGCCGCTTCGGCGCCGCGCGGGCGCCATTTCGAAACACCACGCGCCGCCAATAGGGTTAATTGGCCCGATTTGGCGGCGAGAACTCGCGCCTCGTCTTGAATCACGGTCAAGAGACCGTTACGCGGCTTCCGTCCACGTCGCTCTTTTGGAGCGCCTCGGAAAAGGCGTCGCCGAGTTCGCGATCGGGCGGGAGGGGCGGCACGCAGCGCGCGGCGTCGTCGCCGGCCGGCGCGAGGCCACTTGCCTCAGACGTCCGCTAGAGCCGAATGTCCTCGTCGAACATGTCGGCGGGAATCAGGCGGTTGAATTCGACCGCTAGACCGCCGGTGAATTGGCGCACCACCTGCGCCGGCCTCGATCCCAAGGTGACCGGCGTGCCGATCGACGGGTTTGCGTCGACCGTGATCGCCGCGCCGGAAAGCGAGACGTCGATGAGGCGGGCCAGACATTCGCGACCGCCCGGCAGTATCAAAGTCGCATTGCGGTTGCGCGGCGCGATGCGTTCGTGGCGCCGATCCTCGGGCATGCCCAGCACCTGTCGATTCGCCAGCCAGGTCAGCTGATCCGCCAGCTTCTCACGCTTGAGCGGCGGCAATCTCATCTGGATGGCGAACCCGCCGTAGAAATGGCGCGCCACCGTTCCCTCGACGCGACCGACCTGATTGAGATAAGCGATGATTCGCTCGCCGATCTCGCCGCTCGCTTCAGCCTCGAAGGCGATGCCGCCGGGCGACATGTCGATCGTCGCGCAGGGGAACTCCCGCCGGTCCTGGCGCATGAATTGGCCGGTCAGGCGCACCTTGACGCGCTGATGCCGACGTCGTTCGTGACGTCCAGCGTCAATGGCGTATGCTACAGCCGTTCTCACCCCGGCGTACTCCCGCTTTCCGCCAATTTGCGCATGAAGAACGGCCCACACTAAACGTTCGATAGTTGCGTGACGATGCAACCTCTCAATTGTAATGCGGTCGCGGTTAACGGACGATTACGTCGATAGGATTCTTCGGGGCCTGAAATGCTGCCACGCTTCGGAGAATAATGAATCAACGGTTCGAAGAATAATGAAAAAGATGTCCGCGGCGCTCCAGGCGCGGCGCGCGCCCAAAGCCGCGCGATTCCGCGGGGTCCACAATCGCCGCGCGCCTGCGTTCGAGCGCCCGCAACGTCAGGAGAGCCAGGGGCGCCACGGCGACGAGACCGAGCCAGCGCGGCGCGGCCTGGGGCGCGCAGCAACCCAGTAAGCGCGCATGGGTGTCGCCGTGGTGTCGAAGCGGCAGCAGGAGCGTTTCGACGTCCACCGGCGCAAACCCCTGAGGCGTCCCGGACGCGCCGATCAAGAACGGCTGCGCCTCATCGGCCACGCCGGCCAGGATGGCTCGCACTTCCTCCTTGTCCTCCTCGCGCCACACGTCGAGAAACGACTCGCCGCGCAACTCCCTGAGAAATAGCGCGTTCGTCCGCGTGCCGACGATGCGCACGGGAAATTCGCGCTGCGCGTCGAACTCGAGGATGAACGTGTCGGCGAGAATGCCGCGAATGGCGCCGGGATCGATATCGTTGCGTTCCGGCGCGCTTCGCGCGCCCCGCAATGTATCCCAATAAGCGTAGAGTTGCTGGCTCGCGGCAAGTTTCACGACAATATTCCCCCGACTTCCACCGCGCCTGTGCGAAAATGGCACGGCGTCGGCAGCTTTCCTGCGTATGACGTGCAAAGAGCAGGGCGCGTGCCAGCGGGAATGGCGCATCGCGCCGAAGGCGCTCGGCCGTTAACATTAAGGGTGGGATCGAATTGCGCCGCGACCGGTCGTTGGGCATAGTGTCGGCGTTGACGATGAAACGAACTCGCCGCGTCACTCCAGCGCCGCGCGTCGTCCTTAAAGAGGCGCTCAGTCGCGCGGGTAAACGCAGGGGTCCAACGGCGCGCTCCCGCCTGATGGCTCCGAGCTGAAGGTCGAGACGATAAGGGAGAGCCTGGCTCCGGGCTCTCCCTTTCCGTTTGTGCCCGTCTCGCCGCGGCGTTCGTTTCGCGTCGCCAGATTCAACCGATAATGCTAACCAGACGCCTCACAACGCGCGAGTTCGTCGTCGATGACCAATTCCCCTGATTCCGACGGCGCGAGACGACGCGAGCCGATCTTTTTCGTGCCGTTCGTCGTCGTCGGCCTCGTCGCGGCGCTGCTCGCGATTCACGCGGCGCTGACGCAATTCGGCCCAGCGACGCAGGACGCGGTGGTGTGGGACTTCGCCTTCGTGCCGGGCCGGCTGACCGTTTGGGTTTCGCCCGATCGCCTCGGCGAACTTCTGTCGCGCGCCAACACGGACCTGAACGCGCTCGACCAGGCGAGGGTTCTTCGCTACTTCCACGTGCCGGCCGGTGGTGTCTGGACCCTCCTCACCTATGCCTTCCTGCACGGCTCGTGGACGCATGTCATCGTCAACTCGATCTGGCTGATCGCGTTCGGTCCGCCGGTCGCGCGCCGCTTCGGCGCGGTCCGGTTTCTCGCGTTTTTCGCCCTCACGGCGGTGGCGGGCGGGCTCGCCCACTGGGCCGCCAATCCCATGGACTTCTCCCCGCTGATTGGCGCCTCGGCCGCGGATTCCGGGATGATGGCCGCGGCGGCGCGTTTCATTTTTCAGCCCGGCGCGCCGCTCGGCGGGCCCCCGGATTCCTCCCGCTTGACGAGCGCGGCGGGCGACGAACAGCCTGCGCAGAGCTTGCGCGAACTTCTGACTGAACGCCGCGCCGTCATCTTCATTGTGATTTGGATGGTCACCAATTTCGTCTTCGGCGCCGGCGGAGAGGTCCTCGGCGCGTCACAGGCGCCGATCGCTTGGATCGCCCATGTCGGCGGCTTTCTCGCCGGGCTGCTGGCATTCCCGTTGTTCGATCGTCCGTGGCGACGCCGTCAGGGCGCGTGATCGCTGGCAATCGGAACCACCGTGGGCTCGGGCAGCGCATTCGCTGCGCCGCCGGCCGCCTCCGCCTCGGGGAGCGGCTCGGATCGGGTGGGAAGGCGCGCCAGCAGCGCGATCAGGGCGCGGTCATTGAGAACCGCGAGGCGCTCCTTGGGCTTCAACCAGGCGCAAGCTTCTTCGACCGAGCGGGCGTCGTTGAGCTTGGCGGTCGCGACCGCTTCGTCGACGTCGATCTCGCCGCGCCGATGACGGCTCGCGTCGGGCAGGAACGTTTCGTGGCTTCGGCGAAAGGCGGCGTCGGCGGCGACGACCCTGAGGCCGTCCTCGTCGTCGTGGCCGGTGAGGGCGAGTTCGTCGGCCAGCGCGTTGGCCCGCGCGATGATCGGCGGCCTCTGGCTCTCCTCGGGCGTCGTCAGCAGGCCGAGGCGGCGCAGCACGACGCCGATCCACATTTGGCCGCTCGCCCAGGAGAGCGGGATCGAGAAGATCAACCCGGCGATCGTGGGCGACATCCAGATGACGAGCGAAGGCGAGATCAGGCCGGCGGCGAACAAGGTGATAATGCCGAGCGCGGTATGCGCGCGATGGCGGCGAATGATGCTGGATATCGGAATCGAGCCGTCGTCGCGCCGTTGCGGGTTCCAGCCGGTGTCGCGTCCGGAAAGGATCTGCAGCACCGAGCCCGATTGGATCAGCATCATGATCGAGGCGAGAGCGGAGGAGATGATGATCTCGATCAGCGTCGACAGGACGAGCCGGATCGCCCCGCCGCAGCCGCGTCGCGTCGGCCCGTCGATCAAGGCGGCGATCATCCCTAGAAATCTTAGGCGCGAGCAGCACCGCGATCGTCACTTCGAACAGACGCAAGGCGCGCAGGTAGTCGAAGCGAGGCCACGCCGGGAACAGCGAGAAGTCGGCGGTGAAATATTCCGGCCGGATGTACTTGGACTGCAGCACCAGCACGATGCCGATGAGCAATTGCGCCATCCACAGGGGCGAGGCGAGATAGCCCATGATGCCGGTAAAGAAATGCTGGCGGCTGGCGAGGACGAACCCCTTGCTCGGCAGCACGCGAATGTGTTGCAGGTTGCCCTGGCACCAGCGCCGGTCGCGCGCCGCCAGATCGATCAGCGACGGCGGGCTCTCCTCGAACGAGCCGCCCAGCGTCGGCAGCATGTAGACGGCGTAGCCGGCCCGACGCATCAGCGCCGCTTCGACGAAATCGTGGCTCAGGATGTGGCCGCCGAAGGGCGGACGCCCGGCCAGATTCGGCAGGCCGCAATGGTCGGCGAAGGCGCGCGTGCGGATGATCGCGTTGTGGCCCCAGTAATTGCCGTCGCGCCCCATCCAGGCGACGAGGCCGGCGGCGATGATCGGGCCGGCGATGCGCGCGGCGAATTGCTGCACTCTGGCGAACAAGGTATTGCGATTGACGATCAGCGGCAGGCTCTGAATGATCCCCGCATCGGGATCGGCCTCCATCGTCGCGGCGAGCCGCACGATCGCGTCGGCGGTCATCAGACTGTCGGCGTCGAGCACGACCATTTGCGGATAAGCGGCGCCCCAGCGCATGACGAAATCGGCGATATTGCCGGCCTTGCGGCTGACGTTCTTGCGCCGGCGACGGTAGAAGATTCGCGCGCCGGGCAAGCGCTCGCGCATCGCCAGCAGCGCGCGCTCCTCGGCGATCCAGGTATTCGGGTCGGTGGTGTCGGAGAGGAAGAAATAATCGAAGACGTCGCCGAGGCCGGTCGCCGCGACGTCCTCGTAAATCGCCTGAACCGCCGAGAAGACCCGCGACGGCGCTTCGTTGAAGATTGGCATGACGATCGCCGTCTTCGTCTCGAGGCGCGAGGGCAGGGGGCCTGGGCGCGGCGCTCTTGCGACGAGCCAACCGAAACCGAACACGCTCGAGGTGAAGGCCAGGGCGATCCATGAGAAGTTGACGACGAAGAGCACGACGAGCGCCCATTCGAGCGGCGTCACTTCGCCGACTTCGACGACCCCGTACATCTCGCGCGCGCCGTAAAACGTAAGCGCGAACGCGCCGCCGAAAATCAACAGCCGCGCCAGCCACGGCGTGTAGGCGAGCTGCGGCGCGGCCCAGGCGCGCCGCTCGTCGCGGCTGAATCGTCGCAGCGATTGAACGGGCATCGCCAGCGGCGCCTCGCGAGGCATCGCAGGGGCCGGCGTCGTCAGGCTGTCCATCGATAAAGCCATGTCTCGCTGACGGGTTGGCCCCCGGTCTTGAGGACGAGGCGCAACTCGGAATAGGATTCCGATCCCGGGTCGAGATCGAAGACGACGCGAATGGATCGCCGATCGTGGTAGGGAAAGAGCCGAGTCGCGACGATCTGCCCTTGCGCGGCCTCGATCGAGGCGGTCACTTGAGCCGCCTTCAGCGGGTCGGCGAAGAGATCGGCGACGAATTCGACGATGAAGCGCCGCCGTTTGCCGAGTTTGCCGGCGCGCGAGCTCACGACGGTCGCCAGACCGGGGCGCGCGGGCGGCGTCCAGCACCAGAACTGGCGATAGGCGAACGAGACCGTCGCGCCCTCGGCGAGCCCCGCCTTCGGCCGCCATTGCGCGATGACGTTATCGTTGTTTTCCGAATCCGACGGAATTTCGATCAGGAGCAACTCGCCCTCGCCCCAGTCGCCAATCGGCTCGATCCACAATGAAGGGCGCATCTCCCAGTGATTGTCGTCGTCGTCGAAGTCGTCGAATACGCGCGCCCGCTGCAGAAGGCCGAAGCCGCGTGGATTGAGGTCGCCGAACGCGGAGATCTGCAACGTGTCGCGGGCGGCGATCGGGCGCCAGAGCCATTCGCCGGGGCCGGTGAGAATCTGCAATCCGCCGATGTCGTAGACGGCGGGGCGCACATCGTCGCTGTGGCGATGATCGAGCGGGCCGAACACATACGTCGCGGTCATCGCGCCGAGGCCGAGATGGTCGACGGCCACGCGCGTCACCAGAGTCAGTTCGGTGTCGATGATCGTGGCGTCGCCGGGCCGCAAGGTGAAATGAAAGGCCCCGGTCAGGCTCGCCGAATCGAGCAGCGCGTGAATGATCAGTGCGCCCGACGCTGGGCTCGGCTTCTCGATCCACAGGGCGCGGAAGAGCGGAAATTCCTCGCCCTGCGCGTCGCCGGTGCGAATCGACAGGCCGCGCGCTTCGACGCCGTAGCCCTGGCCGCGCGCAAGGCTGCGAAAGAACGTCGCGCCCTGGAAGATCGCCAGATCCTGCCAACCCTCGCCGGACGCCGCCTTGAGCACGCGCAGGCCGGAAAAGCCGAGATCGGGCAAGTCGGACGGAAGCTGCAGTTTGCCGAAGTCGAACGCATTGCGGTCATAGACTAGTCGCCGCGCCTGACCGTTCTCGACCACGTAGAGTTGCACCGGGGTGGCGAAAATAAAGCCGCGATGCAAGGGCTCGAGCGCGAATCCGACCTTCTCGTCGCCCCAAACCGCAGTGCCAGGCTTACGGCGAATCGCGGAATACTGCTCGAAGGTGAGGTTTGAGAAGACGTCCGGCAGCGTCGACTTGGGCTCCTTGAACGGCGATTTGGCGAGTCCGTGCGCCATGTCGAGCACGTTGGCCGGCGCGAAAGGGCTCGGCGGCCCCAGAGGTTCGGCGCTGGCGCGCGCGCTTTCGAGTGACGCCCCGGCCGCCGCCAGCGCGCCGCCGAGGGCCAACTTGAGAAAATCCCTTCTCGGGCTGCTTGCCATGACGCTCTTCGTTCGCACTTCTCAGGACGACCCGCACGCCTGGGGAATCCGCCGGCGTCGGGGCGCATGCCTTTTTAAACAGTACCCGATATCAATCGCTTAACAGCGCACGTACGCATGTCAGTGCGCTGAATTAGCGTCGCCGGGCGCCCCTTCTATATCCTATTATCGCGGCGCCGCGAGCCGATTTTCGACTGATTTACGAAACCCTGATAAGCGCTTGGCGGCCCGGGCCGCGTCGCCGCGTCGCCGCTGCTCGAACCGGACGATTTTCAAATGGAGGGACTGATGAAGGCGCCGACTCCGACCGCGACGCCGCCACGCCGGACCTGTCTCGGCATCGTCCTGGCGGCGGGCGAGGGCGTGCGCATGCGCTCGGCGCGGCCCAAGGCGCTGCACGAGATCGCGGGGCGACCCATGCTTGCGCACGCGCTCGATGCGCTCACCGGCGCCGGCGCCGACTCAATCGCGGTCGTCGTCGGCCCCAACCGCGACGATGTCGCCGCTGAAGCGCGGCAATGCGCCGAGAAGGCGGAAATCTTCGTCCAGAACGAGCGCAAGGGCACCGCCCATGCGACCCTAGCGGCGCGCGCTGCGATCGCGCGCGGCTACACCGATATCCTCGTCACCTATGCCGACATCCCCCTGATTTCAGCGTCGACGTTGGCCGCTTTGCGGGCAGGGCTGGCCGAAGGCGCAGGCCTTGTCGTGCTCGGCTTCGAGGCGGCCGACCCCACCGGCTACGGCCGGCTCATCGAGAGCGAAGGGCGCCTCGCGGCCATTCGCGAGCACAAGGACGCTGATCCCGAGGAGCGTGCGATTCGCCGCTGCAACGCCGGGCCGATGGCCTTCGCCGGCGCGGACGCGCTCGCCATGCTCGACGCGATCGGCAGCGACAATGCCCAGAACGAGTTCTACCTCACCGATCTCGTCGAAGTCGCACACCGGCGCGGCCTCGAGGCCGAAGCGCGTATGGCCCCGGAGGATGAGGTGCTGGGGGTCAACGATCGCGCTCAACTGGCGCGCGCGGAGGCCGCGATGCAGCGCCGCCTGCGCGAGCGCGCCATGATCGAGGGCGCGACCCTGATCGCGCCGGAGACGGTATTCCTGTCGATGAACACAAAAATCGGCCGCGACGTCACGATTGAGCCGCATGTCGTCATCGGCAAGGGGGTGACGATCGACGACGGCGCCGTAATCCATGCCTTTTCTCATCTCGAAGGCGCCCACGTCGCCTCCCTCGCCTCGATCGGCCCCTACGCGCGCCTGCGCCCCGGAGCGGACATCGCCGAGAAGGCCAAAGTGGGCAATTTCGTCGAGATCAAGGCCGCCTCGATCGAGGCCGGCGCCAAGGTCAATCACCTGAGCTACATCGGCGACGCGCGTGTCGGCGCGGGCGCCAACATCGGCGCGGGGACCATCACCTGCAACTACGATGGCTTCGGCAAGTACAAAACCGACATCGGCGCCGGCGCCTTCATCGGCTCCAACTCGGCCCTCGTCGCCCCGGTGACGATCGGCGACGGAGCTTATGTCGGTTCGGGCTCGGTCGTGACCAAGGACGTCGAGCCGGACGCGCTCGCGGTGGCGCGCGGCCGGCAGGCAGACGTGCCGGGCTGGGCGAGGGCGTTTCGGGAGAGGAAGAAGAAGGGGTAGAGTCCTCCTTGGCGCTCACTTCTCCCGTCGGTAATGATAGCGATAGAGTTCGGTGCGGAAGCCCAATTTGCGATAGAGCGCTCGCGCCGCCGCATTATCGGCGACCACCTGCAAACACGCTCCGCGCGCGCCTTCCCGTCGCGCCCACCCCATCAGGCGTGCGACGGTCAGATGACCGAAGCCGCGGTTATGGAAGGCGGCGTCGGTGACGACGGACTCGACGACGAGCAAGTCTTCGTGAATGGCCCCGTAAGCCACCGAAACGATCTGATCCAAGTGATGGGTCGCGGCGAAGGCCTTGGGCAAAACGATTGCGTCCACCATCGTCAGATAGACTTGACGTCCAACGTCCGAAACCGGCGTCAAGCGCAGCTTCGCTGAGAGCCACTCGGCGCTTGGCGACGTCGCGAGGGCAACCTTGGGATCGTCCGCCGAGGCGAAATCGTCGAGATTCGCCATAAGCGTGCATGTTTCGCCTTCAGCCAGAAACCCCGCGCGTCCAAGCGGCGCATCCATTCCATGCGCGATCGAGGGCACCCGGAAGATCGCTGGCTGATTGCGCGCATGATAGAGGCGTTGTGCGGATCCGATTATTGAGGTCGCGTCGTGCGAACTCGCCCGGAGCGGGTTGACGGAATTGGTCCGCCGGTTCGGGCCGCCCGAGAATCGGAATAGCCACTTGTCCAACACGACTTGCCTGGGTGACGGCCAAGCGTTCAGGCAAGCCTCTTCAGATCGCCACGCCAAGTCAGGGTCGTTCATGAGCTTGTTCCCAAAAGTGCGATACTAGTGTCCTGATTCCGAGTTAGCTGCGATTTTGGTTTGGGCTTCTGCGGTTGCGAGTGTTTTCATGCAGAACCGCTTGATGCTGGCGAGGATGTCGTCTGCTGATTTTGCCCATCGAAAGGGCTTCGGGTCGCGATTGACGCCATCGATATAGGCGCGGATCGCGGCTTCCAATTCGGCGGTGGAACGATGGACGCCGCGACGAATTTGACGTTCGGTTATGTCGGCGAAGAACCGCTCCGCCTGATTGATCCAAGAACTCGAGGTCGGCGTGAAATGCACGCGCCATCGCGGCCGTGCGCCGAGCCATTTGCGGATCGCCGGCGTTTTGTGGGTAGCGTAGTTATCCATGACGAGGTGGACATCGAGATCGCTTGGAATATTGCGTTCGATCTCGCGCAAGAAGGCGAGAAATTCACGACCGCGATGGCGCGGATAGCATCGTCCGATCACATTGCCGGTCGCGGTGTCGAGGGCGGCGAATAGGGAAAGGGTCCCGTGGCGCGTGTAGTCGTGCGTGCGCCGCTCGACCTGACCGGGGCGCAGGGGAAGCAGGGGCTGAGTTCGGTCCAACGCCTGGATTTGGCTCTTTTCATCGACGCACAGGACGAGCGCTCGTTCAGGCGGGGCCAAGTACAGCCCGACGATGTCGCGAACTTTCTCGACAAAGAGTGGGTCGGTCGAAAGCTTGAACGTCTCGGTGCGATGGGGCTGGAGGTTGAACGCTTGCCAAATCCTATGGATCGTCGAAGGCGCGAATCCGACGGCGCGCGCCATCGATCGAAGGCTCCAATGGGTTGCGTTCTCAGGCGTCGCCTCCAGGGTCAGCCGAATCGTCTCGGCGATTTGTGCGTCGCCGATCTGTCGCGGAGCCCCAGGACGCGGTTCGTCCAAGAGGCCCTCGACGCGACGTTCGGCAAACCGCCGTCGCCACTTGCCGACGGTATTGGGAGCCACCCCCAACCGCTCGCAAATCGTCAGGTTCTCAACATCTTGCGCCGCCAGCAAAATGATCCGCGCCCGCCGGGCCAGACCCTGAGCGGTCCGACGACGCGACGCAAACCCCTCGAGTTCAATGCGCTCGCCGTCTGTCAGACAGATCGCAACCGCTCGCTTTCCCATCGATCATGCCTCCCCAAATCAGAAGGCATATGATCGCATGTATTTATCGAACAGGACACTAGCGCGCGTTGCTTTCAGGTCGAATCAAGCCTCAGCCGTCCTGGCGAGCAACGCGAAGCCATCCAGACTTTGGGATTGCGGCGGCGGCTTAGTCTGGATCGCCACGCTTCGCTCGCGAAGACGGCGGGGCCGGTTCAACCTAAATGCAAAGCGCTTTAGGCCATCTCCCGACGAGAGGTGCACTTTGGAGTGGAATTCGACAACCCAGTGTCGCGAGGGGGGAGGAGGGAGGGTTGCCCAACGAACTCGTGTTGGGCGCGAGAATTCTATTTCGGAAAAAGACAAATCGCGCTACGATGAGGATAATGTTGGCGGAGCGCCGGTCGGAGGCGGCGCAAAAAGTTGGAGGCCGGGCGGAGTCTTCTTGCGTCGCTTGCAAGCCATTGAAATCAATCAAAACCGCCAAACGAATCGTTGGAAATGTTTGGAGGGAGAGGCCTTAAATTTGGAAATGCTTGGCGTGGCCTGGGAAAAGCGTGGCGCGGCCGAAACCTCAATCCTGGCGCGCTTCACATTCCGTCACCCAACGTGACTTGAGCCCCGCCCCGGCGATGGCCTAACCCTTGCTTGCCTCGATTCGAGGGGCCAAAAATCGGACAGGCCAATGTGTGGCATCGTGGGAATTCTCGGGCGTGGGCCGGTGGCTGCGGACATTCTCGCCGCCCTGAAGCGGCTTGAGTATCGCGGCTATGATTCGGCGGGTGTCGCGACGCTCGAAGAGGGCCGGCTGACCCGGCTGCGCGCCGAGGGCAAACTGAAGAACCTCGAGGCCCGCCTTGGCGCCGCACCCCTCATGGGCGCCGTCGGCATCGGCCATACGCGCTGGGCGACGCATGGCAAGCCGACGGAAAGCAATGCTCATCCGCACGCCAGCGCGCGCCTCGCCGTGGTTCACAACGGCATCATCGAGAATTTCAAGGCCCTGCGCGAGGAACTGATCGCCAAGGGCCATCGCTTCGCCACCGAGACCGACTCGGAAGTCGCCGCCTTTCTGGTCGAAGACGAGATGGCGACGGGCAAGCGCCCGGCGGAGGCGGTCGCGGCGGCGTTGAAGCGCTTGCGCGGCGCGTTCGCGCTCGTCTATCTCTTCGACGGCGAGGACAATCTGCTGATCGGGGCGCGCCAGGGCGCGCCGCTGGCGGTCGGCTACGGCGACGGCGAGATGTACCTCGGCTCCGACGCATTGGCCCTCGCGCCTTTCACCGACCGCGTCGCCTATCTCGAAGAGGGCGACTGGGTGGCGGTGACGCGCGAGGGCGCCGAGTTCCACGACGCCGCGGACAAAATCGTCAAACGCCGCATCGTGCGCAGCCCTGCCGGCGGTCTGCTGGCGGAAAAGGGCAACTATCGCCATTTCATGGCCAAGGAAATTCACGAGCAGCCGGAAGTCGTCGGCCATACGCTCGCCCATTACGTCGATATGGGCGCCCAGCGCCTGCGTCCGTTCGCGTGGCCCGTCGATCCCGCGGCGATTTCGCGCGTCTCGATCGTCGGCTGCGGCACCGCCTACATGGCCGGGCTCGTCGGCAAATATTGGATCGAACGCTTCGCGCGCCTGCCGGTCGAGATCGACGTCGCCTCGGAATATCGTTATCGCGAGTCGCCGGTGGAAAAGGGCGGCCTGACCATCTTCATTTCGCAATCCGGCGAAACCGCCGATACGCTCGCCTCGCTGCGTTACGCGAAGGGGCAGGGCGCCAAGACCGTCGGGGTGGTCAATGTCCCGACCTCCAGCATCGCGCGTCTGGCCGACGCCGCCGCGCCGACCTTGGCCGGCCCCGAGATCGGCGTCGCCTCGACCAAAGCGTTCACCTGCCAACTCGCGGCGATGGCGTGCCTGGCGCTCGGCCTTGCTCGCGCTCGCGGCGCGCTCGACGAAAAGCAGGAGACGGCGCTGCTCGGCGAACTCATCGCGACGCCCGGCCTTCTGGCCGAGGCGTTGAAGCTCGAGCCGCTGCTCGAGCAGATCGCCCATAAGCTCGCGCGCGCCCGCGACGTCCTCTATCTCGGCCGCGGCGCCGCCTATCCCATCGCGCTCGAAGGCGCGCTCAAGCTCAAGGAGCTCAGCTACATCCATGCCGAGGGCTATGCGGCGGGCGAGTTGAAGCACGGGCCGATCGCACTGATCGACGAGACGATGCCGGTGATCGTCATCGCGCCGAGGGACGCGGTGTTTGAGAAGACTGTGTCGAACATGCAGGAGGTCGCGGCGCGCGGCGGCCGCATCATCCTCATCGGCGAACGCCATGCGGCGGAGGAGGCCTCGCTGGAACTCGAGAGCTTCCTCGCGATGCCCGACATGGGCGCGGCCTTCGCGCCGATCGTCTACGCCGCGCCAGTGCAGATGCTCGCCTACCATACCGCCGTCATCATGGGCAAAGACGCCGACCAGCCCCGCAATCTCGCCAAGTCGGTGACGGTGGAGTAAAGGCGCGTCAGTTCGCCCGTCTCTCGGCTATTCCCTTTAAGGCGCCGCCGCGGCTCCCGCCGGCGCGGGGAAGGCCATGACGGCGGAGAGACCAAGCCGCTCGTCGCGCCTTGCTTTCGCGTGCGCGAGCGGCCATTGTTCGCCAAGCGTCATCAGGGACGGGACCGAAATGACCTCCGCGCCTCAGCTCGGCCGCTCTCTCCATCGCTCGCTGGGCGCGCGCCTGCGGTCTTGGTTCTTCACCGGCCTGGTGATTTTCGGCCCGGTCGCCGTCACGGCCTATATCGCCTGGTGGTTCATCGACACCATCGACAATTGGGTCAAGCCGCTGGCGCCGGCCAGCATCTGGCCCGATTCCTACCTGCCGTTCCATGTCCCCGGCTTCGGCGTCGTCATCGTCGTCATCGGCCTCACCCTCTTGGGATTTCTCGCCGCCAATATCGCCGGCCGCACGCTGGTGCGCATCGGCGAGGCGATGGTCGACCGAACGCCGGTGGTGCGCGGCATCTACAAAAGCGTGAAACAGATCTTCGAAACCCTGTTCAGCCAGGGGGGCACGCACTTTCGCAAGGTCGGGCTGGTCGAGTTTCCGTTCAAGGGCTCGTGGTCGCTGGTGTTCATTTCCTCCCCTCCCGGCCCGATGGTGGCCGACGTGTTGCCGAGGAGCGACATGATCTCGGTGTTTCTGCCGTGCACGCCCAATCCGACGACGGGTTTCTATTTCTTCGTGCCGACCGCCGACGTCATCGAGTTGCCGATGACGCCGGACGACGCGGCCAAGCTCATCATGTCGGCCGGGCTGATCCAGCCCGAGGGGCAGGCAGCGCTCGCCGCGATGGCCGCGGCTGCGCGGCGCGAGAAGCAGACGGTCGGCGAGGGCGCGGCGTTGAGATCCTGAAGGCGCGCGCGGCCGCCCCGCTGTCACGGACCCCAACCTATGCTATCAAGACGCCTTCGCGCCGTCGGGGCGCGCTTCGAATCAGCCGCCGCGGCGGCCGCACACGTCACTATCCGTTTAACGAGAAATATGGGTTCAACGATGGCGTCCTTGCCGACTTTCGATCTTGCCGACCTCAAGCGCCGCATGCAGGGTGCGCAGGCGAGCCTCAAGCACGAACTGGGCGGCCTGCGCACCGGCCGCGCGAGCGCCAGCCTGCTCGAGCCAGTCCATGTCGAGGCCTATGGGCAACGCATGCCGCTCAACCAGGTGGCGACGATCAGCGTGCCCGAACCGCGCGCTCTCTCCGTCTCGGTCTGGGACAAGGGAATGGTTCAGGCGGTCGACAAGGCGATCCGCGATTCCAATCTCGGCCTCAGTCCGACGATCGAGGGGACCACGCTTCGCATCCGCATCCCCGAGCTCAATGAGCAGCGCCGCAAGGAAATGGTCAAGGTGGCGCACAAGTACAGCGAGGACGCGCGCGTCGCCGTGCGCCACGTCCGCCGCGACGGTCTCGACGTGCTCAAGAGGCTGCTCAAAGACCACGCGATCTCGGAGGACGACGAGAAGCGCCACGAGGCGGAAGTGCAAAAGGCGACCGATCTGGCGATCGGAGAAATCGACGGCTTGCTCGCGACGAAAGAAAAGGAAATCATGCAGATCTAGTCGCGCCGCAATTCCGCCGAGGCTGCCGTATGTCGCCGTCGCCCATCGAAACGCCCCGCTTCCTACTCGATCGCCGCGCCCCCGAGCACGTCGCCATCATCATGGACGGCAACGGACGCTGGGCGCAGGCGCGCGGTCTGCCGCGTTTCGAGGGCCATCGGCGGGGCCTGGAGGCGGTGCGGCGAGCGGTGCGGGCGGCGATCGATCTCGGCATCCGCTACTTGACTGTCTACAGCTTCTCATCGGAGAATTGGAGCCGGCCGGCCGAAGAGGTCGCGATGCTGATGGGGCTTCTCAAGCGCTATGTCCGCAATGATTTGGCCGAACTCCACCGCAACGACGTGCGGGTGCGCGTGATCGGCCAGCGCGTCGGGCTCGATACCGAGATCGCGGCGCTGCTCGACGAAGCGGAGACGCTGACCGAAGCCAATCGCGGTCTCACTCTCGTCGTCGCTTTCAACTATGGCGCCCGGCAGGAGATCGTCGAGGCGGCGCGCGCCCTGGCGCTTCAGGTGGCCGAGGGCGCGCTCGATCCCAAGGCGATCGATGCCGATCTCTTCGCGATGCGGCTCGGCGCCGCTGGGATTCCCGATCCAGATCTCATTATCCGAACTTCCGGCGAGCAGCGTCTGTCGAATTTTCTGCTTTGGCAGGCGGCCTATGCGGAGTTGGTCTTCCTGCCGATCCACTGGCCGGATTTCGACCACGACGCCTTTGAATCCGCGCTCGCCCAATTCGCGGCGCGCGAGCGGCGCTACGGCGGCGCGAGCTCGCCGACGCCGGTCAAATCGGCTTCGTGAGGGATGCGTGATGCCTAAGCCCGCGCAAAGTCTGCCGACCAGCGCGGGCGATCCCCCCAGTCGTTTTGGCGCCGATCTCTCGTTGCGCGCCGCCGCCGGCGTGATCTTGATGGCCGCCGCGCTCATCGCCGCGTGGGCGGGCGGTTTTCTGTTCCTGGCGCTCTGGCTCCTCGCCGCTGCCGTGGTCTTGTGGGAATGGCAAACGCTGGTCGGCGGCGAGCGGCGCCTGGCGCGGCTCGGCGTGGGCGCGCTGACGCTCGTCGCGGCCTCGCCTTCCGCCTTGCACGGCTCGACGAAAACGGCGCTCGCCGTGCTCGTGGTTGGAGCCGTATTGACCGGACTAATGGCCGGCCCCGACCGGCGAGCACGCTTCTGGTCGGGCGCGGGTGTCCTTTACGCCGGCGCCATCGTGGTGGCCCCTGTCCTGCTGCGCGCGAGCCCCGCCTACGGCCGACCGGCGATCCTCTGGTTGTTCGCGGTCGTGTGGGGAACGGACATCATGGCGTATTTCGCCGGCCGCGTGATCGGAGGCCCCAAATTGTGGCCCAGCGTTTCTCCGGCTAAAACCTGGTCGGGCGCGGTGATCGGCGCGCTGATGGGGGCGCTCTGCGGCGCCGTCGTTGGCCTTGTCGCCGCTCCTTCGGGCGCTCGCTTCGTCCCTCTCCTGATTCTCGGTCTGGCGGCGGCGATCATCGAGGAACTGGGCGATCTCTTCGAATCCGCGGTAAAGAGGAGGTTCCACGTTAAGGATTCCAGCCGTCTCATCCCGGGGCACGGCGGCATGATGGATCGCCTCGACGGCTTTGTCGCCGCCGCGGCATTCGCAGCTCTAGTCGGCTGGACGCGCTCCGGCGGCGATTGGATCGCGGGTGGTCTCTTTCAATGGTGAGAACATGACGAAGTCATTCGCCCGGCCAAGGGTTGAACGCGACGCCGCGATCGACCGCAGGGGTTTGGGCGCGGCCGGGCCAAAGCGTCTGGCCATCCTCGGCGCAACAGGTTCGATCGGGCGTTCCTGCGCCCAGGTGATCGCTGATTTGCCGGGGCGCTTCGCCGTGGTCGCGGTCGCGGGGGGGCGCGACGGCGCGGCGCTCGCGCGCTCCGCGCTTGCCATGGGCGCCTCCTTCGCCGCGCTCGCCGACCCCGCGGGCTACGCCGAATTGAAGGCCGGGGTCGCGGGAAGCCGAATCGAGATTGCCGCCGGTCCCGACGCTATCGTCGAGGCGGCGCTCCGCGAGGCCGATCTCGTGGTCTCAGCGATCGTCGGCGCGGCCGGCCTCGCGCCGACCTACGCGGCGATTTCCGCCGGTCGCGCCGTCGCTCTCGCCAACAAGGAAACCCTGGTATGCGCCGGCGACGCGGTGATGGAGGCGGCGCGGCGCGCCGGCGCGCGCCTGCTGCCGATGGACTCTGAACACAACGCGATCTTTCAGGCGATGGGCGGCCGCGACCCGGCGACGATCGTCACAATGACCATAACCGCTTCGGGCGGTCCGTTCCGGCAGTGGAGCGCCGAGCGCATCGCGGCGGCGACGCGCGCCGAGGCGCTCGCCCATCCGAACTGGGCGATGGGCCCCAAGGTCACCATCGATTCGGCGAGCCTGATGAACAAGGGGCTCGAACTCATCGAGGCACATCATCTTTTCGGCCTGCCGTCGCAGCGGCTCGCCGTCGTCGTCCATCCTCAATCAATCGTCCATGGGTTCGTCGCCTTCGCCGACGGATCGCTGATCGCCGGCATGGCTTCGCCGGACATGCGGACGCCGATCGCTCACTGTCTCGCCTATCCCGAACGAATTGCCTCCGGCGTCGCGCCGCCGAATCTGGCGGCGTTGGGCGCCCTGACTTTCGAGCCCGCGGACCTCGCTCGATTTCCCGCGCTTCGCCTGGCTATCGACGCGATGCGCGAGGGCGGGGGCGAGCCGACGGCGCTCAACTCCGCCAACGAAGTCGCTGTCGCGGCGTTTCTCGACGCCCGAATCGGGTTCGGCGCGCTCCCCGGCATCGTGGAGCGGACCCTCGAGGCGATGCGCGCCGCCGGCGAGACCGGCGCGCCCGCGACGGTTGCGGAAGCCCTGGCGATTCACCATATCGCACGAGATAGGGCATTGGCCCTCTTGGCCTAGCGCCGCCCATGGTTCATTGTAAACGAATTGGTAACCACGATGCAGGCGCGCGCGTGGCGTTGGCGCGGCTGGCGGAGACTTTCTGATGGCGCTTTTGAACGAATTGCGCGGGGCCATCGAGTGGATGGGATGGTACGTGCTGCCGTTCATCTTCGTCATGAGCGTGATCGTATTCTTCCACGAACTCGGCCATTACCTCGTCGGACGCTGGTGCGGGGTCAAAATCGATGCGTTTTCCCTAGGATTCGGTCCCGAAGTCTTCGCCCGCGTCGATAAACGTGGCACGCGATGGCGGCTCGCCGCTATCCCATTGGGCGGTTATGTGAAATTTCACGGCGACGCGAATGCCGCGAGCGCGCCGGATGTGGCGAGCGTCGAGGCGATGGCGCCGGGCGACCGGGCGCAGACCCTGGCCGGCCAGCCGTTGGCCAATCGCGCCGCGATCGTCGCGGCGGGGCCGATCGCCAATTTCATTCTCGCCTTCGTCATTTTCACTGCCCTTTTCATGACCTTCGGCCAATTCGAACACACCGCCCGGATCGGCGGCGTCGAAGCCGGATCGCCCGCCGCGCAGGCTGGATTCGCTGCTGGGGACCTCGTCAAATCGATCGACGGCGACCCAGTCGAGACGTTTCAGGACCTCCAGCAAGCCACGATGCTGAGCACCGGCCTGCCGATGTCGTTCGTCGTCGAGCGTGCGGGGCGGGAAGTGAAGTTGACCGCGACGCCGCAGATCGCGGTGGTCGATCAGGGGCCGCTCGGCAAGCGCCGGATGGGACATCTCGGGCTGATGTCGTCACGCGACTCGGCCGACACGAAATTTGAGCATTGTTCAGCGCCGACTTGCGCCGTTTGGGGCGCGCAGCAGGTCTGGTTCATCGTCAGGGCGACGGGCGCCTATGTCGGTGGGCTGGTCGCCGGCCGCGAATCGGCCGACAACCTCTCCGGACCGATCGGCGTGTCGCAGATCGCCGGCGAAATGGCGAAAGTCAGCCCCTGGCAATTGTTCAGTCTCGCCGCCTTGTTTTCAGTTTCGGTCGGACTGATGAACCTGCTGCCGATTCCTCTGCTCGACGGCGGTCATTTGATGTATTTCGCGCTCGAAGCGCTTCGGGGGCGCCCCTTGAGCGAGCGGGTTCAGCAAATCGGCCTGCGCGTCGGCATCGCGTTTGTCGCGCTGCTGGTGATCTTCACGACCTCGCACGACATTTTGCGGCTGGTCGGCGGCGCCAATTAACCCTTAATCGACCATGAATCGTGGCGCGCCGGCAACGCCGCCAGCAATTGCAGTAGCATGCAGCGAATTCGAGTTTGCACCGGCGCGCAAAACGGGTAAAAGCAAATTAAGCAATTGCTCGCCCGGCTGCGGGCAATCGCGCCGGCTATGACGCGGGGTGCGGGTTGGCGGAAGTGCGTGTCGCGCCGTAAGGCGCGGGCGTAAAAGACCGAGGCCGTTTGGCTCGGTTACGAAACGGGGAAACCGAGCCAAATGCATTTGTTTCGAGGTTATTTTAGCGCGCTCCTCTTCGCGGTCGCATTGGCTTGGAGCGCGCTCTTCGCTTGCGCGCCCGCTGCGGCGCAAGTTTCTCCTCAGAACATAGTCGTTGAAGGCGCGAGCCATACCGACGCGGCCACGATACGTTCCTATTTCACCGGCACGGATCAGGCGAGCGTCAATCGTGGCGTCGCGGATTTGTCCGCCACAGGCATGTTCTCGAAAGTCAGCGCGAAGATCGTCGGCGGTCAGGTGATCGTCAGCGTTCTCGAAAGCTCGCAAATCATCAATCGCGTCGCGTTCGAGGGCAACAGGTCGCTCAAGAGCGACCAGCTCGAGGTCGAAGTCCAGACCAAGCCGCGCACCGGCTTCGACCAAGCGAAGGCCGTCGCCGACGTCGACCGCATCAAGGCCGCCTACAAGAAGATCGGCCGCGCGGCCACCAAAGTGAGCTATCGCTTGGTGCAGCTGCCGAACGGGCGCGTCGATCTCGTCTTCACGATCGACGAGGGCGACAAGACCGGCGTTCGCGACATCAAATTCGTCGGCAACAAAGTCGTTTCCTCCTATCGCCTGCACTCGCTGATGCAGACGACGGAGATGAACTTTCTCTCGTGGTTCAAGACCAGCGACGTCTATGATCCCGATCGCCTCGCTTCCGACGAGGAGGCGATCCGCAAATATTACATGAAGAATGGCTACGCCGACTTCCGCATCACGAACACCGACGTCGCCTATCAGGCCGACCCGGCCGGCTACGTCGTCACCATCTCGATGGAAGAAGGCCCGCAATATCACGTGTCCGGCGTCAGCGTGAGCTCGCAGATCGCCAAGGTCGACAGCCGGTCGCTCAATCAGTTCGTCGCTCTGCACGCTGGCGACGTCTACAACGCCACAGCGGTCGAGAAGACGACTGATTCGATCACCCGTGAAATGGCGCGCCAGGGTTACGCTTTCGCCGACGTGCGTCCGCACGGCCAGCGCGACGAAGCGACCCACCAGATCGCGCTCGGCTTCACGGTCGACGAAGGTCCGAAGGTCTACATCGAGCGCATCGACGTCGTCGGCAACACGCGAACGCGCGATTACGTGATTCGCCGGGAATTCGACATTGGCGAAGGCGACCCCTACAACCACGCCCTCATCGAGAGCGGCGAACGACGTTTGAACCGGCTCGGCTACTTCAAGAAGGTGCACATTTCGACGCGGCCCGGCTCCACGCCCGACCGGGTGATCGTGACCGTCGAGGTCGAGGACCAGCCGACGGGTTCGGTGAGCCTCAGCGGCGGTTACTCGACCACGGCGGGCTTCCTGGCCGAAGTCGCGTTCACCGAGACCAACTTCCTCGGTCGCGGCCAGTACGTGAAGGCCAGCGTCTCCGAGGGCCAGTACAGCCGCGGTTGGGGACTTTCGTTCACCGAACCCTATTTCCTCGAACAGCGCCTCGCCGCCGGGTTCGACATCTTCCACAAGGAACAGGACCAGAACCAGTTTGCGCTCTATGAGACGTGGACCACCGGGGTGAATCTGCGCCTGGGCGTGCCCGTCACCGACGAGTTCACGTTCCAGCCGAACTACTCGATTTACGAGTCGGCGATTCAAGTTCCCAACACGGATTCGCAACCGTATAATGATTGCACCATCGCTGGATCAGGCGCTCCGCCGCCCGCCGCGCAGACCTGGACGGCTCCCGGCAGCGTGCCGCTGGTGCCGACCGCCGCCAACAACTGCTTGACCAACGGCGAAGCGTCCGTCGCCATCAAGCAGGCGGCGGCGATGGGCCCGGTGCTGACCTCGCTCGTCGGCTATTCCTTGATCTGGGACACCATCGACGACCGCAAGAATCCGAGCGCCGGCGCCTACTTGAACTTCCATCAGGATTTCGCGGGGCTGGGCGGCGATTCGCGCTTCGTGCGCGAGACGTTCGACGGCAAATACTACTACCCGCTCACCGACGATCTCACGGGCCTTCTGCGGCTGCAGGGCGGCCAGATCACTCAGATCGGCGGCGGATCGCTTCCGCTCATCGACAACTTCAATCTTGGACCGACGCTGGTGCGCGGTTTCGCGCCGGGCGGTCTGGGGCCGCGCGACATCACCGATCCCAACAACATCGAAGCAAACGGCCTCGGCGGCACGACCTATTTCGGCGGCACTGCGGAAATTCAGTTCCCGCTGTTCGGGTTGCCCAAGGAATTGGGGCTGAAGGGCGCGATCTTCGCCGACGCGGGCACGCTGTTCGGATACGCTGGACAAACCAACTTCTCCTCGTTGCTCGGCTATTCCTACTGCCCGGCTGCGGGCACCACTTTGCTGACCCAGGCGAGTTGTCTGCATGTCGACGACGAGACCACGATCCGGTCCTCCGTCGGCGCGAGCTTGATCTGGGCGTCGCCGCTGGGGCCGATCCGCATCGACTACGCCTATGCGGTCACCAAGGGGAAGTACGACCAGCTTCAGGCCTTCAACTTCACCGGCGGCGCGCAATTCTAACGGCGTAAAGTCCTCCCTCGCATTCCGGCGCGCCAGGGTTTCTGGCGCGCCTTTCCTTACCTGGAGAAGACATTCGGCCTTGGCGAAAATCAGCTTTTTCCCGCTGGCAGCCGCGCCGACGCTCGGTCAAGTAGCGGATTGGACAGGCGCCGCGCTGAACGACGGCGTCGACCCTGAGCGGATCATTCGCGACGTCGCGGCGCTCGACGAAGCCGAGGCCGACGATCTCGCCTTTCTCGACAATCCTCGCTACCTCGACGATTTCAAGGCGACCCGCGCCGGCGCCGTGCTGGTGGCGCCGCGATATGCCGCTCAAGCGCCGGCCGGCTGCGCGACGCTGACGACTGCTCAGCCATATCGCGCAATGGCCGAAGTGATGACGCGCCTCTATCCCGAGGCGGTCAAGCCGCGCTCGACATTCGGCGAAACCGGCGTCTCGCCCGCCGCCTTTGTCCATTCCGCCGCGCGGCTCGAGGCCGGGGTGATCGTGGATCCCGGGGCGGTGATCGGTCCAGGCGCGGAGATCGGCGCCGGCGCAATGATCGGGCCCAACGCGGTGATTGGCCCAAATGTGCGCATCGGGCGCGACAGCGTCGTCGGCGCGCTCGCTTCGATCGCTTGCGCGCTCGTCGGCGACCGCGTGATCATTCATCCCGGCGCCCACATCGGACAGGACGGATTCGGCTTCGCGATGGGTCCGCGCGGGCATTTCAAGGTGCCGCAGATCGGCCGGGTGATCATTCAAGACGACGTGGAGATCGGCGCCGGCGCGACGATCGATCGTGGCGCCAATCGCGACACGGTCATCGGCGAGGGGACGAAGATCGATAACCTCGTGCAGATCGGCCACAATGTCGTCGTCGGCCGCCACTGCGTTCTCGTCTCGCAGTCGGGCGTGTCGGGTTCGACTGTGATCGGCGACTTTGCGGCTCTCGGCGGTCAGGCGGGTCTGACGGGCCATCTCGAGATCGGGGCTGGCGCGCAGATCGCCGCGCAAGCCGGCGTGATGACCGACGTCCCCGCGGGGGAGCGATGGAGCGGCGCGCCAGCCAGACCGCTGCGTGAGTTCTTCCGCGAGGTTGCGGCGATCAGGAAGCTGGCCGGCGGATCCAATTCACGCGAACCCGGTGCGACCTAGAGCGGCTAACACGGGGCTCGGCGCGGAGTTGTCGGCAGTCTGCCTTACGTCGGCTTCTCGCGCGAAAACGCCACGCAAGGCTTGACGACGGACCGGGGACCGGGCATGGGCGCTCGGCTGGCGCGAAAGGAGGGCGTAATGAACGAGGGCACGGGGCGAACCATCGAGAGTTTCGACATCCAGCGGCTTCTCGCTTCCCTACCGCATCGCTACCCCATGCTTCTCGTCGATCGCATCGTCGAAGCGCGCGGCGACGAATATGGCGTGGGCATCAAGAACGTGACCTTCAACGAACCGCATTTCCAAGGTCACTTCCCGGGACGACCGGTCATGCCCGGCGTCCTGCTCATCGAAGGCATGGCGCAGACGGCAGGCGCCCTGTGCGTGTCGATCTCGCCCTTGAGCGCCAAACCGAGCGTCGTCTATCTCATGACCGTCGACAAAGCCAAGTTCCGCAAGCCGGTCGGGCCGGGGGACCAGATCAAATATCACATGACCCGCCTCGCCAGGCGCCGCAATATGTGGTGGTACCGCGGCGAGGCGAGGGTCGACGGCGTTCTGGTCTGCGAGGCCAATGTTTCCGCGATGCTGGTGGACGGATGAGCGCGGCTGCGAGCACCGCGTCGACGCACGACGCTTTTGTTCATCCCAGCGCTTATGTCGAGCCGGGCGCGCGCCTCGGCGCTGGCGCTTACGTCGGTCCATTTTGTCACGTCGGCGCCGAGGCGAGTCTTGGCGATGGCGTGCGGCTGATTTCGCATGTGAGCGTCGCGGGCCAGACCGAGATCGGCGCGCGCACGCGCGTTTTTCCCTTTGCCGCGATCGGCCACGAACCTCAGGATCTTAAGTACCGCGGCGAACGTGTGAGCCTCACGATCGGCGAGGATTGCCTCATCCGCGAAGGCGTGACGATAAATCCTGGCACTGCGGGAGGCGGGTCGCGAACCGTCGTCGGCGCGCGCAGCGTCTTTCTCGCCAATGCTCACGTCGCGCACGATTGCCGCGTTGGCGACAACGTCATCCTCTCCAACAATGTCATGCTCGCCGGCCATTGCCAGATCGGGGATTTCGCGATTCTGAGCGGAGGGTCGGCGGCGCATCAGTTTGTACGCATCGGCGCGCACGCCTTCGTCGGCGGACTGGCGGGCGTCGAAAACGACATCATTCCCTTTGGCATCGCGCTCGGCAATCGCGCCGCGCTCGCCGGGCTCAATTTCGTCGGACTGAAGCGCCGCGGATTCTCCCACGAAGCGATCCACGACTTGCGGCGCGCCTACAAGCAGTTGTTCGCGCCGAAGGGCACGCTCAAGGAGCGAGCCGAAGACGTCGCGGCGGGCTTTCCCGATCAGGAAGCCGTGCAACAGATCATCACGTTCCTGCGCGACGGCGGCGAGCGTGCGGTCTGCGTGCCGCGCGCGGGCAAGGAAGACGACGCTTGAGTGAGAGGCGCGAAGCGCGCGCCCTCGCAATTCTCTGCGGCGGCGGCGTTTTCCCGCTCGAAGTCGCTCGAGCCGCGCAGGCCAATGGTCGGCCGCCTTTCATTGTCGGAATCGTCGGCTCGTCCGACCCGGCGATCGAGACGTTCCCGCATGTTTGGGTGCATATGGGCCAGGTCGGCAAGATGTTCGCCGCCCTTAGGGATCGCGCCATCGCCGACATCGCCATCGTCGGCGCGATGACGCGTCCGGAATTGGCCGACTTGCGCTTCGATTGGGGCGCGCTGAAGCGCGCGCCGGAGCTGGCGCAATTGTTTCGCGGCGGCGACAACCGCTTGCTCGTCGGCATCGCCGCGATCTTCGAGCGCGAAGGCCTTCGCGTAGTTGGCGCGCACGAGATCGCGCCGCAACTGCTGGCGCCCGCCGGACTGATCGGCGCTCGCGCGGCGCCGAGCGAAGCGGAAGCCGATGCGCGAATCGGCGCGGCCTTGCTGGCCGCATTGTCGCCGTTCGACGCGGGGCAGGGGGTCGTCGTCGCCAACGCGCGCGTCATCGCCATTGAGGCGGCCGAGGGGACCGATGCGATGCTGGCGCGCGTCGCCGACTTGAGGGCTTCGCGTCGCCTTCGCTTCCAGGGGCCGGCGGGCGTCTTCGTCAAGGGGCCCAAGCGGGATCAAGATCTGCGCCTCGACATGCCCGCCGTCGGCCCGAAGACCATCGAAGCCGCCCAACAAGCGCAATTGCAGGGCGTCGCGCTCGCCGCCGGTCAGGTTCTCATCGCCGACCGCCCGGCGTTCTCGCGCGCCGCTGACGAGGCTGGCCTGTTCGTCATCGGGATTGCGCCCGACGTGGCGTCATGAGTGCGCCCGGGCCGCGGGTCGCTCTGATCGCGGGGGAGCATTCGGGCGATCAACTCGGATTCAAGCTGATGCGGGCGCTACGCTCTGCAACGAGCGGGACGGCGGAATTTTCCGGCGTCGGCGGCGAAAAGATGGAGGCGGAAGGGCTGAGGAGCCTCTTCCCGATGAGCGACATCGCGGTGATGGGATTCCTGCCGGTCATCGCGAAGCTGCCGACGTTGCTCGCACGGATCCGTCGGACGGCCAACTCCATCGTCGCCTCGCGACCCGACGCGCTCGTCATCATCGACAGCCCTGATTTCACCCACCGGGTGGCGCGGCGCGTGCGGCGCGCGCTGCCCGATCTGCCGGTGATCGACTACGTCAGCCCTTCCGTATGGGCGTGGCGGCCGGGGCGCGCCCGGGCGATGCGCGCCTATGTCGATTGCGTACTGGCGCTGCTGCCGTTCGAGCCGGCCGCGCATGCAAGGCTG
Source organism: uncultured Alphaproteobacteria bacterium (assembly GCA_963813195.1). GTDB lineage: Bacteria > Pseudomonadota > Alphaproteobacteria > Rhizobiales > Beijerinckiaceae > Roseiarcus. The sequence goes on along the minus strand of CAWEYC010000005.1, from coordinate 41,737 downwards.
GGCGGCCCGCAATGCGTCTATGTCGGCCATCCCCTGATCGAACGCCTGGGCGAATTGCGCCCCAATGCCGAAGAGGGACGCCGTCGCGCCTCGGAACCGCCGATCGTCGTCGTCCTGCCGGGCTCGCGTCGATCCGTGATCGCGCGGATGATGGATGATTTCGGCGCGGCGCTGGCGATTCTCACGCGCGATCTCGGTCCGTTCGAAATCGTGCTGCCGACGCTGCCGCATGTGGAGAGCGAAGTGCGCGTCTGCGCGGAGCGCTGGGCGGTGAAGCCGCGCATCGAAGTCGGCGAGGCCGCCAAGCTCGCGGCGTTTCGCGTCGCGCACGCCGCCCTCGCGGCCTCCGGGACGGTGACCTTGGAACTCGCCCTCGCCGGGGTGCCGATGGTCGGCGCCTATAAAGTCTCCCGTCTCGAAGAGCAGCTCAAATATTTCATCAAGCTGCCGCAATCGATCCTGCTGCCGAATCTGATCCTCGGCGAGCGCGCGATTCCGGAAATCCTGCAGTGGGATTGCACGCCGATCCATCTCGCCGAGGCGCTCGCCGCCCTCATGCGCGAGGGAGGAGCCCGACGGGCGCAGCTTGCCGCGCTCACCCGTCTGGACGCGCTGATGCGCCTGCCCGAGGGCGACGCGCCGAGCGAACGGGCGGCGCGGATCGTACTTGAAGAGCTGCGTGGGAAGGCCGGCTGATCTCCGGCCCCGCGCTCATTGTTCGGCAATCTTCGCGTCGGGGGAATACTCGACGCCGTCGACCTCCTTCGTGATCGCCTGAGCGCAGACGACCCGCTTGTTCTCCGTGTCGTAAGTCAGCGACGGCGAGCCGTAGAGCGCCCAGCCGCGATTGAGAGCTTCCGTCACGCGGTGGCAAAAGCTGGCATCGTCAGGGCCGGTGAGAAGTCGATAGAGGTTCATGTCCAGCCTGCTTTCGATGCGGCGGCGAGAACAGTACGCCGCCGCTCGGGCGCCTGGGCTTCAGCGATTGCCCATGGGTCGGTATTCGCGGCGCGGGGCGCCGGTATAGAGCTGGCGCGGACGACCGATCTTCTGACTGGGATCGTCGATCATTTCCGACCACTGGGCGATCCAGCCGGCGGTGCGCGCCACAGCGAACAGCACGGTGAACATGTCGGTCGGGAAGCCCATCGCCTTGAGCGTGATGCCCGAATAGAAGTCGATGTTCGGATAGAGCTTCTTCTCGACGAAATAGTCGTCGTGCAACGCGATGCGCTCCAGCTCCACAGCGACGTCCAGCAGCGGATCGTCCTTGATGCCGAGCTCGCTGAGCACGTCGTGGGCGGTGCGCTGCATAATCTTGGCGCGCGGGTCGTAATTCTTGTAGACGCGATGGCCGAAGCCCATGAGGCGGAACGGATCGTTCTTGTCCTTCGCCTTGGCGATGTATTTCGGAATGTTGTCGACCGATCCGATCTCGCCGAGCATTTTGAGCGCGGCTTCGTTGGCGCCGCCGTGCGCGGGGCCCCACAAGCAGGCGATGCCGGCGGCGATGCAAGCGAAAGGATTGGCCCCCGACGAGCCCGCCAGACGCACTGTCGAAGTCGAGGCGTTCTGCTCGTGGTCGGCGTGCAGGATGAAGATGCGGTCGAGCGCGCGCGCCAGAACGGGATTGACCTTATATTCCTCGCAAGGGACCCCGAAACACATGCGCAAGAAATTCGAGGCGTAGTCGAGCTCGTTCTTCGGGAAGACGAAGGGCTGGCCGATCGAATATTTGAACGCCATCGCGGCGAGCGTCGGCACCTTCGCGATCATCCGCATCGAGGCGATCATGCGCTGGCGATCGTCGGTAATGTCGGTCGAGTCGTGATAGAACGCAGCGAGCGCGCCGACGCTGGCGACCATGACCGACATGGGGTGCGCATCGCGCCGGAAACCCTGGAAGAACCGCGCCATCTGCTCGTGCACCATCGTGTGGCGCGTGACGCGATAGTCGAAGTCGGACTTCTGCGAGGCGGTCGGCAATTCGCCGTAGAGCAGGAGATAACAGGTCTCGAGGAAGTCGCCATGCTCGGCGAGCTGCTCGATCGGGTAGCCGCGATAGAGCAGCACGCCCTCGTCGCCGTCGATATAGGTGATTTTCAACTCGGTGCTCGCCGTCGAGGTGAAGCCCGGATCGAAGGTGAACGTGCCGGTTTGGCTATAGAGCTTGCCGATATCGATCACCGAGGGACCGATCGTTCCGTGCTTGACCGGCAGATCGACGCTCTTGTCGCCAATTTTGAGGCTTGCGGACGAAACGGACATCAATCTTCTCCTCTAGGGCGCGGCGCCGAATGGGCAATTGTGCACTGCGACACCGGTATCGGATCGCGATCGACCCGACAAGTAAACAAAAGGATAGAACGGCGCGCCCCCCGCCGCCAGCTATTGCGGGTTCTCGTAGCTGAAGGCCCTGGCGTTTTCGTCATAGGCGAACAGCTCGCCGTAGCGGGCGAGGTTGATGATCGCGCGCAAAGTGCGTTCGGCGTAGTCCTCGGACATATAGTCCTCAAGTTCCTCGCGGAAACGCGTGGCCGGCGCGCGATGGCTCGGCCGTTCGTCGAGCACCCGCTTGATGTGGGCAGCGAGCGGGATATGGGCGAGCAGCAGTTCGCCGAACAGCTTCTTGCGCTGATCGACGTCCATGTCGACGAAGCGCCTGCCAATCGAGGTAAGCTTGATGTCGCCCTCGGCGAACTCGGCGAGATGCAACAGTTGCAAGGTTTCGCCGAGGGGGAAGAGATCGTCGATCTCGAGTTGCAGCGAGTCGGCGAGATGCGGCAGGTCGGCCTGGCCATTGTAGGGTGGGGCGGCGATCTCTTCGAGCATGCCGGCGAGGGAGTTGGTGGAGACGAGCGGCAAGGCGAGGCCCAGCCCAGAGCCTTGCGCGACCGCCTCCCGGCCGGCCGGCTTCGGCTCGGGGCGCTGGGTCATCAGCGCGTAGATCTTGTCGACGAGCTGGCGAAACTCCGGGTCGAGCCGGTCGCGCGGCTGGCTGAGCGGGATCGCGATTTCCGCCGCGACGCGTCCCGGGTTCGAGGCGAGCACCAGCACGCGGTCGCACATCAGCACCGCCTCCTCGATATTGTGCGTGACCATCAGGATCGATTTGATCGGGATTCGGCCCTCCCCCCAGAGGTCGAGCAGGTCGGTACGCAGCGTCTCCGCCGTCAGCACGTCCAGCGCCGAGAACGGCTCGTCCATCAACAGGATCTGCGGCTGCACGACGAGGGCGCGGGCGAAGCCGACGCGCTGGCGCATGCCGCCGGAGAGTTCTTTGGGATAGGCGGATTCGTACCCGTCGAGACCGATGACGTCGATCGCCTGCAAGGCGCGCTTGCGCGTTTCGTCAAGTGGCACACTCTGGGCGCGGAGGCCGATCTCGACGTTGTCGAGCACGGTGAGCCAGGGGAACAAAGCGAAGCTTTGGAACACCATCGCGACGCCTTCGGCGGGACCGTCAATCGACTTGCCGGCCAAGACGACCTTTCCAGCGGTCGGATGCGCGAGCCCGGCGATGATGCGCAGCAGAGTCGACTTGCCGCAGCCGGAACGGCCGAGCAGGCCGACGATTTCGCCGGTCTTGAGGGCTAGCGAAACGTCCTGCAGCACCGGCGCGCCGGTTTCGCCGGAGCCCTTGGAGTAAGTCTGGCTGACATGGCTGACGTCGAGCAGCACCGTGGAGGCGGGATCGAGCATGGTTTGTCCTCTCGAAATCGGGCGTTACAGGCGCAACCGCCGCTCGGCGTAAGCGTAAAGTTGGCGCCAGAACAATCGGTTGAATAGGGTGACGAAGATCGACATGATCGCGACGCCGAGGACGATCTTGGGGAAGTCGCCCTTGTCGGTCGCCTCAGCGATATAGTCGCCAATGCCATGGGCGGTGACGGTCTGATCCTGCCATTTGACATATTCGGCGACGATCGAGGCGTTCCACGAGCCGCCCGAGGCAGTTATGGCTCCTGTGATGTAGTAGGGCATGACCCCCGGCAGAATAACCTGGCGCCACCAATCCCAGCCGTGAACGCGAAAGTTTGTCGCCGCCTCGCGCAGATCGTTGGGAAACGCCGCCGCGCCGCCGATGGTGTTGAACACGATGTACCATTGCGTGCCAAACACGATAAGGACGCTGAGCCAGATGTCGGGATTGAGCTTGAAAACCAGTATGAGGCTGACGGCGGCGCCGAACAGCAGATTGACCGGAAAGGCCGCGAGGAATTGCGCGATTGGTTGGACCGCTTCCGCCCAGCGCGGCCGAAGACCGATCCATACGCTGATCGGCACCCATACGATGGTTGCCAGCGCCATCAGAACGACGACGCGAATCAATGTGTAGAATGTCAGTATCGTCGCTTCCACGACGTCTGGCCATGCAAGCTCGGTTCTGACAAAGGCGACGACGCTCGACAGCCCCCAGACGGCGACGGCGACGACGATCACGATCCAGGCGATGTCGAGAATGCGCGAGGCCGCCGGCGTTGCCGTGAGCGGGTTGGCGGGCAGGATTCTCGGGAAGCTCAGACGCCAGAAGCTCGCCGACCGCAGCCCGGCGAAGATCGGCCGGGCGCCCAATCGAATCCAATTCGTCCGCTGGAGGAGGTCGAGCACCCAGGAACGTTCGACCTGCTGGCCGACCGACAACTCCACGCGGAACTTCCCGGCCCAGGCGATGATCGGGCGGAACAGCAACTGATCGTAAAGCAGAATGACGATCGCCATCGTCGCGACGGCGGCGGCGATCGCATCCCAGCGGCCCGCATTATTGGCCGCAGCGATGTAAGACCCGACGCCGGGCAAGGTGATCGTCGTGTCGCCGACGGTGATCGCCTCCGCGGCGACGACGAAGAACCAGCCGCCCGACATCGACATCATCGTGTTCCAGATGAGGCCGGGCACCGCGAAGGGCGCCTCCAGCTGCCAGAACTTCTGCCAGCCTGTGAGGCGGAAGCCGCGCGCGACCTCGTCGAGATCGCGCGGCACCGTGCGCAACGACTGATAGAGCGAGAAAGTCATATTCCAGGCTTGACTGGTGAACACCGCGAACACCGCCGCGCATTCCGCGCCGAGAACGTTGCCGGGAAACAAGCCGAGGAAGAACGTGACCGTGAACGACAGGAATCCGAGAATCGGCACCGATTGAAGGATGTCGAGAATCGGGATCAGCACCATTTCCGCTCGCCGGCTCTTGGCGGCCAGCGTCGCGTAGATGAATGTGAAGATAAACGAGGCCCCCAGCGCCGCGAACATGCGCAGCGCCGTGCGCAGCGCGTAATACGGCAGTTCGCCATAGTCGAGCGAGATGACGGGAGCGTTCGCCGGCGGCAACGGGGCGGAGATGCCGTGATAGGCGCGCGCGATTCCGGTGAGAACGGCCATGATCACGGCGAGCGCGATCAAGTCCCAATGATTCGGCAAAATCCGACGGCCCGCCGCAGTGCTGCTGTATTGTTTCGCCATCAGATCGATCCGGCTGGAGCTTGGGGCGGGGCCTTATCGCGGTCGGGCGACCAGACAGGCGTCTTCATGGGGAACCATATCGGCAAGCGCATTGGCAAACGAAAAACGCCGCGCCGCGGCACTTTTCCCATATTCGGCGCGGGAAGCGCTTTCGCTGCTGCAATGGCGGGCGGATGTGACGGGACCACGACGGTCTGGCGCGGACGGATCGCGTCGCCCTGCACCGCCGTCTAGGGCGCTTTCGCCTGGTCCCTCAGCCGCCCGAGGCTCTCCTCGCGCCCGAGCACCGCGAGGACGTCGAAAATGCCGGGCGACGTCGCTCGGCCGGTGACGGCGGCGCGCAGCGGCTGCGCGATGACGCCGAGCTTGGCGCCCTGCTCGGCGGCATAGTCCCGAACGACCGTTTCGGTATTCGCCGCGGACCAATCCTCGATCTTCTCGAGGCGCGGCAGGAGCGCCTCGATATGCAATCGCCCGTCGCGTGCGAGGATGTCTTGCGCCTTCTCGTCCATTGCGAGGGGCCGCGCGGCGAACAGAAAGCCCGCGCCGTCGAGAAGTTCGACGAGCGTCTTGGCGCGCTCCTTGAGGCCGGGGAGCGCGGCCGCGAGTTGGGCGCGCCTGGCGGCGTCGAGCTTGGCAGCCACCGCCGGGCCGCCGGGGAGATAGGGCAGGGCGCCGATTAGGGCTTCAATCAATTCCGCGTCGGGCATCGCGCGCATGAAATGGCCGTTCATGTTCTCGAGCTTGACGAAGTCGAAACGAGACGGCGAACGTCCGATCGCGGGGAGATCGAACGCCGCGATCAGTTCCTCGGTGAAGAAGAATTCGCGATCGCCTTGGCTCCAGCCCAGCCGCACGAGATAATTGCGCAATGCTGCCGGCAGATAGCCGAGGGCGCGGTAGGCGTCGACGCCGAGCGCTCCGTGACGCTTGGAGAGCTTCGCGCCGTCTGGCCCGTGGATCAGCGGAATATGCGCCATTACCGGCACGTCCCAGCCGAGCGCGGCGTAAATCTGCATTTGCCGCGCGGCGTTGGTCAGATGGTCGTCGCCGCGGATGATGTGGGTCACGCCCATGTCGTGGTCGTCGACGACGACCGCGAGCATGTAGGTCGGATTGCCGTCCGAGCGCAGCAGGACGAGATCGTCGAGTTCCTTGTTGGCGAAGGTCACTTTGCCCTGCACCTTGTCGTCGACGATCGTTTCGCCGTCCTGACGTGCGCGCAGCCGGATGACCGGCTTGACGCCAGGTGGGGCCTCGCCGGGATCGCGGTCGCGCCAGCGTCCGTCGTAGCGCATCGGCTTACCCTCGGCCCGCGCCTTCGCGCGCATCTCTTCGAGCTCTTGTTGGGTCGCATAGCAGCGATAGGCGCCGCCCGAGGCGAGCAATTGCTCCGCGACCTCGCGGTGGCGGCCGGCGCGCTCGAACTGGCTGACCGCCGCGCCGTCCCATTTGAGGCCGAGCCAGTCGAGGCCGTCGATGATCGCCTCGACCGCGGCCTGGGTTGAACGCTCGCGGTCGGTGTCCTCGATGCGCAAGAGAAACTCGCCGCCGAAACGCTTGGCGTAGAGCCAGTTGAACAGCGCGGTGCGCGCGCCGCCAATATGCAGAAATCCGGTCGGGGAGGGCGCGAAGCGCGTGACGACTTTGGTCATTGGCAAGCGGCAGTCTGTCTGTCAGGGAGAGGGCGGCCCATGCGGGCCGACCCGGCGCGCCGCTGTATCAGAAACGCGCCGTGGGGACAAAGGGCGGCTGCGGCTGCTCGGCTTTTCACGTCTCCAACAACGATGCGCCTTTTGCGATCGGCCCTCAGGCTGCGAACCGCACCGCGTGAATCGGCGGGAGCGTATGGCTCACTTCGGTCCAGTGATCGCCCTGGTCCTCGCTGATCCAGAGGCCGCCGGTGGTGGACCCAAAGGCGAGACGGTCGCCGGTTTCGTCGACCGAGAGCGCGTGGCGGTAGACGAGGTCATAGGCGTGGTGTTGCGGCAGACCGGCGCTTAGTACGTCGAAACTTTTTCCGCCGTCGCGCGTGCGGGTGACGACGAGTTTGCCGTCGACGGGAATGCGCTGCTCGTCCTTGACGCCCGGCACGAACCAGGCGGTGTCCGGCTCTTTGGGATGCACCGCGACGGCGAAGCCAAAGGAGGACGGCGCTACATCAGTCACTTCGACCCAGCTTTGCGAGCCGTTGTCGCTGCGGAAAATGCCGTTGTGATGCTGGACCCAGAGACGGTTGGGCGCGCTCGGGCTTTGCACCATGCAGTGCGGGTCTTGCACGTCCGGGTCGCGGCCCTGCTCGGGCGGCATGAAGGCGGCGAACATGCCGTCCGCCCTGCATGCCCAAGTGTCGCCGCCATCGCGGGTCTCCCAGACGCCGCCGCAGGAAACGCCGATCCGCACGATGCGGGAATCGCGGGGGTCAACGCAGATCGAATGGATCGCCGGCCATTCGGTGCCTCCGCCCATCCACTTTCCGCGTTTCGGGTTGTCCCATAGCGAGCGGATCAATTCCCAGGTCGCGCCGTAGTCGCGCGAGCGAAACAAGCCACCAGGAATTGTGCCGCACCAGAGAAGCCCGGGTTCGTCAGGGCCGCCGGCCTCCAGCGAAAAGATTTCGAGCAGCGTATAGGGAATTTCCTTGCCCCAACCGTCCCGGTCGATGAGCCCTTCCGGTTTGACGGGATAGGCGGGCGCGGGAATCTCCTCCCAGCCTGCGCCGCTGGAGCGATGCAGCTTGGCGCCGAAGTGACCATGGTTCAGCGCGGCGTAGGTCCGACCGTCGCGCGGATCGCGCAGCGCCAGGGTCACGTTGTCGGCGAGAAAATCCACCTGCGCGATCGACCAGGCGCCGCCTTTGCGTTCGAGGGTGAACAATCCTTTGCGCGTCGAGACGACCAGGCGATCGCTCATGTCCGATTTCTCCTACCCGCCGGAAAGCGCTTGAAGCACATAGATCCGGCTCGTCGGCTTGACCGGATCGCTCAAATTGCGACGATCGCGAAGACTGACGCCGTCGACGATGACGCCCATATGCCGGCGCAACGCCGCTTGGTCGTCAAGCACATAGCCGCGCAGCAGATCATTCTTGGAAAATACGGCGTCGAGCACCTCGCGCACTGTCGCGCCGCCCGCTTCAGTCTCCGGGCAATCGACATGCCGTCGCAAATTGTTTGTGAAGACCACGTGCGCCATAGGTCGATTTTGCCACGCTCGCCCTAAGCGGGCAACCCGCGGAGCGCTCAAGGTGGCCGCGGGCGACCGGGGTTTCCCCAACCCAACATCCGCCCTGAATGCCCGCTTTCGCCCATAGCCGTTATGTGTTTACATTAGCTATGACGACCCAGGCGCGCTCCGGCGTTCTAGCCGTCGCCGGCCGCGCCCGCGCCGCGGCGTTGGCGCCTGATTGGCGCGCGCTGTTTGCCAGGTCGCTGGCGAAGGAAGTCGAAGAGCGGCGCTTCTTCCTCTGGATTCCCATCGCGGCGATGGGCGGCGTGGCGCTGAATCTAGCGGCCGATCGAGAACCGGCGCTGTGGCTGCCGGCGCTGCTGGCCGCGCTGTTCGGCGGGCTCGCTTTCCTCTCTCGCGCGCGGCCCGTCGCCCTCGGCGCCTGGGTCGGCCTTGCTGCGCTGTCGGCCGGATTCTTGTCGATGGGACTGCGCACGGCGTCGGTCGCGACGCCGGTGCTCGATCATATTCGCGTCGTGAAACTGCAGGGTTTCGTCGAGGAGGTGGACCTGCGGACCGTCGGCGCTCGTCTCGTCCTCAGCGTTGTCGACGCCGGCGACATGCCCGTCAATCTAGCGCCGCGCCGCGTGCGGGTGACGACGCGAAAGGCGCCGAACATCCATGGCCGGCGACTATGTCGCGCTCAGCGCGCGGCTGCTGCCGCCTTCCCGCGCGGTACTGCCCGGCGGCTACGATTTCTCGCGCGACGCCTATTTCGCCGGCGTCGGCGCGGTCGGCTCGACGCTCGGCGCAATCACGATCCTGCCGCCGCCGCGCGAGGCCTCCTGGCGGCAGCGCTTCTTTGCTTCGATCGATCAGGCGCGCAACCGCCTGGCTCTGCGCGTCAATGCGATCATCGGCGGCGACGAGGGCGCCATCGCCGCCGCGATGGTCACGGGCAAGCGCGACTTCCTTTCGAACGACGCCAAGGACCTCATCCGCGAAGCCGGCATTTTTCACATCATCACCATCTCTGGGGTGCAGATGACGCTGGTGGCGGGCATCTTCTTCGCCCTCGCGCGGCGGCTGCTTGCGCTGTCGCCGACGCTGACGCTGCGCTACCCCATCAAGAGGGGTGTTAGCCTGTAATATCAAATAGTTACGTGGCGGCCGGAGCCAACTAGGAGCCAAAACTCAGGCGGGGTTTGGCGTCTCCACGGCGTCCTCCAAGAGTATATCCACAAGTCTACCATGTAATACAGATGCTCCGGTCGTTATGGCGTTGCCAGCGGCATGACCCCCCATGTGTGCGTAGCCGGTGTTCCACGTCAGCTCCATCTCCGGGTAGGGAGAATCATGCTATGAAAAATGTATGCGCGGTTTCATTTCCTTTTGTGTTTTCTGTGCGGTCTCCCTGTGTTGGAAGATTGCCGATCATCTTGCGGCGGGCGCGATCTCCGGGTGGATTGACGATAAAATCGGGGAGCGGTTGGGAATGACATCCCCGGCAACCGCGACAGTAATCATTTGGATAATCGCTCTTGGCCCCCCCCTGGTAGGAACGGGCGCTTTACTTTTTCTCTATCATTTGTGGCACACACGGCATTCCGTAGGAGGACCTGCGCCAGCAGCGTTAGGCTGGGCTGAAAAAATCGCGAGCGTTGAAAAAAAGGTAGACGAAGACCGAGAATCTCGTCGCCGGATTGGCTACAGAACGTTCCTCGCGCCAAAGCAGAATGGCCCGCCATCGGCGACTCTGCAATGGGAAAGCGGATTATCTCCGCTGCGCACGCCCGTTCCTAACAGTGGCGAAGTTCTCGCGTGGCGGCCATTTCGCGTTCCCGGACAGAAAGGCCACATCGGTCAATCGCGAAGTTCAGGAAGTCCTGGGGGCGATATCGGCTGGGGAACCAATATCGTTTGGCTGCACAAATGCACTTTGACAAGCTGGGGTAAGGAAACGATTTTCGACGTTAGAATGACGGTCAGCGCGTCATTTTTTAGAACGGAGCCAACTCAAAATGGTGGATTGAGGCAAGGTGAATTTATAGAGACAGCAACGCAGGATATTGTAATCCCTCAACTTGAAAGTGGTCGCCAAAATTCTTTCGTCGTTTACGTGCCTGCATCTGATCCCAATCACATGTGCCGAGTTAACCTTCCCGAGTCAGCATCCTATCTGGTCCTGAATAGCCCAGAGAGACGGGAGGCCACATTTCTACCAACCACGACTGGCATGATTTTCTTGGCTGCGGCCCAGACACCCGAGTTATATCTGCCTCTCTATGAGGTGGCACTTCGCCTTATTGAGGGTAAGTTTGGCAGATATGATGAGGCGGCCCGCAATGACGGCCAGCCAATCACGTGGTGGTGCTATTGGGTTTGGGGAAGAAACTTTGATTTTTTCGGAAAATTTGTGCCCGCTCGCGACATGCAACCATTCGAAATGAAGAAGCGCTATCGCTTTAAAGAGGAGGGAGCAATGATAATTGCGACATTTGAAACAGAGCGCTGGGAATCCATAAGCATTCTAACCTCGGAATTGCCGCGCGTATTGGAAGAGGCGGCTAAAGCGGAGGGCGAAGCCGACAAGTCGAGGGCAGATGAAGCGTAAGATCCCTGACGACCCCCACCCCGAAGCCGATGAGCGCTTCGAGAGATTGCTTCGGTCTATGGCAGGATCGGCTTTGCAAACGCCACAAGAAGAGCCTCAAAAATCAGATGAGGGGCGGAGGTCCAACGAAGCCTGGGGGGCCAAAGCCGGTATTTGAGCCGCTGGGGCGTTGACGCGGCCTCGAATCGTCTCCACTCCATGGGAGCGGCAATTCATGCCGCGACGACGGGGGACGGATGACCAACGCGCTCTATTACGGCGACAACCTCGCCGTCCTTCGAGAAAGCATCGCGTCGGAAAGCGTCGACCTCGTCTACCTCGATCCACCCTTCAATTCGAACGCCAATTACAACGTGCTGTTCAAATCCCTCGCCGGTGCCGGCTCGCAAGCGCAGATAGAGGCATTCGAAGATACGTGGCATTGGGGCCAAGAAGCCGAAGACGCCTTTGATCAAGTGATGAGATCGGGCAACACCGACGCGAGCGAATTGTTGCGGGCTATGCGAAAGTTTCTCGGCGACAGTGACATGATGGCATATCTCGCGATGATGGCGGTACGCTTGCTGGAATTGCATCGCGTATTGAAGCCGACCGGCTCGCTCTACCTCCATTGCGATCCGACCGCGAGCCACTACCTGAAAATCACTCTGGACTCGATCTTCGATCCCACAAATTTTCGCTCTGACATCACCTGGAAACGACAGACGGCGCATAGCGACGCTACCACGAAATTCGCAACGGTTAACGACTGCGTTCTCTTTTACGCCAAGTCGAAGCTGACACAGTTCAACGTTGTGCGCACACCTCTCGACCCAAATTACGTCGAAAAATTTTATAGATTTAAAGAGCTAGACGGTCGACGATACCAGTTAGACAATATGGCAGCGCCCGAAGGCGGCGGAATGGCGGCCATCAATAAGGTCACCGGACGCCCAAACGGCTGGTATATTTGGAAGGGTTATGATCCTCCGTCGCGAGGGTGGCGATATAGTCCTGAAACTATGGCAAAACTCGACGCCGAAGGGCGCCTTCACTATCCCGAAAATCTAACTCAACGCATTCGCTTAAAGCGGTATCTTGATGAAAACGAGGGGCAAGTCGTATCCAACGTATGGACCGATATTGTGTCGCTCAGCGGCGCCGCGCGCGAATTTTTGGGCTACCCCACACAAAAGCCGGTCGCGCTGTTAGAACGCATCATCTCCGCTTCGTCCAGTCCCGGTGATGTCGTGCTCGATCCTTTTTGCGGCTGCGGAACTGCCGTTCACGCCGCACAAAAGCTTGGGCGCTCATGGATAGGAATAGACATCACGCACCTTGCCGTGTCCCTTATCGAGCGCCGCCTCAAAGACGCCTTCCCCGGTATTGCCTTCGAGGTTCACGGCACGCCCCAGGACATAGACGGCGCGCGTGACCTCGCCATCCGCGACAAATATCAGTTCCAATGGTGGGCGGTGTCGCTCATCGACGCGCAGCCGTTCGCCGGCAAGAAGAAAGGCGCCGACGGCGGGATCGACGGCCTCATCTATTTCCGCTCCGACTCGAAGACGACGGAGCGCGCCGTCGTCAGTGTCAAAGGTGGCGACCATGTCGGCGTCCCCATGATCCGCGACCTCAAAGGCGTCTTGGAGCGCGAGAAAGCACCCATAGGGGTGTTTATCACGCTCGTCGCGCCGACGAAGCCTATGGTCACCGAGGCCGCGTCGGCGGGCTTCTATGAGCTTGGGGGGCGCAAGTATCCGAGGCTCCAGATCATCACGATCGAGAACGCGCTGCGTGGTGAAAAACCGGCTATCCCCCTCGTGGACACGGGCGCGGCGTTCAAGAAGGCGGCGAAGGAAGCGCCGTCGCAAGGGAAGTTTGACCTATAGGCGGACATATCGCCTGGGGGACCAGGGTGCCGCAAGCCCAAGCGAGCCCAATAGTAGCCGTCCTCAAACTCAGCCATCGACGGACTCGTAAGTAAGCGCGAAGATGTCGGGCTTGCAGGGGTAAATCTCGGCGTCGATCTGTTTGATGACCCCGTCGCCAAGGGAGACGGTCGCGATCCCATGGTGCGTCCGAACCCACATCGTCGGCGGTCCACTGGTCGAGGCGGTAGCCAACACGGAAGTCGTTGACAGCCTCCATGAGCCACTTCGGCGTGGGCTCTCCTTGGTTGAACTGCACCGCCTCGACGGTGACGTGCTTCTTTCGGAATAATGGCATGAGTTCACTCTTGGTCGGGAGTGGGCGGGTTACTTTCGGAAGTATCGGGAGGGGGCGGCGTAATCGCCTGTGCGACTAGCTTGTCCATCAGTGGGGTGGGGGTGGGGTCGGCCAGTATGGTTATTTCCGAAAGTAAGTCTTCGATGGTTTGAGGCCGGGATGGGTGCGTATAGGGTCTCGGTCGAAGTGAGCTGCGCGGTGTCCGGGTTGGATGGGGTGTTAGCTCTATCTGGCTATATTGTAAGGATTGAGTTGTGATCCGGTTGGATTGATTACTTTTGAGCGTAAGCGTGTGTTTTTGGGATGGTGTGAGGGTGGACGACCTCTGCCATTGAGTTACTTTCAAAAGTAACGAAGGTCATTTTTTACCCCATAGGTTTGCGACGTACCTAAACGGCACGCCACCACCCCCTGGCCTGTCCAGATACCCCGCCGGGTGGCCTTACCGCCGGAAGTAACCTCCCGAATAACTACAGTGTAGAGCACTCGCAAGCGCCTCACTGGCCCCGATCTTCTACAGAGGTTGCCCGACTGGGGCGGCGCGCAAGCGTCGTTAGCCTGGAAGCGGACCCAACATGACCGACCCTCCGGGGGCGCTAAGGAGCGCTGGCATGTTCCCCTAAAAGCCGCGACCTACGGCAGGGGGATAAACGATAGTCGCGACAAGTCTGCGCCGAGCATGACCGCGACTAACCCGGTAGGGTTCAACCCTAACAATCTTCCAACTAACATCACCCTCCTCAAAACGTGAGGTCATGAGCGCCATCGCAATAGATGGTCGCCGATGCAAAACGCGAACGATGCACTCGCAATCATGCGAGGCTTGGGCAATCCATACAACGCTTACATCCCGCCAACATGAGCTATAGCCTCAGTCTCGAATACGGCTCGGTCATTCAGGTGTTGCAGAAGCTAGGCCCGACGCCGTGCGCCCGATGGACCCTGTCTGCGCGCCAGTCATATACCGCGGAATCGCGCTCATCTCGTCGGCGAGTTCCGTAAACGCCGAGTAGACCGCCATCAGCTCTTGGCTGATTGACGACGGCATGAAAAACGAGATGGGCGGCTCGACGTTGTTGCCCATCGGATCGCTGCGCACATACCAGCGCTTCCACGGGTACAGCTCTTCGGCGTTCTCGCCATCCGCAAGCCGGTCCGTATTGACGGTGACTTGAGGGCCGGAGGCGATGCTCATGTTGTTGACGAGCGCCCGCAGCGTGGCGTTGCACACGCTCTGGATGTCCGAGAGGATGTCCGGGAGCCCATTGCCTACCGGCGTTCCCGGAACCTTCTCGAACGACGTGATGTAATACTGGTGACGCTTGCGCGGGCTCGGGGCGAGCTGCACCTTGATAACGTGCCGACCGATGAGCCATGCCTGCACGAAATAGTCGCGCAGCTCATCGTCGATCAGCGACGGGTCCATGCCCGCGTCCAAGAGCATCCGCCCTTGCGCGTAGCCCTGAAACTCCAAGCAGGCGATCAAACCGGAGCGATTGAGCCGGGGGTTTTCCCGGTTCTCCTGCACCGCGCGCTCGGCGTCGGTCATATCCCAGTTGTCGTCGAGGCCACCGCGCCCATACTCGTCAAGGACCGCACGGACCTCATCGACATTGTAACCGGGCAAATCGAGAAGGTCGTTGATCTCGCCGCGCGTGAGCCGCGAGCGCTCGATGACGTTACCATCGGCGATGTCACTGACGCCGGGAGTCCAGTAGATGTCGAACGGGGAGATGCGGTTCCAAACAAGGCGGGGCTCAGTGACAGCCTGGGCCTTCCCGTTCACCCACTTTACGTCCGAACGTAACCGCACGGACGGTCCCTTGATGCACGCGTAGGGGAACAGGGGAAGGTCCGTGATGAACTCGGCGAGCGCGGTGTAAAAGCCGCCCTCATCCATAATCTGCTCGATTTTGTCCTCGGCGATCTTGGCTTGCTGCGCGGCCTTGTTCTTAGCCGCCTGCCTAGCCGCTTCGGTCAGTTGCGCGATGCGGTCGCGAATGGCCGTAGGGTCGATCTGCTGCCGTGCCTGTTGCGCGGAGGCCAATTCCGAATGCACGAGTAACTGAATGGCCTGCAAAATCTGCGGCGGGATTTCAGGGTTGGGGTCCGGGGAGAGACCCCAAAACTTGTCCGTCCCGAGGTAGACATCCCGCAACAGCGACGACGTGCCCCTGCACTTCATCGCAATGATGCGTGCATAGACCTCACTGCCCTTGAACTGCCGGATCGCCTGCAACTGTTCGGGATCGTACTGCCCGTTGAACGCGCGAAGCGCCTGCAACAACCGCAGTGACCACCCAGCGGCGGCGTTGTCGCGGTGCATCCGCATTAGCTCGAACTGGTCGCGCAGGAACCCCGCCAAACCCGACATGTCAGGTTGCGGAGGCGGTGCAGCAACAGCCGCGCGTTCGGCGTCCGCCTGCTGAATAGCAGCGGTAGTGTCGGCCCCACCTACAACGCGGAGCACTCCGATTGCGCCGGGAGCATTTGCCATTCCTCAATGATATGCTAATCTATACCATAACGGAAGTAAGCATTACGTAACAATTACAGCGACTCAAGCTATGTCTCAGACTTCTATAGCTAAATATACTGATTACGATCAGAAACTACGCTTACTAGCGCACGAGATAGTTCAAAATATCAGGGACGCCCCGGATGTGCTCAGTCAGCACGGGGTATCGGAAGAGCAATACGCAGAACTCGCCGAGACTGCGACGTTCAAGGCAATGCTCCGGCAGGCTGCGGCTGAATGGGACGCTGTAGGCAACACGCATGAGCGCGTGCGGCTCAAGAGCGCAACGCTCATCGAGCAGGCACTCCCCGACATGTACGCGGAACTCACAGATAAGAAAGAGCCGCTATCGAGCCGAGTCGGTCTGCTGACGCAGCTTTCAAGGATAAGCGGCCTGGGTCAGCAGGCCCCGATTACTCAAGGCAAAGGCAACGTCTTCAAGCTCGAAATCAATCTCAGTGGGCGCAAGAGCGAACCGAAGACCATTACTATCGAGAGTAGCGCGGTCGAGGTCCTAGAGCCTCCCGATGTGAACGACGAACTCACAGGCGGATCGAGGAGGCCATCAATGGCTAACCTCGACATCACATACAACGCGCCGCCTACAATCTCCGACTTCATGTCGAGCACGGCCTTTGGGCGCTTGGTCGCCGGCCCGGTCGGCTCGGTAAGACCTACGGGCTCTGTATCGAGATACTTCGCCGCGCGATGGATCAAGAGCCAGCCAAGGACGGAAAGCGGTACACCCGGTTCGCCATCATCCGCGAGACGTTGGCGCAGTTGAAGAGCACGGTGCTCAAGGACTTTTTGGACATCACCAAGGGCGCTGCCGTGTTCATGGTGAGTAAGTCCGAGATTTACATCAAGGACGATGAACTCGACTGCGAAATTATGTTGGTCCCACTGGCGGACCCGGAAGACCAAAAGCGCTTGCTGTCGTCGCAGCTAACCGGCGCGTGGTTCTCGGAGGTGATCGAGATCGACGTTGATCTCATCGGTCCCGTCGCCGGCCGCGTAGGGCGCTACCCCAATGGCGACAAAGGCGCACCGACATGGTCGGGATTGATCGCCGACACGAACTTTCCCGTTGAAGGTTCCCAATGGTGGAAGTTCATGGAGTTCCCCTCAACCGAGTGGGAAATCTTCAAGCAGCCGAGCGGCCTGTCGGATGACGCTGAGAATCTGCAATGGCTCAATCAGACATCCGAAACGCTCAAGCTCCCCGAGGACCATCCCGACCGCATCGCACGCGGGCGTCAGTATTACGTTCGCCTGATCGCGACCAGCACGAAGACGTGGTCGGATCGCTACGTCCGCGCCGTCTATAGTCCTGACCCGAGCGGCACGGCTGTCTATACAAATAGCTTCCGGCGCGGCTTCCATGTGCGCCCCGAGCTGAGCCCACTCCGGGCGGTATGCTCCTTGTGGGGCAGGACTTCGGCGCAATCCGTGGAGCCTCATTGCGCAGATGGACCCGCGTGGCCGCCTGCTAGTGCTCCAAGAGGTGCCGGGCACAGACATTGGCTCGATCTGCACCTGCGCCAGAACCTACGCCCCACACTCATGGACCCGCGCGGTTCTTCTTGCATCATCCCAGAGGCGTTCAAAATCATCAACGCGGAAACCGAAAGCTCCGCCGGTTCTGCTCCGACGAGATCGCTCGCTTCCTAGCCGTTGTGATTGCGCAACCGCGTTGCGCTGACGACGCCTACGCGGCCGGCTCGCATCGCGAGGTTTGCCGCCTGAAGTCACCTCGATCGACGCGAGCGAAAGCTGATCCATGTCGAATGCGCAAAGGCGGAAAGACCGCTACGCGATGCTGTCGCCGCGTCTGCTCATATTCTGCGCGCCTATTCGCGCGCGCGTCTCGGCCTGTGGCTGTTTCCCGGCCGGGAGGCTGGCGATCATGTCAGCATCGCCGCATTGCAGGAGGCCTGTCGGGCGGCAAGACGCACGATGAGGCTGAGCAAGCCCGTGACGGCCCATAGCTTGCGCCACAGCTTCGCGACGCACCTTCTGGAGAGCGGCGTCGAACTCCGCGTTATCCAAGTGTTGCTCGGACATGCCGACCTTTCGTCGACCACCCGTTATACGCAGGTCGCCACCCATTTGATCGCCAACACGCCAAGCCCGTTCGATCGGCTCTCGCTCGTGGTAATTCCGCCCGAATGAGCCGGCGTCATGCGCTCGACGCTGGAGGTGGCGGACATTTTCCGCCGCCACGGCGACATTTTTCGCGCTGCGCAGGGCAACCGGCTCTCCCTCGATCAACGCAAGGTCATGGCCGCGATCGAGGCATGCCGAACGTCGGCGCTCGGCGGTCATGTCGAGCGGTGCGAGGATTGCGGCGAGACTCGCATCGCCTACAATTCTTGCCGTGACAGGCACTGCCCGAAGTGTCAGGGGCTGGCGCGCCTCCAATGGCTTGCAGATCGCCGCGCCGAACTGCTGCCTGTTGCCTATTTCCATGTCGTCTTCACCGTGCCGGCGCCGATCGCGGCGATCGCTCTCCAGAACAAGGCGCTCGTCTACGACATCCTGTTCAAGGCGGCGGCCGAGACAATCCGCGTCATCGCCGCCGACCCCAAACATCTCGGCGCTGAGATCGGCATGATCGCGATCCTGCACACATGGGGGCAGACCCTTACCCATCATCCGCATGTTCACTGCATCGTGCCGGGCGGCGGTCTGACGCCGGATGGGCGCTGGATCGCGAGCAAGCCGAACTTCTTCCTTCCCGTTCACGTTCTGTCGCGCTGCTATCGTCGTCTGTTCCTCGAACGCTTGCGAACGGCGTTCAACTCTGGCAGCCTGACGTTTCTCGGCGAGCTTGCACGGCTGCGCGACCTCTCCGCTTTCGCAGAATATCTCAAACCCTTGCGGATCATCCCCTGGGTCGTCTTTGCCAAACGTCCCTTCGCTGGACCCGCCCAGATCCTCGACTATCTCGGTCGCTATACGCATCGCGTCGCCATCGCCAATGGCCGTCTTCTCGATTACCAAAATGGCCGCGTCAGCTTTCGGTGGAAGGATTATCGCGCTCAAAACAAATCAAAGGCCATGACGCTCGATGCCGGCGAATTTATGCGCCGCTTTCTCATGCACGTCTTGCCCAAGGGCTTCCGCCGCATTCGCCACTTCGGCTTCCTCGCCAACGCTTGCTGCGTCCAAAAGCTCGCTCGCATTCGCGCCGCGCTCGACGTTCCCAATCCCGAGCCGCGCGTCGAACCCAAAGACTACCGCGAGCGTTATGCGCTGCTCACCGGCAAACGTCTCGACATCTGCCCTTGTTGTGGCGGCCGCATGGTCGATACGGATTCACGGCAGCATCGCTCGCCCACACGTCCAACGCCACGGTGCGACAGCTCATGACGCCAAGCCCGCCGACCATGTCTTCGTGTCCAACCAAAGTCGACATGCGCGCGCTCCAGCGCCGCGCGCCCGCAAGCTCGCGCCTTGTTGCCAGCCGACGACAATCTCAGCCCATGAATCTCGCACAAATCATCTCAAACATCCGGCTTTCGCGATCATCGCGCTGCGAACCTTCCCCAAAATGTCGGCCACGCTGGCGCCGCCTACCGCAAGCGCCGTGCTCAACGCACCTCACGAACGACCAACGCCCATAGGGCGCGGCCAACGACGCCGCAGCTTCGTTCAATCCGGCTTCAAATAGGTCCCGCATCATGCCACGCGGCAGGCTTTTGCGACGCGGGACCTATTTGAACCCTCAGGCATTCCGATTTGAAGCCGGCCGGGGTTCCGATTTGATGTCGGCCACCTGGCGTGTGCTTCCGCGGATCGAAGTGATGATGTTTGGCTTGGCCGGATTGGTCAAGCCGGGATGGATTTGGGCCTCGGTAATTTGAGAAGAAGGTCGGGTTCGTGACGGCCGGATCGGGTGGCGGTGGGTAACGGCGGGCGGAGCGCGCTCTCCATTGCGCCGTAGCGGAGCCCGCCGTTATCCACCGCCTTGTCGCGCCGCGGGTGGAGCGAGGCTGCCTTTGCCGCGCTCGTCGGCGTCATGGTGACGGCCGGCGCTTGCGCAGACTCTCGCCGGCGAGTTCGATGCGATAGGCGTTGTGAATGACGCGGTCGAGGATTGCGTCGGCGAGCGTGGGGATCGCAATCAGATCGTGCCAGCGGTCCACGGGAACCTGACTGGTGATGATGAGCGAGCCCTTGTCGTAGCGGTCCTCGACGATTTCCAAGAGATCGCGCGCCTGGTCAGCGGTGAGCGCCTCCGACCCAATCGTCGAGGATAGCAGCTTGACGCGCGCCAAGGAGCGCAGGAGCCTGGCGTAGCGCGCGTCGCCATGGCGATGGCCAGATCGGCGAAGAGCCGAGGCATGCGAGTGTAGAGAACGGACATGTTCTCTCGGCAAGCCTTGTGGCCGAGCGCGCACGCGAGCCAACTTTTGCCCAAACCTGACGCTCCCGTGACGAGCAAATTACGGCGCTCGGCGATCCAGTCACAAGCGGCGAGCTTGAGAATGAGCGCGCGGTCGAGCCCGCGAGGACTTTGATAGTCGACGTCCTCGACGCTGGCTGGGTGACGCAGACGCGCGACCCTGGCGCGGGTTTCGAACTGCTTTTGCCGGCGCAGCGTCTGTTCATATTCGAGCAGAAGGCCGAGCCATTCGGCGTGTTCGAGGCCGCGCGCCTCGGGCTTATGCTCCAGTTCCTTGAAGCCTTTGGCCAAGCCGTGGAGACCGAGAGTATTCAATTGGTCGAGCGTGGGATGAGCGAGCATGGGGATTTCCTGTCAGTTGTAGTAGCGGGGGCCGCGCACATTGGCGTGGTCGAAGAGCGTGACGGGGCTGGCGTCCGCGCCCGACGCGTCGAACTTGCGGGCGAGGAGCGAGGCGACGCCCTTGCAGTTGAGGACACCCAGTTCGACGGCTCGGGCCGAGACCGCCTCGACGCGGTCGGCGTCGAGCCCGCGATAGGAGCGCAGAATCCCCAGGCAGGTGCGGAACCCCTGTTCGGGATGCGGCCGGCTGGCGAGCACGGCGCTGATCAAGCCCTCGGTGTTTGGCCCGATCTTGCCGGCCCAACGCCGGAAGCGATCCGGCGTCCACTCGGCATAACGCCGGTGGGAACTGGGCATATGGTCGGGGTCCGTGCCGTGCTTTGGGCCCAGGTAACGGCGCTGATGGGCGCCGACGCGCTGGCCCCGGTGGAATATCTCGACGGCGCGGGCGGTGATCCGCACGTCGACCTCCGCGCGGAGCAGCATGTGTGGGACCGAGTACAGAAAGTCATGGACCTCGATGTGATAATCGAGATTGACCCGCGCGCGTCGCCATTCCGCGAACTCCCAATCCTCGGCGGGCAGGTCGTTGAGGACGCTGCGCTCGATCTTCTCGAACAACTCGCGCCGGCTGACACCGAGTTTGCGCATCGTTCGCTCGTTCATGCGTTGCATGACCAGCCCGATGGCCTCGTTGCATTCGGCGAGCGAGAAGAACGTCAGACGCCGCAATCGCCCGAGAATATAGCTCTGGGCGAATCTGACTCCGGCCTCGACTTTCGCTTTATCCCGGGGCTTTTTTGGGCGTGCTGGGAGAACTCCGACCGAATAATGGTTCGCCATCGCGCCGTAGGTGCGGTTGATCTCGGGGTCGTAAAACGAGGCCTTGTTGACGCCGCTCTTGAGATTATCTGGAACCAGCAGTTTCGGGACGCCGCCAAAGAAGCGGAACATGCGCACGTGCGCGCCGGTCCAGTCCGGCAATTGCTGCGTCCAGGTCGCCTCGGCGTAGGTGAGGTTCGAGGCGCCGAGCACGCCGACGAAGATCTCCGCCTCGCGGATTTCCCCTGTCATCGGATCGGCGATGCCGATCCGTTTCCCCGAATAATCAACGAACGCCTTATCGCCGGCCACATGGTGCTGGCGCATCACCGGCGTCAGCCGCCGCTCGAACCCGCGTAGCAAATCGCAAAACCGACTGTAGCCGTAGCCCTCTGGATGGACCTCTCGGTACTCCTCCCAAAGGATCATCATCGTCACGCCTGGCCGTTTCAGCTCGCGCGTCAGACCCGCCCAGTCCGGTTCGACCCGCCGACGCTGGCCCGTGGGCGCGCCGGCGCGCCCAAACAACCGGTGTTCCAGCGCCTCGTCGGTGACGTCGTCCGCAAACGGCCATGCCAATCCGGCCGCCGCCGCCCGTTTCAGATTGTCCTGGACCGTCGAGCGCGCCACGCCCAGAAGTCGTCCGATCTCGCGCGCGCTCACCCCATCGTGGTGAAGGCGCAATAGATGTCGCAATTGTCGCATGCTCAGTTCCCGCTTCGCCGGCATCCCCATCTCCTCGTCGACCATCGACAGGTGAGGTGTGCCGCAGTTGCTGAAACGCGGTGAGCAAACGGTGAGACCATCACCGGCCCAGGTGGCCGGCTTCAAATCGGAATGGTGGCCGGGATCAAATCGGAACGGTGGCCGACATCAAATCGGAATCCCCGGCCGGATTGAATCGGAATTCGCACGCCCGCATCATCACCAAGCCGTTGCCTTTGCCCTGGCGGTGTTGAGTGACGACGTCGAGCAAGTGCGCGCGGAAGTCGAGCGGCGTCGTATGGACTTGCTTCCTCATGCCGCATTCGCCGTAGGCGTCCCTGACTGGACGGAGTTGTTTATCCACTCGTGGACATCGACGACTCGGTACATGACCCCACGCCCGAGCTTGACGAACTTCGGCCCTTCGCCGTTCGAGCGCCACGCCTGCAACGTGTGCTCGGAAACGTTGAGGATAAGCTGGAGGTCTTGCTCGGTCAGCAGTCCGATGGTGTTTCGCAAGCGGTCGGCTCGCGCAGGGGCGTCGGTCTCCGGTGACATTGGCTATGTAGCTCCATAAAGCGAACTACTACCAATATATACCGTCGCCGGAAATGTCTCAAGCAAGCATTATGTAATATTGTCGTAGTAGTCAGCCAGCCTTTGCAGCGCGTCACGATGCTCAGAGTAATAGCGTGATCGGTTGTATATGCTGTGCACGCCTCCGCCTATCCGGCCATGCCCTAGAACGACTTCGACGATATGTGGCGGTAGGCCCCAGTTCCCCAGCATAGTCGCGGCTGTACGTCGAAGGTCATGGCGCTGCCAACCCTCCGAGCGTGTGAGGTCGTATAGGTCTTCCTGAAAACGGCTCCACGTCGGAGTGAGCGGGAACACGCGCCCTGTATGTTCCCCTGCCTCCTCACGTATCGTCTTGAGTAGGGCGGTCGCCTGCCGGGGTAGGGGGACGATCATCTCGACCTTGGTCTTATAGCGTTCGGGAGGGATCACGATGCGCCCCTCGGTCAAGTCGATTTCGCTCCAGGCCGCATCTGCGATCTCATCACGTCGGCAGGCGGTGAGCAGCAGCAGCATGATGATGTCGAAGTACCACTTGTCCCTAGTCCGAAGGACCGGAATGAGCACTCTAAGCTCGTCGTCAGTGAGTACCCGTTCTCGGCTTGGCGACTGCCCGGTGGGGGCCTCCAACTCGTTTATGGACATGTCGTGCCATCCGCGCTTACGCCCCCACCGCAGGATCGTGCGCGCCGCAGATACCGCCGTCAGGGCAACCGACCGCGAATGATACCGATCCACGGCGGCTTGCAGGGTGCGGATAGCGAGAGCGCTACACGGCTTGGGTAGGAACTCCCCGAGCACCATGTTCATGCAGCGTAGCCGGGCTCTCCACGCCCGCTGCTTGTCACCCACAGCCGTCGAGTACTCCGCGACCAGTGCATCAAACGTCGCGCTCGATCCACCGATGACCAGCTTGGCTCTTCGCCGCTCGGCCGCCGCCGCTTCGCGCGCTTGCGCCAACGACAGGTCCGGATAACTTCCGAGAGTAACCCTGCGCCTCTCCCCCATGGCGCGGATTTGGAAACTCCACGTCGATCCGACCTTGCCGATGCGGAGTTGCAATCCGGCTTGCGCCCCGTCACTAAGCGTCTTTTCCACAGATTGTCTATGTGCTTTTTCGACCGCGTTTGCTGTCAGAGGTGATAGGATTTTGGGCATATCTTAGGAGCCAATTTGGAGCCAACATCCAGAATGTATATCGGCCTAGCCGGCCATAGGTCAATTGGTTCCGAGACGAATTATGCAATAGTTTCAAGAATGTAACACAAATGCTACAGCAGACCTCCGAGGCGCACAACTCCCCCATCAAGAAATGGGCGGCTGGCGTCGCGATGCTGGGCTCGGCCTGCTACGATATCGCCACGGGCTCGCGCGTCGGCACCGAGCGGGCCCTGATCATGACCCTGATCGTGCTGGGCGCCGTCGTTCTCGACCGGCGCGCGCTGACCATGCGCAATCTCGCGCTCGCCGTGATCGCGATCGTCGCTTTGGAGCCGGAGGCGATTCTCGGCGTCAGTTTCCAACTCTCCTTCGCCGCGGTCGGCGCGCTCGTCGCGGTGATGGAGGCGAGGCTTGCGCGTGCGGAAGACGGCGCCGATCCGTTCCTGCCGAAGCGCATTCGTCCGCCGCGGCGCGGCGCGTTCCTCAGCCATTTCGTCGACAAGCCGCTCGGGCTCGTCGTCGCAACCCTGTGCGCGACCAGCGCCACCGCGTCCTTCATGGCCTATCACTTCCACGATCTCAGCCCCTACGTGCTGATCGGCAATCCGCTGACGCTCACGATCATCGAATTCTTCGCCGTGCCGGGCGCGCTTCTCGGGACAGCGCTCTATCCCCTCGGCCTCGATGCGTGGGTCTGGCTCTATGTCGGCGCGGGCATCAAGTTCATTCTCTGGGTCGCGCGCTTCATCGCCGCTGCCCCCGGCTCGACATTGCATGTTCGCGCCTTCGCCCCCAGCGCGCTGCTCTTCCTCAGCCTCGCTGTAGCGAGCGCGATTCTGTGGCGAAGCTGGCTGTTTCGCGCGACGGCGCTGCCCCTTGTCGCGCTCGGGATTGTCGGGGCGCTCAACGGCCCGCGTTACGACGCAATTCTGGCCCCGTCAGGGGATCTTGCGGCGGTGCGCGACGCGGATGGGCGGCTCGAGGTTGTCGGCAAGCGCTTCAACGCCTTCGCCGCGGAACAATGGTTGACCGCCGACGGCGACGACCGCGACCCGGCTGCCGCCCGCGATCCCGACGCGCCTTGCGATCGGGTCGGCTGCACCGCGGCGTTGCCGGAGGGCCAGTCGTTAAGTGTGGTGATGGACCGCGCCGGCTTCGAGGAAGATTGCGCGCGCGCGGACGTTCTGATCAGCGCGCTGACGGCGCCGGCGGACTGCAAGGCGCAGGTCTTCGATGAACGCCGCCTCGCGCTCACCGGCGCGGTCGGGCTCGTTTGGGACGGCGCGCGCTTCATGGTGGCGACGGACCGTTCGGTCCTCGAGGACCGCCCGTGGTCGCCGGCGCCCAAGCGTGCGTCACCCGATCGGGTCGTGCGCCCTGGGCAGAATGGCGCAAAAGGAGCGGACCCGGCGGACACTCCAAGCGATGCGCCGGAATAGGAGCGTTGACGATACGTCGGCTAGCGGCGCGCCAACGAAAAAGGGCGCCCGAAGGCGCCCTGTTCAAACCATTCAAGCCGCGCTCAGGCGCTTACTTGATCTTGGTTTCCTTGAACTCGACGTGCTTGCGCGCGATCGGATCGTATTTCGTGAAGGTGAACTTTTCCGTCTTGGTACGGGCGTTCTTCTTGGTCACGTAGAAATAGCCGGTGTCGGCGGTCGACAGCAGCTTGATCTTGAGCGAGGCGGCCTTGGCCATGTCAGTGCGTCCGAAATGCACGGCGCGCCGGGCGCCGGAGAAAAAGAAAAGAGCGCCATCGAGAGAACCCGCCAGCGCCAGTTGCGCGGCAACATAGCCAGCATGGGCCGGAAGTCAAGCTGCGCGTCGCTCACGGCCGCCGCGGAATATCCGCTGTCGCCAACTCGTCGTCGGCCGGCTATGGTCCCGGTCGAGTCCAGACGATGAGACTGAGCATGTTGGAGGCGCGCCCCAGCAAACGGGATCAGGCGCATCGCTTCACTCGCGATGCGCGCTTCGACATCTTCGAGGGAGAGACCGCGATCGGCGCGCTTGTCTACGACATCAAAGCCGAAGTCGCGACACTGACGGTTCGCGGCGAGGACTTCGACGCGACGCGTGAGCGCAAGCGGCAGGACGAACGTCTCTATCAGGCGGCGGTGCGCAAACTTTCCGGCGGCGAAAAGCCGGCAGCGAATGCGATCCTCCTGAAGGACGCGGCCGGCGCGATCCTCGCAAAAGCGGAGACGAATCCCGCGGGTTGGCTCATCAGGCGCGGCGACGAAGCGATTGAATTGCGCCGGCGCTCCGCGTTCTCGCGAATCTACGATCTTTATCGCCACAGTCAGGGCCAAGCGCTCGGCTGGGTCGGGCAGAGAAAGTTCTTCACAACTCGGCTTCACGTCGATCTGCCGAGCGAGTTCGACGCGACGTTTCAGATATTCATGCTCGCGCTGCTGCTGGATTTGACCTTCGTTTCGCTCGACCGCATAAGCGAAACCAACGCCTGAAGCAGGCCAGCGCCGGCTGCTCGAGGCGACGAATGGGAGGAACCACTGCGATGACGCTCTACACCGGCCCGGTCTTCGAGATGGCGCGCGACCAGTTTCATATCATCGCCGATCATCTCGACATCCCGCTCGACGAGCGCGATCGCCTGCTGCTGCCAAAGCGGGCGATTTCCGTGTCCTGCCCCATACACATGGACGACGGACGCACCGCAGTTTTCGAGGGATTTCGCGTCCAGCACCATTTGACGCTCGGGCCGGCGAAAGGGGGGACGCGCTTTGCGCCCGGCGTGCACATCGGCGAGATCGCGGCGCTGGCGATCTGGATGAGTTGGAAATGCGCGCTCGCCGATCTGCCCTATGGCGGGGGCAAGGGCGGCGTCGCCGTCGATCCGAGCGCGCTCTCGGTTCGCGAACTGGAGAATCTTTCGCGCCGCTACATGCAGGAGATGATTCCGTTTGTTGGTCCGCGCGTCGACGTGATGGCGCCGGACATGGGCACCAACGAACAGGTGATGGCCTGGTTCATGGACACCTATTCCATGTATCAGGGGATCACCGTGCCGGAGATCGTCACGGGCAAGCCGGTCGGTTCGGGCGGGACGCTGGGGCGGCGCGAGGCGACCGGACACGGCGTCGCGTTTCTCGCCTTCCGCGCGATGGAGCGGCTCGACATCGACCCGAGCCATGCCACGGCGATCGTGCAAGGGTTCGGCAATGTCGGTACGCATGCGGCGCTCGCCCTCGCGCGTCGCGACGTCAAGATCGTCGGGATCAGCGACCATACGATCGCCTACTACGATCCCAAGGGCTTCGACGTAAACGGCGCGGTTGACTATGCAGCGCGCCACGGCGTGCTGAAAGGGTTCGCCGACGAAGCCGTGATCGACGCGAGGACGCTGCTGACGCAGCCATGCGACGTACTGGCCCCCTGCGCGGTCGAGCGGGTGATCGACGACACGATCGCGCGCGGCCTGCAATGCCGCATCATCGCCGAGGGCGCGAACGGCCCGACGACGCCCGAGGCCGATCGCGTGCTTGCCGAGCGCAACGACGAAATCTTCGTCATCCCCGACATCCTATGCAATGCCGGCGGCGTGATCGTCAGCTATTTCGAATGGGTGCAGGACCTGCAACAATATTTCTGGTCCAAGGACGAGGTGATGGAGCGCCTGGAGCGCGCGCTCGACCGCTCCTGGACCAACGTCGTCGAGCGGGCGCGCCGCGACGGCGTCGCCAACCGCACCGCTGCGATGGCGATCGGCGTCGAGCGCGTCCGTCAGGCGAAGCTGGCGAGAGGCTTGTTCCCATAGGGAAAGGCGCGCGCGGGATCGCGCCGCTCGCCCTGAACTATCGCCGCGCCTCCGTCGCCATCTTGATGGCCAGGCCCGCGAGGACCGTTCCCATCAGCCAGCGCTGGACGGTCGTCCAAGCCGGTCGCCCCGCGAGGAACGCTGCGATCGAGCCCGCCGTGATCGCGATCGAAGCGTTGACGCACATGCTGACGGCGATTTGCGTCAAGCCGAGAACAAGCGATTGGCTCAGCACGCCGCCGAGACGAGGGTCGATGAACTGCGGCAACAGCGAAAGATACAGCACCGCGACCTTCGGGTTCAACAGATTGGTGGCCAGGCCCATGGCGAACAATTTGCGCGCGCCGTCTTTCGGCAGCTCGCGCACTTGGAACGGCGAGCGCCCACCAGGCCGCAGCGCCTGCCAGGCGAGATAAAGAAGATAGAGCGCGCCCGCGAAGCGAAGCGCGTCGTAAGCGTAGGGGACGGCGAGCACCAACGCGGTGATGCCGAGGGCGGCGCAAATCATATAGACGAGGAAGCCGAGCGCGACGCCTGCGAGCGAGATCAATCCCGCGGCCGGTCCCTGACTGATCGATCTCGACACGAGATAGATCATGTTCGGGCCGGGTGTCAGCACCATCCCGAGCGCGACGAACGCGAAGGCGAGCCAACTGGCGAAGTGCGGCAATGCGAATCTCCTTTTGCGCGGTCCGCGACACGGCACGTGCGAAAATACGACATTGAGTCCCGCTGGCAAGGCCTCAGAGCCGGCGGCTCTGGTTTCGACAGGGGGGAATTTGATGATCTTCGCGGCGCTCGGCGTCACGTCGTACGATTGGGGCCTTCTGGGCTTCCACGAGTGGTGAGAGAGGCGAACTGCCCGGAGACGTTTGGCGAGCGCGCCGGAAATCGGATGAATAGGCTCGCGGCCAATTTCCCATCCTTGCCGTCGGGAGCGAGAAGATTGTCGCACGAACCCCATCAGGCCGCGCCCGCTGGCGAAATCGACGTCCGCGACGCAAGCGAGGAGGACATGCGGGCAGTTCAGCGCATTTACGCCCATTACGTGCTGAACGGCCTCGCAACATTCGAGGAGACGCCGCCTACGGTCGCTGACATGATCGCGCGCCGACGCTCGGCGCTCGATCTCGGATTGCCGTATCTCGTCGCCGAAACGAAGGGCCGGATCCTCGGCTATTGCTACGCGACTGCCTACCGCCCGCGCCCCGCCTATCGCCACACGTTGGAGGACTCGGTCTATGTCGCCCAAGGTCTCGGCGGCCGAGGCGTGGGGACGGCCTTGCTCGGCGAGCTGATCGCGCGTTGCGAAGCTGGCCCATGGCGACAGATGCTCGCAATCATCGGCGACAGCTCGAACCACGCTTCGATCGCGCTGCATAGACGTCTTGGGTTCGAGGTGGTGGGGACGCTGCGCGCGGTGGGTTTCAAGTTCGCTCGCTGGGTGGATACGCCGCTCATGCAAAGAGCGCTCGGACCGGGCGACCACAGCCCGCCGCACGCCGATGGCGAGCTGAAGTCGTAAGCGCCGGGCGTTCGAGAGCCACGGTTGGGATCAAACTCCAAGTCAGCGGAGCGCTTCGTCGTGCGCGGGCTGGCGCCACTCCGCGACAGCCTTGTAAATATCGCATGCGTCGAAAAGTCGCAGCTCTAAGTCAAGCTTTTCGATTGCGCTTGGTCATCAGCGTTGAAGCGAACCCGTTTCGACTCGTCACGCTGTCGTGATCTTCGTGCTACTGAAGCACGTCTTTCGCTAAGCTAACGGAAACGTGAGAGGCCGATCTCGGACTCGTGATGTGACGCGCCACACGACTCCGCTAAGTTCCGTTCCGCGAACCGGTTCTTGCCGCTCGCCAAGCGGATCGAGGGGGTCGCTTGCTGGGGGCCCAGCACGGAACTCATCGCCGAAATTAACGGGGAGGGGGGCACGTACCCTCTGATTCGGCGCTCCGTCTTGAAGGCGGCATCGGGTTGGAGGTTCCAACCATTATGCAACCTTCAGAGGTCAAAAAGTGTCGATTATAAGGACTTTTCTGCTCGGCTCGGCGGCCGCTTTGGTCGTCGTCGCCGGCGCGCAAGCGGCCGATCTTCCCACCAGGAAGGGCGCCCCCGCTGCGGAATACGTTAAGGTTTGCAAAGTCGGGGGCGCGGCGGGTTTCGTCATCCCCGGCAGTGATACTTGCTTGAAGATCACCGGGTACATGACCGGCCAAGTCGAGGGCGGCAATCTCAGCCAGGGGTATACGTTCACCCCAGCCACTACGGCGAGCGGCCAGGTCGGGCAGACGAAGTATACGCCTACCGCGACTAACGCGCGCGACGCGATCGGCTACACCGCCCGCGCCGAAGTCGAACTCATCGCCAAGACCAACACCGCCTACGGCGTCTTGACCTCGGATATCGACACGCAGTTCAACTATGGCAGCGGCTTCGACTCCGAGAACTCGGACGGTGCGTTCATCAACCACGGCTTCGTGAACTGGGCCGGCATCACGGCGGGCAAGGCGAACTCGTTCTTCTCCTTCTTCGCCGCGGGCTACGGCTTCGCCGACATCTTCTCGCCGGATCGTCAGGGCTACAACCAGCCTCTCCTGCTGGCCTATACCGCGACCTTCGGCGGCGGCTTCTCGGCGACGATTTCGTTGGAAGACCCCAAGGAAAGCGGCCCGTCGGCTGGGGAGACCATCGCGGGCACCGACGAGTTCTTCGCCGGCAACGCGAGCTACCTCGGCATGCGCTCGCCCGACATCGTCGCGTCGGTCGATCTCGCTCAGGGGTGGGGCGGCGCCCATCTGTCGGGTGTCGCGCACAACGTGATCATGCAGGACGACCTTTTCGGCAACACCCTGAACACCTGGGGTTGGGCGGTCGACGGCGGCCTGAAATTCAACCTTCCGACGATTGGCGCGGGCGACAACATTCAGTTCCAGGGCGTCTGGTCGCGCAACGCCATCTGGTATTCCGGCATTTCGGACGGCTTGTGGGGTGAGAATGGCGCGGCCAACGGCAACGGCATCGCCATGCCGGTTGCCGACGCGTTCTCGAACGGCAACGGGACTTGGGCGACGCCGACGGCCTGGTCGCTAACCGCGATCTCCGAATTCCACTTCGGCCCGGCGTTCTCGATTGATCCGGAAGTCTCCTATGCGCAGCTCAACTGGAGCGGCGTGAACAGCGGCCTGATCTCGACCGACTCGCAGAGCTGGATCGTCGGCGGGGTGGGCCACTGGGATCCGGTCGCGCATCTCGATTTCTCCCTCGAGCTGCTCTATCAGACCACCCATCAGTCGGCCCCCGAGGCGTTCACCACCGCCGGCAACGCCGGTATCGCGTGGAAGACGAATACCGACGGCCTCGAAAGCCGTCTCATGATAACGCGCGACTTCTGATCGATCCCGATCGGACACTATCAAGCCCCGGAGCGAAAGCTCCGGGGCTTTTCTATAGTCCAAAGCGTTTATCGAAATCTCAGTATGCCGTCAGGGCGCGGGCGCGCTGACACCGACTATGGGCCCAAGCGGCGAAAAATCGTCGTCGCGCCCGAGGTCGGGAGCGTCGAGCGACGACACGGAGCCATCGAGGAACAGCGCGTTCGGACAACCGAGCGCGTCGCGGAAGAGAAGCGCGAATTGGTGAAAGGTGACCGGCCCGTCGGAGATCGCGAAGATCACGCTCGTCCCGTTGCGCACGCAAACGCCGTTGCGAATCTTTTCCGAGGTTCCCGTCGGCAGGATCTTGGGATGGATGCGGCCGTCGATCACCATCATCGGGCCGGACTGGGTGGCGAAGCGCGCCGGGGGAGGATTGGCGAGATAGCGCGAGGTCTCCGTGACACCCGCGACGCCGTCGCCGATCCAGAAGATTCCGTTGGGCTTGAGATGAAAATTGCTCGCGCCGTCTCGCGTGTCGGCCCGATGCTTGCGCTTTCCGTCCTCGACGAAGAGGCCGACGGGGGAGAGGTCCGCTTCGAACATGCCCGCGTTCATCGCGAAGCGCAGCACGCGGCGGCGGGTCTCAAGGGCGAGCGCGAGCGCAGAGAAATTCGCGTAGGGTCTGCCGCTGGCGTCCTTCCAATAGAGCCGGATATCGTCGCGGCGCGCGTCGAAAGTGCAAATCGCGTAGTTGGCCTCGTCGAACCGCAACGGCGCGCATGGCCCATTGGCCGCGCTTGCGACGGTGGGCGCCAGAACGAAGGCGATCAGCAGCGCGAGCGTGCTGGCGCGGGATGGGTCGGCCGCCTTGCTGCGGCGCGTGGGCCGGCTCGCGCGCGTCTGCGCCTCCTCGAGACATCCGAATCAGCGTCATCTTAGCGCGTCAACACTAGTCAAAGAACCTTGCCCGGATTCAAAATTCCGTTGGGATCGAGCGTCGCCTTGAGACGGCGCATGACGTCGAGCGCGACCGGGTCCTTCGTTTGCGCGAGCAGGTCCCGCTTCAACCGGCCGATGCCGTGCTCGGCGGAGATCGAGCCGGAATAACCAGCGACGATTGCGTGGACGACCGCGTTCATCGCCGTCCATTGGTTCAGGAAAGCCGCCGCATCGGCGCCAACGGGTTGGCTGACGTTGAAGTGGATGTTGCCGTCGCCAAGGTGCCCGAACGCGACGACGCGCGCGCCGGGCATGAAGGCTTCCACAGCGGCGCTCGCCTCGTTGATGAAGTCTGGAACGGCGCCGACCGGCACCGACACGTCGTGTTTGATCGATCCCCCCTGCGGCTTCTGCGCGTCGGACATCGCCTCACGAATCGCCCAGAAGGATTCGCGCTGCTCGAGTGACGCGGCGAGGCCGGCGTCTTCGACGATCCCGAGTTCGAGCGCCACTCCGAGCAGGTCGGTCATCGCATCCTCGAGGCCGCCCGCGATCTGCGAGGCGATCTCGATCAACGCGTACCAAGCATGGCGCCCGACCAGCGGGTCGCGCAACGTCGGCCGATAGGAGAACACGAAGTCGAGACCGATGCGCGGGATCAGTTCGAAGCTCGTCACGCCCTGGCCGACGCGCTCGCGCGCCAGCCGCAACAACGCCAAGGCGTGGTCGGGGCTGGCGAGGCCGACGAAGGCGGTCGCCCGCGAACGCGGCCTGGGGAAAAGCTTCAGCGCCGCGGCGGTGATGATTCCGAGCGTGCCTTCGGCGCCGATGAACAGGTTCTTCAGATCGTAGCCGGTGTTGTCCTTGCGCAGCTTGCTCAGCGCGTTGACGATCCGCCCGTTGGCGAGGACGACTTCGATGCCGGTGGTCAGGTCGCGCGCATTGCCGTAGGCGAGCACGGCGACGCCGCCGGCATTGGTCGAAAGATTGCCGCCGATCGTGCAGCTTCCCTCGGAGGCGAGCGAGAGCGGGAAAAGCCGGTCGGCGCCGAGGGCGGCGTCCTGCGCTTCGGCGAGGGTCAGGCCGGCCTCGACGATCATCGTGTCGGCAAGGGGATCAATCTCGCGAATGCGCTTGAGCCGCTGCAGCGAGAGCACAATCTCGGAGCCGCTCCCGTCGGGCGTCTGCCCCCCGACGAGGCCGGTATTGCCGCCCTGCGGCGTCAGCGCGATGCGCGCGGCGTTGCAAGCGGCGACGACGGCTGCGACCTCCCCGGTATCCGCGGGGCGCACCAACGCCAGCGCCTTGCCATGATAGAGACCGCGCGGCTCTTCCAGGCTGGAGGCGACCAGCGCGGGATCGGTGAGCACATGCGCGCGCCCGACAATGCGTGCGAAAGCTTCGAGCGGGACGGCTAAATCCAGGCTTTCATTCACCCGAGCAACCCTCTTGGGCGACGTTTGGCAGGCGGTCGCCGAAATACCGCGAGAATTTCGACATGCGGTGAAAAGCGAAACTGGTCAAGCGGCGTCACCGGCCCAATTGCGTAGCCGCCTTCGACGAGGATGCGCGCATCGCGGGCGAAACTCTCGGCGTTGCAGGATATCGCGACGACGACGGCGACGCGGCTCGTCGCGAGGGCGCGCGCCTGCGCTTCGGCCCCGGCGCGCGGCGGATCAAACAGCACGCCGTCGAAGGCGTCGAGTTCTTCGGCGCGCAGCGGACGCTGAAAGAGATCGCGCGTCTCAGCCTTGAGCGCGCGCAGCCCCGTGGCCTCGGCGCCGCCACGCTTGAGGGCGGCGATCGCGGCGGCGTCCGCGTCGGCCGCAAAGACCTCGTGGCTCTGCGCAAGACGCAGGGCGAAGGCGCCAGCGCCGCAAAAGAGGTCCGCGACCCGCCGCGCGCCGTTCAGCGCGCCCGCCGCGCCTTCCGCCAGAGCGTGTTCGCCGGCCAGCGTCGCTTGCAGGAAACCGCCGGGCGGCGGCGTCACCAGCGCGCGCCCGAAGGCGATTTGCGGCGCTCGGCGCTCGACGACGACTTCGCCGTGATTGGCGACGCGCGCCAGGTCCAGCCGTTCCGCCGTCTCGACCAGCTTGCGCCGCGCCGGCTCGTCGAGCGGCCCCGAGCCGCGAAGATCGAAATCGAGGCCCCCGAGCGTCGCCGTCGCCTGGATGTCGAGCGGCTTGTTCGAGCCGCGCAGATCGGCGGCGAGCGCCCGCGCCGCGACGATCGCGCCATCCATCGCCGGGCTGAACAGCGGGCAGGCGTCGATGGATACGATATCGTGGGCCCGCGCCCGCATGAAGCCGACGCGCTCGCGCCCATTTTCCGCGAGGCGCGCATGGAACGTCGCGCGGCGGCGTCCCTCGCCATGCGCGTCGACGAGCGCGCCGACCTCGGCCGCGACGCGTGCGCGAGAGAGCGCACGCACGAGGCTTTCGCGCTTCCACTCGCTGTAGAGAGCCGCGCTCATGTGCTGGGCGGCGCAGCCGCCGCAAATGCCGAAATATTGACAGATGGGCTGCGCCCGTTCGGGGCTCGCGACGCGAATCTCCTGAAGGCGCGCACGCTTGCCTTCCATGGCGACGATCACGCGTTCGCCGGGCAGCGCGCCGGGCGCGATCGTTCCGTCGTCGGCGAGACCGTCGCCGCGTTCGTTCAAGGTAGCAATCGTCAATGTGCGGGTCGCGTCATCCATGCCGCGCGGCATATAGGAATTCTTGCGCGCCGTCGCCGCCCAGCACTGGCGAAGCGATGAGGCCGAGACTCGTCCAGCCGAGATCCTCGACGCAGCGGCGCACCGCCTCGCACGCGAGCGCGAGGGCGGCGGGATCCTTGACCGCGCCTTTGACGACGTGTTCGCGCCCCGCCTCGAATTGCGGCTTGACGAGGCTGACGAGCCACGCCGAGCGACCGGCCAGCGCAAGTACATGCGGCAACACGAGCCGTTGCGAAATGAAGCTGACGTCGCAGACGATGGCTTGGGGCGCGCCGACGATCTCCGGCGTCAGGCGGCGCGCGTCGAGTCCCTCTCTCAACGTCACCCGGGGATCGGCGGCGAGGCGAGCGTCGAACTGACCGTGGCCGACGTCGACGCTCACAACCGTTCGCGCGCCCCGCGTCAGCAGCACGTCGGTGAAGCCGCCGGTCGAGGCGCCGATGTCGAGGCACGAAAGCCCCGCCGGGTCGAGCGCGAAGGCATCGAGCGCCGCCGCGAGCTTTACCCCGCCGCGCGAGGCCCAAGGGTGCGGCGCGCTCGCGCGGATCGCCGCGCCGGCCTCGAGGCTCTCGGAAGGTTTGCGCACGACTGTCCCGTCGGCGGTGACGAGCCCGGCCGCAATCGCCTCCTGCGCGCGGGCGCGGCTGGCGAAGAGCCCGCGTTCGACGAGGAGCATGTCGGCGCGCTTGCGCATCGGAGATTCGAAGGGGTTGGATTGGTCTGCGTCACGTTTCAGTGGTCACGAACGAAGCGATCATGCAAGCGTCTGACGCCCGATATCACAAATTGCTGTCCGGATTGTCGAAGACATTGCCGGATTGCACGCCACAAGTTTCCCCTGTGATCGTAACTTGATCCAAGTTCAGGCCGCGCATCCTGATGTGCCCCGATCCCGCCTCCTTGGCGACCTTCACATCGATCGAGCACTGTTTGAAGTCGTCGCTGAAACTGACGATGACCCGCCGCGCGCCGTGATTCCCGAAATTCTGGTCAGCTATAAGCGCCCCGCCTTCAAACTTCCAATGCAATTTTGTCTCGTCGGCTCCGGATACTTCCTCCGTTATCGAGCCGCCGCTCCCGTGCCTGCGAATATGTCGATAGTCATACGAGCTGAAAATTCTATTCTGGCTGCTAACGTAAACTTTGACAGTAATTACATGGCTCTTGTTTCTGACGTTATCATCACGGTCTTTCCAAGTTATGAGATCAGACCAGCTGAGCACGATCGAGTTCCCGCGCAGCGCAGACGGCGTTTGGTCCGCGCTGGCCCCTGAAACCATGGTGAGACCGACAAGCCCAGCGACACAAAGGCGTGCGAAGATCTGGAGGTTCATAGCGCGGCCCCAACTCGCGTGCGGCGAAAGCGGTGGAACGCAAATTCCCTCTTTCGGCGACTTTTAACAGTCTCCGTTCGTAAACGCGCAAAGTCAACCGGAGGCTGTCGCTTCTCGCGCCGACGCGACTGGAGACCTTAAGACGGCCTCGGGTCCTTACGCGCGTGAATGAACAAGCGGGGGTAGAGGAACAACAACGGGCCGCCCGGGTCGACGCCATAAGCCGTGGCGAGTTCGCGCATGTAGCGCTCGATGAACTGCTCGCGCTCGCAAATGTCGAGTGGATTGAGAAACGGCCTGAGCGCGCTGCCCCGGAACCAGTCGACGACCGCGCCGACGCCGTTCATGGGGT
Organism: uncultured Alphaproteobacteria bacterium; assembly: GCA_963813195.1. GTDB lineage: Bacteria > Pseudomonadota > Alphaproteobacteria > Rhizobiales > Beijerinckiaceae > Roseiarcus. Next base: position 5,262 of record CAWEYC010000005.1, on the reverse strand, counting down.
GAACGTAAGTCGTTTGCCAGATGTCGAGCGCCGCAGCGAGCGGCTTCAGCCAGGCGTAATAGTCGCCGTGCGTCCCGATGACCGCGCGCGTTTTGGCGATGGGCACCAGACGATCCCCCCAGGGTCCGTCCGCGGCCACGAGGCGCATCAGGGCGTGGCTCGGCTCCTGGCGGTTGTCCGGCATCTGCACCGCAAGCGCGCCGCCATCGGCCAGGTAGGACATCAGGCGCGGAAACAGCGTCTCGTGGTCCGGCAGCCACTGAAGCGCAGCATTGGCGAAGATGAGATCGGGCCGCTCCCTTGGCCGCCATTTCGAGATGTCCGCATGCTGGAAATGCACGTCGGGCAGCCTGCGGCGCGCCTCGGCGAGCATCGGCTCGGAATTGTCGACTGCGAGGATTTTCGCTTTCGGAAAGCGCTCGGCCAAAAGGCGCGTGCTCGTGCCTGGGCCGCAGCCGAGATCGACGATCCGCTGCGGCGCGATAGTGACGCGCGCAAGCAGGTCACGGGCCGGTTGGGTGCGCTCGATCTCGAATTTAAGGTAGAGTTCGGTGTCCCAGTCGCTCACGGGTCTGGCGGAAATTTCGGCAACGTTCATTCGGCGCTGGAGCGCCATCGGTTCCTCCCCGTCATGATCCGCCGGCGCTACCGGGTCTGACCGGGAAACTGCCGACTGAATAGAGCGCTTTCATGGCGGTCCGCAGGACCTCGAGGGTGATCATTATACAAAGTCCGTAGAATTATCGCCAATGTCAAGAGGCAAGAACAGTGAGGAGAAGCAGCAACTTACCCTGAGTGCACGAACGGAGCGCCCTGTTGCGGCGCTGTGCGCTTGGAGCGGTCTTCCGAGCCGTGGCCAGCATCCACACCTCTGCTCGCCGGCCAATTCGACCGCTCAAGAATCGTGCGGGCCGAGGCTGCGTCCGCGAACTCCCGAAAATAACGAACTGATTGGGAATTTGTCGAATAGCGCGCTTCAGGAGCGCCCCCAAACGTGGATAGCGCATAAACGACCTCCAATGCGGCTTCCCCCGCGATTGGGTTGAAAAATGCCGATCGGACGGAACAACAGTTAGTGAACAAGCATTTTGCGTTGCGGTGGAGTGAACTCTGGGGAACCGATGGCTGACGACCATTCGCCGCCGCCTGAAACCATCCTCTTCGTGGAAGATGAAGTGGTCACCCGGATGGACATGGCGGAATTTCTCCGTCAGTCCGGTTACACCGTGAGCGAGGCGGCGAACGCCGCTGAGGCGGTAGACGTCCTCAATTCGAAACTCACGATCGATCTCGTCGTCACGGACGTCAGAATGCCGGGCAGGATGGACGGAGTCGCCCTTGCTCACTGGATTCGAGACAATCGGCCCGGCGTCGAGGTAATCGTCGCTTCCGGCGATTCCCGCGCCAAGGCGGAACTTTCGAGCGCTTCCGAATTTGGCGCATTTCTTCCCAAGCCCTATACTGGGCGAGCCTTGCTCGATCTGGTCAAAGAAGCGCTGACGAGGCCGAGTCCGCTGTCTGACGAAAGCGCCAGCGGCCCGGCTTGAACTCCTCAGGCTTCGCCCACGGAGCGCGAGGAACCCGTCGCGCCGAGTCGCCCATTGTTGGCTGGCCGCCGTCTGGACAAGCGCACCGACCTTGGCGCAAATGCGCGCGCCGTCTCATAGGAGCTTCCCTTGAACCAGCTGCCCAATTCGCTCGCCGCGCGCGACGTCGCCTTTTATTTCCATCCCGCCACCAATGCGCGCCGGCACGAGAAGGTCGGACCGATGATGATCGAGCGAGGGCAAGGGATCTATGTCTTCGACGATCAGGGCAAGGAGTACATCGAGGGTCTCGCCGGCCTGTGGAGCGTCGCTGTCGGCTTTGGCGAGCCGCGTCTCGCCGCCGCCGCGGCCACGCAGATGAACAAGCTGCCATTCTACCATTCGTTCTCGCACAAGTCGCATCCCGCTGCGACGACCCTCGCCGAGCGGCTGGTGACGATGGCGCCGGGCAAAATCGCCAAAGCGCATTTCACTTCGTCCGGTTCCGAAGCCAACGATCTCGCGATCAAGCTGATCTGGTATTTCAACAATGCGCTCGGCCGGCCCAAGAAGAAGACGATAATCAGCCGTCAGCGCGCCTATCACGGCGTCACCATCGCCTCGGCGAGCCTGACGGGCATGCCGGTCTTCCATCGCGATTTCGATCTGCCGCTGCCGATGGTCCGCCACGTTTCCTGTCCCAATCTCTGGCGCTACGGGTTGCCAGGGGAGAGCGAAGAAGCATTCGCGACGCGCCTCGCCGACGAACTCGAGGCGCTCATCCTGGCGGAGGGGCCGGACACGATCGCCGCCTTCATCGGCGAGCCGGTGATGGGGGCGGGCGGCGTCATGCCGCCGCCGCGAACCTATTGGGAGAAGATCCAGGCCGTGTGCCGGCGCCACGACGTGCTCGTGGTCGCCGACGAGGTCATCACTGGCTTCGGGCGCACCGGACGCATGTTCGGCTGCGAGACCTACGGCATCGAGCCGGACATCCTCGTCGTCTCGAAGGCGCTGACCTCGTCCTATTTTCCGCTCTCGGCGATTCTCTTCACCGATGCGATCTATCAGGCGCTCGCCGACAATTCCGAAAAGATCGGCGTGTTCGCCCACGGCTTCACCGCCAGCGGCCATCCCGTCGGGACGGCGGTCGCGCTGGAAAACCTCGACATCCTCGCTGAGCGGGATCTCGTCGGCAATGCCGCGCGCCTCGCGCCGCAGTTCCAGACGCGCCTGCAAAGCTTCGCCGCGCACAAGCTCGTCGGCGAGGCGCGCGGCGTCGGACTGATCGGGGCGCTGGAATTCGTCGCCGACAAGGCGACCAAGGCGCCTTTCGCGCCGCCCGGCTCGTTCGGGGCGCGCCTCGCCGAGCTCTGCCACGAGGAGGGCCTGATCATCCGCGCCATCGGCGACGTCGTCGCCTTTTGCCCGCCGCTCGTCATCACCGCCGCGGAGATCGACGCGATGTTCGATCGTTTCGGGCGGGCGCTCGCGCGAGCGTCGGCGGCATGAAGCCAGGGGGATAGGCGGCGATCAATCCGGCCAGAAATCGTCGTCGATCATCTCGTCGAACGACCACGGGCAACTCGCGGGAAAGGTCGCCAAGGCCAACCTGGTCGCCGCCGAGGCTTCGGTGACCGCCCATTGATAGGCGATCTCCGTGGCCTCGGGCAGCCTCGCCCTGAGGCTCCGATTATCCCTCAGATGCTGGCGGAGATTCAATCGTGGGAGGCGGATCGACGCCTGCCAATTCGCTCCGCGACCCTTCGGCTGAAACTTCCATTTGAGCAGGCGCAGCAGCAAAATTCCGAGGGAATTGACCAGCTCGCGCCGCTCGCTTCCACCTATCCTTTCGATTTCCTCGGCGATGTGTTCGATGTCCGCTTCGGCGAACTTGCCGGCGCGCAGCAGCGCGGCCTGTTCGTTCGTCCATGCGTGGAAATCCAGGTCGTAATTGCTGTTCGACATGGATGGTCGCCCTCTCGACGCGGCAGCTTTACGTCAAGTCTATCAACGCAAGCGGAGAATTAACAGGCGCCGCGACGCTTTGCCTCGGGCGGCGACGCCGATTGCGTCGGCGTGCGCTTTTGCCTAAGCGAGGCATAGCAAATCCTGACGAGGCGCCGTTCCCCGATGACCCAGCCTTCCCACGACCCGGCATCTCCCGCCTTCGCGCACGACAAGCTGCTGATCGTCGACTTCGGCTCGCAGGTGACGCAGCTCATCGCGCGGCGGGTGCGCGAGGCGGGGGTCTATTGCGAAATCGCGCCGTTCCAGAACGCGGAGCGCGCCTTCGCCGAGCTGAAGCCGAAGGCCGTCATCCTGTCGGGCGGCCCGGCGTCGGTGCCCGACGAGGGCAGCCCGCGCGCCCCGCAAGCGATCTTCGAATCCGGCGTGCCGGTGCTCGGCATCTGCTACGGCCAGATGACGATGGCCGAGCAGCTCGGCGGCGCGGTCGAAAGCGGCCATCATCGCGAGTTCGGACGAGCCGAGGTCGCGGTCGGCGCGCCGAGCCCGCTGCTCGACGGCGTCTGGAAGCCGGGCGAGCGCCACACCGTCTGGATGAGCCACGGCGACCGCATCACCCGCCTGCCGCCGGGTTTCGCCCGCGTCGGGACGTCCGAGAACGCTCCCTTCGCGCTGATCGCCGACGAGGCGCGACGTTACTACGGCCTGATGTTCCACCCGGAAGTCGTCCACACGCCCGACGGCGCCCGGCTGATCGGCAATTTCGTCCACAAGGTCGCGGGGCTGAAGAGCGACTGGACCATGGCGGCGTTCCGCGCCGAGGCGCGCGAGGCGATCCGCGCGCAGGTCGGCAAGGGCAGGGTGATCTGCGGCCTCTCCGGCGGCGTCGATTCCGCCGTCGCGGCGGTGCTGATCCACGAGGCGATCGGCGACCAGCTCACCTGCGTCTTCGTCGACCACGGCCTGATGCGGGCGGGCGAGGGCGAAGACGTCGTCCGGTTGTTCCGCGGCCACTTCAACATCCCGCTCGTTCATGTCGCCGCCGAACGGACCTTTCTAGGGGCGCTCGAAGGCGTCGACGACCCCGAGACCAAGCGCAAGACGATCGGCCGCCTGTTCGTCGAGACCTTCGAGCGGGAAGCCAAGAAAATCGCCGCCGACGGTCGCGGCCCGGTCGAGTTCCTCGCGCAGGGCACGCTCTACCCCGACGTGATCGAATCGGTCTCCTTCACCGGCGGCCCCTCGGTGACGATCAAGTCGCACCACAACGTCGGCGGCCTACCCGAGCGCATGAACATGAAGCTGGTCGAGCCGTTGCGCGAATTGTTCAAGGACGAAGTGCGCGCCCTCGGCCGCGAACTCGGTCTGCCCGACCATTTCGTCGGCCGCCACCCGTTCCCCGGCCCGGGCCTCGCCATCCGCATCCCCGGCGCGGTCAGCGAGGAGAAGCTCGACATCCTGCGCCAGGCCGACGCGATCTATCTCGAAGAAATCCGCGCCGCCGGCCTCTACGACCACATCTGGCAGGCCTTCGCGGTGCTGCTGCCGGTGCGCACCGTCGGCGTGATGGGCGACGGGCGCACCTACGACCACGTCTGCGCCCTGCGCGCCGTGACCTCGAGCGACGGCATGACGGCGGATTTCTTTCCGTTCGACATGGGGTTTCTGGGGCGGGCCGCGACGCGGATCATCAACGAGGTGCGGGGGGTGAACCGGGTGGTCTACGACGTGACGAGCAAGCCGCCGGGGACGATCGAGTGGGAATGAT
>CAWEYC010000004.1:0-22470 GCA_963813195.1 uncultured Alphaproteobacteria bacterium | reverse complement strand
CGTCGGAGGCGCCGAGGAGCCCGAACATAGCGCCGCGCGATCGCGCCGGCCAGGGCTCGGCGGATTCTCGCGGCCCCGCGTCGCCTAGAGGAGAGGCGCCAGCGACAGCCCGGCCATCGCCAGAAAGATCGGCCATGCGAAATGGCGTCCGCGGCTGCTGACGAAAATCACGATCGCGGTGACGCAAAACGTCGCGGCGACCATGATCGGCACGAGACGGCCCGACGCGCCGGGCGTCTCGACGGACAACGCGATCAGGATTGCCGCGAAGCCCCACCAGGCGATCGTCGTCAAATGCCAGGCGAACCGCAGCGTCCGCCGGGCGCGCGCGCTCCGCGCGAGAAGTCCCTGCCGAGCCTCCGGCAAAAGCAAGGGTCCGATGAACAGACGTTCGCCGAGAATCCAGTGCGCCGCCCCCAGGGCGAGCGCGAGGATCGCGGCGAGGAGCAGGGCGATCCGCGTCATCCATTTCCTCCCGTACGGTTGCGTATGGAGACGCTACATCGGCTCTCTTGCTCCTGTCAATACGCATGCGTATGGTGCGGCATGAATGGCCGGCTGGGAAGGCGGGAATGGATCGACGCCGGGCTGAAAGCGCTCGGCGAACACGGCGTCGAGGCGGTGCGCGTCGAGCGCCTTGCCGAAGCGCTCGAGGTGACCAAGGGCAGCTTCGACCGGCACTTCAAGGACCGCGCGGCGTTGCTCGAGGCGCTCCTCGAAGCGTGGCGCGCCAGCGCGACCAGAGCCGTCATCGACGAGGTCGAGGCGAAGGGGGGCGACGCGGTCGCCCGGCTGCGCGCTCTGTCGATGATCGTTCCGCGCCTCGACAGCCGTTTGGAGTGGGCCGTTCGCGTCTGGGCCGGCAAGGACGAGAGGGCGCGCGCCGCGCTCGGCGAGATCGATCGCCGCCGGATCGACTATCTCACATCGCTGTTTTGCGAGCTCTCCTTCACGCGGGAGGAGGCTGTGGCGCGCGCCCGCCTCGCCTACCACGCGCTGGTCGGCCGGCTCGCGATGAACGAGCGCATCGCGCGCGCGGATCGCCTCGCCGAGCGCCTCGACATCATCATTCCGATGCTGGTGCGCAGGCCGTGACGGACCGGTCGCTCGTCGCGAACTTCGCGTCAGTCCTGACGTCAGAAATCGGCGTCGGCGAGCGGATCGGGGCCGTATTTATTCGGCCCGACGTTTCCTCGCATCATGAATGCGATGATCATTACGATCGACCCAAACGGGATCAATTGCCCGAGATACCACCATCCGGACCAGCCGAGGTCGTGCAGCCGACGGACCGCCACCGCGACCGAGGGCGCGATCAGGGCGAGAAGGACAGCGCCCATCAATACGACGAGGACTATGAACCCGACGATCGGCATCGTGCCTTCCGCCGACGTCATCATGTAGCCGATGGCGAAAACGACTGCGTAGACCACGCTGATGGCGAGGGTCGCGAACAGCATGAACCACCAATATTCGGACCGGCGCGCCCGGCCCTCAAACCCCGCGTATTTCAGCCGCAGGCAGGTTTGCGCCGCCTCCAGGAAGCTCATCGCCCCTCCGTCCGCGGGCGCCGCCGAACGCGTCGCGAACCGCTCGGTGGCGTCGCCCGTCATCGCGCCGGCGCGATCGCGGATGGACGAGGGCGGGCCCTGTCGCGGTGGCGGTGGCGCGGGCGGCGCAGCAGCGGGGAACATGGCCTTGAGCGCGGCCTGATCGGCGGCCCGGCCCCAGGCGTCGGCGCCCTCGGTCCACACCAGCGTATCCACGGTCAGGCGGCCGTCCCGCGCATAGTCGCGAAGCTGATCGAGCGAGTAGGGGCCATAGGTTTCCGGCGGAATGTGCAAATGCCATTGCGGCGCGCCCGGCGCCGTTGAAAACCTGCCCTTCGAATTGGGATCGATTTGCGTCACGATCATGCCCCCCGGATGCTGAATTGTTTGTCTTGGCCGACATTTCCCCAATTGCGTCGGCCAGGCGCCAAACCTGCGGCGGTTCTGGGCCGCTGGCAAGGCCGAATTGCCGCAGCGTGATCACCACGCACAGCGGGACGCGCCGGATTCGACCTTGCCCGCTCTTCGCCGGCCCAAAAGCCGGGCGGTCTGAAAGGCGCGCATCGGGCCTCTCTACGGCGCGCCGAGGCGTGCGGACTAGGCGACTTCGGCGGGCGACTGTGCTAATTTTGTGACTGGCGGAGAGGCGCCATGAGCGAAACGCGCAAGATCGCAGCGATCCTGGTCTCGGATGTGGTCGGCTACAGCCGGCTCGCCGGGTCGGATGAAGAACGCACTCTGGCGCGGCTGCGCGCGCTTCGCAGCGACCTCATCAATCCAACCGTGGCCACGCACAACGGCCGCGTCGTCAAGAGCACCGGCGACGGCAGTCTCGTCGAATTTCGCAGCGTCGTCGATGCGGTTCGCTGCGCTGTTGCGATGCAGAAGGGCATGGTCGAGCGCAATGCCGGCCTCCCGCCCGACCGCCGCATCGTGTTCCGCGTCGGCATTCACCTCGGCGACGTCGTCGAGGAAAGCGACGGCGATCTGATGGGCGACGGCGTCAACATCGCGGCGCGATTGGAGGGGATCTCCAGTCCCGGCGCGATCTGTCTTTCCGAAGACGCCTACCGCCAGGTGAAGACGAGGCTCGATCTCACCGTCACCGATCTGGGCAGGACTCAGCTCAAGAATATCGCCGAGCCGATCCGAGCCTATTCCGTCCAGGTCGGGAAAGCCGGACGACCGAGCGAGTTCAGGCGCGCGCGCCGTCGCCGGCTTGTCGCCGCCGCCTGGCTTGCGGCGCCGATCGTGCTCGGCGGCGGAATCCTATGGCTCTACTCCGGGGCCCGGCCCGAGGCGCCTGTCGCCTCGCTGGCGGCCGACGCGGCGCCGACCCAGGACGCGTCGCCGGCCCAAAAGGACCCCGCCAAGCCGGCGCCGCATATAGCCCTGAAGCAAGCGTATTTGCCGCCTGCGGTTCAAGTGTTTCGCAGGGGCGCGTGGAAACTCAGGCCCCGCGGCGGCGGCGCTCCGCCATCGTCCGAGGCTGCGCCCTCCGAGGAGAGTTTCTGTCATTTCGGCGAGGGTTCCTGCCGGAGAGTTCGCGGCGACCTCCCCGCTAATGTCGCGACGCCCCAGCCGGCGCCGACGTTCGCCCTCGCGATCGCGCCCTCCGGGGAGAGTTTCTGTCATTTTGGCGAGGGTTCCTGTCGGAGAGTTCATGGCGCCAGCGGATCCGGTGTGGCCGCTCTCCCCGCGCCGCCGACCGCCGCCGACCAATCTCCATAAGTTTTCCGAGACGGCGCCGGCGGATGGAAAAGCTGATACACGCGTGCGGCCCGCGCCCTCCCTCGGCTCATAGATTGCGGCGATCTCTCCCATGGAAGCGGCGAGAATGAACTCAACCCGGCAAGCCCCGTCCGTGCATCTCGGCGCCGGCGCCCACTGGCGCAACTGGGTCGGCAACCAGTCGTTCGTCGCGCGCCACAGAAACGAGCCTGCGTCGGAAGACGAACTCGCCGCGCTGGTGCGCGAAGCCGCCCGCCAGAATCTGAGCGTGCGCGTCGCCGGCTCCGGCCATTCCTTCACGCCGGTCGTGGCGACCAGCGGCCTGCTGCTCAGCCTCGAGAACATGCAGGGCGTCGCCGCCGATCTCGCGCGCAAGCGCGTCACCGTGCGCGCGGGGACGAGGATCGGCGACATCGGCCGCGCGCTGAAAGACATGGGGCTGTCGCTCGCCAATCAGGGCGACATCGACACCCAGGCGATCGCCGGCGCGCTGTCGACCGGCACGCACGGCACGGGGATCACACTCGGCTGTCTCTCGACACAGGCGGTCGGCATGCGCCTGGTGCAGGCCGACGGCGCCATCCTCGACCTCGACATCGACGCCGACCCCGAGACCATGGCCGCCGCGCAGGTGGCGATCGGGATGCTCGGCGTGATGTCCACCGTCACGCTGCAGGCCGTCGACGCCTACAATCTCCGGGAGAAGCAGTGGCGCGACGATTTCGAGGCTTGCATGGATGCGCACGACGACCTCGCCGCCAACAACCGCCATTTCGGTTTCTTCTGGTGTCCAGTCCCGGAGTCCCGCCATCTCTACTGCCTGCCGGACCTCGCGGCGGTGTCGCCGACCAAGCGCGAGCATGACGTCTGCGAAATGAAGGTGATGAACGTCACCGACGAGGCGCCGTTCGCCGACGAGAAGACCTTCGAGCGCGTCGCCTACAGCTCGGAGATCTACCCGATCGAATACGTGCCCAATTTCCACGAGCTCGAATATGCGGTTCCCGTCGAGCACGGCAAAGAGGCGCTGCGGCAGGTGCGCGACCTCATGCTGACGAAACACACCAACTGCATCTATCCCGTCGAATACCGCTTCGTCGCCGCTGATTCTGGGATGCTGAGCCCCTACTATCAGCGCGCCAGCGTGACGATCTCCGTCTCCGGCGGCCCCGGCGTCGACTATTGGAACTATCTCGCCGACGTCGACGCGATCCTGCGTCCGTGCAAAGCGCGGCCGCACTGGGGCAAGCTGCATTTCAACACGCGGGAGGACATGCCCGCGCTCTACCCACGCTATGAGGATTTCGAAGCGATCCGCCGCCGACTCGATCCGGAAGGGCGGTTCTTGAACGATCATCTGCGCGGGCTGTTCGGGTGACGGGGGCGGCCGGGGCCGACGCCTCCGGATGTTCGCAGCTCTCGCCGCCACGGCTTAGTCGGGGACCGCATGACAGACATCAAACAGGCGCGCGAAGCGCTGGCCGACCGGATCCTCGAAGGAGACGGCTTGGCCTCGCGCGCGCAGCGCCGTGCTGCGTTCGACAAGGCAGCGATCGCCGAGCCGCTGCGCACGCTGATCGAAAAGGTCGCCGGGCGCGCCCACGAGATCGCCGATGTGGACATTGCCGCGGCGCGGGCAGCGGGCCTCAGCGAGGACCAGATCTTCGAGATCGTCATTTGCGCCGCGGTCGGCGAGGCGACGCGGCAAGACGAAACTGCGCTCGCGGCCCTCGACGCCGCGACCCGGAAAGAATGACGATGCGCCTCACCATCCTCGACAGGGGCCACGGTTTCGGCGCAAAGGCGCTGCTGGCGATCATTCGCGCGGTGTCGCGCCAGCCGGCGCCCGAGGTCGTCAAGTTGGTCATGTACCGTCCCGATTTCTTCGGCGCGCACATGAAGGCGGTCACCCACGAAGCGATGCGCGGACCATCCGCATGGTCGGTCGGCGACCGCGAGCTGATGGCGGCGTGGGTGTCGAAGACGAATGGGTGCGAGTATTGCATCAGGGCCCACACTGCCGTCTCGGCGAGGGCGTATGGCGATGAAGCGAAGGTCGTGGCGGCGCTCTCCGATCCTGATGCAGGCGTCATGGAGGAACCGCTGCGGGCGACGTTGCGCCTGCTCGCCAAACTGGCGCGCGAACACGCCGTGGACGCAGACAACATGCGCGCGGCGCTCGCCGCCGGCGCCTCGCGCCAGCAGATCGAGGACGCGCTCGCGGTCAGCTTCGCATTCAATACGATCAATCGGTTGGCCGACGCCTTCGAATTCTCTGTGCCGGGACCCGAAGCCCTCAAGGCCGGCGCGAAGGTTCTGCTCGCGCGGGGCTACCGTTGAGCACGGCGGAGCGACGACATTGTTAAGGAAAGGTCGGCGGCCGGGGTCCAAGTCCGGACAGGACTCTTGTTCGCATCTGCCGTATCGGAGACGAGCGGAGCGCGTTTTGAAATCGCTAAACCGCTAAGCATTGTCGATCTGTCCTAAGCTAATCTTGCCAATCTCCATTAAGGGCGAAGGCGCTGCGCATCGTGGCGATGTCGGGTCGTCGAGGCGCGCTCCAGTCTCATCGCCGGGTAAGTCGAAATGCGGTTCAAGGTCGAAGGCAAGCGCCGAGCGTCCGAATAGGCTCCGGGGGTCGTGTGCGCGACCGCCGGGGGGTGCATCGCGCCGCCACCGCGTGCCGCATTGTGTCCGCCTCTCGGTGTGACTGATTGATCCCCGCGCAGAGATGGCTTGCGTTATGTGATTGGAGGGGAGGGCTTGCCGACCCCTATCGCCTTGCTGTTTGCATAAATCGCCGGAGCGCCGCCAGCCATTTGGCGAATCCGTCATTTTCAAAAAATTTGGTCCAATGGTCGTATTCGTCCGCGGCGCAGTCGAAGGTCGCCGACCATTCGACAAAGGCCTTGTTGGTCTCGGCGATCGGCGCAACACGAATTGTCGCGACGTAATTGCGCACCGGAAATGGCGGAGGATCGCAAAGCGAGTAGGTGTAAGAGCGGTCGACGTCGGAATGGGCGAGCAATTTTTGCCTGATGACTTTTTCTCCCACAATTACACGGCGGACGGCCGCGACTTGATCGCTGGCCTTGCCGTCTTCGATTGTGGTCTGGCTTTCGACGCCCGCCCAAGCGTAGTGGTCGAAAGGACGAATGACGGTCCACACCTCCTCGGCGGGGTGATCCAGCACCACGCTGTAATATGATTTCGCCATTCCATCACCTTTTGTCGCGGGCGTCGTGCCCAAGCCCCCAACAATGGGGCGACACGCGGCGAACACAACCCGATTACGACTGTCTGATTGTCTCTCAAAACCAACGCGAGCTTCGAGGCCGTGGCGTCATCGGCCAGCGCGTCTCGCGAAGACAAAGGCTCGCCGTCCCGGATCACGTGTCAGGGCATGGGGCGGGTTGGGGCGATGCTCGAGGGCATCCGTCGCCATATGAGCGCGGAGAGTCAATCGAACGCCTGATGCAGGATTCTTGATATTTCAAACACGGCGACCGTCTGCTTCGGGGCGATACCGCCTGTTCACCGTGCATCGCGCAACTTTGCGACTGGGGGGAAAGCGGCCGTTCGCAACGAAGTTGAGTAGTGACCTTCGCCCTTATATTTTCGCCATGTGGTTCGGCGAGGGGTCCGAGCGCCGACGGTCCTGGCGAGTTGGGATTGCCTTTCAAGGCGATCTCGCTGAATGAAACAGGACGTAGGGATTGCGGCGGCGGCTTAGTCTGGATCGCCGCGCTTCGCTCGCGAAGACGGCTGGATCTGGTTCGAGCCAAATTCTGAGCGCTTTAGCGCTCGCGACAAGTGAAGGAGCATCGATAATGGCCAATCATCACGCTCTCGCGGCAGGCAATTGCGCGGTCGTCACCGGCGGCGCGTCCGGCATCGGCCTCGCGGCGGCGAGGCGCTTCGCCGCGATGGCGCTGAACGTCGTGGTCGCCGATCTCGCCGGGGATCGGCTCCAGGCGGCGGCGGCCGAGGTCGTCGCGGCCTCCGCCGCCGGCAAGGACGGCGTCCTCGCGGCGCCGACGGACGTCAGCCGCCCCGCCGACATCGAGGCGCTGGAGGCCCGCGCGCGCGAGCGCTTCGGCTCGGTCCAGGTGCTGATGAACAACGCCGGCGTCCAGCCGGGCAGCTCGATGTTCGGCGACGCCGAGGCGTGGCGGCGCACCCTCGAGGTCAATCTCTGGGGGATCATTCACGGCAGCCGGATTTTCGCGCCGCGCATGATCGAGGCGCGGCGTCCCGGCCTCATCGTCAACACCGGATCGAAGCAGGGCATCACCACGCCGCCGGGCGATCCCGCCTACAATGTCTCCAAGGCGGGGGTGAAGGCGTTCACCGAAGCCTTGCAGCATGAACTGCGCAACATCGAGGGATGTCGCGTCTCCGCGCATCTGCTGATCCCCGGCTTCGTCTTCACCGGGCTCACCGCGCGCGGACGGAGCGAAAAGCCGGCGGGGGCGTGGACGCCCGATGAGACGGTCGCCTTCATGCTCGAGCGTCTGGAAGCGGGCGATTTCTATATCCTCTGCCCCGACAACGACGTCAGCCGCGCGCTCGACGAACGGCGCATCGCCTGGGCCGCCGGCGACATCATCGAGAACCGCCCGGCGCTGTCGCGCTGGCATCCCGATTTCGCCGAGGCGTTCAAGGCGAGCGTCAGGGACTTGTGACGGGTCTCCTCGAAGCGGATTCCCGATGCTTTCTGAAAATCGGAATTCGTGCTATGGTTTTTTTAACGGGCTCCCCGATCGCGGCAGTTCGCAGCGCACGGGCGCGAGGGCCGACACAGGCCGATCGCGCCCTTGACGCGGGCTATGAGTTTGAAATATCTTGTGTTTTCTAGAAAACGTCAAGCGAAATCCTTGACATTGCTTGACAGGACTTGACAGGACTTGACAAAAGTTGACGCCGGGCTTGACGGGACGCGCTACCGCGCCGGCGGGCGGAGATAATCCGTCAACCCCTTGGCGAGATGGTCGAAGGCGAGCCGTATGCGGCGCGTCGCCTTCGAATCCTCGTGCGTGACCAGCCAGACGTCCAGGGCGTAGCGCAGCGCGCCGGGCAGCACGGCGACGAGCCCGCTGGTGCGGCGGGTGCGGCGGGCGATCGCCTCCTGGCAGCCGCCGATGCCGACCCCGGCGCGCAAGGCCGCGAGTTGGGCGAGATCGCTGTCGCAGCGGAAGCCGAAGCTCTCGCGCGAGAACGGCGCCATTGCGGCGCCGACCGAGCGGAACGAACGGTCGTCCTTGTCGAAGCCGATGAGGCAATGGCCGGCGAGGTCGGCGACCGTGCGCGGCGCGCCGAACCTCGCGAGATAGTCGCGATGGGCATAGAGCCCGATCGGCGAGCGGCCGATGCGGCGCGCGACGAGTCCGCTCTGGGTCGGACGGGTCATACGGACGGCGATGTCGGCGTCGCGGCGCGCCAGGTCCTCGTTGCGATTGGTGAGCGCGAGTTCGAGCGCGATGGCGGGACGCGCGGCGTGGAACGAGGCGAATATCGCCGGCAGAACCTCGCAGCCGACGATCTCGCTCGCCGTCACCCGCACCACGCCGCTCTCGGCCGCCGCCTCGCCTGAGGCGGCGCGGCGCAGGGCCGCGGCGGCGGCGACCATCGCCTCGACATGCGGCGCCAGATCCAGCGCCTCCTGGGTGGGCTCGAGGCCGTGCGGCGAGCGGGTGAACAGCGAGACGCCGAGCGCCTCCTCCAGCGCGTCGATGTGCCGGCCGACCGTCGGCTGGCTCAGCGACAGCCGCCGCGCCGCGCCCGACAGGCTCGCCTCGCCCATCACCGCCCCGAAGCTGCGCAGGGCGTCCCACGGCGGCTCGCGTCTCGTCATACGGAAACGTATAGCCGCGCGGCGAAAATAGGCAATTCCGGGATGGCCCCGCCGGCGCTAGGGCTAGGGACCCCAAAGGAGTTCGCCGTGACCGGCTTCGCTCGATTCACCCAACTCGCCGCCGCACCCGCGACCCATTCCTCGCCAGGCGCGGTCGCCGGCGGCGTCGCGATCCTGTTGCGGCTCGAGGGCCTCGCCGTCCTTGCGGCGGCGCTCGCGGCCTATTCCCACGTCGGCGCGTCCTGGATCGCTTTTGCCGCGCTATTCCTTGCTCCCGATCTCGCGCTGGCCGCCTATCTCGCCGGCCCGCGGCTCGGCGCGGCGGCTTACAATATGGCGCACACCTATGCGGCGCCGCTGGCGCTCGGCGCGGCCGGTCTCGCGCTCGATTCGACGACGGCGCAAGCCATTGCGCTCGTCTGGGCCGCCCATATCGGCGCCGACCGCGCGCTCGGCTACGGCCTAAAATACGCGACGCGCTTTGGCGACACGCATCTCGGCCCGATCGGCGCCGCCGCAAGGGGCGCGCCATGAAGCGCCTTGCGAGCCAGCGCGCGCCATGCTAAGCGGCGCGCCGACCCCGCGCCGATGCCTCGAGCTTCGCCGACGCGTCCTCCGGAGAGGTGGCAGAGTGGTCGATCGCGCCGCACTCGAAATGCGGAGTACGTGCAAGCGTACCGGGGGTTCGAATCCCTCCCTCTCCGCCAAGCCGCTCGCCTAACTCACTGACAATAAGGCGGTGTTGTGAGCCGAAAAGTGGCTTGCCCTTTTGCCCAAACTTGAGCGCGCCAAAATCCAATTTGCGTCCGTTGACGCAGTTAAATACCATCGTCAAACCGTTATTAGGGTGCCTCGCTTGGCCGAGGGCACTGAGGGCTAGAGGGCGATGAAATATTTCTTACACTTGGCGATTCCAGTCGCTACAGCCGGCATTCTCTCCGCTTGTGTCACGACTCAGGAAATACCACTTGCTACGAATGTGGTTCGTCTCGATACGCACGCTTCGGGTCTGCTTTTCGCGGGCAAAGCTAGCTCAGTGACGATGCACCGCGCCGCCGAGCTGACCTTGCAGAATGGATTTACGCATTTCCGGTTAGAGCAAGCCCAGGTTTCCCAAGGTTCCCAATTCGTCGGGGTATACTCAACATCAAACGAGACCTTGAGCGGTACGGCTTTAGGGAACAACGTCTATGCGACTGGCGCGTCGAACGGTTTCTCGACACCGCTGTATCGCCCGACTGCCGACGTAGGCGTAACGGTTGTAATGTTTCACGACGGGGAACCGGGCGCGGTAGGAGCCTTTGACGCTCGCAAGGTACTTGAGCAGCAATGATGCTTTTCGCGTTTCTATTCAATCTCCGCCATCGTCGCCCGAGCCATCCGGGCGAGCGCACGAATTTCCCGATTTAGCTCGCGCGCTTCGGTGGTATGCGCCCCATGCTTCAGCGCGTTGCGATTGCCTTCCGGCGCGCCGGGTCGCCACCCTCAACTCCTCCCGGCGAAGCTCTTGCTTCGTCCTGTGCCGCCTTGGCCTTTCGGTGCGCCTAGGCGGCGAAGCCTACCGGCGCTCGTTACGCCGGAATTTCCCTATAGATCGTCTTGCCGCGCGTTATCGCGAAGGCGATATGCCCGCGGGACCGCTGACGGTCGCGGAAAACATCTTCATGGGCCGCCTGCCCACGAAGGGCGGCGTGATCGCGCGGCGCGCGTTGCGCCGGCGCGCATCGGCGCGACCGTCGATCCCGACGCGGTCGTCGCCAAGCTCTTCTCGACGAGGTCTCGACGTGGTCGGCATCCGGTTCTGGCTGTCGATCGGCAGCGGCGCCCCGTCGTCTCGAGCTCGCCGCGAACCGCGAATCCCGTACCATTACAGCCCTTGCGGATACGCTTCCTCACCGTGCAGTTCCTCGTCGAGCCCGCTCTCCTGGGCTTTGGCGTCGGTGCGCGCCACGGTGACATGATCGATCAACCACAACATGCCGTAGGTGAAGACGAATGCCCAAGCGGCGGACACGATGACCGCCACGCATTGCTTGCCGAAAAACGCGACCCCGCCAAGCAAGAGTCCGTCGGCGCCGGCGGAGTTCCAAGCCGTCGATGCGAACACGCCCAAAAGGATGATGCCGAGGAAGCCGCCGACGCCATGCACGCCCCAAACGTCGAGCGCGTCATCCCAGCCGAGTCGGTTCTTCAGCAGCACGGCGTAATAGCAGGCGATGCTCGCCAATACGCCGATAATCGCGGCCGAGCCGAGCGAAACATAGCCTGCTCCTGGCGTGATGGTCGCAAGACCCGCCACCGTGCCGGTCAAAAGACCGACGAATTTCGGCCGTTTGGCGTAGATCCATTCGATAACTAGCCAGGTCACGCCGGCAAACGAAGCGGCGATATCGGTATTGAGGAACGCCGAGGCGGTGACCGCGTCGACTCGCAGCTCCGAGCCCGCGTTGAAGCCGTACCAGCCGAACCACAACAGGCCTGTGCCAAGCGCAATCAGCGGAACGTTGTGCGGCTTGGCGCCCACGACACGTCGGCGACCGACGAAGAACACCGAGGCCAGCGCGGCGAAGCCGGCGGTGTTGTGGACCACGATGCCGCCGGCGAAATCCAACACGCCCCACTTGGCCAATAAGCCGTCAGGACTCCAGATCATATGGACGAATGGAAAGTACACGAAAATGAGCCAAGCGGTCAGAAACAAGAAATACGCCTTGAAAGTGACCCGATCGGCGAAAGCGCCGGTGATCAAGGCGGGCGTGATGATGGCGAACATCATCTGATAGGCGATGTGCACGACAAGCGGGATGCCCGCATCGTTGCCGGCGAACATTGTCTGCAAGGTGACGCCGTGTAGGAAGGCATAATAGGTCGGATCGCCGATGATGCCTCCCAAAGTCGGCCCGAAACACATCGAATAGCCGAAAGCGAACCAGAGCACGGTGGTCCAGCTCAGCGACATGAAGCTCTGGATCATCACTGTGAGGACGTTCTTGCGCCCGACAAGGCCGCCGTAGAAGAACGCCAGTCCCGGCGTCATCAGCATAACAAGGCTGGCGCAGATCAACATGAAGGCGGTGTTGCCGATATTGATCGGGACGGCCGTGGTGTTCATGATTGTTTCCTCTGTCTGGGAGCGCCCGGATGGCCGGCGACGCTCCAACGCGTTGTTGGCTTAGCCGGGGACGACCCGCGTGCCGGTCTCGCCAGCGAGCGCACGTCCGATATTGGCTGGATTGGTGATGAGCCCTTCCTTGCCGCCGCCTTCCAAATATTCGCAAAGCGCTTGGATCTTCGGTCCCATGCTGCCTTTGTCGAACTGGTCCTCGGCGTGGAAGCGTCGCGCCTCGCTCAAGCTCAAGCGGTCGAGCCAGCGCTGGCGCGGCGTGTTGAAATCGATTGCGACGCGCTCGACGCCGGTCGATAGCATGAAAAGGTCCGCGCCGATCGAGCGCGCCAGCAGGCTCGAGGCTAGATCCTTGTCGATCACCGCCTCGACCCCGTGCAGCTCGCCGTCCTCGTTCTCGACAACCGGTATGCCGCCGCCGCCGCAGCCGACGACGACGAAGTCGGCGCGCGCCAAGTGCTCGATCGCGCGGTAGTCTATGATCTTGAGGGGCGCCGGCGAAGGCACGACGCGCCGCCAGCCGCGCCCGGCGTCGTCTTTCACCACCCAGCCTTGCTGGGCCGCCAGCGCCTTCGCCCGGGCTTCGTCCATATGCGCCCCGATTGGCTTTGTCGGGTCCTTGAAGGCCGGATCGTCGCGGTCGACGAGCGTCTCCGTCACAACGGCCACCGGCTCGCGTCGGATGCCGCGCTTGCGGAATTCGTTGCGGAACGCCCTGACGAACATGTAGCCGATCGCGCCTTGCAGATCAGCGCCTGCGTAATCCATGGGTACCGGTGCGACCTCATGGATGGAGAGCTCCGAGCGACGCAGGATGAAGCCCATCTGCGGGCCATTGCCGTGCGTCACGATGACGTTCCAATCAGCCTCGATCATATCCGCGATGTGATGCGCGGTGAGCGCGGCGGCCTCGTACTGATTGGGAATCGAGAGGTGGTCTTTGTCGCTGATCAGCGAGTTGCCCCCTATCGCAACAACGGCGAGCTTCTTGTCCGACCCCATCCGTCCCTCCCGAATTGACTTCGTCGCTACGTCTCCGGCAAAGAACCGGCCAGCGCAGCGAGGGCCTGCGTGAAACAGGCGAGCGGCGCGCGCGTAATCCCGGCTCCGATCTGGCCGACGCCCGCCTCGCGATGGGCGATCCCGGTGTTGATGATCGGCAGGATCCCCGTATCGACCACCTTGCGAGCGTCGATCCCGGCAGGCGTACCGCCGAAATTTGTGGCGGGGAGCGTGAAGGCGCCGTTTTGCCCGAGTGTGATGTGGCCCATGGCGATCGTATTGGCGACCGCGTCATCGGGGCTGCCGCCAACGAAATTGACGATGGCCGGCGCCGCCGCCATGGCGAAACCGCCGAGGCCGGCGGTCTCGGTGATCGCGCTATCGCCGAGGTCCGGCGCCGCGTCGGCGATCGAATAGCCGGGGAAATAAAGACCATCGACCAGCGGCGCCGGGCTGGTGAACCATCGGTCGCCCGCGCCGGCGAGCTGGATGCCGAAATCAACGCCGTTGCGGGCCATCGCGGTGACCATGCTGCTGCCGGCGAAACCCCGCGCCGCATCCAGCATCGCCTTGCACGCGGCCATCGAGATATTGAGAAAGAAATGATCGTTGCCCGCTATGAACCCGACCGCCGCCGTCACATCTTCGCGGCTCGCCTTCGATTGCAGCATGGCGGGCGCCAGGCGCTTCAGCAGCAGCGAGGTTGCGGCCGCGTTACGGTTGTGAACCTCGTCGCCCATATGCAGGGCCTGGGCCATCAACGGCTTCAGCTCGATGGCGCCCGTTTCGGCCAGCGTCACGCGGAGCGTCTCTCGCAGACTTCTCGCCATCCACTTCAGGCGATCGATGACCTCGGCGCTGTTTGCGCCGAACCTCAGCACCTTGCCGAGCCCTTCGTTGAGATTGCTGAAGGCCAAGCGGCCGCTCGCCGTCTCGCGCACGATCCATACCGGCATCGAAGGGCTGATGACGCCCGCCATGGGGCCCACTGCGCCGTGGCGGTGACAGGGTTCGAACGCGACGGCGCCGCTTGCGGCGAGCCCACGCGCCTTCTCGTCATCTGCCGCCCAGCCTTCGAACAAAATCGCGCCGAGGATCGCGCCCTGCATCGGACCGCACATATGTTCCCAGGCGATTGGCGGACCGGAATGAAGGATGAGGCGCGGCCGCATGGTCGGAATTGCTTCAGCCGCGACGCCGACGCCGACGAGCGCCGGCTGCGCAGAGAGATAGGCCCTATAGGCCTCGCGATTCGCCGCCTCGACCGTGGGATCGTTGACGAGGCGGGCGAGCGCACGGCCGACGGCGCGATCGCCATCCGCCGGCGGGGTCCATTCGATGTGCACGACTGCGCCGCCCGCCGCAGCGATGCCGTCCTTGAATGAAGCGAGTCCGACGTTGAGCACCTGCGGCTCTTGAGCGAAGAGGTCCATGGTCAAGCGCTCCCCACCCTCGACGCGGCGAGCCGGTCGTCGAGCGCCTGTCCGGCAATTCGCGCGGCAAGGCGGACCGCCTGAGCATTGCTCCGAGTCAACATCATCCCGGCATCGCGCAATCGCGCCTCCTGGTCAGCGAGCGACTGCGGATCGGCTTCAGTGCCGCAGACGAAGCCGACGACCGACAGGCCGCGCCCCGCGGCCGCGGCGCGCGCGATCGCCTCCCGCGTCGCCGGGGCGATCTCGGCCGCCGGATCGCCATGGGAGCCATAGCCGATGACGATGTCGAGGAGGATGACGGCTGTCTCCGCGCTGCGCGCTTCGTTGACGATGCGTTCGTTGCGTAGGCGATGGTCGATCATCGGGTGTGGTCGGCCGCGGGTGAACACGTCATCGCCGAGATCGACAAGCGTATGGGCGCGGCTCTTCCAGACATCGTCCAGCGCCTTGGCGCGACCGATGGGCGTATTGGAATAGACCTCCGGCAGCGTCTCGCTCAGCAGCAGGGTCGCTTCGTAGCAGAAGGTGCCGCCGCTATAGAGTCCGCGTATGTACCGTTGCCCTGGCGCAAGAGGCGGCAGATCGTACGCAGGGAACTCGAGCGAGAGGGCTTCCAATGAGCCGCCCTTGGCGAGCGCAACAGCGGCAAATGCGGCGTCTTCGAGCGTTTTTGCGGGCGTAAGGCCAGGCCCGGCGATCGATTGCGGGTCCGCGCCGAGGAAATTCACCACCACGGGTTTGCCGGCCTTGCGCGCTTCCGCGAGCAATGCGGCCGCGACCTCCGGGGCGGGGGGTTTGGAAATCAGCACAATCACGCGTGTGGCGTCGTCGGCGGCGAGAGCCGCCAAGCCTTGCAAAGCGGTGATGCCGCCGACGGCGCGGCTGAGATCGTGCCCGCCCGTTCCGACGGCCTGGCTGATCCCGCCGCCCAGACGGTCGATCAGGCAGGTTGCTTGCTGCAAGCCTGTGCCGGACGCGGCGACGACGCCGATGTCGCCACGGCGGACCACGTTGGCGAAGCCCAGCGGGACGCCGCCGATGATCGCGGTGCCGCAGTCCGGCCCCATGACGATCAGGTCGTGGGCGCGCGCGTAGCGTTTCAGAGCGATCTCGTCTTCGACCGCCACGTTGTCGCTGAACAGCATCACGCTGAGGCCGAGGCGCAGGGCCTTCACGGCTTCGGCGGCAGCATAATCCCCCGGCGTCGAGATGAGCGCGAGATTGGCGGCGGGCATGATCTCGAGCCCCATTTCGAGGCTTCGCGGCGATTCGCGGCGAACCGCTCCGGCGGCGGCCGCAATCGGCTTATGGTCGAGCGTTTGCTCGGCCGTGGTCACGGCCGCCGACAACGCCGCCTCGTCATCTCCCTCGAGCGCGATCAGAAGATCATTCGGACCGGCTTCTACGACCCCCGCGAGCAATCCGGCCTCACGCAGCAGAGCAAGGTTTGCTTGCGAGGCCATGACGGCGGACGCTTGCCGCACGCCTGGCAGCTTGCCGAGTTTGGAGGAAAGCTGCATCAGCGCGACCGAGTCCCGATAAAAATTGCGAGTAACCTTTGTAAGGCTCGACATTAGCCTCTCCCACTCGCGCCGCGGATGTTGGAAATGCTGGCGCGCCGGCGATGGCTAAGGCGTCCCGCCTTTGTCCTCGCGGGCCTCTCGGCGTCATCGTCGAGGGAGCGCCACCCCGACACTTCAGACCTACAAATCCGATTGAAGGGCGGCGCGGCCCGGCCTGGCCAGAGTGCCGCGCGGCTGACGAATCGATTGCGCCGGGTCTCAGAGATTTTGGAACAGGGTCGCATTTTAGACGTAGCGCCTCCGGATGCAGTTATGTATACTAAATCGAATGCAAGGCCGACTGCAAGGCCAAAGGAGGCGTCGAACTCGCCATGGACGATTTTCCGGAAAGGCGCGGGACCGGGCCGCTCGCATCTGGGCAGAGCTTGGATTTGGCGAGTCTGACCAAGCTTTATCAGCGCGAGGGACTGACGCCTTCGCGCCTCATCGAGGAGATTCTCGCGCGCATCGTGGCGCGTGGCGACGACCACGTTTGGATTCACCGGCAATCGCGCGACGACTTATTGTCCTTCGCGCGCGACCTCGAAGCGCGCGGCCCCGTCGGCAAACCGCTCTATGGCGTACCTTTCGCGATCAAGGACAATATCGATCTCGCCGGCGTCCCGACGACGGCCGCATGTCCGTCTTTTGCCTATGTCCCGCGCGATTCGGCGACGACCGTCCAACGCCTCATCGACGCAGGCGCCATTCCGATCGGCAAGACAAATCTCGATCAGTTCGCCACCGGCCTCAATGGCACGCGCTCGCCCTACGGCGCTCCGGCGAGCGCTATCTCCCCGAACCATGTTTCAGGCGGCTCGAGTTCCGGCTCGGCCGTTGCGGTGGCGGCCGGCTTGGTCAGCTTTTCGCTGGGGACCGATACGGCCGGATCGGGCCGCGTGCCGGCGGCCTTCAACAATCTCGTCGGTCTCAAGCCGAGCCGAGGACTCCTCAGCACGCGCGGCGTCGTGCCGGCGTGCCGCTCGCTCGATTGCGTCTCGATCTTGGCGCTGACCGCCGACGATGCGCGCGATGTGCTCGCTGTCGCCAAGGGTTTTGACCCCGCCGATCCCTTCTCGCACCGCGAGGGCGCGTTGAACAGTCGTCAGCGTCCTCAGGATATCAAGCACGTGCGCTTCGGCGCGCCGCGTCCCGCCCAACTCGAATATTTCGGCAATAAGGAGGGCCAGCGGCTCTTCGAGGCGATGCTGCCGCGGATCGAACGCCTGGGCGGCGAAATTGTAGAGGTCGATTTCGCCCCCTTCCTCGAGACAGCGCGGTTGCTCTACGAGGGGCCTTGGGTCGCAGAGCGTTACGTTGCGATCCGCGACTTCATCGATCGGCAACCCGACGCGCTGCATCCCGTCACCCGCCAGATCATCGGCGGCGGGGCGAAACCGCTCGCAGCCGACGCCTTCGCTGCGTACTATCGCTTGAAAGAACTGCGGCGCGTTGTCGAACCCGTCTGGGGGGCGATTGATGTCCTGATCACGCCCACGGTCGGCCGCCACTACACGATCGCCGAACTGCTTGCCGACCCGATCAAACTCAACTCCGATCTCGGCTACTACACGAATTTCATGAACTTGCTCGATCTCGCCGCGATCGCCTTGCCGGCCGGCACGCAGGCCGACGGCCTGGCGTTTGGCGTCACTCTGGCGGCGCCGGCCGGAAGTGATGAGGCGCTGTGCGCGCTTGCCGACATTCTGCACCGGGCGCAGAATCTCAAGCTCGGCGCGCTCGGCCATAGCCTGCCCCCGAAACGGCCGGCATTCGCCGGCCCTTCGAAGGACACGGTGCGCGTCGCCGTATGCGGCGCCCATATGTCCGGCCTGCCGCTCAACCATCAGCTCACAGATTGCGGCGCCCGCCTGCAGCGTCGCTGCCGCACTGCAGCGCGCTATCGTCTGTATGCGCTGCCGGGGGGGCCGCCGGCCCGGCCTGGCTTGGTGCGGGCTGAGAATGGCCGCGCTATCGAGGTGGAGGTCTGGGAGTTGCCGGTTGCGTTATTCGGCGGTTTCGTCGCCGGCGTTCCCGGCCCATTGGGCATCGGCACGCTGGAGCTCGAAGACGGCGAAGAGGTCAAGGGCTTTGTCTGCGAGTCCTATGGTGTGAAGGAGGCGCGCGACATCACCGATCTCGGCGGCTGGCGCAGCTATCTCGTGTCCGAGCAAACCGCGTGAGGCAGGTCATGTCCGCAGTCCGCGCCGAGCCCTATGAATTCGAATTCGATCCAAAGAGCGTCGCTCTTCTGATCATTGATATGCAGCGCGATTTCGTCGATCCGGGCGGCTTCGGCGAGGCGCTGGGCAACGACGTGTCGCTCCTGCGCAAGGCGGTGCCGCCGACCATTCGCGTGCTGAACGCCGTGCGCAAGGCCGGCGTGTTCGTCATTCACACTCGCGAAGGCCATCGCCCCGATCTCGCCGACCTGCCGCCGAGCAAGAAAGCGCGCGGCCGGCTCACCGCAGGCATCGGCGATCCCGGCCCGATGGGGCGAATTCTCGTGCGCGGCGAGCGCGGGCACGACATCATCGAAGAGCTCAAGCCGGCGGCCGGCGAACCAATCGTCGACAAGCCCGGCAAGGGCGCCTTCTACGCCACCGATCTCGACGCCATCCTCAAGAGCCGCGGCGTCAAGCAGCTTATCGTCTGCGGCGTCACCACTGAAGTGTGCGTCTCAACGACGGTGCGGGAGGCGAACGATCGCGGCTACGACTGCTTGGTTCTGGAAGACTGCGTGGCCTCCTATTTCCCGGAGTTTCAGAAGTCGGCGCTTGAAATGGTCAAAGCGCAAGGCGGCATCTTCGGATGGGTCGGAGTGTCCGCCGATCTTCTGACCGCGTTGGGGGCTATGGCCCAAACAGCCGCTTAAAGCGCGGCTGAGCAATTTGGTGCGGACCGGTCACAAAATCCGGCCGCGATGGAGGGAGGAAGGCCAATGACGACACAGTCCAACGTGGAAAGTCCTATCCGCTGGTGGGTGCCCGGCGACTGGAACGGATTTTTCGGGCTCTTCACCAATGTCGTGCTCAACGTCATCGTGCTGACGGGGCTTTGCCTCGGGGTGATTAAGTTGCCGGGCGACATCGTCTTCGGCCGCATCCTGCCCGCACTCGGCATCGCGCTTCCGATCGGCAATTTGTACTACGCCTATCTCGCCTACCGTCTCGCCAAGGCCGAGAAGCGCAGCGACGTGACCGCCATGCCGTATGGACCGAGCGTGCCCCACATGTTCATCGTCGTCTTCGTGATCATGCTGCCTGTGTATCTGAAGACCAACAACGCGTTGGCGGCTTGGCAGGCCGGGCTCGCGTGGGCTTTCATCATTGGGATCATCGTGCTGATCGGCGCGTTCATCGGGCCAACGATCCGGCGGTTGACGCCGCGGGCCGCGATGCTCGGGACGCTCGCCGGGATCTCGATCGCTTTCATCTCGCTGCGGCCGGCCTTCCAGATGTGGGAGGTCCCATGGATCGCCTTCATCTCGTTCGGAATCGTACTGATGACCTGGACCGCCAACATTCGCCTTCCTGGCGGCCTCCCCGGAGGTCTGGCGGCCGTCGTCGTCGGCACCGCGATCGCGTGGATGGCGGCTGTTTTCGGCTGGAGCGACGTGGTGAACGCGGGGCAGGTTGCGGCGTCGTTCGCGCAGTTCGGCGTTCATCTGCCGACGCCGAGCGCCGATGTGATCACCGGCCTCGCCAATATCGCGCCTCTCCTTGTTACCGCCATTCCTCTCGGCATCTACAATTTTACCGAGGGCATGAACAACGTCGAGAGCGCGGCCGCCGCGGGCGACAACTATAATCTGCGACACATCCTGCTTGCCGACGGCGCCGGCGCCGTTGTCGGCTCGCTGCTTGGCAGCCCGTTCCCGCCGGCTGTTTACATTGGACATCCGGGCTGGAAGGCTGTCGGCGGCCGCATCGGCTATTCGCTGGCGACGGGCGGGGTCATCGCGATCGTATGTTTCCTCGGTCTGACGGCGCTGCTGCTGGCGGTGGTGCCGCTGGTCGCGATCCTGCCGATCCTGCTCTATATCGGCCTGGTCATTGGCGCGCAGGCCTTCCAGGCCGTGCCCGCCAAACACGCGCCGGCGGTCGTGTTGGCGCTCATACCGAACATCGCCGCCTGGGGTCAGACTCAGATCGACGGCGCGCTTAATGCAGCGGGAACGAGCGCATCCCAACTCGGAATGGGGAAGCTGATGGATACTGGCGTCGTTTACCACGGCATGCAACTCCTGGGCGGAGGCGCAGTGCTTGGTGGATTGATGCTCGGCGCCATCGCCGTCTTCATCATTGATCGGGAATTCATGAAGGCGGCCGGCTATGCCGGAGCGGCGGCGGTCTTGTCGTTCTTTGGCTTCATCCATGGCGTACAGCTCGAGTGGGCGGCGTCGCCGATGGTGGCGCTCGGCTACGCCCTGCTTGCCGCCATGTGCGTCGGGGTGGCGCGACGCGAGGAGAGCGTCCAGACCGTGGCCGCGACGGTGGCGACGTCCGCGCAGCGGACGTAACGGGCGCGAGGGGCCTAACGCCGCTCCTGTCCGTCGGCGGGAGCGGCGGGGTTCCAGAAGGTGCACGCCTGAAGAAATCCGAGCAAGCCGCACGCCCCCGAGCTGTGGCCGACCGCAATCACGGCCGCAGCGGCGCGTTCGACAGAGATGCGGTCCGAGCCGACGGCGATGCAGCTTGCCAGGTCGGAAAGCCTCTCCGACACCTCTCCGTCGGCGGCGGCTTCGAGATAGACGCGGCTGATCCTGCCGGCGCCTAACGCCGCCGACTTCAGCGCCTCTCCAACGGCCGCGACAAAGGCCGCGCGCGCCGGAATTCTGCGGACGCAGGCCCACAGGCTGGCGAAATAGCCGACAAGATAATCGTCGCCTGCCGGCGTCGCGCCCTCGCCAAGGCCGACGAGTTCCGACAAGGCGTCGCCAGCGGCAGCCGCGTTCAGCGCGCGCGTCGCCGTATCGAGGGCGGCGAGCCGCGCATCAGCAATGCGGGCAAAAGCGTCGCTGCGACCGTCTCGTTGAAGTGCCGCGCGCGCCGCCTCCAGCGCTTGCATGACTGCCTCGCGTGACCCATCGAGTCCGAGATCGCTGAGGCAGGACCGCCAGCGAGTCGCGGAGCGCAGATCGATCGAGAGAGCGCTGCCAGCGATCCGTAAAATCCCAGAGCGCGCGGCGACGTTAGCGCCGACCGCAAGAACGTCGGCGAAAGCGAATTCGGGCCGCGCATCGATCATGATGCTTTTCGGCAGGTTGCCGATCGTCGGCACGACGAGCGTTAAAAGGCTTTCGTCGGCCAGCAACAGTAAGCAGACGCGAGAATAGACGGCCGCCGTCGTGCCGCCGAAGTCGCCGGCGGGCGCGCCGGCTCCTGTCGACAGCGCTGCGAGCCGCATGAAGGACCCTCCGGCGTCGGCCTCACTGGCTGTAGGCGCGAGCGAGCGCCTCCTTGACCGATTTACCCACTATTTTGCGCCCATCCCCAATATTTCGCCGCATCGCCTCGCGGGCGCCGCCGGGGTCTCGCGCTCCGATGCGGTCGAGAATCGCCAGATGCTGAGCGCAGGTGCTTGTCACCCGATCGGCAGCCTCGAAGTCGATCATCCGGAAGACGAGCAGCCTTTCGTTGATCGCCTTGAGCTGCAGCAGCAGCGTCTCATTGCCGGCGAGGGCGGCAAGCCGTTCGTGAAAGCCAGCGTCGAGTTCCGCCAGCTCCCCAACGTTTCGTTTCGGGCGCCGACGCACTTCATTCCAGGTCTCGGCCATCGCGGCCAACTCGCCGTCCGCGGCGCCAGAAGTCGCCAGCGTCTCGACCGCATAGAGTTCGAGCGCAAGCCGGACGTCATACAGTTCTTCGAGTTCCTTCACCTTGACCTGCCGGACGGCGTAGCCGCGATTGTCCATGCGGCGCACGAAGCCGTTGGTGGCGAGCACGCGCAGCGCCTCGCGCACCGGGCTGCGGCTCACGCCGAACTCGCGGCACAGCACGTCCTCGGTCAGCCGATGCTCGGGCGGGTAACGCCAGGCGAAATCCGCCCCGTCAGGGTCGCGACGATCGAGGCGCTGAACGTCGAGAAGTTTTTTGCCGTCATGTCCGAAATATCGTTTCCAAGGCGAAACCGATTCGGATTTCATCATTGCATACAACACGGTGGACGAGGACGGCAACCGAAACGGATCGCGAAAAGCCCGCTCGGC
>CAWEYC010000003.1:0-55813 GCA_963813195.1 uncultured Alphaproteobacteria bacterium | reverse complement strand
CGGCGCTGGACCGGAAGAACCGCGAGGAACCGCCAGTTTCCGACGCCTTGTCGCGCGATGGTGAATCCGACCCTCAGAAGCCCATGTCGGCCCCGGTCGCTTGGGCGCGGCGGGAACTGCTGCGGCGGGACGATGAGGTGCTGGCGGGGCTCTCCGCCTTGCGGTCCTGCGCCCGATTGCCGCGCGCCTGGCGCACGCCGCTCCACCGATCGCAGCGCGCCGCCGTCGAGACTGGCGTCAGGTCGGCTCTCTGTCTGGCTCTGGCGTCGCTCTGTTTCATCATGATGGGCTGGTCTTCGACGGAGCATTCGTTGGCGATTGTCACGATCATCATAGGGATCGGAGCCACTATGCCCGAGCCGCGCGCCTTCACCATCGCGACGCTGATCGCGCTGCCGATTGCGGTCGCCATGACGGGGCTTCTTGAATTCGTCATTCTCGACGGCGCCAGCGATTTTCCGCTTCTGGCGATCGCCCTCGCTCCGTTCATGATCGGCGCGACCGTGCTGATGACCCTGCCCAATCAAATACTTTCGGCTCTTGGTCGGATGAATTTGATCTTCATCCTGGCGATCTTCGCGCCGAGCAATCCGCAATCCTACAATCCGCAGGACTACGTGATCACCTCGTTGCTCGTCTGCGCGGCCCCGGCGGTGTTGCTCGCCGCTCAGCTCCTCGTCCCCCCGGTCTCCAGCGAGCGCCGAGAGCGCTGGCTCATCGAATTGGCGCGCCGCGAACTCGGCCACACCCCATCGCGTCGGGATGGACGTTTTTCTCCTGAAGAGGCGATGTTTCGCGATGCGACGCGGATCGGCCAGATGGCGACCGCTGGGGATGACGGCCCCGGGCGGCGCGCCATCCTGGAGGATGCGCTTTCCTGTTTCGACCAGGCGGCTGCAATCCGGCTATGCGACGAGCGCCTCGCGCAACTTGCTCGGACCCGTCTGTCTAGTCTCGCCCTCGAAGGGCGGAGAGCGCTCGTGGCGCGGGATACGCAAAGCATGCGCGGACTGGGCGGCGATCTGCAAGCCGCCGCCGACGACGACGATGCGTTCGCAACGGCCGCAACCGGGGCGCTCATCGTTGCGGCCGTCGTCCTGGACGCCGCGAGACGCCCCTTCGAGCCCGTTACGGAGAAAGGAACGTGACGCATTCATTTTCCGATGTCGTGATTGGAGGCGTGCTCGTCTCGTCTTTTGCCGCCTATGCGGTCGTGGCGCTGATCGTCTTCCTGCTCTCGAGGCCGATCCTGCATCGTTTGCGGCTCGCGGAGATGTTCAGCCATCCGTCGGTCGCCGGCCTCAGTCTCTACGTGATCATCCTCGGCCTCGTCACTCTGCTTCATTAGGAAGACGTTCATGCCTACCTCCGAAACAACGGGTCCCGCGCTTGAACAAGCCGAGCGGAGCTCGGCGGCCCCAAGCGCCTCGCCCGGCGGCGGCGTCGATGCGCGGCCTCAGGCGCCGAAGCTCGAGACGGTCGGACGCATCGAGCCTGCGCCACAGGAGACGCCGCGGCAGGACGCTCCAATCGCGGAGCCTCCTCCGCCGCGGAAAAGACGGTTTGTAATCGGACGGTTGCTTGGCTTGGCGCGAGGGCTTGCGACACTGGCCATCGCGCTCGTCGCCATTCTCATGGCGCTCGTGATCTGGGACTCTTACGTCACCGCGCCATGGACCCGCGACGGCGCTGTGCGCGTGCAGGTCGCCAGCGTAGCGCCGCAGATTTCGGGCCAGATCACGCAAATAAGGGTCGGCGACAATCAATATGTTCATAAGGGCGACGTGCTGTATGTCATCGAACCCTTCGACTTCGAGACGACATTGCGAGCCGACCAGGCGCAATTGCAGCAGAAGGCGGCCGACTTCCAGGTCAAGCAGATGCAGTCCGTCCGGCGCCAGGAATTGTCGAGCCTCGCCACCACGCCGGAGGAACAGCAGACCTACGCCGGCGCGGCGCTCCAGGCGAAGGCGGCCTTCGAAGCTGCGCAGCAACAGCTGGCGCAGGCGCAGATCAATCTCCAGCGGACCAAGGTTCGCAGCCCCGTGAACGGCTACGTGACCAACCTTCTGATGCGGGTCGGCGACTATGCGCATGCGGGGAGCGCCAACATCGATCATCGACACCGACAGCTATTGGATCGACGGCTATTTCGAGGAGACCAAGATGGCGCGCGTCTGCATCGGCGATCGCGTCGAAGCGAAGCTTCTCGGATATTCTCAGCCGATCCTCGGCCATGTCGCGAGCGTGACGCGAGGCATCGGCGTGTCGGACGCCGCGGCCGGCCCGCAGGGATTGCCCAACGTCGACCCCGTCTACACCTGGGTCCGCCTGGCGCAACGGGTCCCGGTCCGCATCGCGATCGACAGCGTGCCCCCGGGCGTTCCACTCGTCTCCGGTATGACCGCGACCGTGACCGTCAAGGACGCCGAGACCGCCGATGCCGGCTCTTGGCTCGACCGCGCGGTTGCCGCGGTCAAGGGCCGCCTTTCCGACGTGCTCGAAGGTCCGCCAGCGCGACCCGGCTGCATTCCCGCGACGACCGCCGAGCGAGCAAAAACGGTGTCCCTTCCAGTCGACAACGAAGTATCGACTTCCGCCCCGGACCAGCTCAATCCGGGCCTCGCGCCAAGCATGGTGGGATCGCCGAGGAACTATTGACGTTCTTCACGACGTCTCGCAGGCGCCCACGTTCGTCACGCGCCCGCGCTCCCCCTTGCCACGACCCGCGCGAGAAATTCCTGCCGGTGGCGATCAGACTCCAGGCCCGTTCGGGTCGTCGCGTCGAGGATCATTACCTGTCTGTCATTGCGATAAGAGGGCCACCGCGGCAGCCCGTCGGAATTCGGATCGCCGTTCTCGACGAAATTCACCCAATACTTGGAGGCGAGGGTCGCGACGTCGCGATCGTCTTGCGTGTAGCGCCAGGGAAAGGCGTGCAGATTATCGAAGACATAAGGAATCTCGCCCGCGTGGAAAGCGCCCGCCTCGCGGCTAGGCCGCTCGCCGAACCAACCTTCCGGGGCCGGCGGCGCATGGTCGAAACGAAAGCGAAAGATGTCGGCCCTTCCCGTTTTCTTCTGCGCTTCGATCCAGGCCCAGGTCGCATGGATGATCGTGAGATCGCCGCCAAGCTCGCGCCCGGCAAGTTCGGGCGCCCGGGCGGGATAGAGAGCCAGGGCCGCGCCGGCATGGTCACCAAAGATATCGCGCACGGTCTCTTCGTAGGAACGCCCGACGTTGTCGCCCTTCGTCAAGTCGAAGTTGAAGCCCTCGTCCCGGTTCCAACCGGCAAGCAAGGGCACATCGCTTTGTTCGCCGCGTGCGAAGATGTCCGCCGGCGCCCGCGGCAGGAAATATCCGTCGATGATCGGGCGAAAACCCAGGCCCGGCGCCGCCGCCAGAATTGCTTCCGCTGGCGCCGCGCGAAGCTCCGTCAGCGTCCTCGCGCCCACTCGCCGCGCGAACTCGAGGCCTTCCCTTTCGGCGTCCTTCAACATCTGGAGCGGTTTCGTCGGCGACGCAAAGAGGGCGCCGCTTTCGCCGATCGCGCGTGCGAACAGGCCCTTGGCCAAAGGCGAGGCCATGAGCGCGCTCACCGCAAAGGAACCCGCCGATTCGCCCGCTATCGTGACCGCCGTCGGATCGCCGCCGAAGGCGCCGATGTTTCGCGCCACCCACTGCAGCGCCGCGACGAGGTCGAGCATCGCATAAGCGCCTGAGGCGCGGTGCTCATTCTCGGCCGTCAACTCGGGATGAGCGAGGAAACCAAGCGCGTTCAACCGATGATTGACGGTCACGACGACGATGCCGTTGGCGGCCAGATTGGCGCCGTCGTAACGCGGCTCCGCGCCCGAGCCGACGACAAAGCCGCCGCCGTGGATCCAGAACATCACCGGCAATCGATCCGCGGCGCCCGGCCGGACGGGCGTCCAGATATTCAGGTACAGACAATCCTCCGAAACGCCGGCAACCGTCGGATCGATGTCGTCGAAGACGACGCCCTGCAGCGAGTTGGCGCCGTAAATGTCCGTCGCGCGGACGCCCCGCCACGGCGTCACCGGTTGCGGCGCGCGCCAGCGCAGCGCACCGATCGGCGCCGCCGCGTAGGGGATGCCCTTGAAACTGCGCACACCCCTGGCGTCCGCCGGCGCCATGGCGAGCGCGCCGCCCTCGATGTCGACACGATCAGCGCTCAACGAGGGGCTCCTGCAATGGCGAGACGGACGACATGCTCAGGCGAACAGCGAGAGGCCGCCGTCGACCCGCAGGATCTGCCCATTGATGAACTTAGCCCGCGGCCCCGCCAGAAACGCGACGGCTTCGGCGATTTCATCCGGCTCGGCGTAGCGGTTGAACGATTTGGCGCTCGAATCCATCCGCTTGGGATCGACCACCCGCGTCGCCTGGAAGCGCGCCGACTTCGTCGGGCCGGGGCTCACCGCGTTGACGCGGACGCCATCCTCGAGCAACTCCTTCGCCAGGCAGCGCGTGTAGTGCACCACCGCCGCCTTCAGCGTGGAATAGACGACCTCGGGGCTGCAACCCATGTGAGCGGCGACTGAAGCGATATTGACCACAGAGCCCGATCCCGCCGCCTTCATCGCGGGCACGAACGCCTGGCAGACCAGCATCGTCCCGATCAGGTTGTTGTCGGTCAGCACCTTGATGTCTTCGAAGGCGACATCCAGCGCGTTGTTCGGGTTCGGCTTGCCGCCCGCCGCGCCGATATCGCCGCCCGCGCAATTGACGAGAATGTGGACGTGTCCGAGCTTCGCCTCGATCTCGCTCCTCATTCTGGCGACCGCGGCCCGATCGCCGATGTTGCCGCTGACGGCGCACACGCGGCCGCCGTGACGGGAGATGTGGCGCGCAACCGCATCGAGATCGGTGAACTCGCCGTATTTGGCGGGCGCGGTCCAATCGATATCATGGATCGCGACATCGGCGCCGAGTTCGGCGAGCCTCTCAGCCATGAAGCGCCCGAGCCCGCGCCCCGAACCCGTCACGAATGCTGTCTTACCGGTCAGTTCCTTGGTCACGTCTTGCTCCCTAATTGCAACGGAGTCCCAGCGCGCGCATGTTGGCGGCGCTGCGTCGGATCATGGCGAGTTCGTAATCGACCAGCGCGCCGTCGTCGCCCTTCTCCCAGGGCGTGCGCGTGTCGGCGTCGTCGGGCAGACGATTCTTCCGCGCGGCGGCGATGCAAGCCGCGAGAGCGGGCGCGCTCTTGGGCGCATAGAGATTCCACCATTGCGGCGTCAGCCAGCGAACATGGCGCGCCTCCAGCGCGCCCGGCTCCAGCACGGCCGCCAAGTCGGAATGGCGCCCGCTCAGCAGGTCGAGCATCTCCGCCAAGGGAACCGCCCCGTCGCCGATCGCGCAGCGAACCAGGCGATAACCCTCCTCGGTGAACTGCACGCGATAATCCTTGAGATGGACATGGCGCACATGCGGCGCGACGCGCGCCGTGAAGGCGAGGGGCGCCTCGGCGACCGGAAATGTGTTGCCGGTGTCGAGTGTGATCCCGACGCCCCGCGACGCCTCGCAGAACGCCACGAGCTCGTCGCTGCCGAAATCCTGATGGTTCTCGATGGCCAGCACGCGACCTTCGTCCGCCGCCCGCGGCCCATATTCGGCGAGCGCCGCGCCGACCTTGGCGACGAGCTCGCTCCAGCCGGCGCCGAGCGCATGGCGATCGCCGCACAGCACCGTCGTCAATCCGAAACGAATGACCTTGGCGTCGAGCGCGCGCGCCGATCGCAGCGCGCTCTCGAACGGGCCCATCATGAGGCCGGAGCTGACGATCGGCGCCATGTCCAGCGCGCGCAGCCGCTCGCGCAGGGCCGCAAGCTCGTCGTTGCCGAGTGCGCGCAGCCAAGGATCGAAAATCTCGATCGCGCGCGCGCCGAGCTCCTGCGCCACGCCGATGAAACCCTCGAGCCCGACGCTCTTCGGATTGGCGCGCGGCCCCCCTGCCCCCTGCAGGCCGAGATGATAGGTCAAGCCATAGGGATTGAGACCGAATTTGAACGCGCGCCCGCGCGCCTCGGCTGTGGCGGTTTGGATCATCGGAGCCCCGCGTCGACGGAGATGGTTTGTTTGGTGATCATCCGGCTGTCGTCGGCGGCGAGAAACAGCGCGGCGCGGGCGATCTCCGCGCCGAGCAGCGTGCGCTTGATCGATTGGCGCTGCGCCATCGCTTCGACGGATTCGGGCGTCTTGTACCAAAGCTGGATCTGTCGCTCGGTCATCACCGCGCCAGGCTCGATGGCGTTGACGCGAATGTTGTCGGAGCCGAACGCGCGCGCGAGCGCCCGCGTCAATCCGACCACGCCGGCCTTGGCGGCGGCATAGGCCGGCATTTCCGCCGCGCCGCCGCGCCAGGCGATTGAAGAAAGGTTGACGATCGAGCCGTGGCCGAGTTCGCGCATCTGGGGATGCACAGCCTGGCTCGCGAAGAAATGGTGGCGCAGATTGACGTTCTGCGACTGATCCCAGAATTCGACGCTGACGTCGGCGACGGCGTGGCGCTGGTCGTTCGCCGCATTGTTGACCAGCGTCGCGATCGGGCCGAGCT
Source organism: uncultured Alphaproteobacteria bacterium (assembly GCA_963813195.1). GTDB lineage: Bacteria > Pseudomonadota > Alphaproteobacteria > Rhizobiales > Beijerinckiaceae > Roseiarcus. The sequence goes on along the minus strand of CAWEYC010000003.1, from coordinate 49,233 downwards.
CTTCGCGCGTCTGTTGAATGGCGCGCCGCAAGGCGTCGATGTCGGTGACGTCGGCTTTGACGAACAGATGCCTGCCGCCGGGCGCCGAGATCTCGCGTTCGAGACATGCGCCCGCTTGCTCCTGCACGTCGACAAAGGCGACGCGCGCGCCGTTACGAGCGAAGGCGCGCACGATGTCCGCGCCGATGCCGGTCGCGCCGCCGCTGACAAACACCACGCGGTCGGCGAGGCTCGGATAGATCGCAAAGTTCAAGGTTTCGCTCACGAGATGAGGTGTTGGGTTACGGGGTCGAACAGGCACGCATGGGACATTTCGATCCCCAGTTGCAGCGTCTCCCCGAGGCGCGGCGCGCCGTCAGGGTCGAACCGGCCGACGATGTCGCGCTCCCCGAGCTTCAGCAGCGCGATCGTTTCGGCGCCGGTCGGCTCGACCACTTCCACCGGCGCCGTGAGCGGCGCAAGCGCCGGCTTGCGCGCCTTCAGCTCGGGATCGTAGCGAAAGAGGTGCTCCGGTCGAACGCCCAGGACGACTTTGCCGTCAGCCGGACGGCGCGCCGGCGCACGGGCAAGCGGCAAAACGGCAGACCCGCCGCCGTGCGCCAGAATGGTGACGTTCGGTCCCCCCTCCGCCTCGCCGAGGACGGCGGGGATGAAATTCATCGCGGGGCTGCCCATGAAGCCGGCGACGAACATGTTGGCGGGACGATCGTAGACCACTTGCGGCTCGTCAAACTGTTGCAGTGCGCCCTGATGCATCACCGCGATGCGGGAGGCGAGCGTCATCGCTTCGATCTGGTCGTGCGTGACATAGAGCGTCGTCTTGCCGACGCGCAGATGCAGCTTCTTGATCTCGGTGCGCATGTCGACGCGCAGCTTGGCGTCGAGATTGGAGAGCGGCTCGTCGAACAGGAAGAGCTTGGGGTCGCGAACCAGCGCCCGGCCCATGGCGACCCGCTGCCGCTGACCGCCCGAGAGCTGGCCCGGCTTGCGGCTGAGCAACGGCTCGATCTGCAACAGCGAGGCGACACGATTGACCGCCGCGTCCCGTTCGGCGCGCGGCACGCCGCGGCTCTCCATGCCGAAGGTGATGTTCTGGCGGGCCGTCATCGTGGGATAGAGCGCGTAGGACTGGAACACCATCGCGATGTCGCGGTCCTTCGGCGCGACCGCATTGACGAGCCGGCCATCGATGCGGATCTCGCCTTCGGTGACGCCCTCAAGTCCCGCGATCATCGCAAGCATGGTCGACTTGCCGCAGCCGGATGGGCCGACAAGGGCGATGAATTCTCCGGTCCGAGCTTCCAGGTCGATGCCTTTCAGCACTTCGACCGGACCAAAGCGCTTGCGCAATCCGCTGATCGTCAGCGTCGCCATTCTGCTGCCCTCATTTGATCGCGCCTTGGGTGAGGCCGCGCACGAAGTACTTGCCGCCGACGAAATAGATCAGCAGCGGCGGAATCGCGCCGATCAGCACCGCCGCGCTGGCGACGTCGTAAGCACGCACGTTCATCTGGCTGGTGGCGAGCGCAACCAGCGCGGTCGTCACCGGCTGCTGACGTCCGCCGGTAAAGACGACGCCGAACAGATATTCGTTCCAGATGCTGGTGAATTGCCAGATTACGGTGACGATCAGGATCGGCGGGGAGAGAGGCACGACGATCTTGAAGAAGATGCGCCAGAAGCCGGCCCCGTCGATGCGCGCGGCCCGGATCAGATCGTCGGGGATGTTGACGTAATAGTTGCGGCAGAACAACGTCGTGAAGGAGATGCCCTGTACGCAATGGATGAGAATGAGGCCATAGACGGAGTTGGAAAGGTGCAGCGCGCCGAGAATATATGCCCACGGCAGCAGCGCGATCTGGCCGGGCATGAAGACGCCGAGCGTCATGCAGGCGAATAGCGTCTGCGACCCGGCGAAGCGCCACTTCGACAGGATATAGCCATTGACGGCGCCGATCAGCGTCGAGACGATCGTCGCGGGAATGGTCATCAGCAGGGAATTGTAGAAGTTGCGCTGAATGCCCTCGCAGGTTCCGGCGACGCAGAAATGCGACCACGCCTCCGGCCAGGCCTTCAGCGAGAAGCTGCGGGGAAAGGCGATCAGCCCGTCGCGCGTGATCTCAGGCAGGTCGCGGAACGAATTGGCGACGATCACGAACAGGGGCAGCAGATAGATCAGCGCGAAAAAGCCGAGGAAGGCATAGACGCCGACGCGCCCGGCGACATAGCGAAGATTTGCGGCCCGCGCGGCCGGCGCCGCGACGTCTTGCAGGGCGAGATCAGACATCGACGGCGGCCTCGCGTCGATTGCGCCACATGGTCCACAGCGCGTAGGGCACGAGAACGACGGCGAGCGCGGCGAGGATCATGATCGCCGCCGCCGCGCCGATCGCGATCTGGCCGCGCTCGAACATCAGGTCGTAGACATAAATGGCGGGGAAGGTCGTCGATATGCCGGGACCGCCTTTGGTCAGCGCGACGACGAGATCGAACGTCTTGATCGCGAATTGGAGCAGCACGACCACGACCGCGACGAAGATCGGCGCGATCGTCGGCAGGATCACCTTCCGGTAGATGCGGACGCGGCTGGCGCCATCGATCTGAGCCGCTTTGACCAGATCGGGATCGACGGAGCGCAATCCCGCCAGGAACAGGGCCATTGCGAAGCCGGAGGATTGCCAGACGCCGGTCGCGATGATCGCGTAGATCGCCGTGTCGCGACTGGTGGTGAGCCGGAAGGTGAAATCGCTCCACCCCAGGCCTCGCACGAAATATTCGATTCCGGCGTTCGGGCTGTAGAGCCAACTCCACACCGTGCCCGTCACCACGAACGAGACCGCGAGCGGATAGAGGAAGATGGTGCGCCAGATCGACTCGCCCCTGACGCTCTGGTCGATCGCGATCGCGAGGGCGAGACCGACGAGCAGCGCGAGGACGACATAGACCGCGCTGAAGAAGAACAGATTGCTGTAGGCGATCGTCCAGCGCTGGTTCGACCACAATTCGAAATAGTGCTTGAAACCGACATAGTCGTAGGTCGGCAACAGCGTGCTGTTCGAAACCGAGATGTAGAACGTCCAGAGCGCGAACGCGAAGACATAGACGAAGCTCGCGATCACGGAAGGCGCGAGCACCAGTTTCGGCGTCCACGCGGTCAGGATCTCTCGCCAATTCCCGCGCGGTTGAGGCGCGAGGCGATCGGCTGCGGCATTGCTCATCGGTGTCTCACCCCTTGCTGCGAGCGGGAGGGGAACTCCGCGCGGCGGGTGCGCCGCCGCGCGGAACGGACTTTTACTTTTGAGCTTCGACCGCGTCGGCCATGCCGTCCGCGGCTTCCTTCGCCGTCATCTTCGGATTGTTCACGAAGGAGGTGATCACGTCCATCATCGCGCCGCGATACTTCTGCAGCACCGTCATGTTGTGGGCCATCGAGCGGACCAGCGTGCCGTTGGCGATCGAGGCGCGCAGATCCTTCTGCGACATCTGCTGGCAGGGGTTGAAGCCTTTGGAGAGATCGACGTCGAGACGCGCCGGGATCGAGCCCTTCGCCTGGTTGAACACCGTCTGGAACTGGGGCGACAGGATCAGATGCGCCAGCAGCTTCTGGCCCTCGATATAGTCAGGATCGCTCTGTTTGAAGAACACGACCGAGTCGGAATTGAGAATGAACCCCGGCTTGCCCCAATCGGTCGGCGCTTGCGCGCAGGAGTAATCGGCGCCTTCCTTCAAGCCGTCGCCGGTGAAGATGCCGATCTGCCAGTCGCCCATGATCATGAACGCGGCCTGCCCCTTGGCGAACATGCCTGTCGCGGTGTCGTAGTCGCGGCCGGCGATCGCCGGGTCCATGTATTTGGAGACGATCAGGCGCATCTCGTCGAACGCCTTGACCATGTCGGGCGATCGCATCGCCGCGGTGTCGCCTTGGACGAAGGCCTTGCGGAACAGATCGATGTTTTGTCCGTAGACGACAACCTCGAAAACCGTCGCGTCGGTCCAGTCCTGGCTGAAATGCGCGAGACAGATGACCTTGGCGGCGACGGCCTTATCGCAATCGGCGTTGAATTCCGCCCAGGTCTTCGGCAACGACGTGATGCCCGCCGCCGCCATGCCCTTCGAAGAGCCCCAGATCCAGTTGATGCGGTGGATGTTCATCGGCGCCGCGACCCAGTGTCCGGTCGGCTTCATCACCGGCAGGAGTTCTGGCGCGACGACCTTGTCCCACCCCTCGGCTTTGGCGAGGTCGTCGAGATTGGCTGTTTTGCCGGTCTCGTTCCACTCGGCGATTTCCGGCCCTTTCAACTGAACGGCGGGCGGCGCGTTGCCGGCGACGACGTCGGCGCGCAGCTTGGCGAGCGTGTTGGCGGTGTGGCCCGCGATCGACGTCTGTTCCCACTTGCCGCCGGCGGCCGTGAACATCTCGCCGAGCTTGGCGATCGCCGCCGCGTCGGAACCTTCCGACCATTGATGCAGCATGTTGGTTTTGGGTTCGGCTTGAGCCGCGTTGACGAACGCGCAAGCGAATATGCCGGCCAGAGCCGCCGTTCTCTTCAGCATCCATTCCTCCCGGTTTGTTCGGAGCGGCTCTTGCGGCCGCTTCACCGACCATTGCGCCTTTTAGCAAACCACATTATTTCTATTTCGAAGAAATTAGGCTGTCAATGCCGCTCTCGGAGAGTTTATGTGTCCAGCAATGAATTAAAATCGCTGCTCAGCGAAGCCGATGCCGCGACGCCCGAGGCGCGCGTCGTGCGCATCATGAGCGAACGCGGGGCGGTCTCGGCGGCCGACATCGCGCGCTCGACCGGACTTGCACGCTCCACGATCTCGATGGCTCTGGCGGAACTGAGGCGTTCACAGGTGATTGTCGAGGCGCCGATCGGCGACGGCGAGCGAGGCGTGGGCCGCCCCGCCGCCGCGTTCGCCCTGAACCCGGAGGCCGGAACCTGCGTCGGGCTTCACCTGAGCCGGACCGGCATCCGCATGCTGGTGGCGGATGTCTCCCATTCTGTCATTTGTGAACATACTCTTGCGCTCGGTCGCGACTATTCGCCTGAGTTCGCCGCGCAACGGGCGCGCCAATCGATCCGCGAGGTCTACAAGCGCCGGGGGCTGTCCTTGCATACGTTGCTCGGCGTCGGCATCGCGGTGTCCGGCCCCGTGGCGCCGGACGGCAGAGTTCAGCGCGCCAGCATCGTGCCGAGATGGGCGGGAGTGAACATCCGCGAGGCGTTCGAGCCCATTCTCGAGCAGCCGATCTTCGCCGACAATGAATCCAACTGCTCCGCCATCGCCGAGATGACCTGGGGCGCGGCGGTCGGCTGCGAGGATTTCGTTCTGTTCAAGATCGACGTCGGCGTCGGCGGCGCGATCGTCAGCCGCGGCCAAGTGCTCACTGGCGTCGCCGGCGCGGGAGGCGAGTTCGGCCATATGACGATCGATCCGCAGGGGGACCTCTGCCGCTGCGGCAATCGCGGATGTCTCGAACTGACCGCGAGCCTCAACCCGGCGGTCGCCGTGGCTTCGCGCCTGCATGGACGCCCGATCGACGTCGACGAACTGATCGCGATGGCGAACGCGGGGGATGTCGGCTGCGCGCGCTTGATCGCCGACACCGCGGAGATCGCCGGACGCGGCCTCGGCATCATCGGCGCGATCATCAATCCCGGCCTCATCATCGTCGGCGGCCGAGGCGGCTTGGCGGGGCCCCTCCTGCTCGAACCTCTGACGGCGTCCTACGAGCGCCATACCCTGATCAAGCGGCAGGACGTGCCGGAGTCGCAGCGCGTCAAGATCGTCACCGGCCGGTTCACCCACAACGATGCGCTGATGGGCGCGGTCGCGCTGGTGCTTCGGCGCCACGGTCGATTGGACAAATCTTTCGGTCCTGCTTTTGATCTTCGCGATCGGGCGGCCAAAATGGCGACGTGATTGGCCGGGCTGATTGAGCCCATGGCGACTTGCCCTGCGTGATGCGCAGCCGCGGATTCGATCGCTTGCGACTTCGAGCCCCCTGCCGCGTCCGCGTGCGATGAGCGGCAGGCATTGCCTCTCAGCTGTATGCGACCGTCGAAAACCGAACCTTCGCGTCGCCGAGTTGGCTGGAGAGCTCGCGCGTCTCTTCGACGAGCGTATCCCGATAGCGAGCGTAGTTCTTCGCGGCGTCGTCTCTCGGCGCGACGAGGCACAGCGTCGCAACACAGATATCGCGCTCCTGAAAGACCGGCGCCGAGAAGCAGTGGGTGAAATTGTCGGCGATGGTGTCGAAGGAGAAAAAGCCATCCCTTCTCGCCGCGTGGACCTCTTCCAGAAACGTCCCGCTGTCGAGGGTCGAGCCGTCTGGTAAAACAAAATCAGCGGCGGGAATGAACGCCAGGATCTCCTCATCGCTCAAGTGCGAGACGAGCAGCCGTCCCGAGGCGGTCCAGGGAATCGGGATCGGCTCGCCGACGTCCGAGCTGATTCGAAACGGCCGGGCGCCCTCTTTCATCATTACGACCGTATATTTGCAGCCGTCCAGCATGCAGAGCTGGGCGGTCTCCCGAGTGACCTCGGCAAGCCGGGCAAGATGGGCCTTGCATTCTCGCGTGAGATCGAACTGGGCCTGCCAGGCTTGGCCGAGGAAATAGAGCTTGCGGCCGAGAAAAACGCGGCCATCGTCGTCCGCACGGTCCAAGACGCCGAGCTTCAGCAGGAGATTGACGAGTTCGTAGGCCGTCGATTTCGGCGCATCGATCCCAATCGCGATCTCATTCGGCCGCGCGGGTTTGCGTCTCTCGCGGAGAAAATCGAGAATGTCGAAGGCCCGGTCCAGGCCGCGCATGCGCCGGCCGATGGCGATATCCGAAATTTGCTCAGCTGACATAGCCCGAAATCCAGAATGGCCGCGACGAGTCGCGCTCTGTTCCTGCTTAGCGTGCGCGGGCGCCGGCGTTCAACCACCTTTTCGCCGCCCGGGCCGCTCGGGAGTTCACGGCGGCGGCATGTGCGGCGGGCAAATTCTCAAATATCGCCTACCGCCTATTGACAAGCCCACGTCGATGTCTAGCATTCGCCTGTCCGATATAACGGTATTATGTCCACTATAGCGGAACAAAGGGCTATCGCGACGCTCGGCTTGCGCAGCTCTCAGGAGCCATCATCAGGAGGGAATAACCCATGTTGAAGTCATATCTGCGGGGGGCGGCGAGCGTCCTTTGCCTAAGCCTTCTCGCCGGCGCTGGTTTCGTCAGCGAAGCCGACGCCGCCGCAAAATGCGTCAAGGGCGACCGCAAGCCCCCCTTCACGCTCGGTTGGGCGAACATCTATTCGGTGCCGACCTGGATGAAGGAGACCGCCGGCACGATCACCGCCGAGGTCGACCAACTGAAGAAGCAGGGCCTCGTCTCCAAGCTCGTGATCACCGACGCGCAGGGCGACGCCAACACCCAGGTTCAGCAAATGCAGTCGATGGTCGACGCCAATGTCGACGCGATCCTGCTCGAGTTCGGGATCGTCGACGGCGCCGGCGCGCGTGGCCGCCGAAGCCTGCGCCAAGGGCATCGCCATCATCAATTTCGACAGCCTCGTCGATACGGACTCGGTGACGACCAAGATCAACACCGATTCGGCGCAATGGGGCGCCAGCGCCGCGCAGTGGCTGGTCAATGCGATGGGCGGCAAAGGCAAGATCATCGTCCTGAACGGGCCGGCGGGAGTCTCGGTCAGCGACGACCGCCGCAAGGGCGCGGAGCCGGTGCTCAAGGCGAACCCCGGCGTGACCATCCTCGCCGAGACGAACACCCCCTACAACGTGGCGCCGGCTCAGGAAGCCGTCTCCAACCTGCTCTTCGCCCATCCCGAGATCGACGGCGTCCTGTCCCTTGGCGGCGCATTGTCGGCCGGCTCGGTTCTCGCTTTCGACAAGCAGGGCCGCGCGCAGGTTCCGATCACCGGCGAGAACGCGCGCCAGTTCCTCGAAATGTGGAAGGCGAAGGGGCTCAAGGGCTGGGCGTCCATGCAGCCCAACTGGCTCGGCGCCCTCGCCGCCTATACCGCCGTCCAGGCGCTGAGCGGCAAGGACATTCCGGCCTTCATCAAGGTGCCGCTGCCGGTGATCGACAACGGCAATCTCGATTCCTACCTCGCGGAAGCCAAAAATTTCCCGGCGGACGGATACATCTTCTCCCCCTACAATCAGGCGCTGTTCGATAAGCTCCTGGCCCAGAAATAGCGTCTCGTAAAGCGCCATCCGTGACAATGTCCGCTCCGATCATCGCGGCCCGAAGCGTGTCGAAATCGTTTTTCGGCAACCTCGTGCTGCGCGAAGTGTCGATCGAGCTTCGGCCGGGCCGCATTCATGCGCTGCTCGGCGAGAACGGGGCGGGCAAATCGACGCTGATCAACCTCCTGTCGGGCGCGCTGCGTCCCGACGGGGGAAGCCTCGAGATCGACGGCGTCGCCGTCGATCGTTTCACGCCGCGTGACGCGCGCAGCGCCGGCGTTGCGGTCGTGCAGCAGGAATTGAGCCTCACCACCCAGTTGTCGATCGGCGAAAACATCGGCCTCGGCGCCTATCCCCGCCGTTTCGGCTTCGTCGACTACAAGGCGCTGGCGCGACGCGCGCGCGCCGTCTGCGCCATGGTCGGCCTCGATGACGACATCGCCACGCCGGTCGGCAACCTGCCCCTCGGTCGCCGCCAAATGGTGGAGATCGCCAAGGCGCTCTATCGCGAGCCACGCGCGCTCATTCTCGACGAACCGACATCGTCACTGTCGGCCCACGAGACGCAAACCTTGACGCGGCTGCTCGAGCGGTTGCGCGTGCAAGGGGTTGCAATCCTCTACATCTCCCACCGCCTCAACGAGGTGATGGCGCTCTGCGATCATGTGACGATCTTGAAGGACGGCGCCGTCACCGCCGATCGAAAGCTCGCCGGCGTCGACGCCGACGGGTTGGTGCGCCTGATGGTGGGGCGCGATCCCGGCGATCTCTTCCCCAATTGGGAGCCGAACGGCGAGGGCAGGACGATTGTCTCCGTCAAAAGCTTCTCCTCCGGCCTGGCGCGCGAAATCGACATCGATCTGAGGCGCGGCGAGGTTTTCGGGATCGGCGGGCTCGTCGGACAAGGCCAGGAGGATCTCATCCTCGGCCTCTACGGCGCGAAAGCGGCGACCGCCGGCGAAGCGGAGTTCAACGGCGCCCAGGGCGTGCCGGGCTCGGTGCTGCGGGCGAACGCCTTGGGATTGGCTTATGTCCCCGCCGACCGCAAGCGCGAGGGACTGCACCTCATCCATCCGATCTCCTTCAACATGCTCCTGCCCGGCTATGCGCGGGCGCGCGGCCTCGGCGTCCGAGAGCGGGCGGGCGAGCGCGATCTCTCGCGGCGTCTCGCCGGCCGCCTGTCGATCAAGGGCGACCTCGCGCGGCCGGTCCAGGCCCTTTCTGGCGGCAACCAGCAGAAAGTCGCGCTGGCGAAATGGATGCCCAACGCGCCCGCGGTATGGCTGCTCAACGACCCGACGCGCGGCGTCGATGTCGAGACCAAACGGGAAATCTACGGGCTGCTGCGCCGTTTCGCGGCCGAGGGCGCAGCCGTGCTGATCTCGAGCTCGGACACGCCGGAACTGGTGCATCTCTGCGACCGCGTGGCCGTGATGCGCGAAGGACGCGTCGTCGCCCGGCTCGAACGGGCGGCGCTGAGCGAAGAAGCCATCGTGGCGGCGGCGATGGGCGCCAATCTGCTGGAAACTGTCGCGTGAGCCTCGATCGGCATATGGCGGAAAAGCCACTCTACTGGCCGGTTCAACGCCGGCGCAGCCGGGGCTTGTGGCCTCTATTCTGTGTCGTGGCGGCGTTCCTCGCCGCTTACGCCTATCTCTTCCCCGGCCTTCTCAGCGTCAGCGGGCTGTCGAAATTCACCCAGAGCTGGTTCCCGCTCGCGCTGGTGTCGATGGCGCAGGCGATCCTGATGCTGACCGGAGGCATCAGCCTGGCGATCGGCGCCACCGTCAGCCTCGGCGCCGTCATCGCGGCGACCACCATGGCGGGGCCGCTCGGCGCGGTCGGCGCCATGGCGCTCGTCGCCGCCACGGGCCTTGGAATCGGCGCCGTTTGCGGGCTCATCGTCGTTCGCCTGCGGCTGCCGGCGATCATCGTGACGCTCGCCGGCTCGTTCATCATCGGCGGCGCCGCGCTGCTCATATTGCCGCGGCCGGGCGGCCAGATCCCGGCGTGGTTCTCGGATTTCCTGGCCGGCGACGCGCCTGTCGCCGTGCTGCTGCTGGGGCTGACCGCCGTCGCATGGAAACTCTATCTCGCGACGCCGCTCGGCCTCAGCCTCTATGCGGCGGGCGAGAACCCGGTGGCGGCCTATCGCTCCGGAGTTCCCGTCGACGCCGCGCGCATCGCCGCCTATGCGATCAGCGGGCTCCTCTCGACCGCGGCCGGACTCTATGTGGCGGCGCAAACCGGTTCGGGCGATCCGGTGATCGGACAGGCATTCACGCTCAACTCGTTCGCCGCCGCCGTGCTGGGCGGCGTCGGCTTCCTTGGCGGCCAAGGGACAATGCGCGGCGCGCTCGCTGGCAGCCTGCTGCTCAGCCTGATGATCAACGTCATGTTCTTTCTCGGCCTTCCACCGGTCGCCCAGTATGTGGCGCAAGGCCTCATCATCGTCGGCGCCGTCGCCTTGCCGCAGATCAACGCCCGCTGGAGACAGACATGAGCGACGCCGCGGCGACGCCGCTTCTCACCCGACGCGCGGTCTCGATCCTGCGCAGCGGGCCGTTCCTGACGGTTCTCATCGTCGTCGCGGTCTGGATCGCAGCCGGCTTCACCTTGACGGGCTTCGGCTCCTACGGGCATCTGCGCTACATCCTGGAACTGGCCTCGGTGATCGGGCTGGTGGCGGCCGGGCAAACCCTCGTCATCATCGGCGGTGGGATCGACCTTTCCGTCGGCGCCATCCTCACCGTCACCGCGGTCGGCGTGCCGTTGCTGGCCTGGGATGCCGACACGAGCGGCGCCATCGCCGTCGTCGCCATGCTTGCCGCCGCCGCCGGCATCGGCTTTCTCAATGGTCTGGGGATCGCGCTCCTGCGCGTGCATCCGATGATCATGACGCTCGCCATGGCGACTTTCCTGCAAGGCGTGCTGATCATCGTGGCGGGCGGCAGCGCCGTGTCGATGAATAATCCCATCGTGATGTGGCTCGGCGACGCGCGTCCGCTCGGCGTGCCGGCGGGAATCCTTCTCTGGATCGTCGTCTCGGCGGCGACGCTCTTCGTGTTGCATATGACGCCGTTCGGCGCGCGGATCTTTGCGCTCGGCGCCAATCCGCTCGCGACCTCGCTCTCGGGGGTGGACGTCAATGGGACGACGATGGCGATCTATGCCGCGAGCGGGCTGACCGCCGGCCTCGCGGGCGTGCTGATGCTCGGTATGAACGGTCAGGGTTACGTCGGCATCGGCGATCCCTACGTGCTTGCCTCGATCGCCGCCGTCGTATTGGGCGGAACGTCGATTCTCGGGGGATCGGGCACCTACGCAGGCTCCATTCCGGGCTCGGCCCTGCTGGTGACGATCACGGCCTTGATCACCGTCGTCAATGCTTCGGCGGGCTGGCGAAGCATTCTCTTCGGATCGCTGATCCTCGGTCTCCTTCTCCTCTCCGGTCGGGAGGCGAAGGGTCGATGAGATCGTCTGAAGGCGTCCAGACCTCCGCCCACCCCACCCAACAAAGGAAACGACATGATTGAACGCTTTCAGAAGAGCTCCCGGATGTCGCAGGCTGTCGCGGGCGCGAAGACGATCCACATCGCCGGTCAGGTGGCGAGCGATCGCAAGGCCGGCATCGAGGAGCAGACGCGCCAAGTGCTGGCCAAGGTCGACGCCTTGCTGGCGGAGGCCGGCGGAAGGAAATCCGATCTGCTCGCCGTCAACATCTTTCTCCCCCATATCACCGATTTCGAGGCGATGAACCGAGTCTACGACGCGTGGGTCGACCCCGTCAGTCCGCCGGCGAGGGCCTGCGTCGAGGCGCGGCTCGCCGATCCCGACCTTCGCATCGAGGTCACTGCGGTCGCCGAACGCTGAGTGGGTTGTTTCGAGGGGTCTCGAATCATGTATGCCCGGATTTCCACGACGGCGGTTTGAGCGTCGACGGCGGGCCGGCGTTGGTCCGGTCCAGGCCTGAGGGAATTGAAGGAGACGGTCTTGCCTGAGGACACGCTGATCCGCGACGTGCGCGTCATCGACGGAACCGGCGCGCCTTGGTTCCTCGCCGACGTGCGGCTGTCGGGCGACCGCATCGCGGCGGTCGGCCCGAGGCAGGACGTCGGCGACGCGACGATCGTCGAGGGCGCTGGCCGCTATCTCGCGCCCGGCTTCATCGACGCGCATTGCCACGACGATCTGATCGTCTTGCGCGAGCCTCACCGGCCGGAGAAGATCCTCCAGGGCGTCACGACCGTCGTCGTGGGCAACTGCAGCTTTTCGCTCTACCCGGCGACGCAAGGTTCGCGCGAGCCGCTTCGCCAGCATTTTTCTTCGTTGCTCGGCGAAACGCATGCAGAGGAAGTGTTCGACGATTTCTCTGCTTACCGCCAGGCGCTGCACGATCGCGGCGCGGCGCTCAATGTCGTCTCACTCGTCGGCCACGCGGCGCTGCGGCTCGCCGCCATGGGTTTCGAGCAGCGGGCGGCGAGCGCCGCCGAGCGGCGCACGATGCAGGATCTGTTGGCGAAGCAGTTCGCGCAAGGCGCAGCCGGGCTGTCGCTGGGCCTCGTCTATCCCCCGAGCGCCTACGCCGACGAGGCGGAGCTGATTGCGCTCGCCGAGACGGTGCGGGATCACGGCAAGCTGCTGGCGGCGCATATCCGCAGCTATGAAGCGGGCCTTCTCGCCTCGATCGACGAGTTCATCGCGATCCTGCGCCACGCCGGCTGCGCCGGCCTGTTGTCGCATCTGCAATCGGCGGGACGGCCGAACTGGGGCGCGATCCCAAAGGCGCTCGCGCGGCTGGAGACGGCGCGCGACGAAGGCGTCGACGTCAGCTTCGACATGTATCCCTATCCGGCCGGAAGCAGCTATATGCTGCAGCTCCTGCCGCCGAACGCGCAAGCCGGCGGCCATGATGCGCTGCTCGCCCGCCTTCGCGATCCCAAGGCGCGCGCGACGCTCCGCCGCTGGGTGGAGGAAGGCGGCGACGATGCGCACAGCCAGTCCAAGGTCTCCTTGATCGGGTGGGAAAATGTGCAGCTGTCGGCGATCGCCAGTCCCTCGCTGAAACATCTCGAAGGGCGCAATCTCGCGCAGGCGGCTGTCGACATGGGGCTTGAGCCATTCGACTTGATGGCCCGGCTGATCGAAGAAGATCGCGGGCAGACCGGCATCGTGCTGTTCCAGCTCGACGAGGCGGATCTGCGCTGCGCCTGCACCCACCGCTTGCACATGTTCGGCTCGGATGGACTGCCCCGCCCGGGGACGAAGCCTCATCCGCGCGCCTTCGGGACTTTTCCGCGCGTCGTCGGGCCTTTGACCCGCGACGCCGCGTGGTTCCCGCTCGAGGACGCCGTTCGCCGCATGACGTCGGTCGCCGCGCAACGCTTCGGCCTCGCCGACCGGGGATTGCTGCGGCCGGGCATGATCGGCGATCTCGTCCTCTTCGATGCCGATGTCGCCGATCACGCCACCTTCGATCAGCCGACGCGCTTGCCGTCCGGCATATCTCACGTTTGGGTCGCGGGCGTCCCGGTCGTCGCCGACGGGCGCCCGACCGGACGATTGCCGGGGCGCCTCGTGGCGAGGGCGTGACGTCGCCGAAGCTCACCGCCAAACACTGGATCGCAGCATGCATCTCTCGATGTGGACCTATCCCTGGGACGTTCAGGATCTCGGGTTCGAGCGGAGCCTTCACGACCTTCGCGAGGGCGCCGGTCTGAACACGATAAGCCTCGCGACGTCCTATCACGCGGGACGCTTTCTCCAGCCGCGCAGTCCCAAACGGAAGGCCTACTTTCCCGAGGACGGCACGATCTACTTCCAGCCGACGCCCAGCCGCTGGGACAGTCTCGCCATCCGACCGAAAATCGCCGATCGGATCGCGCAGGGCGGCGACGTGCTCGGCGAACTTGTCCGCCGGCGCGATGATGGCGGCATGAAGGTCGCGTGCTGGACCGTGTGCCTGCACAACACCCGCCTCGGCATGCTCCATCCCGGCGCCGTGACGCGCAACGCTTTCGGCGATCCCAACTATTACAACCTTTGTCCGTCTCATCCCGACGCGCGCGCCTATGTGGCGACGCTCGTAGAGGATGTGACGAAAATCTACCGGCCTGATGTCATCGAGCTCGAGAGCCCGTCGTTCATGGGCTTTGCGCACGAGTTTCATCACGAGAAGGACGGCGTCGGCCTGACGGCGGAGGACGATTTTCTCCTGTCGCTCTGCTTCTGCGACGCCTGCCTCGCGCGGGCCGCCAAGGCCGGCGTCGACGGCCCGCGCGCGCAAGAGACGGTCAAGCGATGGATCGTCGAGATGTGCGAACGGGAGATCCCCGCGCCGCGCTGGCCCGACTTCCCAGCCGGCGGTCTCGACCATTTCGCCCCTTATCCGGAAGTCTACGACTACCTGATGTGGCGCTTCGAGCCGGTGACCAGCCTCGTCGGCGAAATTCGCGCGCGGGCCGATGCGGCGACCAAGGTCTATCTCATCGATCTCAAGGATGGCTGGCTCGGCGGGTGCGACTTCGGCAAGGTCGTCGAGGTCTGCGACGGCGCCATCCTCTGCGCCTACTGGACGCCGCCGCAGGCCGTGGCGGCGCTGATCGGCGACGGGCGTCGCGCCGTCGGGCCGGACAAGTATCTGGGCGTCGGGCTCCGCGCCTTCTATCCCGAAACGCCGAACGCCGAGGCGCTCGCCGCCAGAGCCAGCGCGGCGGTGGCGGCCAGCGCCGACGGGGTCAACTTCTACAATTACGGCCTCATCCCAGAGCCGCGTCTCGGATGGGTGCGCCGCGCCGTCGAGGCCGTTTCGGTCAGGTCCGACGATCCCCTCTCCCCGTTAACGGGGAGAGGGTTAGGGTGAGGGGCCGGGTGGTTGTCCGCTCCGTTGCGGCTGACCACCTCGCCCCTCATCCCAACCTTCTCCCCGCGCGCGGGGAGAAGGGGCGCAGAGGCCGCTGCATCGAGTTCGAAAGCAGAACGTCTAGGTCAGACTTGGCAGGGAATGACGGGGGGTGGCCTCATAGAGCGGCGCCCCCGTAATATTGGCGATACCAGTCGACGAACGCCTCCACGCCGACATCGATCCGCGTCGATGGCACATAGGCGACAAGCTTCTCGAGCAATTCGGGCGAGGCGAATGTTGCGGGGACATCGCCCTTCTGCATGGCGAGGAAACGCCGCTTCACCGGCACACCCAGGCTCCTTTCGACCGCATCGACGTAGTCCAGCACCCCGACCGGCTGGCCGCCGCCGATATTGACGACCCGGTAGGGAGCGGCCGGCGACAGCGAATCGATCTCCGCGACGGGCTCGCCCTCTCGCGGCGGATGGTCGACGAGCCGGACAATCGCCTCGATCAGGTCGTCGATATAGGTGAAGTCGCGCTGCATCTGGCCATTGCCGTAGACGTCGATCGGCTCGCCCGCCAGCGTCGCCTTGACGAATTTGAACAGCGCCATGTCCGGCCGCCCCCAGGGCCCATAGACAGTGAAGAAGCGCAGCGCAGTGGTCGGAATTTTCCACAGATGCGCATAGGAATGCGCCATGTCCTCGGCGGCCTTCTTGGTCGCGGCATATAGCGTCAGCGGATGGTCGGCGCGGTCCGTCTCCTTGAACGGCATTCTGGCATTGGCGCCGTAGACGGAGCTGGTCGAGGCGAGCAGGAAATGCCTGACCTCGGCAGCTCGGGCGACTTCCATGATATTGAACCCGCCCACCAGATTGGCGTCGACATAGGCGCGGGGATTTTCCAGGCTGTAGCGGACGCCCGCCTGCGCGGCGAGGTGAACGATGATGTCCGGCTTGTCGTCGGCGACGATATCGGCGAGCCGGTCCATGTCCTCGAGCATGACGACATGCCCGCGAAAACCATTGGAGCGCCCGAGGAGCGCATGGCGGGCCTGCTTGAGCGTGACGTCATAATAGGGCGTCATCCCGTCGAGGCCGGAAACGAAATGGCCATCCGCGATCAGTCGCCGGGCGAGATGAAACCCGATGAAGCCGGCCGTTCCGGTAATAAGGAATCGCATCTCTCGCCTCTCCGCTCGCCTGCCAGGCGAGCTTGCTTCTCGATCCCCGTCGTAATCACATCAAAGAAGCGGGGCGGCCGACGCTGACATAGGTGAGGCCATGGGCCGCCACGTCGTTCGGGCGGTAGATGTTGCGGAAGTCGACCAGCACCGGCGTCGCCAGCAGCGCCTTGAGTTTGGCGAGGTCGAGCGCGCGGAACTCGTCCCACTCGGTGACGATGGCGACCGCATCGGCTCCTTCCGCGCATGTGTAGGGATTGTCCGCGTAAGCGACGTTCGTCAGCAGCGCGCGCGCGTTTTCCGCGCCGACCGGATCATAGGCGGTGACCACGGCGCCGGCATCCTGAAGCGCCGCAATGATCGAAAGCGCCGGCGCCTCGCGCGTGTCGTCGGTGTTCGGCTTGAAGGTCAGGCCGAGGATGGCGATTTTCTTGCCCCTGACCGAGCCGCCGCACGCCACGATGATTTTACGGGCGCTCACGCGCCGGCGCGTCTCGTTGACCGAAACCACCGTCTCGACCAGCCGCAACTGGACGTTGTTGTCCTGCGCGGTTTTCAGCAGCGCCGTGGTGTCCTTCGGGAAACAGGAGCCGCCGTAGCCGGGACCGGCGTGCAGGAATTTATCGCCGATTCGCTTGTCGAGCCCAATTCCGCGCGCGACTTCCTGCACGTCCGCTCCGACCTGCTCGCAGAGATCGGCAATCTCGTTGATGAACGTGATCTTCGTCGCCAGGAACGCATTTGCTGCGTATTTGATCAGTTCCGCGGCGCGCCGACGGACCACCATGAGAGGGGATTCATTGAGATAGAGCGGGCGGTACACCGAGCGCATGACCTCCTCGGCCCGCCGATCCTCGGTCCCGATGACGATCCTGTCCGGGCGTTTGAAATCGATGATCGCCGCGCCCTCGCGCAGGAACTCCGGATTGGAAACAACGGCGAAATCGGCGTCGGGCCGGGTCTCGCGCAAAATGCGCTCGACCTCGTCGCCGGTCCCGACAGGCACCGTGGATTTTGTCGCGACGACCACGAACCCGGAAATGGCCGAAGCGATTTCGCGCGTCGCTGCATAGACATGCGAGAGATCGGCGTAACCGTCGCCGCGCCGCGCGGGCGTCCCCACGGCGATGAAAACGACTTGAGCCTTGGCCACCGCAGCCTGCAAGTCGGTCGCGAAGAAAAGGCGCCCGGCGGACGTGTTCTTGGCGACGAGATCGTCGAGCCCCGGCTCGTAGATCGGCATCACCCCCTTGTTCAAAGCGGCGATCTTGGCCGGATCCTTGTCGATGCAGACGACCTCATGGCCGTAATCGGCGAGGCAGGCCCCCGTGACTAGCCCGACATAACCGGCGCCCACCATCGCTATCCGCATATCGCGCCTCCTTGAGACTCATCCTAGTCACTGGGAAAATCTCCCGGCGCTGTCAACCCAAAGAGCGTCGATGGCCTCTTTCGATGCGCGGCGTCACCTCTGCAGCGAGGCGCCTCCGCTGTCGAGATCGCCGCCCGATCCATTGAGGAGGACCATCCGGCTCAGAAACGTCGCGAGCGTCTCGCGCTCCGCTTCGCTGAACATCGCGCACAGACGCCGTTCGACTTCGGCGTGATCGGCCATCGCCGCTTCGGCGCGAGCAAACCCCTTCTCGGTCAGCTCGACGAGAATGCCGCGCCCGTCGGCCGGATCGGCCAATCGCCGAATGAGGCCTCCCGCCTCGACGCGCCGCAACAGGTTCGACACGCCGCCCGAAGTGAACAACATCGTCGCCTGCAGCCTCGACGGCGACATGCGATAGGGCTTTC
Source organism: uncultured Alphaproteobacteria bacterium (assembly GCA_963813195.1). Taxonomy (GTDB): domain Bacteria; phylum Pseudomonadota; class Alphaproteobacteria; order Rhizobiales; family Beijerinckiaceae; genus Roseiarcus. The sequence goes on along the minus strand of CAWEYC010000003.1, from coordinate 31,203 downwards.
CCGAAACACGCAAGGTCGCCAATACGGCATAGACCGGATAGCGCAAGTCGTGCCGCGCCAAGGTGGCGTTGACGGCGCGGATAATAACGTCCTGCAACGAAAGGATGCGCCCGACGACTGCCTTGCCGGAGCAGTCGATGTCGGGCCGTTCGCGACGCCATTGCGCCATTCCGCGTCCGACAAGGTCGAAAGCCAGTTCCGCGGCCGCCTGGCCGCCCAATTCGCCGCCTGCGATGATATGCTTGGTGGATTTCATTGACCCCGCCTCCGCGCAATCCCTCAGCAGATTCGCGGGATGTCCGCCATATAAAAGGCACTTTATCTTTCTTGAAAGCTATTAGAAAGTCAATTAAGCCTGAGGTCGCGCGTGACGCGCATCAGAGGGAGACGCACCATGAGACTCGTCCGCCTAGGGTTGGCGCTCTTTGCAACAATGGCCGGCATTGCAGCGAGCCCAGCGGCCGACGCCGAACAGCTCGTCGTCGCGACATTCGGCGGCGTTTTCGCCGACCACACCCAATTGTGCAACGTCACGCCATTCGAGAAGGCGACCGGCGCCAAGGTCGTTACCCAACTCGGCAATTCCGTCCAGCACGCCGCGGCGATCCGCGCGATGGGCGGCCACCCGACCTACGACGTCGCCTATATGGACAACTCGCTCGCGGCCCAGCTCAACGCCGAGGGCCTGCTCGCTCCGATCGATGTGAGCAAACTGACGAGCTATCCCGATCTCGACAAGACGGCGTTCGGTCCCGGCAACAGCTACGTCGCTTTTGAAATCTCAGCGACGGCGATCGCGTACAACCCGAAGGCCGTCAATCCGCCGCCCACCTCATGGAACGATTTGTTCGATCCCAAATACAAGGGGCGCATCGCGCTGGGCGATATCACCGGAACCTCCGGCTCGCAGTTTCTGATCGCAGTCAACCGCATGCGCGGCGGAACGCTCGAAAACATGAACCCCGGCTTTGCCGCGTTGAAGCAGCTCGCCGCGAATTCCGTGACCTTCTACACTCAGGCGGATCAGCTGGTCTCCCTGTTTCAGCGCGGCGACATCGTCATGGCGCCCTGGTATCCCGACCGCGTGGGAGCCCAGATCGACAAGGGCCTCGATCTCGCCGTCGCATACCCCAAGGAAGGCGCGGTCGGCATCAAGCCCGTCCTCGTGATACCCAAAGGCGCGCCCCACTTGGATCTCGCCCTCAAATATGTCGACGCCGTTCTATCCGCCGACAACCAACGATGTTTCTCCGAGCGGGAATATGCCGCGCCAGTGAACACGAAGGTCGCCTTGAGCGACAAGATCAAGAGGATCGTCGCCACCGGCGACAACTACAAGAATCTCTATTTCCCCGATCCGCAAGTCGTTGCGAGCCATCTCGTGGAGTGGACGCATCGCTGGCAACGCGAGGTTGCGCATTAGGGACGGCGGCGTCTCCGGCAAGGCAAACCCATGGCGCAGCTCGTCCTTCGGCGATTGGTCAAACGCTACAACGACCTGCCGGTCGTGGCCGGCGTCGATCTCGACGTCGGCTCGGGGGAATTCGTCTCGCTGCTCGGGCCCTCGGGCTGCGGCAAGACTACCGTGCTTCGCATGGTGGCCGGGCTGATCGCGCCGAGTTCCGGCGAGATCGTGATCGACGGCGCCGATGTGACGCCGCTGGCGCCGCATCGACGCAAACTCGGCCTGGTGTTCCAATCCTACGCCTTGTTCCCGCATCTCAACGTCTTCGACAATGTCGCATTCGGGCTCCGCCGCCAGGGTGTGCGCGGCGAGGAATTGAAGCGTCGCGTCACGGCGACCCTCGAGCTCGTCAAGCTCGGCCATGTGGCGACGCGCTTGCCTCGCCAGCTCTCGGGCGGCCAGCAACAGCGCGTCGCCCTGGCGAGAGCCGTCGCGCCGCGACCGCAAATCCTCCTGCTCGACGAACCGCTTTCGAATCTCGACGCCGCGCTGCGCGACGAGATGCAGATCGAAATCAAGCGTCTGCAGCGCGAGCTCGGGGTCACCAGCCTGTTCGTCACCCACGATCAGGCCGAGGCGCTTTCGCTCTCCGATCGGGTTTGCATCCTCAACGGCGGCGTGGTGCAGCAGATCGGCGCCCCGGAAGACATCTATCATAGCCCCGTCAACGGGTTCGTCGCCGGCTTCATCGGGCGATCCAATCGGCTGCGCGGCAAAATCGAGGACCTCGACGGCAACGGCGCCCACTTGCGGCTCAGCGACGGAACGCTGTTGCACAGCACGTCTCGCAACGGAAAGGTCGGCGACGCCGTCGATGTCATCGTCCGTCACAATGCGGTTCGCATCGGGGACGGTTCGCACGCCAGCGACGGCGTTCGAGGCGAGGTCGTTCTGAGATCCTTTTCCGGCGCTCAGGTTCAACGCGTCGTGCGCTTGCCGAGCGGCGTCGAGTTGATCTCGGAATGCGGCACCGGGACGCCGGAGGCTTCATTCGGCGTCGACGGCAAAGTCCAGATCGTCATCGATCCCAAGGCCGTATTCTTCGCTGTTTCGGCCGGCGAGGCATAAGGATGGAGACGCGCCCGCCCCTCCTCGGCTTCCTCCTCATCACGCCCCTCGGCCTCGTCTTGCTCGTGGCGTTCGTCGCGCCCATCCTGATGATGGCGCCGACGAGCTTCCACCACTACGACGCGGGCGGCGGCGCGGCGTCGGGCTGGACCCTCGAGAACTACACCCAGATCGTCACCGACCCTTACTTTCGCGAGGTGCTGGGGCGCACCTTGACAATGGGCGCGCTGGTGACCGTCGCCTGTCTCGTCATCGGCTATCCCCTCGCCTACGCGCTCGCCCGCTCGACCGGGGCGACGCGCAGCTGGCTGACGGTGCTGGTGGTATTTCCATTGCTGCTCAACCTCGTCGTGCGGTCTTTCGGCTGGATGGCGCTGCTGGCGGATCACGGCCTCGTCAACGACGCGCTGATCGCTCTCGGCGTGATCCGGGCGCCGCTGCATCTCATGTTCAATCTCACCGGGTTGATCATCGGTCTGACCCACATCTATCTGCCGTTCATGACCCTGGTCCTGGTCGCCGCGTTGCAGGCGCTGCCGAAGGATGCGGAAGCCGCGTCGGCGACGCTCGGCGCCGGGCCGGTGAAGACGTTTTTTCTGGTCACGATGCCGCTCACGGCGCCAGGCATGTTCGCCGGCTCCGTTCTCGTCTTCGTGTTGACGATCAGCGCGCTGGTGACGCCGCGCCTGCTCGGCGGACCAGCCTACAAGGTGATGGCCACGGTCATCTACGACGAGTTCCTCAGCGACCTCGATTGGCCTTCGGGAGCCGCGCTCGCCTTCGTGCTGACCTTGATCGCGCTCATGATCGTGGCGGGGGCGGGTCTCGTGGCAAGACGCTGGACGTCGACGCGATGAGGGACGGCCCTTTACCCCTAGCGTTGTGGATCGCCACGGGGCTGATCCTCGCCTTTCTGATGCTCCCGGTGCTGGTGGTCGCGCTCGCCTCCATCAGCTCTACCGCTTATCTCACCGTGCCGCCCCACGGCGTGACGCTGCGCTGGTTCGCCCAGGTGCTGAACGACCCCAACTACATCCAGGCTATCTGGTTCAGTCTCGAACTCGCCTTCGCCTCTACCGCGATCGCCGCGGCGCTGGCGATTCCCGCCTGCTACGCGCTGCACCATCGCTGGCTGCCGTACAGCGAAGCGATCGCCGCAATGCTTCTCTCGCCGCTGATCTTTCCGGCCGTCGTCATCGGCGTCGCGCTCCTGCAATATGTGAGCCTACTTGGGTTGCGCGGCAATTTCCTGACGCTGGTTCTGGCGCATGTGGTGATCGTGACGCCGTATATCGTGCGCACCGCGCTCGCCGGCCTTGCCGGCTTCGACCCGTATCTCGAGGAAGCCGCCCGCGTTCTCGGGGCGACGCGGCTGACCGCCTTCGGATTGGTCGTTCTGCCCGGCATCAAATCGTCGCTGCTCGCCGGTTTCGTTTTCGCGCTGATCACCTCGTTCGACGAAGTGCCGGTGACCGTGTTCCTGCTGCCGCCGGGCCAAGCGACGCTGCCCGTGACGATCTTCAGCGCGATCGACCTCGGCGTTGATCCCTCAATCGCCGCAATCTCGACGCTATTGATCATCGCCACTCTGATCTTGCTCATTTTTGTCGAACGCCTGGCCGGCGTTCGCCGCATCGTATGAGGATTGCCGAAATGCCTTGGACCGACCATGGTTTCCCGTTGCTTCTGACGTTCGACCTCGACGCGGAGACGATGTGGACAGCCCGCGACGCCAATTACGCGAAGAGACCGATCCTGATGTCGCAAGGCGCCTACGGTTGGAAGGTCGGCGTGTGGCGCGTGATGGAGTTGCTGCGGCGCTACGAGATCCGCGCGACATTCTTCATCCCCGGCATCATTGTCGAACAGCGGCCGCAGGTGGTCGAGGCGCTGTTGAAGGACGGACATGAGATCGCCCATCACAGCCATACCCACGCGTGGATCGTCAATCTCACGCCCGAGCAGGAACGGGAAGAGATGGAGAAGGGCATCGAGGCCATCAAGCGCGCGACCGGCGCGGCGCCGCGCGGCTACCGATCGCCTGCCGCCGAGTTCAGTCCGGTGAGCCTGAGCTTGATGAAGGAATACGGCTTCGATTACTCCTCGAACTTCTTCGACGACGATTCCCCCTACCTGCTCGAGATCCAGGGCGAGACGACCGACATCGTCGAGCTTCCGTTCCGCTGGGTGCTCGATGACGCGCCGTTCTTCCAATATTCGATCGTTCTGCCAGGACGCACGATGCATCCGCCCTCGTCCGTCCTGGAATCCTGGATGACCGAATTCGATGTCCTCTACAGCGAGGACCGCATGATGATGGTCGGCATGCATCCGCAGATCATCGGCCAGCCGTCGCGGCTTGCGGTGCTTGAAGGGCTGATCAAGCACGCACGCGGCCATTCCAACGTATGGATGGGGCGCTGCGATGAAATCACCGATGAAATGCGGCCGCGCCTGAAAGCCTCGCTATGACGACGATGACGTTGAAGGGACGGCGCATCCTCGTCGTCGGCGGCGCCGCGGGGATTGGCCGTGCGACAGTTCATGCTTGTCTCGAAGCGGGCGCGCAGGTCGCGGTTCTCGACCGTCGCATCGTGCGCGAGCCCGACGGCGTGCAGCCGACCGTGGAGTTGCAGGGCGATGTCCGAAACGTCGCGGAGGTCGACGCGGCGGCGAGGGCCGCGGCCGACGGAATGGGGGACTCGACGGCGTCGTCTATTGCGCGGGCGTCGATCTTCTGACGACGGTCGAGGACACGCGCGACGAAGACTGGAACACGATCCTCGACGTCAATCTTACCGGAGCGATGCGCGTCTGCCGCGCGGCGTTGCGTCATTTCGCGCCGGTGGGCGGCACGATCGTTCTGGTGTCGTCCGCGGCGGGCCTGCGGCCGCTCCCGGATCGCACGGCCTATTGCGCTTCGAAGGCCGGCCTGATCATGTTCGCCAAGGCGATGGCGGCCGAGCTCGCTCCGCGCTCGATCCGCGTGAATACGATTTGCCCCGGAGCGGTCGAGACCGAGCTCTTTCGCTCCAGCCTGGGCGCCGAGAGCGACGCCGACGCCGCGCGGGCGGAAATTCGCGAGCGCTACGCCCTGCATCGGATCGCCTGTCCCGAGGAAATGGCGAGCGGCATCCTGTTTCTCACCAGCGCCGCCTCGAGCTACGTGACAGGGATCGCCTTGGCGGTCGACGGCGGACGGAGCTTCCATTGACGATGCATCGCTTCGAGGGACAGGTCGCCCTGATCACCGGGGCCGCCAACGGCATCGGGGCGGCGACGGCGCACCGGCTTGCCGACGAGGGCGCGCTCATCGCTGTTATCGACGTCGAGGACAACGCGCTTGCCGAGCAGTTCGCCAACTTGCCGGAAGCGTCCTGCATGACGATGGCCGGGGACTGCACGCAAGAGGAGGTGTTGCGCCGCTTCGTCGCCGCCGCCGAGCGGCGGCTCGGGCCGATCAGCGTGCTCGTCAACAATGTCGGTCAGAGCGCGCGCGAGAGAGGCGGAGCGTTCGTCGACTCCAGCGAGGAGGTTTGGCGCTTTGTTCTAGAAATTTCGCTGCTCACCACGCTCCGCCTGACGCGCCTCGTAGCGCCGGGCATGCAGGAGCGACGTTTCGGCCGGATCGTCAATATGTCGAGTGACGCCGCGTTCGCCGGCGACGCGGGTCTAACCGACTACGCGACGGCGAAAATGGGCTTGGTCGGCTTCACGCGGGCGCTGGCGCGCGAACTCGCCGCCGATGGCGTGACGGTCAACGCCGTTGCGCCGGGAGCCATCCGCACCCGGGCGCATGACCGCATCGCGCCGGAGATCCTGGACCGCCTGCGCAAGGGGACGCCTGCCGGCTTCATCGCCGAACCGGAAGACGTCGCCGGTCTCATCGCCTACCTCGCCAGCGTCGAAGCGCGCTTCGTGACCGGGCAGACCATCCTCATCGATGGCGGACGTTGGATGCTGTGACGCCGGCGATGGCGATTTGAGACGGAGCAAGTTCATGAATGCAATCGCAGATATGGGAGCCGTCGAGTTGGCGCGCGCCATTCGCGAACGAAAAGTGTCGCCTGTCGAGGCCGTGCAGGCGGCGCTCGGCCGCATCGCCGAGCGCGCGGAGTTGAACGCCTTCATCACCGTGACCGCCGAGACGGCGTTGGCGGCCGCAAAGCGGGCGGAGCAACAGGTGATGGCCGGCGAAGCGCTGCCGCCGCTGCATGGCGTTCCCTATTCGGTGAAGGACCTAATCAACACCGCCGGCGTTCGGACCACCATGGGTTCGGCGGCCTTCGAGAAATTCGTTCCGACCGAGGACGCCGTTGCGGTCGCCCGCGCCAAAGCGGCCGGCGCCATTATGATCGGCAAGACGACGACGCCGGAATTCGGCCACAAACAGCTCACCGAGGCGCCGATCTTCGGCCTGACCCTCAATCCCGTCGATCGCTCCGTCACCTGCGGCGCCTCCAGCGGCGGCGCGGCGGTCGCCGTCGCCACGGGGATGGGTCCGATCGCGCTCGGAACGGACGGCGGCGGCTCGATCCGCATTCCCGCCGCCTGCTGCGGAATCGTCGGGCTGAAGGCGACGCTCGGCGTCGTGCCGCATCTGCAGGCGCCCGACCTCTTCTCAGCGAATTCCTATGTCGGCCCGATGGCGCGCGACGTCGCCGACACCGCGCTTCTGTTCGGCGTCATCGCCGGTTCCGACCGACGCGATCCCTATGGTCAGGCCCCCGCGCCCGCCGCGACGCCGGGATCGCTCGCTGGACTGCGCGTCGGTTGGATGCCGCGGTGCGGCAACCGTCTGCTCGACCGCGAGGTTGAGGCCGCGACGACGGCGGCGGTTCGCTCGATGGAAGCGGCGGGAGCCGAGGTCGAACCGATCGAAATCGATTTCGTCGCGATGGAGCGTCACTTTCTGGTGATCCTGGAATCGGGACTCGCCGCCCGCCTCGGCCCCTATCTGGGGACTTTTCACGACCGGTTGGATCCGCACCTGATCACAACGATCGAAAAAGGCCGCCTTCACTCCGCCATCGCCTTGCATGAGGCCGGCGCGGCGCGCAGCGCGATGTTCCGGCGGCTGCAGCGGATGTTCGAGCAATTCGACGTGATCGTCTCCCCGGTGTTGGCGGCGCCGCCACCGCCCTTGGACGACCGTCTGCCCGACGGCCCCGTGTTGATCGAGGGTCAAGAGTCCGGCGCGATCCGCGGCGGGCTCTATCCCTATACGAACCCCCTGAACCTCACGGGTCATCCGGCGCTTGCGATGCCCTGCGGCGTGACCGCGCGGGGGCTGCCGATCGGGTTGCAAATCGTCGGACGGTGGCACGCCGACAGCTTTCTGCTGGACGTGGCGCGCGAACTCGAGACGCGGCTGCGCGGGTGAGAAGGGTCCGGGCGGGTCGGCGGCGCCTCGTCGATTGTGGGGTTCCCCTTGTCATTCCCGCTTTGCGCGGGAATGACAGGGATTGACGACCGGGTTTTGCTAGCGCCTCAGATTCCCCGAACAGAGCGCATCGAACATGAAAGTCTTGATCACGGGAAGCTCGGGGCACCTCGGCGAGGCCCTGGCGCGCACTCTGCGACCGCAGTCCTACGAGGTGACGGGCCTCGACCGGAGCGCGGGGCCGTTCACCAGCGTGGTCGGCTCGATCGCGGACCGCGCTTGCGTCGCGCGCTGCGTGAAGGGCGTGCGGACGGTCTTTCACGCCGCGACGCTGCACAAGCCGCATGTCGGTACGCACAGCCGCGAAGAGTTCATCGAGACGAACATCCGGGGAACGCTGATCCTGCTCGAAGAGGCTGTCGCCGCGGGCGTCGAGGCCTTCGTCTTCACCAGCACGACGAGTGTCTTCGGCGACGCCCTCGCGCCGCCGCCGGGCGAGCCGGCGGCCTGGATCACCGAGGATGTCGCGCCCATCCCCAAGAACATCTACGGCGTGACCAAGGCGGCGGCCGAAGACCTCTGCCAGCTGTTTCACCGCAATGAGGGTCTTCCCTGCGTCGTGCTGCGGACCTCACGATTCTTCCCCGAGGAGGACGACAACGCCGCGGTGCGCTCGGTCTACGCGGCCGACAACGCCAAGATGAACGAGTTCCTGTTTCGCCGCGTGGACATCGAGGACGTCGTATCGGCGCATCTGCTCGCCGCCGAGCGCGCGCGAACCCTTGGGTTCGGCAAATTCGTCATCAGTGCGACCACGCCCTTTTCACGCGACGATCTGACGGAGTTGCGCGCCGACGCGCCGCGGGCGACGCAGGCGCGCGTCCCCGAATATGCCGTGGAATATGCGCGGCGGGGCTGGACGATGTTTCCGACCATCGATCGCGTCTACGTCAACGACCGGGCGCGCCGTGAGCTTGGATGGGCGCCGCGCTGGGATTTCCACCGTCTGGTGCGCCAGTTGCGCGACGACGAAGAGTTCGGCAGTCCGCTGGCCCGCCTCGTCGGCGCGAAGGGATACCACAGCCAGCCGTTCGTCGAGGGGCCGTATCCGGTCGGCCCGGCAGCGAGTTGATGAGGGGCGGCGCCATCGCCGATGGGCGGCGTCTTTACGCGCCACCCCGCCGTGCCTATATCGTCGCCGTCCGCCCGGCGCCGCGCGAAGGGCGCGCCTTGGCGCAACCGACGAGGCCGCGATGAAGCTTTCCGATCCAACCCTATTGCGCTCGCAATGCCTGATAGACGGCGCCTGGGTGGGCGAAGGCGTCGATCCCATCGACAATCCAGCGACGGGCGAGCGGATCGCCCGCGTGCCGCGTCTCGGCGAAAAGGAGGCGGTCGGCGCGATCGAAGCGGCTGCGCGCGCGTTTCCGCTGTGGGCGAAGCGCACCGCCAAGGAACGCGCCGCGATCCTGCGGCGCTGGTTCGATCTCATGATCGCCCATCGCGAGGACATCGCGCTGATCATGACCAGCGAGCAGGGCAAACCGCTCGCCGAGGCGCGCGGCGAAGTCGACTATGCCGCCTCGTTCGTCGAATTCTTCGCCGAGGAAGCCAAGCGCATCTACGGCGAGATCAACCCGACGTTCCGCGCCGATTCGCGCATTCTCGTCGTCAAGCAGCCGATCGGCGTCGTCGCGGCGATCACGCCGTGGAATTTCCCCGCCGCGATGATCACCCGCAAGGTGGCGCCGGCGCTGGCGGTGGGTTGCACCGCCGTGGTGAAGCCCGCGCCGGAGACGCCGCTGACCGCGCTGGCGCTCGGCGAACTCGCGCTGCGCGCCGGCCTCCCCGCCGGAGTTCTCAACATCCTCACCGGCGACGCGCCGGCGATCGGCAAGGCGATGTGCGAGCACCCCGCCGTACGCTTCGTCGGCTTCACTGGCTCGACCGAAGTCGGCAAGCTGCTGATGCGCCAAGCCGCCTCGACGGTGAAGAAGGTCGGGCTGGAGCTGGGCGGCAACGCGCCGTTCATCGTCTTCGACGACGCCGATGTCGACGCCGCCGTCGAGGGCGCCATCGCCTCGAAATTCCGCAACATGGGCCAGACCTGCGTCTGCGCCAACCGCTTGTTCGCGCAGCAGGGAATCTACGACGCGTTTGTCGAAAAGCTGACGCGCGCCGTGGGCGAGCTTCGTGTCGGCGATGGAACGGCGCCGGGCGTCAATCAAGGGCCGCTCATCAACGCCGAAGCCGTCGAGAAAGTCGAGGCGCATGTCGCGGACGCGCTGGCCAAGGGCGCCCGCGCCACCATCGGCGGCAAGCGGCACGCGCTCGGGCGCACATTCTACGAGCCGACGGTGCTCGCCGACGCGACGCCGGCGATGCAGCTTTCCCGCGAGGAGACCTTCGGCCCGGTCGCGCCGGTTTTTCGCTTCAAGGACGAGGCCGAAGTCATCCGCCTCGCCAACGACACGCAATTCGGCCTTGCTTCCTATTTCTACGCGCGCGACCTCGGCCGCGTCTGGCGCGTCGCCGAGGCGCTCGAATACGGCATGGTCGGCATCAATTCCGGCCTCATCTCCAGCGAACTGGCGCCGTTCGGCGGCGTCAAGGAATCCGGCATCGGCCGCGAAGGCTCGCGTCACGGCGCGGAGGAATTCGTCGAGATCAAGTACATGCTGATGGGCGGGTTGGACAGGTAGGGCGCGACGCTTTACTGCGCGGCGGATTGCTTTCAAGGACTTGCGAGGCGATTTTCCGCCGCAGGGTCGCGCAGACGGTGGGGATTTGTCATCGCGCGACGAGGCGCAAATTGACGTCTTAGTGTTCCGTTGTCTCAAGGCGCAATTGCGTATCCCTAACACGTCGCAACTGCGTTGGATGCAGGAAAATACGCAACGTTCATGGGAGCCGTGCTAGGTATCGATTTTCGGCGTTACTGAGGGGAAAGCGCAGGATGAATTTCGGTGTCTCATCGCTCTTTTTCGAATTGGCGCTCATTTTCATGCCCGGCTTTATCTGGATGAAGATTCACACAAGCTACGGCGCAAAGGGGGACTCAACTCAATTTGATATGATTTTAAACACCTTTATTTTCGGCGTTATATCGTACGCGATACTTGGCGGCATTTACTGGGTTTTTGGTGCGAAGTTAAGTATATTAAATGTCGACACGAATAGCTCAAAATTACTGCAGCCGGAGACGTTTAAAGATATTTTGCTGTCAATATTATTGTCTATAGCTTTAGGAATAGCGTTTTTATATGTTGAGAACTATAAGTTATTTACGAGAATTGTTCAGAAAATCAACGCCACAAAGACCTATGGTGATGAGGATGTGTGGGATTTTGTTTTTAATTCATCATCAAGCTCTGTTAATTTCCTTTATTTTCGGGACTTCGAACAAAAAGCAGTCTATGCAGGGTACGTTGACGTATTTTCTGAGAGTGGCCAGCTGCGCGAGCTCGTGCTTAGAGATGTAATCGTTTATGACTTCGATGGTGCAGAGATGTACAGAATGCCTCGAATGTATCTTGCGCGGGAACGCGAGAACATCCACATTGAGTTTCCTGAACGCACTTAAGGGAGCGGTGCAATGAGTCGCGACAATCGAGGAACTCAGGCAGGCATCGCGCAGGATGGCGGCATCCGTCGTACCGCGCCTTTGAATGAAGGTTATCAGCGAAAGGGTGGTCAAAATCCTGCGCCAGCGAACGTGGGAAACCGCCCGCCTGCCCCGCCGCCATTTCGTCCCGCGCCAACGACACAACCGGCTTCAACGGCAAATCCTTCCCCACCAGCGTCAGGCCGCCGTTCGTAAATTTCGTGCGTCGGGCCCTCTGGCCTGCCGGGCGCCAACATGCGCCGAATGCTTCGCGATTGCGGTGCGACGTCTCGCGCAGACGACCGCCCTGCGACTCGGGTTCAAGAGTGGCTCGACGACCGCTTCGCGCCGATCGGCGGTCGCAATGCCAGCCCATTTCTCCCGCGAAAGCCCGCTGCTTCCCTTAGGGAAAAGGGGACGCGCCTGTTTCGGAAAACAGGACGCTCGGTGGGGCAGTCAATACAGCGAACCGTCCTTGCGCGCGAAGCGGCGCTCGCCGCCGACGAACGTCGCCGCGAGGTCGTCGTCGGGATAGATCACCGCGTCGCCTGGCGTTCGGTCGCCGATTTCGAGATAGAGGACGTCCTCGTCGGTTTCGTTGACGAGGCGATGACCGTTCCCCGTCCCCGCCTTGAAGCCCGCGCACGAGCCGGGCGCGAGTTCGATCCGGCCCTCGTCCGTATGAAGCGTCGGACGCCCCTCGAGGATGTAGACGAACTCATCCTGCTTCGTATGGGCGTGACGCAACGCGGAGACGCCGCCCGGCGCGAGGCGCGTCAGATTGACGCCGAAATTCGTCAATCCGAAGAGATCGCCCAGCGGTCGCTTCTCCCGCCCCTTCATCCGCGAGGCGAACGGCTCGGGATAGTTCGAGGGTTTGACGCGCGGCGGGGCGTCGGCGGCGACGAAAAGGGTGGGGTTTTTGGCTTCGGACATGGCGCGCCTCCCTCCGTTTCATACCCCTTTGGAATTCGGGCGTCATCGCCGGGCCGCTATGGCGCAGCGGCGACGCCGCGCTTAAATAGAGCCAAACACGGGGAGCGCATACCGATGAGAGGTTTTCTGATTCGCGCGGCCGTCGTCGCGCTCGGGCTCTGGCTCGCTTCGCAGATCGTTCCCGGAGTCGAGATTCGCTCCGTCCGCAGCCTGATCGCCGCGGCGCTGCTGCTCGGCATCGTCAACGCCGTCGTGCGGCCGATCCTGGTGATCCTCACCTTCCCCATCACCCTGCTGACCCTCGGCCTGTTCCTGCTGGTCATCAACGGACTGATGATCGAACTGGTCTCGCATTTCCTCCGCGGCTTCGTCGTCCTCGGCCTGTGGCCGGCGATCCTCTGCGCCGTCGTGGTCAGCATCACGAGCTGGCTGATGTCCAGCTTCGTCGGGCCACAGGGCCGCATCGAGGTCGTGACGGTGCGCCACTACAACCGCTACGATTAGCGCCGCCCGTGCCCCGGCTTGCCGCTTTTTGGTCCGTCCCTTGAAGGGCGCGGATTCGCTCTGCCGATGGTCATCGGCGAAATAGACAGCGGATCGCTTGCCGGGAATGTCTCCTCGATCGCCTCGTCGAGTTGCGCCTCGGAAAGGCCGCGGCGTTCCGGCGACGGCTTTTTCGCATGATCCTTCATTGCGGATCGCTCCACCCGGCCGAGCCTTGCGGCCTCGCTACGCTGGTCCCGACCCCCTGCAGGTTACGCTTGGATTGAGACCGAAAGTATGGCCGCCACGAGCCCGCCCCCCCTCACACGTCCAAATTCGACACGCTCAGCGCATTGTCCTGGATGAACTCGCGGCGCGGCTCGACGATGTCGCCCATCAGTTTGACGAAGATGTCGTCCGCTTCGTCCACTTCGCGGATCTTCACTTGCAGCAGCGAGCGCGCCTCGCGATCGAGCGTCGTCTCCCAGAGCTGGTCCTTGTTCATTTCGCCGAGGCCCTTGTAGCGCTGGAAGGTCACGCCCTTGCGGCCTGCGGCGTTGACCGCCTCGAGCAGTTCGGAGGGGCCGGAGACCGGCGTCTCGTCGCCGCGCCGCAGGAACACGGCCGGCGCGAGGAAGGCCTCGCGCAACGGCTTGGCGTGCTCGTCGAGCCGGCGCGCCTCGGCCGACGCCAGCAGACCGGCGTCGAGCGTCACCGCCTGCTTCACGCCGCGCAATTCGCGCGTCAGCACGTAGCCGCCAGCTTCGCTGCGCCCGCTCCAGCCGCGCTCCGTTTCCTCCGATATCGCGTTCATGCGCTCGGCGAGCAGCGCGGCGCGCCTCTCGCCCTCGGGGTCGTCGGCGACGCTCAGCGGCTTCAGCGCGCCGGCGAGCGCGGCCTGTTCGACGCCGCCCTTGTGATAGCGCGAATGCAGTTGCTGCAGCAGGCGGCGCATCGCGCGCGCCTCCTCGACCAGCGCCTGCAAATCGGCGCCGGCGCGCACTTCGCCATTGCCGAGGCGCAGCGCGGCGCCCTCGAGGCCCGTCCCGACGAGGAAGTCCTCCATCGCGCGCTCGTCCTTCAGATATTGCTCGGAGTGACCGCGCTTGACTTTAAACAGCGGCGGCTGCGCGATGTACAAATAGCCGCCTTCGATGATCGGCCGCATCTGACGGAAGAAGAACGTCAGCAGCAGCGTGCGAATATGCGAGCCGTCGACGTCGGCGTCGGTCATGATGATGATCTTGTGGTAGCGCAGCTTCTCGACGTTGAAGTCGTCGCGCCCGATGCCGGCGCCGAGCGCGGTGATCAGCGTGCCGATCTGCTCGCTGGACAGCATCTTGTCGAAGCGCGCGCGCTCGACGTTGAGGATCTTGCCGCGCAGCGGCAGCACCGCCTGGAACTCGCGATTGCGGCCCTGCTTGGCGGTGCCGCCCGCCGAGTCGCCCTCGACGATGAAGATTTCCGACTTGGCGGGGTCGCGTTCCTGGCAATCGGCGAGCTTGCCCGGCAGGCTCGCGATGTCGAGCGCGCCCTTGCGCCGCGTCAGCTCGCGCGCCTTGCGGGCCGCTTCACGCGCCTGCGCCGCTTCCAGCACCTTGCCGACGACGACGCGCGCTTCCTGCGGATGCTCCTCGAACCATTGGCCCAGCAACTCGTTGACGAGCCCTTCGACGACCGGCCGCACTTCCGAGGAGACGAGCTTGTCCTTGGTCTGCGAGGAGAATTTCGGGTCGGGAACCTTGACCGAGAGCACGCAGGTCAGCCCTTCACGGCAATCGTCGCCGGTGAGGTCGACCTTTTCCCGCTTCGCCTGGCCCGAGTTTTCGGCGTAGCCCGTTACCTGGCGCGTCAGCGCGCTGCGCAGGCCGATCAGATGCGTGCCGCCGTCGCGCTGCGGGATGTTGTTGGTGAAAGGCAGCACGTTCTCATGGTAGCTGTCGTTCCACCATAGCGCGACCTCGACCGAAATGCGGTCCCGCTCGCCGTGGATCACGATCGGCTTGTCGATCAGCGGCGTCTTGGCGCGATCGAGATAGCGCACGAACGCTTCGAGACCGCCCTCGTAATGCAAGTTCCTCGCTCTTCGGCTCGGCGCCGCGCTGGTCGGTCAGGACGATGTGCACGCCGGAATTGAGAAAGGCGAGTTCGCGCAGGCGATGTTCGATCGTCGCATAATCGAACTCGATCATGGTGAAGGTTTCTGGCGAAGGCGTGAAGGTCACTTGGGTGCCGCGCTTCGGCCTGCCGTCGGTGATTGGCGCCGGCCCGATGACCGTCAGCTTGTCGACGGCGTCGCCATTGGCGAAATGCATGAGGTATTCGAGCCCGTCGCGCCAGATCTGCAGCGTCAAGCTGGTCGACAGCGCATTGACCACGGACACGCCGACGCCGTGCAAGCCGCCGGAAACCTTGTAGGAATTCTGGTCGAATTTGCCGCCCGCATGCAGCTGGGTCATGATGACCTCGGCCGCCGAGACGCCCTCTTCCTCGTGGATGCCGGTGGGAATGCCGCGTCCGTCGTCGCTGACCGTGCAGGAGCCGTCGGCGTTCAGCGTCACCGTGACCAATTTGGCGTGGCCGGCCAGCGCTTCGTCGATCGCATTGTCGACGACCTCGTAGACCATGTGATGGAGGCCCGACCCGTCGTCGGTGTCGCCGATATACATGCCCGGCCGCTTGCGCACCGCGTCGAGACCGCGCAGCACCTTGATCGAATCGGCGCCATAGGCGTCGCTGCTGGCCTGATCCCGTGCATTCTCGTCGATTTCGAGCGACGACTTCGGTTCATCCGTCAATTTTAAAGCCTTCTTTTCCGGCTGAGAAACGGCCGCGGCGGCCCCGCCCCGCCGCGGCAATTCGAACAAACAACATTATAGCCTGGTCCAGGGGTCGATTGCACGCTTTTCCCCCCAATCGGGAGCGCCTCCGGCGAGGCCGGCGGCTGAGCGCAATTCCCAAGAAAATTCCGCTCGACCGGGGAGCCGCGGCAGCGGACAATGGCGTGCTGGGAAGCTGTGATTCGCCGTCGAATCTGAGCAGAGCGGGCGCAGGGATTTGGGCTGGGCGTGCGCGACGAAGTGAACGAACCCTTGGGGCAGGCGCAGCTTGCGCCTTCCCGCGCGGCCGCGCTTGCCCGGCGCTTCGGCCTGCGTCTCATCCTTGGGCTCGCGGCCCTGGCCGCCGGCGCCGCCGCGTTGGCGATCGTGAAGTCCGACGATCGGAGCGGCGGCGAGCCTTTCGCCGTGGCGCGCATCGAAACGGCCCCGCCGCCGGCGCCGGCCCCCGTCCTTCCCGCCGCCCCGCCGCCCCGGATCGCGACGAGCGACGACAACGAGGCGGCCAGCGGCGTCAAGGTGGTGCGCAACGGCGGCGGCGGCTCCAACGCGCTGATCATTGATGTTCAACAGGCGCTCGGCGTTCATCTCGCCGCGGCGCCGGACACGCGCCTCGTCGAGAAGTCGCGCTACGGCCTGGCGCCGCGTATCGGCGCCGACGGCGCGCGTCCGGCCGATGTTTACGCCCGGCCGATTGCCGGCTTGGCCAAGCTGCGACCGGGCGCGCCTCGCGTCGCGATCATGGTCGACGGCCTCGGCGTCAACGCCGAGGGAACCGAGAACGCGATCGCCAGGCTTCCCGGCGCGATTTCGCTCGGCTTCGCGCCCTATGGCGGCGATCTCGAGCGCGAGGCCGCCGAGGCGCGCGCGGCCGGCCACGAAATATGGCTGCAGGCGCCGATGGAGCCGTTCACCTACCCCACCGACAATCCCGGCCCGCACACCCTGCTCGACGGCGTCCCGGACCGCGAGAATCTCGAATTCGCTGCGTTGGCTGATGTCGCGCTTCACCGGCTATGTCGGCATCGTCAATTATCTCGGCGGACGATTCACCGCCGATGCCCGCGCCCTTTCGCCAGTGCTCGCCGAAATCGCCGCGCGCGGCCTCGCCTACCTCGATGACGGCACATCCCCGCGCAGTGTGGCGCGCGAGGCCGCCTCGACCCTGGAACTGCCCTCGGGCGGCGCCGACGTCGTCATCGACGCCAACCCGACGCCGGAAGCAATCGACGCGGCGCTCGCGCGGCTGGAGGCGCTCGCCCAGAGCCGGGGCGGCGCGATCGGCGTCGCCGCCGCTCTGCCCGCGAGCGTCGAGCGCATTGCGCGCTGGAGTGCGGCCTTGGAGGCGCGCGGCGTCGCCCTCGTGCCCGTTTCGGCGCTGATCGCGCGGGGCCCCGGCCCCGCCGCGCAGGCGGGTCCGTAGCGAGGGCCATTTACGCGAAATCGAGGCCTCGCTAAGGTCCGCGCGCACGGGTCCGTTTCGGACGCCGTCGTCCACGGCTCTAAGGCTCGCTTCCCACGCGGCGAGAGCCCGTGACATTCATAGGGAGACGAGGCGCCGGTGATTCAGGATCTGCCTTATCGCCGCAGCGCCGGCGTCACGCTCATCAACCGCGACGGCGCGGTCTTCATCGGCCGACGGAAAAGGAGCCGCGACGCCGGGCTCGTTCCCGGCCACGAATGGCAGATGCCGCAGGGCGGCATCGACGACGGCGAGACGCCCGTCGATGCGGCGATTCGCGAGCTCTTCGAGGAGACCAACGTCTCCTCCGCGTCGTTGATCGCCGAAGCGCCGGAATGGCTGAGCTACGATCTTCCGGCTGACGCCAGGGGCCGTTGGCGCGGCCGCTATCGCGGCCAGACGCAAAAGTGGTTTCTGCTGCGCTTCGAGGGCGAAGACGCTGAAATCGACATCCACCGCCCCGCCGGCGGCGTCCACGCGCCGGAATTCGACGCCTGGCGGTGGGAGCGGCTGGAGGAGGTGCCGAAACTCGTCGTGCCGTTCAAACGGCATGTCTACGAGGGTGTCCTCGCCGCCTTCGCGCCGCTCGCCAAGCCGGCTTAGGAGGCGTCCCCAGAATGCTACGGGCCGCCCAACGGGAGTGGGCGACCCCGTGGAGTCGCGCCGGTGTCGGGCGGCGCGGCGAGGTTCAGGCGTGCGGCGGTTCGTCCGCGGGCCCCTTCTCGAACGGATGCTGGCGGCGTTCGGCCATGAACTGGTCGAACTCGGCGCGGTCTTTGGCCATGCGCAGCCGTTCGAGGTAATCCTTGAACTCGCGCTGCTCGTCTTCGAGCCGCTTCAGCGTCTCCGCACGATAGTCGTCGAAGGCGCGGTTGCCGCTCGTGGACGGCCCGAACCCGAATCCGCCGCGATTCCGGAACCGTTCCATCCGGTCTCGCACGCGCTCAACCTTTTCCTGCATGCGGGCCATCTTACGATCAAGGCGCTCTTCCCACCGGTCCGTGTGGCAATTCCAGTCGCTCATTGGTCCATTCCCTGCGTACATCGGGCGCCGCCAACCGCCAAATTTGTGGCGCGCAATCAGGAAGCCGAGGATGATGAGTCCGAGCGGCCACCACCAAATGAAGCCCAAAATCATCAGAATGAGAGGCATGACGCGTCCCCGTGTGTGAATGTAATGAACATTTACATTGATCGCCGTCGTTGTCAAGACCCTCGGACCGCCCTACGTCCGCGTCTCGCCGATGCCGAGCCCGCGCAAATAGACCAGCACCTGCGCTTCCAGAAGTTCCGCCGGCGACATTGGCAGCGCCCGTTGCGCGCCGTCGCCGCGTCCGAAAAGCGACGCCGTCCCGTGCGCCATGGCCCAAATGTGCAGCGCGACCATCAAGGCTGGCGGGCGCCCCGCGGGCGGCGTCGCGGCGCAGATCTTGTCGGCCGCCGCGCGCAACACCGCAAAGGCATGGTCGCCGGCTTCGCGCAGCGGCGAATTGGCGCCGACCGGAATGCCGGCTTCGAACATCGCCGAGTAGAAAGCGGGCTGCGCACGGGCGAATTCGAGATATGCCTTGCCGAGCCGATCCAGCGCGACAAATGTGTCGGGGCGGCCCTCGTCCCAAGCACGGGCCAGCGCTGCGCCGAACTGCTCGAAGCCGCGTAGCGCCACACTCGCCAAAAGCTCGTCGCGGTCGCGGAAATGTCGATAGGGCGCCGCAGGGCTGACGCCGGCGAAGCGCGCGGCCTCGGCGAAAGTGAAACCGGCCGCGCCCTTCTTGGCGATCAGCTCCAGCGCGGCGCGGATCAGCGCCTCGCGCAAATTGCCGTGGTGGTAGCCGCGCGGCTCCTCACGCTCGCCCGGCTCGTCCTTGCTCCAACTCATGTGAAAGGTCTTTACATCAGTTCGAGCGGATTCGTCCACGTCGTTCAAGCGCCGGTCTACGAGCGGATCGTCGTCAGCGGCCGGCCTCGATCTCCTGAACCGCCTGCGCCAACGCCTGCTCCATTTTGCGCGCGATCCGATGTGCCGAGATTTCAACGCCGGCGCGCGCGAATTGGGCGGCGAGTTCGGCCGCCAGGGCGCGATCGTCGCTTGGCCCGACCTGCTCCGCCACCAGGGCATCCGCATGGGCCGCAGCCGCCTCGCCGCTCAAGCCTATGAGCTCGGCGGCCCAGAGCCCGAGAAACTTGTTGCGCCGCGCCAGCGCCTTGAATCGCAGCTCCTCGCCGATGACGAAGCGCTTTTCGAAACCATCCTCCCGCCGGTCGAACTCGTCGCTCATGCCACTCTCCCGATTGCTGGGTCTCATGCCAAACAGGCGCGCGCCAGTTTCTGGAACGCACGCGCCCGATGGGACAACGCCAGCGAGCCGTCGTTCGGAAGTCCGTGCTTCTCGCTCGCGGTCATCTCGCCGAAACTGCGCGCATGGCCGTCAGGAATGAAAATCGGATCGTAACCGAAGCCCGCTGTCCCGCGCGGCGGAAAGACCAGCCGCCCGTCCACGCGGCCTTCGAAGATTTCGAGGTGGTCGTCGGGCCAGGCGATTGCCAGCACGCTGATGAAATGCGCTCGCCACGGCGGCGGCGCGCCACGATCCTGCAGCTCGCGCTCGATTCGCGCCATGGCGGCGGCGAAATCGCGCCCGTCGCCTGCCCAGCGCGCGGAATAGATGCCCGGCGCATCGTCGAGCGCCGCGACGCACAGACCGGAATCGTCGGCGAGGGCCGGCAGCGACGAGCCGTGCGTCCCGGCGCGCGCCTTCAACACGGCGTTCGTGGTGAAACTGTCGCCGGTCTCTTCAGGCTCCGGCAGGCCGAGATCGCCCGCGCTGACGACCGCCACGCCATATGGCGACAGCAGGTCGCCGAACTCGGCGAGCTTGCCCTTGTTGTGGGTCGCCGCGACGAGCCGGCCGACGAGGCGGCGATGAGGGGACTGGGACGCTTGGTTCACGGCGCGACAACCTTGTAGCGTTGGCCCGGGACGAGCGGCACGGCATGTTCGAAGCCGTTGAGGACCAGGAACTGTCCGAGCGCGCGGTCCTGGAACGGCATGCGTTGAGCGAGGGAGTCCGCCGTATCGCCCGGCCGCGCCTCGACAATCTGCAGATGCAGCTGGCGCGCCGCGGCCGCCTCCTCGGGCCTCAGGCGATGAAAGGACCGGATGGAAGCGAGAAAGCGCGCATCGACCGCGGGCGTGAGGCTATGCGCGGCGAAGATCAGGCGGAAGACCCGGCCGTCGAGCCGGACAGCGCCCAGCCGAAAGCTCCATTGCTCGCCCTTCGCGACCGCGGTCGCCATGGGAAGGTCGCCGCCAGCGATCGTTTCGATCGAACCGGTCTTGACGCCATCGATCCAGCCCGAGGCGAGCGCACTTTCCAGCGAGGTGGAATCATTCACCTCGATGCTGTCGAGCCGCAGCGCCTGAGCGCCGCCGTCGCCGACGCCGATGAGCGCCGCCGCCTGATTTTCGAGCGCGAAGCTCTCCGGCGCCGTGACCGCGAAGCCCAATTTCGGGTGAAGGAAGCGCTCGCCGAGCACCAGCCCCTGCGTCGGATCGTCGCCGTAGGCGATTCCGTCGATTGCGGCCAAATAGCCGTCGCGAGCCGTCTCGCCGATGCCCGGGGCGCCGAACTGGCGCGCTTCGGCGTTCGCCTGCGCGACGCGCTCCGGCGTCGAGGGATGGGTCGCCATCATGTCGGGCTTGTCGGCCGAGCCGAGACCGATCAGCGAGGCGCGCAAGGCGCTCCAGCGCTCGAGCGAGGTCAGAAAGCGCGAGGCGGCGAAGGGATCGTATCCGGCCTTGGCGATGACGCCGATGCCGATCTTGTCAGCCTCGAATTCCTGCTGGCGCGAGAAATGCGCGATCGACAACTTCATCCGCGCCTCGACTTCCTGGCCTTCCTGCGGACGATCGAGAACTTGCGAGGAGACGCGGGTGAACAGCGCGGCGGTCTTTTCCAGTTCCGCGCGTTGAGCCGCATGATGGGCGGTCACGTGCGCGATTTCGTGCGCCATCACCGCGGCGACTTCCGACCCGTCGTTGGCGAGCGCGAGCAGGCCGCGAGTGACGAAAATATCGCCCGTGGGCAGCGCGAAGGCGTTGACGACGGGCGAGTTGAGGATCGTGACGCGGTAGGTCTCGGACGGCGTCTCGCTCGCCGCCGCCAGACGCGTCAGCATATCGTTCAAGAATCGCTCGGTGCTCGGCGAGCTATATTCGCCGCCGAAGGCCTCGATCAAGCGCTGGCGTTCGGGGCTGACATGCGGGCCGCCGGTCGTATGCGGCGCTGCCGCCGGGGCGAAGCTGGCGACCGGCGTGGGGAGAGACTGATCGGCCGTGAGGCAGCCCGACAGCAGCAGGGCCAGCGCGGCGACCGCGACCAGGCGCGCACGGGCGGCAAGCCCCGATGCGAGGCGTTGTCTTTTCATTTCGCCTGGAGCCATAGTCATCCGCCCGGCTTGGTCCCTTCGGTGGCCGCTCGGCCGAGACGCTCGATCATGAGCGGCTCGACGATTTCCAGTCTCGGGCCGAAACGGTCGTCCAGCACGCCCCGCACCCGAATTTTCTCTCCCGCCAGGCCGTTCAACGGCACTCCGGCGCTTTGAAACGCGTTTTGCGATTTTCGCGCGACGACGACGGTGAAGCCGTTGCGCCCGCCAAAATCAAGATAGAGGCGCGCGCGGCCGACGCCAACCCTGCGCACCACGCCTTCGATGAGCGCGAACCGCCCATCCAGGTCGGCAAGGTCTTCGACGTCGGTGGCCTCGAGAACTGAATAGTCGGGATCGTTCCACAGGCCAAGCCCCGCGTCGCGCGCGCGTCGCTCCGCGGCCAGGCGTTCGGCGACGCAGCCGCGGGTCTCGAACTCGGGCCGCACCCGCGCAAAGCCCTGGGAAAGCAGCAGAAATGCCGCCGATTGGCCGCCGGTCGGCGGCTCGGCGAGATTGAGATCGGCGAGAAATCGCCCCCAGCGATCCGGCTTGGCGGAGAACGCGACGAACGCCACCTGGCGGCCGACGAGGCGGCCGACCAGGAAGGCGCGCGCGTTCGCCGCCGTCTCGGGTTCGCCGCGCTGCGGATCGGGTACGTCGAGGCCGGCGAGCCGCACGAGCCGGCCGTCGTCCAGGCGCAACTCCAGCCGGCCGGTGACTTCCACAACCTTTGCCGCGCCCGCTTCGGCGCCGCAAGCCGCCGCAGCCGGACGCGCCAGCGACAGCGACAGCCCCAGCCCCAGCGCCGAGCCAATGCGCCAGCTTCGCCAAAACACGGGATGCGCGAAAGAGATTTTCATGCTAGAGGCGTTTCGCCGCCGGAGACCACCCGGTCTTTAGCGGCTTTGTCCCGCGCGGTCTTGCCGAACGCGCCGTGGACGGGAAAAAATCCGCGGCGTGGGGTTGCGCCCGACGCCGCCGCAAGGGGTCCCGGTAGCTCAGCAGGATAGAGCACAGGTTTCCTAAACCTGGGGTCAGGGGTTCGATTCCCTTCCGGGACGCCAGCCATCTTCTTGAAAACAAAGAATTTCCACCACCCGGACGGAGCTTGGTTTCAGCGCAATGGGAACAAATGGGTCCCAACTCCCACGAAGAGACCCGAAAGTCCCACCAAGATCCGCCCGCTGATCTCGGGGCCGCTTCTTTCACGATTCGTAATGGATCTCACCGCGCTGACCCCGTCGTGGCCAAGACGTAGCAAGTATCGCAATCGTCGCATGCTCAGTTCCCGCTTCGCCGGCATCCCGATCTCCTCGTCGATCATCGACGAGTTAGGAGCGCGCAGTTGCTGACCTGCGGGGAGCGCGCCGATCCGCGTTCAGACCCTCCGCCGATTTACAAGAGTACTATATTGCATTCATCGCCTCGCCCGCTCGGGGCGCGCGAAGTGCAGGATGCGTCATGACAACGGCCACGACTCGGCGCGGTCTCGTCCTCGTCACTGGAGGATCCGGCTACATCGCCGGCTATTGCATTGCTCAGCTACTCGGTGATGGTTGGCGCGTTCGCACGACCGTGCGAAAGCTCGTCCAGGCCGCGAACGTACTGCCGGCCATCGACAAGATCGCGACGGGAGCCGGAACGATCGAATTCGTGGCGGCCGATCTCAACTCGGACGATGGCTGGGCCGATGCGGTTGCCGGCGCGGACTATGTCCTCCACGTCGCGTCCCCTGTTCCGGCAGTCGTCCTCACCGACCGACGATCAACTGGTCCGACCGGCGCGTGACGGCACGCTTCGAGTTCTGAAGGCGTCGCGCGACGCCGGCGTCAAGCGGGTGGTGATGACCTCCTCCATCGCCGCGATTGCTTATGGCCGAGGCGAGCGCGCCGAACCGTTCACCGAAGCCGATTGGACGGACGAGACGAACCGCAACGACACCTCGGCCTATGAGCGCGCCAAGACGATCGCCGAGCGCGCGGCGTGGGCGTGGCACAAATCCGAAGGCGGGGCGCTCGAACTCGCCACCGTTAATCCCGTCCTTGTCCTGGGGCCGGTGCTGGGGTCAGATTTTTCCGCCTCGCTGAACGCCATCAAGAAGCTCTTGGACGGCTCTGTGCCCGCCCTGCCGCATCTCGGCTTTTCCCTCGTCGACGTTCGCGACATCGCCCAACTGCACCTGTTGGCGATGACCAGCCCAGCCGCTGCGGGTCAGCGGTTCATTGGCTCTTGTGATTTCTATTGGATGAAAGACATCGCGAAAATCCTCAAGCAAGGGCTCGGCGACAAAGCGCGCAAGGTTCCGTCATTATCCATACCGGACATTCTCGTTCGCCTGTTTGCGCTCTTCGATCCCGTCGTGCGCGCTCGGCTGTTCGACCTCGGAAAGCGCCGCGTGGTTTCTTCGGACAAGGCGAGGCGCGTGCTGGGATGGACGACGCGGCCGACGCCAGAAACCATCCTCGACACCGCCAGGAGCCTGCAGGCGCAGGGTTCGGCTTAGGTCGCCTGCTCCGTCGGGCGCCAAGAGTAAGCCGACCGGCGCGCTGGCGGTGGAGCATAAATGCCGAGCTGCCGCAGATGGAGAATAGGCGTTCGCGCCGCCTTCCTTACCGCGAAGGGACGATGGACCCGCCCGACGTCGCATCCGATCGAACGAAAATCGCTGTGGAACCAACGCGGACCACCGCCTAAAACTCGAAGGTTCTCCAATGCTTCGGCGCCGCGTCGCCGCCAGCCATGAGTTGGAAAATCAAGATCGCCCATGCCGGCTTCCAAGAGACCGTTGCCAACCAGCCCACCCCGAAGAAAAGTCCCGGTCATCACGTCATTTGACGGGACAGGCCGGAACTTCCATTTTTGCAACTGAGGCCAGGGCGATTACGCCACGCGCGGTCCCGACCGACAGCCTGCTTTTCCGATTAGGATGCGAAGCGGATGCTAGGCGTGCCTATGACGCCGGCCTTATGCATCGCAGCCTTCACATCCTCCCCGGCGAACCAAGCGCGGGCCTTTGCCGGGTCAGCGACATCCTGAAAGACCACGACATCATTCGGGTCATCGGCGCTGCGGAACACCCTCCCATTAGTGACGCCTGCGGTAAGGCGGCTCTTCTCGTTCTCATCGTACCCTTTGCGCCATGTCGCGTAGTCCTTGACTTTGTGGTGGATCGACAGATTTTCGGTCGAATGTTGTGCGTTCATAGCTATTGCTCCAAAATAAAACTGAATATAACTCGAATGATTATCATTCAACTTACAGGCACCATTATGAACCTGATCTTGTCGATAACAAGTCAATAGAAAAAATATTGCCACTGATATTTGTCATCGGTGCTGGGTAATTAAGTTCAACTTCGAACGATCCCAGTCACTTGCAATCCATTGTTGGTCGTGACCAAGGCGTGGAGCGGTTTGGATCACGATTTATTACGCGGCGTGGCCGGCCGGGGTCCGTGTCACGGCACGTTGGGCTTTTTGCGACACGATCATCGCGCTCAATTAGGACTTCGACTGGCGCCAACGTCCGGTTCCGATCAAATGCGTCGACAGAATGGATCGGGCCGACAGGCCGCTATGGGTCGACTCAAGCCAGTCGTCGCGGGCGCCAAGCGTCAGATTTTGACCACCAGGAGTATCTCGGCGCGGGCGCCAGCGTTCGCCGACGACTTCGCGACGCGCAAGACGATCGAGCAGGCTACGAACCGCGCGGGAGCGGTCAGGCTCGTATGTAATTCGATGGGGCTCTCCGGTATAACCGTCAGCGGTGCAAACAAGGGGAGGAGTCTATGTCTCGGAAACTGGCGGCGGAGTTCTTCGGAACCTTTTGGCTCGTATTCGGCGGGTGTGGCAGCGCCGTCCTCGCTGCGGCTTTCCCGCAACTCGGCATCGGATTTGCTGGCGTGGCC
The DNA here is from genome assembly GCA_963813195.1 of uncultured Alphaproteobacteria bacterium. GTDB lineage: Bacteria > Pseudomonadota > Alphaproteobacteria > Rhizobiales > Beijerinckiaceae > Roseiarcus. The sequence goes on along the minus strand of CAWEYC010000003.1, from coordinate 5,627 downwards.
TTCGCCTTCGGACTTACCGTTCTGACGATGGCCTACGCGGTCGGTGGAATTTCAGGCGGCCATTTCAACCCCGCGGTCTCGCTCGGTCTTGCCATCGCCAACCGGTTCGAATGGGCGGAACTGATCCCCTACTGGATCGTTCAGCTCGTCGGCGGCGCCGCTGGCGCGGCGATCCTTTATGTCATCGCGTCTGGCGCGCCAAACTTCACCGCCGGCGGCTTCGCCTCCAACGGCTACGGCGCCTTGTCTCCTGGTCACTTCAATTTGCTGTCTTGCCTCGTCGCCGAAGTGTTCCTGACGGCCGCTTTCCTCATCGTCATCCTGGGATCCACCTCGAAGGCTGCGCCCGCCGGCTTTGCGCCAATCGCGATCGGACTGGGGCTCACGCTCATTCATCTGATTTCGATTCCCGTGACCAATACCTCGGTCAATCCGGCGCGTTCGACGGCGGCGGCGCTCTTCGCGCAAACGGGCGCAATTGGCCAGCTCTGGTTGTTTTGGGTCGCTCCGCTGGTGGGAGCCGCCGCGGGCGCCTTCGCCTGGAAGTTGCTTCTCGCGCCGGGCGAATCCCCGGGAATGATCGGACGGGAAACAAAGTAACGGCAATTCGCTCGGCGACCGGGGGCCCTTCAAGCCAACTGGAGAAAGCGAGCTACGGCGCGGGCGTCACCGGAGCGCGCGCTCGCGCCACTCGTGCTTCGCCGGTCTCTCGACGCCGTCGCAAGCCCCGCCGCTCAATCCTGCACGTCGCTATCGGGACGATCGGTCCCCTTGGCTGTTTCCTCGTGCCACCGGCCCGAGCGGTCTTCGTACTCAATGGATTCGGTCTCGCCCGGCGTTCGTTGTTCGCGCGCGGCGTGGACGGCGGCTGCATGGGCGAGTTCCTTGCTGGCGAACGTCTCCGAAAAAACGTCGCCGACTTTGTAGGCCCAGCCGCCGTCGTGTTCGACGACCTCGTAGGTGACGTGGGTCATTGTGCGTGTTCTCCAGCGTTCGATTTCGTCGAAAGACTACTTTACGATAGCATGATCTTGCGAGCGGAGTTTGTTCCCGATCGGAGAGGCCTCGGCGATCAGTTCGTAGGATCGCAGCCGCGCCTGGTGATCGTAGACATCCGAGACGATCATCAGCTCGTCGGCATGGGTTTGCGCGACGAGCGCCGCGACTCCGGCTTTGACGGTCTCGGGCGCGCCGACGATCGAGCGAGCGAGCATCTGGCCGACCCGGATCTTCTCCAGCGGGGACCAGTACGTTTCGATGTCGTCGATCGGCGGTTGGCTGAGGCCGCGACGGCCACGGAAAATATTGGTGAACGACATCTGCTGGGTCGTCGCGAGCTTGCGCGCCCGCGCGTCGGTTTCGGCGGCGACGATGTTGACGCCAACTACGACATAGGGCCGGTCGAGCTGTTCGGACGGCTTGAAATAGGCGCGATAGAGATCGAGGGCGGCCAAAAGCTGCTCGGGAGCGAAATGGGAGGCAAATGCGTAGGGCAATCCGAGCTCCGCCGCCAGTTGCGCGCCAAAAGTGCTCGATCCCAAAATCCATAGCGGCACCTTTGTCCCGGCCGCGGGCACCGCCTGCACGCGTTGACCGGGCTGCACCGGCGCGAAGTAGGCCTGCAGCTCCAACACGTCCTGCGGGAAATTGTCGCCTCCGTTCAGCGTCCGCCGCAGCGCCCCGACCGTGACCGGGTCTGTTCCGGGTGCGCGGCCAAGGCCGAGATCGATGCGGCCGGGATAGAGACGCTCCAGCGTACCGAACTGTTCGGCGATCACGATCGGCGCATGATTGGGCAGCATGACGCCGCCGGCGCCGACTCGAATTGAACTGGTGCCCGCCGCGATATGGGAGATGACGATCGACGTCGCGGCGCTGGCGATGCCGGCCATGTTGTGGTGTTCGGCCACCCAGATGCGCTTGTAGCCCCAGTCTTCGGCGTGGGCGGCGAGGTCGCGCGCATTGTCGAGCGCGCCCCGCGCATCGGTTTCCTCTGTGACGCGCACGAGATCGAGTATCGACAATTCGGTCACAAAAGGCTCCCCGCGATGACGAGCCTTATTTAGGAGCGCAGGCAAGCCGCGTCGATGCCTGCCGCGCAAAGGTGATGCTGGACGACGCGCGCGCGGACCGCGCGCCAATCCCGATGTATTTTGGAATTAGGAGCCTGAAAAAGCGAAGAAAACTTCCCCGCGGCCAGTCCATTGAGGGAACCGAAAACTCCGCGGCGCGTTTGTCGTCCACTTGGAGGATCATTTATGCGCCTAATTATTGTATCGAACCGAGTCGCCATGCCGGATTCGGGGACGAAGGAAACAGCCGGCGGCCTCGCTGTCGCCGTCAAAGCGGCGCTGCGGAATCGAACTGGGGTGTGGTTCGGCTGGAGCGGCGAGATCAGCGAGGAACTAGCTCAGCCGCGCTTCGTTCAACGCAATCGCATTTCCTATGCGGTGATTGATCTCACGGAGAACGATTTTCAAGAATATTACAACGGCTTTGCGAACCGCGTGCTTTGGCCCATTCTACACTATCGCGTCGATTTGCAGGCCTATTCGCGCGCCGATCAGAGCGGCTACATGCGCGTCAATCGCCGCTTCGCCGACGCGCTGGACCGCTTTATCGAGGATGACGACGTGATTTGGGTGCACGACTATCACCTGATGCCCTTGGCGCGCGAGTTGCGGGCGCGCGGGCGCACCAATCCGATCGGATTCTTTCTCCATATCCCCTGCGCGCCGCCGGACATTTTGCAGACGATGCCGAATCACGAAGACGTTCTCGGCAGTCTCGCCCATTATGACCTGATCGGCTTCCAAACCGAGAACGACCGCGACAACTACACCCGGTATCTCTCGTTGCAGGGCGCCAAGCCCGGGCGCGGTCGGTCCTTCGCGATCAACGGACTCCAGACCCGCGTCAACGCGTTTCCAGTCGGCATCGAAACCGGCGCCTACGCCCGCCTCGCGCGCAATGCGGCGCGCTCGCGATTCGTCAGCGACATTGCAACGAGCCTAGCCGGACGCTGCCTCGTGCTCGGCGTCGACCGTCTCGACTACTCCAAAGGCATCCTTCATCGGATCAACGCCTACGACCGCTTTCTCGAGATGTACCCGGAATGGCGCTCGCGCGTCACGTTTCTGCAAATCGCCCCGAAGAGCCGCGCCGACATCAAGGAATATGCGGCGATCGAGAATGAAGTCACCAACCGCATCAGTAAGATCAACGGGCGCTACGGCGAGGCGTCGTGGACGCCGATACGCTATGTCAACCGCTCGTATTCGCGCACCGCGCTCGCCGGTCTCTACCGCATGGCGAAGGCGGCGCTGGTCACTCCGCTGCGCGACGGCATGAACCTCGTCGCCAAGGAATATATCACGGCCCAGGACGGCGACGATCCGGGCGTGTTGATCCTCTCCCAATTCGCCGGCGCGGCAGCTGAACTGGGGGAAGCGCTCATCGTCAACCCCCACGAGACCGAGGCGGTCGCAGCGGCGCTCAAGCGAGCCCTCGAAATGCCGCTCGCGGAGCGCCGGGAGCGTCACGCTCCGATGTTCGAACACTTGCTCACGTACGACATCGACCATTGGGGAGACAGCTTTCTTTCGACGCTCAAGGAAACGCGCCAGCGGCCAAATCTCATCGAGGGATTGAGATCGATGTTCGGGGCGACGCCGGCTTGAGACCCACGAACATTGAGTTCGTTTCGCTTCGGAGGTGAGCGATGGTCGGTCGGGCCCGCATCGAGCCGCGTCCCTTCTCGCTCAAATCCTCTCTCGTCGCGGAGCCCGCGCGCAAGAGCGTCTTCGAGACGACGATTCCCGCCAGGCTCGATCGCTTGCCCTGGGGCGGCTTTCACGTGCTGGTGATCGCCGCCTTGGGGATCACCTGGATCCTGGATGGGCTCGAGGTCACGCTGGCCGGCTCGGTCTCCGGCGCTTTGAAAGAGAGCCCGGCGCTCAAATTCTCCGATTCGGATGTCGGCATGGCCGGCAGCGCCTATCTCCTCGGGGCGGTGCTCGGCGCGCTCTTCTTCGGCTGGTTGACCGATCGTCTCGGCCGCAAGAAACTCTTCTTCGTCACCATCGGCGTCTATCTCACCGCGACGGCGCTGACCGCCGTATCCTGGAACGCCGCGAGCTTTTTCCTCTTTCGCTTTCTGACCGGCGCCGGGATTGGGGGAGAATACGCCGCGATCAATTCGACCATCCAGGAACTCGTGCCGGCCCGTTACCGCGGCTTCACCGACCTCGTCATCAACGGAAGTTTTTGGGTCGGCGCGGCGCTCGGAGCGGTCGTCGCGGTCGGGCTGCTCAATCCCGCGATCATGACCCCGGAGATTGGTTGGCGGCTCGCCTTTCTCGTCGGCGCGACGCTCGGCCTGATAGTCTTCTTCATGCGCATGTGGATTCCCGAGAGTCCGCGCTGGCTGGTCATTCACGGACGGTCGGCCGAAGCGGCCAAGGTCATGGACGAGATCGAGGCACGGTTTCGCGCCGCCGGCGCCGAACTCCCGCCGCTCGCAAAGGACGTCGGCATCCGGCTGCGGGCTCGCGACCATACCCCGATTTCAGAGGTGCTCGCGGCGCTGTTCATGCGCCATCGGCAGCGCACGTTGGTAGGCCTCGCCCTCATGACCGCGCAGGCGTTTTTCTACAACGCGATCTTCTTCACCTATGCTCTCGTGCTGACCAACTTCTACCACGTCGGTTCGGATCGGGTCGGCTGGTACATCCTGCCCTTCGCGCTGGGCAATTTTCTTGGGCCGGTCCTGCTCGGACGATTCTTCGACACCATCGGCCGGCGTCGCATGATCGCATTCACTTATGCGCTGTCGGGGATCTTGCTGGTTGGCTGCGGCGCGCTCTTCGAGCAGGATCTCCTCTCCGCGCTCACGCAGACGATCGGATGGATGATCGTCTTCTTCTTCGCCTCGCCCGCCGCCAGCGCCGCCTATCTCACCGTGAGCGAAACCTTCCCGATCGAGATTTGCGCGCTGACGATCGCCATTTTCTACGCGATCGGCACTGGCGTCGGCGGTGTGGCGGCGCCGTTCGTTTTCGGCAAGTTGATCGAGAGCGGCTCCAGAAGCAGCGTATTCACCGGCTACGCGGTCGCCGCCGCGCTGATGCTCGGCGCATCGCTCATCGCAGTTCTTTTCGCCGTTCCCGCCGAACGCCGATCTCTCGAAAACGTCGCGACGCCGCTATCGGCGGACCCGTCCGGCGTCCCTCCGTCGGCCTGAGGAGAGTCGCGGCGACAAAGCGGCGGCGCGAGGTCACGAACTATTCGACGGCGGAACCTAATGACATTTAGCGTCGTGATTCCGTTACGACGCAGCAAGCTAAAAGTGTCGTCATATCAGTATAACATGATTGTGATCAGCGCCATCGTTTCGCCCGGACTGGCGCCGGCGCCCCCCAAGAACTATGTCAGGGTTTGCACGCTGGTTCGGTGACTAGTGGCGTGGTGGATTCTATTCCGAGCGGACCGCCTCTCTCAGCGCGGACTCTCGCTGGCTGCTCAGAGGAGCAGCCCAATGATGACCTAACCCAACGAGCAAGTCGCGGCGCCTGGACATCAAGACTAGCTCGCGAACCAATCGCAGGACCTAGTCATGCGGAAGACAC
>CAWEYC010000002.1:0-146191 GCA_963813195.1 uncultured Alphaproteobacteria bacterium | reverse complement strand
CCGCAAGAATGAACATCAAGCCGAGCCACAGCAGCCAGCGGTCGGGATGGAACAATCCCGGCAGCAGCGGCAGGCCGAGGTCGGCCGCCCCCGCCGAAAGCTTGCCCATCAACGCCTGCAGGTAATTCTCGGCGACGACGAACAGCGCGGCGCCTGCAATCGCGCCGTAGAGCGAACCCATGCCGCCGATCACGACGATCACCAGCACGTCGATCTGGATGGAGAAGCTGAGCGCGGTGTCCGGTCCGATGTAATGCAGCCAGACGGCGTTGAGCGCCCCGGCCGCCGTCGCCCCGGCCGCCGAAATGCAGGTCGCCAGCGTGCGGTGGAAGACGATGCGGTAGCCCAGCGCCTCGGCGCGGAACGGGTTTTCGCGAATTGCCTGCAAGACCCGCCCGAACGGCGAATTGACGACGCGCAGCAGGACGAGAAACACCGCGACGCAGAAGGCGAACACCAGATAATAGCTGAGCACGCGCCCGCTGATCGGGGCGCCGAAGATCTCCCCGAGTTTGAACCCCGGCCGCAAGACCTGGGGAACCTGGAACGAGCGCCCATCCTCGCCGCCGGTGAGCCAATCGAGTTGCGAGGCCAGCACATTGAAGGCGTAGGCCACCGCGAGCGTCACCATGGCGAAGAAGATCGACTGCACGCGCAGCGAGAACAACCCGATCGCGAGCGCCAGCGCGAGCGAGACGATCAGCCCGGCGACGACGCCGAGCGCAATGGCGCCCCAACTGGGCCCGAGCCCATAGAGCGCCAACGCGACGCCGTAGGAGCCGACGCCGAAGAACATCACGTGGGCAAAGGAGACGATGCCGGTATAGCCGAGCAGAATGTCATAGGAAGCCGCAAGCAGCGCGTAGACGCAGATCTTCTCGGCGACGTTGAGCGCCTTGGCGCCGGGAAAGAAGAAAGGCGCCAAGGCGAGCGCCAGCGTCACCGCGATCAGCACGGTCCGCAGCGCCCAGCCGCGCGGCGCGTCGCCCGAGAGGATCATCATCGCCCGCTGACCGGGTAGAGGCCGCGTGGCCGCCATAGCAGCACCACGACCATCAGCAGAATGTTCGACACCAGCGCCAGTTTCGGCGCCAGGAAGCCCGCGTAGTTGGCGATCAGGGCGACGAGGATGGCGCCGGTGAAACAGCCCCCGACCGAACCGAGACCGCCGATGATGATGACGATGAACACCATCACCAGCAATTCGCCGCCCATCGAGGCGTGCACCTGTTCACGGTAGAGCCCCCAGAGCACGCCGCCGAGCCCGGCCAGCGCGGCGCCGGCCATGAAGACGCCGACGAACAGCCGGTCGATGCGATAGCCCAAGGCTTCGACCATCTCGCGGTCCTGGACGCCGGCGCGGATCAGCAGGCCGATCTTGGTGCGGTTGAGCACGAGTATCTGGCCGGCGAAAACGACGAGGCCAACGGTCGCCGCGACGACGCGATATTTTTCGATCGTCGCGTCGCCGATGAGGAACGAGCCGCGCAGCGAGGCGGGCGGCGAAAGCGGGATCTGGTCGGGGCCGAACAGCGCGTACAGCAATTGCTCGACGACGATCGAGCCGCCGATCGTCACCAGGATCTGCTTCAAATGCTGGCCGTAGACGGGCACGATGATCAGGCGCTCGAAGATGAAGCCGAAGGCGCCGCAGACGACGGCCGCCGCCGCCAGAGCGAGCAGCAACACGGCGAGATTGAGCGGGAGGGAGTCCTTCTGCGACCACGCGGCGAGCGGCAGCAGCACCAGGGTCGCGACATAGGCGCCGAGAGAAATGAACGCGCCATGGCCGAAATTCAGCACGTCCATCATGCCGAAGGTGAGGGTCAGCCCGGAGGCCATGATGAAGATCATCATGCCCATCGCCAGGCCGGCGGCGGTCAGCGTGACGAAGGTCGACAACGAGCCGATGAACGGCGCGGCGATCGCGGCGACGATCAGCGGCGTCAACACCGGCGTCAGGTCCAGTCTCGGCCGCGGCAAAGCGGCGCCGGCGTCGATCGCGCTCATTGGTGAGAATCCAGGGAGAGGCCAAGCAGGCGCCCTTGCAGGCCCGAGTCGGCGGCCAAGTCCGCCATCGCGCCTTGATGCACGATGCGGCCGTTGTCCATGACGCGGACGTGATCGCCGACTTCGCGCGCGACGCGGAAATTCTGCTCGACGATGAGGATCGTCACGCCGGTGCGCTTGATCTCGTTCAGGCAGTCGATCAGGCCGCCGATGATCGCCGGCGCCAGACCCTTGGTCGGCTCGTCGATCAGCAGCAGGCGGCGCGGCTCGACGATCGCCCGCGCGATCGAGACCATCTGCTTCTGGCCGCCGGAGAGCGAGCCCGCGCGCGACAGCCAGAATTTTCTCAAGGCCGGAAAGAAGCCGAAAATCCATTGCAGCCGCGAATCGTCGAGCGGGCCGTCGCGCGCCGCCAGCAGCAGGTTCTCGCGCACGCTCAAGTCGGCGAAGACCGCCATCGTCTCGGGCACGTAGGCGACGCCCTCGCGCGCGACGGCGCTGGGCCGCAGCGCGCCGATCGCGGTCGAGCCGAGCGTGATCCGCCCTTGCGAAGCGCGCCACAGCCCCATGATGGTGCGCAAAGTCGTCGTCTTGCCGGCGCCGTTGCGTCCGAGCAGCATGGTCGTCGCGCCCTCGGGCGCGACGAAGTCGACGCCCTGCAAGATGTGATAGCGCCCGATGTGGGTGTGGACGCCCTCGAGGGCGAGGCGGACGCTCACGACGCCGGCCCTTTCGTCACGCCGAGATAGGCTTCTTGCACGATCGGCGAGGCGATGACGGCGCTCGGCTCGCCATCGGCGGCGAGACGCCCGTTGTGCAGCACGATGATGCGGTCGGCGAGCGAGCGCACGACATCCATCTTATGCTCGACGAGAAGGATGGTCTTGGTTCTATCCTGCTTGAGCCGCGCGATGAGATCGAGCAACACCGGGACCTCGTCGACGCTCATGCCGGCAGTCGGCTCGTCGAACATGAAGATGTCGGGTTGGAGCGCCATCATCATCGCGACTTCGAGTTTGCGCTGATCGCCGTGCGACAGCGCCGCGGCGCGCGAGTCGCGCTTGCCCGCGAGGCCGACCTCCTCGATCACAGCGTAAGCGCGGTCGATGAGATCGCGGCGCAGCATCCATGGGCGCAAGAGTTCGTAATGCACGCCCGCCGTCGCCTGCGTGGCGAGGCGGACGTTCTCCATCACGCTGAGGCCGGAAAAGAGATTGGTGAGTTGGAACGCGCGCCCGACGCCGAGACGCGCCCGCTGCGGCGCGCTGCGCGCCGTCACATCGGCGCCCTTGATGAGAACGGCGCCGCTGGTGGCGCGCAGCTGCCCCGACATCAGATTGAAATAGGTGGTCTTGCCCGCGCCATTGGGCCCGACGATCGCCGTCAGCTCCCCCGGCCGGAACGCGCAAGACACCGAATCGACCGCGACATGGCCGCCGAACCGGATCGTGAGGTTCCTGGTTTCGAGGGACGCGGTCATGGCGCACAATGTCCCCTCTCCCCGCCCGCGGGGAGAGGGCTAGGGTGAGGGCGGTGGTCGTCGTGCGCGATGAGCGCCCTCATCCGGCCGCTTCGCGGCCACCTTCTCCCGCATGGCGGGAGAAGGGATTGCGCGCCGACGTCGATGCGGTGTTTCTCGCCCCTCATTGCTTGTTGCGGATCGGGACGTCCATGTCTTCGATCTTCAGTTCCTTGACCAGGTCGAGCGCCGCCCAGGAGAGCGCCGGGTCGACCCGCACTTTGAAGTGATACATCGACTGCAGCGCCTGATGGTCCTCCTTGCGGAAGATCATCTTGCCCTTGGGCGTGTCGAACTCCATGCCTTCCATCGCCGAGATCAGCTTCTCCGAATCGGTCGACTTGGCCTTTTCGACCGCCGCGACGACCGCCATGGCGGCCGAGAACCCGCCGCAGGTGAAGAAATCCGGCGGCGACTTGAAGCGCTTCTCGTGCTCGGCGACGAGCCAGTCGTTGATCGGGTTCTTCGGGATGCCGTAATAATAATAAGTCGCGCCTTCCATGCCGGGGAAGCGCTTGTAAGCCGCGAGGGCGGGCAAGATGTTGCCGCCAGTCGACAGCTCGATGCCGTAGCGGCCGGGGTCGAGATCGGCAACCTTGTCCAGGGGATCGCCGCCGCCCGCCCAGATCACCCAGATGATCTTGCGGCCCGGCTTGTCCTTGAGCGCATCGAACAGGCGCTGCGCCACGGCGGTGAAGTCGGTCGTGTTGGCGGGCGCGTATTCCTCCGCGTCGAGCGTCGCGCCGGTCTTGGCGAGCGCCTGCTTGAAGGCGGCGACGCCGTCGCGGCCGAAGGCGTAGTCCTGCGCCAGGGTCGCGATATGCACGCCGGGCTTGCCGATCGCCACGGCGTTGGAGATCGCGTCCTGCGAGGAATTGCGCGCGGTGCGGAAGATGTAGCGGTTCCACTTGGAGCCGGTGATCTGGTCGGCGACGGCCGGCTCGACGATGAGCACCTTCTTGTGCTCCTCGGCGACCGGCAGCATGGCGATGGCCGCCGCGGACGACGAGGTGCCGATCGCGATGTCGGCGTGATCGTCCTCATAGGCTTCGGCGAGCGCGGCCTTGGCGAGATCGGGCTTGCTCTGATCGTCCTTGAGGATGATGTTGATCTTGCGCCCGTCGATCATCATCGTGCCTTTGGTCGCATATTCGAAGCCGAGCCGCAGGCCCGTCTCCGTCTGCTTGGCGTAGGCCTCGAGCGGGCCCGTCCGCCCGTAGATCAGCGCGATGTTGAGATCGTCCGCATAGGCGCTCGCGCCGCCCATCAGGACGCCCGCCGCAACCGCGAAAACTCTAAAAAAAGGACTCATGGGCTCCCCCCCGCGCTGCTCGAAGTGCCGTTGGGACACCCGCAAGACCGGGAACGCGCAAGCGCGGACGCGTCCCCTCCTTCGCGGCGGAACTAAGCATCGCGCGTCGGCGCGGGCAAGGACAAAAAGGAAAGGTCCGGGCGAAGAAGCGAGGCGCACGGTGGATTTCCCGTCATCCAACGCGCTTGCGCGCCGCCGACTTGGCCTCTATAACGCGCGCTGCGCCGCTCGCGGCGTTGTCGGAGTGTAGCGCAGTCTGGTAGCGCACCTCGTTCGGGACGAGGGGGTCGTAGGTTCGAATCCTATCACTCCGACCATTTTGAGGTTTTAGCGCCTTGATTTTGCATTGTAGCGACCGCGAGTGATGGTCTTGCAATGGAACGCCGCCACGCCTCCCGCGTGATGCGTTGGGGCTCGACGGTCTACGGCTACAAGCCCCGCCCGATCCTGATCGCCGGTTCCCAATTCGCCGATATCGATGGTGCTGGCCATGGGCTCGTCTGGACTTTCCAGGGCGAATTTTGTGCGGGTGATTGAGAAGTTCCTCTCCTCCGCGAGGGCTACCGGGAGAGGCTCGGTCGTCAGGAACGCGAAGATGTCCTTCGTCGTCTCGCCTTCCTTCACCTTGCGCACAGAAGTCCAACGCGTCCACACACCGGCGAAGATCGCGGGCGCTCGGCTGTCGTCGAGCGTGAACCAGACCGGCGGGAGAGCGCCGCCCGCGAGGACTTCGTTTTCCGAAGCGCTCGTGTACGGGACGACGCAACGGCTTTCGACGCCAAGTCATCGCCGCCAACGGCCCGAGCCCATGTTGCGCGGACAGGGAAAGGGCGTTTCGCGGCCGCATCGACCGTCGCGGCAAGGCCACATCTCGGTACGATCTTTTGCCGCCGAACTTTGGTCACAAAATTGCCTAGCGACTCACGCCTCTTGGCTTGCATGTCGTGCGAGTGCGTACCCTGAGCGCCCCGCCAGCCCGGATGAACGGCGGCGGGGCCCTGCGATGATATGCGCAAGAGAGCACTTTGAGCGACCAGCCAATGACGCCCGCGAAGCCACACGGACTCTACCGAGCCGAATCAGCCGAGTGGAGACACGAAGTCGTATGGGTCTACTACGGCAAAAATACCATTCGGGAAGTGCATCCGCGGATATATCGGGATCGAGGATATCAGCCCCCGCTCGAGAGTCTGCCAACAACGGAATACTACAGGTCGATGCTCATTGCCGAGGATTCGAGGAGGGGTGAGATCTAGGCGCTGGGGTGACGTCGCGTCACTCATCACGTCCTGATTGGGACACACTCGAGGTTGCTTCAGCTTGAATCGTGAATGCAGGAGTCTGCAAGCGCCCTCGGGCCGCCCCAAAAAAGGAGGCCGCCATGTTGCCACGGCGGCCTGAGTTTAGGGAGGAAACGCCCAAGGAGGGCATATGCGGTAGGTCATACCGCACGTCCGGTGACATAATTGTGCGTCGCAGCAAGTGCAAGAGGCGAATGAGGTTTCACACAGAAAAGTGTTCGTCGTGATGCCCGCCGCAGGCCCGCGAAAATGCCGACAGGCGCTTCGTCTGGCGTTCTGGCGTAGCCGAAACTATGGTCGCGGCCCGATTGTTGATTCCTGGGAATGCAATGGCCGACGACCTGAAACGCATCGCCGCAATGATCGCTCCGGAAATCGGAGCCAAGCTCGAACAGGCCGCCGCGGCGGTGAAGCTGCTCGACGAAGGCGCGACCGTGCCGTTCATCGCGCGCTATCGCAAGGAAGCGACCGGCGGCCTCGACGACACGCAGTTGCGTCTTCTCGCCGAACGGCTGGTCTATCTCAGGGAGCTCGACGCGCGCCGCGACACGATCGTCGAGTCGATTCGCGGTCAGGGGAAGCTTACGGACGAACTCGCGGCGAAGATCGCCGCCGTCGCGACGAAGGCCGAACTGGAAGACATCTACCTGCCCTATAAGCCCAAACGGCGCACGCGGGCGGAGATCGCGCGCGAGCGCGGCCTCGGGCCGCTGGCGGAGGCCATCCTGTCGAACCGCGCGCTCGCGCCCGCGGAATTGGCGCGGGCCTATCTGACCGAAGAGATCAAGGACGTGAAGGCGGCGCTCGAAGGCGCGCGCGACATTCTCGCCGAAACGATCGCCGAAAACGCCGAACTGCTTGGCCGCCTGCGGAACGTCATGAAGGAGAGGGCGTTCCTCCGCGCCCGCGTGGTCGAGGGCAAGCAGGAGGCCGGCGCGAAATTCTCCGATTATTTTGATCACGTCGAGCGTTGGGCCCAGATTCCGAGCCACCGCGCGCTCGCCATGCTGCGCGGCCGCAACGAGCAGGTCCTGACGCTCGACGTCGAGATCGACGCGGATGACCTCTCTCCCGTCAAGCCGGTCGAGCGGACGATCGCGAATGCCTATGGCGTCGGCGCCCAGGCCCCGGGCGATCTCTGGTTGATGGAAGTCGTGCGCTGGACGTGGCGGGTGAAGCTCTCGCTGACCCTCTCCATCGACCTCATGTCCGAATTGCGCGAACGATCCGAGGACGAAGCGATCAAGGTCTTCGCGCGCAATCTGAAGGATCTGCTGCTCGCCGCGCCGGCGGGATCGCGCGCGACGATGGGGCTCGATCCCGGCATCCGCACCGGCGTCAAGGTCGCCGTCGTCGACCGGACCGGCAAGGTCCTCGACACCGCGACCGTCTATCCCTTCCCGCCGCGCAACGACGTGCGCGGCGCCCAGGCGGAGCTCGCCCGGCTGATCGTCCGGCATCGGATCGAACTCATCGCGATCGGCAACGGCACCGGCAGCCGCGAGACCGAGCGGCTGGTTTCCGACATGGTGTCGGCCATGCCGGCGCCGAAACCGTTGAAGGTCATCGTCAGCGAGGCCGGCGCGTCGGTCTATTCGGCCTCTGAAATCGCCGCGGCGGAATTTCCCAATCTCGACGTCTCCTTGCGCGGCGCGGTCTCCATCGCCCGGCGTCTACAGGACCCGCTCGCCGAATTGGTCAAGATCGAGCCGAAGTCGATCGGCGTCGGACAATATCAGCACGACGTCGACCAGTATCGCCTCGGCCGATCTCTGGAAGCGGTGGTGGAAGACGCCGTCAACGCGGTCGGCGTCGACCTCAACACCGCCTCGGCGGCGCTGCTGGCGCGCGTCTCGGGCCTCGGCGCTTCGCTGGCGGACGCGATCATCGCGCACCGCGACGCCGCGGGGCCGTTCGCCAGCCGCAAAGAGCTCTTGAAGGTGAGCCGGCTCGGCCAGCGCACGTTCGAGCAATGCGCCGGCTTTCTGCGCATTCGCGACGGCGTCGAGCCGCTCGACGCCTCCGCCGTCCACCCGGAAGCTTACGGCGTCGCCAAGAAGATCGTCGCCTCGTGCGGCCGCGATCTGCGCGCCCTGATGGGCGACAGGCAGGCCCTCAAGGCGCTCGACCCGCGCCTGTTCGTCGACGACCGCTTCGGGCTGCCGACCGTCCGCGACATCATCGCGGAACTCGAAAAGCCGGGCCGCGATCCCCGTCCGGAATTCAGGACCGCGACCTTCGCCGACGGCGTCGACGACATCCGGGACCTGAAGCCTGGAATGCGGCTCGAAGGGACCGTCACCAATGTCGCGGCCTTCGGCGCCTTCGTCGACATCGGCGTGCACCAGGACGGGCTGGTGCATCTGTCGCAGCTCGCCGACCGCTTCGTCAAAGACGCGCACGAGGTGGTGAAGGCGGGGGACGTGGTCCATGTTCGCGTCGTCGAGATCGACGCCAACCGCAAGCGCATCAGCCTGACCATGCGGACGTCCGACGATGTCGGCGCCGGCGTCGGCCCGAAACCCCAACGATCCGACGGGGCGCCGCGTGAGCGGGCCGGCAAGCCCCCGGAGCGGTCTCGCTCGTCCGATCGGGCGAAGGACGCTCCGATCGGCGCGTTCGGCGCGGCGCTCGCGGAAGCGATGAAGCGCAAATAGGCGGGCGCCATTTGGAGCGGCCCCTCACCCCAACCCCTCTCCCGCAAGCGAGAGAGGGGCTTACGGCGCGGCCTTTCCCTTCTCCCGCGCGCGGGAGAAGGTGGCGCGAAGCGCCGGATGAGGGCGGCCGCTACGACATCGCCTATCCGTTCAGCACCCTCGCGTAGACATGGCGCACGGCGTCGCGCGCCTCGCGCACGGCCCCTTGGAGCGATTCAAAGTCAGGCAGCGCCGCGGCCGCGGCGATGCGGCGTTTGACGCCGCTGGCCGCTTTGGCGGGATCGAAGGGGCCGGCGACGGCGAGGCGCATGATCTCGGTGGCGTCGGTATAGAGCCGATGCGCGTCGGCGAGCGTCTCGGCGTCGTCCGGGCTCGTGAGGCCGCTCGCGCCCGCTTCGGCGATGACCGCGCGCGTCGAGGTCTGCAACAGGCGGGGATGACGCCCCGCATGGGCAAGCACCAGATATTGCGCGACGAACTCGATGTCGATGAGGCCACCCGAGACGAGTTTCAGATCCCAAGGGTCCCGATCGCCCTTCTCGCTGGCGATCAATTTGCGCATCGCACGCACTTCGTGCGCCAGCTTGCCCGCCTCGCGCGGCCTCGTGAGGATCGCGGCGATGGCGCTGGCGATCTCGCCGGCGAGGGTCGGCTCTCCCGCCACGACCCGCGCCCGCGTCAGCGCCATGTGTTCCCATGTCTCCGCTTCCGACTTCTGATAGAGCGTGAAGGCGGAGAACTGCGTCGCCAGCGGCCCTTTGCGCCCGGAAGGGCGCAGCCTGAGATCGACGTCGTAGAGCTTGCCCGCCTTGGTCGGCGCGGTCAGCGCGGCGAGCAGACGTTGCGTCAGGCGGGCGTAATAGAGCGCCGGCCCTAGCGGGCGCGGGCCGTCGGATTCGCTGGCGTCCGAAGGAAAATCGTAGATGAGGATCAAGTCGAGATCGGAGGCCGCGGTCATTTCGCGCGAGCCGAATTTGCCCATCGCGACGACGGCGACGCGCCCGCCGCGCACACGGCCGTGGTCGAGCGCGAAGGCCCCGCAAACCCGGTCGAGCAGCGCGGCGACGAGGCTCTGCGCGAGCGCGCTATAGGCCCGCCCCGCCCGCTCGGGATCGAGCGCGCCGGAGAGCAGGCGCACCCCGATCAGGAACATTTCCTCGGCGGCGAAATCGCGCGCGCGGTCGAGCATGTCCTCGAAGCTGGTCGCGGCGTCGAGGAAATCCGCGACGCGCGCCGTCAGGCGCACCTCGTCGAGGCTCTCGCCGACCGCCCCGGCGCGGCCGGGATCGATGGCGGCGTCGAGCACATGCGGGCGGGCGGCGACGACCTGCGCGAGGCGCGGCGCACTGCCGAAGAGGTCGCCGAATAGTTCTCGCACCGGCGTGTTCGATCGCAGGATGGAGAGCAATTCCACCGCGCCGGGCATGCGCGCGAGCGCGGCGTCGAACGCGCTCAGCGCCGCGTCGGGATCGCCCGAACCGGAGAAGGCCTGGAGCAGCGCTGGGATCAGTTCGGTGAGCACTTCGCGGGCGCGCGCGCTGCGCACCGCCGGGCGCCGCCCGAAATGCCAGCCGCGAATCGTCTCGGCGGCCTCCTCGGGGCGTTGAAAGCCGAGGCGGCGCAAGGTCGTCAAGGTCTCGGGATCGTCGCTGACGCCAGTGAAGACGAGGCTGCCCGCCTCGGCGTCGAGCGTCGGCGCATCCTCGAACAGGCGGGCATAATGCTTCTCGACGCGACGCAGATGGTCCGTCATGTCCGCCGTGAACTTTTCGAGGCGCGCATAGCCGCAGAACTTGGCGAAACGCGCGAGCGGGCCGGCCTCGAACGGCAAGCGCTGCGTCTGCTCGTCGGCGACCATCTGCAGGCGGTGCTCGACGCGGCGCAGGAACGCGTAGGCTTGCGTGAGATCGGCGACCGCCTCGGCGCTCACCCAATGCTCGGCATGCAATTGCCGGAGCATGTCGAGCGTGCGCGCGCCGCGCATGGTCGGGCGCCGCCCACCAAAAATAAGTTGCTGCGTCTGGACGAAGAATTCAATCTCGCGAATGCCGCCGCGGCCGAGCTTGACGTCATGGCCGGGGACCGTGACCTGCTCATGGCCGCGCACCGCATGGATCTGGCGCTTCATCGCGTGAATGTCGGCGATCGCGGCGTAATCGAAATATTTGCGCCAGATGAAGGGCGCGAGTTCGGCGAGGAAGCGCCGCCCAAGGTCGAGATCGCCCGCCGCCGGCCGCGCCTTGATCATCGCGGCGCGCTCCCAGTTCTGGCCGAGGGTCTCGTAATAGACGCTCGCGCTGGCGGTCGAGAGGGCGATCGGCGTCGCCCCTGGGTCGGGCCGCAGTCGAAGATCGACGCGAAACACGTACCCGTCGGACGTGCGCTCCTGCAGGATGCGGGTCAGCGCCTTGGTGAGCCGCACGAACAGCGGGCCCGGCTCGACGCCACTGGGGATGGAGGCGGCCTCAAAGTCATATAGAACGACGAGATCGACGTCGCTGGAATAGTTGAGCTCCTGCGCGCCGTGCTTGCCGAAGGCGAGCGCGACGAGGCCGCAGCCCGCGTCGATCGCTTGCCGCTCCGGATCTAGATTGAGGCGGCCTTCGCGCGCATTGCGCCGCAGGAGAAAACATAGCGCCGCGGACACGGCCGCATCGGCGAAACGCGTCAACGCTTCCGTCGTCGCCGTCAGGTCCCAGACGCCGCCGACGTCGGCGAGCGCGATCAGCAGCGCCGATTCGCGCTTGGCGCGGCGCAGCGCCCGCATCAAATCAGCCTCGTCGTCGTCGCGGCGGGAGGCGATTCCGGCGGCCAGCGTCTCCAGCGCTTCTTCCGGCGAGGCGCCGAGAAGACGCGCGAGACGCGCGGGATCCTCCGCGATCAGCGACCAAAGATAAGGAGAATGATCGGCGAGCCCGAGCAGAAGATCGCGCAACGCCGGGCGCGAAACGAAAGCGTCGAGGACGGCCGCCTCAGGCTCCCGCAACAGCGCGTCGAGGCGGCGGCGCGCCTCGGCCGGCGCCGACAGGCGGGGCGCCTCCACGAGACCCTCGAGGAGCGAACCTTTCATGCCGCCGCCTTGGCGGGCGGCGGCAGCGCCGGCGGGCCCGCCGGCAGCGTGATGGCGACCTTCAGGCCGGGCGCATTGTCCTCGAGCCGGACGGCGCCGCCGTGCATCTGGATCACCGCGGCCGCGAGCGACAGGCCGAGGCCCGAACCGGGACGCGAGCGCGCGCCCTCCAAACGCACGAAACGACCAATCGCCCGGTCGCGGTCGGCGTCGGGAATGCCCGGTCCATGGTCGCCGACTTCGATCGTGACCGATTGACCGTCACGGCTCGCGATCACCACGATCTCGGTCTTTCGCGTCGGTTCTTTTCCTTCGGCCGCGCCGTATTTGAGCGCGTTGTCGATGAGATTGGCCACCGCCTGGCCGATCAACTCGCGATTGCCGACGATCGTCAGGCCGGGCGCGACCTCGACCGTCAGCGCGACGCCGTTCTCCTCGGCGAGCGGCTCATAGAGCTCGGCGACGCTGGCGACGGTCTCGCCGACGTCGAAGGCGCTCATGCCGGCGCGGTCGGCGCCGGCCTCCGCCCGCGCGATCATCAGCAGCGCGTTGAAGACCTTGATCAACCCGTCCGACTCCTCGATCGTGCGCTCGAGCGCCGCGCGGTAGGCCGCCGGGTCGGCCTCGCCGCGCAGCGCTTCTTCGGCGTGATTGCGCAGGCGCGTCAAGGGCGTTCGCAGATCATGGGCGATGTTGTCCGAAACCTCGCGCATGCCCGCCATCAGGCCGTCGATGCGCGCGAGCATCTCGTTGAGGCCGCCCGCCAGGCGGTCGAGTTCGTCGTCGGAACCGGAGACCGGCAGGCGCCGCGTCAGGTCGCCCGCCATGATCGCGCGCGCCGAGCCGCTCATCGCGTCGATGCGGCTGAGCACGCGGCGCGCGACGAACAGCGCGCCGAGCGCGGCCAGAGCGGCGAAGAAGACGAGCGAAATCGCCATGGCGCGAACCATCACGGCGCCGATGCGGGCGCGGTCGCCAAGATCGTGCCCGACGAGCAGGCGAAACCCGCCGGGCAGCTCGTAGATGCGCGCCAGCGCGCGCCGGCCCGGCGAGGATCCGTCGACGGTTTCATAGGTCGTATCGACGAAGCCCGTGCGATCGATGACTCCCGCCGGCAATTGCGCGACATTGCCGGCGAGCGGCTCGCCGGCGCTGTCGGTCAGGAGATAAAGCGACGATCCCGGCCGGCGCGCGCGCGCCTCGATGGTCGCGCCGAGCCGGCGGATGCCGCCGACCTGATATTGCTCGGCGAGGCCGTTGGCTTCCGCTTCGATCGTCTGCCGCATCTCGTCGTCGAAAAGCTTGATGACCTGCCAGGCGACGACGCCCAGCACCAATCCGGCGCCGACGGCGCTGAGGCCGAGAATGGCGAGCGTCAGCTTGAACGCCGTGGCGCGAAAGAGCTTAACGAGAGCCGTCACGGATCATGTATCCCGCCCCGCGCACCGTGTGCAGCATGGGCGCGTCGAAATCCCGATCGATTTTGGCGCGCAGGCGCGAGACATGCACATCGATGACGTTAGTCTGCGGATCGAAATGATAGTCCCAGACGTGTTCGAGCAACATCGTGCGCGTGACCACCTTGCCGGCGTTCTGCATGAGATATTCGAGCAGGCGGAATTCGCGCGGCTGCAGGATGATCTCTTCGCCGGCGCGCGTCACCTTGTGGGAGAGGCGATCGAGCACGAGATCGCCGAGCCGGTACGAGGTCTCTTCGGGCGCACCCTTGGGACGGCGGCGGGCAAGCGCCTCGACGCGGGCGAGCAACTCGGAAAAGGAATAGGGCTTGGCGAGATAGTCGTCGCCGCCCGCGCGCAGGCCCTTGACGCGGTCGTCGACCTGGCCGAGCGCCGACAGGATCAGGACCGGCGTCTCGATCTTCTGGGCGCGCAGGGCGCCGATCAGCGACAACCCATCCATCTTCGGCAGCATGCGATCGACGATGACGACGTCGTAGCTGCCTTCCTGCGCCAGATCGTAACCGCCGACGCCGTCGGCGGCATGGTCGACGGCGTAGCCGGCCTCGCGGAACGCCTTGACGAGATAGGCCGCAGCGTCGCGATCGTCTTCAATGATCAGAATCCGCATGGACGACATATAGCGGCTCCACCGGCTTGCGCAAAAAAATGGCGGCAGGCCATTTGGGGGACTGGCCTGCCGCCGTTCACCGGAGCGCGCGGGGCGGGGGAGAATGCGCGTCATCCGGTGAAAATGGCCCCGCGGGGGGAGACGGGGCCAAGCTCGTTGGGGTCAGGACGTCTTTACAGGCAGAGCCATGAAGCGAACCATGTCGCCTGACTTCACCCGCAGCAGCACTGACTTGTGTCCATCCTTCTTGGCCGCCTGGAGGGCGTCGGCTACATCGCCCGGGCGCGTCACCGGCTTGCCGGCCGCCTCGAGGATCACGTCGCCGACCTCCATGCCGCGGTCGGCCGCGACGCTATCGGGATCGACGTCGACGACGGCGACGCCGTTAGCGCCGGCGGGCGCGCGCTCCAACTTCAGGCCGAGCAAGGCGAGGGGCGCCGCGTCGTCGGATTTGGCGGCAGGCGTTTCGGCGCTCGCCTTGTCCATCGGCATCGTCCCAAGCGTCACGGCGACGGTCTGCGCCGCGCCGTTGCGCCAAATCGCGAGATCCGCGGTCTTCTTCGGCCCGAGCGCGGCGATGCGGCGCGCGAGATCCTTGGGATCGGCAACTGTCTCGCCATTGACCGAGGTGATGACGTCGCCGACCTTCACGCCAGCTTGCGCCGCCGGCGAATTGGCCGTTTCCTTGGCGACCAGCGCCCCCGAGGCGTTCTTGACGCCGAGGTTGTCGGCCAGATCCGGCGTCACCGTCTGGATTTCGACGCCGAGCCAGCCGCGTTGCACGACGCCGTTGGCCTTGAGCTGTTCGACCACGTTCTTGACCACGTCGCTGGCGATCGCGAACCCGATGCCGACGCTGCCGCCCGAGGGCGAGAAGATCGCAGTGTTGACACCGACCACCTGGCCGTCGGTGTTGAAGGTCGGGCCGCCAGAATTGCCGTGATTGACCGGAGCGTCGATCTGCAGGAAGTCGTCATAGGGGCCGGAGCCGATATCGCGGCCGCGCGCCGAGACGATGCCCGCAGTCACCGTGCCGCCGAGGCCGAAGGGATTGCCGACCGCGATCACCCAATCGCCGACCCGCGGCGGCTGCGAAGCGAACTGGACGAATGGATAGGGGCCGCCCTCCTTGGCTTTGAGCAAGGCGAGATCGGTCTTCGGATCGATGCCGATCACCTTGGCGCCGATCGTCTTGCCGTCCGAGGTCGTGACCGTCACTTCGGTCGCGTGATCGACGACGTGATTGTTGGTGACGATGTAGCCGTCGGAGGAAATGAAGAACCCGGAGCCCTGCGCCATCGATTGATGATGCTCGTGGCGCGGCGACGAGCCGTCGCCGTTATTGTCGTCGGGGAAGCCGAAATGCTTGAAGAAGTGCTCGAACGGGCTGCCGGGCGGAAATTGGGGCCCGCCATCCGAGTCGAAATCCGTGTCGCCGCCGTCCTCGACCTTGACCTTGACCGACACCACCGACGACTTCACACGATCGACCACGTCGGCGAAGGAAGCCGGGCCGGAGGACGTCTGCGTCGCGGCGACAGCATTGCCGGGCGTCAGCGCCCCATTCTCGAAGGCCACGGCGCCGAGCGCGAGGAGGGCGACCGCGCCGAGCAACGCGGCGCGCGCCGAGCGTCGAGGGGACTGCGGAATTAGGGCTGACGACATTAAAGGCTCCATGGGGGGCGCTCGGCGCGCCTCTCGCGCGGCGGCGCAGAGCGCAACATCGCGCTCCGCGCCTAACGCAAGGATGGCCCGAAGATGAAGGATTTGTAATTAACAATCGCCGGCGCGAAGCCCTTGGCAGACCGGCGTTCGGCGGACGCCCCATGCGAGAGAGGGACGAGGACGAGGGGCTCGCCCTCATCCAGCCCTTCAGGCGCCTTTCCGCAAACGAAAGGTTCGACGGACGCGCGACGCGAGGAGCCCGCCTCTCAGAACTCTTCCCAATCCCCGACTGCGCGCGCGGCAGGCGCGCCGCCCGCGGCCTTGGCCTTCGCCGGCGCTCGACGGGCAGCCGCCGCAGGGACCGCGGCCGACGCGGCCCTGGCCGGCGTGCGGAAGGCGTGCGGCGCAGTCTTCTGCAACTCGCGGCGCATCGCCTCGTCGCTGGCGCCCCGACCGACCCGGAACTGGCCAATCAATTGCGACAGCTTCGCCGTCTCCTCCGTGAGGGAATGGCCGGCCGCGGTGGATTCCTCGACCATCGCCGCATTCTGCTGCGTCACCAGGTTCATCTGTTCAATGGCGGAATTGATCTCCTGCAGCGCGGTCGACTGCTCCTGCGCTCCCGCCGCGATGTCGCCCACCACCGCGTTGATCTCGCTGACTTGAGTCATGATGCGCTCGAGCGAGCGGCCGGTCTCGGCGACCAGCTTGACGCCCTCGTCGACCTGGACCGTCGAATCGGAAATCAGCCCCTTGATCTCCTTGGCCGCTTCCGCCGAGCGCTGGGCGAGCGCGCGCACCTCGGACGCCACCACCGCGAAGCCCCTGCCCGCTTCGCCGGCGCGCGCCGCTTCGACGCCCGCGTTCAAGGCGAGCAGATTGGTCTGGAAGGCGATCTCGTCGATGACGCCGATGATCTGGCTGATCTGCTGCGAGGACTTGGCGATCGCGCTCATCGCATCGACCGCCTGGCGGACCACCACGGCGCTCCGCTTGGCGTCCTCATCGGCGGCGGCCACCACCTGCCGTGCATGATTGGTGCCCTCGGCGGACTTCCTCACTGTGGCGGTCACCTCGCCCAGCGTCGCGGCGGTCTGCTCGAGATTGGCCGCCTGCTGCTCGGTGCGGCGCGACAGATCGTCGGACGCGACGGAAATTTCCTGTGTGCCCGACTCGATCGCCCCGGTGCTGGCGACCACCGACAGAATGGTCGTCTTCAACCGGTCGATCGCCTCGTTGAAATTGTCGCGGATCTGCGCATAGGTCGGCGAGAAGCCGTCGCCCAGGCGCACCATCAGGTCGCCGCCGGCGAGATCCTTGAGCCCCGCGCCCAGGCGGCGCACGACTTCGGCCTGCTCCTCAGCGGCCTTGGCCCGCTCGGCCGCGGTGAGTTCGCGCTCCGATTCGGCCGCGGAGCGGTTGGCGACCGCCTCCGCCTCCAGCCGCACCCGGTCCAACGCGTTCTGCTTGAAGATCTGGACCGCCCGCGCCATGTCTCCGACCTCGTCGTTGCTGGAGATCGGCGGCAGCGCAACGTCGCTTTCGCCGGAGGCGAGCGCGGTCATCGCCGTGCTCAGGCTGTCGAGACGATTCGACAGTCGGAACATCACGACGCCGGCGAACCCGCCGATGGCGAGGAGGAAGGCGAGCGCGGTCGCGCCCGTCCAGAAAACTCTCGTCCAGATCATCGCGTCGATGTCGTCGACGTACATGCCGGTGCCGAGCGTCCACTGCCACGGCGCGAAGCCCTTCACGTAGGACAGTTTCGGTGATGGCTGATCGAGCGGCGCGCCCGGCTTGGGGTATTGATAGTCGACGAAGCCCTGGCCTTTTTCAGCCGCGAGCCGGGTCATTTCGACGCTGAAATACTTGCCGCTCGGATCCTTCTGCTTCGATCCGTCCGTGCCCTCCTGGTCCGGGCGCACGCCGAGAACTAGGGTGATGGTGTTTTTATCGAGGACGAAGATGTAATCGTTGGTATTGTATCGCATCGCGCGCAGGCTGGCCTTGGCGCGCGTTTGCGCGTCCGCCTCGGAAATCGTCCCCTTCTTGAACTCGTCGTATTGTTGCTCGACGTCCTTGTAGGCGACCTCGGTGACGGTTCTCAATTCGTCCTGCCGCCCCGAGTAGATGTCGCGCGCATCCATCCAGGTGAGCGTGGCGACCATCGCGACGAGGGCAATGCCAAACAGCGCGACGATGCCCAGCAGGCGCGCGCGGATCGATCCAAGAAAATGACGATGAGGCGAATTAGTGGCGAGCGTCGACATGGGAAGCAGCGTCCTTGAAACGAGTCTCTGACGGCCGCCTGGATTGGCCGCCTCTTCGTTCAAATTGTCGTGGAAGACTAAATGGCGCATTAACGCTGGCGGTCCCCGAGCGCCGTGCGAGCGGCGCGCGGCCGCCGATCCCGGCCGCCTTCGTTCGCGAGGCGCGCGATTGCTTGGGCGCGACGCCTCGAGTGCGAATGCGTCGACGCGTTCAAATAATCGTGATCGGGCAGCGCGCCCTCACGGGCTGCCTCCGGCGCCGGGAGCGGGCGGCGCGGCCGCGCTCAACCCATCGAGCAGCACCTTGTGGAAACGCTCGGGCGCCTGAATCTGCGGCGCGTGGCCGAGATCCGGGAATTCGACCAAATGGGCGTGCGGCATGCGCGCGGCGGCCGCCTTGCCAGCGCCGGATAGTCGCCCAAGGTCGCGCGCAGCGCCGGCGGCGCCAGATCCTTGCCGATCGCCGTCGTGTCCTTGTCGCCGACGATCAGCAGCACCGGCGGCGTCAGACGATCGAACTCGTAAACCACCGGCTCGGTGAAGATCATTTCGTCGAGGAGAGCCGAATCCCAGGCGACGCTTTCGCGTCCCGGGCCGCGGTACATCCCGGCAAGCATCTGCACCCAGGGCTCGTAGGCCGGCGCCCATGCGCCCGCATAATAGGTCGCGCGCTCGTAGTCGCGGATGCCCTCGGCGCTGGTCCGCAGTTCGCGCTGATACCATTGATCGACGCTGCGCCACGGGACGCCCTTGGCCTGCCAATCCTCCAAGCCGATGGGATCGACCAGCGCGAGCTGGTCGACATTGTCCGGAAACATCAGCGCATAGCGGATGGCGAGCATCCCGCCGGTCGAGTGCCCGATCAACGTCGCCCGCGTCACGCCCACAGAGGCGAGCAGCCCGCGGGTGTTGGCCGCGAGCTGCTGAAAGCTGAAGTGGTAGCCCGCCGGCTTGCTCGACTTGCAGAAGCCGATCTGGTCCGGCGCGATGACGCGATAGCCGGCGCTGGTCAGCGCCTCGACCGTCGACCGCCAGGTCGCCGCGCAGAAATTCTTGCCGTGCAATAGAGCGGCGACGCGGCCGTTCGGCTTCTCCGGCTTCACGTCCATATAGGCCATGTCGAGCGTGACGCCCTGCGACACGAAACGGAAGTGCGACACCGGCCAGGGATAGGGAAAGCCTTCGAGTTGCGGTCCGTAGGCGGGACCGTCATCCGAAGAGGCCGCGCCCGCGGCGATCGCGGGCGCGGTTAGAACGGCTGCGAGAAGCAGCGTGAGAAGCACGCGCGGTAAGGACGCCATGGCTTGCAGATAGCGGCTGCCGCACCAGACAATGCGAGGCGACAAGCCGCGACGGCGCGGCCAATCACCCCGCCCGACCGCGACTCCCCTCACATCCGCCGAGCGCGTCGCCGCGCGCGTTAATTCATCTGCGACTTCACGTGCGCAACGTATCCCCGCACGTCCGCCGCCGGTTCGGCATAAGCTTTGCCGAGCGATCTCTCCATCGCCGTCATGAACTGCGTCGCCCAAGCCGGCAGGGGGTAGTCGATCACGGCGAGGAATTCCAGCGTCGCGGCGAGCCTGATGTCGGCGATCGACGGCTGGGCGCCGCCGATGAAGGGTTTGCCGTCCATGTAGAAGGTGTGGAACACCTCCAGCGGCCCGCCGATCGCCGCCGCGGCCGCTTTCTGCGCCGCGTCCTTGGCGCTCGGATCGGCGTCGCTGGCGCCGACCTCGCCGGCATATTGCGGGAAGCCGAGCGCGGGATAAGTCGCGCGCGCGACTAAGGGATAGAGCGTGCCGATAAGATAGAACATCGCGCTGTCGACCATCGCGCGCGCTTCGGGCGCCTTGGGATAGAAACGGTCGAGATCGTGCTTGTTGGAGAGATACTGCATGATCGCGCAGCTTTCCCACACCACGCCCTTGGGCAGATCGGGCGCTTCGATCATCGGCGTCAGATGAGCCGGATTGCGCGCCATGAATTCCTCCGAACGCGTCTTGCCCCAGACGTCGTCCTCGGTGAATTCCAGGCCCGCCGCACGCAAGAAGACGCGCGCCGACATGTTGTTCACGCTCGGCTTCAGCATATGCAACTTGATTGCGGACATAGGTTCCTCCCTTGTTTCGGCGATCATCAGCCGTCGTCGAATTACGCTCGGCCGGCCGGCCGGCGGTCGTAAGGATTCTTGGCCGTCCGGTCGGTCGACAGGCTCCCGCGCGATCGCGCGACGATGAGCTCGATCGCATTGGCGAGATGGACCTCGGCGATCTCGCGGTCGCCCGCGGCGACGCGCAGCTTGTGCGCTTCGAACAGCACGTCGGCGTGCGAGTGGCCGAACGGCGGCTCGAACTTGTAGCAGGAGAGCTCGATCAGCAGGCCGAGCGGATCCTCGAAATAGATCGCGTCGAAAATCTTGCGGTCGCGAACGCCGGTGTGCTTGACGCCGCGCCCGTCCAGCCGCTCGACCGCCTGCATGAAGACGGCGCGCGAAACGTTGAATGCGATGTGATGGACGCAGCCGATGTCGGTCGGCGTGCGGCGCTGCACCGGCTTGCGATCCTCGCGAGTGAAGACGGTGATCAGCCGCCCGTCGCCGGGATCGAAATAGATGTGGCTCTCGGCCGGATTGTCGAGATTGGGCTGTTCGAACACGAAGGGCATCCCGAGCAGCCCCTCCCAGAAGTCGATCGAGGTCTGCCGATCGGCGCCGACGAGCGTGATGTGATGCAGCCCCTGGGTTTGCAGCTTGTTCATCGACGCCTCCATTCACGCCTTTTCCACGAGCTTTGACTTGTATTCGCTGCGCGGCAGGCTTCCCGCCGCCGTCAGTTCGATGTCCGTCGTCACCAGCAGCGTGTCGCGAATTCGCGCGCGGATGCGCTCGGCGAGGCCTTCGCTGCCGCTTCGCGCGACCTCGACGGTCACCGGCAAGGGCGGCTCCTGGCGCACGCCCGGAGCGCGCGGCCGGATCATGATGACGCCGGTCACCTCGGGGGCGAATTGATGGACGACTTCGCGCAAAGCGGAGGGAAACACATTGACGCCCCTGACGATCAGCATGTCGTCGGTGCGGCCGATGCAGCGCATTCGCGGCGCGGTGCGCCCGCAGGCGCAGGGTCCGACGCCGAGCCGCACGTGATCCCGGGTGCGAAAGCGCAACAACGGCGCGGAGCGGTTGACGAGATGGGTCAGCACGAGTTCGCCCTCGGCGCCGTCGCGCAATTCGATCGTGGCGCCGCTCGCCGGATCGATCAGCTCGAAGTGGACGAAGCCGCGGCCGGAAAAATGCATACCCGACTTCGCCTCGCATTCGCCCCAAAGCGAAACGGAGATGTCGCCGATGCCCATCGCCTCCGTGACTCCAGCGCCCCAGGCCGCCTCCAGCTTGGCGCGCATCGCCGGTTCGCCGCCGCCGGGCTCGCCGGCGACCATGAGCCGTTTCACGCTCGAGGCAGTCAAGTCGAAGCCGCGCTTTTGCGCCCATTCCGCGAGATGCAGCGCATAGGACGGGGTCAGCGCGACGACGCTTGGTTTCAGCAGCTCTACCGCCGCCATCAGCCGCTCGGTGCTTCCCGTGCCGACGGGGATGTGACAAAGGCCGAGCCTGGCGAAGGCGTCGAGCGCCGCGCCGGCGACGAACGGGCCGGCGTTGTAGGTCGAGATGAGCCGCTCGCCGCGCGCGATGCCGGACGCCGCGTAGCTGCGCGCCGACGTGCGCACCCAGACTTCGAGATCGGACGCGGTCAGCGGGATGTAGCTCGGCGTTCCCGTCGTGCCGCTGGTCGAATAGATGCGCAGGATCTCGCTGGGCGAAGCGGTCAAATGCGTCCCGATCGGCTCATCCGAGCTTCTCGAGCGGCGCAGTTCGTCCTTTTCGGTGAACGGCAGCGCGGCGATCGCAGCGAGCCCGCCGAGCGAAGCGGGCGAATCGAAGCCGGCGCGACCGAGCTTATCGCGATAGAAGCGCGAGCGCTCGAAGAGATAGGCGATCTGAGCCTGATAGAGCGGATCGTCGCGGCCGGCTTGCCCGTCCCACGGCGCGGCCTCGATATCGGGCTCGACCATGCTCACGACGAAGCGTCCTCCGCGCCGTCGCCGGAATAGCGGATCGCCGCTTCGGCCTGAGAAGCCATATAGAAGCCGATCGGCGTCTCCGCCTCCTCGGCGAGATGGGCGATCAGGCCGGCGGTGCGCGCCAGGATCGGAACGCCGCGAACCACCGCGGCGGGAACGTCGAGATCGCGCAATGTGGCGGCGATCGCCATCGAGACGTTCATCGGCAGGGGCTTGCCCCAGACGCGAGCGGCCGCCCCAGTCAGGCGCGTCGCGCAATCCATCGCGCGTCCGGCGACGCCGCGCTCGCGCGCCAGGGCGAACATGCGTTCGGCGCGCGGATCGAGCGGTTTGTGCAGGGGATGGCCGTATCCAGGGAGGGTTCGGCCGGCGGCGCGCCGCTCGCGCGCGACGGCCTCGGCGGCGTCGTCCGGCGATACTCCGGCGTCGATCCGCGCCAGGACCTCGTCGATCAGCGTGCGAGCGAGGTCTGCAGTCCCCAAAACGACCGTGCCGCAGCCGAGAATGCCGGCGGCGACCGCGCCCTGCAGCGCCGCAGGATCGGCGGCGTAGGTCATCCGCGCGGCCTGCACGGTTGGCGTGAGGCCGTGCTCGGCGATCGCGACAAGCGACAGATCGAGAAAAAAGCGCTGCTCGGCGCTCGGCCTGCGCCCGGTCGCGAGGAAAAAGAAGAACTCGGTGAAGCTCGCCGGGCCCATCAGGTCCGAGGCGAGATCGCAGCCGCGAATGACGATGCGCTCGGCGTCGGCGCTCGAGATCGCGGTCGACGCCGCGCCGCGCTTGCCGATCAGCATGATCGCTCCCTCCGCGTCGTGCGCCTTGTCCGGCCGCTATGATTGTAGGACAATAACATCGAAGCTGTCCTCGTCAAGCGCCGAGTCGGGCAAACTCTTTGAGCTTGCGCATTTTGGCGTCATGCTGAGATCGAATCGGCGGTTGCGATGTCGGACGTTGCAGGGATGGACCAATCGAGAACGGCGCCGAAGGCGAGCAACGCGCCGCCGCACGGCGCGACGGTCGCGCATATCGTCGAGCGCCTGCGCGACGACATTCTCGCGCATCGTCTTCCCCCAGGGGAACGACTGGTCGAATGCGACCTCACCGCCCGCTTCGCGGTGAGCCGGGGCCCCGTTCGCGAGGCGCTGCGGCGGCTCGCCGCGGAGGGGCTGATCGAACACGCGCCGCATCGCGGCGCGGTGGTCCGGCGTCTATCGCCGCGCGAGGTGCGTGAACTGTTCCAGATCCGGGTCGAGATGGAATCCCTCGCCGCGCGCCTGGCCGCCGAGGCGTCGGAGCCGGAGGCGCGCGCGCAATTCGCCGAGGACATCCAAATAATATTCTCCGACGCGCCGCGCGAGGCCTGTGAGTACCTTAGGGAAAACGCCGCGTTCCACGAGGCCGTCATGCGCCTCGCCGGCAATCTCCAACTGCAGGAGCTGTCGATGCGCCTGCATCTGCCGCTGATCATGGCCCAGGTCGGAGAGGCGCTGACCGACAATGTGCTGCGAAAGTCGGTCATCGAGCATCGCGCCATCGCGCGGGCGATCCTCGCGCAGGATTCCGCCGGCGCGGCAGCCGCGATGCGCGGCCATCTCGAGCGCGCCGCCGGACTGGCGCTGGCGCGCGCTCCTGTGTCGCGGCAAGCGTAACGGCTAAGGGGCCGGCCTACCCGATCCACATCGTCGCGTTTCGCGCCAGACGCGGCGCGAGCTTGCGCATGTCGGATGCGGAGATCGCGACGCAGCCAGCCGTCGGCGTGAGATCAGGACGCGCGAGATGGAAGAAGATCGCGCTGCCGCGGCCCTTGCATCGCCGGGTGAAATTATGGTCGAGCACGAAAACCAGGTCGTAGAGCGCGTCCTCGCGCCACATCCGGTCGGTGCAATCGGCGGCCGGCAGTCGCACCGGCCTGTTGTAGCGCGGGCTCGCGGAATCCTCGCACCAGCCGGTGTCGCGCCGCAGCGGTCGCAGCGCCACGCCGCCGGCGCGCGGGCGCGGACGGTCAATGCGGCAATAGCCCCAGAGCAGCCGAAATCGTCCCGCCGGCGTGCCCCCGTCTCCTTCGCGCTTGTCGCGCACGATCCCCGCAGGCCCGAGCGCGCAGGCGATGCGAAACGGGCCCGCGATCAGCCAGCCCCGCGCGCGTTGGCCGGGGCGGGAGAGGACGCGCAGGGTGTCGAGCCGAGTGGGCATGGGGCGAGGGCGGGGCCAATATCACGACGAGGCGTCGCCGCCACGCCCTCGAGCCGTCGAAGAGCAGGGGACGATCAGACCGCCGCCTTGCGCGGCCGACGGGACTTACGGTCGGAGAGGTCTTCCCGGCGGGTTTGGCCGAGACCGATCTTCTTCGCCAACTCCGATCGCTGCGCCGCGTAATTGGCGGCCACCATCGGATAATCGGCGGGCAGCTTCCACTTCGCCCGGTATTGCTCCGGCGTCATCCCCAGCACCGTCAAGTGGCGCCGCAAGGACTTGAACTTGAGGCCGTCGTCCAGACAGACGAGATAATCCGGAGTGACCGACTTCCGAATGGAGACCGCCGGCGTCGGCGCCTCCGCTTCGGGCGCGCTTGGCGCCGCCGCTCCGCTCGCGAGGCTCGTCAGCCTGGCGTGCACCGCCAGAATGAGGGCCGGCAATTCCGTCGAGCGCAATGAATTCGACGCGACGAACGCCGAGACGATTTCGCCGGTCAAATCGAGCGGGTCGGCAAACTCAGATTTGGTGGAAGGCATGATTCGATCTCAAATGTTGCGGGAAATATTTGGATATAGACTTCGGCCGCCGGCAACAAGCCGGGGGTGGGTTAAACTTAAATTGAACAAGCTCGCCGCTCCGGTCTTTCGGCCAGCGCGGCCGAAGCCGATAAGGCGAGAAGATCCGCAAAACCGCCAGATGTTTCCGACGCTTCTTTGACGAAGCCGCGGTGACCGCTCTGGCGCGTCAAGCATGCGAGAGCTTGCGACGGCTCCTGACCGTTAACCTTGCGCATTTGCATAGGAACTTTCGACACTCCGAGCGATTTTATCGATCCCCGCGACCACGAATAGGTGGATTGAAGCCAAGGAGGATCTCATGGCTGAGATTCGGAAGGGATCACTGTTGCTCGGCCGACTGACGGTCAGCGCGATGGCTCTTGTATTCGCGCTTGTCGTGTCCGGGACCGCGATGGCCAAAACCGGCGGCTCGGCCGGCGCCAGCGCCCCTTCGGGCGCGAACGGCAATGGGGTCAGCGCCTCCGCAAGCGCCAACGGTTCGGCGGCGCACGCCTCCATAAGCAGCAGTGCGCACGGCAAGATGAGCGGCAAGTTCGGCGGCAGGTTCGGCCGGCGCGGCAAAGAGACCGTCTCGATCGCCGCCGTCACGAGCCCGGTCGAGAGCGCGAGCTCGAACGGCAAGATGCATGGCAGGATGCACAGCAGCGCGACCGCCAGCACCGCCGCCGCCTCGACCGGCAACGCCGCGAGCCCGGCCGGGAACACTTCAAGCTCGACCGGCAGTACGGCGAGTTCGCCCTCGAGCACGAGCGGCGTCCCGAGTCCGAACGGAGGCGCCGCCGCGTCCGTCGGAGTCGCGACGAGCGGGAACGCCGCCATCGGCGACCACGGTCCCGACAGCGTGCGGTGCCTCGAGGTCCTGGCCAACCCCGAAGCCTACGGTGAGAGCACGTGGGTGCGCTGCGGAAGCGCGAGATGAGCCGACCGAAAAGCCGGCGCGCCGCGGTCGGGGCCGCGCGCGCCGTCGCCATTTTCTAGCGCGGCGGGCGACCGCCTCGCCTTCCCCCGGCGGCCGTTTGCCCCCATATTGGCGGCATGCCGAAACCCGCCAAGTCCGCTTCGCGCCCGACGCGCGCCAAAGCCGCCAAGCCCGAGGTCCATCCGCTCGACGAGCATCTCGCGGCGTTGCTGAACCCCGCCTTGGTCGACAAGCCGCAAACTCTCGCAGAGGCGCCGCAGGCGCCCTACGCGCTCGCCGATTCGCATCCGCGCGGCATGACCGGCGCGGCCGCGACGATCGAGTCGCTGCAGGCGCTCCTGGAGCAGGGCGATCCGAACATTCGCGATCGGCCGCCGTGGACGCCGCATCGGCCGGAGCGGCCGGAGAAGTCGGAAGGCGGACGCCGCCTCCGGGTCGTCTCGGAGTTCGAGCCCAAGGGCGACCAGCCCGAGGCCATTCGCGACCTCGTCGCCGGCGTCGGGGCGCATGAGCGCGATCAGGTGCTGCTCGGCGTCACCGGGTCCGGCAAGACCTTCACCATGGCCAAGGTCATCGAGGCGACGCAGCGGCCAGCGCTCATCCTGGCCCCCAACAAGACGTTGGCGGCGCAGCTCTACGGCGAGTTCAGGAGCTTCTTTCCCGACAACGCGGTCGAATATTTCGTCTCGTACTACGATTATTACCAGCCCGAAGCCTATGTGCCGCGCACCGACACGTACATAGAGAAGGAATCCTCGATCAACGAGCAGATCGACCGCATGCGCCACGCCGCCACGCGCTCGCTGCTGGAGCGCGACGACGTCATCATCGTCGCCTCGGTGTCCTGCATCTACGGCATCGGGTCAGTCGAGACCTATACCGCGATGACCTTCTCGCTGGCCGTCGGCGACAAGGTCGATCAGCGCCAGATCATCACCGATCTCGTGGCGCTGCAGTACAAGCGCTCGCTGGGCGATTTCTCCCGCGGCGTGTTCCGCGTGCGCGGCGACACGATCGAACTGTTCCCCGCCCACTATGAAGATCGCGCTTGGCGCATCGGCTTCTTCGGCGACGAGATCGAGACGATCGCGGAATTCGATCCGCTCACCGGGCAAAAGACGCAGGACCTCGAATTCGTCAAAGTCTACGCCAACAGCCATTACGTGACGCCGCGCCCGACGCTGCTGCAATCGACCAAGGCGATCAAGGAAGAGCTGAAGGTGAGGCTCGACTTCCTGCACGCGCATGGGCGCCTGCTGGAGGCGCAGCGGCTCGAACAGCGCACGTTGTTCGATCTGGAAATGCTGGAGGCGACGGGCTCGTGCGCCGGCATCGAGAACTATTCGCGCTATCTCACCGGCCGCCTGCCCGGCGAACCGCCGCCGACCTTGTTCGAATACCTGCCCGACAACGCCCTCGTCTTCGCCGACGAAAGCCATGTCACCGTTCCGCAGATCGGCGCGATGTACAAAGGCGACTATCGCCGCAAGGCGACGCTCGCCGAATACGGCTTCCGCCTGCCCTCGTGCATGGACAACCGGCCGCTCCGCTTCGAGGAATGGCAGGCGATGCGGCCGCAGACCGTCCATGTCTCGGCGACCCCCGGCAAATGGGAGATGGAGCAGACCGGCGGCGTCTTCGTCGAGCAGGTCATCCGCCCGACCGGGCTGATCGATCCGCCGGTCGAGATCCGCTCGGCGCGCACCCAGGTCGACGACCTCCTGAGCGAAGTGAAGACGGTCGCGCTGCGAGGCTATCGCACTTTGGTGACGACGCTGACCAAGCGGATGGCGGAGGACCTGACCGAATATCTGCACGAGAACGGCGTGCGCGTGCGCTACATGCATTCCGACATCGACACCATCGAGCGGATCGAGATCAT
The DNA here is from genome assembly GCA_963813195.1 of uncultured Alphaproteobacteria bacterium. Taxonomy (GTDB): domain Bacteria; phylum Pseudomonadota; class Alphaproteobacteria; order Rhizobiales; family Beijerinckiaceae; genus Roseiarcus. The sequence goes on along the minus strand of CAWEYC010000002.1, from coordinate 118,644 downwards.
CCGCGACCTGCGCCTCGGCGCTTTCGACGTGCTGGTCGGCATCAATCTGCTGCGCGAGGGCCTCGACATTCCCGAATGCGCGCTGGTGGCGATTCTCGACGCCGACAAGGAGGGCTTTCTGCGCTCTGAGACTTCGCTGGTGCAGACGATCGGGCGCGCGGCGCGCAACGTCGACGGCAAGGTGATCCTCTACGCCGACGCCGTCACCGGCTCGATGCAGCGCGCCATCGAGGAGACCAACCGCCGCCGGGCCAAGCAGGAGGCGTACAACAAGGAGAACGGCATCACGCCGGCGTCGATCCGCCGCGGCATCCAGGACATCCTCAACTCCGTCTATGAAGCCGACCACGTCACCGTCGACGTCGGCCTCGCCGGGCGCGAGGGCGCCGCGCCCCTGGGGCACAATTTCAAGGCGACGATCGCCGATCTCGAGAAGCGCATGAAGGAGGCGGCCGGCAATCTCGAATTCGAGGAGGCGGCGCGCCTGCGCGACGAGATCAAGCGCCTGCAGACCGTCGAACTGGCGATCGGCGACGATCCGCTCGCCCGGCAGAGCGCGATCGAGGCGGCGGGCGGCGGCTATACCGGCGAGCGCCAATACGGCCGCGCCGCCAACATGCCCGCCAGCCGCGCCCACAAGCCGACCGACGCCGATATGGGCCCCCACAACTGGGGTGGCGGCGAGGCGCGGCCGAAGGGCGGGGCGGGAAGAAAAAGGCGGGGGTAGGCTCGCCGGCCGAGCCCGCGGGAGGCAATCAAGCCCGTTCGGGGGCGCGAGGCCCGCCATATTTTGCCCATTTCGCTGGTCTTAATCAGCGAAGTGAGTTAATCGGGTCTAAACATGTTCCCTGTAATCTCACACCGAGTTGAGGCGTGAGCGTAGGCGAAGCATGCAGGCAATCGATCCAATATTCGGCGAGGTCACGTTCGACCACGGCGGACGCGACCCTCGACAAGCCATTCTACGGATCCTTCCTTGGGGCATTGCGTTGGCTTTCGCCGCGTGCATGGTCCGGTGGGTCCCTCATTCGTATACGCCTGCCGCTCCGGACCTCGTTGTAGCCCATCCTGCCGCGCGCGTGCCTGTCGCCGTAGCGGCGGTCGCGCCAGCGCCGGTGGAGAAGGCCTCAAACCCCTACGGCGAGCTCGTCAGCCTCAACACCCCCCTCGCCAATCCATACGGCCAGCTCGTCGATTTGTTCCATGACGCGAAGCCGGCCCCGGACACGAAGCCGGCCGCGCCGAGCCCCGATACCCTGCAAGCGAGCCTCGAGACCACCGCGCCCTCTTCGGCCGGGCCGAACGCGGGGCCCCAGATCGCGCCGCCGACGAAGCGGGATGTGGCGGGGCTCGACGAGGCCGCGCCTCTGCCGCCGCCTCGTCCCTCATGGCTGGGGCCCGCCGCGCGTCTGGTTCGCCGCGCGCCACAACCCAACGACAAGGTCGCGGCCGAGACGGCGCCGGCCCCGGACGACCGCAACATCTTCGAGAAACTGTTCGGGGTCGCGCGCCCCTCCAACGGCGCCGTCGTCGCCTACGCGGAACCGGAAAGCCACGCCGCAGGCCCGACGAGGAGCGCCGCGCTCGCGGCGACGGATCATTCGTCCGGCTTCTCGTTCTTCGGCAAATCGACGCCGCCGTCCGGATACGACCAATGGACGGCCGTCTACGACATCTCGGCGCGCACGGTCTATCTGCCCGACGGTACGCGGCTCGAGGCCCATTCGGGTCTCGGCGATCGGCTGGACGATCCCCGCTATGTCAACGAGCGCGGTCGCGGCGCGACGCCGCCGGATATTTACGACCTGACGCCACGAGAGCAATTGTTCCACGGGGTGCAGGCGCTGCGGCTGACGCCGGTCGGCGACGGCGACGTCTTCGGGCGGGCGGGCTTGCTCGCACACACCTACATGCTCGGCCCGAACGGCGACTCCAATGGCTGCGTGTCCTTCAAGGACTACGACACGTTCCTGCGCGCCTATCAGGAAGGGCGGATCAAGCGCCTCGCGGTGGTGTCGCGGCTGTGAACTGACACGCCCTCCGCTCGATCGTTCCCTGGAGCCCGCGCTCTCTCCGCGAGACGCGGTGTGTGAGGGCGCTCAGTGCGCCGTCAGCATCTGGCCGCGCCGCTCGGGGCTGAAGCGGATCACGACGATGATCGCGATGGCGACGAGGCCGGCCACCAGCGCCAGCGCCAAGCCGTAATTGCCGCCGTGGTCCTCGGCGAGCTTGGCCTGGAACGGGCCGTTGTAGGAGGCGAGGAAATTGCCGGCCTGATAGACGAAGGCCGGCAGCGTCGCGCGCACCGCGCCGGGCGACAGTTCGTTGAGATGCGCCGGAATCACGCCCCAGGCGCCCTGCACCGCGATCTGCATGACGAAGGCCCCGACGGCCAGCATGATCGGCGTCGACGAAAAGGCCCACAGCGGCAGAGCCGGCAGGGCGATGAGCGAGGCGACGGTGATCGCATTGACCCGGCCGATCTTCTCCGAGATGTGGCCGAACGAGAGCCCGCCGGCGATGGCGCCGAGATTGGCGACGACGTTGATCCAGCTTACCGTCCCAGGACCGAAGCCATGCTGCTTCTGCAGGAAGGTCGGGTACAGATCCTGCGTGCCGTGACTGAAGAGGTTGAAGCACATCATCAGCACGACGGCGTAGAGCGCCAGTTTCCAATTCGCGCTGAGCGTCTCCCAGAGACCCGGCTTGCCGACTTTTTGCGCCTCGATGAAGGCGGGCGATTCGGGCACGCTGGTGCGGATGAACAGGACGAGGAAGGCGGGCAGGATGCTGAGCAGGAACATGCCGCGCCAGCCCATGGTGTAATCGCCGAAAGTGCGCCCGTAGAGGAGGCCGTAGGCGACCGAGGCGAGCAGGAAGCCGGTGGGATAGCCGCATTGCAGGATGCCGGAGACCATTCCGCGCGCCCGAGGCGGGATCGACTCCATCGCCAGCGAGCTGCCGAGGCCCCATTCGCCGCCCATCGCGACGCCGAACAGCGCGCGCAGCAGCAGGAATATGGAGAGATTCGGCGAGAAGGCGGCGAGCGCGCCGATCACGGAATAGCTGACGATGTCGAGCATCAGCGCCGGCCTGCGGCCCCATCGATCGCCGATCTGCCCGAAGATGAACGCGCCGACGAAGCGCATCGCCAGCGTCAGGAACAGAGCGTAGGCGGCTTGCGGCACCTCGACGCCGAACTCCTTGGCGATGTCCTTGAGGAGGAAGGTCAGAAGGAAGAAATCGAAGGCGTCGAGCGTCCAGCCGAGAAAAGAGGCGAGGATCGTCTTCTTTTGCGCCGGCGTCAAATTCATCCCCTGTCCTCCTCGGATGCGGGGCGCGAAATCGACGCCACGAATCGTGCATACTTTAGCGTAGTCGCTCGCGCGCGGCCAAGACGTCGGGGACGATCGGCGACGAAAGTCCCGGACAGAGTCGACAGCGCCGGCGGCGGGTCTTAAGAGCGCCGCAGGGCGCGACAGCAGAGGCCTCGGGGCACCAGGGATGATCATCGCCATCGACGGACCCGCGGCGTCGGGCAAAGGCACACTCGCGCGGCGCCTCGCGGCCCACTACGGGTTGCCTCATCTCGACACCGGCCTGCTCTATCGCGCGACTGCGGCCAGCCTGCTCAACGCCGATCACGATCTCCGCAACGTCGACGCCGCCGTCGCCGCGGCGCGCGGCCTGAGCCTCACGGACTTCGACGAGGACCGGCTGCGCGGACGCGAGATGGGGGAAGCCGCGTCGATCGTCGCGGCGTTGCCGGAGGTGCGGGCGGCGCTGGTCGACGCGCAGCGCAATTTCGCCCTTCGCCCAGGCGGCGCGGTCCTCGACGGCCGCGATATCGGCACCGTCATCTGCCCTCTGGCGGACGTCAAACTCTTCGTCACGGCCAGTCCCGAGGCGCGCGCGCAGCGCCGCGCCTTGGAATTGGCCCAGCGCGGCGAGAGGGTCGATTACGCCGCCATCCTCGCCGATATCGCCAGACGCGACGCGCGCGATTCCGGACGCTCCGACGCTCCTTTGCGCGCGGCCCCGGACGCCGTCCTGCTCGACACCACGCGGATGAGCGTCGAGATGGCCTTGTCCGAAGCCTTGCACATCGTCGAGACGCGGCGGAGCCAGGCCTAGGCGGCGCTGACCGCGTGCGACAGGCGTTCGTGCGTCGCCTTGAGCCTTGCGATCGCCTCGTCGATATCGCGCCGCTGCCGTTCGAGATGATCGAGTTGATCGACGATCTGGGCGGGCCGCAGCCTTTCCTCGAAATCGGTCCTGCCGGAGTTGTCCTCTGTCCCGATCAATTCGCTGATCTCGGCGAGCGTGAAGCCGAGCTGCTTGCCCCTGAGGATCATTTCCAGGCGAACGCGATCGGGGCCGCCGTAGTAACGGGCATGGCCCATTCGCCGCGGACGAATCAGGCGGCGGTCCTCATAGAAGCGTAGCGTCCGCAGGGTGACGCCATATTCGCGCGCCAGTTCGCCGATCGTCACCTCACCCGCGCCGTTCGTCGTCTTGCGCCCTCGGTTTGCGGTGAGATCCCGCTCGGAATCCGCGACTTTCCCCAATGCCGAACTTGCCCTCATGGCCAATCCTTTCCGTCGGCTCCCCTGAGTTGCGAGGACCTCCTGTCCTCGTTCTGGCGCCGCAGGGCCGAATATGCCGCATTCCCGAAATATTGCAACTATCAGTTGTGTTATTCCACAATACAATCACATCAGCCGCTGCGACAGGGCACAATTGCCCCATTTTGGGGCGCTCTTAACGATTTGTTCACCACGGACGCCGAAACATCGGCCTGTTGCGCCGTGATTAGCCGACGGCGCGATGATCGACACAATGCCGGCGACGGTTGAAACCATGAGCAGCGCGACGGCCTGGAACGTCAGAGGCGTGGGACGGGAGACGCGCGCGTTCGCCGAAGAGGCGGCGCGCCGCGCCGGCATGAGCCTGGGCGATTGGCTCGATGAAGTGGTCGCCGACAAGGCCGCCGAACAGGGCCTCCAACCCGCCGATCTCGACCGCGACGACAGGCTGGACGCGATCGGCGAACGCATCTCGCGCCTGGCGCGTCGCGAGGAACGGCCAGGCGACGAACCGCGGCCGCGGCCGCGTGACGACTCGCGGCGCGAACGCGGCGATCAGGAGCCGAGGCGCGACGAGGTTCGACGCGCCGACGAATTGCTCGAGGCGGCGATCGCCCGAATCGAAAGCCGCGCCGAGCGCACGGAAGCGCGCGCCGCACGCGCGTTCGAAACGGTCGCGCAATGGATCGAACGCAACGAAAGCGACCGCGGCGAGGAACGCGCGACGCTGAAGGCGGTGGCCGAGAAGCTCGCCGCGATCGATCAGCGCACGGCTCGCCAGCAAACCCTCCTCGCCGAGGCGCCCCGCCGTCTGGAATCCCGTATCGAGGAGACCGAACGCGACATCGACGCCCGCATGAGCGCGCTCTCGCGCCGCGTCGAGGCTGCCCAGGATCGGCCCCGCCCGCTGGAACGTCCGCGTATCGACCTGCGGGACGCGGTCTCGCAGATCGCCCGACGACGCAGCGAACTCGATGCGCGCGCCCCCCCTCCCCGCCTCGAAGCCGAAGGGCAGAAGCGCGGCTGGCGCAATTTCGGCGTCGACCCCGCGTCGTCCCCGCGCGCCGCTTCCGCCGCCCCCGACGCGCGCGAAGCGCCGACGCCGGCGCAGCAGCCGCCCCTCGAGGCCCGGCCGGCGGCGTCCGCCACAGCGCCTGCGGATGCGCTGCGCGAGGAAATCAAGGCCGTGAGCCTTCGCCTCGACCAAATGCGCCGCGAACAGAGCGAGCAACGCGCGCAAGCGCCCGCCGACGTCCAGGGACTGCGCGCCGAGCTCGCGGCGATGTCGCGCAGTCTCGCCGATCTCGCGCCGCGCAACGCCGTCGTCGCCCTGGAAGGCGCGATGCGCGATCTCAGCGACCGCATCGCGACGATGCGCGACAACGGCGTGCGCGAAACGCTCGTCGCGCTGATTGGCCAGTTGCGCGACGCTTTGCGCGCGCATGACCCGCAAGCCGCGGTGCGAGGTCTCGAGCGGGAGATTCGCGCGATCGACGCGAAGGTCGACGCCATCGCCCAGGGCGTCATCAATCCCGAGGCGTTCGAGCGCATTCGCGCGCAGACCGAGGAAGTCCGCAACCTTCTCGCCGCCGCGGCCATGCGGCCGGTGCCCGTCGAGCGCCTGGAGAGGCAGATCGGCGACCTCGCCGATCGCGTCGAGCAATTGGCGGCCAGTCCGGCGCCGCAAGCCGAAACCGCGCGGTTCGCCGCGCTCCTCGCCGACGCGCGGGCGCAAATCGAGCGATCGACGCCGGCGGCGGCGCTATCGGCGATTGAACGCCGCCTCGAGCAACTCGCCGAGCGGATGGATCAAGCCGTGCAACGGCCCCAACCGGCACCGGCCATCGATGCGCGCGCCATTGAGGACCTGGCGCGCCGCATCGACGGCGTCCGCGCGTCGGTCGAGCGCCAGACCGGCTCGCAACCCGACGCCGCCAAGCTCGAGGCGACGCTGCGCGACATCAACCAGAAGCTCGACCGTCCCGTGGCGGCGGCGGCCAGTCCGGACGCGCTCGCGGCGATGTTCCAGGACCTGAGCGCGCGCATCGAGCAGCGCGCCAACCCGACCCTCGACATGAAGCCGCTCGAACTGGCCCTGCGAACGCTCGGCGACCGTCCGATCGAGATCGACACGACGCCAATCGAAAATCTGATGCGCGATCTCGGGGCCAAGCTCGCCCCGCCGGCGGTCGACATGCGTCCGCTCGAGACTTTGCTGCGCGAAATCAACCAGAAGCTGGATCGTGGGCCCGTCGCCGCGACCGGGCCGGGCGAAATCAAGGCGATGATCCATGATCTCGGCGCGCGTCTCGACCAGCGGGTCGACGCCGCGATCGACACCCGCCCGCTGGAAGAGGCGCTGCGCGCGCTGCACGATCGAATCGATCTCGGCGCCGCCACGAAAGTCGATCCGAAATTCGTCGAACAGGCGGCCGAGCTCTTGGCCGAGCGACTGGGCAGCCGCGACAGCGCGCGCGTCGACGCCGATGCGCTGGCGAACCAGATCTCCGAAATCCACGACCGTCTCGACGCTCTGCATCCCGACGCTTCGTCGAACGCCGCGCTCGAGCACAAGGTCGCCGATCTGCTCCTCGAACTCGACGCGACGCGTCGAGCCCTGCAATCGATGCCGGCGAGCGCGGCTCGCAGCGGCGACGACATCGCCGACGGTCTCGCGAACCTTCGGGCGGAACAGTCGAGCGCCGACAAGCGCACCCAAGCGCGTCTCGCCAATCTCCAGGACATTCTGGAAAAAATCGTCAATCGCCTCGGGCGCGTCGAGGAGGAAGTGGCGCGCGTCGACGAGAGCGCCCGCGCCCAGGCGCTCGGCGGCATTCATGTGGCGCCGAGGGCGGAGCCGCCTGGCGTAAGCGGCGCGACGTTGCGGGACATCCCCGATCGCGTCATGGCGCGGCCGACGCGAGACGGGCTCGTCGAGGCGCCCCGCGGCGGCGCGCCGCGCCGTTCGATCGATGGCTCGGATTTCCTGCTCGAGCCAGGCGCGTCGCTCGCGCGGGCGCGGAGCTCAGAATCGAGCGTAGCGCCAACGCCGAAGAGCGCGATCAACGCCCATATCGCGGCGGCGCGGCGCGCCGCTCAGGCGGCGCTGGCCGAGACGGCGCCGAAGGATCGGACCGCCAATCGCGCAGCCGAGACGGTCGAGTCCGGCGAGCCCGCGCAGGCGACGATCGGCGCTCAGGCGAAGGCGTTCCTCGCATCGCGACGGCGGCCTCTTCTTCTCGCCGCGACGCTCCTCGTGGTGATCGCCACCTTCGCGATCGTCGAGTTGCGCGGCGCTCGGCAGTCCGCCGTCCAAAGATCCAACTTGGAGGCGCCGGCGCGCGCCGTCGCCAAGTCCGACCTTCCCAAACTCGGCTCGCTGTCGGCGGCGAACAATCCCGCAGCGCTCGATCGGACCCCGCTCGGTTCGATCGCCGCGCCGCCCGCGCCAGCCAAGAGCTACACGCCGCCTCCCGCCGACCTCATGGCGGCGATTCCCGCCGGCCTGACGCAATCCCTGCGCGACGCCGCGAAGGCGGGCGATCCCCAAGCCGAGTTCGAACTGGGGCTGCGGCTCGTCGAGGGCCGCGGCATCGTCAAGGACCCGCGCACCGCCGCACAATGGTTCGAGCAGGCGGCCGTTCGCGATCTGCCGGTCGCGGAGTACCGCTTGGCGACGCTCTACGAGAAGGGCGTCGGCGTTACGCGCGATCTGCAGCTCGCCATGTCCTGGTACAAGAAGGCGGCGGCGGCAGGAAACGCCCGCGCCATGCACAATCTTGCGGTCATCAACGCGGAAGGCGCGGCGGGCGGCAAGCCCGATTATGCCGAAGCCGCGCGATGGTTCGGCAAGGCGGGCCAACTCGGCATCCGCGACAGCCAGTACAATCTCGGCATTCTCTACGCGCGCGGGATGGGCGTGCCGCAAGACCTCGGTCAATCCTGGCTGTGGTTCTCGCTGGCGGCCCAGCAGGGCGATTCCGATGCGATGAAGAAGCGCGACGAAGTGGCCGCCAAGATGGATGCTCCGGCCCTGGCGGCCGCCGCCAAGGCGCTTGCCGCGTTCAAGACATCGACTCCCTTGCCGTCCGCCAACGAAGCGTCGACGCCGCCCGGCGGCTGGGACGCCAAGCCCGGAGCGCCGCAAGCGAACGGGACGCCGCACGAGGGCGCGGCGGTGCTCTGACACACAGAGAAGTGGAAAGCCGGGCGTACTGCGGCCGCGAAAGGTTTCAACTTTCGCGTGCCCGCTCTAATGTGTCTTGATTCGCTCCCGGAATTCGAGGATCGCATGAGGGCCGGACTTTCCCTGCGTCTGATCGGCACCAGCGACCTCCACGCCAACATTTTTGCTTACGATTACTATCGCGATAGGCCGGACGACACTGTCGGGCTCGCCAAGACCGCCGCGCTCGTCGCCGCCGCGCGCGCCGAAGCCGTCAACGTCCTTCTCTTCGACAATGGCGACATCATTCAAGGCTCGCCGCTCGGCGATTACGCGGCTCTGTCGATGGGGACGAAGAAAATCGGCGTCCATCCGATGATCGGCGCGATGAACGAACTCGGCTACGCCGCCTGCGCGATCGGCAACCACGAATTCAACTACGGCCTCGACGTTCTCGACGCCGCCCTCGCCGGCGCGAACTTTCCCGCCCTCAGCTGCAACGTTCTGCGTCCGGACGGCGAGTACTATTTCAAGCCGTGGCTCATTCTGGAGCCGAAGCTGCGCGACGAAGCGGGCGCGGAGCAGCGCCTGCGGATCGGCGTGATCGGCTTCACGCCGCCGCAGATCGTGCAATGGGACCAGAGCCATCTGAGCGGCCGGGCGACCACCGTCGGGATCGTCGAAGCCGCGCGCATTCATGTCCCCGCGCTGCGCGCCGAGGGCGTCGATCTCGTCGTCGCGCTCTGCCATTCCGGCATATCCCCCAAACCGCCCGCCCCCGGAGAAGAGAACGCCGCTTTGGCGCTCGCGGCGCTAGGCGGCATCGACGCGATGATCCTCGGCCACCAGCATCTCGTCCTGCCTAGTCAGGATTTCGCCGGGATCGACGGCGTCGACGTCGTCGAGGGCGTCTTGCATGGCGTGCCTGCCTGCATGCCGGGCTTCTGGGGCAGCCATCTCGCGGTCATCGATCTTGAGTTGCAGCATGACGGCGGCGGCTGGCGGGTCGCCGGCGCCAAGGTCGAAGCGCGGCCGATCTACAAGCGCGACGGCGACATGGTCACACCGCTGGTCGAGGCCGACCCCAAGGTCGTCGCCGCCATGCAAGCCGCGCACGACGCGACGCTCGCCTATGTCCGCTCGCCCGTCGGCGACATCGCTTCGCCGATCAATTCGTTTTTCGCGCTGGTCGCCGACGATCCCTCGGTGCAGATCGTCAACGCGGCGCAGATCTGGTACGTGAGCCGGCTCGCCGAAACCTTGCCCGCGCTTGCGGGCGTGCCGATCCTGTCCGCTGCGGCGCCGTTCAAGTCGGGAGGGCGCGGCGGCCCGGATTATTACACCGACGTCAAAGCTGGGCCCATCGCGATCAAGAACGTCGCCGACCTCTATCTCTACCCCAACGCCTTGCGCGCGGTGAAGGTCGACGGCGCGACCTTGCGCGAATGGCTGGAGCGCTCGGCCGGCCAGTTCCTGCACATCGACCCGAACTCCGCGGTCGAACAGCCGCTGCTCGACGCGAACTTCGCCTCGTATAATTTCGACGTCATCGACGGCGTGACCTATGAGATCGATGTCACGCAGCCTTCGCGCTACGATTCGGACGGCAAGCTCGTCGCGCCCGACGCGCATCGCATCCGCAATCTCGCCTTCCGCGGCGCGCCGATCGATCCCAGCCAGACGTTCATCGTCGTCACCAACAACTACCGCGCCAGCGGAGGCGGCAACTTTCCCGGCTGCGACAGATCGACGGTGGTCTTCGAGGCGCCCGATTCCAACCGCGACGTCATGGTGCGCTACATCGTCGAGACCCGCCATCTCGAACCGAAACCCGACGGCAACTGGCGCTTCACGCCCTGGCCCGCGCATGTCGTCGCCACCTTCGTCACCTCGCCCGCCGCCGCGGGCGCCGCGCCGCCGTCCAGCGTCACGCTGACGCCGATGGGCGCGGCGCCCGGCGGGTTCATCAAGTATCGGGTCGCGCCGAGGTAGTTCGGAGCCGGGGACTCGAAACGCCGATGACGCGCACGCCGTCTACTTCTCGCGGCGGGCGAACAGGCCTTCGCTGAAATAGGAGAGGACCTGGCGCCCGCTCTGATTGACGCCGGTCGCGGCGAAGCCGACGCCGCCCCATTGCGGCCGGCGCGTCTCGCGCAGCAATTCGATCCGAAGGGAATAGCTGACGACGTCGCCCGGCCGCACCGGGGCGGTCCAGTTGAGATCGCGCACCCCCGTGCCGGGGCCCATCGCCGGCAGCGGCTCGCCGCGCGCCGCGGTGGCGGCGCGCTGAGCGGCGATGAAATCGACGAGCAGGCGCATGCAGACGCTCGCGGTGTGCCAGCCCGAGGCGCAGAGCGAGCCGAACAGCGACGCGGCGCCGGCGGCCTCGTCGACATGGAAGGGCTGCGGATCGAAGCGGCGCGCAAAGGCGATGATCGCTTCGCGGGTGAACTCGTGCGAGCCGAGCGCCTGCGTCTCGCCGATCCGGTGATCCTCGAAATAGAGGCCGATCATGACGCCGCCTCCGCCGCCGAGCGGCGCAGGAAGAAGATCGCATTCTTCTGCCTCATCACGACGTCCGCGTTCTGGTTGAAGACTTCGAACTGGAATTCGACGAGCCCGACTGTCGGGCGCGAACGCAGGGCGCGGGCGCTCAAGGTCGTGCGCCGCGCACGCAGGCGGTCGCCGGGGCGCACCGGCTTCGTCCATTCGAGCGCCTCGACGCCGGGGCCGCCCTGGCTCGTCGAGCGATCGAGGAAGCCGTCGCAGATCATGCGCATCAGAATGCAGGCGGTGTGCCAGCCGGAGGCGATCAATCCGCCCGCGAATGTGTCGGCCGCCGCCGCCGCGTCGAGATGAAAGGGCTGCGGATCGAACTCGCGCGCGAATTCGACGATCTCCTCCGCCGTCACCTCGTAATCGCCGAATTCGACGATCTCTCCCGGCTGGAAGTCCTCGAAACAGAGCGTCTCCATCGCCCGGCCTTCAGAGCGCGATGTGTTCAAGACCAAGCCTCTCAACCGTCATTGCGAGCAAAGCGAAGCAAACCAGACTTAGGGTTTGCGGCAGCGGCTTCGTCTGGATTGCTTCGCATTGCTCGCAATGACGACGGAGACCGGTTCAATCCAATGACACGCGCCTCAGTTGGCGAAGCGGAAGTGCAGCACGTCGCCGTCGTTGACGACATAGTCCTTGCCTTCGAGGCGGAACTTGCCGGCTTCGCGGGCGCCCGATTCGCCCTTGAACGCGACATAGTCATCGTAGGCGATGGTCTCGGCGCGGATGAAGCCCTTCTCGAAATCGGTGTGGATGACGCCGGCTGACTGCGGCGCGCGGGTGCCCTTCTCGACGGTCCAGGCGCGCGCCTCCTTCGGCCCGACGGTGAAGAACGTGACGAGATGCAGCAGATCGTAGCCGGCGCGGATGACGCGGTTGAGGCCGGGCTCGGCGAGGCCCACGGCTTCGAGATAATCCTTCTGATCGGCTTGCGGCAGCACGGCGATCTCGCTCTCGATCTTGGCGGAGACGACGACGGCGACCGCGCCCTCCTTGGCCGCCTGTTCGCGCACCTGATCGGAGAGCGCATTGCCCTCATCGGCGGAGGCTTCCTCGACGTTGCAGACGTAAAGGACCGGTTTCGACGACAGGAGCCCGAGCGACTGGAAGAGCTTGTGTTCCTCGCGGCTCACGCCGGCCGTGCGCGCCGGCCGGCCCTCGCGCAATTCGGCGAGGCTGCGCTGCGCGAGATCGAGCAGGTCCCTGGCGTCCTTGTCGCCGCCCTTGGCCTTCTTCTCCATCTGAACGACGCGGCGCTCGAGGCTTTCCAGATCGGCCAGCATCAGTTCGGTCTCGATCGTCGCGATGTCCGAGAGCGGATCGATGCGGCCCTCGACATGGGTGACGTCGCCGTCCTCGAAGCAGCGCACGACATGCGCGATGGCGTCGCATTCGCGGATGTTGGCGAGAAACTGGTTGCCGAGCCCCTCCCCTTTCGAGGCGCCGCGCACCAGGCCGGCGATGTCGACGAAGGTGAGGCGCGTCGGGATGATCTCCTTCGAGTTCGCGATGGCCGCCAGCGTCTCGAGCCGCGGATCGGGCACCGCGACGTCGCCGACGTTGGGCTCGATGGTGCAGAAGGGATAGTTGGCCGCCTGCGCCGCCGCGGTCTGCGTCAGCGCATTGAAGAGCGTCGATTTGCCCACATTGGGCAGGCCGACGATGCCGCATTTGAAGCCCATGGGTCACGCGTTCGTTGGGAGTGGCGGGAGATTCGAGCGGCCCTATGCGGGGCGGCGGCGAAAAAGGCAAGGGCGCTTCGTTCCTCTCTGCCGCTCGGGAGAGCGGGCTAAGAGACGCGGCAAGGCCCTCACGATCTGCTAAAGCGCCATCTCAGGCAAGGCGTGTCGCGCCATCAATTCGATGAAGGCCGATCGCGTAAGTTTGCGGCGTTTCGCCTCCGCGTCGATCGCCGCGAGAATGCCGGCGTCGATCGACAGATTGGCCTTCGCCGGCCGGCCGGTTTCTCTCACCAGCGGGACGCTCCTCAAAAGCGCGCCTCGACCGAGGTCATCGGAAACCTCCGGGTCTGCGAGCAATTCCTCCAGCGCGCGAGGTTCGGGAATCACGCCGTGCTTCTCAACTGTCACGTCGGCCCAGTCGCGCATCGCGTCGGCGGCGTTGACGATCGCTTCGTCAAGGGTCGCGCCCATCGCTGTGCACCCGGGAAGATCGGGAAAGGAAACGCCGTAGGCTCCGGCCTTGCCGTCGATGAGTGCGGTGTAGCTCGTCACGTTCACCTCCATCCCGCAACTTTGGCGATCTGCCTCGCCACTCCAGGTGATAAGGTCCGATGCCGTGGCACGGATAAGACGCCGAGCTTTGACGGATGGTCGTAGACGTCGTGATCGGCTCCGTTGCGAGCCAACCGCCATCCCTCACTTTCGAGGCGACGCAGGATTTTTGCCCGGTTCGTCTCGACTGCGGTCACCGACGCGGTCCCCTTTACGCCTATATAGGCGCATAAAATCGCCGCGGCAAGACGGCCTCCGCTTACGAATTCAAGTCGCGAAAAATGGCAAGTCTCGCCGCAATTCCCGGGCAAGATATACCGATGTCGAAGCGGTCGATCCTTGCCGCGATTGCCTTGCTTGCCCCGCTCAGCGCCGGCTTGGCCGCGACGGGAGGGGAGAGCGCGCCGGCGGGCAAGGAGGAAACGCTGGCGGAATCCGTCTGCCGCCTGATCGAATCCTCGGCGCGGCTGCAGGGGCTTCCGATCGTGTTCCTGACCCGGCTGATCTGGCAAGAGAGCAACTTCCAGCCCGACGTCACCAGTTCGTCCGGCGCGCAGGGGATCGCGCAATTCATGCCTGGAACCGCCAACGATCGCGGCGTCGCCAATCCCTACGATCCCGAGGAGGCGATACCGAAAGCCGCCGAACTCCTGGCCGAACTCAAGCAGCAATTCGGCAATCTGGGCCTCGCCGCCGCCGCCTACAACGCCGGCCCCGCCCGCGTCGCGAGTTGGGTCGCCGGCGCCAGCTCTCTGCCCGAGGAGACGCGGGCCTATGTCTCGATCATCACCCGCCATCCCGTCGAGGATTGGACCGGCGACCCCGCCCCCGCCACGACGGCGGTTGGTCCGCTCTTCCCCCAGACCACCTGCCTCCAGGAGATCGCCGCCGTCCGCATCGCGGAGCCGCTCGCCGTCGCCAGTTCGCCGCTGACGGCGCCATGGGGCGTCCAGATCGCCGGCAGTTTTTCGAAGGCGGCGGCGCTCGCCGCTTACACGCGCGCCCGCGGCCTGTACGCCGCCATTCTCGGCAATGTCGAACCCATGGTCATCGGCGGCCAGCTGCGCACCCGTGGTTTCAGTCCTTTCTACCGCGTGCGGGCGCCGGCGGCGACGCGGGCCGAGGCCGAGGGCCTCTGCAGCAAGATTCTGCGCGTCGGCGGCGCGTGCGTCGTGCTGCGGAATTGAGGGGAGGCGCGCTGGCGACGTGAATTTTCGTAACCTTGTCCTGTTGAGCGAAGCAGGAATGCGAAGCTGAGGTGATCACCGCCACACCCAGCGCACAAGCGCTCCCCACTGATTCCATCGACCGCGCCCCCGGTGCGCCCTGACCCCGTTATTGCGAGCGACGAAATGTAGCGGCAAAGCGGCCGAGAGTCTGCGCACGGACAAGCGTCCAGCGGACGGCGGCGGAAAATCGCGACGCAACCTATTGAAGACATGCGCCCGCGCCGGAAAGCGACCGGCCGAGCGGAAAGGCTCGCCCGCCCGTCGACGGCTCGCGGCTTTGTGCGGTCGCGCGCCGCATTTTCAACCAACGCTTCGGACACCGTGGCGCCGCCAGGGCGCCCCCTCATCGACAGCGGCGCGCCAAACGGTTAGTTTCCCTTGATGCAAGAAGGACAATTCAGCCGCACGGCGCTCGGCGCCGCCGGCCATCGCGCCGCCCATCAGGTCCTCGAAGGCGGCCGCATTTTCGCCGATCCGCTCGCATTGCGCATTCTCGGACCGGACGCCGAAGGCGCGATCGCCGAGGCGAACGAACACGAGGCCCGGCGCGGCTTGCGTCTGTTCGTCGCGCTGCGCAGCCGCTTCGCCGAAGCGGCGGCCAACCGCGCCATAGCACGCGGCGTGCGGCAGATCGTCGTTCTCGGCGCCGGGCTCGACACCTTCGCCTATCGCGTCCAGCCGATCGAGGGGCTGCGCGTCTACGAGGTCGACCATCCCGCGACCCAGGCCGAGAAGCATCGCCGGCTCGCCGCCGCAGCCATCGCGCCGGGGCCGCATGTCGTCTTCGC
This sequence comes from uncultured Alphaproteobacteria bacterium, assembly GCA_963813195.1. Taxonomy (GTDB): domain Bacteria; phylum Pseudomonadota; class Alphaproteobacteria; order Rhizobiales; family Beijerinckiaceae; genus Roseiarcus. The sequence goes on along the minus strand of CAWEYC010000002.1, from coordinate 103,086 downwards.
GCCATGCGACTTCGAGCGCGCCCGCTTCGCCGACGCGCTGGCCGCCGCGGGGTTCGACGCCTCGGTGCGCGCCTTTTTCCTCTGGCTCGGCGTCACGCCCTACCTCTCGCAGGAAGCGATCTTTGCGACCTTCGCGACGATCGCCGCGCTGCCGGGGGGCGCCGCTGTCGCCTTCGACTACGCCAATCCGGCCGAGGCGATCGACAATGCGGCGATGCGCGCGGCGCGCGAGGAGCTCTCGCGCAGGGTCGCGGCGGCGGGCGAGCCGCTGCGGACGTTCCTCGACACGCCGGCGTTGCATGTGCGTCTGGCCGAAATCGGTTTCTCGGAGATCGAGGATCTGGGTCCGGCCGAAATCGCCGAGCGCTTCTTTCCCGGACGCCCGGCGCGAAGCGGGGCCGGGGGACATGTCGCATTGGCGGCGACGAATGAGGCCATCGTCGGTTAGGGACTCTGTCGCGGCTCGCCAATTGGGAGACGGACAATGAAAGCGGCGGTCGTATGGGAAGCAGGCCACGCGCCGGTCTATAGCGATTTCGACGAGCCGGTTCCTTCCGCGGGCGAGGTTCGCATCGCCGTCGCCGCGGCCGCGCTGAGTCCCATCGTGAAGGCTCGCGCCGCGGGAACACATTACACGTCTCCGGGCAAATACCCCTTTGTCGCGGGGGTCGACGGCGTCGGGCGGCTTGACGACGGCCGCCGCGTCTATTTCGTGATGTCGACCGACCCTTACGGCAGCATGGCCGAGCAAACTGTGGCGCCCCTGTCGCATTGCGTGTTCTTGCCGGACGAACTGGACGACATGACCGCCGCCGCGATCGCCAATCCCGGCATGTCCTCTTCGGCTGCGTTCAGGGAACGGGCCAAGTTGACGGCGGGAGAAACCGTGCTCGTCAACGGCGCGACCGGGACGGCCGGACGGCTAGCGGTCCAGATCGCCAAACATCTCGGCGCCAAGACGGTCATCGCGACAGGTCGAAACGCCGAGACCCTGAACGCCTTGAGAGATCTCGGCGCGGACGTGACGATCCCCCTCGTCGAGGACGAACAGGCGCTGCAGAACGCCTTCGAGAAGCAATTCGAGGACGGGGTGGACGTCGTCGCCGACTATCTCTGGGGACGAAGCGCCGAGCGTCTTTTGTCGGCGGCGGCCAAGGCCGGCGCGCGGGGGGCGCCGATCCGCTTCGTTCAAATTGGCTCCGCCAGCGGGCCGGACATCACCCTGCCGGCGGCCGTCCTTCGCTCGTCGGCGATAGAACTCATGGGAAGCGGCTTCGGCGGCGTCCCCGCCGATCGCCTTCTCGCCGCGATCGAGGGCGTGCTGCATGCGGCCGCGCCTGGCGGATTCCAGATCGCGACCGAGATTGCGCCGCTGTCGGAAGTCGAGGTGGCTTGGTCGATGCGCACCGACCGCCGTATCGTGTTCACGATGGGGGCCCGCGCGGAATAAGCTTCTCTCGGCTCGGCTCAGCGCATATTCCCGGTATGCCCTAGGGAATACCGCCCGGGCTGCGGCCAGACGGTAAGGCCGTGCGGCATGCCGCCGACCGGGATCGTCTTCACCGAGCCGTCGTCGGTGTTGAAGGCGTAGACGACGCCGTCGTAGCGGCCGGAAAGCCAAAGCCACTTCCCGTCGGCGCTGACGTTGCCCATGTCGGGGCTCCCGCCGCCGGGAACCGTCCAGGTGGCGATGACCTTGCGGGTGGCGAAGTCGAGCACGGAAACGCTGCCTTGGCCGTCCCGGACGCCGCCAAGATTGTGGGTGCCGCGGTTGGAGACATAGAGGCGCTTGCCGTCGCGGCTGGGATAGAGGCCGTGTGCGCCGACGCCGGTGGGGATGAAGCCGGTTTCCTTGAATTTGTCGCCGTCGATGACGACGAGCCCGTCCTTCAGCATGTCCGCGACGAAATAGGCCGAGCCGTCAGGCGCGACGCGGATGTCCTGCGGGATGTGGCCGGGCGAGAGTTGCAGCACCCCGACCAGCGTGTGATGGACGAGATCGATCTTGGCGAGCGAATCGTTGTATTCGCAGGTGAAGATCGCATAGGAGCCGTCGAGCGCGAATTCGGCGTGGTTGACGCCCGCGCAGCGGGGAACGGCGATGTAGCCCTGCAGGGCCATCGTTTGGGGATCGCGGAATTCGAGCCGCCGCATCGCTTCGGCGACGACGATCGCGGAGCGCCCGTCGGGGGTGAAATACATGTTGTAGGCGTCGGGGACGTCGATCGCCTTGCCCGGCTTGCCAGTCTTCGGATCGATCGCGACGACCGAGGCGTGGCCGCCCCGATAGCTCATATCGCCGGAGACCCACAGCGTCTGAAGGTCCCAGGAAGGCACAATGTGCTGCGGGCTCGGGATCGCGGCATAGCTGTCGACGACCTTGAAGGTCTCGGGGTCGATGACGTCGACCTTGCCGGTAATGAGATTGGGGACGTAAACGCGCGATAGAGCGCCCGCCGTCGCCGGGCTGAACTTGCCCGCCGTCGTCTCGGAATAGACGTTCTTGGGGTCGACGAGCAGCGGCATGGTCAGATTGGCGGGGGGCAGGTTCGTCAAGCCCGGCGCGCCGAGTTCATAGGACGCGCGCTGAATAAAGTCCTCGGGCGTCTGGCCGACCTCGACCAAGCTGCGGCAGAGCGCCGAGCATTGCTCGCCGTCGACGCAGACGATCGGAATCGTCAGGGACTGCGCGCTCTCGATGAGCGTGTCTGAGCCAATGAAGGCGAAAAGCGCCAGCGCCGACGCGCTGGTTAGGAAACGCGAAACCATGACCCCTGCTCAATTGCTCGGTCCCCGCTTCGCGCGGGCGTTTCGGCAACATGACCGATAAGGGATGACTAAGGGATGAATGAGGCGGCGGTTGTTGCCTTGGGCGATCGCGCAGGGCGCGATTCAACGGCCGCGACCGCGCATTGTTCCGAATTTTCCGCCGCGATGGGCCAGCCAAGACGGGCGCGCCCCGATCCTACGCCGCAGTTCGATACGTCATCGCCGAGAGGCGGTCTACGCCATTGCGGCCCCCGCCCCGATCCGTTACGGGTAGGTCGATGGTTCCCTTCGGGGATCAAAAGGGAACGTGGTGAGAGCGGCGACGCTCGAAGCCACGGCTGCCCCCGCAACTGTAAGCGGTGAGCCTGCCCGCCAATTCGTGACCACTGGGAAACCGGGAAGGTCGGCGGTCAGGCGGCGACCCGCGAGCCAGGAGACCTGCCATCGCGAGTGCGGCCGATCTCGGGCGAGGTGTTACCGATGACGACATTTCCGGCGCCGCCATGGCGCACCCTCGATCGCGCTGACCCTTCCCGTCATCCGCATACGAGGGTGCTATGCTTGGCAATTTCTTCAAGGTTATCTCCGATGGCGACGCGAGTTTGCGCGGCCGGGTGGTGGGCCTCTACGGATTCCTGATAAGCGCGAACGTCCTCGTCTGGGTGTGGGCGCTCGCCGTCCTACACGACAAGCCGGTGCTGTTGGGCACGGCGCTACTCGCCTATTCCTTCGGCTTGCGCCACGCGGTGGACGCCGACCACATCGCTGCGATCGACAATGTCACGCGCAAGCTGATGCAGCAGGGCCAGCGCCCGGTCGGCGTCGGGCTCTGGTTTTCCCTCGGCCATTCGGCGGTCGTCGCCGCGCTGTCAGTGGCGGTGGCCTTCACCACCTCGGCCATGACCGGCAGCTTCGAGTCGGTGAAGGCCGTCGGGGGCATCATCAGCACCTGCGCGTCGGCGCTGTTCCTGTTCGCCATCGCGGTCGTCAATGTCCTGGTGTTGGTGTCGGTCTATCGGACGTTCCAGGCGGTCAAACGGGGCGAGCCCTTCGTCGAAAACGACTTTGACCTGCTGCTCAACAGTCGCGGTTTCCTGTCGAGGATTTTTCGCCCGCTGTTCAAGCTCGTGACCAAGAGCTGGCACATGCTGGCGATCGGGCTGCTTTTCGGCCTTGGCTTCGACACGGCGACGGAGATCGCCTTGTTCGGCATCTCGGCCGCGCAAGCCGCCGATGGCGCCGCCTTCGCGACGATCCTTGTTTTCCCCGCCCTGTTCGCGGCGGGCATGTCGCTCGTCGACACGACCGACGGCGTGCTGATGCTCGGCGCTTACGGCTGGGCATTCATGAAGCCGATCCGCAAGCTCTATTACAACATGACGATCACGGCGGTGTCCGTCGTCGTCGCCGTCATCGTCGGAGGCCTCGAGACGCTCAACCTCATCGGCGATCAACTCGGTCTCACCGACGGCGGCGGTTTCTGGGGCGCTATCGGCGCCATCAACGACAATTTCGGCCTTCTCGGCTACATCATCATCGGCGTTTTCGTCGTCGCTTGGATCGGCTCGGTCGCCTTTTACAAGATCAACCGCTATGATGATCTGGCCATCGAGGTGAGATAGTCGCTGCCTAAGGGGCCCGTTCGAGTTTCGTCTCCTGTCGCTCGGTCTCGATCGGGCGCCAAGGACGGCGAACGCTGCGCCGAAACCAGAACATGCGCGCAAAGACGTCGTCGCCGAGCCCCTGGTGTAGGAGCGCCATCGCCGCGTGAGCGATCAAATAGGCCCACATGAAATTGGCCGCGAATTTGTGCAGGCCCAGCACGGTTCGGGCGTAGGACGTGCCCTCGAGGAGATAGAACCAGAGCCCGCCGGTTACGGCCATGAAAGTCGCCAGCATCAAGCCGAGGCCGTGCAGGGCGCTTGCGACCGCGTCCATGTCCAGCGAAGGCGTCCGAAACCTCCACAAATCCCGGATCGAATCGCGCACCTCGCCGATGACAGCCCGCAACCGGTACGGCGAAAACCATGGAAAAAGCTGGGTCACTCGCGTCTCCGAGCGCCCGCGAGCCAGCGTCCACAGCCAGAACAGCAGCAGGAAGCCCAGGCCCGCCGTTCCGATCCAGACATGCAACGTGAAGGGCCATTCGGGATCCTCGCCTGGCGCCGGCCGCTCCATGATCGTGCTGCCCAAGAGCTGATGCAAGACAACGAGGAGGATCGCGAGATGAATGGCGCGGGTGAGATGGGACCGAACGGGCGACATCGGTTGAACTCCAGAACCGGTAGATTCGATTTTAGATCACGACCGCGCATTGTCGGACTTTCGGCCGGGCGATCAGAGGTCGCGGGCCTAGTTGTACAGGCGATGGCATGACCGGCATTGCGCGCGAAGCTGCCCATAACGGATATTCGCCTTGTCGTTGGTCCGAACGGCGTCGCTCGTCGATTGGGCGTCTGCGGCGAATTTGACGAAGCGGGCCTTAAGGTCCCTCGCTTCGGCGCTCGTTCCTCTCACGTTCGATGCGAGCGCCTGCGACCCGGCGGAGAGGTCCGCCAGTAGGCGCGCCGCCTCCGACCCGTCGATCGCGCCACTGGTCGACATTCGGTCGAGCGTCGCCGCATCGGCCTTCCATGTCCGCATCGCCGACTTCAAGGGCGCGCCGGCGCAGATCGGCCCCGCTTGAAGAAGAATTATCGGCAAAGCCAGAAGCGTTGCGGACCGGCGCACGATGAGCGACTCCGAAGTGAATAATTCTGTCCCGCACTCATCCCGTCACTCGGCGGCTGCAGAATGGCTCCGACTATAATTCTTTGTAATAATTGACGACTTGGCGACCTTGCTAAGATCTCGTTAGCAAACGGAACCTAGCGTCGAGCGTGTCGGCTAAACCGTTGGACTGTCGCGCCGTCAAAGACATGAGGCGGCGGCGTCCGCCCGGCGCTCACCCGAATATTCCCGCTGCAACAACGGCGCGCTCGCGACTGATCGAGAGATCGGTTGCGCCATGCGTCACAAACCCGAGTTTGGAGAGATCAATGTCGATTACAGCCGTTTCATCGGCCCCGACCGCGAGCAACATCGCGCCAGCGACGCCGGTTGCGCCAGCAAGCGCCGCCAAAGTCGGCGGTCCAGTCGCCGACTCCCCGAACGACGGCGACGGCGACGACAAGCCCATCGCTCCCGCGACTTCGCCAGCTTCGCAGAGTTCCGGCGCCGTCCAGGACTCCTTGTCCTCGTTGAAGCTGGGAGGCTGAGCCCCCCGGCGCCGGAGGCGCTCGACCGCGATCCCTTCTCGCGCCGGCTGCCCGAAACTGGAACAGCCGCCCTTATTCGTTCGCGGACGCCGCAATGGCGATGCGCAGTCCCGGGCGGTTGTCTTCTGCGGCAATCTTCAGGTCATGAAGCTCGGCGATCGCCGCCACCAGGCTGAGGCCCAGGCCGTCTCCTGGGGTCGTCCGCGCCGCGTCGAGCCGATGGAAGCGTTCAAAAATGCGCTGGCGTTCGGCCTCGGGCACGCCCGGGCCGTCGTCGCAAATCGCCAGCGTCGCGACATCGCCGAACTTATCGCACCGCACCTCGATGCGCGCGCCATTCGGCGTATGCCTCAGCGCATTGTCGATCACGTTGGCGACCATCTGCTTCAGGAGTTCCTCGTCCCCAGCCAAAGGCAGGGCGACGCTGGTCTCGATGGTCAACGTTTTTCCTTCGTCGTCGGCGGCCGGTTGAAACGCTTCCGCGACCTCCCGCGCAATGGTCGATAGATCGACCGACTTGAAGCCCGCTCGGCGTGCGCCGGTCTCGATCTGAGCGATGCGTAGCAGCGCGTTGAACGTTTCGAGGAGACCGTAGACGTCCGCGATCGCCGCATCGACCGCGTGTTCGTACCCCTGGACGCCGACATTGCTTGCGCGCACCGCCTCCAGGCGCCGAACGACACGTGCGAGGGGCCTTCGCAGATCGTGGGCAATGTCGTGGCTGACATGCCTGTTCGCCTCGATCAACCTTTCGATCCGCCCCAACATTCGATTGAACGTGTGCGCCAGCCGTCCGAGATCGTCGTTGGCGTTAATCACGGGAATGCGCTGGCGCAGATTTCCCGCCATGATCCCCTCCGCGGCGCGGCTCATCCCGTCGAGCCGGCGAAGGAAGCTGGCGCTGATGACAAGGCCGCCGCCGGCCCCGAGGACGAGCGTCGCCGCGAGCGCCCAGGCGAAGGCGACAAGGACGGCGCGCCGCGCCTCTTTGACCCCGGCGAGTTCCTGTCCGACAGCCAGGACGTCGCCGCCGCGCAGCGTCGTAACCAGAACCCGATCCCAATCCTCATAAGGGTTGGCGTCAACCGGGTCGACGGGCTCGGGGATTTCGACCCAGCCCTCCCTGTATTTTCCATCTTTCGTTCTGATGGACGGGAGGTTTCCTGCGAGACGCGTGCCGGCCGGGTCTTCCAGGCGATAGTCGACCGTTCCAGCCTGCCGCGTCAGAGAGCTGACCCTCTCGGCCAGCGAGCCTATGCCGTTGGTCCGAGCGAAGTTCAGGAGCGTGTGCGTTTCCGCAATCACGCGCTCGTCGATTTCGGCCTCGTATTGCCTTCCAACCTTGAAATAGACGACGCCGCCGAGAACAACGACGGACAGGGTGAATACAGCGAGATATATCGCCACGAGGCGAAAGCTCGTCGTTTGGAAAATTTTTCTATGGCGCACGCAGTGAATATCCTACGCCGCGCAGGGTGTGAATCAGTGTGACCCGTCTTCCCCGGTCGATCTTCGCGCGCAACCGACTGATGTGGGTCTCGACGATGTTGGTTCTTGGATCGAAATGGAAACGCCAGACCCTTTCCAGCAGCATCGTTCGCGTCACGATGCGCCCTTCGCTGCGGATCAGGAATTCCAGGAGTTGAAATTCGCGCGGCTGAAGCTCGATCAATTGGCCGTCCCGGCGAACCGTCCTGCGGATCAAATCCATTTCGAGGTCGTCGATGCTCAGAACCGTCCGCTCGTCGGCCAGCGGCGGCCGACGCGCCAGCGCCGCCAATCTCGCGAGAAGCTCGTCGAATGCAAATGGCTTGACGAGGTAGTCGTCGCCGCCGGCGCTGAAGCCTTCGACGCGGTCGTCGATCCCGGAGAGGTTGGTCAGGAACAGAACTGGGGTGGCGACCCCCGCCGCCCGCATGGCCTTGACGACGCTGAGGCCGTCAAGGCCCGGAAGCATTCGATCGAGAACGACCGCATCGTAGCGCCTGGCGATTGCGCGATCGAGGCCTTCGGTCCCGACCTCCGCCAGATCGGTTTCATGGCCGTAGGCATGAAGTCCGCTCACAATGAACTCGGCGTTGTCGCGGTCGTCCTCGACGACAAGGATTTTCAAGGCGCCTCCGTAACAGGCGAATTCGGCCAGCGGCCGATCCCCAGGGCTCGCAGGAAACTGTCATCGCGAGCCGGACGATGCAAGACGAGATTCCGGCGCGCCCACCGCGCCGCGCAGTCTTGCTGCGATCGAATCGGTTCCGACGCAATGTCGATCGCCAATGCGTCGGCGCAACTCAAGTTACGGATTTGTATAGTCTGGGCCGCAGTTTCGCCAAACGGCTCGCCAAATCATGACTGCATCGTCGAACCGCGCGATTCTCGAGTCCCCGCATAACGATTGAGACTGTCCGTACGCGGCGCCCGGCGCGTCGAATTTCTTGCGTCGTGAGGCCATTTCCGCGTTTCCGCTGGGCGTTGCGCATCAGCGGCGCGGGAGGAGAGCTTGGTTATTGCAAATGCAATTGGATTGCGGAGGTCGGACGTGACGGTGGCGTTGAAGACGCTCAATGACGGCCGTTCGGAGCGCGGCGCCTGATGTGCGGAATCGCTGTCGCGATCGATTGGGACGACGCGGCGCAATCGACGACCCGTCTTATCGAAGGCCTCCATCATAGGGGCGACGTGACAGACCCCATCATTTGCCCCTCGCCGAGGATCGCAATGGGCACCCGGCGGCTGCGAATTGTCGACGGCGACCACGCCGTTCAGCCGCAACCCTCCTTCGATGGTCGCCTTCTCGTCTCTTTCAATGGCGAGATCTACAACCACGTCGAACTGCGCCGGGAACTGGAGGCGATGGGCGTCGTCTTCCGGACGGCGTCGGACACCGAGGTGCTCGCCTCCAGCTTGCGGACCTGGGGCCTGAAGGCGCTGGAGCGCATAAACGGCATGTACGCGTTCGTCGCCGTCGACACGGCGAACGGGGAGTTTCTGGCGGCGCGCGATCCCCTCGGGGTCAAGCCGCTCTACCTCATTCAGTCGGAGCGGGGATTCCTTTTTTGTTCGGAAATTCGGCCCCTGCTGAATACTTGCGAGGAAGGCGCCGTCCTGCTGCTGCCGCCTGGCCACGCCCTGACGCGGAAAGCGCTGATCAAATTCGGCTCGTTCGTCACGGCTAGGGCGACGCAGCTTTCAAACTTCGACCCCGTCGTTCTCGACCGCCTTCTGGCGAAGGCGGTCCAAATCCGAGCGCCTGCCGATCTGCCGGTCGCGACGATGTTCAGCGGCGGCATCGACAGCACCCTGGTCGCCCATTACGCTCGGCAGGCGAGACCGGAGATTCCCGGCTATTTTCTCGGCGACGAACGGTCTCCGGACTACGAGTACGCCGCGCTCTATGCCGATCTGACTGGGTTGGACTTGCGGCGCGTCCCTCTCGAGGACGCGGGCGAGGGGCTATCGGCGCGGATCGACAGCTTGGTCGCCGCGGCCGAATCCTTCGAACCGTTCGTGATCCGAAACGGGCTGTGCAACTCTCTTCTCGCCCGGCGCATTCACGAAGACGGCTATCGCGTCGCGCTTTGCGGCGAAGGCGCCGACGAACTGTTCGCCGGCTATGAGCCGCTGGAGATCGCGTTCCAGCATGAGGAGGCTTCGGGCCGCCAGGTGCGCGAACAGACGCTCGCGATCATGCACAGGACGAATTTGCAACGGCTCGACCGATTCGGCATGCGCTTCCAGGTCGAAGTGCGCGAGCCGTTCCTCGATCCCGCCGTGATCGGCTATGCGCTCAGTTTGCCGGCCAGCGCGCTCTTGCAACGGGCCGCGGGCGAAGTTCGCGGCAAGGCGCCGCTACGCAGCCTCTGGGACCTTCATCGTGGTCAGTTGCCGCTCGAGATACGCGACCGAAAAAAGACGCCGATGAACGTGGGCGCCGGGCTCGACAAGAGCCAGAAGAAATCGCCGTTGATGGAATTCGCGGAGCAAACCGTCTCGGATCGCGATTTCGCCGACGGCAAACTCCGGTATCCGCAGTTCGACCTGTGCACGAAGGAGGAGTTCCTCTATTTCAGCCGCCTCGCCGCGACGCTCGACGTTTCGCGCGTCCCCCATCTCACCGCCAGGCCGCGTCTGAAGCTGCCGATCGTGAGACCCGAGCAAAGGGCCCTGGAGGTGCTGAGCGACTACATCGTCGAGAATTGATCGGGGCGAACTGTCGCCGCCCTAATGCGCCTCGTCCCAATTCCCTGCTGCGCGCGCGTCGACAGCGAGCGGAACGCCGAGCGCGACCGCCGGCGTCGGCGCCTCCACCATCACTTTCGAGACGAGCCGGATGGTCGCCTCGACCTCCTCGTCAGGCGCCTCGAACACCAGTTCATCGTGCACCTGCATCAGCATGCGCGCGGTGAGTTTGGCCTCGCCGAGCGCGCTGTCCATGCGCGCCATGGCGCGACGGATGATGTCGGCGGCCGAACCCTGCAGGGGAGCGTTGATCGCTGCGCGCTCGTTGAACGCGCGTTCAGACGGGTTTGCGGCGTTGATGCGCGGGAAATGGCACTTGCGGCCGAAGATCGTGCGCACGAACCCTTCCGCGCGCGCCTGTTTCTTCGTCGCTTCCATGTAGTCGCGGATGCCGGGGAAGCGCTCGAAATATTTCCTGATGTAGGCTCCCGCCTCTTCGCGCGGGATGCCGAGCTGATTGGCGAGGCCGAAGGCCGAGATGCCATAGATGATGCCGAAATTGATCGCCTTGGCGCGCCGTCGCACTTCGCCGGGCATGTCCTTGATCGGCACGCCGAACATTTCCGAAGCGGTCATCGCATGGATGTCGAGCCCTTCGGCGAAGGCCTTCTTCAAGGCGCCGATCTCCGCGACATGGGCGAGCAGGCGCAATTCGATCTGGCTGTAGTCGGCCGAAATCAGCTTGCAGCCGGGCGCGGCGACGAATGCGCGGCGGATCTTGCGCCCTTCCTCGTTGCGCACGGGAATGTTCTGCAGGTTGGGATCGGACGAGGAGAGCCGCCCGGTCGTCGTCGCCGCCAGGGCGTAGGAGGTATGCACGCGCCGGGTGCGCGGATCGACGAAGCCCGGCAGCGCGTCGGTGTAGGTCGATTTGAGCTTGGCGAGCTGACGCCAGTCGAGGATGCGGGCAGGCAGTTCATGGCCCTCCTCGGCCAGATCCTCCAGCACCCGCGCCGAGGTCGACCAGGCCCCCGTCGCCGTCTTCTTGGCGCCGGGCAACCCCATCTGGCCGAACAGAATGTCGCCGAGCTGCTTGGGCGAACTCAGGTTGAGCGGCACGCCGACGAGCCTTTGGACCTCGGCCTCGATCCGCCCCATCCCTTGCGCGAACTCGCCCGACAGGCGCGAAAGGATTTCGCGATCGATCGAAACGCCGCGCCGCTCCATCCGTGCGAGCGCAACGACGAGCGGGCGCTCCAGGGTTTCGTAGACAGTCGCCATCCCCTCGGCGGCGAGGCGCGGTTTCAGCACCCGCCACAGCCGCAGCGTCACGTCGGCGTCTTCCGCCGCGTATTGCGTCGCCTTGTCGATCGGCACCCGCGCAAAGCCGATGAAATTGCGGCCTGAGCCGGCGACTTCACTGAACGAGATCGGCTTATGGCCGAGCCAACGCTCGGCGAGCGAATCCATGCCGTGGCCATCGCCGGTCGCCCCCGAATCGAGCACGTAGGAAATCAGCATCGTGTCGTCGAACGGCGCGACTTCGACGCCGCGGCGAGCCAAGACGTGCCAATCGTATTTGAAGTTCTGGCCGATCTTCAGCACGCCCGGGTCTTCGAGGAGCGGCTTCAGCAGGGCGATCGCGTCCGCCTCGGCCATCTGGCCCTCCAGCAGCCCGCCGCTGTCGAAGAGATCGCCCTCGCCCGTGCGATGGCCGATCGGAATGTAACAGGCCTCGCCCGGCGCGACGGCGAGGGAGATGCCGACGAGATCGGTCTGCAGCGGGTCGAGCGAAGTGGTCTCGGTATCGAAGGCGACGACGCCCGTCTCGTAGGCGCGCGCGACCCAGCTTTGCAGCGCCTCCGCCGTGGTCACGGTCGCATAAGCCGAGACGTCGATCTTTTCCTCCCGCGCCCGAGCGGCCCGCTCGCTCGCGAGGGTCTTGGGGGATCGCCCCGTGGCGACGTTGGCGGGCGGAGCAGGCGTCTCGGCGAGAACGGGTGAAGCCGCTGGGGGAGCCACCGCGACTGGCGCGGCGATTGCCTCGCCGTTGCGCGCGCGCCAACCCCCGGCGCCGACGAAGCGCGCGTCGGCCTCGATCGCGTTCTGGTCGAGGCCGCAAATCTCCGCCACGCGGCGAGTGATCGTGGTGAACTCCATCGCCTTGAGAAAGGCGATCAGCGGCGCGCCGTCGAGCTCGGGCAGGCCGAGCGCATCGAGCGGCGCGACCACATCGACATCGCGCACCAAAGTGACCAGGGTCTTCGACAGCCGGATCAGCGCGACCGCATCGGGATCGGTGAGCGCTTCGCGGCGCTTCGGCTGTTTGATCTCCCCGGCCCGCGCCAGCAGCGACTCGAGATCGCCATACTCGCCGATCAGCTGCGCCGCGGTCTTGACCCCGATGCCCCGCGCGCCGGGCACGTTGTCGGTCGAGTTGCCGGCCAGCGCCTGGATATCGACCACTTTGTCGGCGCCGGCGCCGAAATAGGCGAAAACCTCGTCCGGTCCGATGCGCCGTTCCTCGCGATCGCCCGAGGCGGGATCGAACATCGCGACGCCCGGCTCGATCAGTTGCATCAGATCCTTGTCGGCGGAGACGATGAGCACGTCCGCGCCACGCTCGCGCGACTGGCGCGCGTAAGTGGCGATGAGGTCGTCGGCCTCGTAGCGGTCCTGTTCGATCGGCGTCAGGCCGAACGCGCGCACGGTGTCGCGCATCAGCGGGAATTGCGGCACGAGATCCTCCGGCGGATCGGGCCGATGGGCTTTGTAGGGGGGATAGATCTCGCGCCGGAAGGAATTCTCCGACTTGTCGAATATGATCGCCAGATGCGTCGGCTTGATGCCCGCCGCGCCGTCGCGCAGGAACTGCAGCACCTTGGTCGCGAACAGCCGGACCGCGCCCACCGGCAGACGGTCGGAGCGATAGTTGTATTTCTGATCCTGCCGGATCGACTGGAAATAGGCGCGAAAGACGAAGGATGAGCCATCGACGAGAAAGACATGATCGCCGGGGCCGACGGGACGGGAAGCTTGGGTCATGCGCGCAGTCTAAACAATGCGCGCGGCGAGGGCTATCGCCGCGCGGCGGCCCGATGGCCTTTGACTCAGGCGCGGCAAAAAGTCAGAAATCCGGCGGCCGCGAGGGCGGCGAGTCGGATCGCTCCAGGGCGACCGCCTGGCTGGCGCTCGTGGTTTCAATCCTTAGCCCCTTCACGCGCGGCCGCTCGGTTTTGCGGGCGAGGGCAGCAGAATGTTGATCGATGGATGAGACCCTCCGCTCGATGAGCGCTTCCGGCGCACCTTTTCCGCGCCAGCGCCATTCCCTGTCGGCCGCGGTCGCGCCATGCCGCGCGAAATCGCCGCGATGAGCCTTTCCATCCGCGAGCGCTATAAGACCCTCGTCGCCGACGGGTGCATCGAGCGCGATGCGGCGCAAGTCGAACTCGTCGCGCGTCTCGACGCCCTCTCGGGGCGCCTCGCCGATTATCGGCCGGGTCGGCATGCGGGCGCGTTCGGTCGCCTCATCGGCGCCAGGCCCAACGGAGCGCCGCGCGGCCTCTATATTCACGGCGCGGTCGGCCGAGGGAAGACCCTGTTGATGGATCTGTTTTTCGAAAGCGCGCCGGTCGCGCACAAGCGGCGGGTGCATTTTCACGCCTTCATGGCCGACGTCCACGCGCGGGTGCACCGCTGGCGGCAGATGCGCAAGCGCAGCGAAGTCTTCGGCGAGGATCCGATCGCGCCGGTCGCCGCGGAGCTGGCGGCGGAGGCGTGGCTGCTCTGCTTCGACGAATTCGGCGTGCGCGACATCGCCGATGCCATGATCCTCGGGCGCCTGTTCACCGCTTTGTTCGCGGCGGGCGTCGTCGTCGTCGCGACGTCGAACGTCGCGCCCGACGATCTCTATAAGGACGGCCTGAACCGGGCGCTGTTCCTGCCGTTCATCGCGCTGCTGCGCGAGCGGCTGGATGTCGTCGAACTGCGCTCGCGGACCGATTTTCGCCTGGAGAAGCTCGCGCGCGCTCCAGTCTACTACAGCCCCGACGACCTGCGCGCCGAGGCCTCGCTCGACGCGACGTTCGAGAGCCTGACCGGCGCGAAGCGCGGCGCGCCGATGGAGATCGCGCTGCTCGGCCGCAGCTTGGACGTTCCCCAGGCGATCGACGGGGTCGCTAGGTTTTCCTTCGACGACCTTTGCCGGCAGCCCCTGGGCGCGGCGGATTATCTCGCCATCGCACAACGCTTTCATACGATCGTGGTCGACCACATTCCCGGGCTCGGCCCGGACGACCGCAATGAGGCGAGACGATTGATCACCCTCGTCGACACGCTCTACGACATGAAGGTGAAGCTGATCGCTTCGGCCGCGGCCGAACCGGCGGAGCTCTATTCCGGAGCAACGGGCGCGGAGGCGTTCGAATTCGCTCGCACCGCTTCGCGCCTCGTCGAAATGCGTTCAGTCGATTATCTCGGCGAGCCGCATGGCGGCGTCAATCGCTCGGGATCAGCAGACCTCGGCGGTCTCGTCGAAACATAGCTGGCGCGCGCTTGTATTTCGTGCCAGCATCGCGCGTTGTTTGCTGGAGCTGCGCGGGCGTTGGCACAATCGTCGGCCGCCGAATCCGTCGAAGCGCGGATCCTCGAGATCGCGCGAGCCCATGTGCGCAAGTTCGGATCGGCGCGCGCAACTGTCGTCGGCGTCGCACAAGAAGCGGGCATGACGCACGCCAACGTCTATCGCTACTTCCCGTCAAAGGCGACGCTGTTCGAGGAGATCACCACATCGTGGCTCCGCCCGATCGAGACGAGCCTGCGGGAAGCTGCCGAAGGCGCCGCTCCCGCCTATGACAGGCTCGAAAACATGCTGATGACGATTCATCGAGCCTACCGGCAGAAACTGGAGAGCGACTCCGCCTTGTTCGACCTGCTGATCGAGGCGCTCGAGGAGGATCGCGGCAGCGCGCGTCGGCACCGCGCGCGCGTGCAATCGGAAATTCAACGCGTGCTCGAGGACGGCATCGCGTCAGGCGCCTTCGCCATGACCGACAGGCGCCGCGCGATGTCGCTGATTTTCGACGCCGCGCATCGGTTCATCCACCCGATCGCGCTGCGGCTCGACAAGGATGTCGCGAACGCGGCGCTCGCGAGCCGGTTCGAAACCATCCTCGCGGTTTTGCTGCGAACGCTGCGAACGGGACGAACCTGATCGGTGAGCCGTGCGGGAGGGCCGCTCAGACCCTCAGCGGCATCAGCACATAGAGCGCCGCCGAGCCGTCGCGATCCTGGATGATCGTCGGCGAACCGGGGTCGGACAGTTTGATCAGCGCCGTGTCGCCGGCGAGTTGTCCGGCGATGTCGAGCAGGTAGCGCGCATTGAAGCCGATCTCGATCGGCGTCGAATCGTAATCGACTTCGATCTCCTCGCTCGCCGAGCCCGAATCAGGATTGTTGACGGAGAGCGTCATCTTGTTGTCGGCGATCGCCAGTTTGATCGCACGGCCGCGCTCCGAGGAAATCGTCGACACGCGATCCACCGCTCTGGCGAACGGCTCTTTATCGACGACGAGGCGTTTGTCGTTGTGCGCGGGAATGACCCGGCTGTAATCGGGGAACGTGCCGTCGATCAGCTTGGTCGTCAGCACCACGTCGCCAAACTGGAAACGCGCCTTGGTCGTCGAAATCTCGATCGCGACTTCCTGAGCCATGTCCTCGAGCAGCTTCTGCACCTCGCTGACCGCTTTGCGCGGCGCGATCACGCCCGGCATTCCACTCGCGCCCTGAGGCGCCGGAATCTCCACGCGGGCGAGACGATGGCCGTCGGTGGCGACGGCGCGCAACAGGGTCGCGCCGCCGACGTCGACGGTGTGAAAGAAGATGCCGTTGAGATAGTAGCGCGTCTCCTCGGTCGAGATCGCGAACTGCGTGTTGTCGATCAACCGCTTGAGATCGACGGCGGCGAGCACGAATTGGTGCGTGAAGTCCCCCGCTGTCAGATCAGGAAAATCCGAAGCCGGCAGGCTTTGCAGGAAAAAGCGTGACCGCCCCGAGTGCAGCAGCAATTGGCCCGAGTCCCCTGTCATTTCCAGACTGACCTGCGCGCCTTCCGGCAATTTGCGGACGATATCGTAGATCACATGAGCGGGCACGGTCGTCGCCCCGGCCTGAGCGACATCGGCCGGCGCGGATTCCGTCGCTTCGAGATCGAGGTCGGTGCTCTTGAGCGTCAACTGACGCTCGCCAGCCTCAATCAGGACGTTGGAAAGAATCGGGATGGTGTTGCGCCGTTCGACGATGCGGTGGACATGTCCCAGCGCCTTGAGCAGGGCGGTTCGCTCTATGGTGACCTTCATCGCATCATCCCAAATTTCACGCCCGCGACGGCGTCTGCCGAAGTCCTCAACAGGCGCGGTCGCCACCCTTGACCGCTCCGTCGTTTCGGCGACCGGACTCGCCTTATCGCGCGGGGCGTGAACTTTGCCAAGGACACGTGGGATGCGCAAGAGCGGCGGGCCTCGATTCCAAGGATTTCGAGCGAATCTCCGGCGGTTGCGCTCAAGGCAAGGCAACCTTAACCGGCCCTTAAATCGCCTGCTTTAGCATCGATTGCGTCGGGCGGCGTCTTTTGGGGGTCCTCGCCTCGAAGGCCCGGGCGGGATAGCGTGATGTTCGGCAGGGGCGGCAAGCGAAACGCGGAGAGGATCGAACCGCGGCTCGGCGATTCGCCGCGGGGCCGCCGCGACGATGACTTGCGCGCCGATCCGGCCGATCGTCCGCCGCGGCGTTCCAAGAAGGCGAGCCGCGGCTCGGGCGGCGGCCGGCGCAGTTCGGGCTCGAGGCCGCGGCGTTCGATTCTCGGCCGGCTGGTCTATTGGACGTTCGTGATGGCCGTCTGGGGCTTCATTGGCGTCGCCGGCCTGTTCGCCTATTACGCCAGCCAGTTGCCGCCTATCGACCAGCTCGCGGTGCCCAAGCGCCCACCCAACATCGCCATCCTCGCCGACGACGGGACGCTTCTCGCCAATCGCGGCGACACCGGCGGCGCGGCGGTGCATCTGAGCGAATTGCCGCCCTACTTGCCGAAAGCCTTTGTGGCGATCGAAGACCGCCGCTTCTATCAGCATTTCGGCATCGATCCGATCGGCATCGGGCGGGCCGTGTTCCGCGACATAACGGGACGAGGCGGCATGGAGGGCGGCTCGACGCTGACGCAGCAGCTCGCCAAGAACCTCTTTCTCACCCAGGAGCGCACCCTCTCACGCAAGATCCAGGAAGCGATTCTGGCTTTGTGGCTCGAGCGGAAATATTCCAAGGACCAAATCCTCGAACTCTACCTCAACCGCGTTTATTTCGGCTCCGGCGCGTTCGGCGTCGAAGCCGCGGCGCAGAAGTACTTTGGCAAGAGCGCGAGGCAGGTCACGCTTTCCGAGGCCGCCGTTCTCGCCGGGCTGATGAAATCGCCGACCCGCCTCGCCCCCAATCGCAATCTGACGGCGGCCAACGAACGAGCCGCCCACGTCATCACCGCGATGGCCGAGCAGGGCGACATCACCGAGGCGATGGCCAAGCTCGCGCTATCGTCTCCGGCCCAGGTCGTGCGCGAAAAAGGCGCGGGATCGATCAACTACGCCGCCGATTACGTGATGGACATGCTCGACGACACCGTCGGCGCGATCGACGAGGACATCGTCGTCACGACGACACTCGATCCGAAGATGCAGGCCAGCGCCGAGCGGGCGCTCACCGACGAACTCAACGCCAAGGGCGAGAAATTCGGCGTCAGCCAGGGCGCCGTCGTCGCGCTCGATCCGGACGGCGCGGTCAAGGCGCTGGTGGGCGGACGCAACTACGCCGACAGCCAGTTCAACCGCGCGGTCGCCGCAAAGCGCCAGCCCGGCTCCGCCTTCAAGCCCTTCGTCTATCTCGCCGCCCTGGAAAAGGGCCTGACCCCCGACACGGTGCGCGAGGACGCGCCGATTTCGGTCAAGGGTTGGAATCCGGAGAACTATTCGCACGAATATTTCGGCCCGGTGACGCTGACCAAGGCGCTCTCGCTCTCGCTCAACACGGTCGCCGTGCGGCTCTGCCTGGAGGTCGGTCCGAAGGCGGTCGTGCGCGTCGCGCATCGCCTCGGCATCACGTCCGACCTCGAACCGAACGCGTCGATCGCACTGGGGACTTCGGAAGTCACGCCCCTCGAACTCGTCGCCGCCTACGCCGCCTTCGCCAACGGCGGCATCGGCGTGCAGCCGCATGTGATCGCGCGCGTGCGCACGGCCAACGGCAAATTGCTGTACACCCGCAAGAACGCCAGCTTCGGCCGGGTGATCGATCCGCAATACGTCGCGATGATGAACGAGATGATGCAGGAGACGCTGCTGACCGGCACCGCGCACAAGGCCGAATTGCCCGGCTGGCAGGCCGCGGGCAAGACGGGGACCAGCCAGGAATGGCGCGACGCGTGGTTCGTCGGCTATACGAGCTATCTCGTCGCCGGCGTCTGGCTCGGCAACGACGACGGCTCGCCGACCAAGAAGGTCTCGGGCGGCAATCTGCCCGTGCAGATCTGGAGCCGTTTCATGAGGGCGGCCCATCAGGGCGTGCCGATCGCCGCGCTGCCGTCGGGCGTCTGGCACAACGCCAACGCCCCGACCCCCGAATCCGCGCCGTCCGCACCGCCGCTCGCCGATGTCGGCGCGCCGCTCATGCTCGGACGAAGTGTCGAGCCCGCGCCGGAAGCGCCAATCGCGGTCCCGATGAGACGCGCTGCGGCGCCGGCGGCGCCCGACGCTCCGATTCCGCCCGGGTCGATTCCGAGCGTCGACAACGATGCGCCGCCGCCACGCGACAAGGGCCTGCTCGACAAGTTGTTCGGGGCGATCTAGCTGCCGCTCCGCGTGGACGTGCGCTCCCAGCGAACGCGCGCCGATCCGTAGATCGGCGGAGGCGTGCGGCGCTGTCACAGCCCGGCAAAACGTCCGCGTTTGCCTTACGCGGCGATCAATTCCGGCGACGGCAGAAGGTTGGCGATATCGATCACGCCGATGAGGCGCCCGTCCATGGCGATCACGCCGCGCAGAAAAAGCTTGGAGGTCTCGGCGGCGATATCGGGCGTGGGCTGGATCTGCTCCTCGCCGGCGGTGAAAATGTCGGAGACGCCGTCCACCAGCAGGCCCGCGACCTGACGGCCGAATTCGACCACTATGATGGCGTGACGCGCCGTCGGCTCGGTCGGCGGAAAGCCCAGTCGCACCGCAAGGTCGACGATCGGCAGGACGACGCCGCGCAGATTGACGACGCCGAGTACAAAGACCGGGGCGTGCGGCAGCGCCGTCGCCGGCGTCCAACCGCGGATCTCGCGGACGGAGGTGGTGCCGATGCAGAATTCCTGGGAACCAATATTGAAGGCGATCAGTTCGCTGCCTTTGCCGGTCCCGACCTTTACGCTCTCGCTCATGTGTGCACCCGTACTGCGTTGAAAACTGGAAAAAACCAAAAGGCGCGGCGCCGCAACGGTTGACGCGATCCGCCGGCGCGGAGGACGTGCGAGGCTCGCGAAAATTTAGAAGAGCAACATGTCGGCTCCGGCGCCGACGCGACGCAACGGCATCATGCCCTCGTCGGCTGCACGTACGACCGACGATCCGTCGACGACAGACAATGGCGACCGGCGGTTAATGAACGGTTCTCGGGCCGTACATTTCCGTTTAAAATCAAACTCCCGCGCTGCGGGGCGGGCTTTGGAAGCGGCGGGCCGGGCGCCGAGCCAATCCGCCATCCTAAAAAATCTTTGGAACGTCGACTATGTGGAGGGAGTTCGTCCACTGAAGCAATTGGTGCGCCGACGATGAAGCAACTTCCTTTGACCAGAGGTGAAGGCGGACGCCGGGGACATTCGGGCGGACCAGATCGCAGCCCAGGTCAGGAGGACCCGAGACCGGGCGAGCCGAACCCCAGGCGTCGCAGCATCGCCCTCGGCGTCGAGCGATTGGGATTGGTCGGTCTTCGCGCTCCCGCGCTGTCGATCGCGATCGCCCTGATTTTGGCGATCGGGGCCGTCCTCGGGATTCAGAGGATCACAATCGACGACTCGCTGAGTCAATTGTTTCGCACCGATACGCCCGAGTTCAAATTATTCGAGCAGGTCTCGCACCAGTTCCCGTCAAGCGAATACGACGTGCTGGTCGTGGTCGAAGGCAAGTCTCTGCTCGCGCGTGATTCGATCGAAAAATTGCGCTCGCTGGTCACGGACATTCAGCTCGTCGACGGCGCTCGCGGCGTCATCTCCATGTTTTCAATGCGCGAGCCGTCAGGCATGGGCGGCATGCCTGCGCCACTGTTTCCTGAGCAATTACCGCAAGGTCCGGATTACGAGAAGTTGGCGCAGCGCGTAAAGAGCAATGACCTCATACGCGGCAAGCTTCTCTCCGATGACGGCACTCTGGCGCTCATGGTCCTCTCGCTCGACCCGCCGGTCGTCGAAAGCCCCAGACTTCAGACAGTTGTCGACGACATCCGTCAAACCATGGCCGAGGACTTGAAAGGTTCGGGCCTGTCGTCGGAGCTATCCGGCGTGCCTGTGATGCAGCTTGAAATCCGCAACGCCTTGGAACGCGACAGGCTCGTCTACAATGCGATTGGCTTTCTCGCCGGCTGCGGAATCGCGATCTTCTTCTTTCGCCGCATTTCCCTCATGATCGTCGCGGCTGGCCCTCCTCTGCTCGCGGTCGTTCTCACGCTCGGCGCCCTCGGCTGGTTCGGATTCCGTTTGAACATGTTCTTGAACGCCATGACCCCGCTCATCATGGTGATCAGCTTTTCCGACAGCATGCAGCTGACCTTCGCAGCGCGCGACCGCATAGCGGCAGGCGAAGACAGACGGACGGCGTTCCGCAACGCGATTCTCGTGGTCGGGCCGGCCTGCGTTCTCACGCATGCGACGGCCGGCCTTTCCTTCCTCGGACTTCTGACGTCGAGTTCCGAGATGATCCGGGCCTTCGGCGAGGCGGGCTTCGTTGCAACCGTGATCGCCCTTGTCACGGTCCTGTCGCTCGTGCCTGTGCTGGGCGCCTTGCTGGCGCCCCAGGATGCAGCCTTCGTCACGGCTCTCAAGAGCTCAGACTTCGGCGTCGACGCGCTACGCCGCTTTTGCTCCTGGGTCGCAGGGCAGATGGTGCGCCGGCCCGGCGTCTACACCTTGATCGACCTCGTTGTCGTTTGCTGCCTCGCCGTGGCCTATGCCGGATTGGAGCCGCGATATAGCCTGGCGGATCAGGTCCCCGACAGTGGCCGGGCCTTGCAGGCGAGCGGTCGCATCGACGCCGAATTGACCGGCGCCAACCCGATCGATGTGCTGGTCAAATTCCCCGACGGCGCCAACCTCTATTCGCCTCAGACGCTCGATACGATCGCCGCGGTGCATGATGCCGTTGAAAGCCAACCCGGCGTTGGCAATGTCTGGTCGCTCGAGACGCTGCGCCGCTGGCTCGCCCAGAAACTCGGAAAGTCGGACATCGGCACGCTGAAAGAATACGTCGATTTGTTGCCGCAATTTTTGGTGCGGCGCTTCGTGTCCCAGGATCAGAAGGAGGTGATCGTGTCGGGCCGTGTCCCAGACAAGGACTCGGCGAGACTGCTGCCGATCGTCAATCAATTGGACGCGCGGCTCAACGCGGTGCGCGCGCGTCATCCCGGCTACACCATCGCGGTGACCGGTCTCTCGGTCATCGCGGCGCGCAACAGCGCCGGAATGATCGACAAACTCAATCGCGCGCTTACGATCGAATTCGCTTTCGTCGCCACTTTCATCGGCCTCGCCTTCCGCTCGTTCGCGGTGATGCCGGCGAGCCTGCTGGTCGGAGTATTTCCCGTACTGGCCGCGGGCGCGTTGCTGCGGCTTCTCGGCCACGGGCTTCAATTCGGCAGTATCGTCGCTTTAATGGTGTCGTTCGGGCTCGGTTTGAGCGCAACGATCCATTTCCTAAACCGCATGTGGCGCGAAGATCGTCCGGACAGAGATCCGGCGATCGCCGTGGAGCGCGCGACGGTGCTTATCGGGCCCCCGCTCATCCTGACAACGCTGGTGCTCGCCTGCGGTTTGGCGGCGCTCGCGTTCTCGACGCTGCCTTCGCTGCGGATCTTCGGCTGGCTCAGCGCCTTTTCGATGCTCGCCGCGCTGGCTGGCGACCTCCTGATCCTGCGCCCCGCGATCACATATCTCATGCGCCATCTGCGGCGCGTCCAGCCGTTCCCCTCTCAAGGGCCGGCCGGCGAAGCAATTTATTCCAGCAAACTTTCCGGAGGAAAACATGACCGCACATAGTGTCAGGCCGTCCAGCGCCTCTCTTCTGGGTCTGATGTTTGCAACCGGCCTTGTCGGCGCCGCGCTGCTCGGGCCGCAGGCCGCATTCGCCCGACTAGCAAGTCCCTTTGCGAACTTTGCCGGACGGTGGGTAGGCGGCGGGGAGGTGACGGGCACAAACGGCAATCGCGAGCGGATTCATTGCCGCGCGAACTACGAGATTTCGGGCAGGGGCGATGCTCTCAACCAATCATTGGTATGCGCCAGCGACACCTATCGCGTCCAAATCAGCAGCTACGTCGTCGCCAATGGTCAAAGCGTCCAGGGAACCTGGCAGGAGGCGACGCGCCAGGCCCAGGGCCAACTCACCGGCCAGATCGCCAATGGACGGTTCGAGGGAAGCGTGAGTGGCGCGGGTTTCACCGCTCAGGTTTCGCTGCGAGCGACCGGCAACAGGCAGGTCGTGGACATTAGACCGCAGGGGGCCGACGTCGCCAGAGTCGAGGTTTTTCTTTCACGTGAAAGGTGACCCGCCAGGACCGATCGCGGCGCGGCCAGTCGACGAAAGCGTGATTTTCCTGTTAGGTCGCGGCTTCCCCCTCAACAACGCGAGGATTTGGTCGTGCCCAACAATCAGCAAGTCGTTCTCGAACTCTCGGCCGACCGACAAGGTTTCGCCGGCGAATTTCCGCCTCGTCGAGGCGCCGCTCCCTACGCCCGGTCCCGACGAGGTTCTGGTGCGCCATCATTACCTCTCGCTCGATCCCTACATGCGCGGCCGGCTCAGCGAGGCCAAATCCTACGCCAAGCCTCAGGAATTGGGCGTCACGATGGGCGGGGGAACGGTCGGCGAGGTCGTCGCGTCGAACAATTCCCGGTTCAAGCCGGGTGATTTCGTCGTGGGCATGGGCGGCTGGCAACTCTACCACCTCAGCGACGGGCGCGATCTCAACCTCGTCGACGCGAAGACGGCGCCCCTTCAAGCCTATCTCGGCCCGATCGGCATGCCTGGCGTCACCGCCTGGTACGGGCTGAACAAGATCATCGCCCCGAAAGCGGGCGAGACGGTCGTCGTCTCCGCTGCGACCGGCGCAGTCGGATCGGTGGTGGGCCAGCTGGCGAAAATCGCCGGCGCCCGGGCGGTCGGCATCGCAGGCGGCGCCGAAAAATGCGCCTATGCGGTAAACGAGCTTGGCTACGACGTTTGCGTCGACCACAAGTCGCCACACTTCGTCGAGGAGATGAAGGCGGCGCTGGAGAGCGGCCTCGATGGGCTGTTCGAGAATGTCGGCGGCGAGCCCTTCGCGCAATGTCTGCGACGGCTCAACGATTTCGCGCGTATCGCCGTCTGTGGCCTCGTCGCCTCGTATGAGGGGCCGCCAACCACGCTGCCGGACATGCGGATCTTTCTCGTGCGCAGAATCAAGGTCGAGGGCTTCATTGTCTCCGACCACCTGCCGCTGTGGCCGCAAGCGCTCGCCGAACTCGCCAGTCAGGTAGCGGCCGGCCGCCTTCGTTGGCGAGAGACGATCCGCGAGGGTCTCGAAAGCGCGCCGCAAGCGCTGGTCGATCTGCTGCGTGGCGGCAATTTCGGCAAGATGCTCGTCAAGCTCGTTTAAGCAGCACTAAACGCGCGGGTCAAAATTGAGTTGAACTCAAGCGATCCGCGTCCTATGTCATGCGCCATGAAACTCGCCGAGTGGCTCGCGCGCAATGACGTCAAACGCGCCGACTTCGCCCGCCGCATCGGCGTTTCGCCGGGAGCGGTGACGCAGTTTTGTCGCGAGGACGGCGCGTGGGTCTCCCGCGAGACAGCCCAGCGCATCCTCGCGGAGACCCGCGGCGCGGTCACCCCGAACGATTTTCTCGACGGCGCCATTCCGTCAAATTGGGAAAGCCAAATGTCTCCTCACGTCACTCAGGCCATCGAGGCGATCGCACGCGGTGAAATCGTCGTCGTCACTGACGACGACGACCGCGAAAATGAGGGCGACCTCATCGTGGCCGCTTCGCTTTGCACGCCTGAGAAAATGGCCTTCATCATACGAAACTGCTGCGGCATCGTCTGCGCCCCGTTGACCGCCGACGAGGCGCGGCGCCTGCACCTTGCGCCGATGGTGGCGATGAACGACGCGCCCCTCGGCACCGCATTCACTGTATCCGTCGACGTGAAACACGGCATGACGACCGGCATCTCCGCCGAGCAACGCTGCAACACGGTGCGCGCGCTCGCCAATGGCAACATGGGCGCCAGCGACTTCGTTCGCCCCGGTCATGTGTTCCCGCTGATCGCCAAGGATGGCGGCGTTTTGATGCGCTCCGGGCACACCGAGGCCGCGGTCGATCTCTGCAAGCTCGCCGGCCTGCCGCCGGTGGCGGTGATTTGCGAACTCGCCAACGACGACGGCTCCGTGATGGTCGGACCGCAGATCGCGGCGTTCGCGGCCAAGCATGATCTTGTGCGCATCGCCGTCGCCGATCTCATCGCCTATCGCCAGGCGCGCGAGAAGCTGGTCGAGCGCGTCGCCACTTTCCCCGTCAAGACGCCGATCGGCGAGTTGACCGGCTATGCCTATCGCACCGCTTTCGATCCCGTGCTGCATTTCGCTTTCGTACTCGGCGCGATCGGCGATGGGCGCGACGTGCCGGCGCGTCTGCACCGTGCCGACATCATTGGCGACATCTTCGGCGCCGGCGTCATCCCGCGGGTGCTGCAGCGATTCAAGGAGGAAGGGCGCGGCGTGCTCGTCTATCTGCGCGACGGCGCCGCCGGCGTGCCGGCGAACCTGAGCGGCGCGGAACCTTCGGGCTCGGACGGCCTGCGCGCGACCCAATGGCGCGAGATCGGCCTCGGCGCGCAGATCCTGCGCGATCTCGACGTCACCTCGATCCGCCTGCGGACGGAAAACCCGCGAAAATATGTTGGTCTCTCCGGCTTCGGCATCGAAATCGCCGCGATCGAGGCAATCGACTGCTGACGAGGCCGGGGGGCCTCAATGCGGCGCGGACGTTCAACCGCCCATCAGCGCGCCGACGTGGGCGGCCGCGGAGCGGCCGAGACCTTCGAGATCATAACCGCCCTCGAGCACCGAAACTATGCGTCCGCCGCAGCGGCTTTGCGCGATGGCCATCAAGCGTTGCGTCGCCCAGGCGAAATCGGCCTCGCGCAAGTTGAGATTGCCGAGCGGGTCGCGAAAGTGGGCGTCGAACCCCGCCGAAATGATGACGAGATCGGGGCTGAACGCCTCGACGCGCGGCAGAATCGCGTGGGTGAACGCCTCGCGGAACGCCTCGCCGCCGTCACCCGCGCGAAGCGGCGCGTTGACGATCTGATCGTGTTGCCCGCATTCGCTGCGCGCGCCCGTGCCAGGGTAAAGCGGCATTTGATGGGTCGAGGCGTACATGACGCTGGCGTCGCCCCAGAAGATGTCTTGGGTGCCATTGCCGTGGTGGACGTCGAAATCGACGATCGCCACACGATCGACGCCGTGGGCCGCCTGAGCGTGGCGAGCGGCGATCGCGGCGTTGTTGAAGAAACAAAATCCCATCGGCGTCGCCGTTTCGGCGTGATGGCCCGGAGGCCGGGTCGCGACGAACGCATTGTCGATGCGCCGGCCTATCACCTCATCAACCGCGTAGATCGCGCCACCCGCGGCGCGCAGCGCGGCCTCCCAGGTTCCCGGCGACATTGCGGTGTCCGCGTCGAGCTGAATGCGTCCCACACTGGGCGAGGCTTGTTCGATCGCGGCGACATAGTCCGCGGGATGGACACGGGTTAGCGCCGCGATCTCTGCACGCGGCGCGCTCTCGCGCATGAGCAGATGAAACATTTCATGTTCCAGCGCCTGATCGACAGCGAGCAGGCGCTGCGGCCTTTCGGGGTGGCCTTCGCCCATTTCGTGGGCGGCGCAGGCCGCATGCGTCACCAGCAACGTGGTCACCGAGAACGATCCTCGCGCTAACGCTTCCGCCCCCGAGTCACCATCGCCGGATTGAGGGAGAATGTCCACTCTCCCTCAGGCCGCGCGCGATGGACGCCTATTTCGGCATCGGCTCGGGCGAGCAGCTCAGTGATTTGACCTGCGCCTGCGCGGCGGAATAGAGGCTCGGCAATTCGCTGAAGGCGCGCATCAACACGAAGCCGTCGTTCGTCGTGGAGACGATGCGAAGATCCTGCGACGGGTTGTCTTCGTCGTCGTGGGCCACCAGTTCGCGCATCTGGCCGGGCGTGACGACGACCGCGTCCATGAAACCGTGCGTCGCCGCTTTGTCGGTCAGAGCGTAGAGCACGGCGCCGCGCCGCGAGTGAAACGACAGGGAGGCGAAGCCGGCGCGCCCGACCGCCGCCTTTACGCGCACCGGCCCGGCGGAGAGGTCGAAGCGACAGAAGGCGGTCGCCACGGCCGGATCGGCGTAGGGGAAGCGACGTTCGGCCGGGCTCGGCTGCATCAACGCAATCGTTTCGTCGACCGGACCGAGTTCCTTGAGGCGCGCGAAGGCGTCTCGCGTGGCGACGATGGGAATGATGAGGATCACCACGAAATGCACGAGCGCTGCGACGATCAGGACGGCTGCCCCCAATGCCGCGGCGCCGCCCAAACGCTCCCCGACGTTCATGCGCAACCTTCTCGCACAATGGATGGCGCCGCGCTCTTCTCAATTCCGCCCGCCATCGCGCTGAGCGGGGAATCGTAGAGCCGCAGAACCAACGCGAACCGCTCCGGCGCGCCGATCGGCAGCCAATTTCCGGCGTGTGCGCTCGCCGAGACGTAGATCGAGAACGCGCCATCGGCGTCGCGCAGGAGCTCGCTCGATCGAAAGCCGTAACGCCCCATCGCGTTTTCGATCGGGAAGCCCGCGCGATCGACCAGACTCAACGTCCAGTACCGAGCCGCGGGAGTGTGCGACCCCACTCGGTAAGTGCAGCGCGCATCGAGCGGGCGGCCGGCGTCGTCAGCCCGCGCGACGAGTTGCAGCCCCTCGCCGAGCGCCAGGGGAATCTCGCCGCTGCGCTCCAGTTCGGCGCGCGTGTAGGGGTCCGCGTCGAGGGAGCCCGCTTTCGCTGCGACATTCCACGGACCGATCGCGACAACGCCGAACGCGACGCCATCGGCTAGGATCGCCCGGCTGGCCCAAAGCCCAAGCGCGAGGCCGACCGCGCAGGCCACACTTGCTTTCACCAACATCGTCACGCGGGATTTCCCGAGCCGGCCAATTTCGATCGACAACAAACCGCGATCGATAAATCGCGAGACGGCTTCGCGAAGTCAAGCGCGCGTCGTCAGGGAGCCGGGACGCCGCCGCGGACGATCGTTATGCCCCCGTTCGTCTGAGCCGCGTATTCCGGCGAGGACCCGCGCGCCTCGCCCTGCTTTTGCGCGGAGCGCGCGATGTCTCCGATCTCGAGGATGATTCGCGTCGAATGCGCCGACAGGCCGATTTGCCGCGGCGATTCGACAATGCCGGCGCCCGTCTTGGTAACCGGCGCGGCGGCGATCTGTCCCGCCGCTCCGGGCGCTGGCGCAACGACGCCAAAGGGCGGTTTGGCTTCAAGGCCCTGGTGCGCGTAAGCCATGATCTGCTTGAAGGTCTGAGCTGGCAACAAGCCGCCGACCATCTTCGGCATCGGCGAATTGTCGTCATTGCCGAACCACACGCTGGCGACGAGATTGCCGGTGAATCCGTTGAACCACGCGTTCGTCGAATTGTTGGTCGTTCCTGTCTTGCCCGCGATGACCAGGCCGGGGATCTGCGCGGCGCGACCGGTGCCCTCGGTGACGACATGGATCATGATATTGTTCATTTCGGCGATCTTGTCGGCCGGGATCACTTGAGCGGGCGTAGGGGCATCGGCGGCGTGGGTGTAAATCACGCGACCGCTCGAATTGCGAATCTCGATCGCGGCGTAAGGCGTCGCGCGCTTGCCGCCATTGGCCAGGACGGCGTTGGCGCCGACCATGTCGATCATCTTGACCTCGTCGGCGCCGACGGGCAGCGACACCGTATCGATGAGCGGCGTTGTCAGACCCATCGCGCGGGCCGTCGCGATGATCTTGGCGCGCCCGAGCGCGGCGATCTTGCCGAGGTGATAGCTCTGGCCGGCTGGCCAATAGAATTCGCCGATCTTGACCGACATCCGAATCGCCGCGGTGTTCAGCGACTGCGCCAAGGCGACGTACAGCGGCAATCGGCCGGCGCTCTCGCCATCGTAATTGTGCACGCAATAGTCGCCGATGCAGATGCTCGAGGCGTCGATGACCGTGTCCTTGTGATATTTGCCGGTCAGAAGCGCGGTGAGATAGACGAAAATCTTGAACGAGGAGCCGGGCTGACGAAGCGCTTCGGTCGCTCGATTGAACTGGCTCGCGCCATAATCGCGCCCGCCCACCATCGCGCGCACCAGACCGTCGGGATCGGCCACGACCGCCGCAGCCTGATGCGCGTGATAGGCGGGCGCATTCACGCGCAGCATGTCCTCGATGACGCTTTCGGACTTCGCCTGCAAATTACTGTCCAGGCCGGTGCGCACCACGAGAACCCGATCGGAGCCCAACTTCCCCGCGTCGGCGAGCGCCTTCACTTCGTCGTAGGCGAAGTCCAAGTACCAATTGGGACTGGACCGGCCGCTTTGAACGACGGGCGTCGCCGGGTTGCGCCGCGCCGCGTAAACTTGCCCCTCGGTCATGAAACCGGCGTCGACGAGATTGCTGAGGACGTCGTTGGCGCGCGCGCGCGCGGCCGGGAGATTGACGTCAGGGGAATATTTCGTCGGGGCTTTGAAAAGCCCGGCGAGCATGGCCGCTTCCGCGAGATTGATGTCGCGCGCCGACTTGCCGAAATAATATTGGGCGGCGGCCTGCACGCCGAAGGCGCCGCCGCCCATATAAGCACGATCGAGATAGAGGCTCAGAATTTGTTTCTTCGTCAAATGGTGCTCGAGCCATAAGGCGAGGTAGGCTTCATTGATCTTGCGCGAAATCGAGCGCTCGTTGGACAGGAAGAGGTTCTTGGCGAGTTGCTGGGTTATCGAGGAGCCGCCCTGCACCACGCCGCCGGCGTGGGCGTTGACGGTCAAGGCTCGCAACGTGCCTACCACGTCGATGCCGAAATGATCGAAAAAGCGCCGATCCTCGGTGGCGAGCACGGCTTTGATGAAATGATCGGGCAGTTCGTCGAATGGAATCGCATCGTCGTGTTTGATGCCGCGCCGGCCGACCTCCACGCCGTAGCGGTCGAGAAACGTCACCGCGAGATCCTGGCGTTTGAGCCAGTCGTCGTCGCTCGTCTGGCGAAAAGCCGGCAGCGCGAGGGTGAGCGCGAGGATCAGCGCCACTACGCCAAGGTTCAAGCCCTCGCACAGGCATTCGACGGCGAACTTGCGCGCGCCGGAGAGGTGAAAACGATCGGAGAAGGCGGCGATCGCCTGCAGGGTGCGGATTGACCGGCGCTCGGCGTCATAGAGCGAGGAATCCACGAAAGCGTCGATCGCGAGCAGACTTCGCGCGACGGCTTTCCATATCTGGGACATTCTGTTTGCGTTCGACAAATCCACCCCGCGTGCAAACCTCGCCCGGCCCGCCGGCAATCCTTAACACAATCCGACGCAATTTGAACGACTTGACGCGCGCCTCGGTCCGGGCCATGGCGAAGCCGCGGCGATGGCGCATGGATCAAAATGCGACGCGGCCGGCACCTGGCTGCTGCAGTTCAAGTTCCGCGCCGCGCCGAGGAATGCGTTGGACGTCGCGGCCCACGCCCCGAAGTCGAGGGAGAGGAAATCTCCATGCCCCAGGAATCCCCGGATGAGCTCGCCTTCTGGCGGGTCAAGTCGTTGGAGGAGATGACGACCGAGGAGTGGGAGAGCCTCTGCGACGGGTGCGCGCGCTGCTGTCTCGTCAAGCTCGAGGACGAGGACAGCGGCGAGGTTCACTTCACCGATCTCGGCTGCAAATTGCTGGACGGCAAGACCTGCCGTTGCACCGACTATCGCCGCCGTCAGCGGCGCGTCCCCGATTGCGTCAAGCTGACGCCCGAGGCGGTGCGCACGCTGAGCTGGCTTCCCGTGACTTGTGCGTACCGGGTCCTGGCGGAAGGGGGCGAACTCGCTTGGTGGCACCCGCTGGTGTCGGGTTCGCCGGATACCGTGCACGAAGCCGGGGTTTCCGTGCGCGGGCGCGTCGCGGCGGGCGAGGACGACTTGCCGGTCGAACTTTGGCCCGACCATATCGTGCGCTGGCCCAACCGGCCGCCGCGCCGCGGGCGCAAGGGTCAGACCTAGCGCCGAACTCGCTGCTTTCGCTCAACGCCGCCTGCAGCGCCAATCCGTCGCTGCGAGTCCGGGCGGATTCTTGCAACGTTGGACACGTTCAGGGGCGGGATCAGCGGCGACATCACGATTTGGCGCGAAGAACTCGGGATACGCCGCGGCTGTGCGCCTCATTGGCGCGGACGGGTCGCCCATGTTTCCGGCGGCGGTAGCGGCCTGACACGGGAGCAAAATAGCGCACAACGGGAGTCCGCAGAGCAAGGTCTTGCGCACGGCGCCGCCCATTTTGGAGAACAACATGGCTCGGTCCTTTCAAAGTCGCGCCCCAGCTCTTAAAGATACGTGGGGTCGTCGCTGGGGTTTCGCAGGGCCGCAAAAAAATGATCCATCCTACGGGGAAGGAGACCGCGCAGGGGACATAGGCTCGGAACCTGGTTTTATAGCCCCCAGCGCGCGAGCGTCGCGTCGATCCAGGCGCGCTGTGGCGCGACGAGCGGTCCCTGCGTCAGCGCGCCGCAATGTCGCCCATGCGGACCCGACGTCCACGCGACGATCGCCAGGACCGTCTCGCCATCGTCGGAGAAGAGCGGGCCGCCCGAATCGCCGGCGCAAGCGCCCGTCCCGGCCTGATCGGCATCGTCCGCCCAAAGCAGGATCTTGGACAGCGGCGCGCGCACCTTGAGTTTTGCGCTACGCAGCGCACCGCCGCTCAGCGGCTGGCCCTCGCGAGCGATCCCATAGCCGGCGAGGATCGCCGTTTCGCCCACCGCCGGTCCGTCTCCCGAGGCGAGCCTCGCCGCGGTGAACCGCGTGGCGAGCTGCGTCCGGGTCTCCACCAGCGCAAGGTCGACCGAAACGACCCGCTCGGCGATCGCGTCGGCGCGATAGAGCGGATGGGCCGCCGTAGCCTGCACCGCGACGCCAACCGGTCGCCCCGCCTCGTCGCGATAGAGGATAAGCATATCCGGCGTCGGGCGAAGGCAATGCGCTGCGGTGAGAACGACGCGGGGACCGAGAACGACGCCGGAGCAGAAGCCCGCCTTGTCGGCGCCGCGCGTCAACACCATGACGACCTGATTCGCGAAACGTGCGTCTTCGCCAGCAGCGCCGACCACCGCCGCCGCGGGCGCTACCCGGCCGAGGCTCGCCGCCACCAGACATATCAGCGCGCCAGCGATGGAGAATGCGCGTCGTCTTCGCAAAGTCATGCTCCTGGCTAGCTGTTGGCGACATGGGGGCGCAAGGCCTCGCGGCCTGCCCAGATTGGCCTTGCTCCGGACGGTCGGCTATATTCATTCCCCATTCAGGCGCGCGGGGAAAGACTGCCATATGGCGCGTATGTCGAAGATTTCCCTCGCCTTGGCCGTATGCGCCATGAGCCTTTGGACGGCGCTCGCCGCACGGGCGAACGAATCCGACGTCCATACCGAGCCGCATGGCCCGGCCAGGCGCGTGTGCTTGCCGCCCAACGAAACCCGCGAGGAGATCAAGCAACGCCATTTTCACGAACCCTTCGCGATCCTTAAATCCGCTGCAGCGCAATTCAAGGCCGAGGCCCTCTCCGCCAAGCTCTGCCGCTTTAGCGACGAATTCGTCTATGAAATTACACTGTTGCGTCGCGATGGCCGCCTCGTTCACGTCGTTATGAGCGCTACGACCGGCAAGCTCGTCGGCTCGCGCAATGCGCACGAACCGATGCCGAAAATGTGATTTAAGGAATCGAAAATTCATGCGCCTTCTCGTCGTCGAGGACGATCGTGATCTCAACCGGCAGGTCGTGGCGGCGCTGGAGGCTGCGGGCTACGCGGTCGACCGCGCTTTCGATGGCGAGGAGGGCTGGTTCCTCGGCGACACCGAACCGTATGACGCGGTCGTGCTGGACATCGGGTTGCCAAAACGCGACGGGGTTTCTGTGCTCGAGGCTTGGCGCAAGAGCGGCCGCGCCATGCCGGTGCTCATTCTGACCGCGCGCGACCGCTGGAGCGATAAAGTGCAGGGCTTCGACGCCGGCGCTGACGATTACGTCGCCAAGCCCTTCCACATGGAGGAGGTGTTGGCGCGTTTGCGCGCGCTCCTGCGCCGCGCCGCCGGCCATGCGTCAAGCGAATTGGTCGCGGGTCCCGTGCGCCTCGACGCGCGCGCCGGACGCGTCAGCGTGAATGGCGCCGTTGTCAAACTCACCAGCCACGAATATCGGCTTCTGTCCTATCTGATGCATCACTCCGGCCGGATCGTCTCGCGCAGCGAAATCGTCGATCATCTCTACGACCAGGATTTCGATCGCGATTCGAATACGATCGAGGTCTTCGTCGGCCGCCTGCGCAAGAAACTCGGCGTCGATATCATCCAGACCGCGCGAGGCCTCGGCTATATCGTCGAGACGGAGGGCGAATCGAGCGGCGCATCCTCCAGGCGCAGGAGCGCCCGCTGATCGGCGCTCCCGCGCGGTCAGGCCGACCCGGATCACGACCATGTTCAAAGCGCTAAACGCGCAATCGATCGCCTCGCGTCTGTTCATTTCGGCGGCATTCTGGAGCTCGTCGATTCTGATCGTCGCCGGGCTCGGACTTTCCGCGCTCAACGCGCGCTCCAGCGAAGCGAATTTCGACGAACAGCTCGGAGTTTATCTCAAGGCGCTGGTGGCCAATGTCGCGGTTGTCGGCGACGAGGCCCGGGCCGGCGCCTCCCCGGTGATCGATCCCCAGTTCGAACTCGCCTTTTCCGGCTGGTATTGGCAGATCACGCGCCTCGACCGGGCTCCCCCGGAAATTCGCACCTCACGTTCCCTGTTCGCCACCCAACTGCCGACTCTCAGCGATTCCAACACCCAGGACCAGAGCGGCGCCGTGCGCCGCGGCTACGTCACGGGGCCCGGCGGCCGCCCCTTACGCATGATCGAGCGCGAGATCGATGCGGGGGAGGAGGGCCGCTATCTCGTCCAGGTCGCCGCCAACGCGGATGTGATTCAGACGGAGATCGACCATTTCGAGTACGCGCTCGCAGCGACGTTTCTAGTCCTCGCTGTCTCGCTGCTCGGCTCGACGGCCCTCGCGGTTCGCTTCGGGCTTCGACCGCTGCGGGTCCTGCAGGAGGGGCTCGCCGCCATCCGACGCGGCGAGGCCGAGCGGATCAGCGGCGAATTTCCGCAGGACGTCGCGCCGCTCGCGGCGGAGGTCAATCTTCTGCTCGAAGTCAATCGCGGCGTGGTCGAGCGCGCTCGCACCCAGGTCGGCAATCTGGCGCACGCGCTGAAGACGCCGCTCAGCGTCATCGTCAACGAGGCGGACGCCAACAGCGCAAAGCTCGCTGAGAAGGTGCGAGAGCAGGCCGGCGTCATGCGCCGGCAGGTGAGCTTCTATCTCGATCGCGCCCGGGCCGCGGCGCGCGCCAGCACCGCGGGCGCGGCAACGGACGTTCGACCCGTGATCGAAGGCCTCGTGCGCACCTTCGAGAAGGTCTACCGCGAGCACGCGCTCTCCTTCTCCATCGCGGCCCAGGAGGGCCTGCGCTTTCGTGGCGAAACGCAGGATCTGACTGACCTCATCGGCAATCTCCTCGACAATGCCGGCAAATGGGCGCGCAATCGCGTCGTCATCAGCGTCGAGCGCGATCCGACCCCCGACGCGGCCGGCCGCCTCTATTTCGTCGCTCAGATCGACGACGACGGACCGGGCCTCGATCCCCAGGCGCGAGCCGCGGCGCTGGTGCGCGGCCAGAGGCTCGATGAGTCGCGCCCTGGCTCTGGCCTGGGACTTTCCATCGTCGTCGATCTCGCGTCGATCTACGGGGGCTCGCTGCGCCTCGAAGAGAGCCCGCTGGGCGGTTTGCGCGCGAGCTTGCGGCTGCCTCGATATTGACAACAGCCGCCATGATTCCGTGCTCCCAGCGCTGCGACGCGATGTCAGGCCCGATGGCATGATTCGCAGCGATAACGACGCGGCTCAGGGCTCTTGGCGAATTTGCCTAGTCCCCAAAATTCAAAAGATGCTTTAAGAGCCGCTGCGGGCTCCGCCGGCGCCGGACCGGCGCGGATCGAAGCGTCAGCTTGGCGGTGTCTCGTCCAACCCTCGCGCCACTCAGCTGAAGGGCCGCATTGATGCTATGGTTCGTACTTGCCGGAATGACTGGCCTCGCCGCCTTGTGCGCGCTGTGGCCGCTGGCGTTCCGTCGCAAGGCCGAATCCGACTCGGCGGGCGAAGTCGCTTTCTACAAGGCCCAGCTCGGCGAAATCGAGCGCGACGTGGAGCGTGGGCAATTGCCGGCCGAGGAAGCCGCGGGGGCGCGCGCCGAAGCCGCCCGGCGCCTGATCGCGGCGAGCGCGGCGCCGAGCGTCGACACCGCCGCCGGGGACTCTCTGACGCTGCGGCGGATGGCCGCCGTCTTCATTCTGCTCGTCGTCCCGATCGTCTCTCTCGCTCTCTACGCCGACCTCGGTCAGCCGGATATGCCGGACGTGCCGCTCGCCGGCCGCAAGACCGACGTCAAGACCGCCGACGGGCTGGCGGCGGCGATCGCGCGCATCGAGGCGCACTTGGCCGGCTCGCCCGATGACGGCAAAGGTTGGTCGGTGATCGCGCCAGTCTATATGCGGCTCGGGCGATTCGACGAAGCGGCCAACGCATTTCGCCAAGCCCTGCGCCTCAACGGCGAAAGCGCGGCGGCGCGCGCCGATTACGGCGAGGCGCTGGTCGGCGCAGCGGGCGGCGTCGTCACCGCGGACGCGCGCGCGGCATTCGACAAGGCGCTCGCCGAACAAGCCGGTCTGCCGGCGGCGCGCTTCTATCTCGGCCTCGCCGCCGAGCAGGACGGCGACAAACCGAAGGCGATCGCCATGTACCGGGCGCTGATGAAGGACGCGCCTCCGAACGCACCCTGGGCCCGCGTGCTCGAGGCGCGGGTGGCCGCCCTCGAGCGAGACAATGCGCCCGCCGCCACGCAGGCGGGCGAGGCTCCGGCGCAGTCGAACGACGCGCAACAGGCGATGATCCAGGGCATGGTGGCGCGCCTCGCGAATCGCCTCGCCCAAAGCGGCGGCGATGCGAGCGAATGGCAGCGCCTTATTCGGGCCTATTCCGTGCTGCACGAACCGGACAAGGCCAGAGACGCGCTCGCCTCGGCGCGCAAGGCCCTCGCCGGCGACCCGGGGGCGGGACACGACCTCGACGCGTTGGCGCAGGAACTGGGAATCGGAGGCTGATCCGTGACGCGCAAAGGCCGCAGGCTCGTGCTCATCGCAGTCGCACTCGGCATCGTCGGCGCCGCCGCCGGCTTGGCGCTCTACGCGCTGAGCGACAACATCGTTTTCTTCTACAGCCCGAGCGAAATCCTCCAGAAGAACGTCCAATTGGGCGCCCGCGTGCGGATCGGCGGCCTCGTCGAGCGCGGTTCGGTCGTCAAGTCGGCGGGCGATAAGTTGGACTTTTCAGTCACCGACGGGGCGAACCAGATCAAGGTCTCCTATGTGGGCTTGCCGCCCGACCTGTTTCGCGAGGGCCAGGGCGTCGTCGCCGAGGGGGTGCTGGAGGCGCCCGGACGGCTGCGCGCCGAAACGATCCTCGCCAAGCACGACGAGCGCTATATGCCGCGCGAAGTCGTGGACGCGCTGAAAAAGCAAGGCCATTGGCAGGAAGGGAACGCCAAGCCATGATCGTCGAAATCGGACATTTCGCGCTCATCCTCGCGCTCGCCCTGGCGCTGGTCCAGACGGTCGCGCCGCTCGTCGGAGCGTGGCGCGGCGATCGCGCGCTGATGGGTGTCGCCTCGAGCACGGCGATCGGACAATTCGCTCTCGTCGTCGTCTCGTTTGGCGCACTGGGGTGGGCGCATCTGAGCTCCGATTTCTCGGTCCTCAACGTCGCCGAGAATTCGCACAGCGCGATGCCGGCGATCTACAAGTTTTCCGGCATATGGGGGAATCACGAAGGCTCGATGCTGTTATGGGTGCTCATTCTGGCGACGTTCGGCGCGCTCGTGGCGGCGTTCGGCCGCGCGCTTCCGGCAAAACTGCGCGCCAACGCGCTCGCAATTCAGGGCCTGATCGGCGCCGCCTTTCTGATCTTCATTCTCCTGACTTCGAATCCGTTCGCACGGCTCTGGCCGGCGCCGTTCGAGGGCCGCGATCTCAATCCAGTCCTTCAGGATCCCGGTCTCGCCATCCATCCGCCGCTGCTCTATCTCGGCTATGTCGGCTTCTCCATTGTCTTTTCCTTCGCCGCCGCGGCGCTGATCGAGGGACGCATCGATGCGGCCTGGGCGCGCTTCGTGCGCCCCTTTGCTCTCGTCGCCTGGTGCTTCCTGACGCTCGGCATCGCAATGGGATCGTATTGGGCCTATTACACGCTCGGCTGGGGCGGCTTCTGGTTCTGGGACCCCGTCGAGAACGCTTCGCTCATGCCCTGGCTCGCGGGCACCGCATTCGTCCATTCGGTGGCGGTGATGGAGAAGCGCGACGCGCTCAAGGTCTGGACGATCTTCCTGGCGATCCTCGCCTTCTCCTTCTCGCTGCTCGGCACCTTCCTTGTCCGCTCGGGCGTGCTGACTTCGGTGCACGCCTTCGCCAGCGACCCGCGGCGCGGCGTGTTCATCCTCGCCATCCTCGTGGTGTTCATCGCCGGCTCGCTCAGCCTATTCGCCTGGCGCGCGCCGCTGCTCAAGCACGGCGGCCTGTTTGCTCCGATCTCGCGCGAGGGCGCGCTGGTGCTCAACAATCTGCTGCTGACGACCACCTGCGCGACCGTCTTCTTCGGCACGCTCTATCCGCTCGCCCTGGAGCAGATCACCGGCGAAAAGATCACGGTCGGCGCGCCGTTCTTCAATATGACTGCCGGCGCGCTGCTGCTGGCGCTCTGCTTCGTCACGCCGTTCGGCTTCTCGCTCGCCTGGAAGCGGGGCGATTTGCTCGGCGTCGCCCAACGCCTGAGCGTCGCGTTTGCCGGCGGTCTCGTGGCGTTGGTCGCGCTCATCGCGGCGACGCGCGGCGGCCCGGTGCTGGCGCCGATCGCGGCGGCGATGGCGATTTTCCTTATTCTCGGCGTCCTGAGCGAAGTCGCGGCGCGCGTCTGGCGACGCGGAGCCTCCCTCAGCATCGCGCTCACTCGCGCGCGCGGCCTGCGGCTCTCCTTCTGGGGCGGCGCGCTCGCGCACATGGGCGCCGGCATTGCCTTGCTCGGCCTCGCAGCAACCGGCTTCGGGGCCGAATCGATCGCGGCGATGCGCATCGGCGTCCCGCAGAAGGTCGGCCCGTATGAAATCGTCATTAATTCCGTCGCCGAGCGCGGCGGCCCCAATTACAGTGAAATCGTCGCGCCGATGACGGTGCGCTCGGGCGGCGTCGCCATCGCCACGATCGAACCGGCGCGCCGCCAATTCGCGACGCGCCAAATGGCGACGACGCAAGCGGGCATCGCCACCCTCCATTTCGGCCAAATCTACGTCTCGATCGGCGACCCCGACGCCGACGGAACGGTGCCGACGCGACTTTACTGGAAACCGCTGGTCACCTTCATCTGGCTCGGCGCCAGCGTAATGGCGCTCGGCGGCGCGCTGTCGCTCACCGATCGGCGTCTGCGCTTCGGCGCGCCAACTCGGTCGAAGTCCAGCGCCGCCGCGGCGGCCCTGGCGGCGCGCTGACGATGAGAGCCCTCCGCGCCGCCCTCATCGTCGCGCTGGTCCTCGCACCGGGCGCCGCGCGCGCGGTGCGTCCGGATGAAGTCCTCGCCAATCCCGTCCTCGAAGCGCGCGCCCGGGCGCTGTCGTCGGAGCTGCGCTGCATGGTGTGCCAGAACGAATCGATCGATGATTCGGACGCGACGCTGGCGCACGACATCCGGGTGTTAATCCGCGAGCGCATCGCCAAGGGGGAAAGCAACGATTCGGTGCGGGCCTTCCTCATTTCGCGATACGGCGACTTCATCCTGCTGAAGCCGCCGTTCAAGCCGGAGACGCTGCTGTTGTGGCTCAGCGCGCCGCTGACGCTTTTGCTCGGCGCGCTGGGGATCTGGGCGGCGTCGCGCAACAAGCGAGAGGCGACGCTGCCGCTGAGCGCGGAGGAGGAAGAGCGGCTGGCGGAGGCGACGCAGGAGATAGAGCCGGCGCCGCGGTGACAGTGTGAGTCTGGGAACCCGCGCTTACCTCGATGGAAAAATCCTCGGCATGCCCAGCCGGACCGGCAGATCGCTCTTGCCAGTGAGGGCAAAAAAACTCACCAAACACGAAATATCGTTCGCGTTCCGCTTTGTTGCAGGAGCGCGCGAGCAAGCTCGTCTCCGGCGGCGGAGAGCTGACCACTCGCGTCGAGCCAGCCATGATCGGCTGCGAAGCGTGACACTTCCTTCGCATCGCCGCCGCCAGACAGCATCTGCGTAAACCCCAAAACGACACGCAAATGATCTGGGGCGGCTTCATCCTTATGATCGGGAGGCTCTTGCACTGTCGGCTTGAGATAGCCCTTCCAATTACCGCGCGTGGCCATCGCCATTACTCCTACTCAACAGGGGCGCGAAACAAATCAGTCCGCTATCTCGATCCGCCATATGATTGTAAGTCGGCAGCAAAGCTCCCGCCGACGTCATTAAATTGCATATTCCAATGTCGTAGTTCAAAGCAGACCATCAATTCTACATAACTTTCAAGACGTCCGCGATTTCCATGCTCTTCCGAAGCGCAAGCTTGCCGCGTGGCCGCGGGATATCTCGACCATTCCTGCGCTACTTTCGCCTTTGCGGCGCCCTCTTCCCTGAGGCAGGCTTGATAGCTGACTATGCCTTGCACGGCGTAAGTATCCATATGGCATGTTCTATTCACGTTGTACTGCGGAATAGCGCTCGTAGCGATAGCTACCACGAATACTGGCAACATCGATCTTCTCCGTCTCCCGCCTAGCATCAAAGCTGCTGCGCGCCGTTTCCTCGAAATCGGCACTTGTTGGTGTAAATTTCCTTTGTAATGTCGATGTGATCCTATGATCTGCGCATCGACTTCTCACAAGACTAGGCACCAGCAACCATCAACGATGTTGACTATACATTGAAATAGGAACTGCTTCCATACTACCATGGGGTATTCGGATTCAATATTGTTCTAGCGATCCTATACATTGGTATGGATCGGCGTGGGCCCATCCCGCCGGCGCGGGCTTTCGCTGCCGCCCGACGCAACGCACTTCGAACGTCGCCTAAAGGGGGGATTCCCGCCGCCCAGCAGGCCGCACCAAATGTCAAATTTTCCCATGGGGGCTTTCCACCAGCCATTGCCCCCCGCCCCGCGCTGCGCCACAACGAAGCCCCCGCCCCGGAGCGCCTCCCATGCTGCATGTCGTCCCCGCCTTCTCGCGCATCGGCGAGGAAAACGCCTTCGCCGTCCTCGCCAAGGCGGCGGAGTTGCAGCGACAAGGGCGCGACATCATCAACCTCGGCATCGGCCAGCCCGATTTCAAAACCCCGCCACATATCGTCGAGGCGGCGGCCAAGGCCCTGCGAGACGGCGAGCACGGCTACACCGCGGCGACGGGCATCCTGCCCTTGCGCGAGGCGGTCGCCGCCGATCTGCACCGGCGATTTTCCGTCGAGGTATCCCCGGATTCGGTTCTCATCGTGCCCGGCGGCAAGGTCACCATGCATATGGCGATCCTGATGTTCGGCGCGCCTGGCGTCGACATCCTCTATCCCGACCCTGGCTTTCCCATCTATCGCTCGATGATCGAATTCACCGGCGCGCGGCCTGTGCCGATCCCGATGCGCGAGGAAAACGGCTTCGCCTTCTCGGCCGAGGAAACGCTCGCGCTGATGACGCCGCAGACGCGCCTCGTCATTCTCAACTCGCCCGCCAATCCGACCGGCGGCGTCACGCCGCGCGAGGAAATCGACAGGCTGGTCGCCGGTCTCGCGCGATGGCCCGACGCTGCGATCCTGTCGGACGAAATCTACGGCCAGATGACCTACGACAATCGCCGCCATCAGACGTTGCTCGCCTACCCCGATATCCGGGATCGCCTGATCCTGCTTGACGGCTGGTCGAAGACCTACGCGATGACGGGTTGGCGGCTCGGCTATTCCGTCTGGCCGAAGGCGCTCTATGAGAACGCGCGCAAGTTCGCGGTCAATTCCTATTCCTGCGTCAATTCGGCGGCCCAATTCGCCGGCCTTGCCGCTCTGACTGGACCGCAGGACGCCGTGCAGGCGATGGTCGCCGAATTCGACGCCCGCCGCGCCATCGTGGTCGAAGGGCTCAATCGACTGCCGGGCGTGCGCTCGGCGTCGCCCAAAGGCGCGTTCTACGCCTTCCCGAACATCGCCGCGACGGGCTGGAAGGCGAAGCCGCTCGCCGCCGCGCTACTCGAGGAGGCAGGCGTGGCGACCATCGGCGGCCCCGACTTCGGCGTCTACGGCGAGGGCTACATCCGCCTCTCCTACGCCAACTCGCGCGACAACATCCGTCGCGCGCTGCAGCGCATCGGCGACTTTCTGCAAAGCCACGCGCCGGCGGGTTAGATTTCGCCGATCTCAGCTGCAGGCCGCCGAATCCGTAGTGCACCCTGCCGTCGAGGGGTTCACTGGCGTTGAACACCTTGCTGGGATAGTGAATAACGCGCATCAAATGCGAAATCTTGCCGGTCGCTTCGGCGAAGCGCCCTCCGCGGCGCGGGCTGCGATGGCGAAGCAATGAGCGAGAGGCCTCTAGGCGAATCCCGGCTTTGTCGTTATGGGGTAACCTTTCCCATGGATCATTCGATCATGCGAAATTTCGTTCTTTTAGCCGCCCTCGTCGCTTCGACGATGACCGCCGCCGCGGCGGACGAGGCGCGACCCTCGCAATTGGCCTGCGACGCCAAGAAGATCGGGGCGCGCGAACTCGCGGAATGTTTGCGCGCGAGCGCCGACCGCGCGGACCGGGATCTCGCGGCGAGCGTCGATGCGGCCATCAAGAGCATCGACAGCCGCGCGGGCGTGCTGTCTTCGCAGAAGGCGCGCTGGAAGCGCTCGCTCAACGACGCCGAGGCGCAATGGATCGGCTGGCGCGACTCCGAATGCCAGGACGTCGCGCCATTCGAGGCGGGCATGAGCGCCAAGGGCGGCGACCCGCGCCTTGCCTGCATCATCGATCACGACGCCCAACGCATCGCCGATCTCAAGTCGCGCTATCCCTGAGAGCCGTCTTCGCCGAGCGATTGCGCGCCCCAGGCTTGTGCTGCGGTCGCTCGAGGTAGATCGCAAGTCGGCGCTCGAACGCGCCCGGCCGCTCGGCGAAG
Source organism: uncultured Alphaproteobacteria bacterium (assembly GCA_963813195.1). Classification (GTDB taxonomy): domain Bacteria; phylum Pseudomonadota; class Alphaproteobacteria; order Rhizobiales; family Beijerinckiaceae; genus Roseiarcus. The sequence continues at coordinate 61,069 of CAWEYC010000002.1, read as the reverse complement.
AGCCGGGCGAACTGTTCCTCCGCCCGGCGCTCGAGGGGTCGCGCTCGTTGTTCGATCAGCGCGATCAGTCCGTCAAATTCCTCGCGCGGCAATTCGGAACGCCCGCGTGCGAATTCAGCGAGAACCGCTAGATCATTATGATCGCCCAGCGTCTTTCGCAGCCGATGAAGCTCACGCACCATCGCCTGGACCATATCCGGCCAAGCCGGCTGGAACGCGGCGAGCTGATGCGAAAGATCGACGACGCGCACCCGCAGGGCATGCAGATCCTCGGCATCGCGGCTCGCCAGGGCGGTGTGCCCGAGCCGCCGCGCGGCGCGATAGGCTTGCCGCACCGAGAGGAGCAGCGGTTGCGCGCCGAGCGTCTCCGCATCCCACGCTTCGACGGACTGCGCCAGCGCCCGCAGCTCCGCGCAGACCTCGCCGACGTCGGTCTCGCGATGCGAGCGGCGCTCGGCCTCTCGCTGCTCGGCGATGACGCGCAGCAGAATCTCTCGCGCTTGGTTCGACCCGTTCAGGCGCGCCAGGACCCCGGGCAGAATGTCGAGATCGCGCGCCCGGCCGATGCGCCGCCTCGCCGCGTTGACGGCTTTGAGCGCCTGACTGGCGGGCTCGCCGACAAGGGGCGCGAAGAGGCGCGACAATCCGGCCGCGGCCTTCAGCGCCTTGCGCACGCCGTGAATGCGTTCCGCCTCGTCGGCGCCGGGATGCGGGAATTGATCCGCCGCGGCCAAAATCGCCTCGACCAACGCGGCGCGGCAATGAAGCGGCCAGGAGCGTCGCGAAGCCGTCATGGCGGCGAGCGGCCCACCGCGCGGGCGCGCTCGCGCAAAGCGTATTTCTGCACCTTGCCGGTCGACGTCTTCGGGATTTCGGCGAAAACGATGTGGCGCGGGCACTTATAGTGGGCGAGACGCGCGCGGCACCAGCCGATCAGTTCATCTTCGCTGGCGCTCTGTCCGGGCTTCATCTCCACGAAGGCGCAGGGCGTTTCGCCCCACTTGTCGTCGGGGCGCGCGACCACGGCGGCAAGTTGCACGCCGGGATGCTCGAACAGCGCGTCCTCCACCTCGATCGAAGAAATGTTCTCTCCGCCGGAAATGATGATGTCCTTCGAACGATCCTTGAGCTGGAGATAACCGTCGGGATGCTTGACGCCGAGATCGCCGGAGTGGAACCAGCCGCCGGCGAAGGCCTTCTCCGTCGCCGCCTTGTTCTTGAGGTAGCCCTTCATCACGACGTTGCCGCGAAACATCACCTCGCCCAGCGTCTCGCCATCGGCGGCAACGCTGCGCATGGTCTCCGGGTCCATGACGTCGAGCGATTCCAGCGCGTGATAGCGGACGCCCTGGCGCGCCTTCAAAGCGGACTGCGCCGGCGGGTCGAGCGCATTCCATTCTTCCTTCCAGTCGTTGACGACCGCGGGGCCGTAGACTTCCGTCAAACCATAGAGATGGGTCACCTCGAAGCCAGCCTCGCGCATCGCCGCCAGCGTGGCGGCGGGGGGCGGCGCGGCGGCGGTGAAGAAACGCACCAGATGCGGCAGCGGCTGCCTCTCCTCGGCGCTGGCATTGAGCAGGACCGACATGACGATCGGCGCGCCGCACAGATGCGTCACGCGGTGCTCGGCGATGAGGTCGTAGAGGGCCTTGGCGCGCACCTGCCGCAGGCACACGTGCACGCCCGCCTTGACGCTGATCGACCAAGGAAAGCACCAGCCGTTGCAATGGAACATCGGCAGCGTCCAGAGATAGACAGGATGGCGGCCCATGTCGGCGGTGACGATATTGCCCACCGCCAGGAGGTTGGCGCCGCGATGATGATAGACGACGCCTTTCGGATCGCCTGTCGTGCCTGAGGTGTAATTGAGCGCGATCGCGTCCCATTCGTCGCGCGGGCGGACCCAGTCGTACGCTCTCGTCGCCCTCGGCGATGAGGGCTTCATAGTCAATCTCGCCCAGCCGCGTCCCCGGCCCTACGTATTCGGGATCGTCGTAATCGATGACGAGCGGGCGCGCCGTGGCGAGCTTCAGCGCAGCTTCGATGACGGCGGAGAATTCCCGATCGACGATCAGCGCCTTGGCTTCGCCGTGATCGAGCATGAACGCGAGCGTGGCGGCGTCGAGGCGGGTGTTGAGCGCATTGAGCACGGCGCCGCACATCGGGACGCCGTAGTGGCACTCCAGCATCGCCGGCGTATTGGCGAGCATGACCGCGACGGTGTCGCCGCGCGACAACCCCCGCTTGGCCAGCGCCGAGGCGAGACAGCGCGAACGCGCGTAGAAGTCGCGATAGGTTCGGCGCAGCGGGCCATGGACGATCGCCAGACGATCGGGAAAGACTTCCGCCGCGCGCTCGAGAAACGTGAGCGGGGTCAGCGGCTGAAAATTGGCGGGGTTGCGATCGAGATCGCGATCATATGGCGAAATCGTCATGCCGGTCTCTCCCCCAGGACGAACGCCGCCATCATAGCGTGCGCGCCGCGCAATGCGAGGCCCCGAACGCCCGGATCGAACCGTCAGTCGCGAAAGGCGAAGAAGCGGAAACCGATAAAGGTCAGGAACATCGCCGCCCCGGAGCCGCAGGCGACGAAGAGCGGCAATATCCCGGGCGTCACGGCCAGCCCGAAGCGGGGCGCCAGCGCGATGCAGGCGAGGTAGACGGAATAATTGACCGCGAGTCCGGCCGCGCAGACGACCACGTAGCGTGCGAAGGCGCGCACAACGGGTGTTGCCGAGGCGCGGAAGGTGAGGCTCCGGTTGAGCGCGAAATTGAGCACCGTCGCGATCGTGAACGCGGGCGGGCGGGCCAGCGCCGGCGCGACGCCGAACCCTTGCGCGAGGAAATACGTGACGCCCGCGTCGACGAGAAAGCCGAATAGACCGATGGCGACGAAGGCGGGGATCTGGCGCTTCAGCTGCGAACCCGCGCCAATCGCCCCTCGTTCGGCTGCGCTCACGGCCGGTCCCTTTCGCGTAATCGCCATGTTCATGCGCCTCAGGCGTTAAGCTTCTGTTAGATCAGCAATTCGCGCAAACCGTCATAGGACAGGTTCACGCCGATCAGAAACGTCAGGAGAAGCACCACGCCGTAGAAACGGTCGGCCGAAACCCGGCGCACCAGCCAGACGCCGGCGAATGTCGCGGCGATCGCCACCGGAAACAGCGTCGCCGCGACGGTCAGGTTGTCGCGGCTGAACTGGCCGAGGAGAAAATAGGGCGGCACTTTGAGAAGATTGACGGCGGCGAAGAACATCGTCGCGGTGCCGGCGAACACCCGCGGCGACAGGCCCTGCGGCATCACATAGACCTGAAACGGCGGCGAGCCGGCGTGGCTGACGAAACTGGTGAAGCCGGCGAGCGCGCCCCAGAACACTCCGGCGCGACCTTCGCCCGCGCCGCCGCCGCGCCCGCGCCGATCGCGCAGCACCATGTAGATGACGAAGCCGATCGAGATCACGCCGACCGCCAGGCGGACCGCCGCCTCGTCGACATGGGCGGCGAGCAGCCAGCCGGCGGCGACGCCGATGAGCGCACCGGGCAGAAGAATGACCAGATTGCGGCCGTCGAAATCGCGGCGGAAGGCCCAGACGCTGACCCAGTCCTGAACGATCAGGATCGGCAGCATGATCGCCGCCGCCCGCACCGGCGAGATGGCGAGCGACAGCAGCGGCATCGCCAGTGTGCTCAGGCCGGAAAAGCCGCCCTTGGACAGGCCGACCAGGATGACCGCCGGGACGGCGGCGAGGTAGAAAGTCCAGTCGCAGGGCATCGGGAAGCTCAGTTTCCCGCCTCGCTGGTCTAAATGCGGGCCCCGCGCGCGTTGCGTTCTCCCGTCGGAGGGCTCAAAACTCCGGAAATGCATCCGCGGCCTGGCAAGCGCCGCGACGGGAGGGAAACGATGACCAGCCGCTACGCCGAAGTCTATGCGGGATGGCGCGCCGACCCGCAGGCCTTCTGGGGCGAGGCGGCCGAGGCGATCGACTGGATCAAGCCGCCGCGGGATTTTCGACGCGCGCGCCGGCGTCTACGGGCGCTGGTTTCCCGATGCGACCTGCAACACCTGCTACAACGCGCTCGACCGCCATGTCGCCGCCGGGCGCGGCGAGCGCGCCGCCATCTTCTACGACAGCCCGGTCACCGGCGCCAAAAGCCGCATCACCTACGCCGAACTGCTCGACGAAGTCGCGACGCTCGCCGCCGTGCTCGGCGATTTCGGCGTCGCCAAGGGCGATCGGGTCATCGTCTACATGCCGATGATTCCCGAAGCGGTCATCGCGATGCTCGCCTGCGCGCGCATCGGCGCGATTCATTCCGTGGTGTTCGGCGGCTTCGCCGCGAGGAACTGGCGACCCGCATCGACGACGCGCAGCCGAAGCTGGTGCTGACCGCTTCCTGCGGCATCGAGCCGGGCGGCTCGTCCCCTACAAGCCGCTGCTCGACGGGGCGATCGACCTGGCCGTCACAAGCCGCAAGCCTGCCTCGTCTTGCAGCGCCCGCAGCAGGAGCGGCCTGGTGGCCGGCCGCGACCACGACTGGGCGGCGGCGGTCGCCGCCGCGAAGGCGGCCGGCAAGCGCGCGCCCTGCGTCGAACTGGCGGCCACCGATCCGCTCTACATTCTCTACACGTCCGGCACCACCGGCGTCGCCCAAGGGCGTGGTGCGCGACAACGGCGGCCATATGGTCGCGCTGCAATGGTCGATGGAGCCATCTTCGGCGTCGGGCGCGACGACACGTTCTGGGCGGGCTCCGACATCGGCTGGGTGGTCGGCCATTCCTACATCGTCTATGCGCCGCTGCTGCACGGCTGCGCGAGCGTGCTCTATGAGGGCAAGCCGGTCGGCACGCCGGACGCCGGCGCCTTCTGGCGGGTGATCGAGGACTACGAGCGTCGCCGTGTTCTTCACCGCGCCGACCGCGTTTCGCGCGGTGCGGCGCGACGATCCCGAGGGCGATCTTCTGAAGAAATATTCGATCGCCTCGCTGCGCGCGCTGTTCCTGGCCGGCGAGCGCGCCGATCCCGACACCGTCGCCTGGGCCGAGCGCATCTGGCGTTCCCCGTCATCGACCATTGGTGGCAGACCGAGACGGGCTGGCCGATCGTCGCCAATCCGGTCGGCCTCGGCCTGCTGCCGGTCAAGCGGGGATCGCCGACCGTGCCGATGCCCGGCTACGAAATCGACGTCGTCGACGACGCCGCCAGGCCCGTCGCCGACGGGACGATGGGCTCGATCGTCATCAAGCTGCCGCTGCCGCCGGGCGCGCTGCCGACCCTCTATCGGCAGGACGCGCGGATGGCGAAACCTACCTCGCGGAATTTCCCGGCTACTACAAGACCTCCGACGCCGGCTTCAGGGACGCCGACGGCTATCTGACCATTCTCGGGCGCACCGACGACATCATCAACGTCGCGGGCCACCGCCTGTCGACCGGCGGCATGGAGGAGGTGCTCGCCTCGCATCCCGACGTCGCCGAATGCGCGGTGCTCGGCATCAAGGACGCGATCAAGGGCGAGCAGCCGTGCGGCTTCATCGTGCTCAAGGCGGGCGTCACCCGCCCGCACGGCGAGATCGAACAGGAAATCGTCGCGCTGGTGCGCGAGAAGATCGGGCCGGTCGCCGCATTCAAGCTGGCGATCGTCGTCGAGCGCCTGCCGAAGACGCGCTCGGGCAAGATCCTGCGCGGCACGATGAAGAAAATCGCCGACGGCGAGCCCTGGACGACGCCGGCGACGATCGAAGACCCGGCGGCGCTCGACGAAATCGCGACGGCGCTGAAGGCGAAGGGGTTTTAGGGCGTTCCCTTCTCCCGCTTGCGGGAGTTGCGCGAAGCGCGGTGCGGACGAATGCTACGCATTCGCCTGGGGGTGTGGGGCCGCGCCGACGGCGCGCCACGCGCCGCGCAACCTCGACATCGCAAAGGATACGCGGAGCGCTCGGCACCAGAAAATCATGCTTGCTGCGCCCGCCCCAAATGGCGGCAATCGACCCAAAGCGGCCGGTCGGCGATGATTTTCTTGGGATCGGGGACCCATTCGAAGGGTTTGGAATGGGCGTTAGGGTCGTCGAGGAAGCGGTTGATGACGGCGCGGCTCGTTGTGGGGAGCTGATCGCTTGACGAGCGATAACGTGACTTCCGAGCCGTAGGTTCGGCCGACTGAGCTTGTTAAAACCTGTTAATTACCGCAGAGGTGACTTGGAACTGACGGCTATCTGTGGAATGCCGACACGAATATGTGTAGTAGGATAATAGTCTTGGCTCGCTTGGAGTGCCGGGCCCCGGGGGCGAGGCTAAATTCATGAACGCGATTTCGATGGCCGTTATCTTTGCGCTGCTCGTATTTGCAGCCGGCTGCATTGGACTGGAGTTAGAGCGCCGGCTTCCGGAAAGCTATACGACGGGAAGCTCGCGCGACACGATCGGAGCGATTTCTGGCCTTCTTGGCCTATTCCTCGCGCTCGTGCTTGGGTTGCTCATATGGACGTCCTACGGTGTCTATTCCACTCAGAAACTATCGTTGCAAATCTTGGCTTTCAACGTCTTCAAGTTCGATGCGGCGTTGAAGGAGTATGGGCCGGAAACGAATGATCTGCGAATGGCGGTCAAGGAAGGCGCCAACCGCGCGATCGTCGAGACCTGGGGCGAACGCGACCCGAACGACTTTGTCGTGAAAGTGTTCGGGCGGGCGCTCAACGGCCTCAAGCAACGCGATGTCTTGCTTGACGCGCTCAAGCCTTCGACCGACGAGCAGAAGGCCCTTTTGTCGGCCGCCAAGCAAGCCTCCGCAGCCATCAGTCAGGCGCGCGTGCAAATGGCTCTGGCGCTCGTCGATCCGATTTCCTATCCGCTGGTCGGCATGGTCATCGCATGGGCGACGATCCTGTTCTTCGCATACGGCCTCCTATCGAAGCGCCACCCGATGACGATCCTGACGATCGCAGTGGGGTCCGTGGCGGTGGCCTCGGCGAACTATCTGATATTGGATTTCGGCGACCCCTACTCGGGACTGTTCAGGCTCAGCCCGGCACCTATCCAAGATGTGCTGAAAGCTTTGTCCTGACCGAGGCCGCCCGCGTCGATAGGGACCGAGAGGTGGCCAGTCGCTTGATGGAAGACGATGCGCACGCGGTCGCCGCGGTGATCTTCGAGAACCTGCGCGACCGTCCGCTCACCCCCCGCAGCCGACGAGCCAAGCCGGAATTGCGCCGACGCCGTGGGAAATGCACGGAATCCGCGCGTCGCGATGAGTTGCCTTGTCGGCGCTCTTCCGGCTGACCCGGCGCGGACGACCGCAATGTCCAGAATTGGCTCCGATGATAACATCTTCTTTCTGATTGTCAGAATTTCGGTTATCCTGTTCTTCGCTTCGGCCGAGAGAGCGGCGCGGGGTCAGGGCGTCGAGACATTGCGGAGGCGGCATTTGTCAACTAATTCTATGCTAAGCTATTGATATTGCACGACGCGATGTCAAGCGTGCCCTTGACAAAGCTTGACATTTCTTGACAAAGCTTGACATCTCTTGACAAAAGTTGCGTGGACTTGACGAAGGGCTTGACGAGCGGCGGCGGCCCGGGCGTACCGTGAGAGGACCTTTCTCGGGGCCGGCGACGCCCACCGGGGGAAGCCCTCGCCGCGGCGCGGCGGCGGAAAATCGCCTCGCAAGCCCTTGATAGGAAGCCATCGCGCCGGAAACCGGCGCCCGGATCTGCCGGTTCGCCGGCTCAGCGCGCGCTTTTCCTCCGTCACGCTTCGCGTGGCGTCCTCAATCGATCAGCCGATACGCCGGCAGAGTCAGGAATTCCTCGAAGGTCGGGCTCAGCGACATTTCGGCGAAGAGGTCGATCGCCGCGGCGAAGCGACCGCCGTCGAAGGCGGCTGGCCCCACTGCGGCGCGGACCTTGTCCATTTCGTCGTCGAGCGTCGCGCGGAACAGTTCGGGCGTCACGACGCGCCCGTCGTCGAGTTCGGCCTTCAGATGAAGCCATTGCCAGATTTGCGCGCGCGATATCTCCGCGGTCGCGGCGTCCTCCATCAGGTTGTAGAGCGGCACAGCCCCGCGCCCGCGCAGCCAGGCTTCGATATATTGCACGCCGACGCGGATATTTTCACGCAGGCCCCCTTCGGTGCGCGCGCCTTCGTGCACGCGCAGCAAGTCCGCGCGCGTCACATTGACGTCGTCGCGCATCGCGGCGAGTTGATTGGGTTCGGGCATCAGGCGGTCAAACACTTCGCGGGCGACAGGGACGAGATCGGGATGGGCGACCCAGGTGCCGTCGTGGCCGTTTCCGGCCTCGCGCTCCTTGTCGGCGCGAACCTTGGCGAACGCCGCCTCGTTGGCGGCCGGGTCGCCTTTGATCGGGATCTGCGCGGCCATGCCGCCCATCGCGAAGGCGCCGCGGCGATGGCAGGTCTTGATCAGCAGCAGCGAGTAGGCGGCGAGAAACGCCTTGTCCATCGTCATCGCGGCTCGGTTGGGGGTGAGGAACGCGGGATTCTTGCCGAGGCGCTTGATGAAGGAGAAAATGTAGTCCCAACGGCCGCAATTCAGCCCGACGATGTGCTCGCGCAGTTCGTAGAGAATTTCGTCCATCTCGAACGCGGCGGGGATCGTCTCGATCAGCACCGTCGCCTTGAACGTCCCCTGGGGGACGCCGAGCGCCTGCTCGGCGAAGGTGAAGACGTCGTTCCACAGCCGGGCCTCGAGATGGCTTTCGAGCTTCGGCAGATAGAAGGCCGGCGTCGCGCCCTGCGCGATCTGCGTCTTCGCGCAATGAAAGGCATAGAGGCCGAAATCGAACAGCGAACCCGAGATCTCCGCGCCATCGACATGCAGATGCCGCTCGTCGAGGTGCCAGCCGCGCGGGCGCACCATCAGCGCCGCCGGCTCATCCTTCAACGCATAGAGCTTGCCGGTGCTCGAGTCGGTGAAATCGATCCGACCGGCCCAGCGGTCTTTCAAATTGGCCTGGCCTTCGATCATATTGGCGAACACCGGCGAGGACGCATCCTCGAAATCCGCCATGAAGACCTTGGCGCCGGAATTCAGCGCATTGATGATCATCTTGCGGTCGACGGGGCCGGTGATCTCGACGCGCCGGTCGATCAGGTCGGCAGGGATCGGCGCAACGAGCCAATCCGCGTCGCGGATGGCGCGGGTCTCGGCGAGGAAGTCCGGCGTCTCACCGGCGTCGAAACGTTCCTGCCGCTGGGCGCGCCGGACGAGCAGATCTTTGCGGCGCGCGTCGAAGCGCCGATGAAGGCCAGCGAGGAAGATGAGCGCCGGCGCGCTAAGGATTTCCTCGAAGCGCCCACCCGTGGCGGCGGAAATCTCGACTCCAGGAACAGACGGCAAAGCAGACATTCTGAGACCCTCGGCGAAAGCGAAAGCGCGAAAATCTCCGTTCTATAGAGAATTTCGCGCCCCGAGGATATCCGCTTCGGAAGAATTCCGTCGGACGTGCGAAGACGGCCGCTTGCGCCGCATCACGCCGCCAGACCGCGATGCGAATGCCCGTACCAGGCGCGCGTCGCGCGCGTTCGCGCGAGCCGCTCGCCGGGGTCGTCGTCCAACGGCAGCGCCGTGCAGTTGACGAGATCCGAGCGCAGAAGGCCGATATCGCTGAGCTCCCGGTCGGACATCTGTCCGAGTTGAGCCAACGTCCGCCTGGCTTCGAGGACACGCGCCGGCCAACCCAGCGCGTGCCTGACGCGGGCGCTGAAACCGGCGGAACGCCGGGCGGGAGAAGGAAAGTGCAGCATCGGGATCTCCTTTCGACAATTGCCCCCGTTCGCCGCCAAAGGACTGCGTCGGGCCGTTTAGCTCTGTTGACGTGAGGGATTATCCCAATTCCCTATTGATCGGTCCAACGAATGTTTGTAGAGTAATCGATGACGAACTGAGATTGATCGCCATGCTCGACACCGACCAGTTGCGCTCGTTTCTCGCCATCGTCGACACCGGCTCGTTCACTCGCGCCGGAGAGCGCGTCAACAAGACCCAGTCCGCGGTCTCCATGCACATTCGGCGGCTCGAGGAGCAACTCGGCTGCGCCCTGTTCGTCAAGCAAGGGCGCACAGCGAGGCTGACGGGTGAGGGCGAGAAGTTGATCGAGTACGCCCGGCGCATGATACATGTCGAAGCGGGGGCGATGGCCGCGCTTTCTCGCCGGGGCCTCAAGGGCTCGGTGCGGCTGGGCATTCCCGACGACTACGCCGAGGCCTTCCTCGCCGACATCCTGACGTTCTTCAATCGCCGGCACCCCCTCGTGCAAGTTTCGGTCATTTGCGAGAACTCGGTCGAACTCTCGACTCAGGTTCACGCCGGCGCGATCGAGATCGCCCTGGTCACGGATTTTGGCAGTCTGCAAGGGTTCGAGCTCATCCTCGAAGAGCCGATGGTGTGGGTCGCTTCCAAGCGCTTCCAGGCGCGGGAGGGGGCGCCGATCCCGCTGGCGCTGGGGAGCCCGAGCTGCATATGGCGCAAAATGACCGAAGCCGCGCTGCGCGAATATCCGGGCGCGACGCACGGCTTGTTTTTCTCCAAGAATTACACCGCCATCGGCACGGTCGTGCGCGCTGGCCTCGCCGCGACGGTGCTGCCGCTCAGCATGGTGGGCGGCGACCTCCGCGTTCTCGGCGAGTCCGAGGGTCTGCCCAGCTTGTCCACGACCCGCATGGGACTGATTCACGCGCCTGGACGCGCGTCCGAGGAGGCCAACGCCCTAGCGGAGGCAGTGCGCTCCACCGTCGGCTCCGCGACCCGCAAGGCGGCATAGTCGGCGCCCAGACTTTCGCGGCCGCCGAGTGCAGCGCCGCAATGGTGGATTAGATCGAGCCCGGCGCAATGAACGCGCAATAGAGGTAGATGTTTTCAAAGACGTTTGACGATGACGGGCCGAGCCGGTCGTTATCGGTCGCCATGCGATAGCATAAGTGCGCGCGATGCGAATTGGTGGTGGGCGGATCGCCGGGAATCGGCAGGAACGTGATGCGCTCTTCGGGAATCGTAATCCATTGCTGCTCGCGCGTCAGAAATTCGTAGTGGCCGCCCTGCTCGCGGAAGGACGTCGCGGCGCAATCGGTGCCGCCGCAGCACAGCTGCCCGTCTTTGCCATGCACGCCAGTGTAGATGTCGTGGGCGCTGACCGGGCAGGGGGAAACCGCGGCGAGCGCGCCGCCTAGAGCTGCGAACAACAGTGCATTCGTCATGTCAACCGCTCCTGTTGGCGGCGGACCGATCGAGGCGCTCGTCGATGCGATCTGGCCGCGTGCCGATCGCCCCCCTTAACTCTTGAACTCCTCCCAAAGGTCCCGGCCCGCGGGGCCGCCTGTCGGGGCTTGCGGCGCGCAGACGCCCTCGGCGGCGGCGGATCGCAACGTCGGAGGCGCGCTAGCCATCCGGCGCTCGCGCTTCGTCAAGCCCGATTTGGATAGAGAGCGTCTAAGGCATCTTCGAGGCGCAGCTTGAAACGGAGCCGCGGGTTCCTCAACAGAGGGACAAGAAAAACGACCAAGGGCGACCGTGATACTCCGCCGAGAGCGCCACGAATCAAGCCTTCTCGACGACGGGCTCCCGCTCCGCTTCGGCCGCGAAGCCGCACGTCGCCAGCGTCGCCCGCATGTGCGCCGGCGCCGGCGCCTCGACGACCACGACCGGCTTGTTTTTCGACAGCGGGACCTCCACCCGGCGCGCCAACAATTGCAGCGCGATGTCGACGTCCGTGCGCGCGCCGTAGATCGCATCGCCCAGGATTGGCCAGCCTTGCGCGGCGCAATGCACGCGCAATTGATGCGTGCGTCCCGTCAGTGGTTCCAATTCGAGCCAGGCGACGGGCGCTTCGCGCCAGCGACCGCGTCCCTTCACGCGCCAGCGCGTGCGCGCCGGCAGTCCGGCCGGGTCGACTTTCATCCACCAGCCGCGCTCCGGATCGAGCCGTCCAAGCGGCAGATCGGTCAGACCCTCGTCGGACTCAGGACCGCCGACGACGATCGCCCAATAGGTCTTCGCGATCTTCCCCTGCTTGAACAACAGTCCGAGCTTTTCCAGCGCCTTGTGATGACGCCCGAGCACTAGGCAGCCTGCGGTGTCGCGGTCCAGGCGGTGAGCGAGCGCGGGCTTGCGCGGCAGGCCGAAACGCAGCGCGTCGAAATCATCTTCGAGATTGACGCCGCCCTTGGGGCCGCGGTGCACTGCGATTCCCGCGGGCTTGTCGAGGACGAGCATCAGGCCGTCGCGATAGAGCAGGCGCGCTCTTGTTTCTTCGGGGGTCATGGGTTCATAGCTAGGGCATCGCGTGGAGCGCGCGCAAGGTAAAGGATGAGGGTGTGAGCGATACCGGCGACGAAAAGCCGAAGCCTGGCTTGCTGCGGCGCCTGTTCCAGCGCGGCGAAGCCGCGCCCCCGCCGGCCGAGACCGAACCGGCGGCAAGCGAAGCTGCGACGGCGGAGCCGACGAAGCGAAGCTGGTGGTCGCGGCTCAAGGCTGGACTGTCGCGCTCGTCCTCGGCGATCGGTCGCGGCATCACCGACATTTTCACCAAGCGCAAGCTCGACGCCGCCTCGCTCGATGACCTCGAGGACATCCTTATTCAGGCCGATCTCGGCCTTGCCGCGGCGACGCGGATCCGCGAGGCCGTCGCGCGTGGACGCTACGACAAGTCGATCGAACCCGCCGAAGTGAAGGCTATCCTCGCTGAGGAAGTCGAGCGCGCGCTCGATCCCGTCGCGCGGCCGCTCGTCGTCGATCGGACGAAGAAGCCTTTCGTCATACTCGTGGTCGGAGTGAACGGTTCGGGCAAGACGACGACGATCGGCAAGCTCGCGGCCCAGTTCGCCGCCGATGGGCTCAAGGTGACGCTCGCCGCGGGCGACACCTTCCGCGCCGCTGCGATCGAGCAATTGCGAATTTGGGCCGGGCGGACGGGCGCCGACATCGTGGCGCGCGACCAGGGCGGCGACGCGGCCGGTCTCGCCTTCGACGCCCTGACGCAGGCGCGCGTCTCGAACGCCGACGTGGTCCTCATGGACACCGCCGGCCGTCTTCAGAACCGCGCGGAACTGATGAGCGAACTGGAGAAGATCATCCGCGTTATGAAGAAAGTCGATGACGAGGCGCCGCACGCGACGCTGCTTGTGCTCGACGCCACGGTCGGGCAGAACGCGCTGAGCCAAGTCGAGATATTCGGTCGCACCGCCGGCGTCACCGGTCTCGTCATGACGAAGCTCGACGGCACCGCGCGCGGCGGCATCCTCGTCGCCATCGCCGAGAGGTTCGGCCTGCCCGTGCATTTCATCGGCGTGGGCGAAGGCGTCGACGATCTCGAACCGTTCGCCGCGCGCGACTTTGCCGAGGCGATCGCGGGGATCGAGCGCCAAGAAGCGTGACGCGGAGAGAGGCGTAATGAGTGAGAATGGACACGAGGCGATAACGCGCGCCGCCGCACCGGTCAGGCCGAGGGCGCTCAATCCCTGGCTCAAGTTCACGCTGGAACTCGGTCCGCTGGCGCTGTTCTTTCTCGCCTACGGCAAGCTCGGCATATTCGCCGCGACAGGCGTCCTGATGGTTGGCGTCGTGACGACGCTCGCCGTCTCCTACGCGATGCTTCGGCGCATCCCGATCATGCCGCTGGTCACCGCGGCGATCGTTATCGTGTTCGGCTCGCTAACGCTGATCTTCCATGACGAGACCCTCATCAAGATCAAGCCGACCGTGCTTTATCTTCTGTTCGCCGGCTCGCTATTCGTCGGACTGGCGATCAAGAAGCCGCTGCTGAAGATCATGTTCGACGGCGCGCTGCATGTCACGGAAGAGGGCTGGCGCAAGCTCACCTGGCGCTGGGCGTTTTTCTTTCTCGCGCTGGCGGCCCTCAACGAGATCGTCTGGCGCACCCAGACCACTGATATGTGGGTGAAGTTCAAGACCTTCGGCTTCATGCCGCTGACGCTGCTCTTCGCGCTCGCGCAGGCGCCGCTGATCATGCGCCACGAAGCCAAGAGCGAAGAGTTGGCTGAGGAATTTTAGCGCCGGTCGCGGCCGACGCGAACCGGTGGCGCGGCGTCACTTCCGCAAGAACACGTAATCAGCCGAGTACGGGACGCTGCGAAGCGCTCCGGCGCTTGGGCATTCGCCGCTCAAGGCGCCGCCGCGCGTATCGATGCGCTGAATCGTGGTGACGCCGTCGAGAGCGCCTCGGCCCGTGTGGGCCGCCGCGGCGAGCTTCAGCCACGAAATGTCGGACGGCGTCGCGCCGGGAGCCTGGGCCTCCAGCTTGCCTTCGACGCCGCTGCCATCGTCAAGGCGCCATTGCGGGCCGGCAAAGTGGCGGCCGATCGTCTTCCCCTCGCGAATCAGCGTGGCGATGGGCTCTCGGAAACGCCAAGCGAGTTTGCCGGTCGGGTCCTTCTCGCATGCGTAGATTTGCGCGCCTTCCGCATGGACGGTGAGCACTGCAGTCTCGCCCGGCGCCTGGAGCGGCTGCGGCAGTTCCTGACCATAGGCGAACGTCATCGTCATCAGCGAAAAGACTAGCGAGGCGCCGACCGCGCTAATCCCGCCGGATCGCGCGGGATCGCATGATCGCGCCGGAAAGCCCCAAGGATCGCTCATTTGCATCGAATGTTCCCTTGCTTACGCCTTCGATCGAACCCGCCCGAAATGCCTTGCCAGCATCACGCCGGCTGCCAGCACGCCAAGACCGACCACCGCCCATTCGAGAACAACTTCCGCGCCCTTGGGCGCGAAGAGCCCGAGAATGGCGAAGCCGACCGCGAGATTGGCGAATCCCCAGACCACATTGACCACGGGCGACGACTCGCTGACGCCTGGCGGCGAGGCGAACGGCGATTGGAAGCGATGGCCGCTGATGCCCTGCACGAAGTGAGGGACGCCGTTCGCAAGCAGGAATCCCGCGACGAATTGCATGAGATAGACGTACCACGGCATCGCTGTCCCCCTTTACCCCTGCACGAAGACCTTCGTTTCAATCCACGCCTCTTTCGATGCGAGCGCGTTGATGCGGCTCCGATCGTCCGGAAGGGCGGTAGGCTGGGCGAGTTCGGCCTCGCGGCCTCGCTCGCCCACCGAGTCACCCGCGGATGAAGGCCAGGAGATCGGGATTGATGACCTCTGGATGGGTCGTGCACATACCGTGCGGAAAGCCCTTGTACACTTTGAGCGTACCGTTCTTCACGAGCTTGGCCGAGAGCGGCGCGGCGTCGGCGAACGGCACGATTTGATCGTCATCGCCGTGCATGATCAGGACCGGCGTCTCGATCGCTTTCAGATCCTCGGTAAAGTCGGTCTCCGAGAAGGCCTTTATGCAGTCGTAGTGGGCCTTGGTCCCGCCCATCATGCCCTGGCGCCACCAATTCTCCTTGACGCCCTCCGAGATCTTGGCGCCAGCGCGGTTGTACCCATAGAAGGGGATCGGAACATCCTTGTAGAATTGCGCGCGGTTTGCCGCGAGTTGCGCGCGGAAGCCGTCGAACACCTCGATCGGCAGGCCGCCCGGGTTCTTGTCGGACTTCACCATGATCGGCGGCACGGCGCTGATCAGGACTGCCTTGGCGACCCGGCCTTTCCCGTGCCGGGCGACGTAGCGCGCGACCTCGCCGCCGCCGGTGGAATGACCGACATGGATCGCGTCGCGAAGGTCGAGCGCGGCGACGAGCGCCGCGACATCCTGGGCGTAGGTATCCATCTCGTTGCCAGTCGCGGTCTGGGTTGAGCGGCCATGACCGCGCCGATCATGGGCGATCACACGAAAGCCCTTCTCGAGGAAGAACAGCATCTGACTGTCCCAGTCGTCGGCGCTGAGCGGCCAGCCGTGATGGAAGACGATCGGCTGTCCCTGACCCCAATCCTTGTAGAAGATCTCAACGCCATCCTTCGTAGTGATTGTGCCCATGGCTCTCTCTCTCCCTTGCTGGAACCCAGGTGTCGGTGAGGAAGTCGATTGCGCCTTGTCGGTTGCTGGAAGAGCCAGAAACAGCCGATTGGAGCCGACGGCTCCGGAAAGGATGGCGCGGTGGCGCAACGGGATCATGACGAGCCCTTTTGGCTGCCGGTCGCGCGGGCCGACTCACCATGATCGACTCCGCGCGCTCCTCGCCGACCCGCCAGGGCGGGAGCAACGCGACTATAGCAGTTTTTCGGCGCGACTGAATCGCGTCGACGAGCGATTCTCAAGGTGCAACATCGGCCGCGCGCGAGGGACGCGGAACGCGCGGCCTCGGCAAGCGCCCGCCCCCCAGCGGGCGGCGGGCCCCGTCGTGAACCTAGAGCATTTTCCACTTAGGTTGAGCCATATCCGACATGGCGGAAGTAGTGCTGGCATTCCTGTGGGGAGAAGGCGCTGAGGAGTTCGCCGATTTTATCCCAGAGCAGAGGAATGGTGCGCATGGCGGCTTTGCGCAGGAGCGCCTTGAGCTTTGCGAAGGCCATTTCGATGGGATTGAGGTCGGGGGAATAGGGCGGCAGATAGAGAAGCCGGGCGCCTGTCGCCTCGATGGCCCCGCGCACGCCGGCCACTTTGTGGGCGGGTAGATTGTCCATGATGACGGTGTCGCCAGCCTTGAGTGTTGGCGCGAGCCCCTGTTCGACGTAGGCGAGGAAAATCTCACCGTTCATCGGCTTGTCGATGACGAAGGGGGCTGTAATGGCGCCGTTGCGCAGGCCTGCGACGAAGGTCGTTGTTTTCCAATGCCCGTACGGCAGATGGCCGAGGAGCCGCTCGCCGCGCGGGCAGCGGCCGCGCAGCCGTCCCATATTGGTTGTCGTTCCCGTTTCGTCAATGAAGACGAGCGTCTCAGGGTCCAACGACGCCTGAGCGGCCTTCCAATCAGCGCGCGCCGCAGCAACGTCAGGCCGCTTTTGCTCGCTGGCGTGAACGGTTTTTTTTAAAGCTGATCTTGTGCCGATCAAAGAAGCGCCAGAGGGCGCTGACCGCGGGCGTGATCGCGTGCTCCTGCTCGATACGGCCCCGGATTTCCTCCAAGGTGAGGTCCGGCTCTTCGGCATTCAGCGCCAACAGCCAGGCCGCATAGGCCTCCAGAGGCGAGCGGCTTTTGCCTTTCAAAGATTTGGCTAGCGCGCTTCCGGTTTCGCGAAAGCGCTGGTCCCATTTGATCGCCGAGGAGGCGCTGATCGAAAACTGCGCGGCCGCGGCGCGTCGCGAAGCTCCCCGCCCCACCGCCAAAATCACCCGCTCCCGCAAATCCTGAGAATAGGCCTTGGCCATCTCATACGGTTTCCGGCTGATTGACTCGACGGGTTGTGGATTCCCGTCGGGGATTTCTGCTGATAGATAGAACGGCCATGAATCGCGGGAGGCGGGCATGGCCTACGTTGCCGGTCATCTGAGCGTTGCGGCGTTGGAGGAGCGGTACGAGGCGTGCGAGGACGTGACGTCTTCGCGGCATTTTCAGGCGATCTGGCTATTGGCGAAGGGGCATTCGACCGGCGAGGTGGCGGCGATGACCTCGTTTGGGCGGCGTTGGATCGAACAACTGGTGGAGCGTTACAACGCGCTTGGGCCTGCGGCGATGGGCGATCTGCGTCGCGGCAACGGCGCGTTGGCGAAGGTTCTGAGGCCCGAACTGTTGGAGCGCCTGCGCGCACGTTTGGCGGATCCGCCGCCCGACGGCGGAGTTTGGACGAGCGGCAAGGTCGCGCGCTGGATGGCGGGCGAACTGGGGCTAGCCTCGCTCGCGCCGCAACGCGGCTGGGAGGCGTTGCGGGCGATCGGCTGGTCGATCCAGAAGCCGCGGCCGCGCAACCCGAAAGCGGCGACGCCCGAGGAGCAAGAGGCGTTCAAAAAAAACTCGCCGAAGTCGTCGCCGAGGAAGCGGCGCTCCATCCCGACACGCCGATCGAGGCCTTTGCGACCGACGAACACCGGCTCGGCCTGAAGCCGGTGACCCGCCAGGTCTGGGCGCCGATCGGCGTGCGGCCGACCGCGCACGGCCATCATCGCTTCGAATGGCTGTACGTGACGGCGTTCGTCTCTCCGGCCACGGGCGAAAGTTTCTGGTACGTCTCGAACGGCGTGTCCAAGCCGTTCTTCGAGGCGCTGCTGCAGCTGTTCGCCGAGGAAGCCGGCGCCGGGCGCGAGCGGCGCATCGTGCTGATGCTCGACAACGCCGGCTGGCACGGCGAAGCCGGCCTCGTCGTCCCGGACGGCGTTCGCCTCGTCTTTCAGCCCGCCTACACCCCGGAGGTGCAGCCAGCCGAAACGCTCTGGTCGCTGGTCGACGAACCCGTCGTCAACAAGCACATCCCCACCATCGAGGCCCTTGACGAAATCATCTCCACGCGATGCGCCGCTCTCGCCAGCGAACGCGAAAAGATCAAGAGCCAGGCCGGATTCCATTGGTGGCCGAAAATCGCCAACCCGAGGTGATCACCCGGAAACCGTATCACCCCTCCGAATCAATCGATCCAGAGAGACTCGCCTAATTAGCCCCACACGGGAATCCCTCCCCTCAGCGCCTCACGATTTAGGCAAACTGGAAAATGCTCTAGGACTTCGCGCCTTGTTGACCCGAGGGGGCTTCGACACCCAGCGCGTCGAACCGGGCCTTCTGCTCGGGGCTGAGCGAAGCGTAGAAGCTCTGAAGCGCCGGGCTGACGGTCTGGATCGCCTGCAGCATGGCCTGGAGCCGATCGCGCACCGAGTCCATCCTTGCGGGCGGGGTCAGCGGCGTCTCCTTCGGGCAACTCGCCAGGACGATGTCGTCCGCTTTGTTTGCGGCGTCGCGCAGGGCGACCAGCGCGGCGCGCTGTTGCGGGTTAGGCTGAACCGCTTTGTCGATTTGTCCGACCGAGACGACGGGTATCGCGTTCTGCGGACCGCAAACCGCGGCGAGGTTCGCCGCCTGGCCGGCGCCCAGGTTCCTCGCCGGCGGGCCAGCGGCGAGCGCGTTGAAGCGCGCCTTCTGTTCGTCGGTCAGCGACGAATAAAACTCACCGAGAGGGCCGCGCACGGTGTTCACCGCCGTGAGCATATCCTGAAGCCTCTTTTGCACCGCGTCGAGGCGCCCGACCGCGGTGGTCGGCATTTGCGTGGTGCAGGAGGCCCTGAGCTCCTTGTCGGCGCTTGCCTCCGCCTGCCCTAGCGCTTCGAGTTTCGCGCGCTGATCCTGATTCGGTTGGACAACATTCGCGATGCGGTCGATCGGAGACGCGCCGCTGATGGGCGCCGACCCGCAGAGCTGGGCGACGGACGAAGCGGGAAGCGGCGCGTTTTGTTGCTGGGGCGTCGCCGGCTCCGGCGACCCGTATCCATAGAAGTTGGCGTAATCGTAAGGCAGCAAGACCCCCGCGAACAGATCGTCATATCCGTAGGCCCAGAAAAGATCGCCGTACGGCCCGTAGTCGTCGTACGGCCAGTATGCGTAGTCGAAGAGGTCGTCGTAGGCGTAAGGCCAGAACACTGGGCCGCCCCAGCCTACATAGCCGCGGCGGAAATTCCGCCAGCCGAACTGCCCGTGATGAAACGCCCTTGCGTCGTGGCCAGCGGCGAACCTGTCGGCGCCGGCGTTGGCCATTGGATGGTTTTGACCGACGCCCGAGCCGGCAACGTCGTGGCCCGCCAAATTGGGACCCGCCGCGGGATGCCCGGCGTTGGCAGCTCCATGTGCAACGCCATTTCCCTGCGCGAAGTGGGTGGCGTTGCCCGTCGACCCGCCAAAGTGCCGCGTCGCGAAGTGCGGCGATGCGAAATGCATCGACCGAGCACCGAAACCTCCTCCGCCGAAATGCATTCCACCGCCGCGGAAATGCATACCTCCTCCCCCGAAGTGCATCCCGCCGCCGCCGAAGTGCGTCCCGCCGCCGTGGAATCCTCCCCCGCCGTGGAACCCTCCCCCGCCTCCTCCTCGGAATTGGGCGGCAGTGGCGACGTTCATGGAGAAACCGGCGACTCCGACGAGAAGCGCCGCCGCGATCGATGTGACAAGCTTACCTTTCATGGCACTCCTCCATCGCCTGTCGAGGTCATGGCGGGCGGAAGGAGACAGGCGTTGACGAGTGGGCATATCCGGCCGCCGAGATTTCCAGCGATCGATAACAGTGGGTCGAAGTTGCGCCGCCGACGGGCGGTGGTCACGCGGAGGCGCAGCGAGAGCCAAATTCAACCCTTAGAGCGTGGTTAACACCACCGAGGTTTTCGCTGAATTTCCGACATGTTAAATGTCGTCCACCCAGCGGAGTTCCCAGTCCGCGAACGAATTCGCTCTGGCGCCCGCCTCCGGGCGCACGCCGCCGTTCCCCAGAGCGCGAAGCGACGACGGGACATCGCGGCGGAACGTAATCGCGCGGGCCTTTGCCGCCTCGCCGTACCGTCCCGCCCTACCCTAGCGCCTTTTCCATCACGCGACGCAAGCGCGCGGCGAAGGCCGGTCCGTCGCGCAAGGTCTCCCCCTCGGCGAGCAGCGCTTCGTCGTAAATCAGCCAGGCTGCGTCCTCGACGAGTTCCTTGTCCGCGCCCGCGGCGAAGCGGCGCGCTAGCGCCAGCGTCAGCGGATGGGCCGCGTTCACTTCGAGCGCCGGCTTGGCGCGTTCGCTCAGGCGCCCGTGCGCGGCGAGCATCTTTTCCAGCTGGCGGTCCGGGCCGAAGTCGGGCGCAACCAGACAGGCGACGCTGTCCGTCAGACGATCGGAGGCGCGCACGTCCGCAATCTCGCCGTCCAACGTCTGTTTGATGAAGGCGAGCAGCGTCGCGGCCTCCGCGGAAGTCTCGGCAGGCGGCTGCGCGCCCTCCTTGAGCGGAATCGCTTTGATGTCGGCGACGCCCTGGCTGACCGACTTGAACGGCTTGCCCTCGTAGCCCGCCGCGCTCGAAATCCAAAACGCGTCGACGGGATCGGCGAGGAGCAACACCTCGACGTCTCGGGCGCGGAATCCTTCGAGTTGCGGACTGGCGGCGAGGCGCTTGGCGTCGTCGCCAGTGAGGTAATAGATCGCGGTCTGATTCTCACGCAATGCGCCGACGTAGTCGGCGAGCGTCCGCTCGCCACCAGGGTGCTTCGTCGAAGCAAACCGTGCGATCTTGAACAGAGCGTCGCGACGCTCGGGGTCCTCGTAGAGCCCCTCCTTGATCACCGCGCCGAAGTGCTCCCAGACCTTGGCGAATTTCTCCGCGTCGCTTTCCGATAGCTTGGTCAGTTCCTGCACGAGGCGATTGGTGACGCCCTTGCGGATCGCGGCGAACACGGCGCTCTGCTGGATCATCTCGCGCGAGACGTTGAGCGGCAGATCGTTGCTGTCGACGACGAGCCGGGCGAACCGCAGCCAGCCTGGCAGGAGATCCGCGTCCTGCGTGATGAGCACGCGACGGACATAGAGCTTGTTGCGGCTCTTGCGCGCGGGATCGAAGAGGTCGAAGGGACGAGAGCCGGGAATGAACGCCAGCGCGGAATATTCATGCCGCCCCTCGGCCCGCCAATGCACCGTCAGCGCGGGCTCGTCGAACTGCCCGGAGAGGCTGCGATAGAATTCCGCGTACTCTTCCGCGCTGATTTCGCTCTTCGGCTTGGCCCACAGCGCCGCGCCGTCGGTGACACGGCGCGGTTCGGCGCCGGGCTTTTCCGTGAGATCGATAGGCACCGCGACAGCGCCGGAGTGTTCGCGCACGATGCGCTCGAGACGATGCGGTTCGAGATATTCGTGCGAGGCGTCGTTGAGATGAAGGATGACGCGGGCGCCGCGCGAGGGCGCGCGGTCCAGCGGCAAATGGGAGACTGTGTAAGCGCCCTTGCCGTCAGACGACCAACGCCAAGCCTCGTCGGCGCCTGCACGCATGGTCTCGACGACGACCTCATCGGCGACCATGAAAGACGAATAGAAACCGATGCCGAATTGGCCAATGAGATTGGCCGCTTCCTTGCCGGCGTCTTCCGCTGCGAGCCGGTCGAGAAAGGCTCGCGTGCCCGATCGCGCGATCGTGCCGAGCGCCTCGACGAGTTCCTCACGGCTCATGCCGACGCCGTTGTCGCTGAACGCGATCGTCTTCTCGTCGGGGTCAATCGCGATCTGGATGACGAAAGGGCCGCCGCCCTCGATCAGTTCAGGCTTCGCAAGCGCTTCGTACCTTAGCTTCTCGCACGCGTCCGCGGCGTTGGAGACCAGTTCGCGTACGAAAATATCGCGGTCCGAATAGACGGAATGGACCATGAGATGCAGCAACCGCGAAACGTCGGCCTCGAAGCTCTGCGTCTTCGCATCGTCGCTCGCCTGGGAAGGAACCTCAGTGCTCAAGTTCGCCTCGTCATGATGGAACTCCTGGCGCCGGACCGCCCAGCAGGCGTCCCGCGTCGCTCATATCGCCGCAAAGCCGGGAGATTTCAAGCGCCTAGAGAAGCGCGGATCGAGGCAAAAAAAAGCGGATCGGCTGGGAGGGGGCCCGCCGATCCGCTAGCCTGCGTGGCAATCTTCCGGTCCGACTCGCCGCTCGGGGGCTGGGGGGCAAAAAACACCGAGCAAAGCGTCGAACCGAACCATCGCGGCTCGATACTCTTTTGCCTCTGCGTTGCGGCGCCCGCTTGACCATAAACGGGCTAAACTAAGGCATTTTTCACGCATTTGTGACGCCGCGAGAAGCCCGAAAATAGGGCCGTTGCGAGCTATGGAGCCGGTGGCGTCGCTGTGTGTGCAACCTTCTTTTTCGCTGTCACGGCGAGATGCGCCAACCTGACGTGAGCGACCGTCTTGACGCTCGCACGAAGCTTGACAGGCGCGCCGCGTCTCGGATGCCAAGCCAACGTGCTTCTCTTTCCGAGTACGGTCGGACGCAGTGCGCCTTGCAGCGCCACCGGCGCGCTCTGAGCATCCGCGCCCTCGACAGCGGTGGGCTTGTCGCCGACATAGGCGCTGGCGCGCGACGCCGGCGCGTCGGTCTCGGAAGGATGCGCGGCGAGGACCGGACCGGTCCAGCCCGGCTTCGGGCCGATGAAAACCGGGACGGGATCGAAATGGACCGGCACGGCTGCCATCGCGGCGGTCATAGTCGGGGCCGACGCGGCCGCAGCGGCTGAGATCGCGTTGCGGCCGGCGACGCTGCCGGCTGCAACCGTTGGGATCGCCTCTTCCTCTTCGGCGGCGGCGATGGCCGCGCGACTGCGACGCGAACATATCTCCGAGCGCATGTCGGGCGCCGACACATCGCTTGACGACGGCAGGTTCTCCAGCGGGCCCTCGCCTCCGCCCGATTGCGCAAAACCGCGATCGAACAAATGCGCCGCTTCAATCGTGCGGACGTTGGCCGAGGGCGCGCCGAGCACGACGACGATCAGGCGGCGTCCGTCCCGCTGCGCGCTCGCGACGACGTTGAAGCCGGCGGGGCAGGTGAAGCCGGTCTTCATGCCGTCTGCGCCTGGGTATCGACCGAGCAAGCCGTTGTGATTGGGAATGATCATGGCGCCGAGTTGCAGCGCCCCGATACCGAAGAGATCGCTGTGCTCGGGAAAGTCCTTGAGCAGCGCGCGGCCGATCATCGCCATGTCGCGCGCGGAAGACACGTGCGCGGGATCGTGCAAGCCGTTCGGATTGACGAAATGCGATTCCTTGAGGCCGAGGCGCCGGCCGGTGGCGTTCATCTCGTCAGCGAAGGCTTCGACCGAGCCGGAGACGCCTTCCGCGATCATGACCGCGACGTCGTTCGGCGACTTGACCATCAGCATCTTCAGGGCGTTGTCGAGCGTGACCTCGACGCCCGGGCGGAAGCCCATCTTGGAAGCAGGCATCCTCGCCGCCCGCGCCGACATGATGAGCGGCGTGTCGAGCGTCAAACGACCATCGCGCACCGCCTGCAGCGCGACGTACGTCGTCATGAGTTTGGTCAGCGAGGCGGGATACCAAGGTTGGGTCGCGTCCCGTGCGAACAAAGTCTGGCCGCTGTCGACATCGACGACGAGAGCCGGGGTGGCCAACGCTTCGCCGATGGCGAACGTTAGGACAAAGGCGAGAACCACGGCGCACAGCCGGTTTGTCGAAGTCGCTCTCAGCGTCATCGTTGCAGGCATCTCCGCTATCTCGGCCGCGCGCGCTTGCGGCGTGAGGCGCAACCGCATCCGGTCCCGGGACCGAATTGGTATAGAATAAGCCGCCCGACCTCAACCCGCCCGGCGCCTAGGGATCACACCACATGAAAATGTTGGCGATGCTGGGGCGCGTCGTCCCCCACGGGAGGAAAGGTCGGCGCCAACAGGTCGGCGCAACGCGCCGCCGCCTTCGCCAGCGCCTCGGGGGCGCTGCGTTCGCGCAAATCGACGACGAGCGCGTCGACCAGTTGCTGCCACTGGCCTTGCGCGATGGCGTGCGAGGCGGCCTCCGCGGCGACGACGCGCGCATAGCGCTCGGCGAGCGAAACATAGATCAGCACGCCGTTGCGTTCGCCGGCGCGGTCGAGCCCACGAACTGAGAACTGCACCAGCGCGGCGCGATGGGCGTTGGCGCGCCGAACGCTCGCCGGCGTCAACCGGAACCGCACAAGGCTCAGCGAAAGGATCACCGTCGCCGCGAAGCAGACCGCGAGTTGCGCGATGAAGATCCGCTGCGCCGAAAGCTGGGTGAAGACGAGCAGCGGCCAGGGCGTGACTAGCGCAAGCGCACCGCCCCACAGCAGCGGCGCGAATTCGTAATTGCCCGAAGCGCGCGCCAGCACACAGACGATCGGCGCCCGCGTGCGCTGCTGCGCGGCGTTGAAGGCAGCCTCGATATCAGCCGTTTGTCGCGCATCGACCGGCATCACCAACTCCCCGAGGCGCCGCCGCCGCCCGACGATCCGCCGCCGCCGGAAAAGCCGCCGCCGCCGAAATCGCTGCCGCCAAACGAGCCGCCGCCCCGCCCCGTGCCGGACGACATCACGATAAAATTGCTGAACAGGCCGCGACCGCGAATGTTGGTCATATAGAAGACGAACAGGATGAACAGCACCACGAGAATCGGAATGACGATGTTGTTGATGAAGGCGGCGTCGTTTTCGGCGCGCAACTCCGGCTTCTTCTGCCAATCCGCCGAATTGGTCGTCAGCACGGTTATGATGTCGTCGACGCCGCGAGCGACGCCGCCATCGAAGTCGCCAGCCTTGAAGCGCGGCGCGATTGCGTTGGCGATGATGAGGGCAGAGGTCGCGTCGGTCAGCGTCCCTTCGAGGCCGTAACCCACCTCGATCCGCACGCGATGCTCCTTCGGCGCGACAAGCAGGAGAACGCCGTTGTTCTTCTTGGCTTCGCCGAGCTTCCAGGCGCGAAACAGAGCGTTGGCGTAGGGCTCGATCTCCTCGCCGTCGAGCGATGAGATCGTCGCCACCACCAATTGGATGCCCGACTTGTTTTCGAGGGCAGCCAGCTTGCCCTCGAGGTCGGCGCGCTCGACGGCCGAAATCACGTTCGCCTGATCCACGATTCGCCCAGTCAGAGCAGGAAGACTGGCGGCGAGCGTAGGCGCGGCGCCCAGCGCCGCGAAGACGGCCAGAGCGAGCGCAGCCGCCCATGCGCGGAGCCACGACGGCGAGGCGACGCTCTTTGTTCGCAGGAGGTTTCGAAGCGTCGGGCCCCTGGTCGGCAGAAGAACTTCCACTTGTTTTCCAGGCCCCGATTAGAACTTCACTTTCGGCGCGGCCTCGGAACCCGGGGTCGCGGTGAATTCGACCATTGGCTTGTTGGCGCGGAACGCTATCGACGCCCAGATCACGTCGGGGAATGTGCGCAGCGACGTATTATACGCCTGGACCGCGGCGATATAGTCCCGGCGCGCGACCGCGATTCGATTCTCGGTGCCTTCGAGTTGCGCCTGCAAAGCAAGGAAATTCTGGTTCGACTTGAGATCGGGGTAATTCTCGCTCACCGCCAGCAGCCGTCCGAGCGCGCCCGAGAGGGCGTTTTGTGCGTCCTCCATCTGCTTGATCTTCTCCGGATCGGTCAGTTGCGAGGCGTCGACGTGGATCGACGTCGCCTTGGCGCGCGCTTCGGTCACCGCCGTCAGCACATCTTTTTCCTGTTTGGCGTAGCCCTGAACGGTCGCAACGAGATTGGGAATGAGATCGGCGCGACGCTGGTACTGATTCTCAACCTCGGCCCATTGCGCCTTGGCGGCTTCCTCGAGGGTCGGGATATCATTGTAGCCGCAGGACGAAACAGCGAAACCAATGACGGCCAATGCGACGAGCGCGCGCAGGCGCGGGAAAATGGCGGACACGAGCACCCCCTCCAACGACGCCGCGTCGGGCGGCCCGCCATATATAGCGCGCTACGCGCGCGGGCAATGCGGGCGCGCTTGATCGGCGCGAGCGCTTTCTCTAGAAAGCGGCGATCGGCTCGGCGATCTCGCGCCTGCCCTTTTTCCACAATCAATCGTCGTGGAAACGCCAGCGAAGGACATCACATGCGCGTTTATTACGATCGGGACGCCGATCTCAACCTCATCAAGGGCAAGAAGGTCGCGGTCGTCGGCTACGGCAGCCAAGGCCACGCCCACCTCCTCAACATGCGCGACAGCGGCGTGAAGGAGATTGCCGCCGCGCTGCGGCCCGGTTCTCCCTCGGCCAAGAAAGCCGAGGCGGAGGGCATCAAGGTGCTCGACGTCGCGAGCGCCGCCTCCTGGGCGGACGTCGTGATGATGCTGACGCCCGACGAGTTGCAGGCCGACATCTATCGCAACGAACTCGCGCCCAACATGAAGAAGGGCGCGGCGCTGATGTTCGCGCACGGCCTCAACGTTCACTTCAATCTGATCGAGCCGCGCGCCGATCTGGACGTGCTGATGGTGGCGCCCAAGGGGCCCGGACACACCGTGCGCTCGGAGTACAAGCGCGGCGGCGGCGTGCCATGCCTCATCGCGATCCACCAGGACGCCAGCGGCAACGCGCACGATCTCGGTCTTTCCTATGCGAGCGCGATCGGCGGCGGCCGCGCCGGCATCATCGAGACCAGCTTTCGCGAGGAATGCGAGACAGATCTCTTCGGCGAGCAGGTCGTGCTTTGCGGCGGCCTCGTCGAACTGATCCGCGCCGGCTTCGAGACGCTGGTCGAGGCGGGATACGCCCCGGAGATGGCCTATTTCGAATGCCTGCACGAGGTGAAGCTGATCGTCGACCTCATCTACGAGGGGGGCATTGCCAACATGAACTACTCGATCTCCAACACCGCGGAATACGGCGAGTACGTCTCAGGCCCGCGCATCATCACGGCGCAGACCAAGGCGGAAATGAAGCGCGTCCTGGAAGACATCCAGTCCGGCAAGTTCACCCGCGACTGGATGCTTGAGAACAAGGTCAACCAGACCTCGTTCAAGGCGACGCGCGCCCGCAACAACGCGCATCAGATCGAAGCGGTGGGCGAAAAGCTGCGCGCGATGATGCCTTGGATCGGCAAGGACAAGCTGGTCGACAAGGCCAAGAACTGAGCCGCCGGCGCGGCCCGATTTCCGTCTGGACATGCTGACGCGCCTTTGCTACATGCCGGGCCTCGCGCGGGGCCCGGCCCCGCCGATTTCGATGGGCGCATAGCTCAGTTGGTAGAGCAGCTGACTCTTAATCAGCGGGTCCAAGGTTCGAGCCCTTGTGCGCCCACCATCGAAAATTCAGGCTTGCAGCCCATCTTCTTCGGGTGACCCCCCCCCGAGGGTCATAGACCTGCGTTCCTCGCGGCAAGCCTCGCCAAAGCTGCGCAGTCGCTGTCCCCCTCGCCCTGAGCGACGCCCGCGAGGAAATGATCGTGGATGAGGCTTGCGACCGGCATCGGCACGGCCTGAGCGTCGGCGGCGGCGAGCGCCAGGCGAATATCCTTCAGCCCCAGCGCCATCTTGAACCCGGCCGGCTCATATTTTTCGTCGGCTATGAGAGTCCCATAGGTGTTGTAGACCGGCGCTGTGAACAACGTGCCCGTTAGAATTGCCAGATAGCGATGCGGATCGATGCCGGCCTTGCGAACCAGCGCGAAGGCTTCTCCGAGGCACTCGATAATCGAGGTGATCAGGAAATTGCCGCTGAGCTTGACGAGGTTCGCGGCGGATGGCGTCGCGCCGACTTCGAACGTCCTTTGGCCCATGGCGTCGAACAACGGCCGGCAACGCGCAATCGCCGGCTCCGCCCCTGCTGCGACGATGAAGAGCTTTGCGGCGGCGGCCGCGTCGGGCCTGCCGAATACGGGCGCGGCCACATAGGCCTGGCCGGCTTTCCCGTGTGCCTCGGCCAAGCGGTCGGAAAGTGCGACGCTGATCGTGCTCATCGAGATGTGGATGGCGTTGTCGGCGAGTCCAGCGATAACCCCACCCGGCCCGAAAGCGATCGCCTCGACGGCCGCGTCGTCGGCCAGCATCGTGATGACCACTTGGCCATGGCACGCCGCGCCCGGGCTGTCGACGACCCGCGCGCCCGCCGGAACCAGCGGCTCGGCTTTACTGCGCGTGCGATTGTAGATGGCGACGCGATGACCGGCTTTGAGCAGGTTTCGCGCCATCGGGCCGCCCATTTGCCCGAGACCGATGAAACCGATGTCCATGGTTCATCTCCTTTTGTGAGCGTCGCTGGCCTTCTAAAGCATCGGCAACGAACGGGGGGCCGGGCCGCGCGGGAAGGCCGCGTCGATGCGGGCGATTTCGGCGTCGCTCAAGTGAAGCTCGCCGGCGCGCGCATTTTCGATGACGTGGGCCCCGGCCGAAGCCTTCGGGATGGCGAAGAGCGAGGGGCGGCGCGCGAGAAAGGCCAACGCGACCTGACGGGGAGAGGCGCCGTGTACGCCGGCAATATCCGCAAGGACCCGGCCTCCAACGGTGTGCGGCCCTGGAAAATCGCCATGGCCGAATGGACTGTAGCCGGTGACGGCAACGCCGTGTCGCTCACACCAGGGCAGCACGAAGTGCTCGATTGCGCGCTGTTCGAGATGGTAGAGGACCTGATTGCAGGTGAGGCGGCCGTCGCCCGCGATGGCCCAAGCCTCTTCGAGATCGGTCAAATCGAAATTGCTGACCCCCCAAGACAGAATCTTGCCCTGTCGCCGCAATTCCTCGAATCCGGCAAACGTCTCCGCGAGTCCATATCCACCGCGCCAATGAAGGAGATAGCAGTCGAGCCTGTCGGTCCTAAGTCGGCGCAGGGAGCGCTCGCAAGCGGCGATCGCGCCTGTCGTCGAAGCGTTCTGCGGAAGAACCTTGCTCACCAGGAAAACCTCGTCGCGCCGCCCCGCGATCGCCTGACCAACGAGTTCCTCGGCTGCGCCCGAGCCATACATCTCGGCCGTGTCAATATGGGTCATGCCAAGATCGAGGCCACGGCGCAGCGCCCCGATAGCGGAATCAGGGTCGCCCTCGTCCATGCACCAAGTGCCCTGGCCGATCGTCGCGACCTCAATGCCCAACGAGCTGAAGCGATGCCGTTGCATACCGGGTGTCCCGTCGTTTTGATCAAATAGCCGCCGCAGCCGAGCGAAGCTCTGACATTAATCAACTTCTTAGTCGCTCGCGCAACGAGGGCCGTCCGGGCGCGGATTTTAGCCATTGCCTTCGGCGCCAAGGAATGATCTCCTTGTTAGCGTACAAACAAGTTTCCCCCGCCGCTTCGGGTGCTCGCGTCGATGGTTCAGCTCAGCGTGAACGGATGCCGATACGACTTGCCGTTGCCGCCATCGACGCCCCTGCTTTCCGCCCTGCGCAATGATCTTGCCCTGAACGGCCCCAAGTTCGGTTGCGGACTTGGGGAATGTGGGTCCTGCACTGTAATCGTCGACGGGCGCGCGGCCCGCGCCTGCGTGCTGACGCTGGCCGAGGTCGCCTCGCGCCAAATCGTGACCCTCGAGGGATTGGGCTCGCTGGAGGCGCCCCATCCCGTGCAGGCGGCCTTCATCGCCGCCGCGGCCGCACAATGCGGTTATTGCCTCAACGGCATGATCATGACGACCAAGGCCTTCCTCGACGAGCGCCCCGACCCCTCGGACGACGAGATTCGCGAGATGCTGCGCTATAATCTCTGCCGCTGCGGGGCGCATATCGAAATCCTCGCCGCCGTCCGGCTGGCTGCCGAGGGCATGCGGCGATGACATCCGCCAGACCGGGGTCGGTGACGCGCAGCGACTACCTCTGCGCGCCCGGCACGCTCGCCGTGATGCGCCAGGCCGATCTCGCGGCGCCTCTCCATGACGCCGATCCGGAATCGCTGGAGCCGTTCGTCGTTGTGCGGGCGAGCGGCGACGTCGTCGCTTTCAGCGGCCATGTGGATCTCGGCACCGGGATCCGCACCGCGCTGGCGCAGATCGTGGCCGAGGAGTTGGACGTCGCCTTCGACCGGGTGTCGATGGTGCTCGGCGACACGCGTCTGGCGCCCGATCAGGGCCCGACGATCGCCAGCGAGACGATCCAGATCACCGCCATTCCATTGCGCAAGGCGGCCGCTCAGGCGCGACAGCATCTCGTCGCGATCGCCGCCTCGCGGCTCGACGTCAAGGCGGAGGACCTGCGCGTCGACGAGGGGATCATCAGGCCGAAAGCAACGGACAACCGCTCCCTCAGCTATGGCGACGTTCTCGGCGACGTCCGAATTCGGTTGGCGCTCGCCGACAACGTCGCGGTGAAGCCGGTGGCCGAACATCGGCTCGTCGGCGCGTCGCAACCGCGCATCGATCTGCCGGCGAAAGCGACCGGCGGTCTCGTCTACGTTCACGACATGCGTGTGCCCGGCATGTTGCACGGCCGCGTCGTGCGGCCGCCCTATGCGGGCGTCGACGCGGGCGACTTCGTCGGGACGAGCCTCGTCGCCGTCGACGAGGCCTCGATCGCGCATATTTCCGGCATTGTCGCGGTTGTCGCATTGGGAGATTTCATCGGCGTGGTCGCGGAACGCGAGGAGCAGGCGGAAGCCGCCATGCGGGCGCTGAAAGTGACGTGGAAGCCGACGCCGAAATTGCCCGATCTGAACGATCTCGCTGGCGCCCTCACCAACAGCCCGGGGCAAGTTCGGGTGCTGCTCGACAAGGGCGATGTCGACGGCGCGATCGACGGCGCGGCGAAACGTCTAACCCGGAGCTATGTCTGGCCCTATCAACTGCATGGCTCCATCGGCCCCTCCTGCGCGCTGGCGGATTATGCCGACGGTCGGCTCACTGTCTGGTCGGGCACGCAAAATCCGGTCCCGATGCGCGAGGATCTGGCATTGCTGATGGATCTGCCGGATAGCGCCGTGGATGTCATCCGAATGGAAGCCGCCGGCTGCTATGGCCGCAACGGCGCCGACGATGTGACGGCGGACGCGGCCCTTCTGTCGCGCGCGGTCGGACGGCCGGTGCGGGTGCAACTGACTCGCGATCAGGAACACGCCTGGGAGCCCAAGGGCGCGGCCCAGTTGATGAATGTCGACGGCGGCCTAGATCATGCCGGGGGCGTGGCGGCCTATGATTTCGCCACCCGCTATCCCTCCAACGGCGCGCCGACGTTGGCGCTGCTGCTGACCGGCAAGATCACGCCCGAGCCGGCGATCTTCGAGATGGGCGACCGCACCGCCATCGGCCCCTACGACTTCGCCAATCATCGCGTCACCGTGCACGACGTGCCGCCGATCGTCCGCGCCTCGTGGCTGCGCGGCGTCTCTGCGCTGCCCAACACCTTCGCCCATGAATGCTACATCGACGAACTCGCGGCCGAGGCGGGGGTCGACTCGATTGCCTATCGCCTGCGCTATCTGAAAGACCCGCGCGCCATCGATCTAATCCGTCAATTGGCCAAGCGCGCCGGCTGGGAGCCCCATGTCGCCCCGAAGCTCGCTCGCGGCGAGGACGGGATCCTGCGCGGTCGCGGCTTCGCTTACGCAGTCTATGTGCACTCCAAATTCCCGGGCTTCGGCGCCGCCTGGTCGGCCTGGGTCGCGGACGTCGCGGTCAATGCCCAAACCGGTGAGGTCGCGCTCACCAAGATCACCGTCGGCCAAGATGCCGGACTGATGATCAACCCGGACGGAGTCCGGCACCAGATCCACGGCAACGTCATCCAGTCCACCAGCCGGGTGCTCAAGGAGCAGGTGACGTTTTCAGACATCGCCGTCACTTCGAAGGAATGGGGCGCGTATCCCCTGCTCACTTTCCCCGAGACGCCGCCTATCGACGTGCTGATGGTGGCGCGGCCGGAAGAGGAACCGCTCGGCGTCGGCGAATCCGCCTCCGTGCCCAGCGCGGCGGCGATCGCCAATGCGATCTTCGATGCGACCGGCGTCCGCTTTCGCGAATTGCCGTTCACGCCCGAGCGGATATTGGAGGGACTGAGAGCGGCCGGGGTGAGCCCCAGCCCCTCGCCCGCCGCGCCGGCGCTTCCCGAGCCTGCGGTCGCCGCGAAGCGCAAGGGCCGGCTGCTGCCGATCGCGCTGGCGGCGCTTGGCGCGCTCGGATCGCTAGGGGCGGCGGCCCTGCCGTTGCGATCGTCGATCCCGCCGGTTCCTCGCCCCGACCCGGCTGTCTATTCGGCCGCGACGATCGAGCGCGGCCGGGTGCTGGCGCATCTCGGCGCCTGCTTCACTTGCCACACGGCGGAAGGGGGCGCGCCGCTCGCCGGCGGCCGTGCGATCGAGACGCCGTTCGGGCGCGTATTCACCACCAACATCACGCCCGATGCGGCCACCGGCATTGGCGGCTGGTCATACCCCGCTTTCGAGCGGGCGATGCGGGAAGGGCTGCATCGCGACGGACGTCATCTGTTCCCCGCCTTCCCCTACACGTCCTTCGCCAAGACGACGGACGCCGACCTGCAGGCCCTTTACGCCTTCGTGATGACGCAGCCAGCGATCCGGCAGGCCAACATCCCGGCCGAGCTCGCGGCGCCGTTCGGCTTCCGCCCCTTCATGGCGGCATGGAACACGATGTTTCACCGCGCGAAGACCTTCGCTCCGGACCCGGCGAAATCCGACCTATGGAATTGGGGCGCCTATCTCGTCGAGGGGCTCGGGCATTGTTCGGCCTGCCACAGCCCGCGCAATCTGCTCGGCGCCGAGGAGACCGGCGCGGCGCATCTCTCGGGAAGCGTCGTCGAGGGTTGGGAGGCGCCCGCGCTGACCGCGCTCTCGCGCGCGCCGATCCCCTGGACCGAGACCGCCTTCTACGATTACCTACGCACCGGCTTTTCGCCCCGCCACGGCGCGGCCGCCGGGCCGATGGCGCCGGTCGTCGCCGAATTGAAGGCGCTGCCCGACGAGGACATCCGCGCCATGGCGCACTACCTCGGCGCGATGAACCCCGCGGCGGCGACAATTGACGAGGTGGCGCTGGCGGCGAAGCTTGACGGAGCCGCGGCCGAGCGGGCTTCGACGCCCGCCTCGGCGATCGGCGCGCGCATCTTCGAAGGGGCCTGCGCCGTCTGTCATGAGCCGGGACGTGGACCGACCCTCTTCGGCGTCAAGCCGTCTTTGGCGCTGAATTCGGCGGTCCATGCCGACGCGCCCGATACGCTGGTGCGTGTCATCCTCGAGGGTATCCACGTGCCGGACCTCGGCGAATTGGGCGCCATGCCAGCTTTCGCCGATCACCTCGACGACCGGCAAATCGCCGAACTCGTCCGCTATGTCAGGGCGCGCTTCGCCGCCGACAGAAGCGCGTGGCCCGACCTGGATACTTCCATTGTGCGCATTCGGCGATCAATCGCGGTTCCCTGACGTGCAGGGCGCACGTCGACAAGGCCGCGCTTGACAAGACTCAAGGCTTCCACGATCATTTGTATGCTAACAAATAGGCCGCCCCGCAGATCCGATTGACCGGCCGG
The DNA here is from genome assembly GCA_963813195.1 of uncultured Alphaproteobacteria bacterium. GTDB lineage: Bacteria > Pseudomonadota > Alphaproteobacteria > Rhizobiales > Beijerinckiaceae > Roseiarcus. Next base: position 27,342 of record CAWEYC010000002.1, on the reverse strand, counting down.
CTCCAACGCCGATGGAATGCTCAGCGTTGCGAGTGGCCTAGCCTCGGACCCCAAGGCCTGAAGTTCGCTACGAGGCGCACCATGACGACGGTCCCAGCCGAATCGCTCGCTGACGACAAGATTCGCTGCGACGCCTGCCCGGTCACCTGCTACATCAAGCCGGGCATGGTCGGGGCGTGCGATCGTTACGCCAACCGCGACGGCAATCTCGTGCGCGTGGACCCCCATCTCCTGCTCGAGCGCGCCTTGGAGCAAGGCGCGCGATTGGTTCCCTTTTCGCGCAGCGCGGAAGATTGGGACGGCAAGATCCTCGCGGATGGAGACCTCTTCGTCACCGCGGTCGGCGCCGGCACCACCTATCCCGATTACAAGCCGGCGCCCTTCATCGTTTCGTCAGAAGTCGATGGCGTCGATATGGTCACTGTCGTCACCGAGGGCATATTCAGTTATTGCGGCGTGAAGGTGAAGGTCGACACCGACCGTTACCTCGGGCCGGAGCAGGCGACTGTGCGTTGCGAGGGTGAGGCCGTCGGCCACGTGACGACAGGCGAATACGGCTCGCAGATGATGGCGCTGGGCGGCGTGCATCATCTTACCGGCGGCTCGAAGAAGGAAGGCCGCGTCACCTGCGACGCGTTGATGCAGCTTTCCAACGGCAAGCCGGTGGAGCTTGCGGTCGACGGCGGCGTCGCCATCGTTGTCGAGGCTGGACAAGCGCCGATCATCGACGGCGTGAGGGAAGAGCGCATGCGGGTCGGCTGCGGCTCCGCCACCATCGGGATGTTCGCCAAGCAATGGTTCGGCCAGGTCGACGAGGTCGTCGTCGTCGACGATCACATCACCGGGGTCCTGTCAGAGCACCAAGCCGGCAAGGTGCTCGGCATTTCGCCGACCGGCATCAAGATGAAGGGGCGGCGATCCACCCCGGGCCGCTACTTCCAGGTAGCCGAACCCGGCACCGGCTGGGGCGGCGCCAACATAACCGATCCGCTCTCGATCCTCGGGCCTTTCGATCCCAAGGTCGCCCGTCCCGGCCTTACCATGCTGATGGTGTCGACCACTGGAGAGCATTTCGGCTTCTATCGTTTGGACGAGGCTCTGAGGCCGATCGAGGAGGCGTTGCCGGCGGGCCTGCAACTTTCCGTCGAGCGCATCCAGGAAAACTGCGAGCCGGCGCTGTCGACGGTCCTCTTCATGGCGGGGGCCGGTGGATCGTTGCGCGCCGGCGTCACCGAAAACCCTGTCCGCCTGACCCGTTCTGTCAAAGAGGCTTTGACGCGGGTGACGTGCGGCGGCGCGCCCGTCTACGTCTGGCCCGGCGGCGGCATCACCTTCATGGTCGACGTCACACGGCTGCCGGAGAATGCCTTCGGCTACGTCCCAACGCCGGCGATCGTCGCGCCGATCGAGTTCACCCTGACGCTGGAAAACTATGCGGCGCTCGGGGGCCACATGGACCATGTGCGCCCGCTGTCGTCTCTCGCCGGCGCCGAGCGGCTGCAAGTGCCCCAGCTGCCGGGAAACCCGTGGCCGATCCGGCCACCGGACCGCCAGAGGGGGACGTCGTGACCGCGGCGGCCTCTCTCGCCCCAAAACTCCCGTCGGCCCCGCTTCGCGCCGCGCAGGTCCGGCTCCTGCCGGATGGTCGCCGTCTGCACTTATCGGACGGGCCGATCGACCTCGTCATTGAAGCGTTCGGATCGCGGGAAGCGGTCGCCAGAGCTTACCGGGAGGCGACGCGACGATTCGAAGGATTGCTCGACCAGCTCTGCGTCGAACTCCCCATGCTGCGCCGGCGGGCAGAGGCCGCCCGTTGCGATCTACGGGGACCCGTCGCGCTGCGCATGTACGGCGCCGTGAGGCCGCACGCAGCGCGCGGCTTCATCACGCCGATGGCGGCCGTGGCGGGAAGCGTCGCCGATGAGGTGCTTGCGGCCATGGTCGCGGCATCGAAAGACGGCCTCCGGCGCGCCTACGTCAACAATGGCGGCGACATCGCCCTGCATCTCGCGACCGGCGCCAGCTTCACCACCGGTCTGGTCGCACGGCCGGACAAGCCGAGCCTCTTCGCCACCTGTCAGATCGAGGCCCGGGACAGCATTGGCGGCATCGCCACATCGGGGGCGCGCGGCCGAAGTTTCTCGCTCGGGATCGCCGATGCGGTCACCATCCTTGCGCGAAACGCCGCCGAAGCCGACGCGGCCGCGACAATCGTCGCGAACGCCGTAGACCTGCCGGGAGATCCGCGCATCTTGAGAGCGCCGGCGCGCGAGCTTCAACCCGACAGCGATCTCGGGGAGATCTCAGTGACGCGGTTCGTGCCGCGGCTCGATCGCGGCGAGATCGACGCGGCGTTGCGGCGCGGCGCGGCGGTCGCCGAAGCGCTGATCCGCGAGGGACTGATCGCCGCAGCGGCGCTCCACCTGCAGGAGGCGACGCGGCTCGTCGGCGCCGGTTTGCTGAAGCCCCGAATTCCATCTCACCCGCAAGGAGCCCTCGATGGCTGAAGTCGAAATCCGCAAGCGCGTCGTCATCGTCGAGGAAATCCTGCACGAGGGCGGGCCGCCGCCGGCAAAACCGCTGAAGCGCGGCGCCATCGTCGCGGTGATCCGCAATCCCTTCGCCGGCCGCTATGTCGAGGACATTGCGCCATTCATGAAGGATCTCGAGCCGCTCGGCCTCGCCATGGCCCGCGATCTCGTCGCGGCGCTCGGCGGCGATCCCAAGGCCATCGAGGGGTACGGCAAAGGCGCCATCGTCGGCGCTGACGGCGAGCTCGAGCACGGCGCGCTGTGGCACGCGCCGGGGGGCTACGCCATGCGCGCGATCCTCGGCGACGCCAAGGCGATCGTTCCATCCGCCAAGAAGGTCGGCGGCCCCGGGACAAAGCTCGACGTGCCGATCACACATATCAACGCCTCCTATGTGCGCAGCCATTTCGACGCCTTCGAGGTCGGGATCGTCGACGCGCCGCGCGCCAACGAATTGGCGCTGGCGCTGGCGATGACCACGGGCGCGCGTATCCACGCCCGCGCCGGCGGCCTGAAGGCGAGCGAGATCAAAGGCGAGGACGGACTCCGATGAGCGCGAACATCCGCAAGATCGTCGTTGTGGTCGACGAGACCCTGACCGAGATGGGCCGCGTTGTGTCGCCGCCGGTGCGGCGCGCCGCGGCGATTGCTGTGATCTCGAATCCCTACGCCGGCCGCTACGTCGAAGATCTCGCCCCGCTGATCGACATCGGCGAGGAACTCGGCCGGATCCTGAGCGAGCGGGCGGTGGCCGCTTTGGGCATCGCAGGCGAGGCGGTCGAAGGCTACGGCAAGGCGGCGCTGGTGGGAGAAAACGGCGAAATGGAACACGCCGCCGCGCTATTGCACCCGAAGATGGGCGCGCCGGTGCGCAAGACCCTGGGAAAAGGCGCCGCGCTGATCCCCTCGTCGAAGAAACGCGGCGGTCCCGGCGCCGAACTCGACATCCCGCTCGGGCACAAGGACGCGGCCTTCGTGCGGAGCCATTTCGACGGCATGCAGGTTTCGATCGCCGACGCGCCGCGCGCCAACGAGATCATGGTGGCCGTCGCGGTGACCACGGCCGGCCGGCCGCTGCCGCGCGTCGGCGGACTGACCAAGGATGCGATCAAGGGCGAGGACGGGCTCAGGTGAGGTTCCCTGGCGGCGCCGAATCCGAATGCCGAGGCAGGACCAATGACGGCTGAGGGCCGAGAGAGCGAGCCTGCGCCGCAGGCTTATGTCCTGGACGAACAAGTGGGGTTCATTCTAAGGCAGGTCAGCCAACGCCACACGACGCTGTTCGTCGGCCGCATGGGCGGCGACCTTACGACGACCCAATGGGCTGCGCTCGCCAAGCTGCGAGAAGTCGGCCCCACGTCGCAAAATCTGCTGGGCCGCATGACCGCCATGGACGTCGCCACCATCAAAGGCGTCGTCGACCGGCTGACGAATTGCGGCCTCATCGGCATCAAGCCCGACCGGGACGACGCCCGTCGCCGGCTGGTTGCGCTGACCGACGAAGGCCGCGAACTCGTGGAGTCGAAGCTGTCCGTCGCGCTGGCGATCAGCGAGGATACGCTGGCCCCGCTCGAGGAAAGCGAGCAAGCTGAGTTTCTGCGCCTGCTCGAAAAGATGAAGTAGCACTCAGCTCGACACGACCTCGGGCGCCTTCGTCGCCGGCGGCGTGTTGCGGCTGCGGCCGGTCCGCACGATTCCATCGATGACGGTCATGCCGATGCCTGGCAGATCACCCAGCCGGATCGAGTTGAGGAAGTCGTTGCCAGCCGAATGCTGCGCCTTGTCCATGAAAACGAAGTCGGCGGCGCGACCCACTTCGATCAGGCCGCAATCGAGGGCTCGCTGGCGCGCCGTATTGCCGGTGGCGAAACAGAACGCGATCTCGGCCGGCACATCGCCGAGCGACGACAGCATCGCCACCATGCGGATGATGCCGAGCGGCTGGACCCCTGAGCCGGCGGGACCATCGGTGCCGAGGATCACCCGTTCCAGTTGTCCCAATTCGCGGGCGGTGCGCAGCGTATAGAGCGCCGACCGTTCGTTGCCGTTGTGCACCAACTCCAGGCCGCGCCGGCACCCTTCGCAGATGCAGCGGATTTCCTTGTCCGGCAGCGCGGTGTGGCCGCCGTTGATATGGCCGACCACATCGGTGTCGGCTTCCAGCACCACGTCCGCACCGATGAGGCCCGATCCCGCGATCGATGGACCGCCGGTATGGATGGTCGACTGGATGCCGTATTTGCGCGCCCAAGCCACCATCTGCTTGGCTGTCACCCCATCCTTGACCCCGCCGAGACCGACTTCGCCGAGGAGCTTCACGCCCGCATCGGCCAGATCCTTGAAATCCTGCTCCGACATGCCGGGCTCGATCACTGGCGCGCCCGCATGGAGCTTGACCCCGTTGACGCGGAAATTGCTGAACATGCGCTGCGACGAAATCGCGAAGGCCTTCAACCCGACGATGTCGCGCGGACGGCCCGGCGCATGTACCTCGCCGGCCGAGATCATGGTGGTGACGCCGCCATGCAGGGTGGAATTGATCCAGCCGAGCTGGTTCTGCCGCGGCGTCCAGTCGCCGGCGACCGGGTGGACGTGGCTGTCGATCAGGCCGGGAGCGAGCACGACGCCATGGGCGTCGATCACCGTCGTCGCGCCCTCGGCGTCCACGTCCTTGGCGCGGCCGATCGCGGAAATCCGGCCGTTGACGGCCACGATCGTGTCGGCGTCGAGCAGCGGATTTTCCATCGCGCCCGAGAGAAGCAACCCGATGTTGCGGATCACCAGTTTGGTCGGCCCGCCGCTTGGCGCCGGCGCGTCATGAGCCATCGTCGTTTCTCCTCTACTCGCTTAGAGACCATCATACCGCGAGATAGGCGTCGCGTATGTCGGGGCGCGCCTCGAGCTCGCTCAGCGCGCCGGCGAAACGCACCCGCCCGCGCTCCAGGATAGCGGCGCGATCCGAGATGAGCCGCGCGAAATGCAAGTTTTGCTCGGAGAGGAGAATCGCCAGCCCCTCCCGCTTCATTTCCAGGATGGCGGCGGCCATCTGTTCGACGATCTTCGGCGCCAGGCCCTCGGAGGGTTCGTCGAGAAGGATCAGCGAGGGGTTGCCCATCAGCGTGCGGCCGATCGTCAGCATCTGCTGTTCGCCGCCACTCATCCGTCCGCCGAGGCGCTTGCGCATCTCGCCAAGATTGGGAAACAGCGCATAGATTTTCTGCGCGTCCCAGGTCGGCGCGCCGCGGCGCGGCGGCTGACGTCCAACGAGGAAGTTCTCCTCCACCGTCAGATCAGCGAAGATGCGCCGATCTTCAGGCACATAGCCGAGACCCGCCTTCGCGATCTCGTGGGTCGCGCGCGCCGAAATGTCCGCGCCATCGAAGCGCACCGCGCCCGTGCGGCGCGCCACCAGCCCCATGATCGAGCGGAACGTGGTCGATTTGCCAGCCCCATTGCGGCCCAGCAGCGCCATGACCTCGCCGGCCTGCACCTGAAATCCGACGTCGAAGAGAATATGCGCCCGACCGTAGAAGGCGTTGAGGCCGGTCACTTCGAGCTTGCCGGTCACGGACTCGTACCCCCGTGCGCGGCGACGTCGGCGTGCTGGCGGCGCGCGTCGTAGGCGAGTCCATCGCCGAGATAGACCGCCCTGACCTCGGCATTTTGACGCACGGATTGGGGATCGCCCTCGGCGATCAGACGGCCGCGGCTCAGCACCATCACCCGGTCGGCATGTTCGAAGACCACGTCCATGTCGTGCTCGGTGAAAAGCACGCCGATCTTGCGTTCGCGGGCGATACTGGCGGTGAGGCGCATCAGCGCGACGCGCTCGCGCGGCGCCATGCCGGCGGTGGGCTCGTCCATCAGCAGGAGCTTGGGTTGGTTGGCGAGGGCTATCGCCAGCTCCAATTGTTTCAGATCGCCATAGGCGAGCTCGGCGGAGGCGCGATCGGCCGCGGCTTTCATGCCGACGATGTCCAGCAGCCGCAAGGCTTCCGCTCGCTCGGCTGCGCCCGCGTAGCCCCAAAGGCGCGACAGACGACGCTTGTGCGAAAGCAAAGCCATCTGGACGTTCTCAGCGACTGTCATCGAGCCGAAGGTGGCGGTGATCTGGAACGTGCGGCCGACGCCAAGCCGCCAAACATCGCGCGGCGGCATGCCGATCGTCGATTGTCCATCGATCCGGATGCTGCCGAAATCCGGACGGATCTGGCCGTTGATCATGTTGAAGCAGGTGCTCTTCCCCGCCCCGTTCGGCCCGATGAAGGCGAGAATCTCGCCGCGATCGAGCCGGAATGAGACTTCCGAGACGGCCTGCACGCCGCCATAGGATTTGACGATCCGGTCGACTTCCAGAATCGCCGTCATGGCGTCGCCTCTGGCGCGGGTCGCGTCAGACGGCCCTTGAGATCGATGACGGCGCCGACCAGTCCTCGCGGGAACAGCACGACCAGCGCGACGATCGCCAATCCGAGCACGAGTTTGGAATAGTCGGTCTGGCTGATCAGCCATATCGAGAGCGCTTTGTAGGCGACCGCGCCAACGATCGGGCCGGAGATGGTCTCGATGCCGCCGAGGAGCACCATCGCCAATCCGTCGACCGAGGTTGGAATGCCCAGCGAATCCGGAAAGACGCTGCCCTTCAGGTAGGCGAAGAGCGCGCCGGCGAGGCCCGCCGCCACTCCGGCGATGATGAAGGCGAGCCATTGGATCCGCTTGCGATCGACGCCGATGGCTTCGGCGCGCAGGTCGGAATCCCGCGCAGCGCGCAGCGCGTAGCCGAACGGCGAGAATATAATCACCCTGAGCGCCACGAGCGCGATGGCGACGACGGTGAGCGTCAGCCAATAGAACTCGGCCGGCTGCGCGACGAGCCGCGCCGGCCAGACGCCGAGAATACCATTGTCGCCGCCGGTCACGGTCACCCATTGGAAAACGATCGACCAGACGATTTGGGCGAAGGCCAGCGTCAGCATGGCGAAATAGACGCCCGACAGCGAGACGGCGAACCAACCGATGATCGCAGCCCCGAGCGCCGCCAACAGCGGACCGGCCGGCGCCGCGAACGCCATCGGCAGGCCCAAGGACTTGGCGGCGAGCGCGGCGCCATAGGCGCCGAGCCCGAAATAGGCGGCGTGGCCGAAGGAGACGAGACCGCCGGCAGTCATCAGCAGATGCAGGCTCGCGGCGAACAGAACGAAGATCAGGACCTCGGAGGCGACCGTGAGGCCGTAGTCGCCGAGCCACAGGGGTAGCAGCGCGGCGAATAAAGCGACGCCGGCGGCGCCGATGCGCTCGGCGCCGCGCAGCGGGCGCCATGGCTGGACGACGGCGCCGAGCGAGGCGCGGGCTGCGGCCTCCTTCTTGCCGAACAGCCCCCACGGTCGCACCACCAGGACGAGCGCCATCACCAGGAACACCAGGACCAGCGAGATCTTCGGCAGTAGCAGGATGCCGAAGGCGTTGAGTTCGGAGACGAGGACCGCGGCGGCGAAAGCGCCGAAGGTCGAACCCAGGCCGCCGATCACCACCACGACGAACACCTCGACGATGACGCGCAGGTCCATCGCATGATCGACGGCTTCGCGCGGAATTTCCAGCGCGCCGCCGAGAGCCGCCAGGAACGTGCCGAGCGCGAAGACGGCGGTGAACAACCATTTCTGATTGACGCCGAGAGCCGCGACCATGTCGCGATCCTGCGTCGCCGCCCGCACCAGCACGCCCCAGCGGGTGCGATGAAAGAGCAGCCATAGAGCCGCCAGCACCAGCGGTCCTAGCCCTATGAGAAAAAGATCGTAGGAAGGGACCCGTTTGCCGACGAGAAGAACGGCGCCGCTCAGTCCGGGGGCGCGCGGCCCGAGCAGATCGCCGTCGCCCCAGACGAGCCGGACGAGATCCTCCACGGCCAAAGTCGCGCCGAACGTGGCGAGCAACACGAACAGTTCCGGCGCGTGATAGATGCGGCGCAGCAGCAGCATCTCGAACAGCGCGCCCAGCGCCGCGACGATCGCCGCCGCGGCCAGTAGCGCGAACCAGAAGCCGATCGCACCTTCCAACCGATCGGTGAGCGTGTAGGCCACGTAGGCGCCTAGCATATAAAATGCGCCGTGAGCGAAATTCACGATGCGAGTGACGCCGAAAATGATGGAAAGCCCTGAAGCGACCAGAAAGAGTGAGGCAGCGCTCGCCAGGCCGGACAGAAATTGGACGAGGACGAGTTGCATGGTCGCGCCCGGTTGGATCGGCGCATCCCGGCGGAGACCCTGGGGCAGGCCCCAGGGATCCTTCGGGATGCCGCCGAGGTCGATCAGTTCTGCGGCCGAAGTTTCTTCACGACGTCGTCGCTCGGCAGATATTTCGCGCCATCGCGGTAGACGCTGTCGACCATCACGCCCTTGCCATTCTCAAGCGCCGTCTTGCCGACGAAGGCGCCCAACGTCGATTGATGGTCGATCGCCCGGAAAACGATCGGCCCGAAGGGCGTATCGAGGCCGATCCCCTCGGCGGCGGCCACCAGCTTCTCGGTATCGGTCGAGCCCGCTTTGGTGAGGATCGCGGCGGCTGCCTTCATCGTGGTGTAGCCGACCACAGAGCCGAGACGCGGATAATCGTTGTATTTCGCTTGATAGGCTTTCAGAAACGCCTCGTGCTCAGGCGCCTTGATGGCGTTCCAGGGGTAGCCGGTCACGATCCAGCCGGTCGGCGTTTCGCTCTTCAGAGGGTCGAGATATTCGGGCTCGCCGGTAAGGAAGCTCACCACTGATCGGCCTTGGAACAGGCCGCGCGTGTTGCCTTCGCGGACTAGCTTCACCAGATCCGGCCCGAAGGTGACGTTCAGGATTGCGTCGGGCTTGGTGGCGTCAATCGCCTCGGCCACGGCGCCGGCGTCGATCTTGCCCTGCGGCGGCCACTGCTCGCCGACCCATTCAATGTCTGGGCGCTTGGCCGAGAGCAATTGCTTGAAGACGGCGACCGCCGACTGCCCGTATTCATAATTGGGCGCAATCGTCGCCCAGCGCTTGGCGGGCAGCTTCGCCGCCTCTTCGGCCAGCATCGCCGCTTGCATGTAGTTCGAGGGCCTGAGCCGGAACGTGTAGTGATTGCCCTTCGACCAGGTGATCGCATCGGTCAGGGGCTCGGCGGCGAGAAACATCACCTTCTTCTGTGCGGCGAAGTCCGAAACGGCGAGGCCGATGTTCGAGAAGAATGTGCCGGCGATCAGCGCGACGCCATCCTTCGATACGAGCTCGTTGGCCGCGGTCACCGCATCGGCCGGCTTGCCGGCGTCATCCTTGGAAATCACGACCAGTTTCTTGCCGTCGATGCCCCCTTTGGCGTTTATCTCCTCGACAGCCAGTTGCCAGCCCTTTCGGTACGGCTCGGTGAAAGAGGGAAGCGCGGAGTAGCTGTTGATTTCGCCGATCTTGATATCGTCGGCGCGGGCGACCGCCGGCACGCAGAGTGCGGCCCAGGCTGCGAGGAGAAGTGAGACTGAGTTGCGCTTTCCCATGTGAACGCTCCCGATGTCGGTTTTCGATCGGCTATTTTATTTGTGTACTAACGATACCCGTTCCTGCGCTCCATGCAAGGCGGTAACTCGGGCAACGGCGACACAAATTCTGCCCGATTTTTAGGCCACGGACATCCAGCGTTTGCAGCCGCGCGTTTCCGGGTCCGCCACCGTGAGCGCTTTCTTCGTCGCGCGGCAATGCTCACGCCTGCGGCTTCAGTAGCGTGCGAGCGATCGCGTCGCGCCAGCCTCCAAGCCGCGCCGAGCGCGTCGCCTCGGACATGGTCGGCCGAAACGAGCGATCGAGTTGCCAAGCCTCGCCGAAGCTTTCCGGCCCTGCATGCAACCCGCCCCGCCATGCCGCGAGAAACGCGACGCCGAGCGCCGTCGTCTCCAAATTGCGCGGCCGCTCGACGGAAGCCTCGAGCATTTCGGCGAGAAACTGCATCGTCCAGTCGCTGGCGGACATGCCGCCGTCGACGCGCACGACGGCCTCTATGGGAGCCGCGCCGCCCGCATTTTCGTAATCGGCGCGCATTGCCGACACGAGATCGCGCGACTGATAGCCGACGCTCTCGAGCGCCGCGCGCGCCAACTCCTTGCGCGTCGCACCCCGCGTCAGGCCGACGATGGCGGCGCGCGCCTCGCTGTCCCAAAAGGGCGCCCCCAAGCCGGCGAAGGCCGGAACGAGATAGACGAGCTGCTCGGGGTCGGATTCGGCCGCCAACCGGCTCGCGTCCGCAGAGGAGTCGAGAACGCCGAGGCCGTCGCGTAGCCATTGTACGGCGGCGCCGGCGGAGAAAATCGAACCTTCGAGCGCGTAATGACGCACGCCGTCGAACTGATAGCCGACCGTGGTGAGCAGACCGTTGGTCGAGCGCACCATATCCGCCCCCGTGTTGAGCAGGATGAAGCCGCCGGTGCCGTAAGTCGCCTTGACCATGCCTGGACGCATGCACGCCTGCCCGATCAGGGCGGCCTGTTGATCGCCCGCCATCGCGAGAATCGGGATATCCGCGCCCGGATGGCCGGAGGCGATCACGCCGAAGTCGGCGGCTGTGTCGCGTACCTGCGGCAGCATCGAAGCGGGAATGTCGAACAGCGCCAAGAGCTCGGCGTCCCAGCCTCCCGTCGCGATGTCGAAGAGCAAGGTTCGAGAGGCGTTGGTCGCGTCGGTGGCGTGGACGGCTCCGTCCGTCAAGCGCCAAAGCAGATAGGAATCGACCGTGCCGAACGCGAGTTCACCATGGCGCGCCCGCGCCCGCGCACCCGGGACGTTATCGAGAATCCAGGCGATCTTGGTCGCCGAAAAATAGGGATCGAGCACAAGGCCGGTGCGGGCGCGGACCATCGGCTCGAGGCCGTCGGCTTTCAGCCGGGCGCAATGATCGGCAGTGCGGCGGTCCTGCCAGACGATCGCGTTGTAGATCGGCTCGCCGTTGACGCGGCTCCACACCAGCGTCGTTTCGCGCTGGTTGGTCAGTCCGAAAGCGGCGACGCCAAGCCCGCGCAGCGCGCTCGACGCGAGAACCCTGCGCATCGTCTCCCGCGTCGTCTCCCACAAATCGGCGGGATCGTGCTCGATCCAGCCGGGATGAGGATAGATCTGGCGAAACTCCGTTTGCGCGGAAGCGATCGGATCGGATCGTTCGTCAAAAAGGATCGCACGGGTCGAAGTCGTCCCTTGGTCGACGACGAGAACAGCGGACTCCACGACCTCGCCTCCCCGCCATAATCAGACTTGGAAAGATGGTCCACCGCCACGGCAGGCGCGGGGCCGCGACGGGACCCCGTATTGGGATCCCGCCTCGCTCGCAACCTGCTTCGTCAGGCGGCTTCTTCGATCGTCGCGTCGTCGCCGTCGGACGCCTCCGACTTCGCGGCCCGGCGCTGGGACTTCTTCAATTGTCCCTCGATCACCTTCAGCGCATCGATCTCGCTGAGCTTCTGGACCGCCGCAATCTCCCGCATCATTCGGTCCAATGCCGCTTCATAAAGCTGCCGCTCGGAATACGATTGCTCGGGTTGCGCGTCCGACCGATAGAGATCGCGTACGACTTCCGCGATCGCGTTGATGTCGCCCGAATTGATCTTCGCTTCGTATTCCTGCGCCCGCCGCGACCACATCGTGCGCTTGATCCGCGCGCGACCGGTCAAAATATCCAGCGATCGCTTGGCGACGTCCGGCTCGGACAGCTTTCGCATTCCGACGCCAGCCACTTTCGAGGTCGGAACGCGGAGCGTCATCTTATCCTTCGCGAAGTTGATGACGAAGAGCTCGAGACGGAATCCCGCGACTTCCTGATCTTCGACCGCCACGATCTGCCCAACGCCATGCGCGGGATAGACGACGAACTCGTTCAGCTTGAAGCCTTGCCGCTGGCTCGGCGCCTTGACAGCCTTCGGCGCGGCGACGTCTTCGTCCCGCTCAGGCGCGATTTCCGCTACACCGGGCTTAGCCGCCTTCGGCGCCGGGGCCCGCTTTGCGAGCGGAGCGCTCGCCTTGGCAGGCGCAGGCCCAGGGGTCGGCGCTTCGCGCGGAGCCTTGGAGTCGGTTACCCCGCCCGGCTTCTGACCGTGCGCCTTTGACAATTCTTTTGCTAGATTCTCGTTAACTTGCAATTTCGTGTCCACCGATTTTTCAGGTTTAGCCGCCCTACCGGGCAGTACGCGCGCCGGCGCGCGGGCTGTCCGAGATTTCGTTGTTGCACTAGCGCCCTTAGACACTTTGCTCGTCTTGGGCGCCGCGTTGGAGCGCCGCGCGCTTTCACTCTTGCCTGACTTCGCCTTCGCGGCGCGCGCAGCTTTGCTCTTGGCTGCGGATCGCGACGGCCGCGCGGCGGAAGAAGCGGCGACAGCTTTGCGTTTGCGAGACGGGCTCGATTTGGCAGCGGTCTTGCTCTTCTTCGAAACGGTCCTGGACGATTTCCTGCTCGCCTTCTTTCGCGCCGCCATGGCCCATGCACTCCAAACGCAAGAGGATCAGCTTCCCGCGCAAACCCGTCACGCCGGCGCCAATCTCCCGATTGTTAACGCTGTTCGCCCTCCAGCTCTGCGCTCCGAGGGACAAGAAAATCGCGTAATGGGCGGAAAGCTCCCATTAATAAACTCTTTAGCACAAAAATCCCGAAGAATCAAAAATGGCGGCGCACAGCGTTAACCGCCGGCCGGGCTGCCCCGTCGCTACGCCCCTCCCGGCGCCTCAATCGCCTTCCCCAGGCTTGGGCGAGAAGAACTCAGCGTATTTCCCCGCGCGGCCATCGAAGTCCTTCCCGTCGGCCGGCGCTTCCTTCTTTGTTGTGATATTTGGCCAAGTCTTCGCATATTCTGCATTTATACGCAACCACGAGTCCAAATTCGGCTCGGTGTCGGGCTTGATTGCTTCGGCTGGACATTCCGGTTCGCATACTCCGCAATCGATGCACTCGTCGGGATGAATGACGAGCATGTTTTCACCTTCGTAAAAACAGTCGACGGGACAGACTTCGACGCAGTCCATGTATTTGCATTTGATGCAGTTTTCGACGACCACATATGTCATAGACCTGTCCCTTACCCAATCGAATGCCGGCGCCGGTGCAGCGGCGCGCCGCGGGTCTTCACCGTCATAGGGGAATGAAGTTCCCTAACAATAATACCATCCGCGGACCGAAGCGATCAATCGCTGTATCGTCACGCCCGCGGTCGACGACCCGGCGCCTCTATTTCGGCGCATCGCGCGACTTTAACAATGGCTTGAGATCAAGCAATTTCGCGAATGGCGAATCAAGATTGACGGTCGGCTTGCGGTGTTCCGGCGGCGGGGAGCGGGGATGCCCCTTCTCGCCGCTCGGCGGTTCGCCGGTTCGGCGCTCGTCGCCTCTCGAGTCCTTGTTGGACGCATTGCGCCGCCAGTGCGCTCGGCGCCCCTCGCGGGCGGGCTCGGCGCCGGGCTTTTCGGCGCCGGCTTGCGGACTTTGCTCGGCCGGGCGCGCCGCCTCAGGCTGCGCCGAACTCGGTCCCGATGCATGCCGCCGATCACGCCAAGGCTTCCGGGACGAGGCATCGGGCGAGGCGCGTCCCTCGGTAGGGGTCGCGACCTCGCCGCCCCGCGGCGGGCGCCCATGGTCGCGGCCGGGATGGCGCGCTCGCCGCGGCGCTGGACGCCAAACTTCGATCAGTTCATCCTCGCCGGGATTCTCCTCTTCAGCGTGCGGGAAGGTTTCTGGGGCTTGCGCCTGGGTGTCGTCTTGGACGGTCCGCTCGTGATTTTCATCAGCTGGGGCCGGGGCCGCAGCCTCTGGCGGCGGCGCGTCGTCGGCGCTGGGGCTTTCGGGCGCCGGCGGCTCGCCTTCGACCGGCGCAGGCTCTTCGACCTCCGCGGCGGCAGGGGTTGCGAGTTCCTCGAGGGACGCCGTCGGCGCAGCGGACGTGTCTTGCGGCTGACCAGCACTCTCGTCCTGCACAGGCGGGGGCGCGATCGGCTTCGTATCGGCGACGGCTTTGCGCGTGGCGGCGAGGAACGCCGCTTTTTTTACCTTGTGATTGGCGAACCCGAGAGAGCGCAGGATCGAAGCGAAATGCTCGCCCGAACAACCCGTCAACGACGTCATCTGATTGGTGACGACAAATCCGTCACCGGCCTCCTCGGTCGAGTCCCGCGTTTCAGAGGGCGCATGGCGCGGCAGAGCGGCGCGGATCAAATCGGTCAGCCGTTCGACGATATCGACGCGAACCGCGCGGTCTCCGCAAAGTCGGAAGCCCGCGACGCGATAGACTTCCGCCAAAGCGGGAGGCTCCGCCGCGAACGACGTTCTCCCCGACGACGCGAAATGCAGCAGACGCTCCGCGACCGCCTCCTTCTCGGCGTCGCCGCGAACCAACGCCCAGAGTTGCGTGCACAGGGCCCGAGACGCCGGTTTGAGGAGCGCGGGAATGTAGATGTAGAATGCGCCGAAGCGCACGCCCAGCTTTCTCATTGCGCCACGAGCGTTCTGGTCAAGCGCCTTCACCTGCGCCTTGACGCGTTCGCGCTCCAGGATGCCGAGCGATTGCGAGAGCTTCAGTGCAAGGTCGCGCAGGCCCTCGGGAACGGATTCGGGGTCGACCAACGACAAGAGCGGACCAATCGTCCTGCGGATATGCGCGACGAGCCAAAGCGCGACGCGCTGTTGCGCCAATTCCCTGCCCGCCTCCGACAAGGCGTCGTCGGCGAGAATGAGCGCCCTCGGCTTCAGCGTTTCTTCACCGGCGACGAGCTTGGCGATTGGATCGCCGAGCCAGCGGATCGTCCCGTCGTTCGCGAGCACGAGCGCGTCATCGACCGCCTCGGAGAGGCGCGCCGCGCGCGCCGCGAACTCTTTCGCCAGTTCGCGCCTGCGCGTCTCGTCGTCGAGCGGAGGCGCCGCGGACTCATCGGGCGCAGCCGACGAAGTCCGGCTCGGAACGGGCAAAACCTGGAAGCCGCGAATGTTCGTCATATCCAAGGCCTGCGCAGGCGGCGCGCCGGCGGGCGCATCGCCATCCTGCGTCACATCTGCCTCTGCCATCGCGCATCCTTCAAATGATCGTCTTCGATCGCCGGCCATCGCGTGAAGTCGCCGCGATCCGACAGGCGGCCCTTATGGGGCGAGGTTCTTTACCTGACCGGCGTCGCGCTGCCAATGCCGGGGCATGGGGCTGCCACCGCCGAGAAAATCCGGCCTACGCGAAACACAATATTCGGGATAAACGCCTCAGTCTCCATTCGGCTCCATTCTCGTCGGTGATTCGAAACTAAGGCATGTACCGAAACTTTATTTCCGTAGGAGGCTTCACCGCGCTGTCGCGGCTGACCGGATTCGCGCGCGATCTGATGATCGCGGCGATGCTGGGGGTTGGCCCGCTCGCCGACGCCTTCTTTGTCGCGCTTCGCCTGCCCAATCAATTTCGCGCCATATTCGGCGAGGGCGCGTTCAGTTCGGCCTATGTGCCGACCTATTCCCGGGTGCTGATCACGGAAGGAGACGACTGCGCCAAGATTTTTTCGAGCCGGATTTTCACTCTGCTCCTGATCTCGCAACTGGCGCTGCTGGCGCTTGCCTATCTGTATACTAATCAACTCGTCGAACTGATCGCGCCCGGCTTTGAGAAGGATCCGCAAAAATTCTTCTTCGCGGTGCGCATGACCCGCATCACGTTTCCCTATCTGGCGTTCGTGACGCTCGCGACTTTGCATACCGGGACCCTGAACGCGCATGGTTTCTTCAGCGTCGGGGCGTTCGCCCCCGTCGTGCTCAACCTCTTCGTCATGGGTTTTCTCGCCGTGGCCTTCCTGTTTCCGGACGCTGGCGTCGCCGCGAGCTGGGGGGTCGTGGTCTCAGGCTTGGCCCAACTCGTCCTGCTGATGTTCGAGGCGCGTCGTCACGGCGTTCTCGAACGCCTGGCCTTCCCGCGTTTCGATGGCGACGTCCGGCAGTTCTTTACAGCACTGGGGCCGGCGGTCATCGGCTCCGCGGGCCAGCAAATCGCGATCCTGGCCGACACAATCCTCGCCTCTGCCCTCCCGACCGGCGCCGTCTCCTCGATCTATTACGCGGACCGGCTCTATCAACTGCCGCTCGGCGTGATCGGCGTCGCCGCCGGAACCGTGCTTTTGCCGGAGATGAGCCGCAGACTTGCCGCCGGGGACCCTGCCGGCGCGGCGATTTCGCAGAACCGCTCGATCGCGCTCTCTCTCGCCCTTTGCGCGCCCTTCCTCGTCGCGTTCCTGATGTTGCCCGACGAGGTCGTGCGCGGCGCGTTCCTGCGCGACAGGTTCAACGCCGAAGCAGCGCTGCGCTCGGCCGCGGTGCTCCAGGCCTATGGGTTCGGCCTCGTCCCGATGGTCCTCATCCGCTCGGCGGTCGCGAGCTTCCAGTCGCGCGGCGATACGACCACGCCAATGCTGTGCTTCTTTGCCGGCCTCGCGGTCAATCTCGTGCTCAAGATCGCCCTTTACCGCGATCTGGGCGCCGTCGGCCTCGCAACGGCGACGGCGACCGGCGCCTGGATCAATTTCGTCCTACTCATCCTCCTCGGCATCCGCCGCGACTTGTTTCGGCCGGACGCCAAGCTGATCGAGAACGTAGCGATCACGACGTTCTGCGCAGGAGCCGCAGCGGTCGCGGCCCCGTATCTCTACAGCGCGATCGACGCGTTCGTTCAACGTCTCCATTTCATGCGAAACGAACTCGACATTACGGTCACCGGCGTCGCCGCGATCATCGTCTACACGGCGATATACAGTTTGGCGTCGCTAGTCTTCGGACGCTCCCTGAAGCGACAATTGTTCTAGGTCCGCCCGAATTCGCGGGATCGCGCCCTGCCGGCGAGGCGCCGGTATCGTCGGACTTGGAATCTATGATAGGCGATCCGCCACGGCCGGCTGGAGCCCGCGCGAACGCGATCGACGGCCCAACGCCTTGCCTGGGAGAACTCATGCCACGTCGCTCGATCGTCATCGTCGGAGCCGGTCACGCGGGTGTTCAAGCCGCCGCGAGCCTGCGCGAAGAGGGAAGCGCGGACGAAATCGTGCTCCTTTCGGGCGAAGCGGAGTTGCCCTACCAACGCCCGCCGCTGTCGAAGGCGTTCCTCAAGGGCGCCATGGACCTCGCCGGCCTGCCGCTGCGCGCCGAGCAGTTTTATCGCGACCACGAAATCGATCTGCGCCTCGGCGAGCAGGCCTCGCGCATTGATCTGGCCTCCAAGCGGGTCGAGTTCTCCTCCGGCGGCGCAACGCCGTTCGATCATCTGATCCTCGCGACCGGCGCCCGAGCGCGGCCGCTCGATATCCCCGGCGTCGACCTCGGCGGGGTGCTCGAATTGCGCAACATCGTCGACGCCCAGGCTATTCGCGAGCGGCTGGGGTCAGGTCGCCGCGTCGTCGTCATTGGAGCGGGATTCATTGGCTTGGAGATCGCCGCCACCGCTTTGGCCCTGGGCGGCGAAGTCACGATCGTCGAGATCGCCGAACGCCCGCTGGGGCGCGCCGTGTCTCCGCTGACGTCGTCGTTTTTTCACGAGGCGCACGAGATGTTCGGCGCGAAGTTCCGCCTCAGTGTCGGCATCGCCGCGATCGAGGGTTCCTCGGGGGAAGCCGAGGAAGTCGTCCTGTCGAATGGCGAGCGCGTTCGCGCGGACGTCGTCATTGTGGGTGTCGGCGTCCTGGCTGAAGATCGCCTGGCGCGCGAAGCGGGCCTCGCCTGCGCCAACGGGATCGTCGTCGACCAATGGCTGACGACGTCTGATCCCGCGGTCTCCGCGATCGGCGACTGCGCGTTATTTCCGCACGCCTCGGTCGGACTTCCGTTGCGTCTCGAGTCCGTCCAGAACGCCACAGACCAGGGCCGCTGCGTCGCCCAGCGACTGATGGGCAAGGCGGAACCCTACGCGGCTTTGCCGTGGTTCTGGAGCGATCAGGGCGATCTCAAACTGCAGATCGCCGGCCTGTCGCACGGGGTCGACCGCTGGACGCTGCGCGGCGACCCCAAATCGCGCGCCTTTGCGGCGTTCGGCTTTCGCGGGCCCGCGCTGGCGGCGGTGGAGACGGTCAACCGCGGCGCCGACCATATGGCGGCTCGGCGAATCATCGCTGGCGCCCTGCCCCTGACCCCCGAACAGGCCTGCGATCCGCAATTCGATTTGCGCAAGCTCGCGTTGTCGTGGAAGCCGTGAGGGCGAAGCCTCAAATCGACCATTTGAGAATCTTGGCGATTTCCCCGACGACGCCGCGACGGAACAGCAAAACGCAGGCGACAAAAATGGCGCCCTGGATCACCGTGACCCACTCTCCGTATTGCGCCAGATAGTTCTGCATGGAAACGACGACCAGCGCGCCGACGACCGGACCGTAGAGCGTGCCCATGCCGCCGACCAGGGTCATCAGGACCACCTCGCCGGACATGGCGAAGCCGACGTCCGTCAGGGACGCGTTTTGCACCACGATCGCCTTCGTCGCGCCGGCCAGCCCGGCGAGCGCCGCCGAAAGAACGAAGGCCGCGAGCTTGTAACGCGCGACGCGGTAGCCCAGCGAGATCGCGCGCGGCTCGTTCTCGCGAATCGCCTTGAGGATTTCCCCGAAAGGCGAATTGACCGTGCGATAGATGACGAGAAAGCCGAACAGAAAGACCGCCGCGACGAAGAAATAAAGCGTCATCGGCCGCGACAAATCGATCAGACCGAAGGCGTGGCCCTGCGGCACGCCCTGGATTCCGTCCTCGCCGTGAGTGAACGGCGCCTCGACGCAGAAGAAATAGATCATCTGCGAAAAGGCCACGGTGATCATGGCGAAATAGATGCCCTGGGAGCGAATTGAAAGCGCGCCGACGATGAGGCCGAGCAGCGCCGAGCAGCCGACGCCAGTCAGGATCGACAGCTCCGGATCGAGCCCCCAGACCTTCGCGGCATGGGCGCAGACGTAGCTCGCCAATCCCAGGAACATGGCGTGGCCGAATGACAGCAGTCCGACGTAGCCGATCAGCAGATTGAACGCGCAGGCGAACAGCGCAAAGCACAGCGCCTGCATGACGAAAAAGGGATAGGCGACGAACGGCGCCACGCCGATCAGGACCAGCATGAACACAAAGACAACGCCGAATTCTCGGCCTTCGCGCGGGAGCGATCTCGTCGAAGCTGCGACCTGGCTTGTACTCATCTTATGCGACTTTTCCAAAGAGACCGGCCGGTTTGATGAGGAGGACGATCGCCATAATGACGAAGATTACGGTGTTCGACGCTTCGGGGTAGAACACCTTGGTCAGGCCTTCGACCACGCCGAGAACGAAACCAGTCACGATCGACCCGAGGATCGAACCCATGCCGCCGATCACGACGACCGCGAAAACGACGGCGATGATGTCCGCGCCCATGCCGGGGCGAACTTGGTTGATGGGCGCTGCGAGCACCCCCGCCAGCGCGGCAAGCGCGACCCCGAATCCATAGGTCAGCGTTATCATCCGCGGTACATTGACGCCGAAGGCGCGCACGAGCGTCGGGTTTTCCGTCGCCGCGCGCAAATAGGCGCCGAGCTTCGTCTTCTCGATCATGAACCAGGTCGCCAGACAGACCACCGCAGAGAAGACGATGACCCAGGCGCGATAGTTCGGCAGGAACATGAACCCGAGATTGTGCGCGCCCGACAACGCCGGCGGGATTCCATAGGGCATTCCGGAGGCGCCGTAGTAATTCTGAAACAACCCCTGGATCACCAAGGCGAGGCCGAACGTAAGCAGCAGGCCGTAGAGCGGATCGAGACCCCTCAGGCGATAGAGGAGCGTACGCTCGACGAGAGCGCCGAGCGCGCCGACGATCAGGGGCGAGGCGATGAGAGCCCACCAATAATTGAGACCTAGGCCGCTAAGAAGGAAATACGCGCCGAACGCGCCGACCATGTAGAACGCGCCGTGTGCGAAATTGACGATGTTCAACATGCCGAAGATCACGGCGAGGCCGAGACTGAGCAGCGCGTAGAACGAGCCATTGATCAGCCCGATCAGCAACTGGCCAAAAAGCTCCTGCGCCGAAATGGCGTGCCCGAGAAACATCCTCTCAGTCTCCCTCGGCCAATCGAGATTCCGTGCGAGTCCGGGTGAAGACCGGCGCGCTCCCATCGGCGACGATCGCCGACGCTGGCGGCAAACACCCTACGTTCGTGCACGAAGCCCAGATCTTCACGCGTGCCCTCCTCAAGAAAGCTTCATCGATCTCGACGGATCACACGCCGAGATATTCGTGCAGCTTCCGCATATTTGCGCTCAGCTCGGAATTGGCGAAGGAATTGATGATCCGGCCATGCTCCATGACGAAATAACGGTCGGCGACCGTCGCGGCAAAACGGAAGTTCTGCTCGACCAGAAGGATCGTGAAGCCCTCGCGCTTGAGTTCGGCGATCGTGCGTCCGATCTGTTGGATGATAACCGGCGCCAACCCTTCGGTGGGCTCGTCGAGCATCAGAAATTGTGCGCCGGTGCGCAGGATTCGCGCGATCGCCAGCATCTGCTGTTCGCCGCCCGACAGCTTGCCGCCGCCGCTGTTCAGACGCTCCGCGAGGTTCGGGAACAGGGCGAAGATGCGATCGAGGGTCAACCCGCCCGCCTTGGCGATCTTCGGCGGCAGCATGAGGTTCTCGCGCACGCTCAAGCTGGAGAAGATCCCCCGCTCCTCGGGACAAATCGCCACGCCGAGGCGCGCGATCCGGTCCGAGGACAAGCCGACGGTCTCGGTTCCGGCAAACCTCGCTGAGCCCTTGCGCTTGCCGACGATGCCCATGATCGACTTCAGCGTGGTCGTCTTGCCCGCGCCGTTACGGCCTAAAAGCGTGACGACCTCGCCCGGCCGGACGTCCAAATCGACGCCGTGAAGAATGTGCGATTCCCCGTACCAGGCTTGCAGGCCCGCGACCGCGAGGACCGGCTCCGCCGCGGCGGCCTTCGCCTGGGTCGCGACGCTCGAGAGCTCAGCCATTGCCGACCCCCATATAGGCCTGCTTCACCTCGGGGTTTTCCGACACGGTCTTGTAGTCCCCTTCCGCAAGCACGCGCCCGCGCGTCAGGACAGTGATTCGGTCCGAGAGGTTGGCCACCACCTGGAGATTGTGTTCAACCATCAGGATCGTGCGGTTGGCGGAAACGCGTCGGATGAGGGCGGCGATGCGGTCGATGTCTTCGTGGCCCATCCCCGCCATCGGCTCGTCGAGCAGCAGCATTTCCGGGTCAAGGGCGAGGGTCGTCGCGATTTCGAGCGCCCGTTTGCGGCCATAGGAGATTTCGACGGCGACCGAGCTGGCCCAATCGGCGAGTCCAACATCGTCGAGAAGGGCCATCGCCCGCTCGTTGAGCGGCGTCAGAACGCGCTTCGAACGCCAGAAATCGAAAGAATTGCCCCGTTTGCGCTGCAGAGCGACGCGCACATTCTCCAGTGCGGTCAAATGGGGAAACACCGCGGAAATCTGGAAGGAGCGGACCAACCCCAGGCGGGCGACGTCGGCCGGCCAAACCCCGGTAATGTCCCTATTGTTGAAGAGAATGCGACCGGTAGTCGGCTTGAGGAATTTGGTGAGCATATTGAAGCAGGTCGTCTTGCCCGCCCCGTTCGGCCCGATCAAGGCGTGGATCGACCCCCGCCTGACCCTCAGGTTGACGTCGCTGACCGCGGCGAAATCACCAAAGGATTTGCCCAGGCGCTCGGTTACAAGGATACAGTCCTCGCTCATCGACGCCGCCTGCCCGCCCGCATTTCCGTCCGTCCCCGATGGTTGTTTCCCGCTATCAAGCCGTTGTCGTGGTCATTGTAAAGCCTGAAGCGTAGGCGCCGAGCAAAGTTCGCGCGGCAAGCCGCCTCAACTTGGTCGATTGTGCAAACGCCGTTCCCAATCCAGCGCCTGCCTGACGATGTCGTCGATATTGTCGCGGCTCGGGCGCCAGCCGAGGACGCTGCGCACCCGATCGGCCTTGGCGACGATGGCGGCGGGATCGCCGGCGCGGCGTCCGACGCGATTGACCGGGAAATCGACGCCGGAAACGCGCTTCACGACGTCGACGACTTCCTTCACCGTCGCGCCGTGGCCGTAACCGCAATTGCAGGTCAGGCTGTCGCCGCCGGCGCGCAGATAGGCGAGCGCCGCCAGATGCGCGTCGATGAGATCGGTGACCTGGATGTAGTCGCGCACGCAGGTGCCGTCGCGGGTCGGATAGTCTTCGCCGAAAATGTCCATGCTCGGATAGCGCCCAAGCGCCGTCTGAACGCCGCGCTTGATCAAATGCGTAGCGTTCGGCGTCGACTGGCCCAGGCGGCCCTTCGGATCGGCGCCCGCGACGTTGAAATAACGCAATGCGACATAGCGCAAATCGTGGGCGCGACTCGCGTCCTGCAGCATCCATTCGACCATCAGCTTGGAACGGCCGTAAGGAGAGACTGGATCGAGCGGGGTGTCCTCGCCGACAGGCTCCGAGGACGTCTCGCCGTAGACCGCCGCGGTGGAGGAGAAGATGAAGTTTCGCACGCCCCCCTCGACGGCGCGCTGGATAAGGGCGAGCGCCTTGGCCGTATTGTTGAGATAATAGCCGATGGGGTCGCTGACCAATTCCGGGACGACGATTTTCGCCGCAAAATGCGCGATGGCGTCGATTTCGTGCTCTTGGATGACACGCGCCACCAATTCCGAATCGCCGAAATCTCCTATGACGAGTTTCGCCGTTTCCGGAACCGCCCAGGCGAAGCCGGTCGACAAATTGTCGAGGACGACCACCTTCTCGCCCGCGTCGAGGAGCCCCAGGTTCATGTGACCGCCGATATAGCCGGCGCCGCCGGTGACCAGAACCGCCATTTTTTTCGCCTCGCAATCCCCGAGAAATAAAGCCATTTTAACGAAACGGCTTCAATCCAAGCGCGACAGCCGCAACCGGAGCGCGGTGCGCGGAGTTCATTGCTGTCGACTTAAAGGCTGGACTTGCGCGCGTCATTGTATTTTTTGGTCGCGACGCTCAAGAATTCGTCTGGAAAGGCTACACCCGAATGCACAAACCTCTACGCAAGGCAGTCCTTCCGGTCGCCGGCCTCGGGACGCGGTTCTTGCCGGCGACCAAAGCAATCCCGAAGGAGATGCTGACCGTCGTCGACCGGCCGATCCTGCAGCATGTCGTCGACGAAGCGCGAGCGGCCGGCATCGAGCAGTTCATATTCGTCACCGGACGCAACAAGGGCGTCATCGAGGACCACTTCGACATCGCCTACGAGCTCGACGACACACTGAAGAAGCGCGGCAAGCAAAAGGAGATCGACGCCTTGGCGGCCGACATGCTGCCGGAGGGGGCGGCGAGCTTCACCCGTCAACAAGCTCCTCTCGGCCTCGGCCACGCCGTTTGGTGCGCACGAGACCTGGTCGGCGACGAGCCCTTCGCTCTGCTCCTGCCCGATATGATCACGGCGAGCGGCGAGCGGCAAAGCCGCTGCCTCGCTCAATGCGTCGAAGCCTACGCCAAGCATGGCGGCAATATCGTCGCCGTCGAAGAGGTCAGCGCCGAGGAGACCCATCAATACGGCATTGTCGGGGTCGGCGCCGACTTCGGGCACACCTTCGAAATCAACGCCATGGTCGAGAAGCCCGCGCGAGGTTCGGCTCCGTCGAACCTGATTATTTCCGGTCGATACATTTTACAGCCGGAGATCTTCGAGATCTTGCATTCCGTCGAAAAAGGGGCCGGCGGCGAGTTCCAATTGACGGACGGCATGATCGAACTGGCCAAGGAGCAGTCGTTTCACGGCGTGCGTTTCGACGGACGGACCTACGATTGCGGTTCGAAACTGGGCTTTCTCGTCGCCAATATCGCGTTCGCGCTCGAGCGCGAGGATCTGTCGGCGGCGCTGCGCGAGGAGATCAGGAAGCTCGCGGTCTGAGGAGCAGTAGCCTCAGCGCTGCAGCCGCAGCCCCAGCATGAAGATGTTGGCGATGTAGTTCGAATTGGGCGCGCTCGACACATATTGCTGGCGCGTCGCGCTCGCCTTGAGAACGAAGTCGCGCGACAGGTGATATTCGGCGTTCAGCCCCAGGGTCGTCGTGGAATCGCGAAGTACGACGCCGACGTAATTGTCGGTTGAATATCCCGCCGTGGCGCTCAGGGTGAAGCTGCGCGTCAGCGCGTCAGCGACCTCGATCGTGTAGGCGTGCTGCACGGAGCCGGAAGCTCCGGCGGTGATCGCATCCGCGAGATTGGTCTGAGCTTTTGCCGTGACCGTCGTCAGCGGCGTGGCCGACCAGATCAGCGAGGCGTCGATCAGCGGGCTCTGGATGTCGGGCAGCCTTGGGTCCTGGTAGGCGCGCGCGCCGTAGCCGAGGCTCGCTTCGCCCGTCAGCTGCTGCGTGAAGTCCAACGTGGCGCCGGCGCGCCCCAGGACGCCGTTGGAATCGCGGGCGTAGCCAGTGAAATCGACGCCGTCGTCGTAGCGGCGGGTGTCGAGCCCGACTTCGACGAAAGGCGAGATGAAGGCGCTGATCCGATAGGAGGCGCGCGCGCGTAGGCCGAGATCGTTGAAATCGTCACTGGAGAGGCGTTCGACGCCGCCGCCGGGCAGCGTCGCATCCTCATACATTGTGCGGTCGAGGGTCCCGTGCAGCGCCAGCGTCAGATCGCCGAATTTCTGCGCGCCGCCGATCGTGGCGCCGGCGGTCTCTACGAGCGGATGCTCCGTCGCGGTGGCCCCACCTGTCGAAACGACGCCGAGTGAGGCGAATGTCTGCTCGCTGACGTTGAAGCGACCTTCGGCGTCGATCGACAGATCGCGCGTCACGTCGAGCCGGCCGTCTACGACGCCGTTCGCGTATGGGGTATTGTCTTGCGGAGCGGCGAAATAGTCGGTGTAGCCCCCCTTCAGGGCGCCGTGCAGATCGTTCCGCGACCAATCGGATTGGAGCGAGAGCCCCCCTTCCGTGGTCTCGAAGGCCGACCCCTTTTGCGGGCCCGGCGCCAGAGCGGGATTCGAAGCCCAACCGGCGTCCCCCTCGATATAGGTCATCAGTTTGAGATCGCCGACCTCAATGCCCACGGGATCGAAGGGCTTGTCGTCGAGCGCGGGACGGCGCCGCGCCGGCGGGGGCGGCGTCGCGGCCACGGTCGGCGGCGGCGTCTGGCCAGGAGGAAGATCGGGCGGCCCGCCGCGCAATCCGAGACGTTGTGCGCCAAGATACACGCCCAACGGGCGCGCGGACTTCGAGGCGGTTTTGGCGCGCGGCTTCTTCTTGGTCGTGGAATCCTCACTGTCGGGTCCGACCGGCGCTCCCACGGCCAACGCCGGCGCGCCGTTGTCGCCGCGCAGCCCGAGATCACCTATCGACGCGTCCTGCGCCAAGCTCGATGCGGCGCCGCCGCAGACGGCCAGCGCGACCGCGCCCAGAGCGATGCGTCGAACTCTGCCGGGCCCGAAAAGGCGCGAGGGCACGGTCACTCCACTTTCGCGCGCGCGTCCCCTCGGCGCGCAGACCGTTGGAGGGTTAGGCCGCTATGGTTAATTCTCTCTTAAATCGGCGCTTTCGGTTTCAACCGGTCGCCGCGGAGCCCCGCAAGGGGGTGCATCAACATCGCCGCTTGTGTTAAGAGCCGGTCATGATCCAACAAAAACCTGGCGCCGTCGCCTCCGCCTTGCGCACGATATCGGTCGAACAACAAGGGCTTGCCGCCCTCGGCGACGCCTTGCGGGCATTGGACGGGTGCGGCCTCGGACCGGCGTTCCAGAGCGCGGTCGAGACGATTTCCGGCGCGGCGGGGCGAGTGATCGTGACCGGCATGGGAAAGTCCGGCCATGTCGCCCGTAAAATCGCGGCGACGCTTGCCTCGACCGGCCAACCAGCCAGCTTCGTCCACGCCGCCGAGGCGAGCCACGGCGATCTCGGCATGGTGCAGAACGGGGACGTCCTCCTCGCGGTCTCGTGGTCGGGAGAAACCGCGGAACTGGCGGCGATCATCACCTACGCCAAGCGCTTCGCCATCCCCTTGATCGCAATCACCGCCGCCGCCGACAGCTCGCTCGGCCGCGAAGCCGATATCCGCCTTTGCCTGCCCAAGGCTCAGGAAGCCTGCCCGAACGGTCTCGCGCCGACGACTTCGACGACGATGCAGCTCGTACTGGGCGACGCGCTGGCGATCGCGCTTCTCGAAGCCAAGGGCTTCACCGCGCGCGATTTCCAGGTGTTCCATCCCGGCGGCAAGTTGGGCGCCAAGCTCGCCCATGTGCGCGACGTGATGCACCACGGCGATCGCATTCCGCGCATTCGCGTCGGCGCCAGGATGGCGGACGCGATCGTCGAAATGTCGTCAAAAGGCTTCGGCTGCGTCGGCGTGTTTGACGAGCGCGAGGCGCTCGTCGGCATTATCACCGACGGCGACCTGCGCCGGCATCTCAAGTCGAACCCGATCGTCGACACGCCCGTCGAGGAGGTGATGACGCACGCTCCGCGCACGATCGCTCCCGAGGCGCTTGTCGCTGAGGCGCTGGAGATCATCAGCCATAAAATCTCGGCCCTGCTCGTCGTCGAGGACGCTCAGGTCGTCGGCATCGTTCATTTTCACGACCTGCTTCGCGTCGGGGCCGCCTAGCGGGCCGGAGCCGCTGGCCGTAGAAGAGCTCGCTGACCTTGGAGGAGACTGGGGTCGAATTCGCGTTCTTGCGTTGACCGCTGGCCTATGGCAAAAGCCCGGCGTTCGTTTTTGCGTCCTACCGTTCGCCGGGAAACGAGACGCTGCAGTAGCTCAGTGGTAGAGCACTCCCTTGGTAAGGGAGAGGTCGAGAGTTCAATCCTCTCTTGCAGCACCA
>CAWEYC010000001.1:0-29162 GCA_963813195.1 uncultured Alphaproteobacteria bacterium | reverse complement strand
GTAAGGTCAGGGATTCCAGAAGTCCGGCTCGGCCGGCGCGAGCGCGCCGCCGATGCGCAGCGGCGCGATTTTGCGCGCGAGGCCGTCGGCGCCCGTTTCGACCGCGACGCCGCAAAGGGTCGCCGCCCCGAGCGCCGGCTCGAACCGTCCGTTGGGAATGCGGCGGGTGAAACGGCGCAGCGGCTCGTCCTTCTCCATGCCGATCACCGAATCGTAATCGCCGCTCATGCCGACGTCGGTCATGAAGCCGGTGCCGCCGGCGAGGATGCGCCAGTCCGCGGTCGGCGCGTGCGTATGCGTGCCGACGACGAGGCTGGCGCGGCCGTCGACAAAATAACCGAAGGCCTGCTTTTCGCTGGACGCCTCGCCGTGAAAATCGAGGATCGCCGCGTCGCAGCCGATTCCGAGCGGGCAGGCGCCGAGTTCCTGCTCGATGCGCTGGAAGGGATCGTCGAGCGGGTCCATGAAGACGCGCCCCATCATGTTGACGACCAGCACCTTCGCGCCGTTGGCGGCCTCGATCAGGTTGGCCCCGCGGCCCGGCGTCCCCTTGGGGAAATTGGCCGGACGGATGAGGCGCGGCTGGCGCTCGATGAACACCAGCGCCTCGCGCTGGTCGAAGGCGTGGTTGCCGAGCGTGATCGCATCGACCCCGGCGGCGAGGAATTCCTCGCAGATCGCCTCGGTGATGCCGAAGCCGCCGGCCGCGTTCTCGCCGTTGACGACGATGAAATCGAGCCGCCAGCGGGCGCGCAGGGCCGCGATATGAGCGAGCAGCACGGCCCGGCCGGAGCGGCCGACGATGTCGCCGATGAAGAGCAGACGCATCAGCCGGCGCTCCGCGCGGCGATCCATTCGCGTTCGGTCAGAATGAAATCGAGCGGCTCGTCGTGCGCCGCATCGGGCACGGCCGCAACCTCGCAGACGGAATAGGCGACCCCGACGGCGCGCACTGGGCCCGCCGCGCGCAGGCGCTTCAGCGTCCGGTCGTAGTGCCCCGCGCCATAGCCGATGCGATGACCGCGCCGATCGAAGGCGGCGAGCGGCACGAACAGGAGGTCGGGATCGACCGCGCGCGCGTCCGGGCTGGGCTCGAGGATGCCGAGAGCGCCGACGACGGTCGGGGCGCCGGGGCTCCAAAGCCGGAAGATCAGCGGCGCGCCGTTGGCGACCGTGACCGGCAGAGCGGTCGCAAACCCCTCGGCGGCGAGGGCCTGGAGAAGCGCAAGCGCGTCCGGCTCATCGCGGATGGGCGAGAAGGCCGAAACGATCCGGGCGCCCCACAGCCGCGCGCGCGCGACGCCTTCCTCGACGAGGCGAGCGGTCAGCAAGGCGCGGCTCTGCGGATCAAGCGACCGGCGGCGCGCCAGCGCCTGCTGGCGCAGCATTGTCTTGGGATCAGGGGCGGCCTCGGACATGTTTAAGTCGATTCGCCGATCCCCAGGAGTTGAAGCGCGGAGCCGAGAAGGCCGTTGGACGGAGATCCCGGGCGCCTACGTAAGTAGGTGGGCGCCGTGTACCCAAGCCCACGGGCGAGGACAGGGACAGCTCCCAGAGGGATCGTACGGCCCCGAGGAATATGGTCCTGACGCACCCCCCAGCTCCGCAACCCTCTATGTAGGCGCGTGTCCGGGAAAAGGCCAGAGGCCCAACCCAGGCCCAACCCAAAGCGCCCGTCGGCCTCCCGGAGTCGGCGCGCGCCGGCGCTAAGGATGGGTTGCCTTTGCTTGGCGTCCGCGACAATATTCGTTCACATCTTCTAGAGCATTCACGAGTCTCGTATGTATTGAGACCAGTACTTCCGCAATGCAGGCAGCCGTTGGGGGCAGCTCGTGCGAAGCATCGTGGGGTTGCACTCCTATGTCGGCGTCGTGGCGCTTCTGTGGGCGGAAGCCGCCTATTCACAAGTCAGCGTCGACTATTCCGGCCAATTGTCGGCGCAATTGGCCGCGCTCGACATCGGCCCGGTGACGCTGCCGCCGTGGCCGCTCGCGCCGTTTTCGTTCCCCCCGAGCCCGAACGCCATCGGTCGCGAATGGGGTCAGGCCGCCGCCGCGCCAACCTATAGGATCGGGGATAGCGCGTTCGGTCTCCAACTCGACGTCTATTCCAACGAAAACACCGCTTATGCCGGAAGGCGGGGGGCCGTGGCGTTTGACGAGGCCAATCTCAATTTG
This sequence comes from uncultured Alphaproteobacteria bacterium, assembly GCA_963813195.1. GTDB lineage: Bacteria > Pseudomonadota > Alphaproteobacteria > Rhizobiales > Beijerinckiaceae > Roseiarcus. The sequence goes on along the minus strand of CAWEYC010000001.1, from coordinate 26,985 downwards.
ACGCGGATAAAGCCGGCGACGCCGCTCAGCTTCGAGGAGCTTGCGTTGTTTTACGCCGGCTCCTTCGGGCGTCTGGAAATCGGCTACGGCCCTGGCGTCAGCGAGCGCACCGCCGTAACCGGGCCGCACGACTATGGCGTCGGATCGTTCGCCGGCGATTTTCCGTATTTCCTGCAGAATCCACAGGATGTCGGCTTCGATACGATCAGCGCCTACGGCAGCGCCAACACCAGCCCGCGGTTGCTATACATGTCGCCGCGCGTCTATGGGCTCCAGCTCGGAGCCACTTACCAGCCCGACACGCGAGACACCGGCGCCGACTTCACCTACGGCGAAAAGTCGCTCGGCATCATCGGGCGGGAGCCGACCGCAACCGGCACGTACGAAGCGGTCAGCGCCGGGTTCATCAACGTCGTCGAGGGCGGCCTGAATTACGACGCCACGTTCGGCGGCGTCCGGATCCAGGCGAGCCTGGCAGGGATACGCGGCGACGCCGCGCCTTCGCCGACCGGCGCGCCGTTTCACGGGCTGACCTCGTATCAGGCCGGGTTCCAGCTCGGCTACGGCGATTGGAGCATTGGCGGGGGCGCCGTCACCGCGGGAACCAGCGGCTACACCGAAGCCGCGACGGTTCGCCAGCGACAAGAGCAATACGATTTCGAAGGGGGCATACAATATGCGCCGGGACGCTGGACATTCGGCGCCGGCGCTCTTTATTCGTCGGACGAGGGCGACCCCACGTTCCGCTCGAACCGCCAGTTGTATTTCTATTCCGCCGGCCTCCGATATCGGTTTACCCGGGATCTCGACGTCGGCCTGGAATTGGACAAGGTCAAAACCGAGTCGGCCGACTTCGGCGACTACACCACCTACATGGCGATCATCCAATTGCGGTATGCGTTCGCCGGCTCGTATTCGGGGTCGCGCTGACAAGCCCGCGTCGCCGCCGCCCCATTTGAGGCGAACCCTCCCAATCGCGAAACGCGGGTTGCGGCTTCGCGCCGCCGAAACTATGGTGCGCCGCCTTCAGGCTCCCTAGAGACCCAGGAACCATCGCCCATGGCCCTCATCGCCGACGTCCTTTCTCGCGTTAAGCCTTCCGCGACCATCGCGGTGACGCAAAAGGCGCGCGATCTCAAAGCCAAAGGGCGCGAGGTGATTTCGCTGTCGGTCGGCGAGCCGGACTTCGACACGCCCGACAACATCAAGCAGGCGGCTATCGACGCGATCCGGCGCGGCGAGACCAAGTACCCGCCGGTGCTCGGCATTCCCGAGCTGCGCGCGGCGATCGCGGCCAAGCTCAAGCGCGAGAACGGCCTCGAATACAAGCCGTCCGACACGATCGTCGGCACGGGCGGCAAGCAAATTCTCTACAACGCTTTCTTGGCGACGCTGAACAAGGGCGACGAGGTGATCATCCCCGCGCCCTATTGGGTCAGCTATCCCGACATGGTGCTGCTCAATGGCGGCGAACCGGTCTTCGTGCCGACCACGCTGGAAAACGCCTTCAAGCTGCAGCCTGCGGACCTCGACCGCGCGATCACGCCGCGCACCAAGTGGGTGGTGCTCAACTCGCCCTCGAACCCTTCGGGCGCGGCCTATACGCGCGACGAGCTGAAGGGCCTCACCGAGGTGCTGATGCGTCATCCCCATGTGTGGGTGCTGACCGACGACATGTACGAGCATCTCGTCTACGGCGATTTCGTCTTCACCACCCCCGCGCAGATCGAGCCGGCGCTCTATTCGCGCACGCTGACGATGAACGGCGTGTCGAAAGCCTACGCGATGACCGGCTGGCGCATCGGCTACGCCGCGGGTCCCGCGCCGCTGATCAAGGCGATGGACATGGTTCAGGGCCAGCAGACCTCGGGCGCCTGCACGATCTCGCAATGGGCCTCGGTCGAAGCTCTCAACGGGCCGCAGGATTTCATTCCCGTGCGCCGCAAGGCGTTCGAGGAGCGTCGCGACCTCGTCGTCTCCATGCTCGGTCAGGCGCAGCACCTGCAGTGCCCGAAGCCCGAGGGCGCCTTTTACGTCTACCCATCCTGCGCCGAGGCCATCGGCCGGAAGGCGCCGTCTGGCAAGACGATCGCGACCGACGAGGATTTCGTCACCGAATTGCTGGAGACCGAGGGCGTCGCGGTGGTGCACGGCTCGGCTTTCGGCCAGGGGCCGAACTTCCGCGTCTCCTACGCCACCTCGCTGCAGACGCTCGAAGACGCCTGCCACAAAATCCAGCGCTTCACCGCCTCGTTGCGATAGGGGCGGGCGCGCTGCTCACCCGCCCTCCGCGCCGTCGTGCGCGCGAAGCGGGCCTTAAAGGGATGGGCTTCCGCATCGCTGGAAAGGCTGCGGTACCCGTCAGCCCGCGCTTTACCGGGGAGACATCGCGCGGCTTCGGCTCGATCTCTGCACGATCGCGTAGGCGGCTTATCACGCGAAGTGACGCCAAAAAGACGAAGCGACACGGATTGAGGAAGGGCAAAGAGCCTTCGGGGAGAAGGACTGGCCGAGTTTTCGCTGCTGAGGGACGAGGAGGCCTAAGATGGACCCGAAGAGCGCAGCGTCACCTGCCTGCCGAATTGGCGCGCAGGTGATGCGCAATCAGGTCAAGGGAGGCTTTTTCCGTAATCCGCAACGTCCTGCGCATGTGCCGGAATCGCGCCGAGGAGCGCCGCAACCACTTGGCCAGGACCGCGAGCAGTTTGCCGAGGCGGTCATTGCAAGTGGCATAGCCCGTTAAGAATTCAGCAGGTACGATAGTGATCGGGGGACAGAGCGCGCTCACATGGCGAGAGCTGAGAACATAAATCCGGGGATACTGGCGTGGGCGCGGGAAGCCGCGGGCCTATCCCTTGAAGACGCTGCAGCCCGTATCGGCATTAATGCCAGTACAGCGGTTTCTGCTGCAGAAAAGCTTGAGGCTCTTGAGCGAGGACAGAAGTTTCCGACACGTAACCAGCTTGCGAAGATCGCATCCGTTTACCATCGGCCACTCGTCACCTTCTACTTGAGGCAGCCGCCGCCGCAGGCATCGCGTGGCGAGGACTTCCGCACGCTTCTCGTCGATGTGCAGCCGCGCGAGAACGCCATGCTTGACGCGCTGCTGCGCGACATCCGCGCCCGCCAGGAGATGGTCAAAAGCCTTCTCGAAGATGAGGACGACCCGCCGCAACTCGATTTCGTGGGGTCGGTCGCCATGTCGCGCGGCGTGCAGTTTGTGGTTGATAGCATCGCCGCCAAGCTTGAGTTTCGCCTAGACGCGGACGTACGCCGCACCGGCACCGCCGACGATCTGTTCAAGGAACTGCGCATCCGTACCGAGCGCGTCGGGGTGTTTGTCCTTCTGGTGGGGGACCTCGGATCGCACCACCACACGATCAGCGAGCGCGTGTTTAGAGGCTTCGCCATCGCGGACCGGGTCGCGCCTTTCGTCGTCATCAACGACCAGGATGCAAAGGCGGCCCGCTCCTTCACCCTGATCCACGAACTAGCCCATATCTGGCTTGGTCAGACTGGAATTCAGCGGCTTGGTGGCAGCGGAGCAGACGACCACACCGCAAGGCAGGGTCGAGCAATTCTGCAATGACGTCGCGAGCAAATTCCTCCTGCCGGATCGTGCGTTCCCCGACAGGCCGGATTTTCAACCGGGCGATACCACGCAGGCTATGCAGGCAATCACTCGCGTTGCGGACGCTTGGCGCGTCAGCGAGCCGATGGTGGCGTATCGGATCAGCCGGATGAACTGGATTACCGGGCGCGTCTACCGCGAACTGTCAGGCCGGTACGCCGCCCGGTGGCAGGCCCAGAAGGCTCGCATCAAGGCGGAAGCAAGCGATAGCGACGCCGGTCCGAACTACTACACCGTGAAGCAGTTCAAGGTCGGGACCGCGCTTCTGGGCGTCGTACAACGATCCGTCCGCAACAACCTGCTTTCCCATACCAAGGCCGCAAAGGTTCTGGGCGTCAGCCCCGGCGTCGTGGAACCGCTGCTGAAACGCTACGAGAGCACCAGAGGCGCAATCGTGCCTGGTCTGGGGAGAGAGTGATTGCTCTATCTCCTTGATGCCAATGTCCTGATCCGGGCCGACGAGGATTATTACGGCTTCGACCAAGTGCCGCAATTCTGGGACTGGCTATATGCCGAGTGTCAGGCGGGCATCGTGAAAATGCCCCTCGAAATCTGGCAGGAAGTCTCGGGATCGCGCACCCAACTCGGCAAATGGATTAATGATGCGACAGTAAAGGACGCACTGATCCTCAATGAAGAAGCCGACCAGACCCTGGTCAACGATGTGCTGGCCAACGGCTATGGCGCCGCGCTGACAGACGCCGAGCTTGAGAAGATCGGGCAGGACCCGTTCCTTGTTGCGTATGCGCGCGTCACCGCCAACCGCGTCGTCGTGACGAAGGAAGTCTCCGCGCCCAGCAAGCTCCGAGCGAATAGGAAGGTGCCGGATGTCTGCAATACCTTCGGAACGAGGTGGATGAAGGATTTCGATCTTTATCGAACGCTTGGTTTCAAGGTGAAATAGGTTTGGACGAACAGGTCTATAGACTTGCGTTTTCCCCGTTCGTCCCGCAGGAATTGACCACGCGCCGCGACTCACCTCGAGGGATGCCGGCGCGTGGGCGGATTCGGCGACTTCCACGGAGGGCACGGGCGTCATGAACTATCTCAGCTGGCTTATTCTGGGCCTCATCGCAGGTTTCATCGGCAGCAAGATCGTCAACAAGTCGGGCTCCGGCATGGTGATGGACATCGTGATCGGCGTTATCGGCGCGGTTGTCGGCGGCTATATCGGGGAGCTGCTGCACATCGGCAGCGTATCCGGGCTGAACATCGTCAGCCTGTTCCTGGCGATCCTCGGCGCCGTGATCGTGCTTCTCGTCTACCGCAACATCGTCGCGCGCGCCTAGCAAACGCTCGCAACGCCACGCGTCATGACCGTTCGGCGGCCCGCCATCGCGCCGCCTGATCGTCGTCGCTCGCCTTGGCCTCGACCCAATCTCCGACCGTTCCGTCGGCGCGGCGCGCGCGCTTCCAGAACGGCGCCTGGGTCTTGAGGTAATCCATCAGCATTTGCGCCGCCTCGAAGGCTTCGGCGCGGTGCACGGCGGCGACGGCGACGAGCACGATTTGCGCTCCGGGCGCCAGCGTCCCGTAGCGGTGGATCGCCGTGACCCCGATGAGCGGCCAGCGCGCTTGGGCTGCGGCGACGACGCGCGCGATCTCGGCTTCGGCCATTCCGGGATAGTGCTCGATTTCCAGCGCCGCGAGACGGCCGCCCTCGTCGCGACAGAGGCCGACGAAGGTCACCAGCGCGCCGACGTCGACCCGCCCGGCAGCCAGCGCGCGCGCCTCGGCCGCCGCGTCGAAATCTTCCGCCTGGACCCGAACGACGCTCATCGCATCAGCCGCCCGTCATCGGCGGAAAGAAGGCGATCTCGCGCGCGCCCGCGATGCTGGCGTCATGCCCGACATGGGCGCGGTCGATGGCGGCGCGTATCACGCGGGGCCGCTCGAAAGCATAAGCGTAGCCCTCGCCGCGCTCCGACAGCCAGGCGATGAGATCGCCGACGGTCGCGACTTCGGCGGGCGGATCGAGCGCCTCCTCGGTCTTGCCGATCCGCTCGCGCACCCAAGCGAAATAAACCGCCTTCATCGGCCTTCAATTGCTCCCGACATGATCGTAACTGGCCTTCATATAGTCCCAGCCGGTGTAGAGCGTCAGGATCGCCGCGATCCACAGAAGCACGATGCCGATGTCGATCGAGACCGGCATGACCGCTTGGCCGGCCGGCCCGGCGATGAGGAAGCCGAGGGCGAACATCTGCACCGTCGTCTTCCATTTCGCGACGGCGGTGACGGGAACGGGAACCCGCAACTCAGCGAGATATTCGCGCAGCCCCGAGACGAGGATTTCGCGGCAAAGAATGACGATCGCGGCCCAGAGCGACGGGCCATAAATGGTGCGGTCGGCGGTGAGCGCGAGCAGCGCCGCCGCGACCAGCAGTTTGTCGGCGATCGGGTCGAGCATGCGTCCGAGGGAGGATTGCTGCGACCAGACACGCGCGAGATAGCCGTCGAGAAAATCGGTGATCGCCGCCGCCGCGTAAATCGCCAAAGCGGTCCAGCGCGCCCACGGCTCCGTTGGCCAAAACAGAAAGGCGACGACCAGGGGCACCGCCGCCACCCGGGCGTAGGTCAGCAGGTTCGGCAGATTCCAGTTGCGACTGGCGACGCGCGCGGGAGAATTGGCCATTGATCCGTCAAAAGACATTGAAGGCCGCTTTCCGTCAATAGACCCTTTTCGCGCCTGACGCACGCGGCGTCGCATGGCGCGAATATCTGGGGATGATCGACGGGGCGACAATGGGCGCGGCCGAACGTAGTTTAATGTCGCTGCAAATCCGCCGCTCGGGAGCCCCGCCATGCCCAACGTCAACGTCGTCGATCATCCGCTGGTGCAGCACAAGCTGACGCTGATGCGCGACAAGACGGTTTCGACCAAGGGCTTTCGCCAGCTCCTCAACGAAATCGGCATGCTGCTCTGCTACGAGGTCACGCGCGATCTGCCGCTGGAGCTCGTCGAAGTCGAAACGCCGCTGGCGACGACGATGAAGCCGATGATCGCGGGGAAAAAGCTGGTTTTCGCGCCGATCTTACGCGCTGGCGTCGGATTTCTCGACGGCATGCTCAACCTGGTGCCGAGCGCGCGCGTCGCCCACATCGGACTGTACCGCGACCCCAACACGCTCGAGGCGGTCGAATATTATTTCAAGGCGCCCGCCGATGTCGCCGAGCGCCTGGTCGTCGTGATGGACCCGATGCTCGCCACCGCCAATTCGGCGGTCGCGGCGATCGACCGCTTGAAGCGCCGCGGCGTGAAGGACATCCGCTTCGTCTGCCTTCTCGCCGCGCCGGAAGGCGTCGCGCGCCTTACCAGCGCGCATCCCGACGTGCAGATCTGGACCGCGGCGATCGACGAGAGGCTCAACGAGCACGGCTATATCGTCCCCGGCCTCGGCGATGCGGGCGACCGGATGTTCGGGACGAAGTAGGAATGGCGTCCGGCGGCGCCGCCCGAGAACCCTCATCCGGCGCTTCGCGCCACCTCTCAGCGAACGAGACGTTCGCCTGACACCCGCAGGCGGGAGAAGAGAAACGACGGCGCCATCAAGCCCCTCGCCCGTATAGCCCGTCGGCGAGACGGGCGTCCTACGGACGCCCTATGCGGGAGAGGGGTTGGCGCGAGGGCCTACTCCGCCCGCTTTTGCGTCTCGACACGGAAGGAATGCGCGGGATAGACGCCGAGGATGCGCAACTCGCGCGAGAAGAACTCGAGTTCCTCGAGCGCCCGCGCGAGCGGTGGATCTTCGGGATGGCCGTCGACGTCGGCGAGGAATTGCGTCGCGGTGAATTCGCCCTCGACCATATAGCTTTCGAGCTTGGTCATGTTGACGCCGTTGGTGGCGAAGCCGCCGAGCGCCTTGTAGAGCGCGGCGGGCACGTTGCGCACGCGAAAGACGAACGTCGTCACCAGCGCCCCGTTGCGCGCCGCCGCCCAGTGCGGCGTCTTGGAAAGGACGACGAAGCGCGTCGTATTGTGCGTCTCGTCCTCGACGTAGGCCGCGAGCGTCGTCAAGCCGTAGATCTCGCCCGCGAGTTGGGTCGCGAGCGAGGCGCGGGTCGGATCGCGCCACTCCGCCACCTCGCGCGCCGATCCCGCCGTATCGGCGGCGACCACCGGCGTCAGCCCGTATTTGCGGATGATCCTGCGGCACTGGCCGAGCCCATGCACGTGGCTATAGACGCTGCGCAAGCCTTCGAGCGTCGCGCCGGGAATGGCGAGCAGCTGAAAGTGAATTGGCAGGAACGTCTCGCCAACGATATGCAGACCGGACGCGGGCAGCAGGGAATGGATGTCGGCGACGCGCCCGGCGATCGAATTCTCGATCGGGATCATGCCGAGATCGGCCTTCCCCTCCTGCAACACGGCGAAGGCGTCCTCGAAGGTCGCGCAAGGCAGCGGCGTGTAGTCAGGATAGTTTTCGGCGCAGGCGATGTGCGAATTGGCGCCTGGCTCGCCCTGATAGGCGATCGTCTTGGTCTCGGTCATGGCTTTTTCCCGGGCGCCAGCATTTCACGGGCGCGATGCAGATCTTCCGGCGTGTCGACGCCGAGCGGCGCAACGTCGACGAGGGCGATGTCGATGCGCATACCCGCCTCCAAAGCGCGCAATTGCTCGAGCTCTTCACGCAGCTCCAACGGCGAGGGCGGCAGCGCGACGAAGCGGGCCAAAGCCTCGCGGCGGTAGGCATAAAGTCCGATGTGATGCAGTAGCGGCCCCTCGCCCCACGGCGCTCGGCTCCGCGTGAAATAGAGCGCGCGTAGCCGCTCGGCGCCGATGTGCGTCCCCACGGCCTTCACGACATTGGGATCGTCGCGCTCCTCGGCTCGCGTGATCGGCGTCGCCAGCGTCGCGATGTCGACATCCTTGTCGCGCAGCGGATCGACCGCGGCGCGCACCGCGCTTCGCTCGATCGTCGGCAGATCGCCCTGCACGTTGACGACGACGTCGTGGCGCCCCTCCGGGTCGAAGGCCGAGACCGCCTCAAAGATTCGATCGGAGCCCGAGACGTGGCCGGCCTGCGTCAAAACAGCGCATCCCCCGATCGCCTCGATGGCGTCGACGATCCTCGTATCGTCGGCCGCGACCAGAACCGGCCCGACGTCGGCTTCGACCGCGCGACGCCAGACATGCGCAATCATTGGCTCGCCGTGAATGTCCGCAAGCGGCTTGCCTGGAAGGCGCGTCGACGTCATGCGAGCGGGAATGAGGACGATGGGATTGGACATGGATGGGTTCGACTCGCGCGCGCCAAAAAAGGCGGCGGCGCCGCGCTTATACGTGTTGCCAAGTCCGACGCAAAGCGGCTAATCAGGTTTTCCAATGGGGGGCCTCTAGCGCCCCCGCGGAACGACAATCAGACTGGGGCTGATTCGCGAATGGAAACTACGAACGCCAATAAGATCGCTCTTGCTGTCCTCAGCACCCTGCTCGGAACAATGGCGCTCGGAGTTGTTTCCAACGCGATTTTTGCACCGAACACGGCGGAGAAGCCCGGTTACCAGTTGCCCGGCACGGCGAACGCCGCCGAAGCGAACGCCGCCGAAGCCGCCGCGCCCGTCGTGCCTCTGCCCACATTGCTCGCCAAGGCGGACCCCAAGAAGGGACAATCCGACGCCAAGGCTTGCGAGGCTTGCCACACCTTCACCAAGGGCGGCGCAGCGAAAGTCGGCCCGCCGCTTTACGGCGTCGTCGGCCGGCCGGTCGCCACCGTCGCCGGCTTCTCCTATTCCGACGCCTTGAAGGGCGTCGGCGGCGATTGGAGCTACGACAAGCTCAACAAGTGGATCACCAAGCCGTCGGCCTTCGCGCCGGGCACCAAGATGACGTATCCCGGCCAGCCGGACGCTGACAAGCGCGCCGACATTCTGGCCTACCTGCAGACCCTCTCGGACAGCCCCGTTCCGTTCCCGAAATAAGGCGAGCCGATCGTCCAGCAATCCGGTCCGCTCTTGCGCCAATGACCGGGCGGGAACGCGATCAGGGGATTTCGAACACGGCAAGCCTTTCAGCGATGCCGCGTAGCTTCTGCTCGTTCGGCAGCGGGGTGATGCCGCTGCTTTCGAGCACCCGTGCCGATTCGTCATGGCGCAGCACCTGACCGGTCGCGAAGATCGAGGACGAGGTGGCGAGGCCCTGGACGCGCGAGGCGATGTTGACGGTCTGGCCGAAATAGTCCTGCCGCTCGTTGAGCATCACGGCGAGGCATGGTCCCTCGTGAATGCCGATCTTCAAGATGAGGTCGCCGTCGAGGTCGCGCATCGCTTCGCGCATGCGCAAGGCCGCGGCGACGGCGCGGTCAGGCGTTGCGAACGTCGCCATGACGGCGTCGCCGATGGTTTTCACCACCGCGCCGGCCTCGGCGGCGACGATCTCCTGCAACGCACGAAAATGGGCGTTCACAAGATCGTAAGCGACGAGGTCGCCGACCCGGTCGTAGAGCTCCGTCGAGCCCTTCAGGTCGGTGAAGAGGAAGGTCAGGCTGGTGATCTTCAACCGCTGAGCGACGTCGATCGTATCGCTGCGATAGAGATCGCGGAACGTCTGGTTGGTGAGAAGCCGTTTGGCCGTGAGGAACGGGCGACGCCGGCCGAGGAGATCGTGAAGCCGCTTGCCGGCGAGCCACACGCTGGGCAGCGTGCGCGCGTCCGACCGGTTCTCGAACAAGATGCGCAGCGGGCCGGGCCGGATCGTCGCGGTGTCGGTCGGCGCGAGCTGTCTGTTGAGCAGGACGGTGAGCGTCCGGCGCTCGCGCGTCGCCTCGCCCTTGACGTCGAGGAATTGCGCCGTGTGGGTGACGGGGTCGAAGGCGATGAGGAACTCCGCTGGCGCTTGCAGCGAGACGGTGGCCTTTTCGCCGGGCGGCAGTTCGAGCGAGTCGAGCGCGATCTCCTGGAACTCGCGCTCGAGCGTTTCGTTGTCGGGCAGATCGACGCCTGAACCCCAGAAGACTTGGCGATAATATTCGATCGCCGGCAGATTGTGGGGGTCATGCGCGGCGATGCGGCGCACGTTGGGGCTCACGGTGAAGGTCACTTCGACCATTTCGTCGAGCGTCGGCTCGTAGCCCGCCGCGCAGAGCGTGCAGGAATAGTTCGCGCGATCGACTGTCTTGAGCGTCGCCCCGCTGTCGAGCACACCGCCGCAGCCCGGGCACAGCACGTTCCAGGCCTGGTCGAAGAGCCCCACCTGCGTGGCGTGAAGCAGACCGGCGATCGCCTCCTCCTCGTCGAGGCCATGCTTGGCGGCGAAAGCCAAGGTGTTGACGCGGCAGAGATCGCCGTCGCTTCCCTCGCGCACCAAGGTCTCGATGGCGGCTGCCGTCGCCGGCGTCGCCGATCGTTTCAGAATTGTGAAAAGAGCTTCAATTTCGCTTGCGGATCGCATCGCGAGCCTCCGGGAGGCCGCCCGGCCATCGGGTCCATCTTAGGGCAAATTCCTCGCCTCGCAAAGGATCGCGACGCTGGCACGGGCGCCGCGCCAAGGGTTCGCCGGCAATTCGTCGGCTGTCGCGGCGGCGCGCATCCCCGGCCGCTCTTGCGCCCAAGCGCGTTTGAGGGTCAACTCGCGACCAAATTCTGGTTTGGGAGGAACGGATGGATCTCGGCGTCACCGATAAGGTTCGCCCCCTCGTCGCGGCGGTCCGCGGGATGGTGCGCGACGAAATCATGCCGCTCGAGGAGGAATACCAGGCGGAGGTCGGGCGCGACGGCGACCGCTTCACGCCGACCGCGCGCATGGTCGATATTCTCGAATCCCTGAAGCAAAAAGCGCGAGGACGGGGCCTCTGGAACTTCTGGCTCACCGCATCCGACAAGGGCTACGGCCTGACGACCGTCGAATACGCCTATCTCGCGGAGGAAATGGGCTGGTCGCCGCTGGCCTCCGAGGTCTTCAATTGTTCGGCGCCCGACACCGGCAACATGGAGGTGCTGGAGCGCTTCGGCTCGCCGGAGCAGAAGGCGCACTGGCTGCCCGACCTGCTCGAGGGTCGCGCGCGCTCGGCCTATCTGATGACCGAGCCGGGCGTCGCGTCGTCGGACGCGACCAACATCGCCTTGGACGCCCGCCTCGAGGGCGACGAATGGGTGCTCAACGGCGAGAAATGGTGGTCCTCGGGCGCCGGCGACCCGCGCTGCTCGCTTTACATCGTGATGGCGCTGACCGAGCCCGGGGCGTCGTCGCGTCACGCGCGCCACTCGATGCTGCTGGTTCCCGCCGCGACCAAGGGCATCGCAAAGCTGCGGGCGATGACGATCTACGGCGCCGACGACGCGCCGCACGGCCACTTGCATATACGCTTCACCAACGTGCGCGTGCCCAAGGACGCCGTGGTCCTGGGGCGCGGACGGGGCTTCGAGATCGCGCAGGGGCGCCTGGGGCCGGGGCGCATCCACCATTGCATGCGCGCCATCGGCCAGGCCGAGCGCGCCCTCGAAGCGATGTGCCGGCGCTCGGTCGCGCGCGAGGCTTTCGGCAAGAAACTGTCCTCGCTCGGCGCCAACCGCGATATCATCGCGGAAGCGCGCATGAGCATCGAAATGGCGCGCCTCCTGTGTCTCAAGGCCGCCTGGACGATGGACACGCAAGGCGTGCGCGCCGCCGCGCCGCTCATCTCGCAGATCAAGGTGATCGCGCCGCGCGTCGCGCTCGAGGTGATCGACCAGGCCGTGCAGATGCACGGCGGCGCCGGCGTGAGCCAGGATTTCCCGCTTGCGCGCATGTGGACGGCGGTGCGCACCTTGCGCCTCGCCGACGGCCCCGACGCCGTGCATCGGCTCGTCATCTCCAAGGCCGAGCTCAAACGCTATGTCAACGAGGGCGAGACGCCATGAGCGGCGCGGGATTTCCCGACGACCCAGCCGCGCTCGACGCATGGGCGAGCGCGCGGGTGAAGGGCTACGCGGGCCCGAGCCAAGCGCGCAAATTCCCGACGGGACAATCGAATCCGACCTACCTCGTCACGACGCCCGGCGGTCGCTACGTGCTGCGGCGCAAGCCGCCGGGCAAGCTCCTGAAGTCCGCGCATATGGTGGAGCGCGAATATCGCGCGCTCGTCGCGCTGGAAGCCGCGGGCTTTCCCGCGCCGCGCCCGCTCGCGCTCTGCGAGGACGAAGGGGTGCTGGGGTCGGTCTTCTATCTCATGAGCCATGTCGACGGGCGCATCTTCTGGGATCCCGCGATGCCCGACTCGAACCGCGAGGAGCGCGCCGGCGTCTACGACGCGATGAACGAAGCGCTCGCCAAGCTGCACGCCATCGACGTCGTCGCGGCGGGTCTTTCCGATTACGGCAAGCCAGGCAATTATTTCGCGCGGCAATTGCAGCGCTGGAGCGAGCAATATCGCGCCAGCGAGACGGCTGAAGTCACCGACATGAACAGGCTCATCGAATGGCTCGGCGCGCATGCGCCCGCCGACGACGGCCGCGTCGCGCTCGTCCATGGCGACTGGCGCATCGACAACATGATCTTCGCGCCGGATGCGCCGCGTCTCCTGGCGGTGCTCGATTGGGAGTTGTCGACTCTCGGCCATCCCTTCGCCGATCTCGCGTACCAATGCATGCAATGGCGGCTGCCGAACGCCGGCGATTTTCGCGGCCTCGGCGGCGTCGACCGCGTCGCGTTCGGCCTTCCCGACGAGGCGACCTATGTCGCCGATTATTGCCGGCGCGCCGGGCTCGCTGGGATTCCGGACTGGAGCTTCCTGATCGCGTTCAGCTTTTTCCGCATCGCGGCGATCGTGCAGGGCGTCTACAAACGCTCGCTCGACGGCAACGCCTCCAACCCCGAACGGGCGCGCAAAATGGGCGCCGCCGTGCCGCTGATGGCGCGGCTCGCGATGCAGGAAGTGGAACAGGCGGCGTAGCGGCGCGGCTTGGCCTTGCAGTTCGCGTGGAATATTGAGAGAGTGGCCCGCTGGCGTCCTCGACCGCAGCGCCACGCTCCGGAGGGACCGTGCGTTGGACGCGATCCACCTCGCCATCCATTCGTTGTTCGATGCGCTGGCCTGGCTCTCGGCGGCGTTGATGACGCTGTGGTTGACCAAGCGGGCGCGGATCGACTTTCCCGTCAGCGCCAGCCGGCGCAGCGGCTATTACGCCGCGCTCGTGTCGGGCTCGGCCATCGGGGCCTACCTCTTCGGCACGCTCAACATGATCGCCTGCGGCCAGTGGGTCATCGCGCGCTCGATCGAAGGCGCGATCTTCGGCGCGGTCCTCGGGGTCGAACTCTACAAGCGCTTCGCCGGCGTCGAGGCGCGGACGGGCGCGCGCTTTGCGGCGCCGCTCGCCATCGGCGTCGCGGTCGGGCGAATCGGTTGCTATTATTCGGGCATCGACGACTTCACCTACGGAACGCCGGCCAACTGGCCGTGGTGCCATGACTTCGGCGACGGCGTTCTGCGGCACCCCGCGCCGCTCTACGAGAGCGCGTCGATGGCGGTGTTCCTCGTCGCCTATCTCTTCGCGGTCTTCCGCGACAATCGCTTCGTGATCGACAACGGTCTTTATCTCGCGATCGGCTGGTACGCCGTGCAGCGCTTCGTCTGGGAGTTCTTCAAACCCTACGCGCCGGTGCTCGGGCCCATGACCGTATTTCACATTCTTTCGATCGTGCTGGCGATTTACGCCTTCCTCATGCTTTTCACAGCGAGCGCCAAGTCCGATGAACGCTCCGTTGACGCGTAAGTCGCGCCCCTATGTCTTCTATGGGCAGACGACTTCCCTTTGCGAAACGTGCCTTGCGCTCGTTCCGGCGAAGATCTGCATCGAGGGCGACGACGTCTTCTACGAGAAGCGCTGCAAGAGCCACGGCCTCCAGAAGACCCTGGTCTCGAACGATGCGCGCTTCTTTCGCTGGCAGCGGGACTTCCTCAAGCCCGGCGATCGGCCTTTGCAGGTGCAATCGAAGACCGAGTTCGGCTGCCCCTACGATTGCGGCCTCTGCCCCGATCACGAGCAACATTCCTGTCTGGCGATCGTCGAAATTAACGACGTCTGCAATCTGACCTGTCCGGTGTGCTTCGCCGATTCCTCGCCACAGCGCACGAACCACCTGCCGCTGGCGACCATCGAGCGCATGTTCGACGCGCTGGTGGCGAGCGAGGGCGAGCCCGACCTCGTGCAGATCTCCGGCGGCGAGCCGACGCTCCATCCGCAGATTCTCGACATCGTCAGGCTCGCCAAGACGAAGCCGATCCGCCACGTCATGATCAACACCAACGGCATCCGCATCGCGCGCGACCCCGACTTCGTCGCCGCGCTCGCCGAGATGAAGACGGGGTTGGAAATCTATCTGCAGTTCGACTCGCTGCGCCCCGAGGCGTTGAGAGCCATTCGCGGCGCGGACCTCACGCGGGTCCGCCAGCAGGCGCTCGAAAACCTCGAACGCCACAACATCTCGACGACGCTGGTCAGCGTGGTGAAGCGGGGAGCGAACGACGACGAGATGGGCGCGATCGTGCAGCACGCGCTCGATTGGAGTTGCGTGCGCGGCGTCACCTTTCAGCCGATCCAGGACGCCGGGCGGAACATCGGCTTCGACAAGCGCCGCGACCGGGTGCTGCTCTCCGACATCCGCCGCCGCATCGTCGCCGACTCCGGCGTGTTCGGCGAGCGAGACATGATCCCCCTGCCCTGCAATCCCAGCGCGATCACCATCGGCTACGGCTTGCGCAATGGCCGCGAGGTCACGCCGGTGACGTCGATCCTGTCGCACGAAGACATTCTGGCGGACATTCCCAACGCGGTGACCTTCGAGAAATATCCCGAACTGCAGCGGCGCATCTTCGATCTGTTCTCGCTGTCGACCGGCCCCGACACCGCCGTCGAGCGCGTCGCCGCGCTGCTCTGCTGCCTGCCGAGCGTGCCGGCGCCGACCGGCCTGACCTACGACAATATCTTCCGCGTCACCGTCGTCGAGTTTCTCGACCCGCACAATTTCTGCCTCGCGGCGGTCAAGCGAAGCTGCGTCCATTTCGTCACGCCGGCGGGACAGATCATTCCATTCGACACTTACAATCTGTTCTATCGGGACGGACGGATCGAGGGGATCAGGGCGGCGTTGGCGGAGCGCGAATGAGGCGCCAGGCGCTGCATCCAAGGTTCCTCTGCTCGTCATGGCGGGCTTGTCCAGCACAAGGCCGGGCATGACGTCAAACGGGCGGTGTTCGCGTTTTTTGGGGGAGCGAGGAAATTGCGCCTGATCGCCATCCTTGCGGGTCTGATCCTGCTCTTGCCGGGCGCCTGCTCGCTCTTCGTCATGGCGCTCACATTGCCGAACATGTTTTCCGGGCGCTTTGCGTCGGACGACGCCCCCCTGGTCCTTTTGTGGCTCATCTGCTTCGCCATAAGTTTCGGCGGATTTCTGATGATCCGCTATGGCGTCAAGAGGTGAAGAGGCTGCGAGATGACCCGAGCAATCATGATCGTCTTCGGCCTGGTCCTGCTGCTGCCGGGCATGTGCGCGCTCGGTTTCATGAGCCTTGGCGCCTCGATGCTCCCTGGCTTGGGCTCCAGCGACTGGGCGGCTGTCGGCCAGATGGCGGTGATGGCCGTGCTTCTGTGGGCCGTCTGCTTCGCCATCAGCTTCGGCGGAATCCTGGTGATCAGGAACGCATTGAAGAAATGAGGACGCCGCTCACCCCTTGTTCTTCTGGTAGACGTCGATGTAGACGGCGGCCAGCAGCACGATGCCCTTGACGACCTGCTGCCAATAGATGCCGAGCCCGTAGATCGACATGCCGTTGTTCATCACGCCCATGACGAAGGCGCCGATGACGACGCCCATCACCTTGCCGACGCCGCCCGAGGCCGAAGCGCCGCCGATGAAGCAGGCGGCGATGACGTCGAGTTCGAAGGACAGGCCGGCGCTCGGCGTCGCCGAGTTGAGGCGAGCGGCGACGATGAGGCCCGCCAGCGCCGCGAGCACACCCATGTTGACGAAGGTGAGAAAGGTCAGCCGCTCGGTTCGGATGCCGGAGAGCTGCGCCGCCAGCCGATTGCCGCCGAGCGCGTAAATGCGCCGCCCGATCGTCATCCGAGTCGTCACGAAGGCATAGATCAGCGTGAGGACCCCCATGATGATCAGCACCTCCGGCAGACCTTTGTAGGAGGCGAGCCGATAGCTGAAGAAGAGGATCAACAGAGCGAAAATCAGTGTCTTGCCGATGAAGAGGGCGAAGGGCTCGGTTTCCATCGCTTGGGCGCGTGAACGGCTCCAGCGGCGCACGCCGGTGGTGATCAGCGTGGCGACGCCGATGACGCCGACGATCATCGAGCCCCAATGGAAGTGCGACGAGCCGACCAGCGGCTTCAGGAAGGCGAAGTCGCCGAAATCCGGGATGAAGCCCGAACTGATGTCTTGAAACTCCCTCGGGAACGGGCCGACGAATTGACCGAGCAGCATGTTGCCGGTCAGGCCGCGAAAAATCAGCATGCCGCCGAGCGTCACGATGAACGACGGAATGCGGCTGAAGGCGACGAAATAGCCCTGCGCGGCGCCGATCGCGCCACCGAGGACCAGCGAGATGAGGACGACGTACGCCCAGGGGATCTTGACGTCGACATCGAGGCCGGGAAGATGAAATCCGACGATCATCGTCGCGGCCACCGCGCCGACGAAGCCGACGATCGATCCGACGGAGAGGTCGATGTTGCCGCCGACGATGATCAGCAGCATGCCGAGCGCCATGATGACGACGTAGCTGTTCTGCAAGATCAGGTTCGTGACGTTGAGCGGGGCCAGCGACACGCCATCGGTCAGAAAATAGAAGAAGCCCATGATGACGAGCAACGAGAACAACAGCCCGTAGTCGCGCAGGCTGCTTTTCCAGAAGCTCGCGTGCGCATCCGCCTGTTCGGGGCCGGCAGCCGGGACGGCCTCGTGTCTCATCGCACCGCTCCGTATTGCCGCATGATCGAAGCCATGATTTTCTCCTGCGTCGCGCCTTTGGCCGGCATTTCATCGACGAAGCGCCCTTCGTTCATGACGTAGATGCGGTCGCAGAGCCCAAGAAGTTCAGGCATTTCCGAGGAAATGACGATGACGCCTTTGCCGGCGTCGGCCAGTTCGTTGATGATGGTGTAGATCTCGTATTTCGCGCCGACGTCGATGCCCCGCGTCGGCTCGTCGAGGATCAGCACCTGCGGCTGCGCGAACAGCCATTTGCTCAGCACCACTTTTTGCTGATTGCCGCCGGAAAGATTGAGCGTGCGCTGGAAAATGCCGGACGAGCGAATCTTGAGGGTCGTGCGATAGCGATTGGCGACGGCGGATTCGCGCGCCTCGTCGATCACGCCCCGCCAGGCGACGCCCGGCAAATTGGCGAGCGTGACATTGCTCTTGATGTCTTCATTGAGGACGAGGCCCAGTTGCTTGCGATCCTCGGTGACATAGGCGATGCCTTTCGCCACCGCCTTCTGGATCGTCGAGATGTCGATCTCCTCGCCCTCGAGGGCCGCCTTGCCGGTCACGTTGCGGCCATAGGCGCGGCCGAACACGCTCATTGCAAGTTCGGTGCGCCCAGCGCCCATCAGGCCGGCGATGCCGACGATCTCGCCCCTGTTGACGTGAAGATCGACGCCCTTGATGACCTCACGGCCGGCGTGGAGCGGATGCTCCACCCGCCAATCCGTGATTTCGAACAGTTTCTCGCCGATCTTGGGGTCGCGGCGAGGATAGCGGTCGGACATTTCGCGCCCGACCATGCTCTTGATGATGCGGCCTTCGCTGATTGTCTCGACGTGACAATCGATCGTCTCGACCGTCGTTCCATCACGCAGAACCGTGATGGAATCCGCGACCTTGGCGAGTTCGTTGAGCTTGTGCGAAATGAGAATCGACGTGATGCCTTGCGCACGGAACCCGATCAGCAGGTCCAGAAGCGCGTCGCTGTCGGCCTCGTTCAGGCTGG
This sequence comes from uncultured Alphaproteobacteria bacterium, assembly GCA_963813195.1. Classification (GTDB taxonomy): domain Bacteria; phylum Pseudomonadota; class Alphaproteobacteria; order Rhizobiales; family Beijerinckiaceae; genus Roseiarcus. The sequence goes on along the minus strand of CAWEYC010000001.1, from coordinate 8,439 downwards.
CGGTCGGTTCGTCCAGGATCAGCAACTGGACCTTCTTGGCCAGCGCCTTGGCGATCTCGACCAGTTGCTGTTTGCCGATGCCGAGATTGGTGATCAGCGCGCTGGGGGATTCGTTGAGGCCGACCTTCGCCAGGAGATCGCGGGCGCGAGTGAACGCCTGCGCCCAATCGATGACCCCCCTTTTGGCCGGTTCGTTGCCGAGAAAGATATTCTCGGCGATCGACAGCAGCGGCACCAGGGCCAGTTCCTGATGGATGATGATGATGCCGAGATGTTCGCTGTCGGCGATGCGGGCGAAGCGCCGCTCCTCGCCCTTGTAAACGATCTCGCCCTCGTAGGAGCCATGGGGATAGACGCCGCTCAAGACCTTCATCAGCGTCGATTTGCCGGCGCCGTTTTCGCCGCAGATCGCGTGAATCTCGCCTTCTTTCACCACGAGATTGACGTCCCGCAGCGCCTTGACGCCGGGAAACGTCTTGGTGATCCCCCGCATTTCCAGGATTGCGTTCATCCCCAACCCGATTTTGTCGCGCAATGGTCATGATTGCCGCAAATGCCGCGGCGGCGCCACTCAAAAGAAAGGGCCTCCGCGCCTTAAATCGGCGCGGAGGCCGTGGCTCAAGCGCAGATCACTGGAACTGCGAGGCCTTGTAGTAGCCGCTGTCGATCAGCGCCGACTTCCAATTGCTGGCGTCGACGGCCACCGGCGTCAAGAGGTAGGACGGGACGACCTTGACGCCGTTGTTGTAGGTCGTGGTGTCGTTGATCTCGGGCTTGCCGCCGGAGAGCACCGCATCGACCATGCCGGCCGAAACCTTGGCGAGATCGCGCGTGTCCTTGAAGATCGTCGAATATTGCTCGTGAGCAATGATCGACTTGACCGAAGGCACTTCGGAGTCCTGGCCGGAGATGATCGGCATCGGCTGATCCTTCGAGCCGTAGCCGACGCCCTTGAGCGAGGAGATGATGCCGATGCTCAGGCCGTCATAGGGCGACAGAACCGCGTCGACATGTTTGGTGGTGTAGAAGGCGCTGAGCAGGTTATCCATGCGCGCCTGAGCGACCGCGGCGTCCCAACGCAGGGTCGACACCTTGTCCATGCCCATCTGCTTCGACTGCACGACCAGCTTGCCGCTGTCGATCAGGGGCTGCAGCACCGACATCGCGCCATTGTAGAAGAAGAAGGCGTTGTTGTCGTCGGCCGAGCCGCCGAAGAGTTCGATGTTGAACGGGCCAGTCTTGCCGGCGTCGAGCCCGAGGCCGTGCACGATGCTCTTGGCCTGAAGGACGCCGACCTTGAAGTTGTCGAAGGTGGCGTAATAGTCGACGTTGGCCGAGCCGCGGATCAGGCGATCGTAGGAAATGACCTTGATGCCGGCGTCATGCGCCTTTTGCAGCGCGTCGGAAAGCGTCGTGCCGTCGATGGCGGCGATCACCAGGACCTTTTCGCCCTTGGTGATCATATTCTCGATCTGCGCGAGCTGATTGGGAATGTCGTTGTCGGCGTATTGCAGGTCGGTTTTGTAGCCCTTCGCCTGAAGCACTTTGACCATGTTGTCGCCGTCGGCGATCCAGCGCGCCGAGGACTTGGTCGGCATGGCGATGCCGATCGTGCCCTTGTCTTCGGCGTGCGCGGCGCCGCCGAGGGCGAAGACCCCCAGCGCGACGGCGGCGACGAGTGATTTCAACTCCATTGCGTATTCCTCCCGTGAAATCCGACTGTTCGGACACCAAACGCCGCGCATTCGTCGCGATGGTGGAGAGGTGGCGGACGTCGTGGCCAGCCGGTCGCCATCGCTCGCACGCGCACCCGCTGGGGTAGCTAGTTGTAAATTGTTATGACAGTCAAATGCGTAACATGGCGCAGGCTATGTGAATTTGGTATATCGCCACGCTCTATCCCGGGAATTGCGGAAACAACGACGTGAACGATGAATTTCAATCGCTGCGAACCGCCGCTCGCGTCCGCAACGGCCCCGTCAAGGCGCCGCCGCAGAGCCGTCTGAAGCTCGCGCATCTCCGTTTGATCGCGGCGATCGAGGACACGGAAATGGTGAGCGCCGCGGCGCAGGCGGTGAACATGTCGCAGCCCGCCGCCTCGCGCATGATCGCCGAGCTGGAGGCGCTGCTCGAAGCCCCCCTATGCGAGCGGCTGTCGCGCGGCGTGCGCTTGACGCCCCTCGGGCTGGCGCTGGCGCGTCATGCGCGCTCGGTGCTGCTGCAGCTCGGACAGGCCGAGCAGGAATTCGCCGATCTGCGCGCCGGACGGCGCGGCGCGGTCTCGCTCGGCGCCGTCACCGCGCCCGCGATCGATCTCGCCGCGCCGGCGATGCGGCAGATTCGAGCCGACGCGCCGGCGATCGAATTGAACATCAAGATCGACAGCAGCAATGTTCTGGCACGCGAGCTGCTCGCCTCGCGGCTTGATTTCATCATCGCCCGCGTGCCCGACGATCTCGACGCGCGACTGTTCGACTCGCTGACGATCGGCGTCGAGGAGGCGCGCCTGATCGTTCGGCGCGGCCATCCCCTGCTGGGGCGCGGCGCGGTCCCCATCGGCGCCCTCAACGCCTACGAATGGGTGATGCAGCCGCGCGGCACGCCCATGCGCCGGGCGATCGACAATCTGTTCCAGGCGGCCAACGCCGCGACGCCCGATCGTTTCCTGAACACGACGTCGATCTTCCTGGCGATGATGCTGGTGGCGAGTTCCGACGCCGTCGCGCCCATGTCGGTCGAGGCGGCAAAATTCGCCTGCCAAGGGGTCGCGCCGGGCGCGCTGGCGATCCTGCCGACCGATTTTCAGATCGTCGTGCAGCCGTACAGCCTCATCGCCCTGCGCCATCGCCCGCTCTCCCCAGCGGCGCAAACCGTCTACGAGATCATTCGCGCGCAGGCGATGGCGCGGGTGTAGAGCGGATCAGTTCAGCGCGCTTCGCCCACCGATTGCTGACCGCCGGCGCGTGCGGCGGCGGGCGCCCTCCGGTCGCGCTGCATATCGGCGTAATAGGCGCGCTTCTGAACATACATGGCCGCGTCGGCCCTGCGCACGACCGCTTCCAATCGCTCTCCCGGCCGGCTCGTCGCCGCCCCGACGGCGAAGCTGAGCGCAAAGCCCGCATAATACTGGTTGTTGAGCGTCACGAGATCGCCGATCGTTTCGATCATCTCCTCGCCGTCCCGCTCGACGCGCCCGGGCATCAGCACGGCAAATTCGTCGCCGCCGATCCGCGCCGCCTGGCACGGCGCCTCGACCAGCTTGCTCAACACCTCGCCGGCGCGGCGGAGCAATTCGTCGCCCGCCGCATGGCCGAAATGGTCGTTGGCGAGTTTGAGGCCATTGACGTCGATGATGAGGATGGTGACCGGCGCCGGCCCTTTGCGCTCCAGCCGGTTGAGCTCATCGACGAAGAAGGAACGGTTGTGCAGCTTGGTCAGGACGTCGTGCTTGCCGAGATATTCGAGATAGGCCTCGGCCTTCTTGCGGGCGGTGAAGTCGGTCAGCGCGACCTGAACCAGCGACCAGTCCTTTTCCCGCCCGGGGAACACCGAAAACTGCAGATGAAGGTGCAATGCGGCGCCGTCGAGCGAATAATTGACGACTTCGCGCTGCTGGAAGAGCTTGCCGTCCCAGAGGTCGATCAATTGTTCCCGAAACGGCTGCGCCATCGCGTCGCGAAAGACGTCGCCGAGCCGGAGCAGCAGGGTCTTCTTGTCGGGCGCCCCTAACAGGGTCAGCGTATGATTGTTGACGTCGATCACCCGGATTTCGCTCATGCAGCGCGTGACGAATTCCGGATGCACGTCGGTGAACACGCGAAAGTCCTCGATCCCGCGTTCGCGCACTTCCTCCAGCAGGAGCCGGACCTTGCTGAAGTCCTCGACCCAGAGCGAAATCGGCGAATGCTCGAACAGTCCGCGCGAATAGTCCTCGGTCAGGGCGAGCAGCCGGCGCGCGCCTTCGCGCTCGCTCACATCCTCGAGCACGACCAGCACCCGCGCCCAGTCCGCCTCGTAGCCCGGCAGCAGCGAGCCTTTGACCTGAATGTCGATGCGGCGCCCTTTGAGCGAATAATTGACGCTGCCGCCGACGAACCCGCCGTCGCCGCCCCACAGTTGCGCGAGTTCGTCGATGAGGTTCACCAGCATCTCGTCGCGGAATATTCGGTCGAGGTTGGCGACGAGATGCAGCAGATCGTCCGCCTCGAACAGCGTCAACGTCCGACGATTGACCTTGACGACGCGGATGCCGGCTATGCAGGTTCTGACGCGGGCCGGGTCTTCGGCGAGATAGGCGCGCAGATCCTGGATGCCTGCGGCGCGCCACGCGTCGAACGTCGCCTTGACCGCGCTGTAATCCTCGAGCCAGAGCGACACTGGCGCAACTTCGAACATCATGGCGTCGTCGCCGGCGCAAAGGTCCGCGGCGCGATTCGAATCATTGCCTGAGAGAAAGTTCATGGAGCCCCTGCGCTGCCCCGCGATGGCGACCAAAATCGAGCCCCCAGCGGGCCGGTCGACGGATATTACTTCAACGAGCTTACCAAAGGTAACTAGTAAATCGACGGCTTTCGCTCGTTTTCCTCAGGGGGATCATCGCCGCCGGACAGGAAAACGCCGGCGGTCGCCCGCCGGCGAACTCACCCGCGTCCCGAAATGTCCTCAGCGAATGCCTTTGTCGATGAGATCGACCAGGCCGCCGATGGTGGCCGGCGTGACGACGCCGGCGCCAGTGTTCAGCGACAAGCCGGGCATCTTGTATTTCGACGTCATCACGCATTGCACGACCGGCATGAAGCCCTGCATGTAGAGGAGCTGGTCGAGCGTCGCGGTGACATAGCCCGACTTCAGGCCGCTGATCGTCGCCGGCCCGAGGTCGATGCCGCCGACAATGATCTCGCCGGGCTTTTTGCCGGCCTTCTTGAGCACGTCGGCGAGGACGCCGGTGACGCCGCCGTGCTGAGTTCCGATGGCCTTCAGGCTCGGATGCGCCTGGACGTAGGCGGTCAGGACGGGAACGCCGAGCGAGGGATCGCTGTTCACCTCCTGGGTGATCTCCAGACGATCGACCTTGAGGCCCGCCTTCTCCAGCGTGTCGGCGAGGCCCTTCTCGGACTGGCCGCGCTCGGCCTGGCTGAAGACGCCGTAGACCATCGCATCGTCGCCCGACTTGAGGCCGTGCGACAGCATAGCCTGGGCGGTCAGCGTGCCGCCGGCGTAAAGGTCGACGCCGGCATAGCCGAAGCCCTTTGTGCCGAAATCCTTCTGCAGGTCGGTCAACGGCGAGTTGCCGTCGGTCACCACGATGCCCCCGTCGACGGCGTCCTTGACGAGGTCGTGAAAGGCGGCGCTGCCGGGGTGGCCCATGATCTCGATGCAATTCGGCTTGGCGGCGACCGCTTCCTTGAACTGATTGATCATCGTCTCCGGCGCCCAGGCGGAGAACTGCTCCTTGAGCTCGACGCCGAGCGCCGCGGCGGCCTGCTCGGCGCCGGTCTGGCGTGCGAGCGTCGCGCCGTCGCCGGCGTTGCCGCCCATCTGCATGTACATGGTGACGCCCTTACCGATCGGGTCGGCGGCGAGGGCCGCGCCGAACCCGGCGAACAGCGCGGCCGTCGCGGCGCCCGTCATGAGGAACTTGGACCGTCTCATTTCGCGTCTCTCCCCTTTTGTTCGCAGCCCTGCCGCCATTTGGCGACCGCGGGCGGCGTTCATTCGGCCGATCGCACCCGGCCGAAAGCTTGGAAGCGCCCGAGCCGCGCAAACAAGTTGCGACGGCGTTGCGGCTCGTCGGCGTAGAGATAGAAAACGATCGAGACGAGGAAGATGAGGCCCTGGACCGTGCGCACCCAGGCGCCGGTGAGGCCGCTCGCCACCAGGCCGGCCTCGATCATGCCGATGATGAAACAGCCGAACACCGTGCCGATGATGGTGGCGCGCCCGCCAAAGATCGAGGTGCCGCCGATGAGCACGGAGGCGATGGCGGTGAGCAGGTAGCCCTGGCCCTGATTGCCGAAGAAATTCTTGTTCTCCAGCGTCAGCATGATCGCGGCGCAGGCGGCGAGGAACCCCATCAGGGTAAAGAGCTTGATCTTCTCGCCATCGACGTCGATGCCGACGACCCGCGAAACCTCGTTGGAATCGCCGATGAAGAGCACATGTTCGCCGAAACGGTGACGGGTGAGGACGAACCACAGGAAGACGACGATGAGGCCCGTCCACAGAGCCTGCAGCGGCAGTTGCGCCAGCCACGCCGTCTCACTGTCGGCGAACGGCCGGCCGACGATCCAGCGCCACACCGAGGTCGCCTCGGCGCCGCGTAGCGCGTACGACTTGCCGCCGGAAAGCACCGTCGCCATGCCAGCCCAGAAGAACTGGGTCGCCAGCGTCGCCATGAACGAGGGAATGCCCATCTTGGCGACGAGCACGCCGTTGAGGAAGCCGACGAGAATGCCGGAGGCGAGGCCCGCCGCGACGGCGATCCAGCCGAGGTCGTATTCCTTGAACAGCGCCGCGAAGACGAAGCCGGAAAAGGCGATGATGGCGGGAAAGCAGAGATCGATCTCGCCGGCCCCGATCACGAAGGTGAGGCCGACCGCCAGCAGGACGAGCGGCGGCAGGGTCGACAGGAAGGTCGTGTAGATGAACGGCTGCAGGAACACATTCGGCGCCGTATACATGAAGAGCGCGAGCAGCAGCGCGAAGACGACGATGATCGGCAGGCCTTCGACGCGCTGCAAAATCGAAAGTGAGCCGCTCTTCGGCATGGCGCCCCGCCTTCAGGCCTTGTGCTGCAAATCGATCAAATATTGCGTCAGTTCGGTCACCGACATGTCCTTGGGAAGAATCTCGGCGACGATCGCGCCGCGATCGAGCACGACCAGCCGGTCGGCGACCTCGTGGACATGGGCGAGATTGTGCTCGATGTAGATGCAGGCGCGCCCCGACGCCTTGATGCGCCGGACGAAGTCGACGACCTTGCGCACCTCGGCGACGCCCAGCGCCGCCGTCGGCTCGTCGAGCACGATGAGATCGGCGTTGTAATGCATGGCGCGGCCGATCGCGATGCCCTGGCGTTCGCCGCCGGAGAGATGGCCGATGGTCGAATCGACCGTGATGCCGGCGCCGCGAAAGCCGATGACCTCCTTAAGGATCTGGTTGGCGATCTGCTTCTCGCGTTTGATATCGATGAAGCCGAAGCGGTTGACGATCTGGCGGCCGACAAAGAAGTTGCGCCATAGCGGCTGCTTTTCGGCGAGCGATTTATCCTGGTAGACGGTCTCGATCGACAGATCGTGCGCCATGCGCACGGAATAATCCGTAAGATCGATCTCCTTGTCGCGCACGAAAATGCGGCCCGCGGTCGGCGGCGTCACGCCGGTCATCACCTTGATGAGCGTCGACTTGCCCGCGCCGTTGTCGCCGATCAGGCCGACGATCTCGTTGCGGCCGATCGCCAGATTGACGTCGCGCAGCGCATGCACCGCGCCAAAGAACTTCTGTACGCGCTCCAGCCGTACGATCGACGGCGACGCCTCGGTCTCAGGTGCCATCGCTGCATCGGTCATGCCACCGACCCGGCGTGTTTCGCCGTTTTGTTCAGCGCGATATCGGCGGCGATCCGAAGATCCGCCGACGCTCGATCAGCCGAAAATGTCAGATAAATGGGCCCCCATGTCAATCGGCGATCGGCGAGGGAGCGGGCGTCACGAGCCCCTTCCCTCCGTCCGGGAGAAGGGGCCGGCCGCTCGCCTCAACCTCTCGGCTGCGGCACGATGCGGATATAGGGCTTGGGTGCTTTCCAGCCTTCAGGGTAGGTTTTGCGGGCATCCTCGTCCGAGACCGAGCCCGAGATGATGACGTCCTCGCCGCTCTTCCAGTTCGCCGGCGTCGAGACTTTGTGTCTGGCGGTGAGCTGCAGCGAGTCGATGACGCGCAGCACCTCGTCGAAGTTGCGCCCCGTGGTCATCGGATAAACGAGTATGAGCTTGACCTTCTTGTCGGGCCCGATGACGAAGACGTTGCGCACGGTCAGATTGTCGGCCGCGGTCCGCTTCGTCGGATCCCCCGACACGGGCGCCGGCAGCATGCCGTAGAGCTTCGAGACATTGTAATCGCTGTCGGCGATCATCGGGTAGTTCGGCGCGTAGCCTTGCGTCTCTTTGATATCGCTCGCCCAACCCGCGTGACGATCGAGCGGATCGACCGACAGGCCGATGATTTTCACGCCGCGCTTGTCGAATTCCGGCTTGATCTTCGCCATGTAGCCGAGTTCGGTCGTGCAGACCGGCGTAAAATCCTTCGGGTGCGAAAACAGCACGACCCACTTGTCCCCGATCCAATCGTGAAAGTGGATTCTGCCCTCGGTGGTTTCGGCTTCGAAATCGGGAGCGACGTCATTGATCGCGAGCGCCATTGAACGCCTCCATCGTGGAACGA